>NZ_VXKZ01000110.1:0-256969 GCF_008693195.1 Paenibacillus sp. UASWS1643
ACCGTGGTGAGCATGAGAAAGTGCGCTTTAACGGGGCCAACACAGAACTGAGAGATTCATCGATCAAAGTTAATGTGCTCATGGCGACCATCATGCCTGTGATGATGCTGGTTATGAACTTTTCGATGATTGCCATCCTTTATTTTGGTGGAATGCGGATCGACAGCGGCAATATGAATATCGGTGCATTGATTGCCTTCATCCAATATGCAATGCAAATCATGTTCTCACTGATTATGGTTTCGATGATCTTTGTCATGATTCCAAGAGCTTCAGCATCGGCAGAACGGATCAACGAAGTGCTTGATATGCAGCCGGATCTTAGCAATCCCGAGCAGCCTCGTGGTATGAAATCCATGCAGGGTATGATTGAGTTTGACAATGTAACTTTCCGTTATCCGGGTGCAGAGAATCCAGCTTTGTCCGATATCTCCTTCACAGCTCGCTCAGGTGAGACAACAGCCATCATTGGCGGTACGGGTTCTGGGAAATCGACATTGCTCAGTCTTATTCCACGATTCTATGATGTGACCGAGGGCAGTGTTCGGGTAAATGGTACGGATGTGCGTGAGCTTCGGCAGGAAGATTTACGTGCCAAAATTGGCTTTGTACCACAAAAAGCAGTTCTCTTCACGGGTACGATTACGGAGAATATTCGTCACGGGAAAGACGATGCCACAATGGATGAAGTTGTGCATGCGGCACGTACGGCTCAGGCGGAGAACTTCATTACCGAGATGAAAGAGGGATATGATAGTCTTATCGCGCAAGGCGGTAACAACGTATCTGGTGGACAAAAGCAACGTCTGTCCATCGCTCGCGCACTTGTTCGCCGTCCGGAAGTCTATATCTTTGATGACAGTTTCTCTGCTCTCGATTTCAAAACGGATGCTAAACTTCGTGCTGCGCTGAAGTCCGAAACGACAGAAGCGGCTGTGCTAATTGTTGCGCAACGCGTAAGTACAGTAATGGATGCCGATCGCATTTTGGTTATGGATGAGGGCCGAATTGTCGGTTCAGGAACACATAAAGAGCTGCTGGAGCACAATGAAGTGTATCGCGAGATTGTATCCTCCCAGCTGACAGAGGAGGAGATCGCATGAGTGAACGTACAGAACGCAAGTCGCCACGTCCCCATGGTGGGCCGGGTCCAGGTCCCGGAATGGGCATGCGACCTCCCGCAGAGAAAGCAAAAGATTTCAAAGGCACACTGCGTCGCTTGATTCGTTATCTCCAGCCCCATAGTTCTCGTCTGCTAGGTGTGCTGGTTGCAGCCATTTTGAGTACCGTATTCAGCATCATCAGTCCAAAAATTATGGCCGAAGGAACGGATATTCTCAGCCAAGGAGCCATTGCCATCCTTCAGGGTGTACAAGGGGCCGGGATTGATTTTCCTGCATTGATGAAAGTATTATACCTGCTTGGCGGGCTTTATCTGTTCAGTGCTGCATTTATGTATGTTCAGCAATACCTGATGGCTGGTGTAGCCCAGCGTGTTGTCTATGACATGCGTGAGCAGATCAGTGCGAAGGTTGGACGCCTTCCTTTGAAATATTTTGACTCCCGCACAACTGGTGAGACACTTAGCCGTGCCACGAATGACGTGGACAATATCAGTAATACACTTCAGCAAAGTTTGGCACAGTTCATTACGTCCATCGTAACGATTGTCGGCGTAATTATCATGATGCTGACGATTAGTCCATGGATGACGCTGATCACAATTTTGACGCTGCCACTTAGTGTGGTTGTTGTCATGCTGGTCGCTTCCCGTTCGCAAAAACACTTTGCCGGTCAACAGAAATCCCTTGGGGAACTGAATGGTCATGTCGAAGAGATGTATACGGGCCACAAGGTCGTCAAAGCATTTGGACGTGAAGAACAATCCGTACAGCAATTTGAGAAGGTCAATGAAGAACTGTATGAATCCGGCTGGAAAGCCCAGTTTATCTCCGGTATTATTATGCCGCTCATGAGTTTTGTTGGTAACCTGGGTTATGTGCTGATCTGTGTGGTTGGTGGGATTTTCGTTACACGCGGGTCGATCTCTATCGGGGATATTCTGGCCTTCACACAGTACTCCCGTCAATTCACACAACCGATTAACCAGATTGCAAATATCTCCAATATCATTCAATCAACGATTGCTTCAGCAGAACGGGTATTTGAGTTGCTGGATGAAGAGGAAGAAGTTCCGGAGTCCAAACAACCCGTGCAACTACAGCAGCCTAAAGGTGCGGTTACATTCCAAGGTGTTAATTTTGGATATAAAGAAAATGAACTGCTCATTCATAACATGAATATTGATGTAAAGCCGGGACAGACGGTAGCCATTGTTGGACCAACGGGAGCCGGTAAAACAACCCTGATCAACCTGTTAATGCGTTTCTACGAAATTCGGGATGGTCGGATTACGATTGACGGTGCCGACATTAAGGACATGGAGCGTGGCAAGCTGCGCAGTCTGTTCGGCATGGTGCTTCAGGATACCTGGTTGTTCAACGGAACGATTCGGGACAACATCGCCTATGGTCGAGAAGGTTCTACGGAAGAGGATGTAATCAAGGCAGCCGTTGCGGCACATGCGGATCACTTTATCCGTACACTGCCTGATGGTTATGATACGGTGCTGAATGAAGAGGCGTCGAACATCTCTCAAGGGCAGAAACAGTTGCTGACCATTGCAAGAGCGATTCTGGCGAACCCGGCCATCCTCATTCTGGATGAAGCGACGAGTAGCGTGGATACACGGACTGAAGTATTTATCCAGAAAGCAATGAATGATCTGATGAAGGATCGCACAAGCTTTGTCATTGCACACCGTTTGTCTACCATTCGTGGCGCTGATCTGATCCTGGTTATGGATCATGGTAACGTGATTGAACAGGGCAATCATGATGAATTGATGGCGAGTCAGGGCTTCTATGCGGATCTGTACAATAGTCAGTTTGCGGAGCAACAACCGCAGGCGATCTGATTACAGATGTAACTAACAAGAATAGCCGAGAGCATCCCTAGGGGTGCTCTCGGCTATTTGTCGTATATCCAGAGGATTGACATTAGGATATGGATTGTTTTATTTACTGATCCTTAGACTCCTTCGCAGGTTCATCAGTGTCGTTGCTAGAGACCGACTTCGCTTCTACTTTTACGTCGTCGCTGTTAGCTTCCTCCAGCGCAGACGGAGCCGATTCACCCGGAATCAATTCGCGCTGCTCAATCATGCGTTTGACGACCTCATAACAGTCATCCACATGTTTGTTACCAACATAGCGCATGGCTGTGAAGCTGAGTGCAGCAGCCAATCCCTGTCCTGCAAAGGGGACAAATTTGGCGACCGATTTGGTGGCTACGCGTACGCCGACTCTTTTCAGAACCTGTACCACCAATTCCTTGGTGATCATACGACCGATGACTTTGCTTCCGATGGACATGACGAATCCATAGATCATGGATTTGGTCTCGGGGTCCATACCGTCCAGCTGTTTTTGTGATAATCCGAATTTATTGTTAATGGCAGGCAGCAACTGCATCAGCATCCCCACATCAGCCAGTACGTCTGTACCGGGCAGCGGAACGAGTGTTGTACCGGCGGAAGCGGTAGCTCTTTTGCGAACCATGGTACGGCATTCCTTGCGAACTTGCTCCAATTGTTCCAACGTTGCCGGAATCATAGGGAATCCCTCCATTCGTATATGGTATAGATATAACCGTTTTGACTCGATTTGAATGGGTTCTCACCAGCAAAATTTGCAGCCTTATGACATTAAGGTGCGGAGAAACCCTCATTCTCATGCATAAATCTGGTTAAAAAAGGAATTGCTTTATGGATAAACGGGCCATCTAGCTATTACGAATTGAATGAGGATTAGGATGCATCCCTGATTGGGAAACCTATTTGGAATCATGATGAGTGCTTAACGAAGGGCTTGTTTACGGCTTCAACCTTTATGGGTAAAGGTTAACAAGCATTGGAATGGAGGAAGAGGGATGGAATTTAACAAAGCGTTGTTAATTCATCATCATCATTCGGGCAAGGCCAATCGTGAGAATACAGTGGGCCTTGTGGCTGGTGTGCTGGCTCCCGCTGTCCATGAACTTGTCATTGTGCGTACGGATGAAGCTGGTGAAGGAGAGAAGCTGTGTCGTGAGCGCGGGGAACAATTCGATGTGGTGTTTATCCTGGGTGGGGATGGCACAGTGCATGAATGCGTGAATGGACTGGCTGATCTGCAACATCCTCCGTTGATTGGTATATTGTCTGGAGGCACGTGTAATGACTTTGCGCGTTCGCTCGGGATTTCACCGGATGCAGAGACTGCGGCACAAGAAATGCTGGCAGGTCGAGTGGCATCCATTGATGTTGGACGAGCTAATGATCGGGTGTTCACGAACTTTTTTGGCATTGGATTGATCAGTGATGCTTCGCAGAATATTAACGAGAATCTGAAAGGCGCGCTGGGTAAGCTCAGTTACTTCATCAGCACCTTACAGACAATTAGTCATACAGAGCCATTTCGATACCAACTGGAGGCGGATGGGAAAGAGATGGAAGGCGAAGCGGTGATGATCTACGCAGCCAATGGCCGTTTTCTGGGAACGAATGCCCTGCCCTTTGCACCGGATGCGTTGCAGGATGGCGAACTGGACGTGCTCATTATTCATGAGACAGGCATTCCGCTGCTGCGAGAGGTTCTGTCGCACAAGCCGGAGGGAGATTGGCAACCTCAGAGTGAGAGCATTTCATACTTCAAGGCATCTACGCTAAAAGTGAAGACAGATGCGCCGATGTCAGCTGACACGGACGGAGAATTGTATATGAAGACACCCGCCGAGCTTTCGGTGCTGACGGGTCATCTGAAGTTTCTAACCGGGGAGGGTTATTAAATCCCCCGGTTTTTTAGTTTGATTTTAGCTGACCGAAAACTTAAACATTCCCTACCTGATCTTTCATATGACGTTGCCTAAACTCATCCTCCAGCATGCTCATCTGTATGGCATCATGGTATTGATGATTGTAGAACATGACATCCCGTTTCACACCCTCGCGCTGGAATCCAAGTTTCTCATACGTGCGAATGGCTCGCTCGTTGAAGGCGTACACCTCAAGCTCGATTCGATGCAGGTTACAGATGCCGAAGCCGTAGTCCAGCATAAGCAGTAATGCCTCGCTACCGTAGCCTTTTCCTTGATGCTCCACCCGATCGATGGCAACCCGAATATGTGCACTGCGATTCTTGGCATGCATGTCCATCAGGGCAACATCTCCGATGATCTGGTCATTTTCCTGTAAAGCAATAAGTAGCATGAGTCTGGCGTCATCTTGTGCAGCGCTCTCAACATAACGTTCAACCTGAGCACGTGTGAAACTGTTCTGTGTTCCTGTCAGCCTGCGCATCTCGGCGTCAAACAGACCGGGGAAATAAGCATCCACATCTGTAATCTCGAAAGGACGGAGATATATGCGCGACGTTTCTAGCAGACGGGGGATACGTGGGGATGGTTTTGAATGTGACATAAGTTGTTCCTCCTAAAATGTGATGGAATAAGGGGTCAACATTCCGGACATCATCTTGTGCTGCTCATAGACAAACGTATAGAAGGGTCTTTAGCTCCGCCTAACCGCTCCATCCAGAAATAGGGCCACAAGTTCCCGTGCGAGTTCCTCAATGCCGCCGCCGTTCATGTTGCGTACATCTTCGCGGTTTGCAAGCATGAGCAGTGACGTAAATGCATGGGCAAGCAGCATGGGACTGGCCACCCGCAAATAACCATTGTCCATCTCCTGCTGGAAGTGGGTCGCGAGCACTTCGAAGATCTGAACCTCAGCTTCTCGAATCTGGTTGAGTTGCTCCGTATTCAGATGTTTCTCGGCTTCTCGCATCATGCTCTCCGTCTCAATATGGGAGTGTTGCATCTTCGCTTGCGCAACCTTGATCAGTCGCTCTTGTAATGTGCCAGGTTCATCCAGGCGGAGTGAGGTCTGCTGCATGCTCATCGTCATTATGCGGGTAATGGCAACGGTGAACAGATCGGCTTTGCTGGTGAAGTGATAATAGATTGATGCTTTGGTTACATTGCATAATGAAGCAATCTGTTGGAGGGAGACGGGTTCATACCCATATTCCATAAACAGACGTGAAGCTGTCATCAATATGTTGGTTTGGACAGATGCTTGATCGACGCCCGTTTTTGGTCTGCCCGGTGACCGGGGAATGTTTGTTTTTTTGTTCATAATCACTGACCTCTTTACGTATTTAATCGCTAGTTTAGGAAGTTCATAAATTAGGCATTGCAAAATTAACCTTCCGGTATATATAATTAAATCGATTATACTATGACCCGTGGTTCATTACTACACCATCATATATATTAGGGCTTCATAGAAACAGAATAGGGAGATGAAGAGACAATGCAGGAAGGTTCGGGTTACGGCCGCTGGGTTGCCGGCAAACGAAGCAAATGGATTACGCTGTTGGTATGGATCATTATCGCCGTTGTGCTTGGCATGGTATGGCCTGCTGTAGGTGATCGTGAAACCAATAACGCACAGGATCTGAGTGAATCCAAACCATCGGTTCAGGCAGCTGCACTTGCCGAGAAGGAATTCCCTGGCGGTGAAGGATTGCCCGCGCTGATCGTATGGCGTCAAGCCGGCGGTCTGACGGATGAGCAGATTCAGAACATTCAGGCATTAACGGAGCGACTGGATCAAGATCCGGTAGAACAACAGCAGTCCGTTGTGCCACTCTATCAATTACCACCACAGGCATTGAAAGGCCAGCTTTCGGAAGACGGAAGTACCTTGGTTATGCCACTTTTCTTCAATGAAGGTGCCGATTCGGAACAATTGAAGGCAGCTATTGAAGCACTTGAGCAAAAAACACAAGACATCTTCGGGGCAAACCCGTTCGATGTAGCCATAGATGATACCAATACACTGATTGCCCGTGTAACAGGGCCAGTAGGAATATCCATTGATGCGAGCGGACTGTTCTCCTCCGCCGATGTATCCTTGCTGATCGCTACAGTTGTACTGGTATTAGTGCTGCTGTTATTGATCTACCGCTCGCCAGTACTGGCGATTATCCCGATTATTGCGGTTGGATTCGCGTATATGGTGACAAGCCCCATTCTCGGATTCATGGCAGATCAAGGTTGGATCACGGTGGATGCACAGTCGATCTCGATCATGACCGTGTTGTTATTTGGAGCAGGAACGGATTACTGTCTGTTCATGATCTCCAGATACCGCCAGATTCTCTATCATGAGCCGGACAAAAAGAAAGCCATCTTCCAGGCAATTACCGGATCATCTGGCGCCATTGCCATGAGTGGATTCACGGTCGTTGCAGCACTGCTCGTGCTGTTGCTGGCTGAATACGGTGCATATCATCGCTTTGCCGTACCATTCAGTCTGTCCATCTTTATTATGTTTATTGCAAGTCTGACGCTGGTTCCAGCGCTCTTGGCGATCTTCGGTCGGGGTTCATTTTATCCATTCGTACCACGTACACATGAGATGGAAGTGGAACGTGCGAAGAAAAAAGGCAAACCGGCTCCTGCCCCGCGCAAAGTGAAGGAAAGCTGGATTGGCCGTGTTGTAGTAACGAAGCCATGGACCGTTCTTGCAATTACGTTGGTATTGCTGGGAGGACTGGCGGCATTCTCTACTCAGGTTAAATTCACGTATGATCTGTTGTCTTCCTTCCCGGAGGATGTGCCTTCCCGCGAAGGTTTCACCGTCATCGGCGAACAATTCTCCCAAGGTGAGCTGGCTCCTGTCAAAGTGATCGTTGATGCCGAAGGCAAAGAAACCGATCTGAAGCAGCGTCTCGAATCGCTGGATTACATTAGCAAAGTAGGCGATGCTCAGCAGGGTGCCGAGAATGCCAACATTACCGCCTTTGATGTGGAATTCAATCTGAATCCATATTCCATGGAGGCAATGCAGCATATTCCGGATCTGCGGGCTACTGCCGAACAGGCGCTTCAAGATGCTGGAGTAAGCAATGTAGAGAGTCAGGTCTGGATCGATGGTCAGACGGCTGAACAGTATGACATTGAAGTAACCGGAGAACGGGATGCCAAGATCATTATTCCAGTGGTCATCGGCATGATTACATTGTTATTACTATTATACCTGCGTTCAGTTGTAGCTACGGCGTATCTGATTGCAACGGTTGTTCTGTCGTATTTCTCTGCACTGGGTCTGGGTTGGATCATCATTCACTACGGACTTGGCGCAGATGCCATTCAGGGAGCGATTCCGCTGTATTCCTTCGTATTCCTCGTGGCATTGGGTGAAGACTACAACATCTTCATGATCTCTAGCATCTGGCAGAAACGCAAAACGATGCCACTTCGTCAAGCGATTAGAGAAGGTGTTGGTGAGACAAGCTCTGTTATTACATCAGCAGGTCTGATCTTGGCAGGAACATTTGCGGTACTTGCTACATTACCAATTCAGGTGTTGGTGCAGTTTGGTATTATCACAGCTGTTGGTGTGATGTTGGATACCTTCCTGGTTCGCCCGTTCATGGTACCGGCGATCACCGCATTGCTGGGCAAATGGGCCTTCTGGCCAGGCAAGTATGTTCCGATTGCAGAGAAGAATGAGGAGAAACAAAACCAGTCTATGTAATGCATGGATTGGGTGAAATGGACGGCGGGGCTTCAAGCCTGCTGTCCATTTCTTTATTTTCCGAACGATAATGACCTCTACCAGTTGTCCTCCTGAGATGGAATGGTGGAACTGTAAAATATCCGCAGGACGAGGCGTGATCCTTGTTTTCTTTGCATCGGGAAGGTTTACGTAGCCAAGGGTTATGGGACATAATAGAGAGAGCGTCGGCCTTGGGCAGACGGATGATCAACATCAATGGGACAACCAGGGGAAGGATGAAAGCAAGCATGACGAACCAACTTAATGTGTATTTTAACCATGACGGCGGCGTGGATGACCTCGTATCGCTGTTCATGCTTCTGCAAATGGACAATGTACATGTAACCGGCGTATCGGTTATTCCGGCAGACGGATATCTGGAGCCAGCAACAGATGCCAGCCGCAAAATTATCGATCGTTTCGGTACATATTCCGTAGAGGTATCCAAATCCAACTCCAGAGGGAAAAATCCATTTCCTGCGGCGTGGAGACTGCATTCCTTCTATGTAGATGCACTTCCTGTACTGAACGAGTCCGGCAAAATGGAAGCACCACTGTCTACAGTTCCTGCACACCAGCATCTAATCGAGAAAGTGCGCAATACCGAAGGCAAAACATTGCTTCTGTTCACAGGACCACTGACGGACCTTGCGCGTGCACTGGACGAAGCACCAGACATTGAAGAGAAAATCGACAAGCTGGTATGGATGGGTGGCACATTTGAGCGTGGTAACGTAGAAGAGCCCGAGCATGACGGCACAGCGGAGTGGAACGTATTCTGGGACCCGGAAGCGGCTTACCGTGTATGGCAAAGTGGTATCCAGATCGATCTGGTTGCACTGGAAAGCACCAACAAAGTACCTCTGACTCCAGCCGTTCGTAACCGCTGGGCAGCAGAGCGTCGCTTCGAAGGCGTTGATTTCCTAGGTAACTGTTACGCAGGTTGTCCGCCACTGGTGTACAGTGAGACGAATTCCACATACTATCTGTGGGATGTGCTGACAACGGCTTCCGTTGGACGCGAGGACATCGTGAAGAAGAAAACCGTAAACTGTATTGTTATCCCTGATGGTCCTAGCCAAGGTCGCACGGTGGAGCAAGCAGACGGACGTCCAGTACAACTGGTGTATGATACCGATCCGGAAGCGTTCTTTACGTACATGACGGATTTGGGTAAAAAAGCTGCTCCGCAGCGCTACTAATTCAGGCAGCCTCAGGGCTTGCCAACATTAAAGGTACAACAAAAATAAAGCCGCAGGCAGTGGTCTGGATATGGGGTTGGACCCCATAATCCTGTCCCTGCCGTGCGGCTTTTTTGGTTGTGGGCAGATCTATATAAATTGATAACAGCGAGCGGAAGGTTGTTCTGTCATCGAAGTGGCAAGTGTGAATATTCTTTAGTCCAACTATATAGCCGATCTAATATAGCAATCTAAGCTACCCGCTATATTTTAAATCGACCAATCAATCCGTTCAGCTCACTGGACAATACCCGCAGAGATTCAGCAGACGCACTCATCTCATCCATGGATTGCAGTTGGCTTCCGGTAGCATGAGATACCTTCTGTATGCTCGAAGAGGATTCGCGTGAGATATGTTCCATATCCTCCACAGAAGCGGATACTTCTTCTGCACTGGCAGACAGCTGCTCAGATGCTGCGGATACTTCGTGCAGACGTTCATTCATCGTCTCAATCCCGGTATGAATGGATGTGAATGAACGGCCTGCCTCCTGAACAACAGCGAGACCGGATTGGACTGCTGATGTGCTGGCAGACATATGTTCTGACAACAGGGCAGTCTGGCGTGTCATCTCGGCGATCAGTTCGGTTACATGCTGGGACGATTGCTCTGATTCCCCCGCAAGCTTGCGAACCTCTGAGGCAACCACCGCAAACCCGCTGCCATACTCTCCTGCCCGAGCCGCTTCAATACTTGCATTAAGTGCCAGCAGATTGGTCTGTGAAGCGATGCCTTTCATCAGATGTGCCACCGACTCAATTTTACCTGAGTACTGCTCCAGCTGAGAGGTGGAGGCCACCATCTGCACATTTGCTTGATGAATTTTGTCCATGCTGTCCATCGCCGTGTTGATGTTGGCTTGACCTTGCACCGCGTTATTGGTCGTTTCCTGTGAGACATCCGCGACCATAGAAGAAGAATTCGCAATGTGCTGCATGCTTCGTGTAATTTCTTCCATGGCTACCGTTACTTCGCCCGCACGAGCGACCTGTTCGGCAGCTCCACTGGCCGTATGATTCGTATGCTCGGCAATACGCTGACTGGCTTCTGCAGTCGCCTGTGAATGTTTCGATACACCTTCTGCAGCCTGTAGCAGAGAATCGGAGCTATGACGGATGCCCGTCATGACATCACGGGTACCTGTAACCAGATGTTTGAACTCGGAAGCGAGCTGTCCCACCTCGTCCTTGCGACTAAGTTCAACGTTGACGGTCAGGTCGCCTTTTCCTACCTGGGTAATTAACTTCTTCAACTTCACCAATGGTCTGGTCAAGTAATGGGCGAATCCATACACCAACAAGACACTCAGCAGAACAATAGCCAAGGCTGTCCAGATCATGGTCATACGGTTGCGGGACATCAGTTCATAGACCGCAGTGGAGTCCAGATCCGCACCGACCAATCCTAGTACTTTCCCGTCATCTCCATGGATCGGCACATACGCAGTAATGGTAGCGCCATATTCATCCTGTGTGAGTTCCCCCCGAATAGGCTCATTCTGTTCAAAAGCTTGCAGCATTCCTTCATAATGGGTCTCTTCTGCGGAACCGTAAGGGGAGAAGTCATCCTCTGCCACATCCGCAGCAGCCCCATCTACAACGTAGAAATATGTATTTGTTCCATTTTCTTCGCGTGTACCAAGGGTGTACAGATACTTGAGTCCATTGGCCTCGCGCAGCTGACTAAGCTGCTCACGCAATGTGCCGTAATACGCTGTCTCGTCCTGTCCGGTACTGAGTGGTGCATACAGAGAGGTGTCAATTAGTGCAGCTGCCCGTTCAGCTACAGCCTGTGCCTGCATCCCCATGGATTGCTCGACCAGTTGAGCCGATGAACGATACATGGTAATGCCAAGAACCGCACCCGCGGCCAGCATCAGACAGGAAAAAAATAAAAAGATCCTCATAAACAAACTGTTCATTGGTAAAAGTGTTCCCCCTTGATCTGTTGAATCAATCGTCTCTTTGTCTCTTTACTTGGTGCTTGTCGTTCTTCTTTGGTTCGTATGTATTGTATATCAAATATACCGTTTTCTACTTGAAATATCGGCATCTGTTCTATAAAGAATTAGCCCCCGAGTCAATTTGATCCGGGAGCTAGTTTCGTTTCAATCCTATATTGACCATGCCCATCATTGGAAGAAACCTCATTGTTACTCCTTAGAGGGGCTTCATATGACTGAGTGATTACGTCATTACATTGTTCCGCCGCCCTGGCGAACAGAGGCAGGAATCTTTTCAGGTCCCTGATTAATATATTTATTGATAAAAGTACCCACCTTGGCATCGTCGAATTGGTCGAGTTTCATCGTTTTGGTCCATGCGGTCACCACAACTTCACTGCCTTCGGGAATATCCTTGTTGGGTACAGCCAGAATACCTGCTCCGGCTTCGCGGAATTTAGCGAGGTATTTCAGATGTTCCTTCACATCCTCGCTTGCGTTCTCCCGATAATAGATGATGATATCCCCGTGCTCCAGATTGTGTACCAGGTAATTATATCCCGGGAAGTCGGTATAAAATCCAAACTTGATATCATGCGGATTATGCGGCCCCGATGTTGGAATTGTCATCTCATACTGAATGGGGTCCTCTGTATGGTCTGCTCCATAGTATTTATCGTCAGTCACGTCGATTGTCGCGTTGGATTCCAGATCGGCTACATTATATGTTTTACCTGCTCCTTGCATGAAGAACAGGCCAAACGTAATAATCGACACAGCCATCATTACATGTGCAACCAGCCGAAGGGATCGACTTTTTTTCTGGATGTCCGCCCGTTCTTTCTTTTTCATGTGGCCCAGGATTTTTCCCTGTGTGCGTGATGCCCAGATATAGGCGGCGATGGAGAACAGTAACACGATTGTACCTACGATGAGCCACAGGTAGGATGTACCTGCCTCATGCTCCATTTGCATATGAGTCATGTCCATAGAGAGTTCCTCTGCTTTCTTTGTAAAATGAGTGAACATAACACTACATGATGTAGTGTTAATGGCAAAGATGAATCCTCTTATTACGTAACGGGAGTTGCTGGATTGGTTTGTTACGTCAATAAGAACATACCTGTTGCACTACACATTATAGTGTATGATACATGCACAGTGCAATGCTGCCTTGGAAAACAAAAAAAGGCGCTCCCCACGTGAGCAGGGAGCGCCTAGTACAAATCTAATGGGATAACAGCAATCGGAAGGTTGTTCTGTCATCGAAGTAACAAGTGTAAATAGCTTTATTCCAACGGATATAGTTTACAGACGGCCAAACGGCGAAAGCATCAGACCGATCAGTCCAATAATTACCTCACCCAACAATCGATACAGAATAAAGAATACGACCACATTGGCGATGAGTACGCTATACATACTGTCAATGGCTGCTTTGGTACGATTCAGTGGATACTGGAATAGCACCGAGTTCAGAGCGACAAATATGATGATATACGAGACCACAAGCAAGGCAATCGCGATGGAATATGAGATGATAATAAATAAATTCGCCAGAACAAGGGAAACGACAGCAGGGACAAGCAATGTACCGAACTGGGCAACCAGTGTTTTGGGACGGAAGGTTATTTTCTCAATTTTCAGAATAGCGTACATCAGTGCAATTGAGGCAATCAGGATAATGACGGTGAACAATAGCGGCCTTACAAATCCACCAATGAACAAACCATCCATGCCTATGCGACTAAAGGTAATTAAGAAGTATGTAGAAGATAGGACTGCAATCAGCGCCATCGTTAGCCACCCGTTTAGTGAATGCTGGTCACCAACGGTTTTCATCGTCTGATAAGGACGGGCTAATACACTGAGGAAATAGGATAGATACTGTTTGCTTACTTCTTTGGCTTGCTGAACTTTCTCATTCTGCACAATATTATTCCACTGATTGGTGCTATTGTCTCCTGCAGAAGCATGGTCACTAGTACCAGTTGATTCTCTCGCCTGTTCCTTGTGGATGGAGACGGATGGTGTGTTGGATGGAGCGGATGCCTGGGAAGAGGTAGCCTGCGTGCTGGACCAGCGAGTATATTCGGGTTCTGAAGCAGCAGCAGATTCCGGGTTCTTTACAAGTGAGGGTGAAGAGTTAGTTTGCGTTAGATTAGTTCCGCACCTCTCGCAAAACTGGGCATCTCCATTTTCATGATTACATACTGGACATTGCATGGTATAAGCCTCCAATTTCTAGAAAATAAAAACATGTCAACATTGTGTCTCATTTTAACGGTTGTTGACGAAGTTTGTCTATGTTTCGCAGGAATTAATACCCTTTTGGGGAAAGTTGAAACGAAGCCTCGAATAAGGTGTATTAAAACGTAGTTTAGAAGTAACAATAGTATAGGACTGACATGCAGGCATATTAATGTAAATTTACTGTGGTTTAAGACGAATTGTTTTTGGAGGTAAATGTCTTATCGTTCGCTTCTGTGTGTGATTTACATGTTAAGTATATCTTTTGGGTTGCTCATTTCAGAAGATTTATGTATAATCAATCGTGTTAACACGTCGAATGTACGGTAGTAAGAGATGTGGGTGAGTTCATGGAACTACTGGACAGCAATGAGAGCAAGAAGAAGATGTGCCAGTATTATAACGAAATCTCGAAGGAACTGTTCGGATTTGGCACCACTCTCCTGAGAGTGACCATTGACCAGAACATTGTGACCTTCTACGCGAAGCACCGACGTTCACCGCGCTCTGACGCCCTGGAAGGGGAGGCCCCCGGCTTAAAGCTGGAAGTGGACTTCCGCATGTCTGTCTTATATAAGAAGAAATTCCGGGAGAAGCTCGAGCAACACATGGGTTTGCCAATTGAAGCTATATTGCGGGATTATGATGCGTCCACTCAGTGGGCAATCACAAATGTGATTCTGGAACAGGCCTAAGGATGGATCGGCAGGATTGATTCGTGTTGATGTATGCAGAGGTTATGGCACGGATTCATAATTAGGTTCCGTACAATTTCATATGATGGCGTCTGTCTTTGGATTGATTCTGAAGCAGAAACCGATGATGTACCGGCAGCGGGTGTCGCTTTCCTTTGTTTACGAAGAAAAGTGTTCTTGTTTATACAAGAGCGCTTTTCTTTTTGTTTTTTAAGTTGAACTATAGAGCCCAACTAACGTAATTTACACGGGCACTCCGATGACAGAACAACCTTCCGATCGCTGTTATTCCCAGATTTCTTTGATTGCATTTAAAAATGATGAAATCCGGGAATAAAGGCGAACGCTCCGCTTCTTCAGGTTTTTTCTGTCCTCTACGTTATTGTGTAAAATTTTTAGTTGAGAATATCAAGCTAGTTCAACTTAATGGTTGGGTTGTTAAAACACATATATCAGGGGGAATCAGGATCATGATGAAAAAGTGGATTAGCGGTTTGGCAGCAGTGGCAATGACATCGGTATTACTTGCAGGTTGTGGCAGCAGCACGGATGATGCGACAGACGGATCAGGCAGTGGGGGAACAGCAGCGAACAAACTGGTTATCTCCACTTGGGGCTTCTCGGAAGATTTCTTCAATGAATCGGTATTTGGTCCATTCGAAAAAGAACATAATGTAGACATCGTGCTCGAAGTCGGCAATAACGCTGAACGTCTGAACAAAATCCGTCAGGGTACATCCAATGTCGATGTTATCTACCTGTCTGACTATTATGCACAACAGGGTATCGATGAAGGTCTGTTCGAGAAAATCGATCGTTCCAAAATTCCAAATGTAAATGACATTTATGATATTGCCAAAGCCCCACTTGGTGAAGATTATGGCCCAGCCTACACGGTTGGACAGCTCGGTATCGCTTATAACCCGGATCTCGTATCCAAAGAAGTGACTTCATGGAGTGACCTGTGGGACCCGGCGTTCGAAGGTAACCTGACCATCCCGAATATTACGGCAACAGCAGGGCCAATGGTTGTGGATGCAGCTTCCCGTGTAGCTGGAAACGATACGTTTAATGAAGATGCGGCATTTGCTGAACTGAAAAAACTGAGTGGCAATGTGGTGAAATTCTACAGCCAAACTTCCGAGTTTGTGAACATGTTCTCCCAAGAAGAAATTGCGGGCGGACCGATCATGGAAATGTATTTCAAAGATCTGAAAGCAGCCGTGCCTAATGCAAAGTTTGTTACACCTAGCGAAGGTGCATATGCCGTGATGAACACAATCAATGTCGTGAAGGGCAGCAAAAACAAAGAACTCGCTGAAGAGTTCATCAACTGGCAGCTTAGCCAAGATGTACAAGCGAAATCTGCCAAAGCTAAAGTCGATTCCCCGGTTAACACAAAGGTTGAACTGACTGCTGAAGAAGCAGAAGGCGTAACATATGGCGCTGAAGTTGTTGAGAAGCTGAACAAGCTGGATATGGAATTTGTGAATCAACAGGTTAAAGGCTGGACAGATCGCTGGAACCGCGAGATTGCACAATAAAAACAAGTAACCGACTAAATGGTTATCTTTGATCTATATAGTTTAACTAAACTTTTTACACGAGAACGGAGAGGGCAGAAATAACGTGAAGAAGCGAAGCGTTCGCCTAAAAGCTTTCTGAAAGAAAGCTGCTTCGGAAGCATACGCTATCCCCGGATTTTCCCTTTGAAGAAGGGATTCAAAAAAATCTGGGGATAACAGCGATCGGAAGGTTATTCTGTCATCGGAGTGGCAAGTGTAAATATTCTTTAGTTCAACTTATCATTTGCAGCAAGCAACCAATTAGCGTATAGGAGTTGAGAACAGATGAGTGAAGCGCAAAATCGCATCATTCTGGACGTGGACACGGGGATTGACGATGCACTGGCGATTTTGCTGGCCGTCAAAAGCCGGAAGCTGGACATTCTCGGCATCACCACAGTCTGTGGGAACGTATCACTCCAGCAGGCAACAGAGAATACGTGCAAAATTCTTGAACTCGCGGGTGCACCTGGAATTCCGGTCATTGCCGGAGCAGCTGGACCGCTCACTCGCAAGTCTCATTATGAACACCGGGTACATGGACAGGACGGATTGGGCGGTGCGCTGCCTGATCCGGCCGTATCTAAGAAAGCTGAGGAAGGTTTTGCGCCAGACTTTATCGTGGAGCAAGCCAAGTTGTATCCGGGCGAACTGACATTAATCATGACCGCACCCTTAACGAACTTGGCCCTCGCGTTGATGAAGTGTCCTGAATTGCCTTCTTTATTGAAGGAAGTCATCTTCATGGGTGGTGTTGTTCGCGGACATGGCAATATTACACCGACAGCCGAGTACAACACATACGCCGATCCGGAAGCGGCCCGCATCGTGTTGCACGCAGGCATCGAGAAGCTTACTCAAGTCGGACTGGATGTGACGCGTCAAACACTGCTGAATGAAGCAACGATTGAACGTCTCACTGAACCTGCACTGCGCGCGTACGTTGCTCAAAGCACAGAGATTTATATCGACCGTTACGAACAAATGAACGGCGTCCGAGCTTGCGCTTTACATGATCCACTAGCTGTGGGTGTAGCCCTTGCCCCTGAGCTGGTAGGACGCAAATCGTATTACGTGGATGTTGAAACCGCCAGCCGCCTGTGCGATGGCCAGATGGTATGCGACTTCCAAAACCGTTTGGGTGAGCAGCCCAACACCCTCGTCTGCGAAACCGTAGACGCAGAAAGCTTCCTTGAACTGTTTATCAACGCGTTAAACGCGTAGCTATGAACTTCACGGCATTGGAGTTCAGTCTAAAATCAACTCACCTATTTCGCTGGTAGTGTAGGGGACGAAATCGATTCTGAAGAAGCGAAGCGTTCGCCTTTATCCTTGGATTTTTCCTTCTATTAAGAAGGAGATCAAGAAAATCCAAGGATAACAGCGATCGTAAGAACGATTCGTAACCGGAACGGCTGGTGCGATAAACATGGACGTTTATTTTTGAAATGTGCGCCAGTGAAACGTGTGAATAAAACCATTTTACAAGTCAGGAGTATCGCGATGAAGAAATCAGTAATCTACTGGCTATTGCTGCCGGGATTCGTGTTTTTGGCGGCATTTATGATCATTCCGATTGTCCTGACGATCGGATCGACTTTTTTCCAAGAAAACTCCTTCACGTTTGAAGGATACATGCATTTTTTCAGAGACCCATACTTTTTGAAAATATTGCTTACGACGCTGCAAGTCAGCGTGGTCACCACTATCGTCTGTGTGGTGCTCGGATTCCCGACAGCTTATTATATTTCGCAGAAAGCGCCACGCCGCAAAGGCATTTTGCTGGCACTGGCGATCTTCCCGCTACTGACGAGCCCGGTCGTGCGCTCGTTTAGCTGGATGATCATTCTTGGACGAAAAGGGCTGATTAATAACACCCTTGTTGGTCTGGGGATCGTGGACAAGCCGCTGGACATTTTGTACACGCCCGCAGCGATGATGATCGGTCTAACGCATTTGTTCCTGCCACTGATGATTATCTCTCTGGTGGGCGTGCTGGAGAACATTGACGGTGATCTGCTCAAGGCAGCGCAAAGTCTCGGCGCATCGCGCATTACGGCATTCCGCCGGGTTGTATTCCCGCTGGCTGTGCCAGGACTTGTGATCGGAGCCGTGCTTGTCTTTGTCGGAAGCCTGACGGCGTATACCACACCTGCCCTCCTTGGAGGCAAGCAGCGCGTGATTGCTACGTTCCTGTATCAGAACGCCATGACTCTCAACGACTGGTATCTGGCCTCGGTTGTTGCCGCGATTATGATTGTGATTACATTTGTCGTGGTCGGTGTCATGAACAAAATGGCCAAAACTTTAAATCCGAAGGGGTAGACATATGCGGGAGAAACATATCGGGCTGGGCCTGTTCAGTCTGCTGGTCTTTATCTTTCTGCTGGGCCCGCTTCTGATCATATCGATCACTTCGTTTGAACCGGGAACGGTACTCAAATTTCCGCCGGAAGGGTTCTCCTTCCGCTGGTATGAGAATATTTTCAACACAGGCGGTTTCCTCCGCACGTTCCAGACGTCCATCATCATTTCCTTGCTGGGGAACCTGTTGGCACTGGTGCTTGGAGTTCCGGCTGCGTATGCACTCAGTCGTTACGATTTCAAAGGTAAGTCTGTGCTGAACGCACTGTTTCTGTCTCCGGTACTGATCCCGGGAATCGTGCTTGGATTTACATTGATGAAATATCTGATCGTAATCTACCATCTGCCGATGTACCTCGGACTGTTGATCGGTCATACGATTATCATGCTTCCATTCATCATTCGGGTTATCGCGTCGAGTCTGTCGAGCTTTGACTTCGCCGTGGAAGAAGCAGCGCTGAGTCTTGGTGCGGGACGGGTAAGAACGTTCTTCACGATCGTGCTTCCCAACATCCGATCAGGAATTATCGCGGCGGTGCTGATTGCCTTCCTGGAGTCCTTCAACAACGTGGACATCTCGGTATTCATGACCGGACCAGGGGTAAGTACATTGCCAATTCAGATGCTGACGTATGTGGAGAACTACTTTGACCCAACGATTGCAGCGATTTCCATGCTATTGATGGTACTGACCGGACTCTTAATGTTCGTGATCGAACGGATCATGGGCGGATTTTCATACTTTACTAAACGTTAATTGGAGGCGCAGAACGCTATGGCATTGCTGACATTAGACCACGTATCCGTGGCATACGATAAGCAGACAATCCTGAAGGATTTTCAGTTGGAGCTGGAAAAAGGTAAACTGCTCTCCCTGCTCGGACCGAGCGGTTGCGGCAAAACAACTACGCTGCGCCTCATCGCCGGATTTCTGGAAGCATCACAGGGCAAGTTTATGTTCGGCGGCAAGGATTATACGAAGGTTCCGGCGAACAAGCGGAACTTCGGATTTGTATTTCAGAGTTATGCATTATTCCCGCATCTGTCTGTCTATGACAACGTGGCCTTTGGCCTGCGGATGCGCAAGGTAAAAGACAAGGATATCTCTTCCCGTGTAATGCGAATCCTTGAGGTGGTTAACCTGAATGGATTTGAGAAACGTTTTCCACAAGAACTGTCGGGTGGACAGCGTCAGCGTGTGGCGATTGCCCGCGCATTGGTCATCGAGCCTGATCTGCTCTTGTTCGACGAACCGCTCAGTAATCTGGATGCGAACCTGCGACTCAATATGCGGGTGGAGATTCGCCGGATTCAGCAAGAGCTGGGTATCACAACGCTGTATGTTTCTCATGACCAGGAAGAATGCTTCTCGATCTCGGATCAGGTCGCGATTATGAACAAAGGCGTGGTCGAGCAGCTCGACCGCCCGGAAACGATTTTCAAATATCCGGCCACGGAGTTTGTAGCACGATTCATCGGTTTCCATAATTTCATTGAATTCGCTGAGCGTACGGATGCAGGTGAAGTGATCACACTGACCGCAGGTGGACGCACGTTTACAGCAACTGCGCATCCCGGAACAGCACGTCCCGGTGCACGTAAAGGCGCGATTCGGCCGGATGATCTGATCGTTAGTGGAGATACTTCTGCGGATGTGGTGAATGCTTTGCCGGGGATTATCAAGGTCAGCACGTATCTTGGACGCAGCTATCAATATGTAATCGAGACGGAGCTGGGTGATTTTACAGCAAATCAGGAGATGGAAACACCGTACCTTAGTGGGCAGCGTGTTAGCCTGATTTTCCCACAGGACAAGCTTGTACTGGTGGAGTAGTCGTAAATGTAAGGAACAGTATTAAGAAATAAGAGCAGTAAAGAAAGCATTTCATGCGATTTTCCGGACGAGGCAGAGGTACGCAATCAAGTGCAGAATATCTGATTAAAGTACAGGTTCATTGCCCAGTCCGGATCGTGGTGAAATGTTTGTGAAGAAGGAGATTATGCCCCATGCGTGCAGATCAACTAATTGTGAATGTACATGTGTATAACAGTTATTATAAACGGTTTGAAATGAACAACGTCGCTGTGTTGGACGGCAGATTCCTATATGTTGGACCCGGTGGACCGGAGATGATTCAGGCAGACGAAGTCATCGATGCGCGGGGAAGATACATGATTCCTGGCTTGATCGATATCCATCTGCATATCGAAAGCACGATGGTGACACCGGAAACCTTTTCCCATGGTCTGATTGGCTGCGGGGTAACGTCCATTGTAGCGGAACCGCATGAGATGGCGAATGTGTTTGGGCTGGAAGGTGTGCAGGAGATGATGGCTGCGAGTCGGGAGACGACGGTGGACATGTTCTACGCAATCCCAAGCTCTGTTCCGGCAACCCCGATGGAGACAACAGGTGGTTCGATTGAAATCGAAGATATGGACGTGCTGCTCGCCACTGGCGAGATCATCTGTCTGGGTGAGATCATGAACTATGTCGATGTCATCCGTGATCCGGAGTGCAAGACCAACCAAATTTTACAGTATATTCGCAAAAACTATCCCGATCTGGTGATCGAAGGTCATACACCGAAACTGCTTGGGCTCGATCTGCATCGACTGATCTACGCAGGTATCGATTCCGATCATACCCATCAGAGCATTGAGGGATTACAGGCGCGGATTGCAGCAGGCATGTTTATTGAAATTCAGGAGAAATCGATGACACCCGAAGTCATGGAGTATCTGATTCAACATGATGTGGCACAGCATTTCTGCTTTGTAACGGATGATGTGATGCCGGATTCACTGGTGGAGCGTGGTCATCTGGATCATATCGTACGCAAGGCAATTCAGATGGGGATGCGTCCGGAAGATGCGATCTATGCAGCAACGTCTACCCCTGCTTCCCGTATGAAAATGACCGATCGTGGCAGTGTTGCCCCAGGCAAAGTGGCTGATTATGTGTTGGTATCCAACCTGGAGGATCTGTCGATTGATCAGGTGTATAAAAACGGCCGCAAAGCTTATGACGATTACGAACCGTATAAGCAGGAACGGATCACCGGTCAGTTTCCACCTCACTTCTATAAGAGTGTACAGTTGGAGAAGCTGGGCGCAGCAGACTTTGCAATTCAGTTGTCCGACCCGAAAGTCAGTGGATCAGATGTTGATCTCGCTGGTGAAGGTGAGTACCAATGCCGTGTCATGATGGTGAAGGATGGTTCTACTTTTGTGGAAGAACATATTGCACCGGTTCAGGCTTCGGATGGCGAATTGCGCTGGGAAGAAAGCGGATATGCACAGATCGCAACCTTTGAACGTTATGGCGTGAACGGCAATCATGCACATGGTCTGATCGGTGGAGATACCATCAAACGCGGGGCTATTGCTACGACATATTCACACGACAATCACAACCTGCTGGTTGTGGGACGCAATCGTGAAGATATGATATTGGCAGCTAACACCGTAATTTCGAGCCAAGGCGGCTTCTGTGTGGTGGAAGACGGCAAGGTGTTGTCCCATCTGGAACTTCCCGTAGGTGGCATTTTGACGGAAGAACCACTGGCAGTGGTGTCCCATCAAGTGAAGGAGCTGAGGGCAGCCATGTTGTCTCTTGGATATGTACATTACAACCCGATCATGTCGATCAGTACTCATTCCCTTGCAGTAAGTCCCGCGTTGAAGATTACGGACCATGGCCTGATTGATGTGAATGCAGGTAAGGTTGTAACGTTAATTGTTTAAGTGTGACAGACACATCTGGTGGTCTGCTTGCGATGATCCATTAGATTATTCGTTATTATATCGTTTGCGTGATCTATTAGAAAAAGAAGCCCCAGTTCACTCAGGTGAACCAGGCTTCTTTTTCGCGGATTCATTATCGTATTATCATGTTCGTGTAATTATATATAATCCGAACCCGCTTATTTTAATTTCTCTGGATTTTTCACCTTAATGGAGACCACTTCCCCGCAATCCAAACAAACGGTATATACTCTTTCCGAACCAATTGACAATTTCTTATCCAATGGACGAAGATTGATGAAGTCCGAGGCTTGTACGAAAGACGTGCCTCCGCAATCCGTGCATTTCTTTTCTGAAATATTCATCGCTTATTCCACCTTTTAGTAATTAGTTTTTGATGTGTTATTAGATAATTGTATTCCATTAAATGGAATGAAGCAATCATCTAATGCGAGCTGAATAATGGGCTTATTCTCACATGGAATTAATGTATCTCCATAGCATGATGTTTCATGGTTTGGACGGGACAAATGAATACATATATAGTAAGAAGAGAATGTTTGGACGCAAAAGCAGGAGGATAGACAACCATTATGAATGAAATAAATAATGCTAAGACGATATTTTTCGATGTGGATGATACGTTATATGATCACTTGCAGCCGCTTCGTGGCGCTTTGCAGGACGTTCTCGGCCTGCCGGATAATTTCCCTTATGCTGAGGCCTATCATCGTTTTCGATATTATAGTGACTGGCTGTCTGCTCAAGAAGATCTGTCCGCTGTACCAGAACCGGATGCAGTAGAGCGAATGCGCCGTCAGAGGTTTGAGTTGACGATGGAAGTGTTCGGGCTCCCTCTACAATCGGGTCAGGCTGAAGAACTGCAAGCTAAGTATCTGAGCAGACAGTTTGAGATTGTGCCTTTTGAAGGAGCATATGAGTTGATTAGAAGGCTTCAGGCAGAAGGCCATACCGTTGGTCTAATAACCAATGGAGAAGGAGAGCATCAGCGCCGCAAGCTTGAAGCACTGGATGTGCTCAGTCTCGTGGACGAGCATCTGATTTTCATCTCCGGTACGACTGGTTATGCGAAACCGGATCGCAGGTTGTTTGAATATGTGAGTAAGCAGTCCGGGACAGATGCGCGTTCCAGCTATTACATCGGAGACTCGTGGCGTAATGATGTGGTAGGTGCAGTGGATGCAGGCTGGAAGGTTATCTGGTTCAATCATCGGGAGGCGCTGCCGGAATCCGATCATCAACCCCATTTTGTAGCATCGAGCTATGAAGAAATCAGTCGTATTCTGACTTTTGAGGTTGTATAAGTTTAAGGATATATATGTTGAAAGGAGCAGTCCTGTTACCGTTTTAGGTGCAGGTCTGCTTTTTGGTGTTAAAGAAGGACTTCATTTCTTACGTTACACCTTCTATAGAGGCATTAATAATGAGGTGTCTAACTCTTCACTTTCAATTACAATTGCCATGAGTCCAGCTTCTGTTTTGGTTTCGTGCCATTCATGTTTATCCCAGAGTACGGCTTCGCCACAATGCACTTTGATGTATTCATTTGCTTCACCTCTAACCCAACCCTCTCCGCTTACGATCAAAAGGAGTTGAGGAACCACAGCTTGGTGATAACCTACTACTCCATCCTCAGGCAAGTGCATACATCCGATATGAGCTGTTTTGTCGGTCTGCGTAATACGTGACATGACGAAATTAGAATCAAATTTGGTAATCTTCTTCCCGGACTCTTGTTTGAATTGAAATATCCTCATGTTTACCTCCGTAATAGTGACTAAGTTAACTTCCTACAATGGCAACAATCCTTATGATGGGTATCATCCTACTCCAAAAAAATATGGAAACCCAATCAGATGAGTCTATCATAGCTCCAATCGTTGTGGAATAGTTTACTGGCAATCATCAATCTTCTAATTGCCTGTGCCAACGTTTCTATGAAGCTGTGCTTCATGAAATCTTCATTCACAAGACAGTGCAAAAGCCTTTCCAAACCGTATATGCGGTGTTATAATTAAAACAAGATTTAGATTAAGTCTAAATTAAAGGAACGAATCAAAGTAGTCCATAACAATCTTTCAAATTCTATTTTTATATTCGAGAGGGGATAAATTCCATGAGCACAATCCAAACTAGAAACAACAATTTTGCTAACAACGCCACAGCACTTCAAGAGGTCCTGAACCGTCAGATCGCAGGTTGGTCCGTATTGTACACGAAACTGCATAACTTCCACTGGTATGTCCAAGGACCTCATTTCTTCACACTACATGCCAAATTCGAAGAGCTGTACAACTTGGCTACGGCAAATATGGATGAAGTTGCAGAACGTTTGCTTGCTATTGGTGGACGTCCAGTGGCTACGATGGGTGAACAGCTGCGTCTGTCTCCGATTGAAGAGGCACAAGGACAGTTGTCTGCTGAGCGTATGGTAGAGTCGGTGGTTGCTGATCTGCGTACGATGGTGGAAGTGATTCATCAAGGCATTCACGAAGCGGGAGAAGCAGAGGATAACGCAACGGAAGATATGTTGATTGGCTTCACCGCTGCCCTGGATAAAGAGGTCTGGATGTTAAACGCATTTTTGGGCAAATAAGCAAAGTCACCCTTCATCCTGACAACGATATGTAGAGTCCGTGAACAAAGTGTCCGTTCGCTTACAAAACCGGTGCGCTTGCCGTATAATGATGGCATTCATGATGTACAGAATGGTGGAATGAATGATGCGGTCAGACCTGGAACAAATGCAGGAAGAAGCTGAACGGTTTATATATACATGTTATGAAGAGCTGGGCCATTCGCGTGAAGACGCGCAGGCCCGGCTTGTTGCCGTTATGGGCGAGATCGAAGTAACGGGGACCTATGTGCATACCACAGAGGAGTTGGAGCAGGGTTGTAAAATGGCATGGCGGAACAGCAACCGCTGCATCGGGCGGCTGTTCTGGGATAAATTGCGGATCGTGGATGCCCGTCATGCCGATACGGCTGGAACGGCAGCGGATGCTGTGTTGAATCATATTCATGTGGCATCCAACGGAGGCAAAGTGATTCCGATGATTACCATCCTTCCACCGGATGGACCGGAAGGAACTCCGATACGGCTCTGGAATCATCAGCTCATTCGTTATGCGGGATATGAGACAGAGCACGGCATTATTGGAGACCCTGCTTCGGTGGAACTGACGAAGGCGGCGATGACACTTGGCTGGCAGGGAGCAGGTAGCTCCTATGATGTGTTACCGCTCATTATACAGGCACAAGGACAAGCTCCGGAATGGTATGTTGTACCCGAAGAAGAGATTGTGGAAGTGATGATTGAGCACCCGGAGCAGAAGGAGATTACTGAGCTGGGTATGCGTTGGTATGGTGTGCCGATGATCGCCGATATGCGTCTGGAGATTGGCGGTATATCCTACCCGGCAGCGCCGTTTAATGGTTGGTATATGGGTACCGAGATTGGCGCCCGTAATCTGGCGGACACGTTCCGCTATAACAAGCTGCCTGCGGTGGCGGCAGCGTTTGGGTTGAATACATCAAGTGAAACGACATTATGGAAGGACCGTGCTTTGGTGGAACTGAATGTCGCTGTGCTGCATTCGTTCAAAAAAGCAGGTGTGAGCATTGTGGACCACCACACGGCGGCAGCGCAATTTGCGATGTTTGAACAGCGGGAAGAGAAGGCTGGGCGTGAGCTGACCGGGGATTGGGTGTGGCTGATTCCGCCGGTATCTCCGGCGACAACGCATATTTTCCACAGCTCCTATCGCAATGAGATTGTGAAGCCGAACTTTTTCCATCAGGATCAGGCGTATACCCTGAAAGATGGCGTGGCATCTGCCGCAGAACTGCGAAGCAGTGAGCAGCAGAATGCACAGGTAGAGAATCCCCAGCCACTGGCCGGGGATGCGCCAATGAAATGCCCGTTTGCACATTAAATTGTGCAGGCGGGTTATTTTTTGTGATCCTTTTTTATCAAATGAAGGACTACCCCTTTTTCAATCGATACCGACTGCGCATCACGGCTTGAACTACAATGGCAGCAGCAATCAGCACCAGATTGAACACAAACACGGAGTACAGCGATCCAACTTCCATAAGCAACGCAGCAACCAGTGGAGATACAATGGAGCCGATCTCGGCAGCAGAGACAATTTTGCCTATGACAGAACTTCGACTCTCGTCCGGGATATGATCACCAATATGAGCAAAGAACGAGTCCATGTAACATGCACCGCCAACCCCGCCAATCAACATGCCAACATAGACCCATAGATGGGAGGACGTGCTTAGAAATACAGCAACTTCGATTCCAATCAGGAACATGCCGAGCATGCAAAGCAACAGGCGATCGCCCATCCGGTCAGAGAGATAACCAACAAAGGGTGCAGCGGCAAGCGTAGAAATCCCGGATACGGTGAAGGCTAGACTGGTGGCAAAGGGGTCCCAGTGCATGATGTGAGCTGCATACAGTGCAAAATAGGTGAGGAATACCGCATAGGCGCTCATCTCCAGAAAATGTACTGTACCGTAGCCGAGAAGCTGTTGACGCTGTGTGAGCTCTGTAGACAAATCTTGAGTATGCTTTGCATCAGATGGTGATGAAGATAAAGGAGGGGCAGTCGATATAGTAGTATCAGGGTGGGAGTCACTTGTGGTGGAATCTACAACAACTTCATCCGTGGAGAGCACTGAATGTGTTAAGTAGTCCAGAGGTTCTTGTGTCACCGTCGCAGAAGGATCTTCTATTAGATGATCACTTAACGTATTCCCGGATTCATGA
This sequence comes from Paenibacillus sp. UASWS1643, assembly GCF_008693195.1. Lineage (NCBI taxonomy): Bacteria > Bacillati > Bacillota > Bacilli > Caryophanales > Paenibacillaceae > Paenibacillus > Paenibacillus sp. UASWS1643. The sequence goes on from NZ_VXKZ01000110.1 coordinate 27,272, forward strand.
GTAGCTCTAGCTTGTGCTGTCGTCTTTATCCCCATCGCAGCGACCACGGCCATCAGACAACATACGGTAACGAGTAAAAAAGGCACCGACAATGGCCAGTGCAGCGCGAGCCAGCCACTTATAACCGGACCGAGCACCATTCCGCCACCCTCACTGCTGCTGATATACCCATTGTACAGGCCGCGGTTGTCTACATTACCCCCATCCCCGATGATGGAACGCACGACCACGGTAAGCCCGGTGGAAGCCAGCCCTTGCAGCAGTCGGAGCAGGCCGAACAACACCGCAGCAGAGGACATCGCGAAGCCACCCATGCAGACAGCGAGCAGTAACAGCATGAGGATGAGCGCGCGTTTACCCCCGAGTTTCTTATAAATTGCCGCTGCAGGAACGCCACCAATCACTTTCCCGACATAAAAAAGCGCAAAAATAACCCCCATCATCCAGCCGGACAGGCCGAATTCCTCAATAAACAAAGGAAACAGGGGCAGGATCATGAATCCGCCCATCTGACTTAGGAAACAAATGGTTATCAGCAAGGGCAGGTTACGACGAATATCCAAGAGCCAAGACTCCTTTCACACATAAAATGGAATCCCAAACGTGCTTCACTTCCCAAAGGAATGCGTAGATATCGACATATACCCGTAATGTATGCAGGATTTTTGAAAATAAGAAGAAAATGACACGCGGCGTTTACATCAAAACCATTGCGGATATACCTGAATCATATATAATAGATGGGTTATCTATAAGGATGCATGAACGAAAGTGTACAGAATTAAGAGGTACCTCAAGTATAAGGGGGCGATGTGAAGCATGTCAGAACAACAACCGATTATCCGCTTCGAAATGGTGACTCAGCAATACGATCAGGATGAAGCCGTATTGAAGGCAGTCAGCTTTGAGATTGAGCGGGGTAAATTTTATACGCTTCTTGGCCCATCGGGCTGCGGAAAAACAACGATATTGCGGCTGATTGCCGGTTTTGCGGAGCCGACTCAGGGCAGTATTTATTTTAATGGTGCACTCATCAACCGGGTGCCTGCCCATCAGCGGCAGGTGAATACTGTATTTCAGGATTACGCGTTATTCCCACATTTGAATGTATTTGAGAACGTGGCTTTTGGTTTACGGATCAAAAAGATGAAAACGGCTGAAATTCGCAGCAAAGTGTTGGAAGCCCTCAAGTTCGTCAATCTGTCCGGTTATGAGAACCGCGAGATTGGCGAAATGTCCGGCGGACAGCGGCAGCGTGTTGCGATTGCACGCGCAATTGTGAACGAACCTGAAATTCTGCTGCTGGACGAGCCTTTATCCGCACTCGATTTGAAGCTACGGACTGAGATGCAGTACGAGCTGCGGGAGCTGCAACAGCGACTGGGCATTACGTTTATTTTTGTTACACATGATCAGGAAGAGGCCTTGGCAATGTCGGATGAGATCTTTGTCCTGAATGGCGGCGTGATTCAACAGAGCGGTACACCGAATGATATCTATGATGAGCCGATTAACCGCTTTGTGGCGGACTTTATCGGAGAATCAAATATTGTATCGGGCAGAATGAAGCAGGACTTTGTGGTGGAATTTGCTGGCGCACAGCATGAGTGTGTCGATCAGGGTCTCCAGCCGGACGAGCCGGTAGAGATTGTTATCCGCCCAGAGGATCTGGAGATTACAACCGAAGAACAAGGCAAGCTCAAAGTCAATGTGGACTCCCAGTTGTTTCGCGGGGTGCATTACGAGATATCCACGTACGACGATGCGGGCAATGAGTGGCTTGTTCATTCCACGAAGAAAGCCGTTGTAGGCGCACGAATTGGACTGTATTTTGACCCGGAAGCTGTACACGTCATGCGCTTTAACGAGACCGAAGAAGAGTTCGACAAACGACTCGAAGCCTACCAAGAGGCCGCTCATGCAGACTAAGGCCAGCACACGCAATGCGTATCTGATTCCATATGTACTATGGATGGTGTTGTTTGTTGTGGCGCCGGTTCTGCTGGTCATCTATTATTCATTCTTCGATGTGGAGGGTAACTTTACGTTTGGCAACTACGCCCGGTTCTTCACACCGGTGTATTTGCAGATGACGCTCAGTTCGTTCTGGTATGCATTTCTGATTACGGCGTTCTCACTGCTGATCTCGTATCCAACGGCATATATGCTGACCCGTACGAAGCACAAGCAGCTGTGGTTGCTGCTGATCATTCTGCCAAGCTGGATCAATCTCTTGTTAAAAGCGTACGCCTTTATCGGCTTGTTCGGAACGTACGGTCTGACCAACTCCCTGCTTGAAGTGGTGGGTATTGGCACACAGCAGATTTTGTTCACCGACTTCAGTTTTATCTTTGTCTCGGTGTACATCTTCATTCCATTCATGATTCTGCCGATCTTCAATGCGCTGGAAGAGATGAATCCGTCGTTGATCTACGCGGCGCGGGATCTGGGAGCCTCATCTTGGCTGACATTCCGCCGGGTTATCTTTCCGCTGACGATTAGCGGTGTGAAATCAGGCTGTCAGGCTGTATTTATTCCTGCGCTGTCTCTGTTCATGATTACCCGCCTTATTGCGGGGAACCGTGTAATTACGCTGGGAACAGCGATTGAACAGCATTTTCTCGTCACCCAGGACTGGGGGATGGGTTCTACGATTGCCGTCTTTTTGATTATTGCGATGGCGATTATTATGTTCCTGACTGGATCAGGCAAGAAGGAGGTGCGTAATGGGAAGAAACGGAAAGCTGTCTAACGTCTATCTGGCCGTTGTATTCGCCATCCTTTACGCACCGATTGCGTATCTGATCTTCTATTCCTTCAACAGTGGCGGCCATATGCGCAGCTTCGAGGGATTCACGCTTGAATGGTACAGAGAGGTGTTCGCTGATACTCGGCTGCTCATCATTGTGCTGAATACATTTATCATTGCGCTCCTGTCATCAGCGATCTCAACGATCCTCGGTGTAGCAGGAGCACTGGCGATCTACCATGTGCGTCGCAAACGGACCAAGAACACGCTGCTGTCACTCAATAACGTGCTCATCGTGAGTCCCGATGTCATCATTGGTGCATCGTTCCTGATCCTGTTTACCATGATTGGCATCAAATTGGGCTTCACTTCGGTCCTGCTGTCTCATATCGCATTCAGTGTACCGATCGTTGTGATCATGGTACTGCCGAAGCTGCAGGAGATGAGTCCAACACTGATGGATGCGGCGCGTGATCTGGGCGCTGGTTCATGGCAGATTCTGACGCGTGTGGTGCTGCCATACGTGAAACCGGGTATTTTTGCCGGATTCTTCATGGCGTTAACGTACTCGCTCGATGATTTTGCAGTAACATTCTTTGTCACGGGTAATGGATACTCGACACTCTCGGTAGAGATATACTCCAGAGCAAGGCAGGGCGTTTCGTTGTCCATCAACGCTTTGTCTACCCTGTTATTCCTGCTCACGGTGCTGCTGGTAGTCGGATATTACTTCATTAACCGTCGTGCAACACGGATACCTCCAGGAGGAAAGGGGCTGCGACCATGAAGCAACTGGTACGGACATTTGCGCTTGTTTTTGTGGCCGCGTTTGCCCTGATGATTCTGGCTTCGTATCTGAATAAGAGTCAGGGGTATTCTGGCGGCAACACACTGACTATCTATAACTGGGGCGATTATATCGACCCGGATCTGCTCAAGGAGTTTGAGGACGAGACAGGCATTAAGGTTATCTATCAGACGTTTGATTCCAATGAAGCGATGCTGACCAAGATTGAGCAGGGCGGTACTACGTTCGATGTGGCGATTCCTTCCGAATATGCGATTAGCAAAATGAAAGAGGAAGACCTGCTCGTTCCAATTGATCACAGCAAATTGACTAACCTGAGTAACATCGATCCGCGGTTCTTGGACTTGTCCTTTGACGAAGGCAACAAGTATTCCATCCCGTATTTCTGGGGCACGGTGGGGGTTGTGTACAATCCTGAGCTGGTGGACGGATTAACGTTCGATAGCTGGAACGACCTGTGGGACCCGCGTCTGAAAAACCAAATCCTGCTCCTTGACGGTGCACGCGAAGTCATTGGGATGGGATTAAACAGTCTTGGGTATTCTCTGAATGATACCAACGAAGACCATTTGCAAGAAGCGCTGAAGAAGCTGTCTACATTGACACCAAACGTCAGAGCAATTGTCGGAGACGAGATCAAAATGTTACTCGCCAATGAGGAAGCAGCAGTTGGACTTGTATGGTCCGGGGATGCATCCGAGATTATGGATGAGAACGACAAGCTGGATTATATGGTGCCGGAAGAAGGCTCGAACCTTTGGTTTGATAACATGGTTATTCCGAAGACGGCGAGTAATATTGAAGGAGCACACCAGTTTATCAACTTCATGCTGGACCCCGACCATGCCGCTCGTAATGCGGAGTATGTCGGATATTCCACTCCGAACGCTGAGGCACTGAAGTTACTGCCAGAGGACATCTCCGAGGATGAGCGCTTCTATCCAGACGAGGCACTGACAGGCAAGCTGGAGGTCTACGATAATCTGGGTAAAAAAATGCTCTCGCATTACAATGACCTGTTCCTGGAGTTTAAAATGCATAGCAAATAACCGTCAATAACGTGTGCACAGTTCGTTAGATTTGCAAAAAAGACAAAAAGGGTTGCAGCTCGTCATTTCAATTGAATGACGAGCTGCAACCCTTTTTTATTACCTGCTTCAGAGCAATAGCGTAGGTTATGTTTTTTTCGTGCACACGTTAACGGAGGGGACAGAACAAACGAAGGAAGCGAAGCGTTCGCCTTTATCACCGGATTTCCCATTTCAGATGGGATTCAAAAAAATCCGGGGATAACAGCGATCCGAAGTTGTTCTGTCACCGCAGTGATCAAGTGGAAACGAATAAAGGGTTACATACGCTTTTTGCGACCCACCATGATCCATGCCCCACCCATAATCAGCACAATCGCCACGAACGGTTGGATAAAGCTCAAGCTGCTCAGCATCGTGCCAATCGACATCACAGCGAAGAATAGCAACGATATCACCGTTAGAATGTTGATGGGGATCAGCAACCATTTGTTCCGACCACCGAACCAATACAATTCGAACAAACCAACAGCTACAGCCAGAATGAAGCCCGGCCACATCGTACCCCAGTTGTTAAACAGCATGGCGATCTGACAGACGATACCAACCGTGAGTAGCAACCCACCAGGAACCAGAAGCCCAACCCCTCTGCCAATCATGGAGAAGTAGAGCCAGTGGAAGAACAGTCCTAGTGGAATCACGAATAACGTGGGCCAGAAAGTCGCAAAGATCATACCCGGACCGAGTGAACCTCCCTGGTTGAGAATCAGGTACACGCCCAGCAAAATGAGAACAGGCGCAAGGATCGTACGTTTAGCCATAATATCTCTCCTTCTCAATACAAAATCAATTTTCCGAACGGTTGTATGTAGAGCAATTACTTTCGTTATTCACAGCATAGCATGAAATGGAAAAGTCTATCCTCCGTCTTTGGAGTTAAAGTGGACCTAGACCAAAGTCTAGGTACGTAAATTTGAGAAACTATACTCCCTAGATGAGGGTATAGTTGAACATGCTAAAAACCCACTCTGTTGAAGAGTGGGTTCTGTCATTTTTTTTATACAGAACGAAACTTGTTATTTCACCACATCCGAATGTTTCTTGCCCCAGCTGTTCACACCGTCATCCTCAATAATGGAGATGGCAGCGTCGGCGATGTCGGGGTTTGTCATCAGTTTCTCCTGAATACGGAACTTGATGTCATCTGCATCGGCGAGGCTGAGTCCTTTGGTCAGTTCAATCAGACCTTCCACATGATAATAACGCCCTTCCTGAATGATACGCATCATCTGAATATCGGCAACGTGTGTGTCTGCCAGAATGGTTTGGGACACTTTGTCCTCAATATCCTGGGGAGCCGCAACACCGATCAATCCGATCATATTATCATAACCAACCCGGAAGGCTACAGCGATCATCAGACATCCAATAATCGTCGTCACAATACCATCAAGCAAAGCAAAATTGGTCAATGCAATGACTACAACGGAGATCAAGGCGAGTGTCGCACCGAGTACTGCTACAACATCTTCGTAGAATACGAGACGGGTTGGTGGCGCAGCACGGCCTACATTTTTGATGGCAGCAGGGACCAAGGCAAATCCGGCGGCTTTGGGTGCGCGTGCTTCTTTGAGAATTTCCTTCATCGCTTTGATCAGAATGGCCCCGTCAATGACAATGTTCAGAACAAGCACTCCGATATTAATCCAGAGACCGCCGGTATGACCAACAGGATGCTGCAACAGATGGATGCCTTCATGGATCGTTTCATACGCCATAATCGTCACGACAATCACGGCGATCATGCAGAAAATGTTAATGACCCGTCCGAATCCGGTCGGGAAGCGGCGTGTAGGTTTTTTCTCGGACAACACACTTCCGACAAATACAAACCCTTGGTTAATGGCATCAGCGAGTGAATGCATCGCCGAAGCGAACATGGCACCACTGCCACTGAATAGGAAGGCTCCCCCTTTGCACACAGCAAGAACGGCATTACCAGCCATCGCTACGGCGGAGGATGTGTTTCCTTTTTTGACAAGAGACATAAAGCTCTCAGACTTCGGTTGTTCAGCCACTTCGTATGTTCCTCCCAGATCAATGTATTAGGTGTAGAAAAGGCAGTTTATCTATACAGCATGTGCATTTCCACTAAATGTTATTATAACCGCTTTGACATATCCCAGCATTATGCAAAAAAGGTCATATCATCATAGATTCATGTGATCCATAGGAAGTAAGAGATTACAGCTGGAGTAATTTACACTTCCTTAGTATTCAATGGCCTCCAAGGCACGTAGATTCCGATTGGACTGTTCCAACAGTTCCGTAAATGTCCCAGCCACGTAATATACAAAATCCGGATCATGTATGTACATAATAATCTGCCCGTACGAACCTTCTTCTGTCGGATCAAAGTCGAACATCAGATACAGTGATCCACCTCCGAGCATGCCAAACGTAACCCATTTTTTCTGAAAAAGGTACGGTTTGATTCGGGGATCAAGTTCTCCGATCTCTTCTTCGGTAAAATAATCATCCATGCGATTCTCCACCAGCGTGGATTGCTCCTTTTGAATCCTTTCCAGGGACAACAGATAAAATGGCTCAGTCTCCCGTCCGTCCTCAAGGCTTGGATACAAGACGTGAAAGCCATAACCGCTCCCATCTTTACGTTTATAAAACGCACGAAAATCAGCAGGTAAACGAATGCCATGTTCCCGCTCGAATGCATCAAGCTGCTCATCCGTCACCCCTTCAAACTGGTGATATGCCTCCAGAAGCTCCCGGTTTTCCTCATCTTGTACCTTCTCTTCAAGTAAAGCATCAAGTTCATCCATCAATTCATATATACGCTGTTCTGGCATCCAATTCCCTCCCTATGAACTATTCAGATAATATGGTGAGTGATATGCGCGCAAACTGATTCTAATTTCACCTCATATTATAGTTATAATCCGAAAAAGCACACAAGAAACCGGAGTCCTTGCTTACATACTACAATGGTCTCATTATTCAAAGGCGGTTGTTGCATAATCAGCATACCCGGCTCCATCCCAATCAACATCTACAACCTTCATGAAAGTCGCTCCTAACAACAAATAAAGCTAGGGATACAGGGGCAATCCCTGTATCCCTAGCTTATTATTTATCTACTATATAAGTGAAACTAACCTTTCATATCGTCCTCTTTAATCAAACTTCCAGCAGGACAAGCTCAGGTTACCATACTGATAGGCTTTGAACAGGAGCGATGCGCGCTTGTTCTGATCTCCCGCACCCATGGCGAGTAACAGCGGTACAAAATGCTCCGGGGTAGGCACGGCCGCTTGAGCTGAAGGTGCCAGTTTATCATAGGAGAAGAGAGACTCCGTATCCCAACTCACCAGCTTGTCATGCAGCCAGTTGTCGAACTCCGATGCCCACGGGTCAACGCCGTTACTTTCCCAGTTCAATCGACGCAGGTTATGAACGGTTCCGCCGCTGCCAATCACGAGAATGTCTTGCTCACGCAAGGAAGCGAGTGCCTGTCCGACCTGATATTGCTGCTCACCTGTCAGATAGCGATTCACAGACAGAGCAACCACGGGAATATCCGCATCCGGGTAGAGCATGCGCAGAACGACCCAAGCGCCGTGATCCAGGCCACGAACGTCATCGGTCTGTACCGGAATCCCGGCTTCTTGCAATAAACGCTCTACTTCAGCAGTGGTTTCTGCCTGTCCTTGAGCCGGATACTTGATCTGGTACAGCTCGGGCTGGAAACCGCCAAAATCATAGATGGTTTCGTAATTAGCTACCGAGGATACAAGCTGAGTAGTGGATTCCCAGTGAGCAGAGAACAATACGATTGCTTTGGGTTTTGGCAGTTCCTGCCCGAGCTTTTGCAAAAATTCAGTGTACACATTCTCCTCCAGAGCCAGCGATGGGGCACCGTGAGCAATAAACAGGGATGGCATCATTATGAATTCAGTCCTTTCGGGTCTTCGGTAGTCAGATTTGCATTCGTCCGAAGCCATTGTTGGAATTGCTGATATAGATCGGGGGTCACCTGATGCCCACCGTTGTAAGGTACATATGTGACGTGACTCGTATGTTGACGGAAGAAATTGGCGTTATCTTCGCCCAGTTGCAGCGGGAATAGATGATCCTGATCCCCATGTGAGATGAACACAGACAGCTCCGAATCGGGTTGCAGCTTGTACTCGTCTTTCACAAATTGCGGGATGTACCCACTCATCGCTACTATGCCTTTAATGGCATCTCCCATGATCAGCGATAGGGTCATTGCCATAATGGCGCCCTGGCTGAATCCGGCGATATAACGCCGCGTGGGATCAATAGCATATTGGGCGGACAGCTCAACAATCAACTGTTGCAGTCCCAACACGGAGGCATCATACAATTCACGGATGGGGTTGCCAATGCTTTTGATCTGAAAATAAGCATAACCACTACCCTGAACGATAGGCCCACGGATGGCAACAATAATAAAATCAGACTGCATAGGCTCCATTAAACGAAGCATATCTTGCTCATCTGATCCCATGCCATGTAAGGCGAAAATCACAGGATAACGTTGATCTGGATTGTAATGAGACGGTAATCGGACTTCATGTATATAAGGAGAATTCATTGAAAACACCACCTGATGAGGAATGAGTTAATATATCGCTTTGATGATAAAGTTCACTAATATGAAATAAATATTCTTATTTATGAACAAAATTTATCATGGTTTCATTGTAGGGTCAATACTTTTTTTGTATGATGAATATATGTTGTTTATAAAAAAAGTTAAAAACAGTTAATAGATAAGCCACTGCGCATGGTTCATATTTTATTCCCAAGGACGTGATCAGGATGTTAAAGCGTATCGTGCCTATTTTGAGAATATTTGATGAAAATAAAGCTAGAGAGTTCTACCTTGAATACCTGGGTTTTCAATTGGATTGGGAACATCGATTCGAACCGGATATGCCCTTATATATGCAGGTTTCGCTCGATTCCATCGTGATTCATCTGTCCGAACATCATGGAGATTGTACACCTGGAGCTGCCTTGCGCGTGGAAACAGATACCTTGGATACATTTCATGGTGCACTTCGTCAGAAAGAGTACAAAAATGCGAGACCCGGTATCGAGGAGACCCCTTGGCAATCAAGAGAAATGACCGTGACAGATCCGTTTGGCAATCGGATTATATTTGTTGAGGCAAGCGCTGAATAGATAACCTGAAGTAGCGAAGCTTACGTCTGGTGTCTTATATAGATCAATAGAAGGGGAGGGACGCAATATGGATATTGGCTTGGCTATTCGTACGATCCGCAAACAGAAACAGATTACGATCATGCAGATGTGCGAGGGCACGGGGTTGTCCAAAGGTTTTATCAGCAACGTAGAAAATAACAAAACGTCACCTTCCATTGCTACGCTTGAAAGTATTGCGGATTATCTGGAAGTGCCACTTCCCTATTTGCTGCTGACACCGGAGCAACGGATGAATGTGGTACGTAAGAACGAGCGCAAGGAAACAACGGCGGGAAGCGGACAGATCAAAGTGCAGCAGCTTACAGCCAAAGGTGCGATGCGTATGTCCATTGTGGAGTTACCACCAGGTGCTTCAACCGGGGTTAGCAAACATGCCGGGGAGGAAAGCCATCTGGTGTTGCAGGGGAAGATTCGTGCGGAGCAATGCGAAGATGTGGAAGTTCTTGAAGTGGGTGATTCGTTTACCTGGAATGCAATAGTGCCCCATGAAGTGACCAATATCGGTGAGGAGCCTGCGGTGGTGCTCATTGCGGTGTCCAAAGAATTGGGTTTGGATCATTTATAAAATAAAAAGGACGGCTCCCAAGTCATGAACATGCGAACCTGCATACATGTACAATGGGAAACGTCCTTTTATATTTCTAACGAACTGAAAAGATCAGAAGCACAATGTCTATTGTGGATTAGTCGTCCAGATACCTGCTGCTTTGACAAAGACACGGTCAGACAGCTTGAGTGTTGCGAGTGCAAGTTCAGCTACATCTTCCGCTTGCATCATGCGATCTTCGTCGCCAATTTTCAGTCCGGCATTGGTCGCAAGCTCCGTATTAACGGTGCTTGGAGTCAGTGCGGTCACACGAATGTTGGACTTGCGCACTTCCTGCATCAGAGATTCAGTCATGCCGAGTAGCGCAAACTTGGATGCACAGTATGCCGAACCTGTAGCGAATCCGCGCTCACCTGCAGTGGAAGCAATATTGATAATGCTGCCGCTACTTTCCTTGATCATGCTTGGAAGGACAGCGCGTGTGACGTAATATGTACCCATAACGTTAACATGCAGAATGCGTTCCCACTCTTCTGGATCCATATCCAGCAGTGTGCCGAAGCTTGCGATACCTGCATTATTGATAAGAATATCCACTGCACCGAGTTCCATCTCAATGGCTGCTACAGCGGCTTCCGCCTGTGTACGATCCGAGATATCTGCTACAGCACTGGTTACTTTCACACCGTATTCTTGACTAAGAGACTGCTGCAGAGCCTGAAGATCGGAAGCGGTGCGAGCGATAAGGCCGATGTGCACTCCTTCTTTGGCAAGTGCTTCAGCGATCGCACGACCGATGCCTTTACCGGCACCTGTGATGATCGCTGTTTTATTTTTAAGTTCCATGTGGGTAATTCCTCCTTAGAATTGGACTGGCATCTGATTATACTATATTACCCACAGTTCGGAAATTTGCTTCATCACTATTTGGTAATCTCAATGCTCCCGGAAGAGGTACGGGCTTTGATCACTTCTCGGCTCACCATTGGGGATTCAGGTACATCGACACTTCCGGAAGTAGCTTTGGCGTCGTAAATTCCGTCGAAATCAGGTGCAGCTTGAATGAAAATGTCTCCTGATGTTCCCGATGCATTAATCGGGGCGGAATGGGACTGTTCAATATGAATGCTACCCGAAGTGAATTGAACATCGGCAGCACCATTTAATTCAGTGATCTCAATATCTCCTGATTTAATCTTACTGTTTACATGACCGGCAATCTGATCTGCCGTGAAGCTTCCGGATGTCTGTTTCACGGTTATGTCTCCATCAATCATGGAAGCATTAATGTCGCCAGAAGTTAGAACCAATTCAATATTGGGCGCCTTGATGTTTTCCAGACGTATGGAACCTGAGGTATTACTCAGCTCAAGCTGTTTGGCATTTAGACCTGTCAGATCCCAGTCACTTGAAGAGGAGTCCAGCTTAACCTCATTTAACTGGAGTCCTTCAGGCAAGGCAACGGTTATTGTGGAGTCTTGATCATTCCAGTATAAGGTGAAAAATTGGAATCGTTCACGTTCTGTCTGCGCCAGTTGGAATGTGCCGTTGGATAAGGTAGCCTGTTCGAAGCTTTTGACTACAGCAGGGTCCCATTTGCCATCCACTTCGATATAACCATTCGAATCCGGGCTTACAACAAATTCAATATCTGCACTGAAATTAGCATTCATGATAATGTTCTGCAATTCATCTGCTTTGAAATCCCATCGTTTAGAATAATGCTCCCGTTCATCCCCGAACTGAACGCCATAGATGGATGTCCCAAGTAAACCTATTCCGATACATATCACGGCAAGCGCAAGCCATTTTTTAGTGTTCATGCGGAAACATCTCCTTTCATTTTGTTTTTATTCCATCTAATGTATTGAAGAGTAATGTTCTTGAAGGCTTTAAAAACGTACTTCGATGCGATGGCAAACAAAATGCCGACACCGAATGCGCCAATCGCAACGAAGATCTCTGCTTTATCGAGTTGGCTCAGGAATACGAAATCCACCACTGCTGCCACAGGAGCCAATACCAGCAAGGAAAGGCTGGCAATAACAAGCCATACCGACCACATCATGAGACCAAGAGGAATGCCAAGAATCAGATTCAGGAATAACAGGCCGATGGCAGTGAAAAATTTGCGAGTGGCTCTGGTGTTGTTTCTGGGTGACCGCATTTCGCGATACGTCGGTGCATAGAACGCATCTGAACCCGGCGTATGAATGTCATAACGATCACCGAGTGCTTCCTTGGCGATTTCTTCCGGCTGACCGAGTTCCCGAGCGATCTCTTCTTCCAGCCTGCCTTCTCGTAGTCCAAGCTCGAAATGTTGATCATAGTCGGCGAGCAACTCAGCCCGTTCGAGTGGGTCCATCGGCCGTAGATGAATTTCCATGGCTTTCATAAATTGTTGTCTATTCATTAGGGGTTCCTTCCTCAATCAGATTTGCGACATTGCGCACAAATTCATTCCATTCTGTCGTCAGTGCCGTCATGTAGTCGCGACCTGTATCGGACAGTCGGTAATACTTGCGCGGCGGGCCTTCAGTTGATTCTTGCAGGTAGGTGGTGCAGTAACCGTCATTCACAAGCCGGCGAAGCAAGGGATACAGTGCACCTTCAGCAACTTCGATATGTTTGGAGACCGCCTGAGCCAGTTCGTAGCCATACCGATCCTGGCGGTTAATTAATACCAGGACGCACAGCTCCAATACTCCTTTTTTGAACTGGATGTTCACATTCACACAGGTTCCTCCTTCGTAGCTTCATTTATAGCTAGTATATATTGTTCAGTAGTGGTGAAGTCATCATAGCATCCAGTACTGTTTAATGCAAGGTAGTGACTTTAAAATAGTTCCGTATCACGATTGATCGATAATGAGTTCGTTTAATACTGATGCTTAGCTGAAGTGGTCTGTTTAGCTATAATTCAGCATACGCAAAAACCGGATCGGTTACTTCCGTCTGGAGGCGGATTCCGATCCGGTCTGTGAGATGAACTTTTGTTTCTTTGGTTTACAGGTTAATCGCTAAATGTCGGTTATTCTTGTGCATCCAGAACTTTGAGGTCTTCCACAGCAGGGCCCTCAATGACATGACCTGCATAATTGAAGCGGGAACCATGGCATGGGCAATCCCATGAACGCTCGCCCTCGTTCCATTCGACTTCGCACCCCAGATGGGTGCAGGTGGTATCCACCAGAAACAGCTTGCCACTGGTGTCCTTGTAGGCGCCAGCCCGTTTGCCGTTATGTCGAACGACAGCTCCTTCGTCTTCACCAATATCACTAACATTTTTGTGCACAATGCCTACTTTACCAGAGATTAATTCCTTGGCTACATTGGCGTTCTCCACAATAAAGTTCTTCATGCCAGGATCTGCTTTGAATCTTGCTGGATCAAATACTTCAGCATGCGGATTATCACGTCCGGTGATGCGATCTGCGAGGATGTGACCAGCCATGGTACCCGTTGTCATACCCCATTTGGCAAACCCGGTCGCCACATAGACACGTTCATGTCTTCCGGTAATCGGTCCAATGTAAGGCACCTTGTCAATGGAGATCAGATCCTGGGCTGACCAGCGATATGGAATGTTGCGAATGCCAAATGTCTCTGCTGCGAACTGCTCCAGGCGTTCATAATGACCGAAGGTGCAGATGCCTTGTCCGGTTTTGTGATTTTCACCGCCAAAGAGGATATGTTCTTTTCCGTCATGTAAGACAGTACGCAAGGAACGGGACGGTTTATCGTCTGAGATGTACATACCGCCCGCATAGGGTTTCTCCGGTTCGACTAATACGGCGTAGGATCGTTCCGCATGCAACCGCGTGAAATAGAATCCAGGATCATAGACAGGGAAATGAGAAGCCACGACAACATGTTCCGCTGTTACGGATGGGCCATCGCCATAAGTTCGTACATGCAGGGAAGCATCCTCCTCCACATCGGTTACGGTGGTGTGCTCATAGATACGTACCCCATGTTTCACAGCGGAATCGAGCAAGTAGTGCAGGTAGGCCAACGGATCAAAGCGTGCCTGACCCGGCATGCGAATACCTGCCCTGGCGGGAACAGGAATAGGGAGTGGGTCTACCCATTCGCCAGGAATATTGAGTTTGCCATAGGCGGTCAGTTCGATCTCCAGTTTTTTGATGTTTTCCTCTGATTGAATGTAGACGTAGGCATCTTCCTCTGCCCACTGGCAATCAATCTGTTTTTCCTTCACCAGATTGCGCATCCATTTGGCGGCTTGGGCATTGCCTTCGTAATACATCCGGGCCTGTTCTTGTCCGAAGTGATGCATGATCTCATTAAATATGACACCGTGCTGTGCAGATACCTTGGCCGTGGTATGACCGGTCGTGCCATCCAGTACTTTTCCAGCCTCCAGTACGACTACACGCATACCCGTCTGTGCCAGCAGATAAGCGGTGGTAATCCCTGCAATACCGGCACCGATAATCGCTACATCGGCGGTGATATCTTCGGTCAGTTTTGGATAGGCATTGAATTCATGCGTAGCACGCCACAATGATTCGGGGACGGGGGGCAGACCCGTCTTGGACTGCTGATTGTCGCTCATTTTTCTTCCTCCTTGTTTATCTTCATTCGGTTGATTCGCTTATCGTTCAGTGCACATCGTTGTACTCTTATCCATGATTGCCAGACTATGCCAGGAAAAAACGGTGCTGTTTAGATTTTGCAGAGAGCTGTTCACAATTTCCTGCGGAGCACCTCTGTTTTTTTTGCTAAACATACTATATGATTAGATTACCGAAATCGTTTTAGGTTTTGAAAAGAAGATAGAGTTATACACCTGTAAACGTTGATTACAAAAGGATTAATCCATCCATTGGAAGAACAAATCCATCCGAATTAATCCTCGCTTTTTCTTGAGGTATGTATTCGCTATCATTTTGAATTTAGCGAGTTTTGAGAAACGTCCTAACTACCTATAACCAAAGGAGATTCTATATGACGACCAACCAAACGAAATATCCGTTTCAAGATACAGCACTAGCGTTAGACACCCGGGTGAAGGATCTTGTATCCCGCTTGACGGAAGATGAAAAAATTGAATCCATGCTGCAATATCAGCCAGCAGTAGACCGCCTGGGTGTGCCTGCATACAAACACGGAACAGAAGCGGCCCATGGTTTGGCCTGGCTTGGAGAAGCAACATCCTTCCCACAACCGGTGGGGCTAGCATGCACATGGGATGCGGATCTGATGAAGGAGATTGGCTCCGTGCTCGGAGACGAGGCGCGTGTATTTTATAAACGAAATCCGGCAGTGAACGGTCTTACGCTGTGGGCACCTACAGTGGATATGGAACGTGACCCGCGCTGGGGACGGAATGAAGAGGCGTATGGTGAAGATCCGGAACTGACAGCCGAGCTGACAACAGCATTGGTCAAAGGAATTCAGGGCGACCATCCGAAGTATTACAAAGCGGTCGCTACCTTGAAGCATTTCCTCGCCAATAATAACGAAGTAGATCGTGGAAGCGGTTCGTCCAGCATTGATCCACGTAACATGCGTGAATATTATCTGAAGGCGTTCGAGAAGCCATTTAAGGAAGGCGGCGCACAGTCCATGATGACGGCGTACAACTCCATTAATGGTACGCCAGCGTTGTTGCATCCATTTGTGAACGAGGTTGTCAAAGGCGAATGGGGCATGGATGGTTTCATTGTCAGTGATGCAGGAGACGTAATGGGCATCAAGAACGATCATAAATACTATGATTCACACACACCAGGTACGGTAGAGTCTGTGAAGGCAGGAATTGATAGCATCACCGATGATGCTGAGCTGTCCAAACAGGCACTGCGTGAAGGATTGGAACAAGGTACACTCACGATGGATGACATCGACAAAGCGTTGTTTAATACGTTCCGTGTGCGTTTCCGTCTTGGCGAGTTCGATCCGGAAGAAGGCAACCCGTACGCTGCTATTGGTGAAGAGTCCATGATGACAGATAAAGCAAAAGAACTGTCGCTCAGAGCCGCAAGAGAACAAGTGGTATTACTCAAAAACGACAAAGGCACGCTCCCGCTGGACAAAACAAAAGCTGGTAAAGTGGCTGTGATTGGTCAATTGGGCGGAACGGTCTATCGTGACTGGTATGCAGGCACCATGCCGTATAACGTATCCCCACTTGAGGCGATCCGTGGCAAAGTAGGCAGCGATAAAGTATCGTTCAAGGATGGTAATGATCGCATTACGTTAACTTCCGTAGCCAATGGGCAGAAGATTGGACTGGCAGATGGTGAGAAATCACCTGTTGTTGCTTCGGGAGAAGCGGAGACGTTTATGGTGTCCGACTGGGGCTTCGGAAGTTATACCTTGCAGGCCGAAAGCAACGGCAAATATCTGACCACAGATGAAGAGACCGTAACGGCTTCCGCTGATGAAGTGTACGGCTGGTTCGTGAAGGAAGTATTTCACCTGTTGCCACAAGAGGACGGCAGTGTAGGTCTGACCACTTGGAATGGCAAAACGGTGACTGCTCCTAATGGTGGAAACGATGCATTTGCGGTGTCCGAAGAACTGAAAACCTTCGGTGCCACAGAGACGTTCAAGCAGGATGTGGTTGTGAATGGACTGGAGGAAGCGGTAGCAGCTGCCAAGGCTGCGGAAACGGCGATTGTCTTTGTCGGTAATAATCCGCTTGTAAACGGGAAAGAAGAGATTGACCGTCCAAGTCTGGATCTCGCCGAATCCCAGCAACGTCTGGTTGAGGCGGTCTATGCCGCGAACCCGAACACGGTAGTCGTTATCGTGGGCAGTTATCCATTCACATCGAATTGGGTTCAGGAGAACATCCCGGCGGTATTGTACACTTCACACGCAGGACAGGAACTGGGTAACGCAGTAGCAGACGTACTTTATGGCGACTATGCGCCAGCAGGCCGTTTGAACATGACATGGGTACAATCAGCAGATCAACTGACCGACATCAAGGATTACGATATCATTCAATCCGGTCGGACATATCAATATTTTGAAGGTAATGTATTGTATCCGTTTGGACATGGTTTGACGTATGCAACGTTTAAATACAGCAATTTGGAACTTAGCCCAACTCAAGTGGGTACAGAGGGCAGCGTTACGGTAACTGTAGATGTAACCAATACCGGTTCAATTGCCAGTGACGAGGTTGTACAGTTGTACGTTCGTGCAGGCAAATCCCGGGTGAAACGTCCACTCAAAACGTTAAAAGGATTCCGTCGTCTTCATATCGAAGCGGGAGGTACAGCTAAAGTCAGCTTCACCTTGCCTGTTCAGGAACTGGCAATCTGGGATGTAACTCGTGATCGGTATGTCGTGGAAAGTGGAACTTACTCCATCATGGTTGCCAAGTCATCCTCTGATGTTCAGCTGGTTGCAGACCTGACGGTAGAAGGAGAGACGATCCCTGCCCGTAATTTGGGTGTGGCTACTCGTGCTGAAAATTATGATGCTTACCTGGGTGTTGATCTGGATGAGAGCAAAGAGGGCGGAAGTGCTGTCCGTGTAGTTGGAGAGCAAGGATGGATTGCTTTCAAGGATGCCGATCTGGGTAGTGGGGCAGCAGCAATTGAAGTGCGAGTCTCCGCAGAACAAGCAGGTGCTGTGTTAGAAGTTCGACTCGGTTCACCAGACGGTACGCTCGCAGGACGTGTGGAACTGGCGCAAGGTGAAGCCCAGCAGTGGTCTACCGTGAAGGCGGAACTCACAGGTGCATCAGGCGCGCAGGATGTATACATTGTGCTGTCGGCAGGTGTACGTATCAGTCACTTCGAGATTCATTAAGTCAAATAGCTCATGAAAAAGCCTCCGAATACATTCGGGGGCTTTTGTTTGTTGTTTGCTATCAAACGCATTTTTTATTGTCCATTAAACGTATTTTTATTTTCCGTCAAACGTAATCATTTTTTGTACAAATTGCTTCAATTGTTTGTTGGTTTCATTCAACTGCTCAATCGTGCTCATAAAATTGTTTACGAGTTCAGCCTGCTCTTGGGAGCTTGCAGTGATCTCACCCAGTTCATTCTCCATGCCTTGAATGGATTGCCGAACCGAGAGAAGAGAATCTTCAATACGGGCCGTTGCTTCTTTGGTATCGACAGACAGTTTGCGAATTTCTTTGGCAACTACGCCAAAACCTGCACCTGCTTCACCTACACGAGCCGCTTCAATGGCTGCATTCAAGCCGAGCAGATTGGTTTGTTCGGAGATTTCACGAATGAAGCTGGCGACTTGAGTTACATTTCCTGATTTCTGTACGGCTTGTTTGGAGTTGTTCCGGATCTCTTCGGTTGTGGCACTGAGTTCCTCGGAGTGTGCTGCCACATGCTGTACACTGTCAATTAGCTGGTTAGTCAGATTTTCGGTAGCATCCATGAGCTGTTGCAGCTGGTCCTGGTCATCCATACTGTAGAGCAGGTTAAACAGGGCGATGACTTCACCTTGTTCATTTTTAATGGGGATAAAGGCCACGTCAAAAGGAACTCCGAATAAATCTTTAGGGTAGTGATCGAATCGTTTGACTGTACCGCCGTTGAGATCGGCAAAATTTCGATTTCCATCCAATAGAGGGTCGCCGGGTTGATAATTCAGTTGCTTTAACGATTCCCCTGCTGAGAAATATAGGAATTTCTCATGATCAATAACGGAGAGGGTTACATCCTGACGAATCGTATCTCGAAAGAAAGGCATACATGTAATTAATGCTTGAACAATATCCATATAAAAGATGATTCCTCCCTGGTACCTTATGTAAACGGTTAAATTTTTAAATGCTAACTTAATAACTACCTATATTATATATCGTCATGCAATAGAGAAGAAAATAGAGAGAATGGATAAAACCTATTTCTTAAAGCAGACCGCTATACGCCAACAAGACACGAGTCCGCTGGGACCCGTGTCTTGTTAGTTGGTGAGGGGAATAAAACCAATGTTTACAGCATACTGAGCTGTATTGTAACGATGGTTCGAGTGGCTAGTGTTGCACTGACATCAATCAAACGTTGATTTCGACTGCCGCGGAAGGGCAGGGAGACATCACGCTCCGCTTCAACGTATCGACCGTCAATAATCACATCGCATAACCGGGCAAGCTCTGCTCTCGCAGGGTCGGTAATCAGTTCTTCATATTCAAATCCCGTGTAGGCCCATACCGTCAGATCAGGACGTGCAGCGCGGAGCTGCTGGACCCAGGACGTACATTCTGCCGCCGAGAAAAAGGGATCACCACCACACAACGTAACGCCATCCAGCAATGGATGGGTCGTCACTTCATGCAGAATCTGCTGCTGCCGCTCCTCTGTAAAGGGCTCACCCGCTCGAAAGCTCCATGAATCCGGACTGAAGCAGCCCGGACAGGCGTGACGACATCCGCTGATGAACAACACGGCACGCAGGCCTGTCCCTTCATTCACCGATTCCGGAATGTAACCATATAGATTCACCGGTGTTTCACCCGATCCCGCACTTCGGCCTGCTTCGCAGCATTGAAGCGTACTTTGTAATCTCCGGTCAGATAGCCAGTTACGCGGCGTAATCGCTGGAAGTGTACATGGTTCTCGTGGGCTTCACAGCCTGGGCATACATCCCCAATGACGCCTTCATAACCACATGCAGGGCAGCGATCAATCGGATGATTAATGGAGAAATAACCGATATCCTGCGCCAGTGCATACTGCACAATTCGCAGGAAAGCTGCGGTGTTGGCCCGAACGTTTCCGTCAAGCTCCACATAGGAGATTGCACCCGCGTTACATAAATTGTGGAACGGGGCCTCCAGTTCAATCTTCCGATAAGCTGGAAGGGTGTGATATACCGGGATATGGAATGAGTTCGTATAATACTCACGATCATTAACCCCAGCAATGAGGCCGTATCGCTCTCTGTCGATCTTCGTGAATTTGCCGGACAACCCTTCAGCAGGTGTGGCAAACAGTGTGATATTCAAGTTATGCTGCTCGCTCATCCGGTCACAGAACTCTCTCATGGTCCGAATAATGTTGAGCGCTTCGCGGTGTACATGAGGGTCCTGCCCATGATGGCGCCCATAGAGAGCTGTCATACATTCCGCGAGACCGATAAAACCAAGAGATAACGTTCCATGCTTTAATAGATCGGCAACCGGCTCGTTCGGACCAAGCTGTTCTCCACCTTCCCATACACCTTCCCGCATCATGAAGTCCGATGCCTTGGCAGGCTGTGCTGTCTGAATTCGGTAGCGGTGCAGCAGGCCGGAAGCGGCATTATGCATAACCGACTCCAAAGCAGTATAGAATCCGGCCCGGTCAGCGACAGCTCTGGCACCTTGGCAGATGCCAAATCGGATGCCGAGCTTGACGAGGTTAATGGTGTTGAAGGACAGGTTACCTTTACCACTTTGACGATTGCGACCAAACCGGTCAGCCAGTGTACGTGTGCGGCATCCCATAGTTGCGATGATCGTATCCGGATCTTCCGGATGATAGAAAGGCAGATTGAAAGAGGCATCCACATTGACAAAGTTAGGATACATCCGCCGGGATGAACAGGTGACTGCGAGCCGGAACAAATCATAGTTCGGCTCACCTTGAGCCTGATTGATCCCTTGTTTGCACTGGAAAATATGTTGAGGGAACACGGGAGTCTCCCCGTTGCCCAGGCCACGAATGGTTGCTTCCAGCAATGAGCGTGATACCAACCGACCTTCTGCTGATGTACATAATCCATAGTTCAGTGAAGTAAATGGAATCTGACCACCTGCCCGGCTGCTCATCGTATTCAGGTTGTGAATCAGTGATTCAGCAGCTTGTCCTGTCTCCAGTTCAGTCTCTTCATAGGCGAAGGCATATGCGCGCGGGCACTGATTCTTCGCTTCGATGCTGTCCAGATGAAGCTGTTCATCCTCGAGCAGGGTATGCTCACCAAAAAGGCGTTGCCCTTTGCGATAATGTTTGCGGAACGATCGCTGTACGTAAGGGGCCAAATCCCAGTCAATCTTATTGGCCGATACACCGCCATATTGACTGTTCTGCTGGGATTGGAAGATGATCGCAACCAGTGCCATTGCAGACATGATCGTCTGAGGTGCGCGAACCGATCCGTTGCCTGTATTGAAGCCCGCAGCAAGGAGACGGTCAAACGGAATAAAGATGCAGTTGGTCGTTCCAAGTGCATACTGATCCAGATCGTGTACATACAGATCCCCATTCTCCACAGCTTGGGCAAGCTCTTCTGGCAACACATGACGCAGAGCATGCCACTTGGCTGTCTCCGAACCGAGCCTGCTCATCTTACCGCTGAAGGAGTCACCGTTCAGATTCGCATTTTCCCTCAGCGTATCGGCGTCTTCTGCGCCAATAATTCGTCTTCCCAGGTCGGATAATAGATCGGATGCCGGTGGAGTGGCATACTCAAGCATGTTCATGTAAGGTTCCTCCTAAAATGATTTTGGGTATCATTCAATTCACGATAAATACTATATGTAGATTCGTATTATCCATTTATAAACTATATGTGGTTTTTTGGGTGTGATAATGGTCACACAACGTAGAGGGCAAAGTGGACTTTCCTTTAATTGCTGCGGATAAAGGTTCCCAAAGTCTGAGTAGAAGCGTATAATTGCTAGTTATCCTGCAAGGATAATTATACGAAGTCGGACAAGATGGACTTTAATCAATCTGAAAAGGCAATTTGCAATACATTTTCCGTTTTTAAACTATCAGTTCAAGACCTGCTTTTGTCCGACAACGGGCTATCGGCAGGCAGAATGATTCTCTTTTACTTCTACGGTGTTAATCATATAAGTATAGATTGTGACAGCTATTCGGATTCTTGATGAACCCTTGTACGTGATTAAACATTCTGATATACAGATTAGAAAGTGCAGCTAAGACAAAAGGGGTGGATCATGGGGACGGCAGAAGGCATTACGAGAGGCTTCTATGAAGATATAAAGGAAGCTGCGGCCCATATCGTAGACGTATTAAGCGGTATATTGAAGGTCAATACCATCTTTGTTGCCACGAATGACGGGGTGACCAATGTCATTTTGGAGGCCTTTAATCGTACGGAAGAGTTGATTGTTAAAGGCAGTGAGCTTTCATTTAACGAATCATATTGCAGTCTGGTGTTAAGAGACAAAGGTAGCGTTCTTACCATTCAGAATACATGTGAAAACCCAATGACAAGCTCCATGGACGTCACGAGTGGGCTTGGGAGTCGTTTCTTCGTGGGTGTACCTATCATACGAAGATCTGGCGAAGCATTTGGAACGATATGTCTAATGGACAATGCTGGTTATGTGATCAGTGAAACGGATATGAAGACGCTGAACGCGATGGCTGTCTTTCTGGGATATGTTGTGGATCTGGAGAGCACCCTGCATGTGCAGGAACGAAAATTGAGTGACTCGGAACAAATGAAAGAGCAGCTCCAGGCAGAGAAAGAACGTGCCGAATCTGAGGCCATGACCAAAACACAGATGTTGAAGTTGATGAGTCACGAGATTCGCAATCCCTTGAACGGTATTTTGGGACTGACAGATCTGATGCGTACACCGGACATGCCTGAAGAGCAATCGGAGTATGTAAATATGATCGAGACGAGTGGCAACATACTACTCTCGCTCCTGAATAATATGATGAACTTCAATATTAATGAGGCAGGCAAAACGGTTATCCATGATGATCCATTTGATCTGGTTGGCACCATTGAAAATACCGTTTATCTCTATGCCGGAATGGCATCGGGCAAGAATATTGATCTGGGATTGAATCTTGATTTGAATGTGTCGCAAGTATTTGTTGGTGATGAGATCAAGATCGGACAGCTGCTCGCACATGTCATTCAATATGCTCTGGATTCAACACGTGAAGGCTCAGTTCTGATCACGGCCGTGGTGAACGGCGAAGAGACGGAGGATATGGGTACACTTGCACTCAAGGTGAAGTACACGGGTCAGATGGTATCCGATAAGAATTTGCGTACTTTGAACGGCCAAGATGAAAATATGGATATCCAAAAACTGATCGGAAGCAATCTGGGTTTGGCGGTAAGCCAAAATCTTGCCATTCTCATGCATGGCCGTATTCAGGTGAGTAGTGTGGGAGAGAATGAGACGGAATTCCATATTGCCCTTCCCTTACGCAGATACTGGGAGTTACCTCAACTTTCAAGTATTCAGCAGCGGTTAAAAGGGAAAAAGGTGCTGCTCGCCAAGGACCCGGATATATTGCAAGGCGTTTCTTCCCTGATGCGCAGATGGGAGATGGATGTGCATATGACCTCGGGTTCGAGTGTAGCACATGAGTGGATCAAGGAGGGCTTCAAGCCGGATGTAGCCGTTGTGGATATGGGACTTCAAGAGGGCGGCGCAGTTGATTTCGTACATGAAATGAAACAGCGGCTGGAGAATCTGCCCGTCATTGTTCTGGTTCCATATGGTATGCACATTGACCCGCACGAAGCGGAAACCTTTGATGCTGTTCTGACGAAACCGGTCAGACAGGCTGATCTGTTGAATGCATTGAGTATTACTTTGACTTAAATCATGATCAGAAGACAAATCTTTATTCGGCGCACCTTATAGGTGCGCTTTTTTTCATTTTCCATTTTCTGAGCCAAAGCCCTTTTATTCCGAGCTGGTTACGTTACAATAGAAAGTGAACTTCATCTTTATAACCAACAGAGGAGGATATGCAATCAATGGATTATCGCAGATTAGGTGGAAGCGGACTGAAAGTTAGCGAGATCAGCCTGGGAAGCTGGCTGACGTACGGAGGGTATGTGGAACGTGAGAATGCGGTGAAATCAATTGAAACTGCATTTGATGAAGGCATCAACTTTTTTGATACAGCCAATGTATACGAACGGGGTGCAGCAGAAGAACTGCTTGGGCAGACGCTCAAAGCGTACTCCCGTGACTCTTATGTACTCGCAACCAAAGTATTTGGCAAAATGGGTGATGGTCCGAATGACCAGGGGTTGTCTCGCAAACATATCAAGGAGCAATGTGAAGCCAGCTTGAAGCGCCTGGGCGTTGAATATGTGGATATCTATTACTGCCATCGTTATCATACCGAAACACCAATTGAAGAAACACTCCGCGCGCTCGATGATCTGGTACGACAAGGCAAAGTGTTATATGTAGGCGTCAGCCAGTGGACTGCGGCTCAGATGGAAGCTGCGTTGGGTACAGCAGACCGTCTGCTCCTGGATCGTATCGTGGTCAATCAGCCGGTGTACAACATGTTTGACCGTTATATCGAAAATGAAATTATCCCGCTCGGCGAGCGTAAAGGCATCGGACAAGTCGTATACTCCCCGCTTGCTCAAGGTCTATTAACCGGGAAATATACGTCCGTTTCCGATATCCCAGAGAATAGCCGTGCTGCCAAGCTAGGATGGGACGAAGGAAAGATCAATGCGGATCGTATCGGGAAAGTTCGTCAGCTGATTGAAGTGGCGGACAAGCTGGATCTGAAGGTTGGCCAACTGGCCCTTGCCTGGATTCTGCGCCAGAACAATGTATCCAGTGCACTTGTAGGGGCGAGTCGTCCCGAGCAAGTAAAAGAAAACGCGGCTGCATCTGGCGTGAAGCTGGATGCTGCCATTATCGAGGAGATTGAGAGCATCCTTGCTTGATCTCCTGTCAGCACACAAATTGAGATGAAATATAATAATCCATAAAGCAAGGGATGTCCTGTGCGCCTGAATAGGCGAAAGAGACATCCCTTTTTTGGAGAACGTTGAAAGGTTAGATCTTACTTTAAAGTGTAAGAGGCAAGGAACGAATAGTTAAGGTACACACACGATTACGCCCTGTATTCTTCGCTTCATATAAAGCACGGTCGGCCTGTTCGAAGAAGTCGTCATCGTCATGATCATCACAATGATCGGGATACACGGCTACTCCAATGGAGATAGTTAGACGTGTCGTGTGCCCGTCGGGCAGAGCAAAATGGTATTTCTCTACAGCCTGTCGGATAGATTCGGCGGTAGCCACGGCCTGACGGTGTCCACAGTCGAGCAAGAGAATGGCGAATTCTTCCCCACCGTTTCGTGACACGATATCAGCAGCACGTGCATGCTCAACGAGCAGTTGTCCAAGTTGCTTCAGGACCGCATCGCCAGCGGAATGACCATAGGTGTCGTTTACCTTTTTGAATCGGTCAATATCAATGGCAAGCAAGGAAAGCTTCTGTTGGTAATCCCGGGAACGCTGGAGTTCCAGTTGAAGTGACTTTTCGAACTGTCGTCGATTGCTAAGGTTGGTAAGATGATCGGTAGATGCTCTTTTTTCCAATAGAAATAACATTTCATTGGATTTATTAATGAATTCTGCGATGAAATAGATAAATAATCCACCGGCAAAGGAAATGGTCATTTGTAACGGATATATCTTCATTAATGAATTTATGCTGTCTGTATTCAACATAAGGATGATAAAGATTAATGTCATGCCAAGCAGATTCATTGTAATTATTTTGGTCAGTCTGGACCAGGGAGCATAGGCGAAGTATACACCGGACAGTCCGATCAGAGTCATGACAAATCCTGCATCTATGGCAGAGGATGATAAGCCGAACATCAGAATACGAAGGACCGAGATCATGAGTCCCGTAACGACCGAAGCCAATCCTCCCATATATACCGCTGCGGTAACGATGGCCAGATGACGTAGGTCTACAATCGTAGTTTCGTTCAGAGGGAAAGAATAGTTCATGAGTACTGTGCCATATATACCGAACAATAAGCCGCCGATCAACTGAACACGTAACGAGGGAAAAGGCAATCGGATACTATAGAACTTTGCGATGATCCCAGACACATACATAAACGTAATCATGACACAGATATTAATGAAAAAAGTGCTAAACAACCGACATTCCCCCTTTATACGCACATCCCTACATTTTATCTGAAAAGTGGTGCTGTAGCGAACCATATTATCCCAAATTTATGAGGGGATTGCTGGGAAAGGTGTTTTATTTGCATATACAGGATGTTAGAGCGATATTGACTTCAATATACAATAAGATTTATACTTAATCTAAATCAAAGTTTATTCTTTCTTTTTGGGAAGACCATCATAAGTAGAAGATCAGTGTCTGATTTCATATAAAATGGATCAATAATAAAGGAGAAATGGTTGTGAGAACTTTAAATCTGACGATACAACGGCAAGCGGTATATGATGTGGTGCGTCATTCGGAGGATCACCCAACAGCTGCTGATGTCATGAATCGACTCGTGGAACAAGGATATAATCTGGCCTATGGTACGGTGTATAATTCTCTTCGTTATCTGACGGACAAAGAATTGATACGGGAACTTAAACTCGGAGAGACAGCAAGCCGGTACGATGCCCGTATGGATGATCATCAGCACATCATGTGTGAAGTGTGCGGCAAAGTGGACGAGGTGATGACGGAGGTTCCTCCACAATGGATGAAACAGGTAGCTGAAGAAACCGGATATGCAATCGATCATGCTCATGTGGTCTTTGGAGGTGTCTGCGGGGAATGCAGAAACAAACGGATCAAGTAAAAATAAAACTGCCTGGCCGCCGTTTACCCCTAAGGGTTAAACCAGCCTTGTCCGACTCAGCACCGCTTGTGGACAATTGTCCTGTTACACGGCGTGTTATTCTGATCAGCCCGATGCCGGGGCAGGTTCATGAACTGGTAAAAGCCTTAACGGATAGCTGCTTTGATGTACTGGTCTTCCATCGCTGGGAACCGGATCTGCATGAGCGTCTTGTCTTTGATCTGTTGATCTATGACCTGTCTGTGGCCGGAACTATCGATGCTTTTGCTGGAATTAGCAGCCGATTGAATCGTGAGGCTGAGCATACAACCCCTTGTCTGTATCTGGTCGGTGAGAAGATGATTGGCAGTGCGAGTGGACCGATGCTTCAGGAGGAATTGCTGGTGTGGCCTGCACGCCCGCAGGAGGCACTTTACCGGGTGCAGCGCATGATTGGCAACAGTCCTGCTTTGCCCAATCGTGGGTTTTTGCCTGAGGAAGGGCACCGTATCGGATTTAAGGATCTGTGGCTCGATCGTGAACGGATGAGTGTACAGCGCGATAATAACCGGATTCATCTAACCAAGACCGAATATGATCTGTTACTCAAGCTGATTGATGCCAAAGGTGCAGTCATTTCCCGTGAGGAGATGCTCAGCGATATCTGGGAGACGGACTTTACGGGTGGAAGTAATGTGGTTGATGTTCATATCAAAAGCTTGCGCAAAAAATTGGGCGATAACGCATCTTCGCCGCAATATATTGTCACTGTAAGAGGAGTGGGCTACCGCCTGGCGGATTAGTCCGCTTTTTTTTTGCCTAATGTTATCGTTGACCTCATGTATTTTCGGATAGAACCTAATAGATATAGTAAATCCGGATCACTTCCTTAAAAACATGTTCATAGTTCATTCATGAAGTGTTGAAGAACCTCATCTTAATCTCATGCGAACCTCATGCAAGAGCAGAGTGGGACATGTTAGAATCAATTTAACAGTTAGATCAAGTCTAAATGTATATTTAAACTGAAGCCGAATATGATTTTAATAGTAGATATATAGCAGCCGTGAGACCCATTAGAGGAGGACGACATGATGACAGAACGTATGACAACGAATCAGGGAGCACCTGTAGGTGACAACCAGAATTCCCGCACAGCAGGCAGAAGAGGACCAACACTGCTTGAAGACTACCATCTCATTGAGAAAATAGCCCACTTTGACCGTGAACGTATTCCCGAAAGAGTTGTACATGCAAGAGGAGCAGGCGCTCATGGTGTATTCACGCTAGAGCAGAGTATGAAGGAGTATACAACAGCGGACTTCCTGCAAGATCCGGGTACGGAGACGGATGTGCTGGTTCGTTTTTCGACCGTTATTCACGGTACGGGATCACCAGAGACTGCACGAGATCCACGTGGATTTGCCGTCAAATTCTACACACGGGAAGGCAACTATGATATCGTAGGCAACCATCTGCCCGTTTTCTTCATTCGTGATGCCATGAAGTTCCCGGACATGGTGCATTCCTTGAAGCCGGCTCCAGATACAAACATTCAGGAACCAGCTCGTTATTGGGACTTCATGACCCTCTCACCGGAATCAACACATATGATGACCTGGTTGTTCTCTGATCTGGGTACACCGGCAAGTTATCGGGAGATGGATGGTTTCGGCGTACATGCTTTCAAATGGATTAATGCACAGGGGCAAGTCCATTATGTGAAATATAAGTGGGAGTCTGCACAAGGCGTGCGAGGCTTCTCTCGTCAGGAAGCTGCCGAGGTACAAGGACAGGACTTTAATCATGCTACCCGGGACCTGCATGAACATATCAAGAACGGGCAATACCCGCAGTGGAAGTTACAGGTACAGCTTTTGAAGCCAGAGCAAATGGATGATTTTGCTTTTGATCCGCTCGACCCAACCAAAACATGGCCTGAAGATGTATTACCGTTCCATACGGTGGGCACCATGACCCTGAATCGGAATCCGCAAAACTTCTTTGCTGAAGTGGAGCAGGCGGCCTTTTCTCCTAGTGCGCTTGTACCTGGAATTGAGCCTTCCGAAGATAAATTGCTGCAAGGACGCCTATTCTCCTATCCGGATACACAGCGGCACCGGCTTGGAACGAACTATTTGCAAATTCCGGTGAATTGCCCGTACGCACCTGTTCGTAATTATCAGCGTGATGGACTCATGAATGTGAATCAGGACCCATCTCCGGTGAACTATGAACCCAACAGTTCAGGAAACAGCCCGCAAGAAGATCCGGCATACCGGGACAGTCAGGTTCCGCTGCAAGGGCATGTTACAAGAGAGAAAATCGAGAAGACGGATGATTACACACAGTCAGGTGAGCTTTTCCGTTCATTTACTCCTGTAGAGCAGCAGCATTTGCTGGATAATCTGATCAATGACCTTAAGGGCGTATCTGTTGATATTCAAATGCGTGCTCTATGCCATTTCTTCCGGGCGGATGGACAGCTTGGCGGACGTTTGGCTCATGGACTCGGCGTGGATATTTCTGCACATATGCCGTCACAGGATGGAAAATAAAGTGCAGTTTGACCCTGTACTCGCAACATCATACGGACTAATATTTGGGGAAGACCGGGAAAACCGCGAACGTGCGGAATTTCCCGGTCTTTGGCCTTTTTTACTGAAATGGAAAACAAATTTACAAATCATTTACATAAAATAGCTGACATAGAGGTTGACTTCTCATTTGTTGGCACTACAATGGGTAGTGTGAGGGGTGTCAGAAAATGAGAATACACAATTTCAAAGTGGGTGAGCGTGGGCTCAACCGATTTTTTGGTCCACTGGAAGCCAAGATCATGGACATTTTATGGGCTCGTCCTGGCAGCAGCATCCGTGAAGTGCAGACCGCACTTGAACAAGACAAAGACGTCAATTTTAATACAGTCATGACCGTGATGAACCGGCTCGTAGACAAGGGACTTCTCGGAAAGTCACAAAAGGGCAGAACATCTTTGTACCAACCGGTACAGAGCAAGGAGGAGTTTATGAACGATCAATCCAAGGAACTGTCACATGAGTTGGTGGATGAATTCGGAGCTCTGGCATTGAATCATATGCTGGATGCGCTGGACGAAGCAGATGCGGGTCTGATTGAACGCCTGGAACAGAAGATCAAACAATGGAAAAAGGATAGCGATTAAGATGTGGAAGACCCGCTCGAAACTTTTGTTTACCGTCGGGTTTGGCATTCCGTTACTCGTGTTCATGCAGATGTTCATGTACGCGATGTACAAAATTTTTGGCTGGGATATCCCGTTTAACCTGCTCTGGCTCTGCAATCATTGGATGAGTCGACTCGGTTGGTTATCCGTGGGACATTTCCTGCTGGCACTGGTATTGCTAACATTTGCGGGTACAGGTTGGCTGCTAATGGTGCGTATGATGAAAACCAGAGCAGCCGTACGTAAGCTTCGCTCCATGGAAGTGCGTGCATTGTCCCGCGAACTGGAGTCCAAGTATCACCATCTCGGACAGCCGGGATTCATTGTGGTGGACAAGCATTCTCCGGTTGCATTTACAATTGGTTTATGGAGGCCTTGCATCGTACTCTCCACGGGGCTTCTGACGATGCTGGATGCAGAAGAGGAGACGGCAGTTGTGTACCACGAAGTCCATCATCTGTGGCACCGTGACCCACTGAAGACGACACTGTTATCGGTATTTGCAATCATGATGCCATATATTCCCGTATTGAAGCATACTTCGAAACATTACAATATCGTTAGAGAAATTCTGGCAGACAATGAGGCTATTGAGCGTACAGGCAATGTGGCAAGCATTGGCAGTGCTTTGCTCAAGCTGCTTCGTGCTTGTCCTGAACCTAGGGGGGCAAAGGAACTGACCGTTCAGTCCTCATTTGCGGATACGTCGGTGAATGTCCGAATTTCACGTCTGCTCGACCCGGAACAGGACGTGACGCTGAGATTGCCACGTTATGCTGTTTTGATGTCGGCTACTGTTTTTCTATTGCTGTCTATCTTGTTTGTTTGGTCCATCGGATAGATTAATTGGGCTAAATTGAAGTCGAATATAATGAGAAAGGAAGATGAACATGAATAATAAAAGTGTAGAGATTGGATTACTTTTCTCAAGGATTATGATCGGTTTGATCTTTGTATTGCATGGCTGGAGTAAATTCGAAGGTGGAATCAGCGGTACAGTAGGTTTCTTCGAAAGTATCGGTATTCCCGGATTTCTTGCATACGTTGTAGCCATCATTGAGTTGGTAGGTGGTGCAGCGATGATTCTGGGTCTGGGAACACGTGTGTTTGCTGCCCTGTTTGCCATCGTGATGGTTGGCGTTCTGTTTACAGCCAAAATGGGTGAGCCGTTCCTGAGTGGTACCGAGTTAGATTACCTGCTGCTTGCGGGTTCCCTGACACTGCTCTTCACCGGAAGCCGCCTCCTGGCCGTGGATTATCTGTTCTCCAGACAGGGGAACGCTCGCCAGAATGTGAGTGCTTGATTTGACTAACGATTGCTAAAAATAATGAAGTGCAGGATTAGTCCTGTAATGAGGTTCTTTATTGGCCAGGCCGGTTCGGGAATTGATTTGCGAACCGGGCTGATCAGTAGAGAACTTTTTTCGTTTGGACGACATGCCTGAGGTTTGTTACAATGAGAATAAGTATGCTACTAAGAAAAAATAAGGAGGATGCAATTTATGATTAACGTCATTTCATCCGATGCCCGCTCCAGCTTCGATCGAGGCTGGCTCCGTGGTAGTCACAGCTTTTCATTCGGAGAATACCAAGACCCGGAGAATACGGCGTTTGGACCGATGCGGGTAGCGAACGACGATGTGATTGCGCCTGGTCGCGGTTTTGGAGCTCACCCGCATAGTGACATGGAGATTGTATCCATCGTACTGAACGGCAAGTTGCGACATGAAGATAACCTGGGCAATGTAGCCGTTACAGGCTTTGGTGGTATTCAGCGGATGTCAGCAGGCAGTGGCATGATTCATACCGAACATAATGCATCCGATACCGAAGAAGTACGTTTGCTTCAGCTCTGGTTCATGCCACAGACAAAAGGGTTAGAGCCCTCGTATGAGACCACATCATTTGATCCAGCGGCATTGGCAGGAGCACTCGTGCCGATTGTATCCCCAGATGGGGGACCAAGAGTTGCGACCATTCATCAGGATATGACGATCTACCTTGGCCGATTAGCCAAAGACGAAACGTTAACCTTTAATCAGGATTCGGGCCGCCGGATGTACATTTTCTCCATCGAAGGCAAGCTGGGATTGGATGGAGAGTACCTGTTGAACGAAGGCGACACGGCTCGTGTGGAACAGCGGGATTCAATCGAACTGCAAGGAAACGAAGATACGTTCTATATGATTATTGATTTGCCGTAGATGGCTGATGAAATGAACTCCAAGATGAAGGAGGATATACACGTATGGCGCAACAGGAATGGTTTATGGTTAAACATGCGGTGACCGGGCGAGGATTAGCTAATAGCAAAACAGATTCGCTGTCCTATCGGTTCCAACAGGAAGGTACAGGCTTCATATTTACCGTTACGGGTCTGGACGAGCAGATTGTGGAACAGATTATGGAGCTTAGACAGGAACTGAACGTATTTCGTTTCGTCCAACGCAAAGATCAGCCCCTTTTGAAACACTGGTACTACGTAGAAGGTGAACGGGTTGTGTACGACAGGGAGAGTCACACGCTAAGCATCTATGCGAAGTCGGAGATTCGTTATGTGCCTGAAGATTATTTTGCGGATTAACTTATAAGTAACTATAGAACTTGGAACATCCCAGAGGTCTCTGTTAAATACAGAGGCCTTTTTTGCTGTCTGAAAACTCAGAGAATTTATCGTAATTTTGCAAAAAAGACCACATAATTCCCAGCTGTCTGGCACAAGCTACCTTGTATAAAAACAAGAACGGAGGGGCGGCATATGGCGGACAAAACATCTGGGAAGGTCAAGTCCCGACAACCGGGACGAGCTTCAGAAGAGAAAAAACATATCCCTTTGGGACTGCCATCCCCGCCTTTTCTTCGGCAGCCGATTAGTGCAGTACATGAAACTCAGATTCAGGCGGTAAAGGAGATATTCTCCGATTGCTCGGATGTGGTTTTTCGCAATGTCATGATTACGCCTGAAGTGAAAGGACTTCTGGTCTACATCGAAGGCATTGTTAATTCGGCTGATATCCAGGAACACATGCTGCGTCCGATTATTCGAGGTTTGGTGCAGCAGCGCACAGATGAACCCGATGTTCCGCTGGACGATACAACCGTTGAGCTGACCCAGGTGAAGCGCGTTGAAAGCTGGGCTGCTGCGACAGAAGGGGTGCTGGCATCCTCCGCACTTCTGGTGGTCGATGGAAGTAGCGAAGCCTGGATGTTCAATGTCAAAGGCGGCGTCAGACGTGGTGTGGAGGAACCGCAGACAGAATCCGTGATTCGGGGACCGCGGGAGGGGTTTACCGAAACACTGCGCGTGAATACGGCTTTGCTGCGCTTCAAGCTGAAAACACCTTCTCTCAAGATGGTAAGCATGACTCTTGGCACAGAAACCAAGACCGATATTGTGCTGACCTATCTGGAAGGTATTGCTGATCCAAAAACGATTCAAGATGTCAAGAAACGTCTGGAAAAAATCAATATTGATGGCATCCTGGAAACGGGTTATATCGAGGAATTGATTGAAGATCATCCGTATTCGCCTTTCCCTCAGATGCACTACTCGGAGCGGCCGGATACCGTTGCAGGCAATCTGTTGGAAGGACGCTTTGCCATTATGGTAGATGGAACCCCATTCGCGCTGATTGCTCCAGTCACGATGTGGCAGATGCTGCAAGCCAGTGAGGATTATTACGAACGATTCTTCATCAGTAATCTGGTGCGCTGGATTCGCTTCCTGTTCGTAGCCATCGCTCTGTTCCTGCCAGCCTTGTATATCTCTATTACAACATTTCATCAGGACATGCTGCCAACTACGCTGATTCTAAGTATCGCAGGTGCCCGGGAAGCCATTCCTTTTCCGGCTTTGGTTGAGGCGCTCATTATGGAGCTATCGTTCGAAGCCCTTCGGGAAGCCGGGGTCAGGTTACCCAAAACAGTAGGGCAGGCCGTCAGTATTCTCGGCGCACTTGTGATTGGGCAGGCTGCGGTTCAGGCCGGGATTGTGTCCGCCCCGATGGTTATTATCGTATCCATGACAGGTATAGCTTCCTTCACGATCCCGCGATTTAACTTTGCGATTACGGTGCGTCTGCTCCGATTTCCGATCATGTTACTGGCAGGTATGCTTGGATTATATGGCATCGTCATCGGCTTGGTCCTGATCTCTGTGCATCTGACACAGATGACTTCGTTTGGTGTCCCATATCTCTCCGGTCTTAGCCCTTACAGTAAAACAGATACCAAAGACATTCTCATTCGTGTGCCATGGTGGAAAATGATCAATCGTCCTTCTACGGTACATCGGGATCAGAAACGGATGACCGAAAAGATCAACGGTTCCCCTGAAGCTGAGGAGGGGTGGTGAACCCATGCAGTTCATATATAAGTACCGGGCAGTGATAGCGCTGTTGTTATGTACCACTTTTATTTCAGGTTGCTGGGATCGTAAGGAGATTAACGATGTTGCCTTTGTGATTGGTATTGCTGTTGATAAGGAAGGAGACAACTACAGATCCAGTCTGCAGATTGCACTTCCCGGTCAATCCGGTTCTACCGGCAGTTCGGGAGGTGGCGGGGGTACAAGTGGGGACAAATCCTGGTTCATGTTATCCAATACAGCCAAATCATTGCATGGTACGTCTATTGAAGGTCAAAAGGAACTCTCACGAACAATCTATTATGCGCATCGCCGTACGATGCTTATTGGTGAGGAGCTTGCCAAGGATGGAGTGGCCCCCATGCTTGATCTGTTTACGCGGTATCCGCTGAACCGATTCTCTGCATTGCCAGTGGTCACAAAAGGTTCAGCATATGAGGTCATGGATACGGATGCACCGATAGAGAAGTTTCCATCCGAGATGGTGCGGGAACTGTGCTTCCTCAATATGCGTAATCCACGTTCACTTAAAACGTTTATAGATGCCATTCTTAGTGAAGGTGTGGATCCATTCCTGCCTGTCGCTTCGAAAGTGAGCAATGTTCCAAAAGGGTGGAAGGACGCCAAAACAAACATCAAGCTTGATGGATTGGCCATTTTCAAGAAAGATAAGCTGGTTGGCATGATCGACAAAGCTCCGGCTGATGCGCTCATTCTTGCTATGGGCGAGGCCAATGCGCCGGAGATTATGGTTAAAGCTCCTGGCGGAGATGGAGATATGTTCATCAAGTTGAACGAGAACAACGCTTCACTGCATCCCAGTATCAAGGCTGACAAGGTCACCGTGAATATTGAGTTATATGCCAAGGGAGTTCTCGTAGATAACGAATCCAATTATGGTGACCGACGTGAGAATGAGATTCTGAAGTTACATGAAGCCATTCACCAGAAAATAAAATTGGATATCGAGGAAGGTGTCCGGTTGGTACAGGGAAAATACCATGCGGACATCCTTGGGATCGGTCGATCCATTCATCAACATATGCCAGCCAAGTGGGACACGATGAAGGATCGTTGGGATGACATATACCCTGAAGTTGAGGTGACGGTTACCCCCCATGTCATTATTGAAAACGTTGGGGTGAGCAATAAACCAATCGGCGTCGTAGAGGAGGAAGTTGTACATGATTAAACCACTCTTATTTACCTACCTGGCCATGGCAATTGTGGTCATCTTGATGGATTTCAGACATTTGAAACAGGCAGCTGCCATTAATCGCTGGCTATCCTATAGTTTGATAGCAGTGGCTACGGGCATTTGGTTCTATGTGACTAATCTAAGCAAAACCTTATTTGTGTCGGTATGGATAAGCCACATTATCCAGCGCTTACTGCCCCTGCCCTAGGTTGTGGACAGGATGCATTAAGTTTGCGAGAGGGAAAGGAGGTATATTATGAATCAGAGAGTAACACACCGTCAGACGATCCTGCTCGTGCTCCTGCTCAGTATTTCAGGAACGTTAATTCAGCCACACGCGCAAGCTATCTACTATGCGGAACAACACGCTTATCTCTCGTATATACCTGTAGTCGTAGTGATGCTTGCATCGATGTGGATGATAAGTCGGGTTCAGCGGAGATTTCCGGATCAGGATCTATTTCAAGCCCTTGCTGGGCGGTTCCCCTTTTTGGGAAGGCTCGCAGGATTGATGTACATTTTGTTTTTTTTCTTTGTGTTTGCTAGGGATATCCGGTTAACGGGTGATTATATAAGCATAACGTTGTTAGAGACCACCCCCATTTCCATCATTGTGTTATCACTGATCGTTATGGGAGTTTTTATCGTCAGAGGTGGGCTCGGCTCCTTGATCGGTATGTCGGAGTTGTATGTGACATTGTTTCTCTTAAACTCCGTGATTGTGCCTTTCATGCTCATTCAACAGATCAATATGGATAACCTGATGCCATATTTTCACGTTGATGTTGCGGGAGTGGGCAAGGGGAGTTGGTACATATTTTCGTTCTACGGAGAGATGATTGCATTGCCTTTTGTTATCAAGGGCAGTGATTTTCGATTTAAGTCGGTTGTGTCAGGCATTATATTGTCAGCCTTGTTGATGATGCTAATCCTTGTTGAGACTATTACCTCCATTGGAGTTCCTATCGCTTCAAGGTTGGTGTATCCCTCCTATGAACTGGCAAGACAATTGCAAATCAGTGACTTCTTGGATCGGTTTGACCTTGCGCTGGCAGCGGCAACCTTGCCTACCATGATCACGAAGATTGCTTTTGACCTGTACTTTGTCTGCTGGGGATTGAAGCGAATGATTCCGAACGCATCGGGAAAGGTATTGACAGGCCCGATTGCCCTCGTCGGATTTGTCTGTGCATTCTGGTTCTTCCGAAATGCCATTCAGCTCAATCGCTTTACTCGGGAATGGACATGGATTGCCATTATTTTTGAAGTGTTGTTCCCCATTGTGCTGTTTCTTTTCCTTCGTCCTCGCAAAAAGGATAAAAAAGAATCTACCCAACAGAGATCGGGAGACCAGTCAAAGAAACAGAACCATGAGCCGGAACAAAAATCGGCTGATTCGGAGAAGGACGGGGAGAAAAGGCGGAAAGATTCTCATGGCGGAGAACTCCAGCCTTCCTGATGCATTCCATCAAAAATCCTTATAGATGAACGGGCAAAAAGAGGGAAAGCACAGTATCCCTTCACAGAAGTACCCTGTATACTGTAGTCAGACTGATGAACATTCGGCTGAACTAACGGGGGGAACATGAATGGCTCAACATTTGGCAGGTGTGCGTGTAGCATTGACAGGACCACGAAAATCGAAAGAAATGTCCGTACTGGTTGAAAAAATGGGTGGAATCCCGCTTGTGCGACCGGCACAGGGGACCGTATTCCTGGATGATCGGAGTATCAGGGATGGGCTGGTATCCTGGATCTCAGACCCGCCAGACTGGGCGGTGTTAACTACGGGTATGGGATTGGATGCATTGTTTGAAATGGCTGAGGATATGGAAGTGGCAGGCCAATTGTTGGATGTATTATCGGAATCCTCAATTGCGGCAAGGGGATACAAGACGGTGAATGCGCTCAAAAAGCGCAAGTTAACACCGCTGGTACGAGATGATGACGGTAGCACGGACGGGCTCATTCGAGAGTTCGCCCCACATGACCTCGCAGGGAAAAAGGTCATGTTGCAGCTTCATGGGGAGACAGCTCCCAAACTTGTCGCATGGTTGGAAGAACAAGGCGCACTCGTCAGACAAGTGCTTCCTTACCGCCATGTGCCGCCGGAAGAGGCAGAGCTGGAACAGTTATTGAATGAAATTCTAAATTTCGAGGTAGATGCTGTTGCGTTCACAAGTGGACCGCAGGTCAGATTTCTGACCCAATATGCGGCTTCCCAGGACAAGCTTGAGCCGATGCTTGCAGCCTTCAGACAAGGTGTAATCCCTGCGTCTGTAGGTAAAGTAACAGCAAACTCCATGCGTGAAGAAGGCATTGAGGCACTGGTCATTCCGAAGGAAGAGAAGATGGGAGCACTCATCGTTGAGCTTGGACGTTACTTTGCAGCAGGGCGTGCGGCCAAGATTAGAGATTAGTGGCCTGGTTCGATAATCTGAGTAAACAGAGCTGAGGATTGAACATGTACTGTTCTGAAGAAGGTCGGCATAGCCGCGCTTCTTCAGGTTTTTTCTGTCCTAGGCCCTCTCCGTTATTTTGTAAACATTCATTTCATGAATAAAAAGTGTGCATTAATCTTGACCGCATCGCTATATGATGCGGTTTTGTTTAGATTATAGAATTTATACGTTACAACTAAAACACGAATGGTTCATCCTTGATAGTGCTTCGATCAGAAGCTTTTGTTATCTCGAAGAAAAGGTGGATATGACGATGAGCATTTCAGATCGTAATGCCAGACCCCGACTGATCATTGCAGGCACCGGAAGTGGTGCAGGGAAAACGACAGTAACCTTGGGGCTAATGAGAGCAATCGCTCAGCGTGGTTTGAGTGTACAAGGGTTCAAATGCGGCCCGGACTATATTGATCCGACATACCATACCGCTGTTACGGGCAGACCGTCACGCAATCTGGATGCATGGATGACCTCACCTGAGTATGTGAGGGATACGTTCCAGAAGGCATCAGCCGGACATGATATTTCCATTATAGAAGGCGTTATGGGCCTCTATGATGGCAAAGATCCGCTCAGCAATACAGGCTCAACTGCAGAGATTGCTCTGGTCACTCAGACCCCTGTGATCCTGGTTGTGGACGTACGCAGCATGGCTCGCAGTGCAGCCGCGATTGTACTGGGTTTTCAACAGTTGGAGCCTGAATTAAATATTGCCGGAGTGATCGTCAACCGGTGTGGAAGTGCGGGGCATTATACGATTGTGAAAAAAGCCATTGAGCAGATGTGCGGCATTCCGGTGGTTGGCTGGTTGAAGCGTGACGAGGACATGTCCATCCCTGAGAGACATCTGGGACTGGTACCTGCCATCGAGCGCGGTGAACTGGAACCATTATTTCAGCGGGCAGCCGATGTGTTGATGGAAGGTACTGATCTGGGTCTTCTGCTGGAACTGGCGGCAAGCGCCCCGCCGCTTCAACAAGAAGAAGGGAGTCTTGCCGCTACTACCCACACTGATCCTGCTAATACTGAACCAGGCTCGAATTACGACCCACATTCCAATTCAGTGATCCACGTTAATAATCGACATGTATCATATGCGGTACAGCCTGTCATTGCCGTTGCGCGCGATGCCGCATTTAATTTCTATTATCCCGATAATCTGGAATTACTCGAAGCAGCCGGGGCTCGATTACAATACTTCAGTCCGCTCGCTGGTGAAGGTATTCCAACGGATGTGGATGGCATCTATTTGGGTGGAGGATTTCCAGAAGAGTTTGCAGCAGAGATTGCCGGTAACCAAGGGTTCTTGGAAGGACTTCGACAAGCAGCACAATCCAACATGCCTTTATTCGCAGAATGTGGCGGTTACATGGTACTCGGGGAAACGTTGACCAACCGTGAGGGAATTAGTTTCGACATGGCGGGTATTATCCCTGCGCAGGTGCAGATGCAGAAGAAGCGCGCTGCGCTTGGCTACCGTGAAGCGAGTAGCGTTCAGGATTCCTTTTTGCTGAAAAAGGGTGAAGTGCTTCGGGGTCATGAATTTCATTATTCCACGATGACTTATCGTGATGAAGAAACGATCCCTTATGCGTATGAGACCAAGGGGTTGCGTGGCCTGAAGCAAGAAGGGTATGCGGCAGGCAACATCGTGGCGGGGTATACGCACGTTCATCTGGGCTCTTACCCGGCAGTCGCTCGAAGATGGGTGGAACATTGTTTAGCCTATCGGCAGGAGCGATATATGCAGAGATAATAGCAGCTATTTATAGCTCAAATAGATAGCTGAATTCAATAAGCAAAATGGCTCTAATCTTGCTTTTGCCTAATGAGTCTTTGGTCGTGAAGTTGGCGATCCCATTCTGAATTAAAGGTTTTCAGATGAATATGTGGAATGAATAAAAGACAGAATCATTATGCGAGGGAGGGACATCATGATGAGAACCGTATGTGTAACGGGAGCTGCTCGGGGATTGGGATTGGCTTTGACGGCACAGATGCTTAAGAGAGGGTATCTCGTGTATGCGGCCGGTCTGGACGTGGAAGATTCCGAGGGAATTCGTATGCTTGCAGAAGGATATCCTGACCATCTGCGCGCCATCGAACTGGATATTGCGGACGACCTGTCGGTGGCTCTATTCACGGAGACATTGAAGCTGGGTACGAATCATTTGGATATGCTGATCAATAATGCGGCTATACTAGGGAGTATTACGGATCATATCCGCGGGCCGTTGAATATGGCGGAGATGGCTGAAGTATTTAATGTGAATACCCTAGGTACACTGCGTGTGACTCATTCCCTGTTACCCCTCCTTCTTCAAGGACAGGTCAAGCTGATTGTTGATATCTCTTCCGAGGCTGGAAGTATAGAGCTATGCAGTCGGGATGGGTGGTTTGCCTATTGTATGTCCAAAGCTGCTTTGAACATGCAAGCCCGTCTTGTGCACAATGGTCTGAAGGATGAAGGCGGACAAGTGATGCTTGTGCATCCCGGTTGGGTACAGAGTTATATGAGGGGCGAATTGGATGTTTCTGCGGATCTCACGCCCGAGCAATCTGCACAGCATATCGCAGTACTTATTGACCGCCATGAACAGTTTAAAGGAGATCAGCCCGCATATGTGGACTACAAGGGCGAGAAGCTCCCCTGGTAGTTGATTGATACAGTGAGGTGAACAAGGAAGGAGATTGATTGAATGGATCATCGTAAAAAAGCATTACTACTTGGCGATTATACACATCCAGATTGGCATCCGCTTCAAGGTGTGGATGCGGAGATTAGCCGAATTTTCCATGATACTATGACTGTGCAGTGCAGTGAGAATCGGAATATGTTGCTTCAAGAAAATATAACCGGGTTTGATGTATGTATCTCATACATGGACGATTGGAAAGGGAAAGTCTCTCCTCAGCAGACAGCAGGTTTGTTGTCCTATGTGAGTAATGGAGGTGGACTGGTCATTATACATAACGGCATTTCGCTCCAAAATCGTTATGAACTCAAACAGATGATCGGTGCCAAGTTCCTGCATCATCCGGCGTATGCACCGCTTGAATTCACTGTAACGGCGGAAAGCCATCCCGTGACGGAGGGCATATCGAATTTCACAATGGAAGAAGAGCCGTATCAGTTCGAATTTGGTTCTTTTGCCGAAACGAAGATATTGCTGGAATATCAATCCGAAGATGGACCAAAGCCTGCGGTTTGGGCTCATCGATATGGTGTTGGGCGTATTGTTTATCTGATGCCGGGTCACCATGTGCCGTCTTTTGCACACGAAACGTACCGGAAGTTACTGCTGCAAGCAGGCAAATGGGCTGCACGTTACGTCTGATCGGACAGACATCTTTGCATGCAGAGTATAAGGGGTATAATATAGAGATCAACGAAGAGGAGGATGACAAAAATGAGCGATTTGTTCAAAAAGGCGATCTCGTTAGGGCTTGGTCTTACTGTTGTAAGCAAAGAAAAAATTGAGAAAACCGTGGATGATTTGGTCAAGCGCGGGGAACTTGCGCCCGGTGAATCCAAAGCTTTGGTCGAACGTCTGCTGGAACGGGGCGATGAAGAACAGGGTCAGTTCAAGAGAATGATTCAGGAACAGGTCAAGCGAGTGCTTCAGGAAGCCGGTGTGGCATCCGAAAGTGATGTAACCAGTCTGGAACAGCGCGTTGCTGTCCTGGAGAAAAGACTTGCCGAACTGGGCCAATCACCACAGCTTCAACCTGATGAATCCCCAGCTCCACTTGAAGTTCCTCCTCCTCTCAAAGGAAACGAGATCGAGTAGATGGCCGTGCGAATCAAACATGTCGGCAGATACCGTGAAATTGCCATGGCGCTAGTGCGTCATGGCTTCGGTTATATGGTCGAGGAGCTGGGTTTGTTCCAGCTGCTGGCTCTGCCCAGACGGTGGATGTCGCGTGAAGCACACACCACCAAAACGCTGAGTGAGCGCATCAGGCTTGTGCTGCAGGAGCTGGGGCCAGCTTTCGTTAAGCTGGGGCAACTCGCAAGCACAAGGGCAGATCTATTGCCTGAGTCTGTCATTCGCGAGCTAGTGAAGTTGCAGGATCAGGTCCCGCCGTTCTCTTCCGAAACGGCACGGGGTATTTTGGAACAGGAATTGGATACACCGCTGGAGGAGATCTTTTCCCGGTTCGAGGATACCCCTGTAGCTGCGGCCAGCATTGGACAGGTGCATCTCGGCAAACTTCGAAGCGGTGAATCGGTAGCCATCAAGATTCAGCGGCCGGGTATATCGCGTATTG
Organism: Paenibacillus sp. UASWS1643; assembly: GCF_008693195.1. Taxonomy (NCBI): domain Bacteria; kingdom Bacillati; phylum Bacillota; class Bacilli; order Caryophanales; family Paenibacillaceae; genus Paenibacillus; species Paenibacillus sp. UASWS1643. The sequence continues at coordinate 69,687 of NZ_VXKZ01000110.1, forward strand.
TACAGCGTGACCTGGATATCTTGCGTGAACTGACAGCCATGGCCGAGAAGCGCTGGGACTGGGTGAAGCAATATCAGATTCCGCAAATGGTCGAAGAATATGCTCAGGCACTGATGGCCGAACTGGATTATACGGTCGAAGGCCGCAATACGGAAAAGATTGCACAGCAATACCAACAGGACAACAAGGTGAAAATCCCGGCAATTTACTGGGATCAGACTTCGTCCCGTGTGCTCACTATGGAGTATATCGAAGGTATCAAACTTAATGATCGTGAAGAACTGGTCAGACGCGGTCATGATCTGAATAACATTGCCGAGCGGCTGGTGGATTCATTATTGAATCAGATTTTTATTCAGGGATTCTTCCACGCTGACCCACATCCGGGCAATCTGATGGTATTGAAGGATGGTCGTCTTGCCTTTATAGACTTTGGCATGGTGGGCAGTCTGAGTGATGAGATGAAACAACAGCTCGCTTCGCTTATTATTGGGTTAATGCGCAAAGATACGGACAGTATGATCCGAGCGATTGAGAAGCTCGGCATGATGCCAGATGACATGGACCTGCGTGGTCTTCATGTGGATTTGGACAAGTTGCGTAGCAAATATTACGATATTCCCTTTTCCAAGATTAGTGTGGGTCAGGCGTTGAATGATTTATTCGGCGTAGCCCAGAGGCACCGGGTTGTCATGCCTGCGGATATTCTGCTGCTCGGTAAATCGTTGTTGACGATGGAAGGTGTCATCGAACATCTCGATCCTTCCCTGAGCATCGTAGATATGGCGGAGCCCTTTGGGCGGAAGCTGATCAAGGAACGTTTTAGCGCCGGAAGAATCAAGAATCGGTTGTACCGCAGTGCGGCTGATATGGCTGAGAGTGTCATTGGTTTGCCAGGGCAGTTAAGGCAATTATCATCCATTATTAGCAAAGGCAAGCTGAGGCTGGAGATCAGTGTTCCTGAGCTGGACGCACTCATGCGCAGAATGGATCAGATCAGCAATCGGCTGTCCTTCAGTATTGTGTTACTTGCCTTTTGTATTATCATGGTGGGCCTGATTATCGGTTCGTCGATCAGTCATCAGTCCACGATGCTGTGGGATATTCCGGTCATTGAGATTGGTTTCCTGGTGGCGATTCTGATGGTGGCTTTCCTGCTCTATTCGATATTCAAATCAGGAAGATTCTAGCAAAGTATCGCGAGAATACCCGTAAAGAGACCTTCTTCAAAGGATCTTTGCGGGTTATTTTTCGTGAATAGAGGATGGATGAGTATATCACAGAAATATTAAGATAATAGGAGATAAGGTTTTATTTTTAAGGCTTAACTGTATTAGTACATATTCATTCCAGTGACTATAATAATAGGTCAGTAGAATAACGGACCCGGTTTTTCTGAGAGAGGGAAACCCATGGGCATCTGGAGTAGACCAGGATGTCACACAAGGAAGATAACTGATCGTTGTAACGGAAAAGAAGCAAAAACACTGGAACGGAAAACAGACATGATGATTCATCCAACTATCCATACGATAGGGGTGGTGAATGAGCATGTAACTCAGATGCATAGGCAATTGTGCGGAGAAGATTCCGCTATTTTGTGCTGTCTCACACACTTTTATTAATTGCTGAGTGTATTGATCAGTGATGAATGCTTCCGTTAAGCTTCAGGGTCATCTTCCAATTTGAGTAATGACATGTAGGAGGAACGGTAGAGAACATATGAATACTTTAAAACAACAATGGTTTGGCAACATTCGCGGAGATGTGCTGGCAGGCATTACGGTAGCGCTGGCGTTAATTCCGGAAGCCATTGCTTTCTCCATCATTGCAGGAGTCGATCCCATGGTAGGGCTGTACGCTTCGATTACCATTGCGATTGTGATCTCGATTGCAGGTGGAAGACCCGGTATGATCTCGGCGGCAACGGGTGCAATGGCGGTACTGATGGTTGGACTCGTCAAGGATTATGGTGTGGAATATCTTTTTGCAGTTACGATACTGACGGGTGTTATCCAGTTTCTGCTAGGCATATTTAAGGTTGGGCGATTTATTACGTTTGTGCCTCATTCGGTACTGACCGGATTCGTGAACGCACTGGCTATCCTGATCTTTATGGCGCAGTTAACTCACTTCACGGGAGCGAATTGGATTATGTATGCGATGGTGGCAGGTACGCTGGCGATTGTCTATATTTTGCCACGTTTTTTCAAAGCCGCACCGGCTCCACTGATTGCGATCATCGTGATGACGATCATTACGGCGATGTTAAATCTGAATGTGAAGACTGTCGGCGATATGGGGAACCTGACCAGTACATTGCCAATGTTCCACTTGCCTAATATTGCATGGACATGGGAAACACTGATGATTCTGCTGCCCTATTCATTCACTCTGGCACTCGTCGGTTTGCTGGAATCTCTGCTGACCGCTACCATTGTGGATGAGATGACGGAGACCAAGAGCAGTAAAAACCGCGAAGTACGCGGTCAGGGGATTGCCAACTTCATTAACGGTTTGTTCGGTGGTATGGCTGGCTGTGCCATGATTGGGCAATCGGTGATTAATGTGAAGTCTGGCGGACGCGGAAGATTATCCACGTTTACCGCAGGTGCGTTTCTCGCAATCCTGTTGTTGCTGCTCAGCGGAGTGGTGAAACAGGTGCCGATGGGTGCGCTCGTCGGTGTAATGTTTATGGTGTGTATCGGAACATTCGACTGGAGTTCCATTAAAAATATTGCTCGCGTGCCGCGGGCGGAAGCCTTTGTCATGATCGTGACGGTGGCTATTGTGGTCTATACCCACGATCTGTCGATCGGGGTTATGGTCGGCGTTGTGCTCAGTGTGCTGCATTTTGGCTGGAAACAGACCAAGATCCGTGTACAGGCGAGCCAAGAGCAAGGGCAGAAAATATATCGGGTTCACGGACCGTTCTTCTTTGGTTCTTCGTCCCGCTTTGTGGATGAGTTCGATGCAGAGGCCGATCCGAAGGAAATCACGATTGATTTCGGAGGGTCACATATCTGGGATAATACCGCGGTTGTGGCTATCGGCAAAGTGAAGTTCAAATACGCGAAGCTGGGCAAAACAGTGCACCTGCGCGGGTTAAACGAGGAAAGCTCTCGTATTCTTGAACGGAGTGGATTTGCTACAGCAGGCGGGCACGGTTCGTAATCTGGTTGGAACGAAGTAAACAACGAATAGATAACATAAAAAGATAATTTATAATCAGCGGCGCACTTTTTCCGGAAATCGGGGAGAGGGCGTCGCTGTTTTTTATTAGAGCCGGAGGCATGCTAGGTCATATCCACAGATCAGCAACCTGAAGGCAGATCTAGAGTCTCTTGCTACCCGACTTAAAGTCACTTGGTCGATACAAGTTACGCTGATCTTGGAATTTTGTGCTACAAGTTAGGGGGTAACGCTGTATCCCCTTTTGTTTTGCTTGACTAACGTGTAAACTACAGGGTATGGAGAAGAAGAGCAACGAGTGGATTGCTTTTTAAAAAATTCATTTCATAATCATGATTGATATAAGGAAAACTAGTGTTGATGGCAGATACTGATACTGAGTCATTATGAAATGGACTTATCTAAATGAATATACAGAGGTGTAACGATTGGCAAACTTTGAACAACTGGGCATTCGCCCGGAATGGTGCGAGATCCTGAAACATCAGGGCATCGCTGTGCCGACTCCGGTACAGGAGCGTTCGATTCCGGTACTGTTGGGTGGACGCGATATTATCGCCGAGGCACAGACAGGCACAGGGAAAACGCTGGCATTTTTGCTGCCGATTATTCAGAAAATTAACGTATCCGACCGTTCGCCGCAAGCGCTGATTATTGCGCCTACGCGTGAGCTTGCGCTGCAAATTACGGAAGAAGCGAAGAAGCTTACTGCTAACGACGATAAACTGCACGTGCTTGCCGTATACGGCGGGCAGGATGTGGACAAGCAACTGCGTAAATTGCAGAATGGTACCCAGATCGTTATTGGTACACCCGGTCGTCTGCTGGATCACCTGCGCCGTGGCACGTTGAAGCTTGATAATGTGAAAAAACTGGTGCTGGATGAAGCCGACCAAATGTTGCACATGGGCTTCCTGGACGATGTGGAGACGATTCTTAGCGAGCTACCACATAAACGTCAGACAATGCTGTTCTCAGCAACGATGCCTAAGGGCATTCGCAACCTGGCGAAGACCTACATGAAAGATCCGGAAGATGTGAAGGTATCTTCCCAATCTGTTATTCCGATCAAACAGATTCGCCAGCAGGTACTGGAATGTACGGATCGCGGTAAGCTTGAAGCGCTTCGCGGTATGATTGATACGTATCGCCCATACTTGGCGATTATTTTCTGCCGGACCAAGCGTCGTGCATCCAAGCTGAACCAAGATCTGCGTGAAGCAGGTTATGCAAGTGATGAACTTCATGGAGACCTGTCCCAATCCAAGCGTGAGAACGTAATGAAAGCGTTCCGCGATGCCAAACTGCAAGTGCTGGTTGCTACAGATGTAGCTGCACGTGGACTTGATGTTGAAGGCGTTACGCATGTATTTAACTACGATATGCCGCATGATGCGGAAAGTTATATTCACCGGATCGGTCGTACGGGCCGTGCAGGCGGTACGGGTCTTGCTGTAACGTTTGCAACAGAGCACGACAGACCGGAACTTGCACGTATTGAACAAGGTATCGACCAGAAGCTGTCCCGTATCCAGTGGACGAGCGAAGGTCCAATTGCTTCAACTGGAGCAGCTAGACGTTCCATTAACAGTCAAGGGGATGACGAACGTTCAGGCGGACGCTCTTCCGGAACTGGCAGTGCCCGTCGCGGTGCAGGCCGTAACGATCGCAGAGATGGCGGACGTGGGGGGCGTGGTTCCCGCGGGGGCGAAGGTGGACGCAGTGAAGGCGGCCGCAGTAGCGGTCGTAGCGGTGGCCGCAGCAGCGACAGCAGTCGCGGAGCAGCAGGTCAAGGTGGACGCGGTGCGGGTCGCAGTGGCGACGAGCGCAGCGCAGGTCGTGGTTCCGCGCGCAGCAGCGACAGCAGTCGCGGTGCAGCGGGCCAAGGCGGACGTGGCGCAGCTAGCAGCGGCTGGGCTGGCCGTAGTGCTGACAAGCGCACCTCCGGGCGCAGCAGCGAAGGCTCTCGCCGTCCGGAATCCGCAGGACGCGGACCGGCGAAGGGCGACCGTCGCGATTCTCGTCGCGGACGGTAAAGCCTTGGCGCAAGCGGCGATGTAGCCGCAATTGCGCAGGCACTGTGCCATGCCACAGAGATTGGCATGGCACATATGAGAGGGTTCGTGTACACATGTACCGAACCCTCAGATCAAGGGTCGCGGGCGGAACCACGTCGCGGCCCTTTTTCAACAGGACAGATGATCATTTCCGCTTATTCTTTTTGTCATCTGCGAGTGCCTGTTTGCGCGCCTGTTTGATCCATGGAAGATGCCATTTAGGTATTACCCATCTAGTTTTTCTTTTTTTTCGTGTACTGCGTATAGCACGTGGCAGAATGCCATAAAATTCAAAACACCTCATCCTAGACCTAAGGATGGGATGTTTTTGGATTAATTCTTATATCATTAGAAGCATAACCTTCGATCTGTGGTGCTGACGCACATGCAGGGATGGATGAAATTGCATTCGTCTATATACAGGGAGTGAGTTTGCACTAAACTACGTTTTTCTTTCTCAATATATCATCTCTACAGCTGAACATCTGCGTATTGATCCCGATATTTCTCGTTATACACCCGACCTACCGACTCTGCCAATCCCCCTCGTGCCTTGCTCGGATAGCGTTCAATCGTGTGATAAAGTCTCATGAAGCGATCCTTGGGCATAAAGCGGGCGTAGCGGGTAATAAGACTAGGGAATAACTCAATATATTTGCTCTTGCGCACGGCAGCAGCAGCTACGGCTGTAAGTATCTGAATTCCATTGTGGAGCTGTAAAATGTTCACTTCATAGGTTGCGATATAACGAATCGCATCTTCACGGATCAAATCCGGCTTAAGCCGAGCAATCTCACCGATATATTCAGCCAGCAGCCGCTCGAAGCTGCGTAACAGCAAGGGCTTGAGCTGCAGATCCATATCACTGCGCAGGACAAAGGATTGTAACAGCGCAACCTGCTGCAGTCGAATCCGGTCATTGTAGACGAGTGAGCCGATCTCGCGGAGCATCTCATAGGCAAGTGCTTCATCCTGCTTTCGAGCTTCGGCGACCAGAGCCCAGTTGCGGTTAATGCCCTGGCGGATGAGTTCCTCATCCTGTTGCAACGTGCGCTTCAACTCGCGCTGCTGCTCTACCTCGAACGAACGTTTCTGCATGAAGATCAGTAAGGCCAGAAGCAGCAGGGAAACGCTGGCTGCCGCCATGGTCTGATCTATGGTCTCACCAAAATAGGTGGCAGCTGCACCGAACAATATGGTAATGAACAGGTCGCGTGCAATTCGACGTTTCACACGGGAAGTTGCCTTCGCTTGAACGGAATTCAGGGTACCCCGGCCACAGGCCGTGCACTCCTCTTCCCACAGGCAGGTATACTGTCCACAACGGGTGCAGACTTGCAACTTTTCATAGGCATAGGTCGTTCGTTGAAATGGTCTTATAGATACAACTAGTTTAGTACTCATGCTTAATCACGCTCACCATTCAGAATAGTGTAGAGGGTACGATCCGTGTCTTCGCGGGAGATTGGTTTCCGCCGATGAAGCTGGAGTGCAATTACCTTTATGATGACAAAAAGAAACAATATGGCGAGGCATCCGTATGTAACCATAATCCGTTCCCTTCTATGGCTTGGTGAACAAGCGCTGTTATATTGCAGTTTGCTGGCAATAACTATATCATATTTCCATAGTTGGTACTTTTGTGCCAGTTCAAGGCATGAAATCGTCGATTTTTGTCAGTCATTACAAAACTGTAACTCAAGATAGGGGTGCTTTTCAGAATTTATTAGTAGACTGTTAAGATTTCCTTAAGGCTTGACGCCTATAATAAACTATTCCCATTTTAATCTCAAACGTGAAGGAGTACACCCAATGCTGCGGACACGCAAAATACGCTGGCTTAGTGGAACGATGGTTCTGCTGGCAATTCTAACGCTACTGTTACCTCAAGCGTTGCTGCCACAAGCTGCAGCGGCTCAGGCACAGACAAGCGGAATCGATGCGGTACTTGTAGCCGATGTAAGTAACTCGATGAATACAAGTGACCGTGACAAGATCAGTAATGAAGCCATGAAAATGTTTATTGATATGCTGCCCGTCCAGGGGGACAAGGTAGGAATTGTAGCTTATACCGATCAGGTGGAGCGGGAAAAGGCTATGCTGGAGATTCAGTCCGATACGGACAAGAGCAGCCTGAAGGATTTTATTGATCAGCTCGGCCGGGGGCCATATACCGATGTCTCGGTTGGTGTCGCCGAAGCCGTGAACATACTGAATCATGATGCAGACCCATCCCACTCGCCAATGATCGTGTTGCTGGCGGATGGCAACAATGACTTTAACAAAACCAAAGGCCGTACACAGGCACAATCCGACGCTGATCTGGCGAAATCCGTGAAGGAAGCACAAGATCAGGGTATCCCGGTGTATACGATTGGACTGAACGCGGATGGCAAGTTGAACAAGGATGCACTCGCAGACCTCGCGAAGCAGACCGGAGGCAAGTCATTCATTACCGATACGCCGGATGATCTGCCACAGATTCTGAGTGAGATCTTCGCCGATCATGCTAAACTCAATGTGGTGAAGCTGCCCTCTGTAACAGGAAACGGCAGTTATCAGGAAGTTACCGTGAACGTGCCAAATGACAGTGTACTGGAAGCAAACATCTCGATTATGTCCTCGAAGCCGGTGGAAGTGCAATTGACGGACCCTTCCGGACAAGCCGTGGATCTGAACTCGGATGCAGCCAAGCTCTCGACGTCGAAGAGTTATTCACTCGTGAAGCTGTTGAAACCCCAAGAAGGAGACTGGAAACTTCGGGTAAAAGGGGCTCCGAAAGACAGCATCGATATCAACCTGTTGTTCAACTATGATCTTCAGCTCGTTGTGGACCCAATTAAGACCAAGTCCTATACCAAAGGGGATAAAGTTGATCTTGCAGCCAAACTGGAGAATGGCGGTCAGCCGCTTCAGGATAATGACCTGTATACGGATATGAAGGCCACGCTGGTTGTGAAAGATGTGGATACAGGCAAAAGTGAAGAACAACCTCTGGACAATACAGGTTCTGGTTTTGCCGGAACGTTTGAAGTACCAGACAATCATAACTATGAATTGGTCATCCGTGCGGAAGAAGACAGCTTCTACCGTGAAAGTGCACCAATCACGATTAACGCAGGCGGAGCAACTGGAAGCGGTGCTCAACCGACCACGCCGGGCGGTGAACAGGACAAGCCGTTTCCTTGGTTACCTGTCATCCTGGGTGTTATAGCCCTGATTGTGGTCGGTGTTGGTGTCTGGTTCCTGATGGGTTGGCTGAAACGCAAAAACCGGGGCTTTGTCGGTCAGATGATCGTTGAGATTCGGGATGAGAACACGGGCGACAAGTCATATCCACAATATAAAAAGCTGGTATCCTTCCGGGGTCGATTCCATCTGCATCAGTTATTGCAGCTGGACCCTGAGCTGAAGGAAACCGAAAAATATGTATTTACGCCCAGCAATGGGGATCGAATTATCATCCGTAACACCGCAGGCGGTACGCTGGAGAAATCCGGTCGTGCAGTTGATGCAAGCTCAGGCGTTGAACTGAAGAACGGTGACCGACTGAGCATCCCGCTGCAACAGGCGGACAAAACGATTTTGATCGAGTACTTGGTGTGAAGGATTATTTGATTTAAATTGATTGTTTGGTTTAAAAGGAATGCCAATATAATTTGGGACCAACTGTTTACACGAGAACGCAGAGGACAGAAATAACGTGAAGAAGCGGAAGCGTTCGCCTAAAAGCTTTCTGAAAGAAAGCTACATCGGAAGCATACGCTATCCCCAGATTTTCACCATTGAAAAATAGAATCAAAAAATCCGGGGATAACAGCGATCGGAAGGTTGTTCTGTCATCGGAGTGGCAAGTGTAAAATTTCTTTAGTTTGAATTGTATAGATTGAAGCATATGTGCGTTAATCAAAGGAGGACATGGAATGAAACCGATTGTTAGAGAACATATTCAGCAACTGGATGTATCACTTGGCGGAGGTATTGTCAGTGAGAAGATCAGAGTTGATACCATTGATAACCCCATTCTGATTATTGGTCTGGGGGGAACGGGAATTGACGCACTGTTGCGTCTCAAATATCAGATCAACCGTCGTTTCAAGCTGCCACAGGATCCGGTTTCCAAGAAAAAAATGGATAAGCCGGACAATGTGGAGTTTCTGGCTTTTGAGACGAACGAACAAGATCGCGCCAAAAAGTATAAAGGAATCGGACTTGATCCGATCAATGAATTCGTATTGCTGTCCAATGCCGAGATTGGCGGACTGCTACAGAACCGCAGCGTGCTGGAGCCGTACATTACAGACTGGCTGTCTCCGGAACTGAGCATCACGGACGGCATGAATGGCGCGGCAGGTGTGCGTCAGGCTGGACGTCTGCTGCTGTTCACGAAGATTAATCAGGTTGTACAGGCCATCGACAAAAAGATCAAAACCTTATCCGTAGGCACCAACAAAAAACTGATGGTGTTCCTGCTGACAGGTCTGTCCGGCGGTACAGGCAGTGGCTGTTTCCTCGACATTTCCTATATCGTGCGCGGTATTATCGAACGTGATCATGGCTCTGCCGGGATTGACCGCGTGAATACGCTGGGCTACCTGTTCACACCAGACGTGAACCTGTCCAACAAAAGCTTGAGCGAACACACGCGCGAATACATTCGTAAGAACGGATATGCTGCGCTCAAAGAGTTGGATTATTGGATGAACGTGGATAGCCGCGGTGAGCGGTTTACACAGAAGTACGGCAATATTTTAACCGTTAACTCACCACTGCCACCATTTAACCTGTGTCATCTGATCTCTGCGACGAATACCGAGGGCAAATTGCTGGAGAACGCCTACGATTACTGCATGAACGTCACGGCCGAGAACATTACCAACTTCATGGCAAGTGAGGAGAAGCAGTCGGGTGAGGAGTTTGCGATCCATGACTATATCAGCAACATTCGGACCAACATTGCACAGATGAACAAGGTGTACCCGGCCAACTATGATTACAACATCATTGGTGCCTCTTCGGCTGTACTGCCGATTGAAGAGATGACCACGTATCTGGCGTATCGCATGTTCGATAAAATGAACACCATGTTCTCCAAAGCACCGAACCAGGAGGATACCGAGAAGTTTGCACGCAAGCTGGGCATTGATCTCGAAAGTGTGGTCAAGTCCTTTGAAGCCCGCGTGCCAGAGCCGCTGCCTGGTTATCAAAACAGTGAACGCCTATCCTATGGCAACGTGGTGAAATCACAGGTTGTGAATATGGACACTGAACTGGAACAGAACTTCCTGGCGCGTGCCCGCGAGGAATATATCAAGGCGAAGAAACAGCTGCCGGGTGAGATTGCCGGTCAGTTCACCGAACAGATCCGGCGTATGTTTTTGCATCCCGAACAAGGTCCGTTTTATGTCTCCCGTCTAATATATACGGAAAAAGGATTCTGTGTACTGAAGATGATTCAGTCGTACATCGAAACCCTGCGTGAGAATGCCTTCCGCATTCCGCGTGATATTGAAGCAGCTCAGGAGCAGTCCGAAGAGAAGCTGGGCGATGCGAAGAGTGCTTTTGTCTCCAAAGAGAAGAAAAAGAATGCTTATATTGAAGCAAAAATTCATGAGTACTGGCTTCACGCCGACGTGGAACGTAACGATCAGATGATCGAGTTCTATGAAGATCTGTATGAGTTGCTGAACCAGGAGAACAGCCGCATTTATAACGTATTTACCGAAACGCTGAACGCCCTTAGCTCGATCTTTGCGAAGAACGGTGACCTGCTGACACGCGGCGAAGAACAAGCCGACCACAAAGGCAACAAAACATATTACTGGAACGTCGTAAGTGTACCGGATATCGTCAGTGTGGTGGACGGGCTGTTGGATAAGCGTGATACAGATGATCTGATCCGTGACTTCTCCCGTGAATTGCTGGAAAACTCCAGCCAGTGGGTGAAGGAAAACGAGATTGATATCGTCAGCTCCATCTCCGACTTCCTAAGCGAGAAATTCGGTGATCTGATTACTCGTTCCATGGAAGATTTCCTGGTGATCAAATACGGTCAGGATGAGTCGGTCGAAAAATTCGTGGAACGTTTCATTGCCGGCAAGTTGGATGATGAGGCCGTTCCGGTGTTCAATCTGAGCAACAGTACGGGCAGTCTGCATTTCCCTTCATGGGGATTTGTATCGGTACCGGCACAGGCGCCGGGCATTCTGAAAGGGATTCGTAATTATCAGAACAATGCGGTAGGCAAGTCTCATTTTACTGTTAAGGAAAGTGAAGTACGTAACCGGATCTTCTGGCTGAATACCCGCAACGGGGTACCGCTCTTTGTGTATACACCACTCAAAGTATATGAGGAAAGTTATGAACGTACCATTTTGGACAAAGAAGGCATTGGTCGTCACTTGGTACAAACGGAGAAAAATAACTGGACCTATCTGCCGTCACCGATTCCGGAGAAATCATGGGGAGATGTGTACGAGAACGCCCGCGTGAAGCAGTATAACGCCCGTGTGCGTAGCGAATTCGAGCAGGCGCTTGGATACAACATCGTGACAGCCAAATCCATTGATGAGAATACAAGTAACCGGTATGCGATTGTGACAACAGAAGCGTTTGATTTGTCTGCCAAACTGGGAGCCTACGACATGCGTCTGACGTCCACCACGCCGAACCTCGGCGAAGTGAAGCGGGCGGTGATTGAGCTGAAACGTCTGCAATCCGAAGGGTTGCCACGTGTAGGAGTTAAGGATATTTTCGGAAGTATTAATGAAGATATGGCCAAAGAAAACCTGGTACGCTCCCCGCAGCTGATCGCACGTGTACGTGAGGAACTGGCAAAGATGAATGCCATCTCGGCCAAAGTCGTCGAACTCGAAGGCATTCTTGCCCAGTACCAGGACGAAGAGCAGTGGTACGACCGCTTCATCGAAGCGTTATATACCGACACCATCGTCAAAAAAGGTGCGCTCTACGTCTATGACCGTGACCCGGAAGAAGACGCATGGGAACCATTCGCGAACCTGATGAAGAGCCGTAACTTTGCCGAGTATGAAGTGTTTGGCAACTTCCGCGGTCTGTCGGAGAAGGATCGCAGTACATTGCTGCGCAAAGCCTCCCGTCGGGATAACGATCTCACGGCTTCAGAAGATATCACCCCATTGTTGACAAAGCTGGATGATCTGGCTGCGCTGTTCATGGAATCACGTGATCGTCTGGAATATGAGCGGGTAGAACTGGCTAACGGAGAAGACATCTATCAGTTCTACAGAACGATGTCGTCCAAGCTGAACGACATTCGCAGAAGGCTGAAGTAAGATGGTGACCGGGATGGAGTTCAATTCGAACAATACCCTGAAGCGCGATCTGGAGAAGTACGCAGCACAGTATGCAATGGAGCAGGAGCGTCAAGGCAGCCTGGGGGATGGACGCAGCAGTATCCATTACCCGGCTTTGTTCCTTTTCGTAGGTGATCTGGTTGCACCTGCCGTGTCTGCTGTGCAGGAGATCAATCGGCTGAAATGGGATAATGGAGACGGTGTGGTCTACGTTCAGATTGGGACAGAAGATCAGGAAGCGGGTCCGGGTGAAACGAGGAATAGTGGCTCGTCCGATGATGGTCAGGTGACTCGTCACCGCTTGCCTCTATCCGCGGGGCAGACGGAGCGACCATCCAAAACACGGCGGAAGGATGTGCACCGCAGTTTCCACGAATCGGATCAGGCGCTCTATGACCTGAATCGTACGCTTCGGCGGGTCAGTAACCGAATTGCCGATTATGGACGGTTGTACTCGTCATTTGATCGGATTTACGTTACGGTGGTAACCAGAGCCGATGATCCATTGAATGTATTGTTGCCAGAGCTCACCAAGCTGACGGAGACCATTTTGTCCCAAGCCTTCAAGTCCGTGCAGACGGATCTGCATGTATTGGTCAGCGAGATGGAACAGGTGGATTCCTTCGGGTATGCCAGCGCAGCAGGCCTTGCTTTTCTAAGGGAGCTGGATTATATGCAGTCGCTGGACTACACGTTCAGCGGTAATCTGCTGGTGACGGAGGATGGGATCTCCATTCCCGTTACACATCACGCGTCACCGTTGTTTGATCTTGTATATCTGTTGTCCGACAAAAATGAGCGTGGAACCGGCGTTCCCGGGGGCTGGATCGAAAATGCCGAGATCATCTGCCGCATCTGCCTGTTGAAGAACAGGAAGCAGGATGCGGATCACGCGGGTACCGTTTCGAGCACGGGAGCGAACACGTACAACAATACATCCTTCAAAAACAATATTCGTACCACCTCTGATCAGCATGGTTATGCAAGCGCGGGTTTTGCCGAGATCAGGCGGCCAAACAAGCCGATAGCACTGGCGGTGTTATATCACATGTATCGGTATCTGCTCGCACGCATGCGGCAAGAGCCGGATTGGAGCATCAAGGACAAGCTCGCTTTCTTTGGACTGGACGCGGCTTCGGTGGAACGCAAAGTCGAAGGCCTGTTACCTAATGAAGATCTGGTTAGTGGCATGAGTGGCATCATGACGCATAACGTCAGTTTCTCCGATCTGAAGCCGCTCTCGCTTCGTGAAGCGGAGAGAGCGCTGTTCGGACAAGGCGCTGAAGCGTACTTTCGTGATAACGTCGTCCGTCTTGTTGAAGAGCGTGTGCGCGAGCGCAGTTCTGGCGGCTCTCTGCGCCGTCAGGCCGAGCAATCTCGCGCGGAGCATCCAGAGGTTGGGTACTTCCAGTGGGCAGCCTGGAGTGACAATGAGCCTGGCAGTGTACGTGAAGCGCTGCTCGGACTGATTCGGGATAAATCGATGCAGCTTGAATCGGCACGTGCTCTGCTGGAGCAGCGTCAGCAAGAGTGGGTGGAAGATCAGTCGTTCAAACGTGCGTTGTTCCGTGATAAACAAAATGTACGCAATCTGATTGACTGTATGCTGGAGCGAGTGTATGTACCGAAGGTAGAATTACTGCGACTGGAAAATGAATTACATCTGCTGCGTATCTACGATACGGAGATGGAAGAACTTCATCGTTTCAGTGGCCAAGTCACAGCAGCACTTGAAGCGCTGGAACGCACATTGCGCGAGACAGCAGTCCAAAGTATCGCCGCTGCGGATGAATACATCGGCCAGAACGTGATGGAATACTACGGCAAAGTGACGGAAGAGCTAATCACCGACCTGGAAGCCAAGCGCGGACGGGACGTATGGTTTGAGGACCGTTACATGGGAGACATGAACCGGCTTGCCACAGAAGGCGATGATCGTCTGTTGAAACGGCTGATGGAGGTATGTCACTCGTTGCTGCTTACAGCCGAGCCGTTGCGGTTACCATTTGAAGAAGAGCTGTTGCAGCGGGCCAACGTTACGATTGCTTACGGAGATAAAGACGTATTAACCCGGGATGATCTGTTCCGCAGGTTGTACCACACGCTGGAGGATCAGGCGGTTGTTCGGGTACGGGTATTCGATTATACGCAGGAACATCGCTATGAAGAGAAGTATTTCTTTGGTGACCATCATAGTGCTTTTATGGACTACGCGGCACATGCCGAAGAGACGTCACGCATCTACAAGCTGGGTGTGGTGTACGAAGAACGCAGCAGTGGTGTGGAGAAGCTGAATCTGATGGGAGGTTTCCATCTGGAGGATCTCATGGTGTATCGAAACGGCAAGGTATACTATGACTCGTACACGGAGAATGGTTATGAGCTTCACCCCGCAGGTCTGGTGGAAAAGTTGTCACCCATTCGTTAAGACATCTGGCGGTGTCCTGCACCCAGCACCAATCTTGTATTAACTCAGCCTGTTTACGGCTGGTATGGAAAGGATGCATGTAGACATGCAGCGAAAAATCAATCTTCTCCTGGTCCTGTTCAGCCTGATTGGCGGGGCAGTGGGCTTTGCGGCAGGAGAAATCATGCTGCGTCAATGGCTTGGGGAGATGCCACGTCTGTTGCTGATGGGATTATACTTTGGCGTACTGGCGCTGAGCGTTGGATTGTTCTGTTTGATCGCAGAGATGATCTCACCCAAGCTGAATGGTGCTTCATGGAAGCTCCGGTATCTGGGACTGTCGTGGAAATTGCTTGTTCCGGCAACGCTGGCTCTGTTGTTTGTTGTTGGACTCGCCCTGCAATTGTTGTATCAGATCAATCCGGGCGGTGTGAAGCAAGTCAAGGACATCGTACTGATGATCGACAACTCGGGCAGCATGAGCGAGACAGATCCGGATAACGGACGCTTTGAAGCCGCCAAGACACTGATTAGCCAAATGGAGAGTGACAAACAGGTGGCTGTCATTACGTTTGATGACCAGCCGCAGTTATTGCAACCGTTTATTGCGCTCGATAGTGAAGCGGCCAAGAATGAGGTTTATGGCAAAATCGATGGTATTGTCACGACTTCGGGCGGCACCAATTTTGATGCTGTGCTGCGGGAAGGCATGGAACAGATTCAGGGCAAACAGGACCCGAAACGTGGTACGGTCGTCATCTTGTTATCCGATGGCTTCAGTGAAGCGGATACAGCCGATATTTTGTCCCAATATACCAATGAACAGATTTCTATTAATACAGTCGGCCTAAGCCTGGTGGACCCATCCGGTACGGATCTGCTGCGTAATATTGCTCAGCAAACGGGTGGCATGTACTATGATGTACCGGATTCCGGTGGTCTGAATCTGGCATTTCAGCAGATCTACGATACGATTGATGAACGGACACTGGTAACGGAACGTACAGGCATGATGGAGCACAGCGTTTATCTGGCGATTTTCCGTGTAGCAGCAGTGTTACTGATTGGAGTAGCATTGGGTGTGTCACTCGGACTTGTATTTGATAACCGTCATCTCGCGCTCAGCTTTGGTATTGGTGGTGCGGTGTCGGGTCTACTGGCAGGGCTTCTGCTGGAATGGGGCCTCGACGGCTCGAACGTGGGTGATACATTTGTACGACTTGGTGCGATGCTCATCTTGTCAGGCGTATTGACCCTCTTCTCCTGGATTGTTCCGATTAAGGAGAACACGCCGCGGAAGAGCCGGGGTCGTCGTGAAGCTGGCGGCGGAACTTCTTCTGCCGAAGGGTTTGGTCAGAGACCAAGAGATACACGCAGCAAAGGATTCTAACGTCGGGAGGTCAATGGAAATGCGGTTTACGGATGCAGACCCTTCGACACCCTTGATTCGAAGACTGACACTTGCGGTGGACGAAGGACGTTGTACACTTCGCTGGCTCTGGCCGGAACGGGTAGAAGCTGTGTATGTGGAACGGCTGGAGCTGGATATGATGAGCGATGATCGTACCGGGGAAGAGCCTGCACAGGGCAAGATGAAGCTGTACACGAGAGAGGAATATAAGGCGAGCAATGGTTACACGGATCGGATCACAGGTTTTGGTGCCATCAAGTACACGGTGTATGTGTGTCAGATGCAGGAAGACGGGCCTGTGCTGATCCGTCAACGAGATGAAGACAATATGGTGATTGCAAGCGCAGGCAAGGCGGATATCCGCTTTTCCATTCGCTACAAGAGCGGTTTTTTTCAGAAGCGAAAAAGTGTATTGATCACCGTCACAGCGGAAGTGCCTGTTCCGAAGGAAGCCCTTTGTTATGTTCGCAAGCAGGGCGGGGTACCGCTGAATAAGGAAGATGGCACGGTGTACCCTTTTGTGAGTGATTTTGCTCCCGGAAGAAATGAGATGCCGCCCGTTGAAGTCGCCAAGGATGATTATGTGCGATTATTCTTCACGGACGGACCGAAATATGGAGCCGCCTATCGGCTTATATCAGACTAGATAGTTGGACTAGCGATTGGAAGGTTACTCTGTCATCGTAGTGCAAGTGTAAATCACCTTAGTCTGACTGATCAGGGGAGGGGAGTGGCTATGAGCTTTTTTAGTCGGTTTTTGAAGAGACAACAGCCGGAGGAACGTCCGCTGTTTTACGATATTGTATGCCCTTATTGTTTCAGCAAGTTTTCACCGGAAGAGGTGGTGTTCCGCGCCGCCCATCACCGCGATGATGATGAGGACTACGCACTCGGGGAAGATGCGAAGTTGAATCGGTATCGCGAAAGGTTCGGACTTGATACGGTATTTGATATGGAGGCCGTATTGGCCCCACATGATGTACCGGAGGAACATCGTATTTATTCCGATAACATCGTGATGGGTCTGAACGATCGGTACGGTGTCGTTACACGCCGCCGGTTGTGTCCGCAATGTCATAACGAGCTACCTGTTACGGCAGGTAAAGCACCGAGCAACATCATTTCTATCATTGGTGCATCCCAGGTGGGTAAATCCGTCTACATGACTTCATTAATTCATACATTGCAGCATTATACGGCCGATCATTTTGACGCCGCTTGCATGCCATTGAATGCGGAGATCAGCCGCCGGTTCCGTGCGGATTATGAAGAACCGTTGTTTGAACGGGGCGATCTGCTGGATTCCACACAGAAGGAAAAGTTGCAGGAGCCGTTTATCTTCCAGTTTGTGTTCAAGGACGAAGATAAAGCGCCGCTGACACTGGTGTTCTTTGACGTTGCGGGTGAAGGTATGGTGGAGCAGGATTATCTCGGACTTCACGGGCAGCATATTAAGAACTCGGCAGGTATTCTGTTTATGGTGGACCCGCTTCAAATTCGATCGATTCGGGACAAAATCCGCATTAACCTCGGCAACGAGCCGGGAGAGTGGACACCGCGATACGATGAACCGCGTGACGTGGTGCTGACGATGTTTGGAGATTTTATCGCGTATCAGGACAAAGCCAAAACGAATATTCCAACGGCCGTTGTGCTCACGAAAAGCGACATGCTGCATTCCCTCAAGGATGAAGAGGGGGATTATATCAAATCCAACAGCAATGTCTTCCGCAACATGGTGCACCGCGATTGGTTCGACTTAACCGAGTTCGAGAATATCGACGGGGAGATCCGGCGTTTTATCGAGAAGGTGGATCGTCCGTTCAAGGGAACGATGGATGTGTACTTCAAGGATACAGCCTATTTCGCAGTCTCTGCGCTGGGTAGCAATCCTGTGGATATGAAATTGCAAGGTGTGGTTAGTCCGATTCGCGTGGATGAACCCTTCTTATGGCTATTGTACAAGCTGAAGTACATTGAGGGGAGAGTGGGATGATGCGTTCTTCCGTAACCCCGCCCATTGAACAGCAGCTGTATACCCGAGAGCGGCGCGGGGTGTTTCGCACAACAGAGGGGTTTGATACGGTTGCGGCATCGCCGGGACTGGACCCTTCTTTTATCAAAAAAGTGCTTCACCCCTACTGTGTCTATGACGCTCCAGCGGAGCTAACAGGCCGTAGCGAGAAGGACGAGACGAAGTTTCCGGCTTCCATTCACCTGCTTCATCTGGAGAGTGGAGAGACGATTCTTGGGCAAAATGTGTACCAGTCTGCAGATTTCACCGGGCTGCGCAGTGCCCTTTTTGCACATAATTACGTCTTGTCTCCCAAGCGCTCGGAAGAGCAGATGAAACAAGGTGGGTGGCTGGATGCCGTGTTCGCCACGTCCTATGACATCGAACAAGGTACAGTTCTGCCAGCACTTGCTGAATTGCCTATATCACCTAGGAGCGGACAGGGTGGGGCGACCGATGCTGGCATAGGATCACCAACCCAAGTGCTGAGCGCCTTGAAGATGAACGAAGTGCTGTTCAAGCGCCTGCTCTATGCGGTAATGCAGTCTGTAGCAACACGCAGAAAAGTATACATTGCGCTGGACCTTCCCGCAGAAGAAGTGACTGCAGGGGCCAAAGGATTGCTACGTTTGCTATACACGGCTTTACCATTCGCATTCCGGCGGCAGTTGGGATTCATGACGTTTGCCAAGGAGCCACAGGCCAAGAAAGGCATTCACGTCCAGTTTGTAGAGCGAGGCACGTTACGTCCGAAAGACCGGAATACGGAGAAGGATTTCACCTTTGATCTGGTATCCGGCAGAGTGACACATGCGGATGCATCTGTAGCGAAGTTACCTTATGCGGAATTCGCCTGGGCTTTATTGCAGGAACCTGGTGCGGCGGATGCTTTCTATACGTTTGCGGATGAAATGTTGTCTGGCATGGAACCTGGGCGGGAACTTTCCATTGAAGCATATGGCGAACTTGCGGTGTTCTATGGTCTTGAACAAGGCATGGAAGACCTGTATTTGGATAACAAAAGTCATGTCCTGAGTGGCTTGCTGACCTATTTGAAGCCGGATGGTGGATTACAGCAACGTTCCCGTCTGAACGAACTGTTCCTGACCTTGCTCAGCAGGGAACTGGACAGCGTGAAGCGTGAGAACGTACCCGAAGAAGACGTCGCAGCTCGCATTGGAGAATATTTTAGTGTTGCCGCGCCCGTGGTGCAATCCCGGATTGTGGACTATTTCATCTACGGTGTGAATAATGCCCGCGCCCAGAAGCGTATGCGTGCTGTGCAGGAATTGTATGCTGTGCTGGATCGGGATCCGCAGCTGAATCAAGCCTTCTTTGATAAAGTGCTGGCCAATGAATCGCTTACCAAGCTGTTGTTCGAGCCTTATCTGGACAATCAGCTAAAACGCACGGAATCGGCAGCGAACGTGGTTGAAGTGATCCGAAGATGGGTTACGTCCCATCCATCTGCGATCCACTACAGCTTCTTGCAGGAGCGGACAGCCAATGAGCTGCGTGAACGGTTATGTTCTGCGCCTAATCCGGTACAGTCTGCGAATGAAGCCCTCCAGCGTGTTAGTATATTGGATCGGGTATCAGCTGATGTCACCTATGATACAGGCATTACGGCAAGAATTGGTCAATCTGAAGCTACAGCCCGCCCTAATCGCAAAGGGGGATCCCCGTCTGCCAGTCAAGATTCGACATATCAGGAGGAGTTAACCCGCCTTGCAGACAAGCTCGCTTATGTTATTAACCTGTTTATGATTCAGGATCTGGATCTGGAACGGGTTAACCGTGAACAGCTATTAAGCATTGATATTTTGCAGCATGGCAATGAGGTTCGGGATTGGGCGGCACGTCAGGGCTCTGATGTATCTGCTCGAACGAACATGATGCTGGCTGCGAGAGTGTGGCTTAGTGGCGAGGGGAATGAAGAAGAGGCATTGGAGGCACTTTCCCTGGCAGAACGCAATGAACTTCAACGCTGGACGCGTCGCTGGCTTGCCGGAGAGCTGCAGGCTCATCCGGGGATTGCGGCATATGAAGCTTTGCCGATGGCTTTTTATCGGGGAGGAAGCGGCAGCAATCGGTTGGATTATCCTGGACTGATTGAATTCATCCGCACGAATGCAAGTCGTGCTGAAGGGCTGTATCCATTCTTCGAATGGTCCGGAGATCATCGAATGTTTGTCCGAGGTTCCAATGTGCATAAAGGATATGCGGATGCCATCGTGGCGTATTTCAAAGCCCATGACCGTGAAGCTTTTAAGTCGAAGTCAGCTTTCAAACCGTATTACGTGAGAGCCAGCAAGACAATGAAGCCGGTCTATGACCGTGCGAAGACGGAATTGTCATCTCCACTGGTGCGAATGCTAACGGGTAAAAGGAAAAATCTGTTCGGATTAATCCTCTTGATCCTGGTTCTTGGTATTGCGGGCGGTACATATGCATGGATGAAAGATTCTGTAGAGCCGCCAGCGGCATCTCCTCCATCTACCCAGGAGCCTGTCATACCGGCTGAACCTGAGGTGCAGCTCGCGGAGCAGATTGCTTATATGATTCCTGCGAGTGAACAGGAGGGTACGCAATCACCTGCTCAACTGGTGATCCGTTTCAGAAACGATATGGGAAGCACTGAGTTTGAGCAAGGCAAACTTCAATTGACGATGAAGGATGATAGTACTCAGGAGTTGGATACTACAGACAAGTGGGAGAGCTTTAATCGGAATGAAGAGCCTGATACCCAAGATACCTCCGATGGTGGTTCAGGAAGTACTTCCGAAGGAAGCACGGATGGTTCATCAGCGGGAAACGCGGGGAACACAGAGCAGACGGAGGATGGCGATCAGCAGGCAGATTCAGCAACATCGGGTGATGCCACTTCAGATTCTACTACTGATGCAACAACGGATACAGGGACGAATGCATCGTCTAATGCTGCGAGTGGAGACACGGATCAAGGTAAGGATGCCGATCAAGCTACTGGTTCCACATCGCCTGACACATCAGTATCCAATGAACAGGATGCGGATGCGACCACTCCTGCACAGATATCTATTGGAGAGGTAGATCGTCTCTATCCGTATGGATTACAGATCGATCTTCCAGTGAATATGGATGCCGAGAGCATTGTCAGTGTGAAGAGTACGCAGGGCAATATGACAGTGATCCAATTGATGCCGCAGCCTAATTAAGCTGTAAGTCATATTATTTGAGCGTGTTGCATAGATTCATTAAGTGTCTTTTGATCCAATAAGGAAAAATGCTGGCTTCATACCTTATTAAACGAGCGTATGTGAGATGACCTTGAACTTGAATTTCAAGGTCATCTTTTTTTGTTTGATATGGTGGATATAGCAAACGCATGAATAAAACTCACACATTCACAATTCAGACACAAAATTTGCGATTCAAGAGTTTGAAAGACAGTCAGAAGTGATAAAGTGCGCGGAATGAATGAGAAAAGATCTCATGTGTACTTGGGAAGAGAGCGGGATTTCTGCTACATAAAGACCAAATAAAGCACGAAAAGAGAAGAAAATTTGGTTTTTTATGTTGACAAATGATAATGATTATCAGTATCTTTAGTGTAGAAGATATTTGCGTCGGAAATACACAGAATTACAATTTCGTTTTTGTGTCATAGCCGGATTACATAACCGGGATAAATGAGAGAGGGATGATCGCATGTTTCGTCTGGAGACGACCAAGCTGGATATCGCTTATGAGGAAAGACTAATTGTAGAGGATCTGAATATTCAGATTCCCCAAGGAAAAATTACAGCACTTGTTGGAGCCAATGGTTCAGGGAAGTCAACCATCCTGAAAACGATGGCACGTATTATGGCTCCAAAAGCAGGTAATGTATTGCTCGACGGGAAGTCCATCCATAAACAGTCCACGCGTGAAGTTGCCAAGCAGCTTGCGATTTTGCCACAGAATCCAACAGCACCAGAAGGACTTACCGTTACTGAACTGGTATCGTATGGTCGCTTTCCTTATCAAAAAGGATTTGGCTCCATGCGTGCGGAAGACAAACGTATGATTGAATGGGCTATTGAAGTGACAGGCATGACAGAATTCCATGATCGCCCGATTGATCAACTGTCCGGTGGGCAGCGTCAACGTGCCTGGATTGCCATGGCACTTGCTCAAGAGACGGATATCCTGTTCCTGGACGAGCCTACAACGTTCCTGGATATGGCTCACCAGCTTGAAGTACTGCAACTGCTGGAGCAGCTGAATGCCACAGCTAACCGTACCATTGTTATGGTTGTACATGACTTGAATCATGCTTCCCGTTATGCACATCACATGATTGGTATCAAAAAAGGTAAAGCCATTGCTCATGGTTCGCCTGTGGAAGTCATGAACTCGGATGTGCTTCGTGAAGTATTTAACATTGAAGCAGATATTGTGATTGATCCACGCTCCGGTGTACCGCTTTGCTTGCCATACGCTCTTGCTGGTGAACGCCAGCAATCGAAAACGCCAGATACGAAGGTCATGAACAGTGCAATGGTTCATGCTGGAGGACGGACAGAACAGCGCGTTCAAGCGATAGGAAGTTAATGAATTCGGCCATATGTTGGCCCTGCATAATAGAACGAATGAAGCCGCTGTGCGCTATCGCATGCGGCTCTTTCGCATTCATGGGAGTATAGAAATATGGGTAGACCCGGAATTTGGTAATCGCATCGGATCAGGTTTATAATAATAAGACAGGCTGTAAGTTCATTGGTTATATTAATGTGCTCGGCGCAGCCCAAACCAACACGTATCATGGGAGGAATCAGTCATGTCCGTATATTCATATCAAGCGGTAACTACCGCGAACCAGGAAGTCTCACTGGATCTGTATCAAGGTAAGGTATTGGTCATTGCCAATACAGCCAGCAAGTGTGGACTAACCCCGCAATATGGTGAATTGCAAAAACTCTATGATCGTTATCGCGATCAGGGTCTCGTTGTACTGGGTTTCCCTTGTAACCAGTTTGGAGGGCAGGAGCCAGGTACAAGTGAGGAAGCTGAGTCATTTTGCCAGATTAATTATGGTGTGAATTTCCCGGTGTTTGCCAAGGTAGATGTGAATGGTGAGGACACTCATCCCCTGTTCCAATACCTGAAGGAGCAACAACCTGGCGTAGGCGAAACAAGCGACATCCAATGGAACTTCACCAAGTTCCTTGTTAACCGTGAAGGTGAAGTGGTAGGTCGTGTTGAACCGAAAGAATCTCCGGAGACAATGATTGCAGATATCGAGAAATTGCTCGGTTAATACATGAGCGTTTTAGAAGCCTATTCTTGCATGTGCAAGGATAGGCTTCTTTGATTTTTACATACACCGGCGGTATTCTCTTCACAGAAGGAGCAGGCTTCCAAATCAGGGCAAGGGCTGACTAAGCATGTAGTAACCTTGATCGGAGGCCAGCTTAAGCAGGTTGCGTGCATAGCTTCCGGCCCAGGAGTAGCCATGTCGTCGTTCTTCACTGATGTCCAGAATGTCCATATATTTCAACCCATCCCGGTCCGCGTAGAAAGGCACATCTTCATCCACGTTATAGAAACGGTACCAGATCAAACTCCCTGCATCCGGTTCAAAATATACTGGAC
Organism: Paenibacillus sp. UASWS1643; assembly: GCF_008693195.1. NCBI lineage: Bacteria > Bacillati > Bacillota > Bacilli > Caryophanales > Paenibacillaceae > Paenibacillus > Paenibacillus sp. UASWS1643. The sequence goes on from NZ_VXKZ01000110.1 coordinate 93,718, forward strand.
CTTGCCGGTTATACTTGGTTCCGTTCTCTCGAACGTTATCGAACCATCGCAGAGCTGCTTTGGCGGCTTGTTCAATCTCGGGAGTCTGAGGTCTGGACATGAGAAAAGCAGTAATCGCCACCGACTCTGAGCCCGACTTGGAGGCTAATTCATACGCTCTGCCTTGCACAGGAACATAGGTCACAGGATCGTGCTGGGCACCCCAAACGGTGGGTTGATCATTATTGATAATTTGTGCTTTCAGCGTATAATCAATGCCTTTATCCAGTGCATTTTTCAATTTGATGCGGTCAGCGGCAGTCATTATATCGTTGTTAAACCCACCTCTGCGCTCAATCATATCGTCTAATAAAACCATCGTTTGTACCATAGCATTGTCGTTGTAAGTCACCGCGTCGGAGTAGTTACTTCGTTTGGGATAGACCTGCGGCCAACCTCCGGAGGGATATTGGGAGATCAGGATAAATTCCACCGCTTTACGCACACTGTTCTTGAAGGCTTGGTTGCCCGTTTTATCATACATGTCAGCAAGGAAGCGGATCTCGGATGTTGTTGCATCATTATCAAAGGTGCCAAGTTCAATCCCATTCGGGTCTTTCCAGCCTGATCGAGCGGTTACGCCATCCCATGGGGCTGCGTACTGCTCTTCCATGTCTTTGTAGAATCCACCGTGCGGCATTTGCCACGAAACGATATTCAGGGCATAGGCCGTATCTTTGGCCAAGTCGCCGATTGCAAAATGACTGAAATCCCTAAACTTCTGAAGTAGTGAAGACACATCGGCACCTGCTGGAACGTTAGAGGACAGAACTTCGGTTTTAATCGTAACGGGTGGAGATTCGGCAGAAGCAGCAAAGGGGATAGCTACTCCAGTTGTCATCATGGTGATCGCAAGCGTAACGGGAACCATGCGGAATACGACAGGCATTGAACGTTTCTTCAAATGAACGCCTCCTGAACGAATAATTGAATTGGTGTTTAATTTACATAAAATCCATTTAAAGGATCAATATTATTGTAAGCGCTTACCAATTTAAAAATCAACCCTGTAGTTGAAATTGAATGCATTTATTTTTTTACAAGTAAAACATGAATGCAAGAGGGGACTTTAACTGTATATCTCCATATGACCTACAGGGATCGCGGAAGCCATTACATAGCATAAACCCGCCCAAATCCGGGGACAATGAAATCAATACAATGAAGGGAAGAAAGGCTTAAATACAGGGAAATGACCTCCTTCGACAAACTTTTTTTGCACTACCTATTGCAATGTGAAAAAGATCACATTATAATGAGTGTATAAAGTGAAATAAATCACATACACAGTTTCGAACTAGAAGTGAAATATTTCACAACCATAATAACGTTATATTCAAACTCATTTATATACTTCGAGGAGGAACTTTTAATGAAAATCGCAGTTATCGGATGTACACACGCAGGGACCGCAGCCATCGTAAATACCGCCAAATTGTACCCGGATGCTACCATCACCGTGTATGAGCGCAATGACAATATCTCCTTCCTATCTTGCGGCATTGCGCTCTACGTAGGTGGGGTTGTGAAAGACCCTGACGGCTTGTTCTATTCTTCGCCTAATCAACTGGCAGATCTCGGTGTAGTGACCAAGATGCTTCACGAAGTCACAGCAGTCGATGCCAAGGGCCATACCCTTCGGGCTAAAAACCTGCAAACCGGGGAAGAATTTGAAGATACGTTTGACAAACTGATTGTGACAACAGGTTCATGGCCTGTCGTTCCAAAGCTTGAAGGCATTGAGATGGACAACATTCTGCTGTGCAAAAACTACAATCATTCCAACACGATTATCGAAAAAGCTAAAGATGCGAAACGCGTTACTGTTGTAGGTGCAGGATATATCGGTGTAGAGCTGGTGGAAGCTTTCCAAATGAATGGCAAGGAAGTTACTCTAATCGACAGTGTGGACCGGATTTTGAACAAATACCTGGACCCTGAATTCACGGATGCGATCGAAGATACGTTGACTGGACGCGGCATCAAGCTGGCTCTTGGTCAAACGGTACAGAAGTTTACTGGTGAAAATGGCAAAGTGACTAAAGTGATCACATCCAAAGGAGAGTTTGATACCGATCTGGTTATTCTGTGCATTGGTTTCCGTCCAAATACAGAGCTGCTTAAAGGCCAAGTGGATATGTTGCCAAACGGCGCAATCATCGTAGATAAATACATGCAAACGAGTCAAAAAGACGTCTTCGCTGCGGGTGACAGTTGTGCTATTCATTACAACCCAACAGGCAAAGCATCTTACATTCCACTGGCAACCAACGCCGTGCGGATGGGTACACTCGTAGCTCGTAACCTGGTTCGTCCTACGACACCGTATATGGGTACGCAAGGAACATCGGGTATCAAAATTTATGAGCAAAATATCGCGGGTACCGGGATGACGGAAACGTCTGCTGCTGATGAAGGTCTGATTGTTGAATCTGTCGTACTGGAAGACAGCTACCGTCCGGAGTTCATGCCAACGGCTGAGAAACTGTTGCTCAAAGTAGTATATGAGCAGGCTACTCGTCGGATCGTCGGAGCACAGGTGATGTCTCAGGTTGATCTGACCCAATCGATTAATACGATCTCGGTCTGCATCCAAAACAACATGACCGTAGATGAGCTGGCCTTCATCGACTTTTTCTTCCAGCCACATTACAACAAACCATGGAACTTCCTGAACACGGCGGGTCTGCAAGCACTGCCTCCAATAGAAGTAAAAGCACCAGCAATGGTGTAAGGAAGCAGAATAGACGGTTGAACAGCGAGCATGATAAACGCCATAAGAAGATAAGTCATGTTTATCCGTAAATATGAGGTGTACAATAACTGCCAGGATTACGAAACAAGGCGGACGATTATAAAGGAAAAAGAAGACTGGCGAGTATATCGTCAGTCTTTTTTTGGTTTTTTAGCTACAAAAGGCCTTACTATACGCTTGCTGACTTAACTATTCCAAGAATCTTAAAGTATCTTTTTAAACAACATTGTGATAATTTGCACAAAGTTTCACGCAGTACCAAGATACAATTGAAATATGGTATTCAACGCATAAACAATGAAATTCAGGTCGTTTTTCCAAACGATGAACAATGAAGGAGAGGATGAATGATATGGCAGCAAAAACACCTCTTGAGGTTGCACAATATACGGCGCAAACAGGCATGAAGAAGGCTCAATATCCGGTTTCTTCTGTATTGGTGCTTAGTTTTCTGGCAGGGGCTTTTATTGCGCTGGGTTTTCTACTGGATATCCGGGTGATTGCATCCGCGCCGGCAGAGTGGGGAAGTCTGGTTAATCTGATTGGTGCAGCAGTGTTCCCGGTGGGACTAATTATGGTGCTCATCGGTGGCGGTGAATTGCTGACAGGCAATATGATGGCTGTTCCGCTCGCTACGATCGCACGCAAGCTGTCGGTAGGCAGCATGGTGAAGAATCTTACATTCGTAACGATAGGTAATTTTCTTGGAGCAATCTTTGTCGCGTACGCCTTTGGACATGTGCTTGGTCTGACTGGAGAGGGCGTGTATTTGGCTAAAGTAGTGGATATGGCCGGGCACAAGCTGCATGACGGCTTCTTACAAGCTTTCATCTCTGGTATCGGCTGTAACTGGCTGGTCGCGCTGGCTGTGTGGCTATCTTATGCATCGGATACGATGAGTGGCAAGGTACTGGGCATTTGGTTTCCAACGATGGCGTTTGTGGCCATTGGATTCCAGCACGTTGTGGCCAATATGTTTCTCATCCCGGCGGCAATCTTCGAAGGGCATTATTCGTGGGGCCAATATGTGATGAATTTCATTCCAGTGTGGCTCGGGAATCTGACTGGTGGTGCTCTGTTTGTAGCTGCAGCCTACTGGGTGGTGTACCTGCGCCAAACTGAGCCGAAAGTGAAACCGGAGGTAGCAACGTTGATCGAAGCTGTGGAGACGGAGGCCAGAGCGATGTGGAGCAAGCAGGCGTAGCGGAATATAGCCCTACAGTGCATGACTCGATACACGCACATCATATACACATAGAAGTGAAGACGATTCTGACTTTGCTCGGTTCATGGCAAATATGCTGTGATGGAGCAGGTCGGAATCTTTTTTTTGGCGTCCTTATTGGAATTCAACGCAAAATAAATTCGCCATGACAAGGTTCGGGGGAACGAAACCTGTTCATGGCGAATTTCGGGAGTGGTCCATGATATGGCATGAGGAGGAAGTGGGGAAACACTAGCCTAATGCCTTATTTTTAATTTACCCCTGAATTCTGAAGTTGAATCAAACTCAAAAACATTTTTTGAAAATATTTTAAAGCCGCCATAGCGGCGAATATGAAGCAAAAACATACTGTTCTCTTTACGCGATAACCTCGAAGAAGATATGATATAGGGATAGCTTTTAAAGAGGGGAGCCATACGATGATCGATCAGGAGAATGGGGTATTTGCAGCGGTATGCCCGCTCGATTGTCCGGACACTTGTGGTCTGTTACTACATAAAGAGAACGGCAAAATTGTGAAGGTGGCGGGTAATCCGGATCATCCGATAACGAAGGGTGCCATTTGTAATAAAGTCAGAAATATGACCGAGCGGGTGTACCATCCCGAGCGTCTACAATATCCGATGAAACGTGTAGGAGCCAAAGGTGAAGGCAAGTTCGAACGAATCAGTTGGGATGAAGCGATTCGCGAGATTACGACCAAATTCACTGCATTGTCCGAAACCTACGGCCCGGAGAGCATCCTGCCCTACAGCTTTTACGGTAACATGGGCATTCTCGGCGTAGACGGTATGGATCGGCGTTTCTTCAATGCGCTTGGTGCGAGTGTACTGGAGCAGACGATCTGTAATGCCGCTGGAAATACCGGCTGGAAATATACGATGGGGGCCAACCGGGGAACGTTGCCGGAAGATACGGAACACGCGGATCTCATCCTGGTGTGGGGTGGCAATATCGTCAGTACAAATATGCACCAAGTCGTTTTGGCGGAGAAAGCCCGCAAGAAAGGCGCCAAGATCGTCGTAATCGACGTTCATCGCAATCGTACCGCACAGTGGGGTGACTGGTTTATTCCGCTGTATCCGGGCACGGACAGTGCACTGGCGCTAGGATTGATGCATGTGTTGTTCGAACGGGGACTAACGGATGAAACGTTTATGCAAAAGTATACAGTGGGTCATGAGGCACTACGTGATCATGTCCGCAGTTACACCCCTGACCGCGTTGCACGTATTACGGGCGTGCCGGAGGAGACGATTGTGCAGCTGGCCGAACTATACGGCAACGCACAGGCAGCCCATATTCACATCGGCAACGGCCTTCAGCACCATGATAATGGGGGGATGAACGTGCGTAGCGTTGCATGTCTGCCTGCTATTACAGGGCAATGGCTGAAGCAAGGCGGCGGTGCCATTCGCACCAACAGCTACGCGAGCACGAATAGCGACGCGCTCGAACGTCCGGAGCTGCGGCAGAATCCAGAGCCGCGAGTGGTGAACATGAACCGGATTGGTGAAGCGTTGCTGGAAGCAGAGCAGCCAATCCGGGCAATGATGGTTTACTGCAGCAATCCACTGGTGGTGGCACCGGATACCGAGCGGGTGGAGCGAGGTTTTGCACGGGAAGATCTGTTCACGGTTGTACACGATCTGTTCATAACGGATACCGCGAAATATGCAGATATCGTATTGCCAGCCACATCTTCATTTGAAGCGACGGACCTGTACACCTCTTATTGGCATCAGTACGTTCATCTGCAAGAGCCGGTGATTGCACCGATTGGGGAGAGCAAGAGCAATGTGGAACTGTTCTCACTGCTTGGGCAGGCTATGGGGTACGATCCTGCAATCTTCGGAGAAACACCGGAGCAGATGATTAAGGATGCACTCCAGGATACAGGCAATCCTTACATGAATGGAGTTACGTTAGAAGGACTGAAGGAACACCGATTCGTGAAGCTGGATATGACACCACATGCTGCATTTCTGGATCAGCTCCCCACACCTTCAGGCAAAATTGAATTGTATTCAGAGACTATGGAACAGCGAGGGCTTCCGCCGCTCCCTACCTATAGCGCTCTGATTGAAGGATATGATGGGGAGAATCCGGCTGGACCTGCCGATACGTATCCACTGATGTTCCTATCGCCGCCGAACCATAATTTCCTGAACTCCACCTTTGGCAATTCATCCAAACACCAGCGTTTGGAAAAGATGCCTCTATTGCAAATGCACCCTGAGGACGCTAGCCGCAGAAACGTGGAGGATGGAGATGCGCTGGTCGTATGGAATGATCGTGGACGTATGGAACTTACCGCCAAGGTGAGTGAAGCCATGTTGCCGGGAACTGTCATCAGCCAAGGCTTATGGTGGGATGGTGACGGCAAGAAGCAGCGAGCGAATTCACTGACGTCCAATCGGTTGTCGGACATGGGGAACGGGGCGACCTTCTTCTCAGCCACTGTCGAAGTGAAGCGTCAATGAGTGTGCTTGCAGCATGATTTTTTTGAGGTAAGATGAACAAAGGCTAGAATTTGAGCAGGATTATAGTGCAATAGATGTAACACTTCCAAAGGCCTTCGCTCTGGCTGGTTATGGTTATGCCGTCAGGGCAAAGGTCTATTTTTTATGGCTATTTGTTTGTGCAGAGGTACTAAGGAGAATGAATTAACGATGATGAGATGGCTGGATAACTATCCAAAAGAAGTGAGAATATTTTTGCTGGCAAGTCTGGTTAACGCAACAGGCAGTGCACTGATGTGGCCGCTGACCACCATGTATGTGTTTGATGAGCTAGGACGGACGATGGCTAACGCGGGTTTTGTAATCCTCATTCAATCCCTGGGTGGCATCTTTGGACAATTGCTTGGAGGTTCGTTGTACCATCGGGTGGGTGTGAAGAAGCTGATCATTGGTTCACTGGCGCTGAATGCGTTAGGTTTGTTTGCGCTGCCCTGGATTAGCGCGTACTGGGTCGTATTTATATGTGCCATGGGCTGGATTGGCTTGTTCAGTTCATTGTCGCTGCCAGCGATTCAGGCCTTTATTGGCTTCCGGTTTGCGGAGCGACGCGGTGAATTATTCAATATCATCTATGTAGCGAACAATATCGGGGTGGCGATTGGAACGGCGCTGAGTGGTTTTCTGGCTGACTTTTCCTATCACCTCAGCTTTGTACTGAACGGGGTGACCTCAGCTGGGTTTGCAATTTTCTTCTGGTATTATCTGTCCCGGGTTGAACCGGATCAGGGGGAAGTACATCTGACGAAACGGAAAACTGTCCCCGATGGGCCGGGCGTCTGGGCATTGCTTGGAAATGCCCGATTATATCTGTTTATGAGCTTGGGTGTGCTCTTCCTGTTATTCGGCAACTCCATCTGGAACACAGGTGTGTCCCCGTATATCATTTCTGAGGGTATGGAAAAAAGAATGTATGGTCTGCTCTGGACCCTGAACGGGGTGCTGATCTTTGTGGGCCAACCCTTCACCAGCTGGGTGAAACGGACCATGGCCCGTACCTCCACTGCCCAGATGACCGCGAGTGCGGTATTCTATGGCATGGCCTACATTGTCATGATCACCATGTACAGCTATCCGGGCATGGTGCTAGCAATGGTACTGGCCACGTTTGGGGAGATGTTAATCTCCCCTGCAACACCTGCGTTTATCTCGGAGCATGCTGGCAGGGCGGCACCTTTTTACATCGGGATATCGGGTGGGATTGGTGCGGTTGGTCGGGTTATCGGGCCATATGCGATGGGGGTCATGTATGACAAACAGGGACTTATTCCGGTAGCGTGGCTGGCAACAGGCACAGCGGCAATTGCGGTACTTGGTTTTGTGCTGCATGCAGTGTTGAACCGTAATCGTGAAGTGAAGGAGTATGGGATGAACGCCTAGCCTTTTTGGGCTGAATCGTATGATGAAGGGAGAGGACAGGTTAGAGTGGAGGAGGAAAGAAAGCTACTTTAACCTGTCTGCTCATCCGTAAATTATGGTTGACAAAAAAATATATTTATGCTATAATTTACATATAAAAATATTCCGTATATACTAAGGTTCTCCTGGCCAGGGGGAATCTTATTTTTGTTTGTACGGGAGGAATAGGCATGAAGCAGAATGAATCCAGTATTACATCTTTGATTTCGGCTTTTGGCCGAGCCTATCATTGCCAATATGATACACCTCTTATTTTCAATGATTTTATGGCGAGATTGCTGATCTCTTCTCAAGAGTTTTCAGATATTAGCAATAACATGGTTAGAGGTATTCATTTTTTCAACCCGGATATGGCTCAACAGCTCAAGGACGACCCGGAAAAGATTCTAAAATGGATTACCCAGGTACAGTTATCTCCAATAACTCTGGCTCGGGCCGCTTACTGTGAGCATGTACTTTTGCATGAAGTTGCGTTGGGATTGAAGCAGGTAGTCATTCTTGGCGCCGGGATGGATACGTTTGCTTTGAGGCATCCGGAATTGGAGGACACGCTGGATATCATTGAAGTGGATTATCCGGCTACACAGCACTTCAAGAAGGAGCGGCTGAATCAGGCCAAGCTGACTATTCCGGACAATCTTCACTTTGTACCCATGGATTTTACGCGTGAGCTTTCGAATGACAGCTTGACTCTTGAAGGGTTGAAGAAACGGAAGACGTTGGCTAGCCTCTTGGGTGTTTCGTATTATTTGCCCAAAAATGATCTGTTTAACGTGATTCGTCATGTGTTTGCAAACCTGCCAATCGGAAGCTCTATAGTTCTGGATTATGCAGATGAGCACCTTTTTGAGGAAAAAGGAATGTTTAATCGGGTTGAAAATATGATTAAATTGGCTGCAATGGGTGGTGAGCCGATGCAATCCGGCTACGCATATGTGGAGATGGAGGCCTTGCTTGATGAAGCAGGGCTGCTTATTTATGAGCATCTGACTCCCGAGGCGATTCAGGAACAGTTTTTCCAGGATCGAATCGATCATCTAAGGGCATTTGAAACGATACATTTCATTCACGCAGTAAAAAAATAAATCGATCCGGGCATGTATGGTCACCTATATAGCCCGCATTTGCATAGCAGCGGCAAACCTTCACCCTGTGGCAGGGTGAAGGTTGTTTGGTTTGATCAAAGGACCAGCACAAACATTATTCTGTAGCCAATAACATCACACGTGATACAAATGTTCAGAAATCAGACTTGTTAGGGTGCAATTCCATGTCATTCAATGTCCTCCCCTCTATTTGTGCATAATGCCCATATAATAGAATGGAACTGGTTAAAGGCAGGAGGATGCATACGATGTACAAGGTTTTGTTGGTTGATGATGAATTTATGATCTCGGACGGGATCTCCAGTGTGGTGAACTGGTCCCGATTAGGAACAGAACTGATCGGCATTGCTCAAGATGGATTGGAAGCGCTTGCTTCAATTGAGCGGCAACGCCCGGATATCATCATCTCGGACATCCGTATGCCGGGAATGGATGGGTTGCAGCTGGTTGAAGCTGTGGCTGAGAAGTATCAGCATATCTCGTTTATCATGCTCACGGGTTTTACGGAGTTTGAATATGCGAAGACCGCCATGCAGTATGGGGTGAAGCACTACTTGCTCAAGCCCTGCAGTGAAGAGCATCTTGTACAGGCTATTAGTGAACTGGTCAGTGAGAAGAGGGAGTTAACCGATCAGGAGCGTTTTGTGCAGTCGATCCAATATAATCTGGAGCGTGTACTGCCACATGCCAAGGAATATTTTCTGAAAGAGCTGGTCACGAACAGAACATACGGGGTCAAGGAATGGAAATATTTCGAGGAATTATTCGATGTACAGTTTCAGGATCAACGTGTGCGGTTGCTGCTGGTAGAGATTGAGGGGGATCACGAGTATTTGCACTTGTTCGCGGTTAAGAACATTGCCGAAGATATTTTTCACAATCCCATCTTAAGTGCCACGGTTGGAGGGCATGTGTTACTAATTATGGAGGACAAGTTGTCTGAAACGCAGTTGTTCCATAATATCGATGAGATTCGCGCCACATTTACCCGATATTATCATGACGATCTCACGATTGCGCTGAGCGAGCCAGGAGATCTTTCGCAGGCACGCCATTTGTACATGCAGACGCTAGTGTATCTCAATTACCGCTTTTACCTCGGTGAGGGGAGTCTCATTATGGAGCGGGATATTTACTCTCCCGGAGAGCGCATTCTTCCTGAATTCGAATACGATCCGGAGCGGATGGTTACTGCAATCAAGGCGGGACACTGGCAGGAAGTTGGATCAGAGCTGAACCGGATGTTTCAGATGCTTGCCAGCTTGCGATACGATATATCCCAAACAAAGTCCTATCTTATTCAGATGTTTATGGAGATGATTCGACTCAGTGGCTCTGCCGAGATGAAAAGGTATATGGACCAGTTGCCAGGCATGATTGAATCCAGCACCCTGCATTCTTTTCAACAGTTTCTGCTTGCTGTCGGCAAGGAAATCACCCTGCGCCGCTATGAACAACATCGTTCCAGACAATCGCAGATGGTAGGTAGTGTGAAACAGTTGGTAGAGAAACGCTACAGGGACGAGACACTGACACTCCAGTCCATCGCTGGGGAAATATACATGAATCCAGACTACATCGGCAAAATGTTCAAAAAAGAAACCGGTGAGAAATTTACGAACTATGTGTTAAGCTACCGCATCCGTAAAGCGTTGGAGCTTCTGGAGCAAGATGGGAACTGCACTGTATCCTCGCTTGCCGAGCAGACAGGGTTTGGTGCCAACTGGCCGTATTTCAGCAAAATGTTCAAGAAATACACGGGTTTCTCCCCTTCCGAGTATAAAAAAGTACCCTAGAACAGCGTTGATACCGGCTTCTGCATAGCTTACCTGTATATCCGATCTACATCTAATCTGTGATCGGGCCCTGTACGCCATTTCATCGGCAGCAGGGTCTTTTTTTGTCGGACGGAACTCGGTTTTGAACATCCATTTATCGGAAATGAGCATGGGAAGAAAAGGCGCTCGATTCTATCATTAGAAGTGTCATGTTAGTGAATGAACATCGAGAGTGGAGGTTGAGTGGATGGAGCTGAATCGAAGCCGCGGGATTGAATCTGGGCGTTTGAAGCCAGCTGGCAAATGGAGTTTGGTGAAAAAGGAACTTGTCCGCAACAGATACGTGTATCTGATGCTCGTTCCTGTGGTAGCCTACTATCTGATTTTCAGCTATGGGCCAATGTACGGGCTACTGATGGCATTTCAGGAATCCTACAACCCGATCAAAGGAATCTTGGCAGGCGAATGGGTCGGATTTGACAACTTCACCATGTTTTTTGAAAGTTATTATTTCTGGCGACTGATTAAGAACACACTGATTTTGAGTTTTTACAGTATTGTGTTTGGTTTCCCGGCTCCGATTCTACTAGCACTGCTGCTGAATGAAGTCCGGAAGAAGTGGTTCAGAGGCGCAGTACAGACCATTAGTTATATGCCGCACTTCATCTCGGTTGTCGTCGTGGTCGGAATGTTGAAAACGTTCTCATCTCTGGACGGTGGGTTATTTAACGTCATTCGTGACTTTTTCGATCTGCAGCCAATCATGTTTTTGGCGGAAAAAGATATGTTCCGTCCGATGTACATCCTGTCCAACATATGGCAGGGCGCAGGCTGGGCCTCGATTATCTTTTTGGCAGCACTAAGTGGTATTGATCCTCAGTTGTATGAGGCTTCCAAAATTGACGGCGCAGGCCGCTGGAGACAGCTATTACATATTACACTGCCGGGCATTATGCCAACGATTGTGATTATGTTAATTCTGCGTATGGGGGCGGTCATGAACGCGGATTTTCAGAAAATATTGTTGATGCAAACGGCACCGACCTATGAGACATCGGATGTCATATCCACCTTTGTTTATCGATCAGGTATTTTGGAGGGGAACTATACGTATTCAACCGCCATCGGACTATTTAACGGCGTCATTAATTTTGCGCTGCTCATTATCGCGAACGCGATCAGCAGAAAGCTTAACTCAACCAGTCTATGGTAATCGGAAGGTGAAGCGATGAAACAGTCTATAGGGGAACGACTTTTTGATGTATTTAATACACTGCTGCTCTTGGTGATCATGGTTTTATGCTTTTACCCGATGCTGTACGTGTTCAATTCCTCCATCAGCGACCCGGACCAGATGCTGCGTTCCCGTTCACTGATGCTCATTCCTGAAGGTTTTCAGCTGGGAGCGTACAAGTCGGTATTTCAGGATACTCGCATCTATACGGGATATATGAACACCTTGTTCTATGTTGTGGTGGGTACTGCGATCAATCTGCTCATGACTTCGCTGGCTGCATATGGTCTGTCACGTGGTGATCTGATGGGCAGAAAAACGCTGATGAAATTAATTACGTTCACGATGTTTTTTGGCGGGGGTATGATTCCAACTTTTCTTCTGATTCAGAATCTGGGCATGGTGGATACCCGTTTTGCGCTTATTATTCCGGGTGCCATCAGCACATTCTATTTCCTCATTATGAAAACAAACTTTGAGGGTATTCCGATCAGTCTGATTGAATCGGCGAAGCTTGATGGCGCCAATGACTTTCTGATTTTGTTCCGAATTGTACTGCCATTGTCAAAGCCAATCCTGGCGGTCATGATGCTGTATTATGCGGTTGACCATTGGAATGATTATGTCGGACCGATGCTCTACCTGCGCAGTCAGGAACTGTATCCGATCCAGATTATTATGCGTGATATTCTGATCAGCAGCAGTACGGAGGCCATGGGCGCTGGCGCTGATACCGGCTTTGCCATTGGGGAGAACATCAAATATGCAACCATCATTATCTCTACCCTGCCGATTATGCTGGTATATCCGTTCATCCAACGTTATTTTGTTCAGGGCGCTCTAATCGGTGCTGTGAAACAATAAAAAATGTATCCTATGGAGGCGAATTACGTGAAAAAAAGAATGGGGTCCATCTTGTTGTCATCGCTACTTACCATGTCTTTACTGGCGGGCTGTACGGGGGATAATGAACCAGGTAACGCAGAGCCAGCAGAAGGAACAGAACCTGCGGTTCAGGCGTTGACCGAGATTCCACTACCGATTACAAGTGAGCCATTTACCATTGACTACTGGCGCGCCAATGATGCCAAATTGACTGCTTCCTTGAATAATTTTGGCGATATGGCGTCTTACAAGGAAAAGGAGAAATTGACGGGCATCAAAGTGAAGTTCACACATCCTCCGCTTGGACAACAACGTGACCAGTTCAATCTGTTGATCTCCACGAAAGAGCTACCGGATGTCATTTATTATAACTGGGCGGATGCCGTTGGCGGACCGGAAAAAATGATCAAGGATGGTCGGATCATTCGATTGAACGAACTGATCGACAGTTATGCACCGAACTTGAAGCGGATTATTGAATCCGATCCAGATGTGAAGAAACAGATTGCACTCGACGATGGCACGATCTATATGTTCCCGCTGCTGAAGCTGGATGCATTGAAGCTGAATGCTACTTCCGGTTTAATTATGCGCCAGGACTGGCTTGATGCATTGAACCTTAAGGTGCCTACCAACATCGATGAGTGGTATACGGTGCTTAAGGCATTCAAGGAACAGGACCCCAACGGCAACGGCAAGCCAGATGAGCTGCCATTCACCGGAAACTGGGGACCGGGTAACCTGACTAAGCTCCATGATTTTGCCGCGGCCTTTGGTGTAATTGGTGGCTTCCAGATGAATGGAGACAAGGTGGAGTTCGGACCGATTCAGCCGGGCTACCGTGATTTCTTGGAGACCATGGCCAAGTGGTACAAGGAAGGGCTGATTGATCCCGAGATCATGACCAATGACGGTAAAGCATTCGACTATAAGGTTACCAGCAATCTGGCAGGCGCATATCAGGGTGGTGTGTTTAGTGGTATGGGGAAATACTTCAATCTGATGAGAGATACCGATCCGAACTTTAATGTAACTGGGGTACCGTGGCCTGTATCTCCGGATGGCACTTCTTATGCTACCTTCAATCTGGAGAATAAGGTACTAAGTTATGGTGAGGCCATTACAGCTTCCGCAGACGAAGAAAAACTGAAATATATTGTACAGTGGATGGACTACAACTACAGCGAAGAGGGTAGTGATCTGTTCAACTTTGGTATCGAAAATGACAGCTACGTTCGTGACGGGGAAGGTGTCAAATTCACAGATACCATTATTGATAATCCGAACGGTCTGACGTACGACCAGGCGCTGGCTTCCTATGCCTTGTCCATCATGGACGGTCCAATCAATCAGGATAGCCGTTACCTGGATGCCTTATTATTTGACGACGGACAGCGTGCAGCGAATGCGGAATGGATGAAAGCAAGCTCAGCATTAACGCTTCCTCCAATTCGTTTGTCATCGGATGAGGTAACTACAAGTACGTCCATCATGAGCCAGGTGAATACGTATTTGAATGAAACGATGACTTCCATCATTAGCGGACAGAAGCCAATCACCGAATTTGACACGATGGCCGAAACAATCAAGAGCATGGGCATTGACCGGGCGATTGAAGTTCATCAAGCGGCCTATGACCGATATCAGTCCAAATAAACCGTGAGAAATCGAGCGCTAAAACTTAGGGAAAACCTTCCTGCATGTGATATACCTAGTAGTATCACGTGGTTCAAAGGAGCGCTTTGGTCATGACAGCCTACCGCAAACTGAGCATCAAAATGAAAATGTTTCTGATGATTATGTTCATGATGGCATTTATCATCATCCTCGCGTTTGGGTCCTTGTATTATACGTACTCCGTCTATGACAAACAGCTGTTTGATAAGTCGTCCCGACTTCTGAACCTTTCCTCGTCTACAGTGGATGTTGAACTTCGGAAGTTGGAAGCGTTATCATTAAACATGATTTCAGATACGCAGATTCAAAGGGCTTTGAAGTCATTGCTGGATGACGATAGCGCATATTCAAGCTTTATTGAACGGAAGAAGATCACAGATCGACTATGGGAGCATATTAGTGGGGCTGCACGATATGTGCAGTCCGTTCATCTGATTGATTCAAAGGGGAGAGTGAATAAATATGGTGAAACACTAACCGTATCCCCGGAAAAATATGATCGGATGATTGAGGCTGCGGAGCAGGCGAACGGGGCAGTACGCTGGTTATACCCGGATGACGATGATCCGATGCTGGTTATGGTGCGTCAGGTGCGAACCTACGAACCGATGACCCTGGAACCGGTAGGCATACTGTTTCTGCGTATTAATATTGAGCGACTCGTTGAGGAGTATGCGGGCATGGATAGCCAGGACAGTGACATTATTCTGAAAGCAGGCAGTGAGGTGGTCTATCCTTATCGCCAGCTTCCAGAAGCGGTGTCCGCGGGATTGAATCCACTTCCGGGTAGTGGGGGTTATGAGATCAAAAATCTGGATGGAAGGGAGATATTCCTTTCCCAGAAGAAATCTTCTTACACCGGTTGGGTTTATTACAATATGGCCTCTTACGATGAAATTTTTGAACGGATTATATGGTTGAAGAATAGTTTGATTGTCGTTTATCTTATCGCCATTCTGGTTGTGCTTGCGCTTGGTATGGTGTTCGCACGCAGTCTGACAAGGCCGATCAGGCAGCTCATCAGTCAGATGAAGGAGGTTCAGTATGGGGATCTGGAGAATATGGATGCCAATCTGTCCATTCCAACGCACCAGCACATGGATGAACTGGGATTGTTACAACGTACGTACCGACTGATGATTACACATATTAATACATTGATCAAAGAAAATTATGCAAGCCAGCTGGTCATTAAAGAAACGGAGTTCAAGGCGCTACAGGCGCAGATCAATCCTCACTTTCTGTATAATGCGCTGGACTCGATCCATTGGCTCGCCAAAAAGAACAGGCAGGAGCAAATCTCCAGTATGGTGCTGTCACTTGGGTATTTGCTGCGTTCCTCCATCAGCTTCAAGCAAAATATCATTACCATTGCCGAAGAACTGGAGATCGTCAATCATTACATCACCATTCAGACCTACCGTTTCCGGCAGCGGCTGGATTTCCGTATGGATGTGCCTGCTTCTTATCTGGGTTGTGCCATTCCCAAGTTAACCCTACAGCCCCTATTGGAAAATGCCATTCAATATGGCTTGGAACCACAGGTTGGATCCTGTCTGATTCGAGTGTATGCCGAGATATCAGGGGGCAAGCTGGCCCTGATCGTGGAAGATCAGGGTCCTGGCATGGCACCCGAATATGTGGAACAAGTGCTGCGCGGAGAAGTGAAGACCAGAGGAACAGGGATTGGTCTGCTGAATATCAGGGAGCGGGTACGCTTGGCTTTTGGCGAAGAATATGATGTTCTGCTGGAGAGCAAGCCGGGGTATGGAACGAGAGTAACGGTATTGCTGCCACCACCATCGCCAGGTAAGGAGGAGAAGATATGGGGAGATGGATGCGAGCCATAGGCATGATCTGTCTTATACTGACTCTTTCTGGCTGTGTGAACCAGTGGGATCAAAGGCCAGGCATGATTGTGGAAGAAGAGCCGATCACACTGCGAATCGCTTGGTGGGGTGGGGAGTTTCGCAACAATGCAACGATAGCTGTTATCAATCGGTATGAGAAGTTGAACCCACATGTGAACATTGAATACGAATATAGCAGTTTCAATGAATACTGGAGAAAACTTGCCCCACATGCAGCAGGCAATGCGTTACCCGACATTATCCAGATGGATGTCTCCTATCTGTCCCAGTACAGTTCGTTGCAACTGTTGGAGGATATGACGCCGTACATCCAGAGCGGACAGATTGACACGGCAGATATAGAGAAGGAACAGCTGGAGAGTGGGAGCCTGAATGGAAAAACCTACGGACTCAGTTTGGGGGTTAACGCCATGCTTAGTATTTATGATCCGGAAGTATTGAAGGCCAATGATATTGAATTGCCAACGGATACGTGGACATGGGCGGATTTTGACCGGATGGGCGAGCAATTGCTGGGGAAAGGCATTTATCTGGGAACCTATTTCACGCCCGAACAGTTTTTTGCGTATTACTTGAGACAATATGGTTCCAAGCTGTACGCCGAGGATGGCAAGAGGTTGGGTTATGAGGACGATGGGCTATTTATTGATTATTTTGGCCGAATGCAGCAACTCGCGGAGAAGAAGCTTATTTTTGCACCGGATATCTGGACATCCGACATTGGCAAACCTGACAACGATCCGTTTTATCTGAGAGAGGCTTTGTTTAGCTGGGGGTATTCCAACCAATTTATCAGTACCACTCAACGTTACGGCAAACCGTTAACCATTTCACCGATGCCTGGGCCAAACAGCCAGGATGGGTTGTTCCTGAAGCCAGGCATGTTTTTCTCCATCGCAGGCAATTCCAGGCATAAGGAGGAGGCCGCCAAGTTCATCAGCTTTTTCGTAAATGATCTGGATGCCAATCTGCTGCTCAAAGGGGAGCGGGGTGTGCCTGTCTCATCCCGTGTCAAAGAGCGAATGAAGCTGGTGGTTGAACCGGAACTGGCACAGGTGTTTGACTATATTGATTGGGTTGCGGATCACAGCAGCCAGATGGACCCGCCTGATCCTGTAGGTGCAGCCGAGGTGACTGCCGTGTTACGTGAGTTGTATGATCTGCTGTTGTTTGGCAAAATTACGCCAGAGCAGGCGGCAAAGGATTTTCGTGAGCGGGCAAATGCCATTCTGGGTGGGAAGTTATAAGAATGGACTAGATCATATATGTATTTAATGAGCTTGGGGTCGTTATCGTTCACAAGCTTAACCTTCATTCTACTCGAGTGAGGGTTTTTGTTATGGAGTGGTGTATATTTCCTCTAGTATAATAAAAATGGGTAGTCATCCTATCAGTAGATCAGATAGATTCTATCCATATATTATGGGATGAGGAGTGTCAGGACATGTCCATACATCAGATAGGTCACAAGGTGTCTTTTGCAGATATACATACGAAGTTGCCTCAGAAAAGTTGGATGTACACTCAGAATGAAGCGAACAACGGTGAATTTGAAGCCGAGGAAGTATGGTTACATTCTGGTGATCTTCATATCAGTGAACTGTTGTTGGATGAAGGACCTTTTTTGATCTTGGTTGACGGAAATCTGACAGTGGATCGTTATATTGGAAATACAAGTTCCGACGCGGCCAGTTCAAATCTGGTTGTACTTGGGAATCTCATAACGCCCTATATGATCGTGGGTGGGCAGGAAATATATATTACAGGTAATCTCTATGTGGAGGATATGTTCTGGGGGGATTATAACCATGGAGAATTGACAGTGAGAGGGAATGTAGAAGGTGGATTGCTGGTAAGTACCGAGCAATATACGATTCAGGTTCAAGGACAGCGTAATGTGAAGCGTCAGCTTGAAGAATGGGAGGATCTCGGACCATGGCGGGGCTCTGACATGTTGACGTTATTGGTTCCTGAATGTGTAATTGATGAAGATACAGAGCCTTTTCCTTGGCGAGAAGAAATGTTAAGGAGGCTGCAGCAAGGACAACCTGTAATCAACCGAAAGTACATTCATGCTGATGAATCAGAGCCAGATGTGCCGGATTGGTTCGAAGATCATCGGATTACCGCTGAGAACATAGAGCGTCTTACTCATCCATCTTTGTTGCCTGTAAGAGAGGCGGATGAGTTGCTGAACAGTTATGAATTTTGGTTGGACGAGCAATTTTGCCGAGTATCGGTCTATGGAGATGAGCATACGGAGGGGTATTTCCGCAGTCTGTATTTTCAGGATGACCACAATTGTGCATTGTTGCTTAAGATGGAGCCATCAGATCAAGGTTCCAACTCTCCTGATAAACATATCGTACAATCGGGTAAACCTGTCTGGATGATCTCAGGAGCATATCGTTATCTGCACAATGAGAATTCGGAATGGAACGTATTCTCGGAGAACTCACCTGCTGATATTCAGCAGTTAAGCGAGCAAGGATGGAGCACCTTGTTGCAGTCTGTATCGAATTATCAGTATGCCCGTTCCTTAATTTCGCAACAACTGATCTATGATTTATTAGCACTGCCTGTCGTGGAGCCATATGACGATTATTATGATGATGATCGGCACGGACTGTGGATTGGAGAGTTATATTTTGCATTTCGACAAGCGGGTCAGATGTCTAATGGTGTTCCCCAGCCAGCCATGCTACGTATTGGAAGAGAGTATGTGGATGCTCAAGGGGAGACTCAGGTGGAGAAATACTATTATACCCTGCACCAACATGCGGACGGCTCGGAAAGTGTGTTGATTGAATACTCGGCTCAGAATGACGAGGATGAGGAAGAAGAACCGTTGTTGCTTGAACTTCATTATATAGGCGGCTCTCAATTACTACATGCCGTTCAATTGCTCGAACGTGGACGCCAAGTGCTCATTCAAGCGAATGAGGATCTACTGAATGGGGAGCCACCGTACGCTGCTGAATCATTTGCGAAGCGATTCTGGAAATCAAAAGGATATCTGAAATGAATAAAACAACCTTCACCTCGTTTGCAGAGGGAAGGTTGTTTTCATTCCGTATTTGTTTTTTTCGATGGTTGCTATGTTAGGGCATGCTACTTAACCAAACTGGGCTTGATGCAGTCGGCTGTATGAGCCTTTACGTGCGAGCAGTTCTTCATGACTGCCTTGTTCGGCTACGCTGCCGTTCTCCACTACTACGATGCGATCCGCGTGTCGGATGGTCGCCAGTCGATGGGCAATCACCAAAGTGGTACGTCCCTGAGCAAGCTCGGACAAGGCCAGTTGAATGGCAGCTTCCGTCTCGGTGTCGAGTGCGGAGGTGGCTTCATCCAGAATGAGGATAGGCGGGTTCTTCAGGATCATTCTTGCGATGGATAGACGTTGCTTCTGTCCGCCGGAGAGTTTTACGCCACGTTCACCGATCATGGTGTCCAGTCCATCTGGCTGGGATTGTACCAGTTCTTCCAGTTGGGCCCGGCGAATGGCTTGCCAGATTTCGTCATCGGAAGCATTCAGCTTGCCGTATGCAATATTTTCACGAATCGTTCCGTCAAAGAGGAAAATATCCTGCTGCACAATCCCGATATGGGAGCGCAGTGATTCCAGCGTCATGTCCTTCACGGGAATGCCATCAATGGAGATATGCCCCGCATCCACATCGTAGAAACGTGGGATCAGACTGCATAACGTCGTTTTGCCCCCTCCTGAAGGTCCAACCAGAGCGACTGTCTGGCCTGCCTGAACATTAAGGTTGACCTCAGACAGCGCAGGTTTATGTTCACCATAAGAAAAGGTAACGTTATGGAAGGCAATATCGCCTTTCACATCCGGTACAGCTTCAAGCAGCTCCAGGTAACGTCTGAATCCGGCGATGCCTTTGGGGTACGTCTCGATGACGGAGTTATCTTCTCGATCGGTCCGAGGAATACGCATTATAATCGGCGATATCCGCAAACATGCGCTTGAATGCCTTGGACATTTTGCGACTGAAATACAGTGACAGGTAGATCATCAGCGGCACGATGATAAACGTCATCACAGCGAGCTGCCAGTTGATCCCCAGCATAATCCCGAAAGCTCCGGCGAGTGTCATAAAGGCGATAAATAAGTCCTCGGGTCCGTGATGCGCGATCTCACCAATATCCATCAGATCGTTGGTCATGCGGGAGACCAGATGCCCGGTCTTATTGTTCCCAATAGGTGACTGCATAATGGAAAAAGGAACTGGGCAGGTAGATACCGAGTAGTCCGACACATGCCGCTAAGATCATGGACCAATTGCCAGCCGGAAGCAGTTGATCGACAACCCGGTTAACGGCGAGTGAAAAGGCCAGCTCCAGCAGCGCGGCGGCGATGGCACAGGAGAAGTCCAATATAAAGAGCCTTTTGTAAGGGCGATAATAGGACATAAAACAGCGAAGCATATGATATGACACAAATGCCCGAGCAGGCTGATCAGCCTGTCCGGACACCTGAATTCATGCTTATGTTATTTGCGGTTTTGCTCGGCACGTTCTACGATCATATCGGCGAATTCCTCAGCCTGACCTTGAATCGCAATCGGGTCGAAGTACCAGTAACGGTCTTCCAGCAACTCATACACCTGATTGTTTTTTACAGCCGGCAGGGATTGCCAGATGGAGTCGCCTTGATAATTTTTATTGTTCTCTCCAACGGTTAAGAAGATATGATCCCCTGCATAATCACCAACAACTTCACGCGAAATCTCTTTCCATTGGGTATCACCCATCAGTTCCTTTTTGGTGATTTCGAGTGGGGCAAGTTGCAAAGCACTGTAGACTGCTTGTCCGCCTCGACCAAAATTGTCTCCATATCCATAATAACTTTTGTCGGATACTTCAAGGATGGAGAAGGTTTCCTCCGGTTTGATGACGGTTTTCACCTTGGCACGAGCGGCTTCAATCCGTTCATCGTACGTTTTCAGCCAAGCTTCGGATGCTTCGGATTTGTTCATCAACTCTCCGAATCCCCGAATTTCGTCATGTACATTGGTGAATGTACCATAAGGAATCACTACGGTAGGTGCGATCTTTTGATAACTCTCAATTTCACTGGCCTGGTCGGAGTAGGTAATGATCAGATCCGGGTTCATGGCGATGACCTTCTCCATCGATACCGCTGCCCGATCACCGATACTTTCAATGCCCTCCACCTGATCTGCATAGAACGGGTTTTCCAAATAATATTGAACAGCACCAACAGGTTTCACACCCAGTGCAAGCAGATCACTTACGTACATATCCGTCACGATCCGTTTCGGTTCAGCCGGAATTTCAACATCCCCGCTTAATGACTTGTAAATTCGCGTAGCATTTGAATTATCTGAACCGGACGATGCGTCTTTGTTCGTCTCTGAAGAGGCCGTTGTCGTTTCAGTTCCCGCTGCCGATGTCTGTTCGGTGGCAGTCGAGCCCGTTCCGCTGCTACAAGCAGCCAGAATCATAATGATGGCGAGCATAAGCAGCAAGCCGGAAAAGCGTTTTTTTGCAGCAAACATATTCTTGTTCCCCCTATGTATAATCAATAATGATTATTATTCTCATTAATAACATAGAGGAAGACGTGATATTTGTACATGGACAACTATGATCAGTACTGCATGGACAATTATGATGTGAGGTGACGCATGATATGCTGCAACTGTTCCATAACAGACAAGGGATCGAATCCATAGAACATGTCGGCATCAATCTCGTATACACGTCCTTCACGAACGGCGGAGAGAGTGCCCCAAGATTCCTGATTCAGCAGGTTATCCAGCATTTCTCGTTCGGCAGGTTCCTCAGGGTAGGCAACAAACATGTGATCTGCGGCATATAAGTGAATCTCGGACAACGGAACATGAACGTACCCCGTAAGTAACTGTCCATCCTGTTCCATCCGTGAAGGTGGAGTGAAGCCGAGCGATTGATACAGCACATGAGAAGCTCTGCCCCAGCCATGACCGTAGATATAAGCCCCGTCTTCTCCAATCATAAACATGCAAACGGCGGACCCTCGTGTTCCTTCTATCTGTTGGTTCAACGTATGATTGGCTTCTTGCTCAAGTTGATGATATTGATCTAACAACGCTTGTGCATTGGACTCAAGCCCAGTAATTCGGCCGAGATGAAGAAGCTGCTCCTGCCAATCAAGTTCCTCAAAGGGCATCAGAATGGTCGGTGCGATCAGACGTAGTTCA
Source organism: Paenibacillus sp. UASWS1643 (assembly GCF_008693195.1). Taxonomy (NCBI): domain Bacteria; kingdom Bacillati; phylum Bacillota; class Bacilli; order Caryophanales; family Paenibacillaceae; genus Paenibacillus; species Paenibacillus sp. UASWS1643. The sequence goes on from NZ_VXKZ01000110.1 coordinate 116,447, forward strand.
TCAGAAGCGGGATGTGGCGCATAACCGATAATGACATCAGGATGAGCATTTGCAATCAGCTCTGGATGTTTAACCAGCTCATACTCGGAATGCTGTTCAAATGTTTCATGACCCTCATTACCAGGTTCACCAAGTTTATCTTCCATCCAGCTTGCTACGGCTCCCATGTGGGGAGTGTGGCCCAGTGCCAGAAGTGAGGCTGTATAGTTGTAAGTCAACGATACAATCTTTTTGGGCATTTTCCGGTAGTGTGTTGGTGCTGATCCAACCATCTGTTTGAATTTGCGGCTCAGATAAAAGGTATCCCTGTAGCCTGTCAGTTGTGCAATTTCCTGTAGCGTAGGGTTCGCGAACAACAGATGCTCCTGAGCCATCCTGATTCTGAGCCGAGTCATATATTCAACAAACGTAAGACCTGTATGTTTCTTGAACTCCCGTGAGAAATGCTCGGGACTTACATTTGCATCTCGTGCCAATTGTTCGCGGGTCAACGGATGGGTATACATCTGATGGATATGTCTGAGCACGGCATCGAGCCAGGAGTGATCTTCATGAGCAGAATGAGCCACATGATCCCGCAAAATATCCAGTAACTCATAGAAAAGCATATGTGGCTTGAAGGGGCTGGAATCATGGCCTTTCGAACTTGCTTGAACCAGCTCTACTGCCCTATCGGTGAGAGTACGACTCGCAATGAGAGCTGGTATCCCGAACGGCCAGAACAGTTGTTCATTTTCAGTGGAATCAAAAGCAATAGCAATGCCCTGTACTGGCGACAGGGAGCCGCGCTTGTTCTCGTGCTGAAGCAGGCTTCCAGCTTGTCGAACGACTGCAGAGCCTGCATTTAATGTCAGTTTTCCCTCTGCACTGATCAGCCTGGCCTGGCCAGCAGTAATGACGTATAGCACATGAAGAGTGCTCCACATCTCATCTATGCGGGAGAATGCCTCGCGGTCGTGAAGCTGCACCAGATGGCACAGCTTGAACAGGGCAACAGGTACGGACTGAATCTTCTGCAAGGAAATGGGACGGGACAGCGGTTTTTTATGGTAAATGGGCTTGGAAATATTCATTAGATAACTGTCTCCTTACATAAGTCAGCAGGGGCATTATTCGCCTCATGGCCTTTGTATACTGGCGTAATTCTCGGATCTCGACTATTATGCAGTATAGACTATAAACGGAGTGACGTGGATGGACAGATTGGACAATTCAACTTTTTCTGTGAAAAATAGATAAAGTGGTTGAAATCGCTATCAACACCGACTATAATGAAAATGTCGAAACGTTTCAATCTGGCGTTTACTGCCAGTTTCATTGTATTAGGCAAGAACTATTTATAGAGTGCCAGATTGAAAGACGCGTCATAACCATCATTAATGGTACGGATTGGAATAAGGTACTTCAACAGTGGTACCGGAAGGATCGAGACAAGCATTTTTTTGAGAATACCTCGAAACGTTTCGATTGACATCCATAGCTATGATATGTACAAAGATAATAAATGATAATCAAGGATTTAGTGGTTGTTAAGACCATGTACCGTATAAAATGTAGATAACCTTAGAATTTGTTCTAGTTTAGAAGGAGCGAACGTGGAATGGCAACGATTAAGGATGTGGCAAAGCTGGCAGGTGTAGCACTCTCGACTGCTTCCTATGCGCTGAGCGGGGATAGCAAGGTTAGTGCCAAGACCAAGGCTAAGGTGCTTGAGGCAGCACGAGAACTGAATTACCGCAAGAACGGCTTTGCCATGGACCTGAAACGGAGCCGGACAAACACGATCGCTTTGATCCTGACCGATCTGTCGGGCCCGTATTACTCGGAGTTGATCCGTAGTGTACAGGATGTAGCCCTCGCAAACGGGTATGACCTGATTGCGTGCAGCTCCATGGGTGGACGGGATTCAACGGCAGTGAGATTTTTGCGTGAAAAAAGAGTAGACGGAGCCATCATCCTGGCGCATAACATCCATGATGATATTCTGGTGGAATCTGCCGGACAGCGCTTTCCGATCATTGTGATGGATCGTCAGCTGTCGAGTGACCATTTGGTCAACGTGCTGGTGGATGGAGAGCAGGGCGGTTACCTTGCAACCCGCCACCTGATTCAGGCAGGACATCAGAAGATTGCTTATATCAGTGGCCCATCCAACTCGTATGACAACGCGCTCCGTTACCAAGGGTATCTGCGAGCGATGCGGGAAGCGGGACTTGAAGAAAAGTCCAAATGGCGTCTGAACGGCAACTTTGTGCGTGAGGGCGGATACAGTGCAACCAAGATGATGATCATGCAGGGCGAGCTTCCCTCAGCGGTATTTTACGGTAACGATGAGATGGCGATTGGCGGCCTGAAGGCATTGGAAGAGCGCGGTGTATCGGTGCCGAATGATATTTCCGTGATCGGTTTTGACGATATTCAGTTGTCCGAATATGTGCATCCACCGCTGACAACGATACGCCAGCCGAAGCATGAAGCCGGGTCGCTCGCTGGACATCTGTTATTCCAGATGCTCAATGGCGAAGCGGTTGACTCTTCATATACGTTAACGATTAATATGATCGAGCGCAGCTCTGTACGTTCGGTTTAGACCGAATCTGAACAACAAGGAACTGCCTGCATGCTGAAGTAAAAGTTTAATGATGGGGTTATCGTCCGGACGGGCTGTAAAAAGCCGGTTTGAAGAGGCCCCTATTCTTTTTCAGATCCATCGAAACGTTTCGAATTTAACTAATTCAAGGAGTGAACCTTATGACAACGATGATTAATGAACCGATCCGGTTAAGTGCCGGAGAGTTATCCTTTACTTTTTTGAACAGTGGAGACCTGTACCAAGCTACATCCGGTACAACGATGTTGAACCAGTTGCTCAGCAACCAGATTGATGGATCTTTGAACAACCTGTACCTGCGTGTACATGAGGGAGAGAAAATCAGCTCGTTCCCGTTGCTCGGTGTACGTTCGAACAGCAAGGTGATTACAAGCAAAGCACAGTCCAGCAACCAGTTGATCTGGGAGGGTACAGTCCAGCTCGAAAGCAGTGAACAGGGCATTGGCTACCAGGTTGTATTTACGGCTACAACGCAAGGTGTCTGGTTCTGGGATGTGAAGCTCACAGGACAACAACATAACGTAGACGTGGTGTACGGACAGGATGTAGGTCTTGCTGATCCAGGTGCGGTACGCAGTAATGAAGCTTATCTGTCACAATACATTGACCATACGGTGTTTGAAGATGAAGCGAAAGGTTATGTCGTTTGTTCCCGTCAAAACCAGCCTCAGGGCGGTGCATTTCCATATATGCAACAAGGTTCCCTGACGAAGGCAATTGGTTATTCCACAGACGGATTCCAATTCTTCGGTCTGTCGTACAAGGAAACGAATCAACCAGAGAGCTTGAATCGCCCAACACTGGCGAATGAGACATATCAGTATGAATTTGCCTATACCGCATTGCAATCGGAGATGTTGAATCTGAACGGAAAAGCTCAGGTGGTCTTCTATGGACTGGCGAAGCCTAATCATGCCGAAGGAATCTCTGCACTGGAATTCGGAGATGAAGTTACCGCAGCATGGAATGAAGTACAGGCTCTGACTGTGGAGAATGGCGATACGTTGGAACAGGTGAAACTGTCCTCCTTCCTGGGTGAACCGCTGGTTACACTTGATCTGACACAAGATGAGATTCATGATCTGTTTCCTGATCGTCATCAGGAAGAACACAGTGGTGAGAAACTGTTATCCTTCTTCACAGGCAGCTATGAACATATCGTTCTGAAAGCAAAAGAATTGCTCGTAGAGCGTCCACACGGTCACATTCTGATGAGTGGTGGCAATGTGCAACTTGGAGCACAGGTTATTACGACGACATCATATATGTACGGTATTTTCAACTCACAACTCGTTATTGGTAACACCAATTTTAATAAAATGATCAGTAATGCCCGCAATGCATTAAACGTGCCGAAAACGGCGGGACAACGCATCTATGTGGAAATGGACGGACAATATCGCCTGCTGACGATGCCTTCCCTGTTCGAAATTGGCTTCAACTATGTTCGTTGGATCTACAAAACGGCATCCGATACGATCATCGTGACCAATTACACAGGTGCACATACGACGGAAGTAAGCATGAACGTACGCTCCACAAGTGGTACGGCATACCGTTACCTGGTAACGAACCAAATTACGATGAATGTCAATGAGTACGAGTATCCGCTGCATATGACGCAGGATGGCGATACTTTGATCTTCAAGGCTGATCCTCAAGCGATTAGTGCAGGAACGTACCCAGATCTGCAATACCGCATGTCGGTGGACGGCGCAGCTGTGAATGTAGGGGACGAAACGCTGCTGGCAAGTGGTATCCGCAGTGGTTCCGCATCGCTGGTTACACTTAGTCTGGAAGCGAGTACTGAATGGACGCTGAAGGTACAAGGGGTATTGGAAGGTCAAGCGGATAGCGGCGCGGCAGCAGTTTCAAGTCTGACGTTTGAAGAGGAAGTGCAGGCATATCGCGAGTTCTTCGCAGGTGTGATGAACGGGTTCCGTTTGTCCCGTGGAGAAGGTCAAAGTGCAGAGGATCTGTTCAAAGTAAATGCGCTGGCTTGGTGGTACACCCACAACATGCTGGTTCACTACTCCGTGCCTCACGGTTTGGAGCAGTATGGCGGCGCAGCTTGGGGTACACGGGATGTGTGTCAAGGTCCGGTGGAATACTTTATGGCAACGCAAAAATATGAGCAAGTTCGCGATATTATCAAAATGGTCTATACCCACCAATACGAAGATGATGGCAACTGGCCGCAATGGTTCATGTTTGATAAATACTTTGCGATTCAACAGGAAGAGAGTCATGGTGACATCATTGTATGGCCGCTGAAAGTGCTGGCGGATTACCTGACAGCGACTCGCGATTATGCGATTCTGGATGAGAAAGTACCTTATACTGTCAAGCATAGCTTCGGGTTCACGGAAGAGACAGCAACGGTACTGGATCACGCAAAAAAAGAGATCGAGTATATTCGTTCGCACTTCCTGCACGATACGTTCCTGTCTTCTTACGGCGATGGCGACTGGGATGATACGCTCCAACCAGCCAATGCACAGCTGAAGCAATACATGGTGAGCAGTTGGACGGTGGCATTGACGTATCAGTCCGTGAATGTGCTCTCGCAAGCGCTGAAATTCAAGGATGCGGACTTTGCGAAGGAGCTTGACGTACTCGCACAAGGCATTCGTGAGGACTTTAACCGTTACATGCTGGGCACAGACGTGATTCCAGGCTTTGTGTACATGGAAGAAGCCGACCAAGCGAAGCTGATGCTTCATCCAACGGACACAGAGACAGGCATTCAATATCGGCTGCTGCCAATGACGCGCAGCATGATCGGTGAATTGCTGAATGCGGAGCAAGCAGAATCGCATTACGCATTGATCCGTGAACAGTTCCTGTGCCCGGATGGCGTGCGTCTGATGAATCGTCCAGCTCAATATGCTGGCGGAGTTAGCACACACTTCAAGCGTGCAGAGCAAGCATCCAACTTCGGGCGTGAGATTGGTTTGCAATATGTTCATGCTCATATCCGTTATGTGGAAGCGATGGCGAAGCTGGGTAAGACAGATCAGGTGTGGAATGGTCTCGCGATGATCAACCCGGTTGGTATCGGCGAGGTTGTACCTAACGCGGAGATTCGCCAAGCGAACTCATACTTCAGTAGTTCGGACGGTAAGTTTAATACGCGTTACGAGGCACAGGAAAATTTTGACCAGCTTCGTAAAGGGACTGTACAAGTGAAAGGCGGATGGAGAATCTACTCCAGCGGCCCTGGAATCTACATGAACCAGCTGATCTCCAACGCGCTTGGTATTCGTCAAGAGGGCGGCGATCTGGTCATTGACCCGGTATTGCCAGCTGAGCTGAACGGTATGCAATTCGAATTCGAGTATGCAGGTGAGCCGGTGACGTTTATCTATCACTTGAACGAAGGTGCTGTGAGCCGTGTAGCGGTGAACGGCAAGGACATTCGTACCGAGCGTACAGCGAACCGTTACCGTCAGGGCGGGGTGTCAATCTCGCTTGATGAGTTCAGACAGGCACGCAGTGCAACTGAGCGTACGGTTGTTGATATTTATATGTAATTTTATAACATGATGTACAACAAGGTCATCCTCCTTTATTCAAGGCGGGATGGCCTTTTTGGCATATTCTCATGATTGCTCACCGCAGAGGAATCGCCAGCAACGTATGCAACAGCTCATTATGCCGCACATGCTTGGTTACGTAGCCCTGTTGCTCCAGCCAGTTGCATAGCTCACCCAGCAGAGGGAAGTGACGCTCGCGTAAGGCGCGCAGCTGTTCCTCGTGTCCTGTGGTCTCTGCCTGCCGAATATAGGAATCACGGTGAGCAGCATCGACAAACATCAGATCGGTTAGACCAATACGTCCGCGCGAGGTTAGAACTCGCTGCATCTCCTGTAAGGCCAGTAGTTGCTGATCTGGACTCAGATGATGGAAGGCGAAGCTGGATACGACAAAGTCGAAGGAATGATCGGTAAAAGGCAGCGCCAGGAAATTACCAAGCTTCACATGCATCTCGGGATATTTGGTACGGCATCTGCGCAGCATCTCCCGGGACTGATCAATTGCGGTCATGTCTGCGCCCTGCTGTAGCAGTTTCCCAGCCAGATTACCTGTGCCTGTACCAATATCGAGTCCTCTCTCACCAAGAGCGGGAGAGATCCAATAAGTTGTCTGTTCGAGCGCTTCATCATAGTTGTGATACAGATAAAAGGAAGACTGTACCGTATCATTGGAGTCGCTCGGCGTGTAATGATCTTTATCCTGGTGTGGATGTGAAACTTCATTCTCATCGCTTATAGGCGAGGCATTGGCCGAATGATGCCTGCCCTCTGAATTGGGATGTTCAGTACTGAGTCTGCCTTCTGCCTGCACTCGCTGATCATGGATGGCTGCCTGGGTGTCATAATTCCACCGATCATGCCAGTTCTGCCGGGCTTCACGCAGACGCCGTGCACTGTCCGCGAGATCGTGCAGATGGCTGACATCCAGCGGTCCGTCCTGACGATTCAGGTCAATCATGCGCTGGGTTGTATCCATCATACGTTTGAGCTCAATCCACTGGGCATACATGACGGCCTGTTGCAGTTCCAGATATTCTTCCAGCCGCTGCTGGTTTCCTTGATCGATCTCTCCGAGCGCATGTGTAATATCCTGTAGCGACATGCCAATCTCACGCAGCGCAGCAATGGTCTGAAGCCGCCAGATATCATTCTCAGTGTATGTGCGATAACCGTTACTGGACTGTTTGGCAGGTAGAATTAATCCTTTTTCTTCATAAAAACGAATGGCTCTCGCCGATATACCAAGCCTGCTTGCTGCCTCTTTGATATTCATCATGCATCCCCTCCTTATCGAACCAGTATAAACTATGACGTTAGGGCAAGGTTAAGTGATTATTTCATTTTGCGAAAAGGTTCAATATCGAGCGGAATTTTAGTCAAAGCTGAGGCTATGCTACAATATATAGAACAAAAAACTTAAATAGTGAAGTAAACGAACAATGTCTTCCTATTCCTAAATTTCTCAACGTTCTTAACTCTCTTAACTTTCCCGACGTTGTAATGCACAGCGTTGTCGACTATAGCACGAAAGGTTGAATCATTATGCTTACCAGCCATACATTTACGATTCGTCCATCCGAGATTAAAGATGCAGCCCAGCTAATGGAGTTGGATGCCCTGGTATGGGACAAATACACCTCTCCTGCACCGATGCATTGGCGTTCCAGACAGCAATATCTGCAGCATTGCCCGCCAGGCAGTCAATTGATTGCGGTGCAGGGAGAGCGGGTATGTGGTTATGTTGGCTTTCAGCCAGCCACAGGTATGCCGGTCAACCGTCATGTCTACGAAATTCATATTGCAGTTCACCCTCATGATCGGCGTTGTGGCATTGCTACATCATTGATGGATGCCATCAAGCAGCATGCGGCCCAACAAGGCGTTCGTAAGCTCAGGCTGCGTGTGCTCTCCAGCAATCCGGGAGCCATCACGTTTTATACACAGTGTGGATTTGTGACGGAAGGCAGATTGGTGTCCGAGTTTTATATCGGCGGCAAGTATGTGGACGATATTCTTATGGGTTATTTTATCCAGACCAAATAGAAACTAGCTGAGGAGGAGGAACAACGATGGACATGGGACTTCAAGGTAAAAAAGCACTGGTGCTGGCTTCCAGTCGAGGGCTGGGCAAAGCGGTAGCCGCTCAATTGGCAGCAGAAGGAGCTGATGTCATGCTCGCCAGCCGGAGCGAAGAAAAGCTCGCAGCAGTGAAGCAGGAGCTTCTGGCGCTTGATGGTGGCGGACGTGTGGAGTATTGTGCAACCGATGTGACACGCAAGGAAGATATTGAGGCGCTGATTCACAAGACAGCAGAGCTGTTCGGGCAGATTGATATTCTGGTAAACAATTCGGGTGGTCCGCCATCGGGTTCATTTGAGTCTCTGACGGATGAGGATTGGGAACGTGCATTTGAATTAAATGTGCTCAGTTATGTAAGGCTGATTCGCGGTGCTCTTCCTTATATGAAAGAAAGCGGAGGACACATTGTGAATATCGCTTCAACTTCAGTGAAGCAGCCCATTCCGGGTCTGGTGCTGTCCAACACGTTCCGTACCGGCGTGTTTGGATTGGCGAAGACGTTATCCCAGGAGCTGGCTCCATACGGAATTTTGATCAACACGGTGGCGCCGGGACGTATTGCAACAGACCGCATTCGTGAACTGGATGCAGCACGGGCTGAGCAGAACGGTATCAGTGAGGAAGAGGTATCTGATCAATTCCGTAAAGAGATTCCACTGGGCCGTTATGGTCAACCAGAGGAGTTTGCCAAAGCGGTGGTATTCCTGTTATCCGGGGCCAATACGTACATTACCGGAACCTCATTGATCGTGGATGGTGGCATGGTCCGAGCCCTATAAAAGTCATGGATGCAATAAAATACCCTCTGTCACCACATGCCGTGGAGATAGAGGGTATTCCTGTTATTCCGATATGTTGGGAGAAAACACTCCCGATTCATTATGTAGGCGAATTAGCGCAAAAGTTCCCATTCATGCTGAAGCATGCCGTATACTGCATGATTCACGTAACCTTTAGGCAGCTTTTCTGCCTGACGAATGACACCTTCAAGAACAAATCCGAGTCTTTCAGGGATGGCGCGACTCCGTTTGTTGTTTGTTGCCGAGCGAATCTCGACGCGATTTAGATCCAGTGTGACTAGTGCATAATCAACCAGAACGCGACAAGCACTTGTCATCAAGCCCTGACCCTCAAAACCTTTGCCAAGCCAATATCCTATGCTTACCGAGCGGTTAGTCCAGTTAATTTCGTGGAATCCGATGACGCCTGCGAGATCGCCTTTTAACCACACGCCTGCGGTGAAGCCGCCATTTTCAGCACCTTGTTTCAATGCGTTAGTAATGAAGTTTGAGGTGTGTTCCACTTCTGTCACATGATCCACCCACGGCAACCAATGTCTCAGTTGATCCCGCGAGCGATCCGTCAGTTCAAACAGCGGTTTGGTATGTTCCATGGCCAGTGGCCGAAGTTCGGTATATTCATCCAATGAATAGGTAAACATGAATGCAACCTTCTTTCTTTGTATAGTATGGGTTTATTTTGTAGTGGATTAACGGGAAGTCTTGGGTAACTTTTGATCCAGTGCAAACAGGTCTTCTTCCATTGAGGCCATGCGTTGATTAACCGTTGTGCGCGCGTCACGGAGTGCCTGATTATATATGTAGGGAGCCAGCTGTGTCATGAACAGGTCGAGGACACCCCAAGCGGCCAGATCGCCGAGTTCTTCGCCACGTTCCTCTTCGAAATACGACTGAATGGTGCGAATGGCTTCATCCTGCTGTTCTTTGGTCAGTTTAAGCGAGTTCAATGGAATGGGAAACCCTCCCTTTAATTTGATTTTACTATCATGCTACATGATTCGAGCGAACCCGTCAAAATGGTTTTGGGCCTATTTATGCACGGCTGTACCTGACTTTGGTGCCTTCTTTATTGAACTCCTCCCCCGTTAAAGGTATATTTAAATGAAACGCGTTGCAATTACTGAAAGTTCCAATCAATTCATGAAAGGTTTGATACCTGTGGACAATCGTACAACCCCACCTAACTTTATCAAAAATATTATTACCGAAGATCTCCGGTCTGGGAAAGTCCAGGAAGTTATTACCCGTTTTCCTCCGGAACCGAACGGTTATCTGCATATCGGCCATGCCAAGGCGATCTGGATTAACTTTACGCTGGGCGGCGAATTTGGCGGCAAAACGAATCTGCGCTTTGATGACACGAATCCGGTCAAGGAAGATGTAGAGTACGTTCAATCCATTCAGGAAGACGTGAAATGGCTCGGATACGAGTGGAACGAGAAACGTTTTGCCTCGGATTATTTTGACGAGATGTACAACCGTGCGGTCTTGTTAATTAAAAAAGGTAAAGCTTACATCGACGACCAAAGCGCCGACGAAATCCGTGCAATGCGCGGAACGCTGACGGAGCCGGGTAAGAACAGCCCGTACCGTGATCGTTCGGTGGAAGAAAATCTCGACCTGTTCACACGTATGCGTGCAGGTGAATTCAAGAACGGAGAGAAAGTGCTGCGTGCCAAGATCGATATGTCTGCACCGAATATCAATCTGCGCGATCCGGTGATCTACCGGATTTCACATGCACACCATCATAACACGGGCGACAAATGGTGTATCTATCCGATGTACGCCTTTGCTCACCCGCTTGAAGATGCGATTGAAGGTGTAACGCATTCCCTCTGTTCCTTGGAGTTTGAGGATCAACGTCCATTCTACGATTGGGTTATTGCCGAGTGTGAGATGGAGAACAAACCGCATCAATATGAATTTGGTCGCCTGAATCTGTCGCAGATGGTAACAAGCAAGCGGAAGCTGAAACTGCTCGTAGATGAAGGACATGTGGATGGATGGGATGATCCACGTATGCCAACAATTTCGGGTCTGCGCCGCCGGGGTTATACACCGGAAGCTATTCGTGATTTTGTATATGAGACAGGCATTTCCAAAAACTATGGAGTTATCGACCTGCAAACGCTGGAGCATTTTGTCCGTGAAGACCTGAAACTGAAAGCTCCACGCACGATGGCTGTCCTGCACCCGCTCAAAGTGGTTATTACCAACTACCCTGAAGGGCAAGTGGAATGGCTTGAAGCAGAGAACAATGTGGAGAACCCAGAGATGGGTAATCGCCAAATTCCGTTCTCCCGTGAGATTTATATTGAACAAGACGATTTCATGGAGAATCCGCCAAACAAATATTTCCGTTTGTTCCCTGGCAACGAAGTTCGTCTGAAACATGCATACTTCATCAAATGTAACGATGTGATCAAAGATGCAGAAGGCAATGTAACCGAGATTCATTGTACCTATGATGTGGAGACAAAGAGCGGCAGTGGCTTCACAGGCCGTAAAGTTAAAGGCACCATCCACTGGGTAGAAGCGACTCAAGCGGTACCTGCTGAATTCCGTCTGTACGAGCCGTTGATCCTGGATGAAGCACCGGAAGCAGAGATCGAAGTGGCAGTAGCTGGAGCTGAAACTGAGGTTGTGGAAGAGCAACCGGAGAAAACGTTCCTGGATCAACTGAACCCGAACTCTCTTGAGATTGTCAATGGGTATGTGGAGCAAGAGATGAAGGAAGCGAACGCTCAGGATAAATTCCAATTCTTCCGTCACGGTTACTTCAGTGTAGATCCGAAACATTCCGAACCAGGACGTCCGGTATTTAACCGGGTCGTATCCCTGAAAAGCTCGTTCCAACTGCCGAAGGCGTAAGGTAAAGTCAAGGCGTAGGATCAATGCTACAAGTTAGAGATATAAGCCTAACTTGTAGACTTAAATTTATAAATGTAAAAGGCGTCTCCAGGGGTTGTTGCCCTGGAGACGCCTTTCTCTTTACTCCACCTATGCTTAATCTTTTGTTTGAATGTTTGAACCTTAATTTACACGATAACGGAGAGGACAGAAATAACCTGAAGAAGCGGAGCGTTAGCCTTTATCACCGGATTTTACCCTTTGAAAAGGGAATCAAAAAAATCCGGGGATAACAGCGATCGGAAGGGTATTCTGTCATCGTAGTGCTCTTGTGTAAATCGATCTCTCAACTCTTTCTAACAAAAGATTATCTGTCTTCATCCATATTACCCATCTCCGTCAATACAACCGGCTGATAGCCGTTACGTCGGTTCGACAACCACATGATGCTGAATCCAACAGCGCCAATGAGCGAGAAGAATACACCAATGCTATACATGATTTCCGCACCGAAGCTCTGGAACAACCAGCCACCGAACAGACCGGCAATCACGCCCGAGAGACCGCCCCAGGCCATCGTGTAGACCGCTTGACCGGAAGAACGATAAGGTCTCGGGATAAACAGCATAGTCAGTTGCGTACCCACATAGAAGTACCCACCAAACGTAATGGAGTGCATCAACTGAATGAATACAATCTCCAGCGGGTTGTTAGCCAGTGCCATGAGCTGCCAGCGAAGTGCAAACAGCACACTGATCAGAATGAGAGATGCCAGGAGCATGCTCATTTTGCGTTTGAGCAAGCGGTCGAGCAGCAGGAATACGCCGACTTCGAGAATGGATGAGGTGAAGATGGCCCAGCCAACCATTTGTTTGTCGCCACCCATTTCTACAATATATAGTGACATAAAAGTACTGTTCATCGCATTAGGCACTGATACGAGTACACCCAGGCCGATAAATGCCATAAAATACGGATTGAACATGACTTTGCCAAACCGCCGAAAAGTAACCACGGGTGTATCCGAAGCGATTGGTTGTCTGGGTAGAAATACGGATAATACAAAGGCTGTGGCAATCATGCATGCAAATATAATGGATACACTGCCGATGCCAAAACGGTCAATGAGCGGTCCGGCAGCGACAGCAGTCAGCGCCCAACCGAGTGAACCCCAGAGCCGGAATGACCCAAATTTTTGGTTTGTACCATCGATATATCCGAGAATCAGGCTATTGGTTTGAGCAAATAATGGACTTTGAAAAAAATAAAAGAAAATCATGGCTACATAGATCCATGTATAAGTGGGCGCATAGAACACACCCTGGGCGAGCACAAATGTGCCTCCCATCATAATCATCAGAATGATGCGAATGTTGCGAGATTTATCGCTCCAGAAACCCCAGAACGGGTTGGCAAACAAGGATACAAAGGGTCCAATCGCCATGAGACTACCAATCTCCAGTTTGGTCATACCAATCTCTTGCAGGTAAAGCTGCAGGAATCCGGCGAAGACCGAGATGGCTCCATATATGAAAAAGTTATATAGTTTCAGAGAAACCAATGAGGGATTGCCTCTTGAGGGTGCAGGTCTGTCCAATTAAGCCATTCCTTTCAAATGCATATTGTTCAATGTATCATTTGTTGAAAGGGGATTCAATGCATAGTGAACGTTTTGAAATTGATGCAGTCAAACACATATCGTGATCTGAAGGAGGATAACAACATGAACACGAGGGAATGGACAGGCATCATATTGGCAGGAGGTTTATCCAGCCGCATGGGGACCAACAAGGCCATGCTGGAACTAAATGGTTCCCTTGTACTGCAACATATCACGAAGGCCATGAGACCCGCCGTATCCCGTATCATCGTGGCTGCCGGACCCAATGTGACAACCTACGGTGCAATGGGCTTCTACTGCGTTCAGGATCACTATCCGGGGAAGGGGCCACTCGCCGGTCTTCACGTGGCGCTGGAAGCTTCCGATACAGACTGGAATCTGGTATGCGCCTGCGATATGCCGCTCCTGCAAACGTCTTTCTTTGATGGAATAAAAAAACTAGTCGAATCACATAACTCTTATGCTGCTATCGTTCCACGCGTGGATGGACATGTCCACCCTCTTGCAGGGGCTTATCACAAACGAGTGCTCCCTGACCTGGAGCAGCGTCTGAACCAAGATCATCTTCGAGTTATGGGATGGCTTGAAGAGATCGGTTGCCTCTATGTCGAAACGGAAGAGCTTGAGAGAGTGGGCGTTCATCAAGTAGCAATGCAAATGAGTAATATGAACACGCCGGAAGAGTACGAGCGTATCCGTAATCAAGATTCTGGACTCGATTCCGATCTGTAGGATACAGGATCACCTGATGCATCTGCATGATGATTGCGATATTGAAGCGGGCTTTGGCCTGTCCAACGTTTGAATTGTCTGCTGAAATGGGACAGATGGGTGTAGCCGAGCTTCCACGCAATTTCCCCGAGCGACAGCTCTGGCTGTTCAATCAGCACTTTGGCCTCCTGCAACTTCAAGCTGGACAGGTAAGCCCTGGGCGATCGCCCGTACACCTTGCGAAAGACCTGTAGACCATATCCCGGGCTGATGCCAAACGAGGATATAATCTGCTCTACTTTGACCGTGGATACACTGCTTTCCTTGGTTCGAAGCTGGGCATGGAATGCCTGCTTGATTGCCTCCGCTATAGCTCCCGCATAATGCATGGCTGTTGGAGCTGGTGCATGTGAAACAGCAACGGAAGTGGTGGCCTCCGGCTCATTGTCAGCGGCTTGGGACAACAGGGCGAACAGTTCAAACATGCGGGCCTGCATGATCATTTTATCAGTGGACGTATAGGCCTCAGATACGTTAATCATCCCCATCCAACTCTCCAGCACAACGCGCATCTTCTTATTATCAGCCGTACCTGCTGCGTAGATTTGGCTATGCTGTGACATCAGCTTCAGGGTGAAGACTGGATCATCCATATTAAAGTGAGCGCTAAAATAAGTCATGCCTTCTGTGGATACACATTGATTCGTATGTTTGAACCCGGGAGGAATGAGAAGAATGGAACCTTCCTCCACGGTATAGGTATAACCATGAATCACACTCTCCTGCGTACCTTCGATGATCAACATAATCTCAAAGCCCGGATGTGATTCCTCCGGCATCGCCCATCCATAGGGTACTTGTTGGCTGTGCGCACCATAGAATTTGATGTTACAGTCGATAATAGGCAGCCAGTGGGCCAGCGTATGGTGAGGCATTTCTCGGAGCTGTGATCGCATATCCATCATATTCACCTCGGAAAAGGGTAAAAACAACTTGCCTTATACAATCGGCACCCGTAGTATACTTCATTATAATCAGTTTAACGCAAGCATGGATAATCCAAGGAACGCATCAGCGTTTCAAGTGGTTGCTGAACAACCCAAGTTCTTCAACCGGTAATAATGTAAACGCTACCATTATGGATTGGAATATGTCAACTCTTGCACACGTCAAGATCATTATATTTTCCACCTAAAAAGGAGATTAAATCATGGAGAAATTATTATATGGCGTAGCTTACTATGATGAATATATGCCTTACGAAAGATTGGACAAGGACATTCAGATGATGAAGGATGCAGGGATCAACGTGGTCCGCATTGCAGAATCAACCTGGAGTACCCATGAACCGCAGAATGGCGTATTTGACTTCTCTTCCGTAGATCGTGTGCTGGATGCCATGCATGAGGCGGGGATTCAGGTTATCGTAGGAACACCAACGTATGCTGTTCCAACGTGGATGGTTAAGGAACATCCGGACGTGCTGGCTACCACCTCACAGGGACCTGGCAAATATGGTGCAAGACAGATTATGGACATTACCCATCCAACCTATCTATTCTATGCCGAGCGGATCATCCGCAAGCTGATCTCTCGGGTAAGCACACATCCGGCGGTCATCGGTTATCAGACAGATAACGAGACGAAGCATTACAATACGGCAGGAGATAACGTACAACTGCAATTCGTCAAATATATGCGGAACAAGTTCAGCTCCCTGGATGAGCTTAATAAGGAATTTGGCCTCGACTACTGGAGCAATCGGATCAATAGCTGGGAGGACTTCCCGTCTGTGGTAGGAACGATTAACGGCAGTCTTGGTGCTGAATTTGCCAAGTTCCAGCGGCAGCTGGTAACCAACTTTTTGGCTTGGCAAGTGGGGATCGTGAATGAATACAAACAGGAAGGACAGTTTGTTACCCAGAATTTTGACTTTGACTGGCGTGGGTATTCGTACGGTATTCAAGGGGATGTGGACCATTTTGCCGCATCGAAACCTTTTGACATCACCAGTGTGGACATCTACCATCCTTCCCAGGATGATCTGACCGGCATTGAAATTTCATTCGGCGGGGATGTGGCGCGTTCCACCAAACAATCGAACTATCTGGTGCTGGAGACCGAAGCGCAGGCGTTCTGGCATTGGGTTCCCTATCCAGGACAGCTGCGTTTGCAGGCATTCAGTCATCTGGCATCAGGGGCGAACATGGTCGCTTACTGGCACTGGCATTCGTTGCACAATTCGTTTGAGACGTATTGGAAAGGATTGCTCAGTCATGATTTCGAACCGAATCCGGTGTACAACGAAGCGAAAAGCATCGGCAGGGATTTTGCAAGACTGAGTCCTAAACTCGTTAATCTGAAGAAAAAAAATCGGGTGGCGGTGCTGTTCAGCAATGAGGCCCTGACATCAATCAAGTGGTTTGGTTTTAACTTCACCAGCGACAAGAACTACAATGACGTGGTGCGCTGGATGTACGATGAATTGTATAAAATGAACGTTGGCTGTGACCTCATCAACCCATCGGTTGAGAGTTATGCGGAGTATGACGTGCTCGTTGTACCTGCTCTGTATGCTGCTTCGGATGCATTGCTGGAAAAATTAAATCAATTCGTACAGGATGGCGGACATATCGTCTACTCGTTCAAAAGCGGATTTGCAAATGAGCATATCAAGGTACGCTCTACCCGCCAGCCCGGCCTGATCAGTGAGGCATGCGGGATCAGCTATAACCTTTTTGTAGAGCCAAAACATGTTTCGCTGCGGGATGATCCATATGGAGTTGGTGAGGAGCAAAACCAGGTTCACACCTGGATGGAACTAATTACACCAACAACGGCTGAAGTACTCGCTTGGTATGATCATCCACATTGGGGTGAATATGCGGCAATTACCCAGAATGCCTATGGAAAAGGCAAAGCAACCTATGTCGGATGTTATACCAGTTCTGCGGTGATCCGTAAGGTGTTGGAGCGTGTTATGAAAGAAGCAGGAGTTTGGGGAGCGGATCAGGAACTGGCTTTTCCTATCATTGTGAAGACAGGTGTGAACGATCAGGGGAACACGATTCGCTACTATTTGAATTATGCGGATGAGGCAGCATCCTTCGTGAATGCTTATGGAGAAGGGACTGAACTTCTGGCAGGAACCCCGATTGCTGCGGGAGAGAAGATCGAACTGGAGCCATGGGGCGTACGGATTATCGAACAATAATAGGAAATAATAATTACCAAAACGAATATAAAGACCAAAGCGCCCTCGGCTTCCATGCTGGGGCGTTTGTCTATTTTAGCTCAGGAGTGGATGCGCTGTGTTTACCGAATGTTATCGGAAGCTGATAGATCCTTTCAAACGCAGCATTCGCAATAAATTGATTCTTACCATGACGCTGCTGGCTGTTCTGCCCGTCATTGCCATGACCGCTATGGCTGCCGAGAATACCCGCTCTTCCATGGAAGAGGAGATTATGGAGACCAACCGCGCCAATATGAACTGGGCCTCCATCTATCTGGGTGAACAGTTCGCTCGCATGAACAATATTATCTATTCGATTCAGATCAGTGACGAATTGCATCAGTATCTGGCGTTAAACCAGGAAGCGCCGGCAGCCAGCCGATTTGACGAACAGAAGGCCATGTTCAATATGCTGAACAGTGTATATTATTCCGCTGGCAATTATGTATTTGGCGTTGAACTGTATCTGAAGGAACTGGACACCCTGTTCACCTTCAACTCCATGGATTCCCGCATCAAAGCGGTATCGGAAATACCGGAAGGATATCATGAGCTTTTTGCACAACATAAAGATTTTACAATTATCAATGATCCGGACGATCCGCAAAAGTTTCACATGACCCGCAGCATGAATCGCTTCGAGGATCAGGCACAGATCGGCGCCATCAGTCTGGAGGTCAAGTGGGCTGAGTTCAATCAGACCTTGGAGCTGTTGGATAGCAGGGGGGATTATGCAGTATACATCGCCGACAGTGCGGGCAGCCCGGTCTATCAGCCGAATCAAGACATCCAGCCGTCCGCTGAAGCATTGGAGAGATTGGCAGGCACCAAAGAAAGTTCCGGTTTCATCCGTACAGCCAAGGAATACGTATTCTATCATTCCATCGAACCGTCAGGACTGCGTGTGATCAAGATTGTACCTGCCCATGTGATTAACGAGAGTGCCTTGGAAACGATGAAATACGGACTGGTTGTAGGTGGCCTGGCAACCGTCATTTCTGTGGGAATAGCTGCGCTCGTGGCCTGGCGCACATCAAAGCCCATCGTCCGACTGGCCAATTCCATGAAGGGTATTCAGTTGATTAAGGACAGAGAAGTGGTACGAAGCGGCCGTGTAGATGAAATTGGTCTGTTGGAGAAAAATCTGCATGGCATGTCAAACCGTATCCGTGAACACATTCGGGACAACTACCTGATGAATCTGGAGAAACAGACGGCGGAGCTCAAAGCACTGCAATCCCAGATCCATCCGCATTTCCTGCAAAATACGTTGCAGATGATTGGCGGTATGGTCTATTCGCAAAAACCTGCTGACAGTTACAAGGTCATTCGAGCCTTGAGTGAGATGTTTCGTTATATTGTGCGAGCGCCGGATGGACTTGTCCCTTTACAGTCTGAACTCGATCAGTTGGAACATTATATGCTCATTCAGAAGCAGCGTTTTGGCGGCAAGCTTGAATATACACTGGAGATTACCGGAGAACTTCGGGAGTGTTATATTCCCAAGTTGTCTTTGCAACCCATTGTGGAGAATGCATTTTTGCATGGTCTGGAGAAGAAACCGGGTGAGTGGAAGCTGGGCATTGAAGTCGTCTGTGAACCTAAAGAGGTAACGATTCGAATTCGTGATAACGGTGTGGGTATGGATGCTGAGAAACTAGCGGAGATGCAGTCCAGGCTGGAGCGACTTACCTGGGAGGCTGATCGGGTATGGAGTTCAGGAACGAGTATTGGACTGGTTAATGCAGCCTCACGAATGGTAATGCATTTTGGACCTGAATACGGGATGAGCATGGAAAGTGAATACGGACAGGGGACGAGTGTTACAGTACGAATTCCCTGCAATACAGGAGGCGAAGCCTTGTGAACAAGGAACTGTACAGAGTACTGCTGGTGGATGATGAACCGTGGAACCGGGATATTTTGCGCAACCTGGGGAATTGGAGTGAACTCGGAATGACGGTTGCAGGTGAAGCAGAGGATGGTGAACAGGCCATACAACTGGTCAAGCAGCATCAGCCTCACATTATCATTACGGACATGCGCATGCCCGGCACAGACGGTGTGGAGCTGCTACAGACGCTAAGCGGGCAATACCCACAGATCAAGGTGATCGTGGTGAGCGGGTATGATGACTTCAATTATGCCAAACATGCGATCCGCCATCGTGCTGCGGATTATCTGCTCAAACCGGTGAATCCGGATGAACTGAATGGTGTACTAGCCAAATGTGCCAAAGAATTGGAAAAGGTTCAATCTGCGCCGGAATCATGGGAAGCGTATCCGCCTTCCTTTGCTGGTGATTTTTCTTTGTTTCAACAGCAGGCTCGTTTGCGGTTTAACGACCTGAACATTCAAAGTCTGCGGGAATGGTTCCAGCAACTGCAGCAGAAGCTGGAACGCAGCGAGATTAACAGACCCCGGCAGCTTGGACGAGTGGCCTATGAACTACAGGCTTTGCTGGATGAACTCTGTGTCTCCAATGGATTGTACGAGCGGGGCGAAGCAACGGTGTTACCCCCTTCAACAGCGCTGGCTTCCATAGAATCCACAATTGCCTGGATATCCGCCCCATACTACCAGGCTCTGGAGCAACTCATTGCGCAGCGCAAATTCAAGAACAAGCTGAACCTAGAGGAAGTGAAGCAATACATGGAGCAGCACTGTATGGAGATGATTACGCTGGAGCAGCTCGCCCAGATCTTTTTTGTCAGCAAGGAATATCTCAGCAAAGTCTTCAAGAAAGAGTATGAGGTGAATGTGACCGATTATGTCGTCCAGTTACGCATGACACGAGCGAAGGAATGGGTGATGGATGATCAGATTCCGTTCAAACATGTTGCCGAGATGGCGGGGTATGAGGATGTGTCCTACTTCTATCGGGTATTCAAGAAACATTTCGGAGTTTCACCGGGGGAGATGCGGAAGGGACAAACTCGTACATCAGGCAATTCAGGCAGTAGCACGGAATGAGCTGTTCGAGAGAGCATTTGCGGCAGGATTAAGGTTTAAAATAATCCAATACACAAGTCTAATTTTGTCCAATGAAGCGCTTTCATTTTCTGATATATAATGAGCCTATGAAAGACAAACCAGTCACACACCGGGAGGTCATAAGAGATGAAAGTATGGAAAAGCGTAGCAAGTGCGGTACTGGTCAGTGTTCTGCTCGCAGGTTGCGGTTCCAATGCAGGAACGGACAATGGGCAGGAAGAATCGGCATCAGGCAGCACGGTGTCCCTCAAAGTATTCGTTGCACAACCTCGGCTGAAAGAACACTACGATAAATATATAGAACAGTTCAAAGCCAAGGAGAAAGCAGAGAAAAACATTGAGGTGAACGTGCAACTGGAGATGCCGCCAGCGGACAATGCACCTCAGATTCTGAAGACAAGACTCGCCTCCAATGATGCACCGGATGTGTTCGCTCTGCATGCAGTCAATGAGATTCCACCGTTTAGCAAAGCTGGTTATCTGGAGGATCTGTCGGATCAACCTTTTGTCGATAAATTACTGGATTCGGTGAAACCTTCCGTAACGAATGCGGAGGGCAAAGTCGTAGCTGTTCCATTGGAAACGTTATCATGGGGCTATCTGTACAATAAAGATATATTCAAAGAGCAAGGGCTGGAAGTACCAACGACGTTAACGGAAATGAAGGCAGTCGTGGAGAAACTGAAAGCAGCCAACATCACACCGTTTGAACTGTCCTACAAAGAATCCTGGATTCCGCAATTATTCCTGCCACTCACCGTGGGAGCTTTGACCCAATCGGAACACAAAGACTTCTTGGATAAGATGAATCAGGATCAAGGCTCCTTCTCGGATATGAAAGCCTTGTTCGATATCTTCGATCTGGTCAATGCGAATGGTACAGATAAAGCGCTGGAAGTCGGCGGAGATGATGGTTCAGCTGCCTTTGCTTCAGGAAGCGCAGCGATGTGGATTCAGGGGCCATGGTTTGCCGAGACGATTCTGAAATCGAATCCGGACTTGAATTTCGGTGTGGCACCGATGCCGATCAATGATAATCCGGATGATACCAAAATCAATCTGAGCACATCCACTTCGCTGGCGGTATCGTCATCCAGCAAGAACAAGGAGGTTGCACTCGACTTCGTGAACTACATTCTCGATGACAAGGATTCAAGTGCATTCTATGAAGCAC
This sequence comes from Paenibacillus sp. UASWS1643, assembly GCF_008693195.1. Taxonomy (NCBI): domain Bacteria; kingdom Bacillati; phylum Bacillota; class Bacilli; order Caryophanales; family Paenibacillaceae; genus Paenibacillus; species Paenibacillus sp. UASWS1643. The sequence goes on from NZ_VXKZ01000110.1 coordinate 138,061, forward strand.
TCAAATTCAATCCGGTTGCCAAGATCCATGACTTCAAGAGCTTTCCTTGGGTAGACGATGCCCTTAAATATGTGAACGAAGGTAAAGCCTATCAGGACCCTTCCATCCCTCAAGCAGTTAAAGATGAATCAGGCAAAGCGTTACAAGGCTACTACTCCGGGCAATTAAATCAACAGCAGGTTATCGATGCGCTCGACAAAGCGTGGAAATCCTACAACAAAGTCAACAAGTAAGGAGCTGCGAGGCATGTAGTACCCGCTTTTGTTGGCAAATCTCCACGGTTTTGGGAGGGGGTTTGCCAACAAATTAGTGGTACTTTATTTCGTCGCAATCTCCAAGCAGATGAAACGGCTGGCAGAACGTTCTTCGTTCCCCCGTTTACAATCGATTATCCGCTTCGAGTGAAAAGGGGGAGAACCTATGGCTACGAATGTGTTCAAGAAGTATCTGTCACTGCTCGCGTTCACTGCGCCTGCCTTTGTCATCTATGCGATTTTCCTGCTGTATCCCACGTTTAGTGGCATGTTCTATAGTCTGACGGATTGGAACGGGCTTAACCGGGATTACAGCTTTATCGGTCTGGGCAACTTTGTGGAATTGTTCAAAGAAGATCCCGACTTCCTGAACTCCCTGTGGTTCACGATGAAATATGTAATATTTATGCTGATTCTGCAAAATGGAATTGCCTTGCTGCTCGCCGTGTTGATTGAATCACGGACGCGCAGCAAAGGGCTATTCCGGACCCTGTTCTTCATGCCTAACATGATCAGTACGATCATTAGTGCCTTCATGTGGACCTTCATCTTCTCTCAGGTGCTGCCACAGCTCGCACAGAAACTGGCCATTTCGTTCCTGGACCAGCAATGGCTGGGAGATCCGAAGTTTTCATTTTACTCCATTCTGATCGTATCGCTCTGGAACGGTGTGGGGTATATGATGATCATCTATTTGGCCGCTCTCCAGGGTGTGCCGAAAAGTCTCAAGGAAGCGGCTGTTATTGATGGGGCCAACGCATTCCAGGTGCTGCGCAATGTGGTGTTGCCGATGATTACTCATGCCGTGACCATCTGTTTCTTCCTGACGCTGAACGGAGCATTTAAAGTGTTTGAAGTGGTGTATGGACTGACTGGTGGTGGACCGGGCCGGGCCACGCAGGTTATCACGATGAACATCTATGAAGAAGCGTTCTCCAATAACTTCAGATACGGCTATGCAAGTGCCAAATCGGTTGTGCTGTTCATCATCGTACTCATCTTTACACTCATCCAGATCACCGTCATGAAGAAGAAAGAGGTGGAAGCATGAGGATGCAACGACTGAACAGTTATCTGATTCGACTGCTGCTGATTCTGGGCTCTCTCGTCGCCATGCTGCCGATCTACATGGCGGTGGTGAACTCTTTCAAAACGCAAGGTGAGATGTTCCAATCTTTTATCGCGCTGCCGACAACGCTTCACTGGGAGAATTATACGGACGCGTTTAACAAAATCAATCTGTTGGGCAGTTCGATGAACTCGGCCATTGTATCCTTTCTGGGAATCGGGGGAATTGTCTTCTGTGCCTCACTTGCGGGATACAAGCTGTCACGTACCTCAGGCCGTTTGAGCAACCTGATCTTCTTCCTGTTTGTTGCTTCCATGCTGGTACCGTTCCACTCGATCATGATTCCGCTGACACGGGTAGCCAAAGGCATGGGTGTACAGGGAAGCACGTACGGATTGGCCCTGATCTATATCGGGCTTGGTGTGAACATGGCAATCTTCCTCTATCACGGGTTTGTGAAGTCCATTCCGCGTGAATTGGAGGAATCGGCTCAGATTGACGGATGTAATGAGTTCCAGACTTTTTTCCAGATTATCTTTCCGCTCTTGCTTCCGATCACAGTCACCATCGCGATTCTGGACTTCCTGTGGATCTGGAATGACTTCTTGTTGCCGCTGCTCATGCTGACCGATGTGAATCGGTATACACTGATTCTGTCCACAAACATGTTGTTTGGTGAATATAACAAGGAATGGCCGTTGATTCTGTCCTCCCTGGTACTGACTGCGATCCCGGTTATCCTGATCTATGCGTTCTTCCAGAAGTTCATCATGGAGGGCATTGCGGAGGGTGCTGTCAAAGGGTAGCGAATAGCAGGATGATACGATGAAATCCCGAAGCGCTGCTGGTATCGATCTGCTTTGGGTATTCGACCAGACTTACAAAAACTAACGTAAAAAGCCTTGATCTGAAGGACATCGTCCTTTTCGGTCAAGGCTTTTTTTGGTTGTGAATCAGGAACCAGCATTTGAAGTCAGGAGCCAGAGTCTATAAGTCTGTGGACGGCCTTTGCGAGGCATTTTAACCCATGTTCCATCTCATCGGGGGAAGCATAAGCGTAAGACAGCCGAATGTGACTCGCGTCCAGTCGGTCATACAGATAGCCCGGGTGGATAAGCACATCCTGTTCCAGACAGGTATGGAACAATTGGCGGATAGAGAGAGGGGATACAGTGAATTGCAGCCAGATGTAAAAGCCGCCAGCGGGTATTTTCCATTTCGCCATGCCGTGAAAGTGACGTTGCAACAGATTCAGCATGAAGTCTCTGCGTCTGCGTAGCTCAGGGCGAAGGCACTCCATATGTTCTGCATGATGCCCTTCGGCGAACCACAGGGCAGCGGCTTCTTGGGCAAGCGAACTGGTACCATAATCAGTCTGCATCTTGATATCTGCGAGCCGGCGTATGACCGGCTCTGGCCCGACTAGCCATCCGAGGCGCAAGCCGGGACTGACTGCCTTCGACAAGGTGCCCATATGCAGCACCCGTCCTTCCTGGTCACGCGCCTTCAGCGATGGCGGAGGAGGAGTTTCCAGCCAAAGATCACTATAGGCGGCATCCTCCAGTATGGAGATGCCTAGTGTTCGAGCGGTGGTCATCAGTTCTTCCCGGCGGTGATCACTCATCACAGAGCCAGTGGGATTGTGAAAGCTCGGGATCGTATAGAGAAGCGAGATGTGGTCATGATCTTTGACATGCTGCGCCGCGTCCTCCAGACGTGCAATATGCAATCCTTCGTCATCCATTGGGATACCACTCATTTTCAACCCTGCCGATTGAAAGGCGTGAATGGAATACAGGTACGATGGTTTTTCCAGCAGAACTGCTGAGCCGCGAGGGAGCAGTCCGACCGAAATCAAGTGTAGCGCCTGAAGTGAGCCGGATACGATCAGTATGGAATCTGGAGAGGCCTGAATGCCAGTCGTCTGCAAATGGGCGGATAAAGCCACACGAAGCTCCAGGCTTCCCTGAGGTTCCAGGTAGTTGAGTGTACGAGAACGCTGGGACAGGGAGTACAGAATGTCGTTAAAAGCATCCTGAGGCATCAGTTCCGGGGCAAGCTCCCCTGTACCAAGACGTATGATGCTAGGCCAGAATTCAGCCTGATTAATCTGTTGGATCTCGGGCAGGTTGGGATAATACCAACCCTCCTCGATGGCTTCGTTCCAGTTGGGCATGGTTCCATGAGCCATACCATGCCAACCGGAGCCGGAAATATAGGTTCCTCCGCCATGTCTGCCCTCAATCAGACCAGCGGCGCCCAGATTATCAAGGGCAGTGACCAATGTACTGCGGTTCACCCCCATGGACTCAGCCCATATTCGCTGTGAGGGGAGACGGTAGCCTGCTGACCATTCGCCCGTTGTGATTTTCTGCCGGACATAGGCTTCAATCTGGCGATACAAGGGCAAGTCGAGAGAAGGGTTCGGCTTCCACCCCATGCTTAGCCGAGAATCAGAACGTTCCATAACTGGCAGAATCACCTCTGTTTAAATTTACACTTGGTACTTCGATGGCAGAACGACCTTCCGATCGCTGTTATCCCCAGATTTTAAAATTGCTCTTATAAAGGTGAAAATCTGGGGATAAAGGCGAGGCGTATGCTTCCGATGCAGCTTTCTTTCAGAAAGCTTTTAGCTTCGCTTCTTCAGGTTATTTCTGCCCTCTCCGTTAACGTGTAAATTTTTATTTTTAACTATAACATTTGGTTGGGTTTGATGCCATCCAAGTGGTTGGTTACGTCAGTTATCATCTGCCCTAATATGGAGGACAGAGATAAGGGGGAAGAACGATGGAGGTTTTTATTCATGCGGTGATTCTGGCATTTGGGCTGATTTTGCCACTGGGTGTGCAGAATGTATTTATTTTCAACCAAGGCATGAGCCAGAGGCGTTATGTACATGCCCTGCCTGCTGTAATAACGGCAGGGGTCAGTGATACGTTGTTGATCGGGGCAGCTGTTGGAGGGGTGTCGCTCATTTTGCTGCAATGGCCAGTACTGGCGAATGTGTTGTATGGCGCAGGAAGTTTGTTTTTGCTGTATATGGCTTGGAGTATCTGGAGGTCGTCCGAATCTGCGGAAGGTTCGCAGACGGTATTGTCAGCAGGGCGACAGATTGCGTTCGCCGCATCAGTATCTTTACTCAATCCCCATGCTTTGCTGGACACGGTTGCCGTGATTGGCACCAGTTCACTTCAGTATGAAGGGGTGGAGCGCATGTATTTTGCCCTGACAGCCGCGGCAGTATCTTGGGTATGGTTCTTGGGACTTGCAGGCGCAGGCAGGGTGATTGGCAGAACGGATCGAACTGGACGCATCAGTCTGGTGTTTAATCGGTTGTCCGCTGTAGTCATGGTTGGGCTGGCGGTTATGATGCTGTGGAAGCTCATCTATGCATAGATGGACCGTGATGTGGCTCATCTTAAAATAAAGAAACTCCCCGTGATGTTAATCGCACGGGGAGTTCAATGTGGATGCTGAATTTGTTGATCAGCATAGCCTGGTGATCTAGTTATTGAGATGAAACTGTAGTGCTCGATACCGCTTCGGTGTAGCGTCTTTTATACATGGTTAATCATTTGAGTGAAGGTCATCGTATCGAATTTATTCTGCCTTCAGCAGCATGGATTCAATAAACACTTTCAGATCACGGCTTACGCTGTTCAACTGATCAATGACCTCGCTGAACTCGGTTACCATCACAGCCTGTTGACTGCTAGACTGCGAGATGGATGTGATCTCCTGCTCCATCTGCTGAATGGAATGCTGAACATCCTTCAAGGAACGTTCGATATTCACCGTAGCTTCTTTGGTACCTGTAGAAAGTTTACGCACTTCAGATGCAACAACGCTGAATCCGGCACCTGCTTCGCCTGCTCGGGCGGCTTCGATAGCCGCATTCAGGCCCAGCAGATTAGTCTGTTCTGAGATTTCGCGGATGAATGCAGCGACCTTGTTAACTTCGCCTGAATTCTGCACAGCCATGCGGGTATTATCCAAAATCTGCGTGGAAGAGGCCGTTAATTGCTCGGATTGAGCAGCTACCGTCTGCACCATATCTGTTAATTTTCCGCTGATACCGCCGATCAATTCAGTGAAGTACTCCAGTTTTTCCTCATTCTGAAGAGAGAAACCAATGGCAAGTGTGCCTACGATATTTCCTTGTTCATCCCGAAGTGGGGTGGCCGCCGAGTTGATTGATGTACCATAGAATTTTGCATCAATACGGTTCGCTGAAGTTTCCCCATGTATAAGTGCCCGGCGGAGTGTAGGGTCATCGAGGGAAACGGGGTCTCCTGCCTTGATGCCCAGATCGAGTTCATTGCTAGGAACATAATACCAGAACTTCTCCGTGTCGGTTACTGCAATCATGATATCGTGTTCTTTCAGCATAATTTTAAAATATGGACTTGCCGCAACGAGTGCTTCAACGATGTTCAATAAGGTTCAGCTCCTATAATGTATGTGTATCATCTAGATGTATTGTATACATCGTCAGAATGAGGTTAATCTTGAAGGCCTGATAAGGGCAATAAGATATATTAATTAAATTTTTAACAAATGAAACAGGGGGATTGATTTTTTTCAGAAATTTATGAAAACATGACAAAAAAGCAGGCGAGAACAATCAAGTTCTCGTCTGCTTTGTTATCCGCCAATCTGGGACATGCGGCGTACCGTCGGTGTATGAGATTGCATTTTTTGTTCCAAAGCCAGAGCCATCTCATGATTCTTCGGTTTCGTACCCAGCGCTTTAAGGAAAAGCGCCGCCATGGCATTCGGATCATCCACGAAGCGGCGAACATTATACTCATCTGACCAGTAGAGGCAGGCTTTGATATGTCCGTCAGCGGTCAACCGAAGTCGGTTGCAATTGTCACAGAAATGATCGCTCACGGGATGAATCAATCCGAATGTGCCTTCGGAGCCCACAATTTTCATATTGCGTGATGGGCCATTACCCGCAGGGCCTGTTGTATTTTCTACCGTCCAGCCTGCTTCAGCGCATACATCTGTCACGGCTTCCAGCGGCAAATAAGATTTGCGCCATGAATCTGAAGCCTGTCCAATCGGCATATATTCAATGAAACGCACATGAAGAGGTTGATCAATCGTCATTGCAATAAAATCTTTGATCTCATCATCGTTGATACCCTTCATCAGCACAACATTCAGCTTGATCGGAGCAAGGCCAGCGGCTGTTGCAGCTTCAATGCCTTTCAGTACCTTGTTCACATCTCCGCCGCGGGTAATCATGGAGAAGCGATCAGCGCGCAGTGAATCCAGACTGATGTTAATCCGGTTCAACCCAGCATCTTTCAACGCCTGAGCTTGTTTGTCCAGCAGAAGAGCGTTGGTAGTCAGGGCAATATCGTCAATCCCGTCAATTGCCGAGATCATGCTGACGAGCTTGTGCAGATCCTTGCGTACCAACGGTTCGCCCCCGGTTAGGCGGACTTTGCGCATGCCCATCGGCGCAAGTACCTTCAGCACCTGTGCTATTTCTTCGTAGCTCATAATCTCATCATGTGGAGCAAACTCCATACCCTCTGCGGGCATGCAGTACACACAGCGTAAATTACAGCGGTCCGTAACAGAAATACGGATGTAGTCATGTATCCGGCCAAATGAATCCTGAAGCAGTTCCATGCAGACCACCCTTTCATCGGTTCAGATTGGAAATCTTCTATTAAAAATGATACGACAATTTCAAAAGGAACAGTTGCATCAAATTTTAGCTATTTCTCCAATCCGCGTCAACGATGACGTCAGATGATAGCATTTTTGGCGGGGTGGTTCAGATGGAATTGTCCCACGAGTTGTTGCAGAAAGACCGTAATGGCTTCCACGTTATGCGAAGAATGCTGAACCTGCAACATATCACGGATCAGCTCCATCATCTCTGCTTCTACCTCAGCAGAAGTCGCCCGATTTTGATGGCTGATCGCAGCAATATTCTCCATCAGCATGACCACTTGATCCACGACTTGTGTGCGCTCAGGTTCTTCAGCGGTAGCATTTTGCAGAAGTTGCGAAGCGGCCTGAACCAGTGTTGTTCCCTCAGCCAGCACCTGATCTCCCTCTGTGATTAATTGAGATGCCGCTCCTGCTGCCGTTGAGATTCGGTCCAGAATCTGATGGATATTTTCCGTAGAAGAACGGGATAATTCGGCCAGCTTGCGGATTTCCCCTGCCACAACCGAGAAGCCTTGGCCATGTTCGCCCACACGTGCAGCTTCAATGGTAGCATTCAGAGCCAGCAGGTTGGTCTGAGCTGAAATTTCATCAATAACAGCCAGTGCGCGGTAAATCTCTTTCATCGTATCCATGAAGGACAGGATGGTACGGTTGGTATCGGATACCGCTCCCGAGATTTGGGTCATTTTATCGCCGATTCGTTCCACTTCCTGCTGGGCTACGCCGATCTGTTTAGTTGCAGAAGTCTCCAGTTGTTGCAGCGTTAAGCGCATGTGATCGGCAGCAATCTTGGCCTGGTCGAGATCTTCCAGTTGGGTGCGAATGGCCTGAATCATCGAACCAAGCTTGTAGTTCACACGCTCAGTCGTACCTTGGGTTGTCTCTGTTGAAGTTCGCATCTGATACTGGTTGTCCATAACGTCTACCGTAGCAAGTTGTACCTTCAGCATAATGCCTTCCAGAGAATCAATCATGTTGTTGATCCACTTCGCCAGCTCACCTGATTCATCTTGGGCAAAAGCAGACGTGTCCAGACGCTGGGTCAGATCACCCCTGCCTTCCGCGTTAATTCGAATAAATCGGCTGATGCGGCGCAAGTCCTCATGAACCCGCCGATATTGGCTACGATGCAGCTGTAATGCAGTGAAGAATCCAAATAACACATTAAAGGCTGCCATTGCTGCCGCGCTCCAACCACTACCAGTGAAGGCATAGACAAGAGCTGCTCCTGCAATGCCTGACAAAAGCGTGAAGAGACTGTGCTGCTTGAACTGGCGCCAGCCGATGCTTCGTATCCGATACACTTCCTCCAGATCCCCTTCACACATCATGCCCCAGCGATCAGGACAGTGTGGCAGCTGGAAGGTGATGCCTTTGCCGATCACAGAAATATGTCGGTAATCCGAGTATCCGGGAAAGGCTACGAACAGATTGGAACCATTCTGAATGGTGTTTGCTACTCCGGGGTGTAGTTCTCCGGTCGATGGATCGGTGAACATGAGTTCCAGCTCGGTATGCTCTTTAACGGAAACGATGCCCCACTCGGTGGTGACGCCATCTTTGAGGTTTTCCCCATGCGTAAAGGTACGGTCTTCAAAGCGGCTTCGGGATAAGGCGGTGCCGGGTTGCAGATGAGGCCGTAATATCGACTCGGCCATAAAGAGGTAATTGTCACCGGAATCAGGATAGATATGACCTGATTCTCGTTGGATCAGGTCACCCAGTACATCCCCGGGTACACGGCTGCATAATGAACCGACATAGCGACCTTCCTGCAGGATTGGGGAGATAAACAGCAAGGTGACATCATCGTGAAAGGCGGACGAGCGTGGACCAATATCCAACGTCAGTGGATCAGAATATGGACCATACAAGCATTTTTTGCCATGACGATCTGCTCTGGAGTATTTCAATCCTGGTCCAATTAAAGCTTCGTAATCTTCATAGATCTGTCCAATATGTTTCTTATATGTAGAAAATACCACCTGATTCTGTTCGTTCAGCATGAATAGCTCCGTACTGTCTACGGCTCGAATATAACTGGATTGAAACCATGTATCTAGTTTGCTTCGTTGCTGTGAACCTTGTAATACATCCTGTAATTGGACCGACTGTATCTGTTGGAGCAAACGGTCCAGGTGATTCCATTGTTCATCTGCCCAGTCCATCATAAGCTGTCGTCTCGTTTCGGCAATCCCCTCAAAAATCTGTTCTACATCTTCCTTCATATGTGCGTTCAACCGATACGATCGCCAGAGCGGCAATCCTTTTCTCCATCCCAGCCAATCAAACATCATGACCACCCCGATTTCTGGATTTGAAAGCTTCGTTCTACTGATCTTTGGATAGACCTATATATATGTGGTTTTCAAAGTGATATGTGACAAAGGAATCCAACCTGTCTATTCAATCTTTATACAAGAAAACGAACAAGAATACGAGGGGATATGTCATATTTTCCGAATATTTAATCAATAAATACAAATGATCGTGCGCTTGTTGTTAGGTGAAATGAATGTTAGCTATCTACGAAGAAAACTCACATGTATGTATCTGAGAATCCGTCTCATTTTACATTGTGTAACATGAACAGGCCCATACTCAAAACACACTGTATAATGTAATCCCCGCCCAAAGCGATATAGTATTATCTAACAAGCAAAACCTGTTACGTTTGTGTATATAAACCTCCCATTCAGCCTTGGTGTGCAATGAAAACAACTTCCCACAAAGGAGAATGCCCATGTCCTCCATATCCTCAGCGACAGTCCCCGAAGCCTGCCATATTGATGTAGATCATGTGTCCGTTGTTTTTGGTACAGGTACACAACAAGTGACTGCCTTGTCGGATGTTACATTCCAGATCCATTCCAATGAGTTTGTCTCTCTGCTGGGCCCTTCCGGCTGTGGCAAGTCGACCTTGCTCCGGCTGGTAGGTGATCTGCTTCAGCCCACGTCAGGCACCGTACGCATTGCAGGTCAGGAACCTGAACGTGCTCGTCTACAGCGACAGTTCGGCATCGTTTTCCAGACACCAGCCCTGTTCGATTGGCGCACCGTTCGTCACAATGTGGAATTGCCCTTGGAGCTGCTCGGTACGCGCCGGAAGGAGCGCCGCCGCATTAGCGGTGAACTGCTTGAAATGGTAGGGTTAACCCGCTTCGCAGACCATTATCCATGGCAGCTCAGTGGCGGGATGCAGCAACGGGTGTCCATTGCACGTGCACTTGCACTTGATCCACCATTGCTGCTCATGGATGAACCCTTTTCCGCCTTGGACGAATTCACGAAAGAAAAACTTCAATTGGAGCTGCTTGAGATCAAGCGCTCAACAGGCAAGACCTTCCTCTTTGTCACACACAGCATCCCAGAAGCGGTATTTCTGTCCGACCGGATTATCGTGCTCTCGGCACATCCGGGGCAAGTACATTCCATTCATTCCGTCAATCTGACTTCCGAACGTCATAGTGAACTGAGAGAAACGGAAGCCTTCTACCACATGATCACGACCATTCGCAACTGCTTCTACGAGGAGCGTGATGAATCTCATGTCTCTGCGGTTCTTTAAACCGGGATATCGATCCTGGGTCGTCATCTGGATTATGGCCATATTGGTGCTGTGGGAAGGAATCGCCTGGATACTCCAACTGTTCTTGTCACCCCAGCAGGCGGCGTCTCGCCTTCCTTATCTGCACGAAGTCCTTGCAGCCTTGTTTCGGTATTCGGGTACGCTCGCAGAGCAGGGGGCTGTCACGTTTGGCAATGCAGCCATTGGTTTTGCAGGGGGAACGTTGCTGGGTCTGGGTTTGGCACTGCTCATGAGCGCGGCTGTCTGGCTGGAGCGCACGTTATCGCCATATGTCGTCTCCTCACAGATGGTTCCGGTTATTGGTCTCGCACCAATTGTGTACGGCATCATCCACAACGCAGAATGGGCGCGAATGGTTATGGCGGCGTATGTCACTTTCTTCCCGATCATCATCCATACGCTAAAAGGATTGAAAAGTGCAGCACCAGAGCACCTGGAACTGATGCGTTCCTGTGGAGCGTCAGTGACTGCACGATATATCAAATGCCTGCTGCCCTCAGCACTGCCAGGACTATTTTCTGGGTTGAAAATAGCTGCTCCGCTCGCGGTGACCTCCTCCATCGTTGTGGAATTGATGGGAGCTCCCGATGGACTCGGCGTGCTGATGGTCAGTTCGTTATATTACGGCCATGCCCAAGTTGGCATGTTCTGGGCCACCATCATGCTTAGCATTGGAATCGGCCTGATCTCATATCTGGCCATCAGTCTGGCTGAACGTTGGCTAACCCCTTGGCAGCCTGAATTCAGGGTCAAAGGAGGTGATGCCATATGAGTGAAGGTAGAGTTTTGCAACGGAAGCGGGATGAAGGTGTAGCCATTGCTGCTGTAACTGGCGTGGCTACGAACCTCACTGGTTCACAGATGACGACTGTTCCAGGTTCGGAAATTCATGGACAACAGGGACAAGCCGAAAAGGCCAGATCGGTCGCCGGCTTTCGCGGGCGCTCGATTGCACTGAGCATGCTTCCTTGGGGTGCGGGTATGTTATTTCTCGCCCTCTGGCAGCTCAGGTTGTTTCATTGGATATTCTCGCTGGAAAGCTACCAACTGCCTGTCCCTTCGGCGATTGCGGCATCCATTCAGGAAAATGCCAATATGCTCTTTCGATATGCGATGTACAGCGGAACCGAAATGCTGGGAGGCTTTTTGCTCGGTTCATTGTTGGGCGCTCTAGCGGCAGCGTGTGCATCGTTCTTTCCAACAAGCGGCAGGGCCGCGGTTACGGTTTTGTCAGCACTGAACGCTGTTCCGATTGTGGCCCTTGCCCCGATTATGAATAATTGGTTCGGTGATGGGATCTGGTCCCGTATTGCTGTTGTCACGGTGATTACAATGGCCGCCATGGCCGTCAGCCTGTTCAAAGGGCTGACTTCCATTCAGCTGCAGTACAGTGATCTGCTGAGTGGCCTTGCTGCAAGCAGGATGCAGTTTTTTGGAAGCTGAGATTGCCTCATGCGCTGCCTTCCCTCTTCGCCGGTCTGAAGATCAACATGTCGACCAGTATTATCGGAGCCATTGTGGGTGAGTTTTTCATTGCCTCACAAGGGCTCGGATACTTGCTCTCGGATCAGATTCGATTGGCGAACATGCCTTTGGCCTGGTCATGCATTGTCATCGCTGCCGCGCTCGGCATTGTGTTGTATGAAGCGGTTGTCTTGGCAGAAAAGCGACTCATTCCGTGGAACCGTGCACGCACAGATCAATAACGTGCATCAGGGTACCAACCATCCATAGATCGTAATACCTGATAGAAAAATCGTATATAAACAGGGGGTTGTTCTGTACATGTACAAAACGATGAAGCCGGGTTTGCTGGTATTGGTCCTGTTGGTTGTTACGATGCTGGGCGCTTGTTCTACGAAGTCCGAGCCGACGGCTGAACCTATTGCCGCGAGTTCAGGAGGGGCGGGAGAAGCAGATCAACCGTTAACCAAAGTGAAAATTCAATTGAAATGGGTGCCGCAGGCGCAGTTTGCCGGGATCTATGCAGCGAAGGAAAAAGGTTTTTTTGCAGATGAAGGCATTGATGCCGAGATTATTCCGGGTGGCCCGGATATCGTGATTGAGCAGCAGGTGGTCAATGGCGCAGCCGATGTGGGCATCACGGGAGTAGACAGTCTGCTGGTCAGCCGGGATAACGGTCTGCCTCTCGTCTCACTCGCCCAGATCTCGCAGAAGAGTAGTTATCGCTTGATTGCCAAGAAGTCCCTGGGCATTACTGATCCGGCTCAGATGAAAGGCAAAAAGGTCAGTACCTGGTTTGGCAGTCAACAGTTTCAGGTACTCGCGTTCATGGAGAAGAATGGCCTAGATCCGAAGAAAGATATTGAACTGGTGAAGCAGGGGTTCACTATGGATCAGTTTTTCAACGATCAGGTAGATGTAGCTACGGCGACGATCTATAACGAATACCACGTAGTACTGGAAAGTGGAGCGAAAGAATCCGATCTGGATGTATTTAATATTGAAGATGCCGGTGTTGGGATGCTAGAGGATACGCTGATTGCCAAGAAGGATTGGGTAGACAGCAATCGTGAGCTAGCGGTTAAAGTGACCCGTGCCATTCTGAAAGGCTGGAATTACGCCATCGACAATCAGGATGAGACAGTGGATATCGTGATGAGTAATGTGACGGAGGGCAGCACCACCCGTGAACATCAGGTCACGATGCTGGAAGAGATCGCAAAGCTGATTCGCCCGGAAGGATTTACGGAGCAGCAAGTTGGCAGTTTTGTAGATGAGTCATTTACCCGAACTGCGGATATTGCACTGAACTATGGCCTGATCAAAAAAGCCGCAAATCTGGATGAAGCGCTGGAGAAAAGCATCTATGAAGAAGCAGTGATTGATATGACGAAGTAATTAGGCTGGGAACAAGCATTTACACGAAAACGAAGAGTGCAGAACCAATCTGAAGAAGCGAAGCGTGCGCCTAAAAGCTTTCTGAAAGAAAGCTGCATCGGAAGCATATGCTTATCCCCAGATTTTTTCCTTAAGGAAAAATAAATCTAGAAAATCTGGGGATAACAGCGATCGGAAGATGGTACTGCAATCGGAGTGGCGAGTGTAAAGTCTGTAGGTCCAGCTTAAAGAGAGGAGGATGACGAATGAGTTCTGTGGATCAGCAGCCGCAGCCGCTTGGCGGTACGAAGGAAGAATGGCTGGAGAAAGATCGCAAATACGTATGGCATCACATCTCACCTCATAACGATCATCCGATGATTGCAGTAAGCGGGGAGGGCAGTTGGATTACCGATCAGGATGGTACGCGTTATCTGGATGCGATGTCGGGACTGTGGTGTGTGAATGTAGGGCATGGCCGTGAGGAGATTGCGAGAAGTGCCTACGAACAGATGAAAGCACTTGCTTATGTACCGATGACGCAGAGTCACGAACCAGCGATTTTGCTGGCGGAGAAGCTGAATGACTGGTTGGAGGGGGAGTATCGAATATTCTTCTCCAACTCGGGTTCAGATGCAAATGAGGTGGCTTTCAAAATAGCCCGTCAGTATCACCATCAGAATGGTGAGCCTACTCGGCACAAATTCATCTCCCGTCACCGTGCCTATCACGGTAACTCTATGGGGGCACTGGGCGCCACCGGCCAAGCTGCCCGCAAGATCAAATACGAGCCGCTCGGCGTAGGTTTCTCTCATGTTCCACCACCATATTGTTACCGATGTCCGTTTGGACGAAACAAGGATGGATGCGGACTCGAATGTGCAACCATCTATGAAGAGGTGATTCGTTGGGAAGGTCCAGAGACGGTTGCGGCAGTAATTATGGAGCCGGTAATCACAGGGGGCGGCATGATTGTCCCGCCGCCGGATTATATGCGCACTGTGCAAGAGATCTGTCAGCGCTATGGCGTGCTGCTCATTGTCGATGAGGTCATCTGTGGTTTTGGCCGCTCCGGGCAGAAGTTTGGTCATCAGAACTATGGTGTACAGCCTGATATTGTGACGATGGCAAAAGGCATGACCAGTGCCTATTCGCCGCTATCGGCAACGGCGGTGCGAGCCGATCTGTATGAGACGTTCCGGGAACCCGGACCGGATGCCCATTTTCGCCATGTAAATACCTTTGGCGGGAATCCGGTATCCTGCCGGGTTGCACTGGCGAATCTGGAGATTCTGGAACGAGAGAATCTGGTCAGCCGGGCGGAAGAACTGGGATACCTGCTTCGTGAGAAGCTGGAGCCACTGCTGGAGCTGTCCATTGTGGGGGATATCCGTTCATTCGGATTCGCCTGTGGCATTGAATTGATTGAAGCAGACGGATCTCCTGCGGAAGCGGATAAAGTGATGAAGGTGCTCGCCAGTTGTAAGCGGGACGGCATTCTGATTGGCAAGAACGGAGATACCGTGCCAGGGTTTGCAAATATTTTGACGATCTCCCCGCCGTTTGTCACCACCGAGGAAGAACTGGATCTGATCGCTGGAAGTTTGCTCGTTGCGCTGCGTAGTCTGGACGCAGGTTAGTTGCCATAGATGGATAACACAAGGAGGCGAGGTAGGATGCAGACCACAACAGGCAAAGTCATTAATCAGCTTCGGTTGAATGAGCGAATTGAGCAGTTGTCACAGATTGGCCGAATCGCGGAGACGGGTGTCTGCCGACTTGCCCTGACCCCGGAAGATATGGATGGCATCATACAGGTTCGTCTCTGGATGGAAAATGCCGGTTTGACGACGCGACTTGATCCCTTCGGCAATCTGATTGGTCGTCTGGAAGGTGCGGATCGGACGCTGCCGATCCTCATGATTGGTTCCCATATCGACTCTCAGCCTTACGGCGGTCGATATGATGGTGCGATTGGTGTGCTCGGCGCACTCGAAGCCGTGCAATGCCTGATCGAAAATGGCATTCAGCCCCGTATGCCGATTGAGGTGATTGCTTTTTGCGATGAAGAGGGTTCCCGTTTTAACAAAGGCCTGTTCGGCTCACGTGGTATAACTGGTCAGTTGGAAGAAGGCGAACTGGAGCGGCAGGATAAAAACGGAGTGACCCGCCGGGAGGCGTTGGAAGCCTTCGGCTGTTCTCCTTCGGATTTTGAAGAAGCGATCTACCCACCAGGTTCCATAGGCAGTTATCTGGAGCTGCACATTGAGCAGGGGCCGGTGCTGGAAGCGCTGAATGCACCAGTAGGTCTGGTGACGGGCATCTCGGGCCCGCTGTGGCTTACGGTGACGATGAAAGGAATGGCGGGTCATGCTGGTTCTGTTCCGATGGGGATGCGGCATGATGCTTTGGCAGGCAGCGCCAAAGTCATTGCGGCTTTTGACGATATGGTGAGAGAAGACCCGGAAGCTCCAACCGTAGGTACCGTGGGTAGTCTGAGGGTGTTTCCAGACTCGCGTAACATCATCCCGGAGGAAGTCAGCTTCACGGTTGATTTACGAGACATGGAGATGGAGCGCAGGAACCGGCTTGAAGCCCGATTAATGAACATTTTGGATGACGTGAGTTTCCGATATGGTCTAACTTATTCGCTGACAGAGGATACGAATAGTGAGCCGCGGTATTGTGCAGAGCCAATCCAATCGGTTATTCGTTCATCCGCGGAAGAGATCAGGGTTACTTTGCCAGAACTGATGAGTGGTCCGTTCCATGATGCGTTGGCCCTTTCGCGTGTGTGTGATTATGGCATGATATTTGTCCGCAGCAAGGATGGCATCAGTCATCATCCCAGCGAATATTCCTCCCCGGAGGATATTGGACTAGGCACGGAAGTGTTGTATCGAACCATTCGAAGGATGTGCGGTGGAGTGAACCAATCAACCATTTTACCTGAGGAGGCGTTGTGACGATATGGGCAAAATCAGCATCGGATTAATCCAGGCTTCACATGAGATTGAAGGTTCGGCTCCCGTTGAAGTTCACAAAGAGGCTGCGGTTCAGAAGCACATCACGCTGGTCCGTGAAGCTGCTGCAAGAGGGGCCAAGATCATCGGATTGCAGGAAGTATTTTATGGGCCGTACTTTTGCACAGAGCAGAATCCAAAATGGTATGCATCCGCTGAACCGGTGCCGGAAGGGCCAACGACCAGACGTTTTCAGGAACTGGCGAAGGAGCTTGCGGTGGTGATTATTTTACCTGTGTACGAGGTGGAGGGCATTGCTTCATATTACAATACGGCAGCTGTCATTGATGCAGATGGTTCATATCTGGGCAAATATCGTAAACATCATATCCCGCATGTGGAAGCAGGTGAGGGTACGAATGGGTTCTGGGAAAAGTATTATTTCAAACCAGGCAACCTCGGGTATCCGGTATTTGATACAGCTTACGCCAGAGTTGGCGTGTACATTTGTTATGACCGACATTTTCCGGAAGGGGCACGATTGCTCGGGCTGGCAGGGGCGGAGATTGTGTTTAACCCGTCGGCTACGGTTGCAGGTACATCGGAATATCTGTGGAGACTGGAACAACCCGCTCACGCAGTAGCTAACGGCTATTATGTGGCAGCCATCAACCGGGTCGGCGTGGAAGCGCCGTGGAATATGGGTGAATTTTATGGGCAGTCGTACTTGGTCGATCCACGAGGCAGAATGGTTGCCATCGGCTGCAGGGATCAGGATGAGGTCGTCATTGGCGAGATGGATACGGAGATGATTCGTGAGGTGCGTAATGTATGGCAGTTCTACCGGGATCGCAGACCGGAAACGTACGAACATCTGGTTAGTCTGTAGGAAGTGGCAACAAGTGATCGAGTGATTCTGTCAGCGGGGTGGCACGTGTGATGCACGTAAGATTGTTTGAGATAGCGTAGATCATTCTCCAGGAGGTGCATGACCTTGATGAACAGCTCAGGAACAACGTTATCCGATTATGGGTGGGAGAGTCGTTTTGCCGAGATGAAACCCGCCATGACAGGCAAGGAAGCGATGGAGGAGTCAAACCGCTGTCTGTACTGTTACGATGCACCTTGTATCAAGGCTTGTCCAACCGACATTAATATCCCTTCTTTTATTAGCAAAATATCAACAGGGCACCTGAAAGGATCGGCCCGCACCATCATGGATGCGAATCCGGTTGGAGCCAGCTGCGCACGTGTCTGTCCCACAGAGGAACTGTGCGAAGGCGCATGTGTCCTGAACGAATCGTCGAAGCCGATTCGGATCGGTGACTTGCAACGTTATGCCACCGACTGGGCACGGGCGAAGAATGAGCCGTTATTCCAGGCGGCACCTGCCAATGGGAGAACCGTCGCTGTTGTGGGAGCTGGGCCAGCGGGACTGTCGGCGGCACGTGAACTGGGGCGTGCAGGGTATGAGGTGACGATCTATGAAGCCAAATCCAAAGGCGGTGGGCTGAATACGTATGGCATCGTATCCTTCCGTCTGCCCGAATCGGTAGCGCTATGGGAAGTGGAGCAGGTAGAAGCGCTTGGTGTACAGATCCGTTATGGAGTGCGCATTGGAGTAGATATTCCTGCTTCACAGTTGCTGGAGCAGCATGAAGCGGTCATTCTGGCCTGTGGCATGGGTTCAGTACCTATGCTGGGCATTGAAGGGGAGACATTGGAAGGTGTCTATGATGCCATTGAACTGGTGGAGTCTACCAAGCAGGGTGTTCCGCCCGCGCTGAATGGTCTGAAGGTCGCCGTGATTGGGGCGGGCAATACGGCGGTAGATGCAGCGACCTGTTCGGTACGTCTTGGTGCCGAGCGGGTGCAGATGTTATATCGGCGTGGGGAAAGCCAGATGACGGCTTATGCGTTTGAATATACGTTTGCCAAGCAGGAGGGTGTGGAGTTCCGCTGGTTTACGATGCCGCAGCGTATTATCGGAGACGAGAACGGTCGGGTTCAGGCTGTAGAATGCGTGAAAATGGAGCTAATTACCCCGCCTGGCGGTGGGCGTGCATTGCCTGTGCCTGTGGAAGGATCGGAGTTCATGATCGAATGTGATACGGTCATCCGGGCGATTGGGCAGCATCGGCTACTACCATTAATCGAAGCGTTTGGGCTGCGTCACCACTGGGGCGTTGTCGAGATTGATCCGCACACGTATCGTACCTCACACCCTCAGATCTATGCGGCAGGAGATGTTGTTTTTGGTCAGGGACAGGGTGAGGCGATGGTTGTCTCGGCTGCACAACAGGGTAAGCTGGCTGCCGTGGCAGTCATGAAGGCGTTGCCTGGACAGGTGGAAGAGACGGCGTGAGCAGTTCATCAAACCCTCTGTTGAAATGAAGACGAAATGAGCTACTACAGTAATATAAGCTTTCTACGATTCGTTAGATTTTGCATTTACCTCATATGAGTCGAATAAGAGGTGTGCGGTTCGTTAGAATTTAGGTGCGTACTATCCAGAAACACCATTACTACGCAGATATCCTGAGCACGACCCAATATCCAGTACAACGATAAAAATTGAACTAAACATTTACACGAAACGGAGAGGACAGAAAGAACCTGAAGAAACGGAGTGTCCAGTGTAACTAAAAAGTTCAAACAACACCAAGGAGGGATCGTTATGGCTGACTTATCCATTAATCTGGCAGGTATTCGATCACCCAATCCATTCTGGTTGGCTTCTGCACCACCGACCAATACGGGGTATCAGGTTCAGCGTGCGTTCGAAGCGGGCTGGGGCGGCGCGGTGTGGAAGACGCTGGGCGAGCCGATTATCAATACATCCTCGCGTTTTGCGGCGGTCCATTTTGGTGGACAGCGGGTGGCGGGGTTTAACAATATTGAATTGATATCCGATCGTCCGCTGGAAGTGAATCTGCGGGAGATTGCCGAGACCAAGAAGCGCTTCCCGGATCGTGCGGTTGTCGCTTCACTGATGGTGGAACCTATGCGGGAGAAGTGGCATGAGATTGTGAAAAAGGTGGAAGCCGCCGGTGTCGACGGCCTGGAACTGAACTTTGGCTGCCCGCATGGCATGGCTGAACGTGGTATGGGAGCCGCCTCTGGTCAGCAACCTGACCTGGTCGAACTACAGACGATGTGGGTGAAGGAAGTGGCAACCACACCGGTGATTGTGAAGCTCACGCCGAATATCACGGATATTACGGCAACCGCCCGGGCAGCTGTCCGCGGCGGCGCAGATGCGATCTCCCTGATCAATACGATTAACTCCCTGGCAGGTGTGGATCTGGATTCGTGGAATACCGTACCGCATGTGGGCGGCAAAGGAGCACATGGCGGGTATTGTGGCCCAGCCGTGAAGCCCATTGCACTGAACATGGTTGCCGAGTGCGCACGTAATCCGGAGGTGGGTGTGCCGATTTCGGGTATTGGTGGCATATCCGACTGGCGGGATACGGCAGAGTTTTTGCTCATGGGCGCTACAGGGGTCCAGGTATGTACCGCAGCGATGCATCATGGATTCCGCATTGTGGAGGACATGATTGATGGGCTGAACGACTATCTGGATGAGAAGGGTCTGAGCAGTGTAGCAGAGTTGGTAGGCCAGACGGTTCCGCGATACTCGGATTGGGGCAATCTCGATCTGAACTACAAAGTGGTCGCCCGCATTAACCGCGATGTCTGCATCAATTGCAACAAATGCCATATTGCTTGTGAGGACACTTCGCACCAGTGTATTGACATGTTGACCGATCCGTCCGGTTCCTATCTGGAAGTGGTGGAGGAGGATTGTGTAGGCTGTAATCTGTGTTCGATCGTGTGCCCGGTGGATGGGGCGATTGAGATGATTGAACTTGTGCCAGAGCAGGAACCAGTAACCTGGAATGAACGTCAGTCTGCGATTGCCATGCTGCAATCCGTTAGAGATCAATCAACCAAGGAGGCGATATCATGAGTACCCGCAAATTGATTCGTAATGGTGTGTTGGTCACAGCGTCAGATACCTTTGAAGCAGATATTTTGATCGAAAAGGGTAAAATCACACAGATTGGCATCGGACTGGTGCCAGACGAACGAACGGAGGTTGTGGATGCAGTGGGCTGTTACGTCATTCCGGGCGGGATCGACCCGCATACGCATCTGGATATGCCCTTCGGTGGAACGGTAACGGCGGATGATTTTGCGACGGGAACGACAGCGGCAGCCTTTGGTGGTACAACGACGATCATTGATTTCTGTCTGACACAGAAAGGCCGTCCATTAATCGAATCCCTCCAAGAATGGCACGCCAAAGCCGAGGGTAAAGCCGCCATCGACTACGGTTTCCATCTCATGATCGGGGAGATGAATGATCAGGTGCTGGAAGAGTTGCCGCAGATCATTGAAGAAGAGGGTGTGTCATCCTTTAAGGTGTTCATGGCATATAAAAACCAGTTTCAGGCCGATGACGGGATTCTCCTCCAGACGCTGCAAAAGGCAAAAGAGTACGGCGCACTCGTCATGGTTCATGCCGAGAACGGGGATGTTATTGACCTGCTGGTTCGACAGGCGCTCGCCGATGGGCGCACGGAGCCAATTCATCATGCGCTGACTCGTCCATCCATGCTGGAGGGAGAAGCGACAGGCCGTGCGGCTCGTTTGGCAGCACTTGCGGATTCACAGTTGTATGTGGTGCATGTAACCTGTGCGGAGGCTGTAGAGCAGATCGCGCGTATGCGTGAAATGGGCTATCGGATCTGGGGGGAGACCTGTCCTCAGTATTTGACGTTGGATCAGTCGATCATGGATCAGCCGGACTTTGAAGGTGCAAAGTACGTCTGGTCACCACCGTTGCGGGAAGCGGCTCATCAGGAAGTACTGTGGAACGCATTGAAAAGTGGTCAGCTACAGACGATTGGCTCTGATCATTGTTCGTTTAATTTCAAAGGGCAGAAGGACCTGGGCAAGGATGATTTTAGCAAAATTCCGAACGGCGGGCCTGTCATCGAAGATCGCCTCAGTATTCTGTATTCGGAAGGTGTAGTCAAGGGGCGGATTACGCTCAATCAGTGGGTCGATCTATGTTCAACAAGAGCGAGCAAGTTATTTGGGTTATTTCCGCAGAAAGGGACTCTGGCTGTAGGGACAGATGCGGATATCGTTATTTTTGACCCATCTGTAAACAGGGTGATCTCGGCAGATACGCATCATATGAATGTGGATTACAGTGCATTTGAAGGTATGCAGGTACAGGGTTGTCCGGTGACAGTGTTGTGCCGCGGGGAGTATGTCATTCGAGATCGGCAGTATGCCGGAACAGCAGGGGCAGGCCAATATGTGAAGCGCAACAAGTATGATGCAAGCGCACCTATACCGATGAAACAGCCTGTGACGGCAGTGAACGGAGGGAGAAGCTGATGTCGGATCATGATGTGTTTGAGGCCGAGAGGATCGCCATAGAGCGAATGGTTGCACAGGGTTATCGGATCTATGCGGTACGGGAACATCTGGAGGGTGCTCACGTCATATGGGGGCACCCGGATCTTCCCGAAGAGAAACAAGAGCAATACGTGGGCACGGCGTCTGGACGGAAGTGGTTCAGTCACATTTTGATTCGCCAGCTTCAGGAACAACGGGGAGCGTAGACCATGCTGGAACTCTTCATGCGATCGGGCCGTGTACGTACTCATAGGCGTAGATGGCAAGTTCGATCGCGACCCTTTTCTCGGGGAGGATGTAGTCTTCTCCCAGAAGAGCTTCGATTTTGTCCAAACGGTGATACAGCGTCTGTCTGACGATATATAGAGCGGTGGCCGTCTCTTGCTTGGAGCAGCACAGGACCAAATATTGTTTGAGCGTGCGCAGCAACTGACCTCCTTTCTCTACATCGTAACGGATGAGCGGCCCCAGATATTCTTCAATAAAATCATCCAGATTGCCGCTTTGCTTCATACTGGCGATGATGCGGTAACAATGAAGATTACTGTAAAAGGGCTGTTGCATCACACCGATGTCCTTCTGAATTCGCAGTGTCTCCTTTGCGGATTCCAGACTATCTTTGAGACGGGAGAGGTCTGTGCAGTTATAACCAATACCGATCAGGCCTGAGAAGAGGCAGTGGGTTTGTTCCTGCTCGTGCTGCTGCAGCTGTTCGATGCAGCGCCAGAGACTGCTTTTGCGCTGAGATCCAGGTAGTGGGTCGAGAATGATAAGAATGATCTGGTGATTCAGAACGGTGCTGTAGAGGGTGAAATTCTCCCGAGCGAACACGGAACGGGCAACGATGTTGCGTTGGATCAATAATTTCTGAAGTTTGAGGCTATCTGTGTATGCGGGGTTGCTGTCAAATAAGATAATCGTGGCTTTGCTCGTTGCGAGAAGGGGATTAACGGTGGATACATATTCATGGATTTCCTTCGTGGAGTGATGTCCGTTAAGCCAGTCAATGACCCACATATCTTCTTTGTAGCGGCGTTTCTCTTCCATGTATTTGGTTCGCATCCAGTCCTGGGCAATCGCAGCCGCGCATCGTTCCAGTGCCTGAATGACGAATTCATCCGATGGTTTGATCGGTATGCTTGAATCTTGATCCGGCAGTTTTTGATGCATCAGCACAAGGTCGGCAAAGGTGTAGTTTAACGCCTGAACAGGCATGCTGAGTGTATGCAATGTGTTATCTGACAGCCGCATTATATTCGGAATATCTTCTCCCGCCAAATGTTCCCGCTGCAAAAACCAATCCTGCCGACGAGTCTCCAGCTGCTCTGGAGAGCAATAGGGAACGCTACTCGCTTCCCCTTCGAGTGGATATAATGCCACGGCACATCCGGTTGTTCGTGATAATAATCGAAGCAGAGGTTGTACGCCATCTCCATTCAGAAGAAGTTGGTTAAAGGAGGTGGTGAGACTATCGAGTTCGGCAATCATCCTCTGATGACTACGAATCAAGGTGAAATGCAAGTCTTGCGTAATATCAATATAACGGACTTGTTCGTGAAACCATATCAACGGGAAATCGGCTGCCACTGCAATTTCTTTCATCGCACCGAGTTGCGATTTGGTGTGATCCCCCAGTTCCATACAGAGTCCTGCAGCTCCACGTGCAATTAACTGACGCAAAAAAGACAGGCCATGCTGCTCACCTTCCTGCCAGCCAATGCCTGTCGTCAGCACCAATTCCCCGCCATTGAGCAAGTCCCCTACCTCAGGAACTTCCATGATATGAACCCAGCGAACATACCGCTCCAGCGCACGATCACTGGCCAGAACTTCCGCCTTGCGAAACACGGGTCGTTTTAACATGTCTCTGACTTGAATATGAAGCATGGTCTCCCCCACACAACCACCATCCTTCCCCAATAACATGTGATCTATCTGGAGTCTGGAATCCGTCAACTTACATAATTAATCCATATTATAATTCCATTTACAGCCGATGGGCTGAAATCTAACGTTTATTTGTTTCAAATGACAAATGGGTATGTATTTTTTGTGATGTTGATTAAAATGAAGCATTTCTATGTCAGTCAATGTCTCGTGTGAATTTACATAAAAAAGCCCCTTAGCTTTATATCGGAATTTATAACCATTCCAATATGCGCTAAGGGGCGAGAAGCTAAATATTATAGTCTGTATTTAAGTTGGACTCGAACCGTTACATGAGAACGACTCTCTACTTCTTAATCTTCGATTCTTTTCTTTTTAAATTTCATCAGGAACTCATACACAATCGGTACGATAACCAGTGTGAGCAGCGTGGAGCTGATCAGACCGCCGATTACGGTAATTCCGAGTCCTTTGGAGATGATACCCGCACTCTCTTCGAGACCCGTTACCAGTGGCAACAGGGCACCAATGGTCGCGAGAGCGGTCATCAGAATTGGACGCAGACGAGTTGCACCGGCTTCCAGCAAGGCTTCACGGGTAGGCATACCCTCTTTTTCCTTGTGAATAACACGGTCGATCAACACGATGGCGTTGGTGACCACGATCCCGATGAGCATCAGTCCACCCATCATGGCGGATACGTCAAGCGTACCACCAGCGATGAACAGACCTACCATAATACCAATCACCGTAAATGGCAGGGAGAACAGGATTGCGAATGGTGCCAATCCGCCGCCGAATGTAACAACGAGCACGAAGTATACAATGGCAATGGCTGCCAGCATGGCGAGACCCAGTTGAGTAAAGGTATCATTAATCTGTTCGGTTGTACCGCCGAACTTCACTTCAACGCCGTCAGGCAGATCCAACTTGTCGATCTCAGCCTGTAAGCTACTTGAAGCCTTCGTTACATCCGAAGCCAGGATGTTGGCTGTCACTTGTACAACCACTTTACCATCAATTTGCATGATGGAGTTCGGGGATGTGCCTTCTTCCACTTTGGCAACATCTTTAATCGGTACTTCGATGCCAAGCGGTGAAGTGACGGTTTCATCCTCAATCTCATTAATGCTGCTGAATGTTTTATCGTCGGTCTCTACATATACTTTATACGTTTTGTTATCAATATCGACTTCCGTGAGCACAGGACGTTCGCGTGCCGGACTCAGTGCCATAGCCAGTTGGCCTGCAGTCAAGCCCAGGGAACTTAATTTCTCCTGATCTGCCACGAGCGTATACTGCTCGTAGGTGTCAGCGAGAGTCGTATCTGCTTTTTCAAAATTATCCGTATCCGCTTCAACCAGTTTCAGAATTTCGTCCGATACAGGTTTGAGTTGCTCTACATTATCGCCATAGATGGATAGGCTCAGGCCACTGCCACCCAGACCGCCGGACATGTCGAGCTCATTCCAGGTTCCTACGGTAACTTCTTTTTTCAGACCTTCTACTAGTTGTTCCTTCACTTTTGTAAAGTCTTTTGTATCTTCGTTATATTCAATATAGAAGAGGGCCGAGTTGGAACCACCGCCACCCATGCTGCTCAGTGGATTGCTTCCGCCGATGGAATATTGCATTTTCTCCAGACCCGGTTGTTTCAGCAACCACTTCTCTGCAACGAGTGCTTCTTTTTCTACATCTTCACGCAAAGCTCCTGTTTGTGGACTGTACGTAATGGTCACATATTTATCCTGTTGTTCTGGCAAGAAGCTTGCACCGATGAATGGGTACAGGAACAAACTGCCGACCAGCAGGATCACTGCAATACTGACAGTGATGAGTTTGTGTGATAGTGTCCAGTTCAGCAGGCGTTTGTAACCTTCCGCCATCTTGCCTGGTTTTTCTTCGTGATTCTGCTTGTTCTTGAGTCCTTTACGGAACAGGGAATGTGCAAGCATCGGCACGATGGTAATGGCAACGATCAGGGATGCCAGCAAGGCAAATACCATGGTCAATGCAAATGGCAGGAACAGCTCGCCCACCATACCGCTTACCAGTGCCAGTGGCAGGAATACTGCAATCGTTACGATCGTGGAAGAAAGGATTGGCACAAACATCTCGCGCGTTGCTTCGCGAACCAGTTCACGGCCTTTCAGTTTCTCACCTTTGAGTGTTAATCTGCGGTAGATGTTCTCGATAACAACGATGGAGTCATCGACAACCCGTCCGATGGCAACCGTCATGGCACCCAGTGTCATCATGTTCAAGGTAATATCCATTATATTGAGAGCAGTCAATGCCATGAGCAAGGAGAGCGGGATCGAGATAATGGAGATAATGGTTGAACGAATATTACGCAGGAAAAGTAAAATGATCAGGATAGCAAACAAAGCACCAAAAACGGCTTTGCCCAGCATCGTGTTCACCGAGTCCTGGATCGGTTTACCTTGGTCAAGCAGTACAGTCAGATCAGCGTTTTTGAACTGCTTCTGCAACTCTTCAGCTTTGTCCTTGACTGCATTCACGACATCAACCGTGTTGGCGTCATTGGATTTTACAACGGAAATACCGATCGATTCCTTGCCATCTGTCCGGGAAATGGATTCCGCTTGACCGATGACGTCGATCTTGGCTATTTCACTTAGTTTTACAGTTGGAATGCCAGGCGCGTTGGCAGCGCCTGATGGGCTACCTACACTAGCATTACCGCCAGCAGCTTGCCCTGCAGCCTGGTCCGTTCCTTGTGCAGAGCCAGGAGCGGTACCTTGGCTAGCTTCACCAGTTGGTGCACCAGAGCCTTGTGGGGCTGTGCTTGCACCATTGCCTGTGGAAGCCCCAGCACCGCCAGGTACGATTGGAATGGCAAGGTTTTTTAGATCATCGATGTCGATGATGTTGCCATCTACGACAACGGCTTTCTGGGATTTATCCAGTTCAAACAGTCCAAGGGGCACACGAATGGATGAACCTTGAACGATGCCGTTTACCGTATCTTCCGTTAGGCCCAGCTCGGCCATTTTGGCTTGGTCAAACTTCAATTGAACTTCTTTCACATATTGACCGGAAACCTGAACCTGAGCTACACCGTCAATATCTTCGAGTGCAGGCTGAATATCTGATTCAACCAGTCGTGTCAATTGTTCCAGGTCACCGCCGTCCTTGTCAGACAGGCTCAGAGATACAACCGGGAAAGAGTTAATGCTGAACTTGGAAATGGTCGGCTTCTGCACGCTGTCAGGCAATTGAACTTCATTCAGTGCCTCACGAACGGTTGCCGTTGCGTTGGTTAGATCAGTTCCATAATCAAATTCGAGTGTGATCGATGCTGCATTCTCCATGGAAGTGGAGGTCACCGTCTTCACGCCATCTACATTACGTAGTTTTACTTCCAGCGGCTTCGTGACATCTTCAACAATTCCCTCCGGAGCAGCCCCCGGATCAATGGCAGTGACATTCAGAAACGGTACGTTGATGTTCGGAATGGTCTCTTGCTTCATCGTCAATCCGCTGTACAAACCTGCGAAAGAGATGATGATTGTCAGAATCCAGATCGCAAACTTGTTGTTCAGTGAAAAATTAATAATACCTTTCATACGATGGTTTCTTCTCCTCTCTGTTTCTCCTGTTTATGTGTGTGACGAGTCAGCAGGGATGAACCGGCTATACATGGCATCCAAAATATGCTGAAGCTCGGAATGCAAGGGTTGAATGGCAGTTACGTTCTCCAGATTGTGCATCATGCCCAGAATAATGGCACGCCGCGGCGTGAATTCCATCATCTCCTGTCTGAGAATGGCAATGGTTTCAAGTGCATCATTCTTCGGTTGCCCTGCGGGCAAATCGGAGGAGGCAATATCCTGCATTTGTTTGATGATATGGATAGGATGTCGCATCACCGTGGAATCGGGTTGGGCCTCGGTAATCCAGGCAGGCCATTCCTCCAGAGGAATCAAAGGCTCAGGTCGCTGGTTAAGAAATCCATGTGCGGCATAGTCCATCATTTGCAGCAAGTTTGTTGCCATTTTGGTAACGGTGAGAGATGGCATCTCTGTAAACCAGATTTTTACATAGGAGAGGAACAGTCCGTGTGTCAACAAAATAAGATCAATCGTATATGGTTCAATCTCCCGTCCATACTGCTCTTCCAGCTTATCCTTAAACCAATGTAAGGTACGGATCTCCAGATCTCTTTGCTGTGGATGGCACTGTTCCTTGCGTTGCTGTTCATCATCCATCATCATGCTTCGCAATTGTACCCGCAAAAATTCCTTGAATTCGGCTACATGAATGAGCAGTGTTTCGATCTGCTTGTGCAGGCGTTCTCGCGAGGAGAGGCTGGTTTCATGCTCAATCTGCGTCATCTCGTCCATTAGCGTGTACATGCAGTACTCCAGCGTACTGGCTTCCAATTCCTCTTTGGATTTGAACATGATATAAAGGCTGCCTTTGGACATCCCGCATAGTTCGGCAATCTCTTGCATGGATGTTGCAGCACTGCCTTTGGATGAGAATAACTTGAGTGCTGTAGTAATGATGAGTTTTTTCTTCTCATTCATCTCATGTATAGGGTTCATTAACGATGCATTCACCTCATCAGGGAACTTGTGAGTTCTTGAATTGACTTTAAGGTCAAACCAAGTATAAACGATCTGGTTGAAGGAATTCAAATGGGAGTAAATTGGAAAATTAATATGGAGGAAAGAGGATGATCAAAGGGAAAAAGAACAACATGTAACAAAGTGTAGCCTGTATGTACGATTGGGTGTTGCTATCAAGAACGTTTAAGTTAGGCTCCTCCAGTGAAGGCGTACAAGGCGAGTATAATAATGGCGACTAGAGCGATGAGATAGAAGATCGCCATGCCGATCAGAAGGGTATACCCTGTATAAGAGCCCATGCGTGCCAATAATTTTCTCATGATTACGACATCCTTTCTTACGTGGCAGAGTATAAAGAGGTTCCCTATTTATATATCATATCCCAAAAAAAGACGACTTCCTGATCGAAGTCGTCTTTTTTATATTACAGAATTTAATAGATATCATAATGGAAGCTAAGAATTACACGATAACGGAGATTGCAGAACCGACTTGAAGAAACGAAGTGTTCGCCTTAAAGCTTTTTGTAAGAAAGCTTCTTCGGAAGCATATGCTATCACCGGATTTATCCCTCTTCAAAGGGAATCAAAGAAATCTGGGGATAACAGCGATCAGAAAGTGGTACTGCAATCGGAGTTATAAAGTGTAATTCAGTTATTCCATTATGTGATCAGTTTAAGACCAACGGCTGCAACCAAAATCATCGCGATAAACAGGATACGCTTCGCTTCTTTCCGTTCACCGAACAGGAACATGCCTGTTAACGTACTGCCGACCGTCCCGATCCCCGTCCACACGGCATACGCTGTGCCCATGGGAATGGACGTCATGGCGTAGGACAACAACGAGAAGCTGAACACAAACGACACCAGCATAAGTACAATGTATGGCCATCCTTTCTTGGTGGAAGCACCATTAATACCGATTACGCCGAAAATTTCACATATCCCTGCACCTACAATTGCCATCCAAGCCATTATACTGCACCTCCTTTGGCTTCTTGCTGATCCGTAACCAGCTTCAGTCCGATTACGCCGCAGAGCAGCAGCCCGATGAGCAATACTTTGGCCAAGCGGAACGGCTCACCGAACAGTACCATCTCCGTAAGGACCGTGCCCGCCGTACCAATTCCCGTAAAGACGGCATACACCGTACCCACAGGCAGTCTTTTGGAAGCGGCAATGATCAGTCCAAAACTGATCACGATGGCAATCCCCGTCAAAGTCCACTCCCAGGCATTCGAGGCATGTTTCAGCCCGCTTACCCAGACAATCTCAATAATTCCACCGATAAATACATATAACCAGTTGCGGTTCATGTTGTTAAATCTCCTTCCGGCATAACGCTTTGTGCCTCTTCGTTCAAATGATGAATGCCATGCCAAAAGACAGGCCAGGATGCTTCCAACCGTCTCTTGTACCGACGGGAACTTCCATAGATAATCTCCACGGTAATACCGTCGAGGAACGTCATAAATGCAATGGCGGCTTGTTCCGCGGGAAGGGGCGGAATATCTCCATTACGCATTGCCCTTTGCAGCAGACGAGTCAGTGCGCGTTCCATGCCATCGATAAACGGATACACCTGATCCATCACTTCGCCATACAGAGAAAGGGGTGGGTAAAAACAATTACGCAGCATCAAACGAGCCGAAGCATGGGCGTTGTATTCTTGTTCGAACCAGATCAGCAAGCCTTTCAGCCTCTGCTCCAATGGCAGATCCGCATGATCGCGGAAATATTCCAGTGTGTGCCGTTTTACCTCGTGAAAAGCAAAGGCCAGTGTGTGTAAAAACAAGTCATCCTTGCAGCTAAAATGCGCATATATGGACGGTTTTTTAATCCCGACTTCATCAGCAATAGCTCTCAGAGAAGCTCCCTCATAGCCATCTCTGGCAAAATGGAACAGGGCTGCATCCCGAATGGATTGTGCAGTCATTCAATCACCTTCCTAACGGTCGTTAGGTAATTATATTTTCACACTTCACATCGCCTGTCAAGATGAAAATGTCCGTCTGCACAGTAGAGTACAGACGGACATAACAGGTATGAATGTGGTTTTTGATCAAAAGGTTGTAAAACCCAGAATCAGTTGCAGCTTATATAGGATACCTTTCAAAAACGTAGTCTTCTCCTGGAACTCATCCAGGTCTAAAGTGAATTCGGCATCATTATTATTCCAAATACGCTCGAAATAATTCGCGATATCAAGCGTGAACTTATTGTCTGGAGGAGCAGCAATCCATAGATCATTCTCCAGATTGTAGTCATTCAGGTTTCGAGGTGTGAAGTTGGTTGAACCCCCGAGGACAATATGATCACCGGTTGCTTTGGCAAGATAGATCATCTTGGTGTGGTATTGCTCCTTGGTGGTGTTATACCAGCGGATCTGAATTTTACCGTCGGATTTATCATGCAATTCAGCAGCGACAGGGCGGTTTGGAATACCGATCTTTTCCTGACCAAAGGCATTTTCATTTGGATCCAGTACAAGTCGGATCTCGGTTCCTCGTTTTGCGGCTTCCAGCAGGGCTTCCAATACTTTCGGAGAGGCCACATAGAACATGCCCATCCATAAGGTGTCACCTTTGCCAGCCTGATTGATCTCCTGAAGTACAGCGTCATTCACTTTGCCTTCAGTTAAATAGCGTATTCGCAAATCTCCCGTGTTCGAATCCGGGGAAGAAGCTGTGTAGGCAGGAACCTGGCCTCCGCCTGAGATGTCGAGAACAGCTTGCTCTGACTGAAGAATATCGCCAATGATTGGACCTGTTACTTCAAATGCAATGTTTGAGTGGTAGGCACTCGCATCATGAATATTGCCAGAAGAGACAATCGCCGTCTTCTCACTAACAACAACTTTGCGATGATTTGCTTTCACATTGAGCAGCTTGAGATAGGACCGTACCGTTACATCCGGACCATCCGTGGCCATCAGGTTTTTGATCCAGCCATCTCCGGATTGGCCGAACCATTGGAAGAAGGTACGCCAGACCGCAGAGTATACCGGAGTTGAATCACGCAAAGGGTCCACATCCGTGATGACCACATGAATGCCTGCTTGTTTCATTTGTTCCAGCAACGGATTGGGTGCTGAGTTATAGTTGGTATTTACTTCATCTGTAATAAACCAGATGTCCATATCAGGATGCTGATTTTTTTTGGCGACCAGCGCTTCGGTGAATTCAGTACTCACGGGAGGAAAGTTCTGTCCCTTGTGCTGATAATTATTGAACAGGAACATATCCACCAGGACAAATTGCTCTGCTTCCTCCACAATTTGCATCATGCGCTGGAAAATCTGCTGTTCGTGCTCCATCTGTCCGTCGGAGGAAGGATAAGTGAGGTCATGCAGGAACTCGACTTGATCCACACGATACTCCGGACTTTCGTAGGAAATGCCCGTTGGTAATGGTTTGTAGGTCTGATAGAGCATGACGGCGATGAGCCATAGGACCAATAGGACGAGTCCTGTTCGTATGTATGGAAATTTGCCGCGTGAAGACTTGCGGTCTGATGTATGGCGGCGTAATGAGACCACGGTGGACTCCCCCTTCTGTACTTGCTGACTTTCTATTACCACACGGATGATAACGTTGACGCAGGAGAACCCGCCAGCATAACGAATGTAGCGGTAAAATGCATATGGCAAAATTGGCATTATGCAATCGACAGGTGTCTGAGCGTTGTGTATAATGAGTGTATTATTTTTGTAGAATGTTAGGGTTTTCATATGCCTGACAAGGACGGGGAACCAATGATATAACCTTTGAAATCTGGACATTTAGGAAAGAAAGTGGGTAATAAGGTGTATTCCATCAAACAAGTCGCTGCCATGCTCGGTATCCCGACGGTGACGCTTCGGGCTTGGGAGAATCGGTATAGTGCGGTCACCCCTGAGCGGACGGAATCGGGTTATCGAATGTATACCGAAGAGAATGTTGCGGATCTGCGCTGGTTGAAAGAACAGGTTGAGCTACATCAGACCAATATTTCGGAAGCGGTAAGGATGTTGAAAGTAAACAAATTAAATCCGCCCGAGGCTGTGCCCACGCCGATCATGGCTCCGGTGCCTACGATGGAAGAAGCCTACGCACGCATGGCAGATCAGATCTATGACTCGCTCTACAACTTTCAGGGTGAACGTGCCAATGGTTTGATTGATTTTGGGTTCACCATGTATGGGTATGACTCGATGTTCTATCATGTGTTGGTGCCCATTCTGGTTCGGGTTGGAGATGCATGGGAGCAAGGCAGGGCTTCGGTAGCTCAGGAACACTTTATGACACAGCTGATTTCACAGCGGTTTTATCAGTTTTTCCATCTGTTCCCGATCTATCCGCATCTGCCCAAAGTTCTGGCGTTGTGTCCGGAAGGGGAGCACCATCAGGTTGGTTTGCTGCTGTTCTCTCTCTTTATGCGTAAAAATGGAGCGGAAGTACTATATCTCGGTGCGAACACGCCAGAGGAAGGTGTCTTCCCGATTATTCGGGAGCAAAAGATCAAGTTGGTCTGCCTTTCGATCACAAGTCCGGGGCTTCTTGAACG
Source organism: Paenibacillus sp. UASWS1643 (assembly GCF_008693195.1). Taxonomy (NCBI): domain Bacteria; kingdom Bacillati; phylum Bacillota; class Bacilli; order Caryophanales; family Paenibacillaceae; genus Paenibacillus; species Paenibacillus sp. UASWS1643. The sequence goes on from NZ_VXKZ01000110.1 coordinate 170,939, forward strand.
GTGTGATCAGCTTATAGAGCGAATCAAAAACGAGTTTCCGCATATTCGCTTCGTACTTGGTGGAAAGGGCTATGAGCGTGCGGAACATGCTCGTTACCCGCAATGGATTATGCCAGAGGATTCAGCGAATTGGCAGTCATGGATAGAACGTGAATATCTCGCAAATCGACCACCTGGTGCGAGGTTTGGACAGGCAAATAACTAAACATAATCTCAAATGATATGAATAGGTTAGGGAATACAGGACATCCTTTGACGAAAGTGATCAAGGGGTGTTTTTTGTGTTTATAAATGGAGTATCCACGTATTTTGACCGATGGGTCATTTTTTGGTTTACAAGTTCGTATAATATTTGTATTATATTTGTATAATGTTTTTGCTAGTTACCGCTTAAAGTGTTCTTGGGCGGTTTAATAATAGGTTAGGGGCTAGAGAACTATAGGAACTCCCTACATAGAAAGGTGAGTGGCATGATACCGAATCAACAACGCAAACGTGCAGCTGTTATTGGCGCAGGTCCGGGTGGACTTGCAGCAGCGATGTTATTGTCCGGTCAGGGGTACGAGGTAGATGTGTATGAGAAACAGCCAGTCATCGGGGGGCGTTCTGCCAGATTGGAACTGGGTGGATATCGATTCGACCGGGGTGCTACATTTTTGATGATGCCTCAGCTGATTGAAGAGATGTTCGACGTGGTGGGACGCAAGTTATCCGATTATGTGCATATGAAAGAGTTAACCCCACTGTACGCACTGAACTTTGGTGATAAGGTGTTCACGCCTTCTCGTAATCGGGAAGATACAGCTGCACAGATTAAGGAATTGTTTCCGGGCAATGAAGACAATTACCTTCGGTTCATGCAAGAAGAAGAAGTGAAGTTTGGCAAAGTCATGCCTTTGCTCCGTCGTCCTTTTGGCAAGCTGACTGACTATTTACGCAAGGATGCGGTAACAGCTCTACCCAAGCTTGATGTTCACAATACAGTCTATGGAATCTTGTCCCGCTATTTTACAGATGAGCGTCTACGCTGGGCATTTACATTCCAATCCAAATACCTTGGCATGTCTGCCTGGGATTGTCCGGGCACCTTTACCATATTATCGTTTATTGAGCATCACTACGGATTATTCCACCCCATTGGCGGCGTGAATCGGATCTTCCAAGCCATGGCTGATGTCGTGGAAGAATACGGAGGACGAATACATACTTCCACCCCGGTGAAACAGGTCATCGTTCGCAATGGTCGTGCAGAAGGTGTGTTGCTTGAGAACGGTGAGCGCATCGATGCGGACCATGTGGTGGTGAACGCTGACTTCGCACATGCGGTGAATCATCTTTTCGAACCAGGCGTGCTTAAGAAATATACCCCGGAGAAAATGAAACGCAAAAAGTATTCCTGCTCTACAGCAATGCTGTATCTGGGTGTGGATGGTGAGGTGGACCTGCCGCATCACTCGATCTATTTTCCCGAGGACTACCGGTTGAACGTTGATGAGATTACAAAGCACAAAATGTTATCAGCCGATCCATCTCTATATATTCATAACCCTTCCAGACTTGATTCGACGCTGGCACCGGAAGGGAAATCTGCTTTATATGTTCTTATGCCTACGCCTAACCTTACCGCAGACATTGATTGGGAGGCAGAACGGGAGAATGTGCAAGAGGCCATGATGAAACGCATGGAAGGCATTCCTGAGCTGGCAGACATACGCAGCCGTATTGAAGAATGTATGCTGTTCACTCCACTCGATTGGGAGACTGAACTGGATGTGTACCGCGGAGCAACGTTTAACATGGCACATAATTTGGGTCAGATGATGTACCTGCGTCCCCATAACCAGTTTGAAGAGTTGAAAAGTGTATGGCTGGTAGGCGGCGGAACACATCCGGGCAGCGGATTGCCAACGATCTTTGAATCGGCTCGAATCAGCGTGAGGCTGATTCAGGAAGAGGACGCTCGCACGCGCTTGAAACCATCCTCTTATGTGAAGACGGCAGAAGCCGGAGGGCATTCATGAAGCGGGCCGCCATTGTAGGGGCAGGGATTGGCGGACTTACTTCTGCGTTGTTGTTGAACCGTCAGGGATGGGATGTCACCGTGTATGAACGGGGTACCCGCGTTGGCGGACGCATTGGATATGAGCAGGAAGGCGAATACCGGATCGATCAGGGGCCGACCATCGTGCTTCTGCCGGAGATGTTACTTGGCATACTGGAGGAAGCGGGCGTAGATCGTTCGAAGATTGAGTTGCTTCGCTGTGATCCGCTATACAGAGTGCACTATCACAGTGGTCGTGTCATGACCAAGATGACGTCACGTGAGGAGCAGACGGCTGAGATTGAACGTTTGTTCCCGGGAGAGAGCCGGGGATTCACACGATTCATGAAAGACATGGACACGTTATTTCCTGCAGGACGGGCAGCGTTTCTGGAACGGGCTTTTCCGCGCAAAAGGGATTTCTTCACACCTTCTCTCATGTCACTCATGGGCAGATTGCGTGCACACAAAAGTGTCCGGAAAGCGGTAGGGGATTATTTTCAGCATGAGGAATTGCTAGACGCTTACTCGCTACAAAGTCTATACATCGGTGGATCACCATTTGGGACGCCAGGCATCTACTCCCTGCTTCCCTATGCAGAGCATGAATATGGTATCTGGATGGTGAAGGGCGGGTATGCAGCATTGCCGGCCATTCTGGAACAGGAACTGATCTCACGTGGTGGACGTGTTGTGCTGAATGCGGAAGTTACAGGCCTCACGATTGAAAATGGTGTATGTGAAGGTATAGAAACGGCAGCAGGCGCAGAACATGTGGATGCAGTTATCTATAATGGTGATTTTCCCCATCTCTCGGGATTGCTTGGTCAGTTGCCTAAGGCTCCGCGGAAAAGAAAACCGTATCGCCCATCTTCCGGATGTGTATTGCTCTACGTTGGCGTGGACAAAACCTGGGAAGATACAATGACGCACCAGTTCTTCCTGCCACCGAGTCTTGAAGGCAGTTTGCAGGAAGTGTTCAATCAGCGACGCATTCCGGCAAAGTCCTCATTTTACGTATTTAATCCGGTCGCATTGGATGAAACTGCAGCACCTCAAGGACAGAGTGTATTATACTTCCTCATTCCGGTGCCTGATGCCGAAGGTGTCGACTGGGATCAGGAGAGCGAAGCTTTGGCAGAACGTGTACTGGAAGAAGCGGAGCAACGTGGATTCCCGGGACTTCGTGCAGCGATCAAGTGGAAAAAGGTGCGTACACCCGCTGATGCAGAGCGAGACGGTCTCTATGGTGGCGGAAGCTTCGGTATAGCACCTGTATTGTTCCAGTCCGGTGTTTACCGACCGCAACCCAAACCATTCCCTAATATAAAGGGATTATATGCCGCAGGAGCATCTGTACATCCAGGTGGCGGAGTGCCGATTGTAATGCAGAGTGCACGTATGGCCGTCAATCAACTCATGAAGGAGATGGGAACATGAATGAAGCGATTTTGAGCAGGTGTGAAGAGTTGATGCAAAAGGGTTCTTCCTCTTTTTATCAGGCCTTTAGAGGGCTGCCAAGTCCACGTCGGGAAGCGGTATATGTCATTTATGCCTTCTGCCGCATGATTGATGACAGTGTAGACGAGCCGGAATATTCGCCATATACGATTCACGAGATCCATGATTTGTTTGATCGACTAGACGACGCGGAAGGACACTTTATCTGGCCAGCACTGAGATGGTTGTTCAGCAGTTTTCCTCATCTGGATAAGGGCCCATTTTTCCGTCAGATGGAAGGGCAGCTCACAGATCTTAAAATAACGCATTATGCAACGATGCAGGAACTGGAGCATTATTGTTATCTGGTAGCTGGAACTGTAGGCGAGATGTTGTTGCCTGTATTGCGGGATGATAACGGCGCGGAAGTAGCCATGAACGGGATTGCTTTAGGTAAAGGGATGCAGATCGTTAATATTATTCGGGATGTTGGTGAAGATCGGGCCAGAGTGCGCCGGTATGTTCCGCTGGAGATCATGGAGAAGCATGGTTACACCGAGCAGGACTTTGAAGACGGGGTCGTGGACGAACGTTTTATTGCCATTGTTCATGAATTAAAAGCTGCAGCATTGAACTGGTTCCGTATTGGCATGGATCGTCTGGATACGTACCCAACAGAAAGTGCATTTTCCATCGAGCTGGCAGCAGCCTTTTACTCCACCATTCTACACGCGGTTGAACGCAACGACTATGACGTATATACCAAACGGGCATATGTTAGCGATGAATTGAAACTGGAGATGCTGGGTGCGATTGTGAAACGTTACCCGATGCTGGCCTATCAAGCTTCCCGAACGGCGGTATCCTGATGATCCAGTGGCTTTACTGGGCGTGGTATGTCATTGGAGCAACCTTGATGCTAACGATCGGTGTGCCTGACGTATTATCTTTTTCAAATGGATTATTTCTAATCTTCTACGCATTGTATGTGCTGGATCTGATCTATCAAGGGCGTAATCGGACAGGCCTGTCCGACCAGTCAGTCATTTGGCTGAAACCCGGACTTTGGATTTCTTCTGTAATCATCTGGCTGGGAGGCATGGGCGTGGAGTGGGTAGGGGTTCATACTCACTGGCCCTTTGGCGAATATGCATACTCGGACTTCTTCGGGATTCATCTGTTCAGTGTGCCAGTTACACTCGGTTTCGCCTGGATTGCAGTGGTTGGTAACTCGGCGCTGTTAAGTGGCGGGGGTTCAACCTGGCCTGGCAAATTGCTTCGAGCAGTGAAGACCGGGTTCTGGGCGATTGTTCTTGATCTGGTGCTCGACCCTGTTGCGCATGCAAGAGGATTCTGGGAGTGGCAAGCTCCAGGTGGATTCTACGGTGTTCCGTGGACCAATTACATAAGCTGGTTTATCATGGGTGCATTCCTATCCCTCTTCCTTCCGGCCATGCCTGGTGACCGTAGCTCTTTGCTGCGTGCAAAATGGCTGTATCAGCTGTTTATTCTTCTGTTCGGCCTGCTTGCCCTAAAGGAAGGAATTACGGGCAGCTTTATCATCGCCATTGCTGGTGTGCTTCTTGCCGAAGGGAGCTGGCTCTATGATTCGCGCCGTAAAATCAAAACCGTTTAATCATATTTTTGCCTTATACAATCACTATTATCTGCTGCGTCGGCGCTTCCGCTCCTTCACGCTCACGGGGTCACTGGACCCGCAGGTGGACATCAGGGACAACTCCCCGATTGATCCGACTCGTCCGGTGATCTACTTCATGAACCACAGTTCCTGGTGGGATGGTCTGCTGCTCTATCATGCGGCCAGGAAGACATCGCAAGGAGATCATTATGTGATGATGGAGGAGCAACAGCTGCAACAATATGCTTTTTTTCGTAAATTGGGTGCGTATTCAATCAATAAGGAGAGTGCGTCCGGTATTCGTACCTCCCTGCAGTACACCAGTGAACTGCTGGATTCGGGCAAAAGAGTCTGGATATTTCCGCAAGGAGAAATATTGCATCAGGAGGCGAGACCAATTCGGTTCCGTCCAGGCATCGGATTGCTGCTTCGCCGCTCCCCAAATGCCATCGCCGTACCCGTAACCTTATGCCATGGGATGGTCCAGCATGATCTACCGGAAATATCGATGCAGGCGGGCCCGCCTGTGATGGAAGACTGGAAGACGCTCAAGAGTGAAGAGATTGCCTCCAGACTCGGCCTTTTGTTGGAAGAGCAGTTAGACGATCACAGATCAGAGCTTGTACGGTTGGGACAGGGAAGTTTGCCAGATGCGCTTCCGCTGATTCGTCATGTACGTTCGACAAGTGAAAAATACGATGCCACGCGAAAGCGGGTGAACCGTTAGGATGAATGCATCTGAAATCTTCTGGATTGTGCTTACCTGCATATTAGGCATACAGTTGCTGTTCGCTCTATGGAACGTCTCCTGTCTGCCCAAAGTACGTTTATTCCGGGCAGACAAGATACAACCACCAGACCTGCTGGTCTCGGTACTGATTCCAGCCAGAAATGAAAGACTACATATCGAAGGATGTCTGGAAAGTGTACTCGCGAGCGAGACATCGGGATTCCGGATGGAAGTGTTGGTGCTGGATGATCGCTCCGAAGATGAGACAGCGGCCATGGTCCAGGCAATCGCGGAGCGTGATACACGTGTACGACTGCTGCATGGTGTCGAACTTCCCGAGGGCTGGATGGGGAAATCCCATGCGTGTCACAGGCTGGTTCAGGAGGCCGAGGGAGAATGGTATATGTTCGTAGATGCGGATGTGCGTCTGGAACCAAGTGCGATTCGACAGACTCTTGCGGCAGGGTGTGAGCAGAGCGGGGGTCTGGTAACCGGTTTTCCTTATCAGGTAACGAAGACTTGGATGGAAAAACTTGTCGTACCGATGATGGTTTTCACCATCATTAGTCATCTGCCCATTTTCATGATACGCAGATCATCCAGTCCGATGTTTGTAGCCGCTACGGGGGCTTTTTTGCTGATTCATCGCTCCAGTTACGAAGCATCCGGTGGTCATGCTGCCATTCAAGCGCATTTGGTGGATGACATGAGTCTTGCCAAAGCAGTCAAGCGTGCAGGTCATCCGGTGATGCTGACCGATGTGCATGACGTAACAAATACCCGCATGTATCAAAACGGTGTAGAAGTATGGAATGGATACAAGAAAAACATGTACGAAGGTATGGGCCGCAAAGACGTACTGCTGCTGGGTACGATGTTGATGTATACACTGATGTACATTGTGCCTCCGTTGGGCTTGATTATTGGACTCCTTATGGGTAGTTCGATGTCCATTCTGTATGGACTGTTAGGAACATTATTAGGTATGGCTGTGAAAAGAGTTGCAGATCATGCTGGCGGACAACCGTGGTGGCTTGCCCTTCTGCAACCGGTCAGCATGGCCTGTGTCATTGCCATCGGACTCGCTTCCTGGCAGGCAGGACGCTCCGGCAAGGGGTATGTATGGAAAGGTAGGCGGTACAGTTGAGAGGTAACGTCATTATAATCGGTGCAGGATTCGGAGGTCTGTCGTGTGCGATACGACTGGCTTCACAAGGTGTGCAGGTGACCATTCTGGAACGGCAGGAACATGTAGGTGGCAAGCTGCAGCAGATTGAGCGGGACGGGTATCATTTTGACCGAGGACCGAGCACGATCACGATGCCATCCACTTTTCGTTCCGTCTTCGACCATGCAGGTGTTGCGATGGAAGATTACGTACAGCTATATGAGTTAGAGCCGCGCACGCGTAATATATTCGCAGATGGCACAGTGGTAGATTTGTCAGGTAATCGCGGGTGGATGAAGGAGCAGATCGCAGCGTACAGTCCGGAGGATGCGGCTTGTTATGATGCATTTATGGATGAGTCTGCTGCGCTATATGCGGAAGCCAATCGCCATTTTCTCGGTAAATTGCTGCTGTCTCCTTCTGACAAATACAATCTCCAAATGCTGCGCAGCCTGCTCCGCGTGAGGCCAACGGTGAAGCTGGATAAGCTGCTGCGTTCGTTTTTCCAGCATCCGCATACACTCGCTATGTTTGGACGGTACGCGACCTATGTAGGATCATCGCCGTATCAGTCACCTTCGATCTTTGCCATGATGGGGCATGTGGAAGCAGAGGTGGGCATCTACGGAGTTAAAGGTGGAACTTATCAACTGATCGAAGGAATGACTCGTCTGGCACGGGAAAAAGGTGTGCAGATCATTACCGGTACAGAGGTCCGGCAGATTGTTGTTCGGAATGGCAAAGTGGCAGGTGTGGATACGGACCAAGGCTTCCGGGAAGCCGATCAGGTGGTTGCCAATGGAGATGTGCTTAGCGTGAATCGACTGCTGCTCGCACCGGAACATCGGAAAGAGATGAGCGATGCCCGCATACGGAAATATGAGCCCTCCATTTCGGGATTTGTGACGCTGGCAGGTGTTCGAAGGCAATATGATGCACTGTTGCATCATACGGTTTTCTTCCCGGAACGGTATGAACCGGAGTTCGACCATATTTTCCGCGACCGTAAAATGCCAGACGATCCCACAATCTACATCTGTTATTCCGGTTATTCGGAAGCGGGCATGGCTCCGGCGGGAGCCAGTAACCTGTTCATTCTGGTCAATGCCCCCTACTTGTCGGATTCATGGAATTGGGATCAGCAGACGGAACGTTACGGAGCGTTTGTGCTGGAACAGTTGGCAGGACGGGGAATAACGGGGTTGAACCAATCCGATGTGCTGATCCGATATACGCCGCGAGATATCGAACGAGATACTTTGGCGCATCAAGGGTCGATCTACGGCATATCGTCCAACTCGGTGAAGCAGACCTTCATGCGACCGGGCAACCGAAGCAAAGATGTACAAGGACTCTGGTATGTGGGCGGAACAACGCATCCAGGCGGTGGAACCCCAATTGTAACGTTGTCCGGACAGCTTGTTGGTGAGCAGTTGGCATCGGAAATATTGAGATAAGTTTGTTGTGCAGGATGATGGAGTGAAATGTGTTCTGTTGATCCATGTGCGTGTGCATCGTCTCTGCTAACCAGCTTTGAAGGTGCGACGGAAGATCCGTGTTTTTGAGTAGGCATGTAATAGCGGTGCCCTGAGGATCAAGTGAGACATTTGGTAACAGGGCATCCTTTCAATAGGTCGATTGGAACGTTATACTGGATAGAGTTAATTTGTAATGCTTATAGGATTGATGTTTTTGTCTTTTGCAAAAAGACGTATATACATAGAAGCAAGGAACGGGCAGGTTATCCTGTCGATCCGCACGATTCTCACATAGGAGGTCTCATCATGAATGAACAAGAGCGAGCCGGCGAACGGCTGCTTCCCGAAGTGGCTACGGGAGAACGGAAGCTAGAGCACGTGCGCCTCTGTCTTGAGGAGAATGTGGCAGGAGAAGGGGTAACCAGCGGCATGGAGCGGTATGCTTTTCGTCATCATCCACTGCCGGAACTGGATTTTGAAGAGGTGCATCTGGAGACTTCGTTTATTGGCAAAAAAGTACGCACACCCTTGCTCATCAGTTCGATGACGGGGGGAAGCAAAACAACGGGCGCCATCAATGAGCGCCTCGCCCGAGTAGCAAACGCCAGAGGCTGGGCGCTCGGCGTAGGTTCGATCCGGGCTGCCGTGGAACAGCCGGAACTGGCGAGTACCTTCGATGTGCGGCGCTGGGCACCGGATATCCCGGTCATTGCCAACCTGGGTGCGGTGCAGTTGAACTATGGGTTCACAACAGCTGACTTCCAACGTGCAGTAGATATTGCGGGTGCGGATATGCTCGTGCTTCATCTGAACACGTTGCAGGAAGTCTTCCAGCCGGAAGGTAACACCAACTTCAGTGGATTATTTCAACGGATTGAAAACTTGTGTCGTGAGCTAGACGTGCCTGTTGGCGTAAAAGAAGTAGGGTTTGGCATCGATGGCGTGACGGCTCAACGCCTATATGAAGCGGGTGTCGCGTTTATCGATGTAGCCGGGGCTGGAGGTACAAGCTGGGTGCAGGTAGAGAAGTACCGCAACAATAACCCGGTACGCCGGGCAGCTGCGGAAGCTTTTGCCGACTGGGGCATTCCCACAGCGGAGTGTATTCAGGAAGTGCGGGCGCTGAACCCTACCGGTGCCCTGATTGGTAGTGGTGGACTGCACACTGGCGTGGATGCGGCCAAAGCCCTCGCGCTCGGGGCAGATCTCGCTGGTTTCGGTCGATCTCTGCTCGAATCCGCAGTCGCTTCGGATGATGCGCTGAATGAGCGGTTGGAACAGGTTGAGTTTGAACTTCGTACTGTCATGTTTGGCATTGGTGCAGGTCAGATTGAAGATCTGAAGCAGACAACACGTCTGGTGGAACGGCGGTAGAGTGAGGGTGGAAATACAGGTGCGAACCCCAAGCTCACATGATTTCCCTGGGGGATTCGCACCTCGAATTTTGTCGAAAACATCGTTTTCGTGACCTTTTGGCAACACATGTGTTCGTTGAAGGATGCTTTTTATCACAAATGTTTCTATGATTTGGTATAATGATTGAGAATGCGTGATAATGTTTGAAATTGATGACGTTATTACGTGTGGTTTTGCTGTCGCACTCCGTATGGAGTGCGTGGATTGAAATAGGGATCCCGCTTGATTTCAGCCAGGGCGGTAGTCGTCGCACTCCGTATGGAGTGCGTGGATTGAAATTGATCATTCGTATACAGCCTTGGTGCTATTCCAACGTCGCACTCCGTATGGAGAGCGTGGATTGAAATAAACCAGTGTCTGGCGGCGGCATTGACTTGTCCGTCGCACTCCGTATGGAGCTCAACTTATCAAATCCTTAAAGCTCCTTATCTATTTTGTGCTTGTTTTAACATAACCAGAATTCAGTAGTAAGCCAAACAAACCGTCCAAAGTAAACATGGACGGTTTGTTTGTGTTTCTCTTTGAAATTGAGAAGGTGAGGGCTCCATTGACAATGCTCAGCCCAGTTTGTTTTTTTACCCCTTGTCATCATCCGGTATGTACTCCAAAACATCTGTAAGAGTGTAATCATTTCCTGTCATTGCCCGTAGAGTGTTCACGATATTATTCAACGTATCTAAATCAAGCCTTTTCGTTTTTCCTTCGCACAGATCATAGATAAGGTTCGGTCTAACTTTTGCTTCTCTAGCCAGTGCATTTTTAGTGACGCTGGCTGCATCTAAAGTGTCGCCCAATCTTATTTTTCATACAAATAGCCAATCCTGCCTTTCGCTGTATTCAAAAGCTGATCGTCCAAAATATATTATGTCGCCTTATAGGAAGGTTTGTCGAAAACTAACCAAATGAATGCAAATAAGCTATATTTGAAATGTAAATATATCTCAAAATAGGAATTGGAGGAATTGAAATGGTGAAAAGATTTATGGTCATGTTATCAGCTTTATTGCTTGTAGCAAGCTTGTTTGGAACTGCATTTGTATCAGCAGATAGTGTTAATGCAGATTCGGTCAAAGTAATTACGGAAGAAAACCTACAGCGAGCAATAACTGAAGGCTCTTCTCAACAGCCTATTGCCTCTATTGAAGTAAGCAGTCAAGAAGAGGCCGATAGAATCATAAAAAAAATTGAATCTATTGAGCCGATAGACGTGGAAGTGTATAGACAATCAGATAATATCTCGACAGATAATGTTTCTCCTCAAGCTGTCCAGGTAGCTAAAGTTAGAACCCAGCCTACATACACATATTATCAAAAAAATGGAGTTACTGGTCATATTGAAGTATACTTAAAGATATGGGTTGAAGGCGGCGATATTGCCACATGGATCAGTAGTGTAAAAGGATATGCTGCAGCAGCTACTAATGCAGAAGGAGTAAGAATGAATATTAATTATATCAATTTCTTGCCTCTTAAAACTGTGAATATTACTGAGGAAAGTGATATCAAAATTAATTTTGACACTAGCATGATTATGGTTGAGGGATACGCGACTGTGAAATTAACTGGCGGTTGGTCGAATGCTGATGTATTCTTTGATTGGGAACATTATTTCTAATTCTAGTACAAGTATTATATATTCGGCGTGTGGCGACAGCTACACGCCTTTTGCTTAAAAACTATATTTCTGTAAGGAGTCAATTGATATGATTGAAAAAACTCTTTTTAAAATAGATAGCGGTGGTCTCAATACATTGTATAGTGATCCAGAGCATGAAGAAGTATTGAAACAAGAGGTTTATTTTATTCAAGAAAACATGATAGTAGTTAGAAAAATTTTAGATAGTGGAGTGGCATTTAACGAAATTGTATTCGAAAAGCAGGATTTAAAAGAAGTTATTTTGTCTAATGTGGATATACAGTTTGCCTTGTTCCAATTCTATATGATCTATCAGGGTGAACTTCAAGCGGGGACCAACCAACCTAAGTATGTAGGAGAACTATACTATCCAGAGTTAGAAGGTCAATTAAATGAAAAACTGGTCATGAAGCTACTTACGCTTTTCGACTCTCTACGAGTTGCATACAAAAACGGGAAGGTTCATATTCAGATTACTTTATCAAATCCAGATTCGATGAAGAAAGTATACGATGGCTATCATACGTTGTATACGGAGGGGCTCTTAAATCCATTTATTTTGTTCTTTTTAAGTAGGGTAAGAGGGCAAGCATTGATTCACACTCCTTATGTCACTTACCAGTATAGGCCGAATACATCAGAAATCTGTGATTTAGAAGTTACTCAACAAGAAATGAAATTTATTGAATTTGTTCAGCTACAACTAGCCTTAGCTCCTTATTTTATATGTTATTGTGTGGGTTGGAGGGAAGAAGAGGTTATGGATAGTACAGAGATGAAGAAGCTGGCTAAGTATTTTCCAAATGTCTTTTTTCTTTCAACAACAGATGTCTTTCTGTCTCAGATGCTTCTAATCAGCAAATAATAATAGAATGCTAACTAGCCGAGCGTAATATCGTTCGGCTTTTTTAATGTGATAATAGATATGTTGAATTTAAATAAAAGTAAATTATTTACAAGTAAAATATTGATATTAAATTCAAAAATATAGTATTATTTAATTGACCATTGCTTAATTTTGCTTGGAAAGGTGGTGTACCTTTGAAATCAGTAGCCACAATACGTGATCATTTAGCAGACTACTTAAAAACGAACCATATGACACTCAATCAATTCTCTGAGATATCGGGAATCAACTCAGGGACGTTGAGTGGTACGCTGAACGGGCTGCGTACCATTGGCATGCAGCAGTTGGATCGACTAACTGCCGGGATGGGTTTAACAGAGGGTTACTTCTATGAATTATACATACATGAGTGTTTTGTACATACAAGCCCGGATTGGCGAAGACTGGGGCCTTTTTTATACCGTTGTGCCGAACTCGGTAAGGTCGATTATATGGAAGAAGCCGTTAATCTAATTATGGATAATCTTTCCTATGCACCGCTTTTGTTCGAATTGGCTGAACAGTTATATCGTGAAGGGAAGTTAGAAGCGGCCAAGCCCTTGTATGTATGTGTAGCCGAGGGTGAGAAAATGCAACATTCTGAACGGTTGGCTCTAAGTCAGTATCGTTTGTTCACAATCGGGCTTTCCAAGGATCAGATGAGTAATCTTGCACTTGCTACCCAGTTCGAGTTTTTTGTAGATCGGCTAGACGAGCCTTACCAGCTGGATGGACTGAACGATCTGATGAATGTGTATGCTTCATTGCGTCGATGGGATAAGGTGAGGAGCCTTGCTGATCAGTTAAAGTTAAAAGCAATGATCCATTATGAATTGAAGAAAAAAGTAAATGTAGCGGAAGATAACCCTAAAAAGCAAATTATATTCTATGTTTTATACGCTTATTTGATGCTTGGAGAGGCTTGTTTTTATTATGAAGAATATGGAGAAGCACTTCAGTATGTTTCGTTGTACACCGATTATAGTTGGATAAATGATCCGAGCGAAGAGGAAACCGTTGTTATTCGTCAGTTCGAGGAATGGGCAGAAGGCAATCGATATCTATATGAACTAATGTCAGGTAAAACAGAGGTTATCCAAAGTTATATGAACTATATCTCGGAGAGAGAAAATGAGATCTTTCCTGCTTTATGTGCGATTGTAAATGCAGCGAATCGGTATGATATGAACATTTCTTCAATTCTTGAAAAGTATCAATCTTATTTCATGTATCAGGACCAAAGCAGTCGTATTGGAAAAATCAGCGAGCAATATACGAATGATCAATATGGCACTTTGCTTGTGGGCCTAGGTACATACTATTTAAAACATCAAGATTATAACAGAGGATTTGAGTTGATTCTTAACGGTTTGGATTTTGCAAATAAAATTAAGAATAAAGATAGTATTCTAGAGTGTATAAAAATATTTGAAGAATTTCGGTATTATGCAGTCGAAGAAGCTAAACTACGATACAAAAAAATGATTCGGGAGGTTTGATGACGAATGAAGATGAAATTGGCAATATTGATAGTTACATGCAGTATCACAGTAGGCGTTGTTTTTCCTACTACTCAACCCATCCCCGTTGAAAAAGACCGTCCAGTAATCGTGACAACTAATGGCCACGGCACAGGGAGTTAAACAGCATTTCTGAAAATACGCTTTTTGAATATGAGCTGCTCCCTCAAGTAGAATGGGTAATTGTCTACGTTGAAGGGAGCTTTTTCGTGTTGGAGTTCACTTGATTTCCTACTAATTAGCAGAATGGACTAGAATGTTACAACAGGGAGGGGTGAATATGGATTGTGGTGAGCTCAAGTTGCAGATCGAAGCAGCGAGACAAAAGCTCTATCAACTCAAGATGGACTATGGAAATCTGCTTCATCCTCATGTTATACAGCAATCTATGGTCTTGGATGATTTAATTAATCAATATAATCAGGTTAAAATAAAAAAGCCGATTGAATAATACAATCGACTTTGGGCGAGAAACTTTGGTGGGTCGCTCGCCCCTATATTTTAACATAAGTCCACAGAGCGAAGTATCGTTATTACATACATTCATCTTTCACAGTGACATTCTCATTGGTTACAGTGACGTAGGAATTGCCGGACAAGTACTCCGTATAACCGCAAACTGTTTTGTTATAGGTTTTACCGCGGCTGTCCGTAAACGTTAAGGAGACGGCGCCCTCCCCGGAAAGTTTCAGCTGCGGGGCGAATTTCACGTTTGCTCCGCTGGGAATATCTTTGTCGAATACGTAGGTGGAGCCACTCGCATTGTTGTTGTTGTTGTTGTTGTTAAACGAGTTGTCACCTTGGGCCAGGTTAGCCTGAATATTGGTGAGATCATAGTCGGACTGGTTGTGGATCGTGATCCTTAAGTGACGAAAGGGATCGACTGCATTTAGAAAACTCTTAAAGGCGATGATGCCTATGACGATTAAGATGGCGGACAAGATAATGATTTTCCTTTTGGAGAATCGGCGACGTGTGTACAATATAATGCACTCCTTTCCTATGAGGTATAAACGATGGGAAGAGATCAAAAGTTATAGATAGAATGGATACATATGAAAATTGGAGTTCAAATCGTCAGAATTACTTCATGCGCCAAGCGGGAGAACAGGATAGAATAAGATATTAGCAGTACATATAGGACTGAACAGAGATCCTACATAATGAAGATCACTCGAAATAAGGAGGGGAATTAAGTTGGAACTTTCTCCAATGAATCAGGAAGATTATGCGAGTTTTCGCATTCGATCGATTAAGGATTTTGCACAGGAAAAAGTAGAGGCCGGCACTTGGGCAGAGGAAGAGGCGCAGCAACTTGCCGAGGAATCTTATGAACGTTATCTGCCAGAAGGCTTGAACACACCCGGAGCGTATCTCTACAATCTGATGCATCCTGTGGACGGAAATGTAGGGTATATCTGGTTTAATATCACGGATAATCGTCGTGGCAAAGATGCATTTTTACTAGACATTGTGGTTGAAGAAGCACATCGCGGTAAAGGGTATGGAACAGAGACGATGGAGGCGCTTGAACAGACGGCCTTGAATCTTGGCGTGGATCGCATTGGCCTGCATGTGTTTGGACATAATGTGCGTGCGAGCAGCCTTTATCGCAAGATGGGATATGAGGTAACGGATCTTACCATGTACAAGGAAATCAAAGGGTAAACCTAAAAGCGGATAATCTAGGCTGAAAGTTATCATCTACGCAAAACAAATCATCCGCAGTAACCGGGGATTTCGGGAAGTGAATGGGGCTCTGGTCGAATTGGCGAAGTTCCTTGATGCCTTGAGGTTTGTCATATATAATGTATAGGATTATCCATACCGAACAAGTAATCAATGAGGAGTTGTCATATACATGGCTTTGAAAGCAGGAATTGTAGGGCTTCCGAACGTCGGAAAATCTACGTTGTTTAACGCAATTACACAAGCAGGTGCCGAATCGGCAAACTATCCGTTCTGTACAATTGACCCTAACGTGGGGATCGTTGAAGTACCCGATGAGCGTTTGGACAAACTGACAGAACTCGTTGTGCCTAAGAAAACAGTACCAACGGCGTTTGAGTTTGTAGATATCGCAGGTCTTGTTCGCGGCGCGAGCAAAGGTGAAGGTCTTGGTAACAAGTTCCTTGCCCATATTCGTGAAGTAGATGCAATTGTACACGTGGTACGTTGCTTTGTAGATGAGAACATTACACACGTCGATGGCAAAATTGACCCGGTAAGCGACATCCAGACAATCAATCTGGAGCTGATCCTGGCCGATATCGAGAGTGTTGAGAAGAAAATCGATCGCTCCAAGAAAAACATGAAGGGCGGCAACAAGTCTGCCTCTCAAGAAGTAGAAGTGTTGGAGAAAGTGAAGGCTGTTCTGTACGATGACAAGCCGGCACGCAGCATGGAACTTACGGATGACGAGCTTCTGATCATACGCGATCTGCACTTGCTTACCCTGAAGCCTGTTCTGTACGCAGCCAATGTAGCTGAGGACGAAATCGGCGACGTGGCGAACAATGCTTACGTGCAAAAAGTAAGAGAATTCGCAGCTGCTGAGAATGCAGAAGTGGTGCCAATCAGTGCAAAGGTTGAAGAAGAGATCTCTGAGCTGGAAGGCGAAGATAAACAAATGTTCCTGGAAGAACTCGGTATCGAGGATTCCGGTCTGAACCTGTTGATCAAAGCGGCTTACAAATTGCTCGGTCTGTACACATACTTCACAGCAGGCGTACAGGAAGTTCGTGCATGGACAATCCGTAAAGGAACGAAAGCACCAGGCGCAGCGGGTGTCATTCACACCGACTTCGAGCGTGGATTCATCCGGGCAGAGGTTGTTTCCTACGATGATCTGGTTGCAGCGGGTTCCATGAACGGTGCCAAAGAGCGCGGACAACTTCGTCTTGAAGGTAAAGAGTACGTTGTAAATGACGGCGACGTTATGCACTTCCGTTTCAACGTATAATCTAAAAATCGAGATTAAAGACGGGTCAGCCTTCATGGGCTTACCGGTTAAAATAAAGAACAGCACTACTCTCTTTCGTGGAGAATAGTGCTGTTTTTGTGTACCATTTTTACGCAGTGGAACTTGCAGTTTGATTACGTTTTCGCTGGATTGTTTACCCGTGATGGATATAATAAAAGGAAAGAAGTAACCATTGAGGAGGTGGCAAGAATGGATAAAACATCCCGGTTAATTCGATATGATCCTCTGCTTATAGAAAAAACAAATTTGTCCGGAGAAACGCAGGAATTGCTGCTTTATTCTGGCTTGCCACAGCTCACCTTGAATGATGAAGATGTACTTGGGATCAGGTTCGATCCGCTGCCAGATATGGGGTTGATGAGCATATCGGACGATCTCAAAACGTTGCTACCTATTGGGTATGAGTGGGATGAGCAGACGGCTATACTCGGACTGGAATCGAGAACAGGCATAATGTATAGAGTGGATGTGCCGACCGGAGAATATGCTGTAATGAACAGTAGTATCCACCTGTTTCTGGCGTATCTCAGCAGGTACAAGGAAATCGTGCAGGAGCATTCCCGAGCTAATGAGCCAACTGTCATGACACTAGAACAAGTGCAGGCGAAGCTGGAGGCGTTTCGCCGTGGAGAGATTAAACCTCATTTGCAGAAGAAAGATCAATCTGGAAGAGTAGAAGCGGTGAAGCAGCTTCGTTTATTTTATATAGAGAAAGACCCTGTAAGTATGCTTGATGAGGAAACATGGTGGAGTGTTGTGCTTGAACAGTTAGAGGATGAATTGCTCTAGCAACGCTGATCAGTGAAGGGGGTTTCCCAGGATCGTGGAGGCTAAGGTGTAGATTATTCTTGGTGAGTTGCCTGGTTTGCATAAAAATATATTGTTCGCACCGTGAACTGTTGCTGTTCATAAGCTTAAGCATATGCTATAATTAAGAGTCGTATACCCATGATGAACTAATCGTTCTAATCGATAAGATGAGGCGGGGTTTTCAGGAGGTAGGCGATTTCTTTATATCACTTTAAAAGTAAAGGATTTGATGACGTTGTAGCGAGGTTATACGTCGATCATATAACACGGAATTCGAATGAGATGCTGCGGTCAGGGGATTCCGATGAATCCTGTGGTTTGTGGAATTTTGAATGATAGATATTTTGAATTATAGATATGTAGCAGGTATGAATGTAGACGAATAGTGCATGTGGAATCTGTATGGAAATGAACATATGCATGGACCAAATAAAACGTGAGGTGACTATACATGTTGGATAAATTACAGGCGTTAGCCGACCGTTATGATAAATTGAGCGAGCTTTTGTGTGACCCGGATGTGGCGAGTGACAACAAAAAGTTGCGTGAATACTCCAAAGAACAATCCGATCTGCAACCGACTTATGAAGCGTACACTGAATACAAACAGGTAAGTCAGGATCTCGAAGCTGCAAAGGAAATGCAGGGTGAGAAACTGGATGACGAGATGCGCGAAATGGTCAAAATGGAAATTGACGAACTGAGCACTCGCCAGAAGGAACTGGACGAATTGATTCGTGTACTCATGCTGCCAAAAGATCCGAATGACGACAAAAACGTTATTGTTGAGATTCGCGGAGCAGCTGGTGGAGATGAGGCAGCGTTGTTTGCAGCAGATCTGTATCGGATGTACACACGTTATGCAGATGCACAAGGCTGGCGTGTAGAGCTGATGGACGTTAACACAAATGATCTCGGTGGATTCAAAGAGGTTGTTTTCCTGATCAACGGACGTGGCGCATACAGCAAAATGAAATACGAAAGCGGCGCACACCGAGTGCAGCGTATTCCAACAACTGAATCCGGCGGACGTATCCATACGTCAACTTCAACGGTTGCGGTTATGCCTGAAGCCGAAGATTTCGATATCGAAATTCATGATAAAGACATCCGTGTTGATACGTTCTGTTCCAGTGGTGCTGGTGGACAATCGGTTAATACCACGAAATCTGCAGTACGGGTAACGCACGTTCCAACGGGAATTGTGGCGACATGTCAGGATGGAAAATCACAGAACTCCAACAAGGAAAAAGCGTTGCAGGTTCTGCGTACACGTATCTTCGATATGAAACGTATGGAAGAGGAAGCGAAGATCTCTGTTGAGCGGAAAAGTAAAGTGGGAACGGGCGACCGCAGTGAGCGTATTCGTACGTACAACTTCCCGCAAAGCCGTGTGACGGATCACCGTATCGGTCTGACGATGCACAAGCTGGATCAGATCATGAACGGGGAGATTGAAGATATCTTGTCTGCACTGACGATTGCTCAGCAGACCGAGTTGATGGATAGAGGAGAATAATCTGTGACCCGCGCGCAGTTTGTCATGACGCCGGAACAGAGCTGTCGGGAAGCCTTCGTGGAGGCTTCCTCTTTTTTGGAGAAGTGCGGCGTGTACGAGCCGCAAAACAATGCTCGGCTGCTGCTGGAACATATACTCGGCGTTTATGGCGCCGCGTATTACATGATGCAGCCGGAGCCTTTTCCCAGCGAGCATCGCAGCGGCTGGGAGGACGCCGTCACGCGAAAGGCTGCGGGTGAGCCGGCGCAATACATTATCGGCAGCCAGGAATTCTATGGGCTGCCGTTCGAGGTCACGCCGGCCGTGCTGATTCCGCGGCCGGAGACCGAGCTGCTCGTCGAGGCTGTGCTGCGCGAAGCCGACCGCGTGTTTCCTGACGGCGCTCCGCTCGCCGTCGATATCGGCACGGGCAGTGGTGCCATCGCGGTGACGATGGCTTCACTGCGCCCGCGCTGGCAGGTCGGCGCCGGGGATCTCTCGGCGGCTGCCCTGCAAGTGGCCGCGCGGAACGCGGCCGCGAACGGGGTACAGATCGACTTCCGTGAAGGCGATCTGCTGGCCCCGTTCGCCGGGGCCCGGGTGGACATCCTGGTGTCCAACCCGCCATACATCCCGGCGGCGGATATCGCCGGGTTACAGCAGGAGGTGCGCGATCATGAGCCGCGCATGGCACTGGACGGCGGTCCGGACGGGCTTGCACCGTACCGTGTCATGCTGGAGCAGTTGGCGCTGCTGCCTGCGCCGCCGCAGATCATTGGTTTTGAGCTGGGCCAGGGGCAGGCTCGCGACATCGCAGCTCTGCTTGAATCGGCGGGACATTGGCCGGAAATTATCATTGTACCGGACCTTGCCGGAATCGAGCGGCATGTCCTGGGTGTTCGTACTTCGGAACAGGTGACGAAAATGTAAGGTTCCGCGGGTTTTCTTTTTGCCGTGAAATCCTCTACAATGAGATATACCGAAGATTTCTGAATGCTTGGGGGAACATAATTACATGCTGCACAAATTTAAAAAGATAGACTATTCTATTGTCTTTATACTCGTTATTCTGATGGGTATCAGTATTTTGTCGATTTACAGTACAACGTTTGGTCGTCCAAAGCTGGAGGGACTCCCGAAAAGTGCAGTAATATTTTATATTTTGGGATTCGTAGTCTTTTTTGGGATGTCGATGATCAACTATAAATTCATAATCAAAAATTATTTATATATCTATGGCGTGGGTATGCTGCTGCTCATTTTCGTAATGTTCTTTGGTAAAGAGTACTACGGGGCAAAAGGTTGGCTGTCCATCTTCGGGGTCAGCTTGCAGCCTGCTGAGTTGTTCAAGCTATGCCTGATTGTGTTTTTATCAGCCTTTTTGGCCCGAAAGAAGAATCGTCCGCTCTATTTTGGACGTGATGTTATTCCGATTTCACTCTGTGTTCTGCCGCCGTTACTACTCGTATTGCTTCAAAATGACTTGGGAAATGCGTTGAGTTATGTTGTCATTCTTGTGGGTCTATTATGGATCGGCAACATTAAATTTACGCACGCCCTCATTGGTTTTATTATTGCTGTGGCTACCTTTATCGGTGGTACACAGGCATATATTCATTATCATGATGAGATTGTTAAATTCCTGAATGACATTGGACGTTCGCACTGGGCGGATCGTTTTGACCCCTGGCTTGTACCAGAGCTGACCTCAAGAGATGTACTCTGGCAGACGTATAATGCAAAGCTTGCGATTGGTTCTGGCGGGATTACGGGCAAAGGTTATATGGAGGGCACAACGATTCAGTCGAATCGGGTGCCGCTGGCCTATGCTGACTCGATCTTTGTGCAGATTGGGGAAGAATTTGGCTTCATCGGTGCCTCGGTACTGCTTCTCCTGTACTTTATCCTGATTCACAGGCTGGTGCTGATTGCACTGGAGTGTAAGGATCGAGCGGGGCCTTATCTCATTGTTGGGATTATAGCGATGCTGCTCTACCAGATCTTTGTTAATATTGGTCCATTCATTGGTCTGATGCCGTTGACAGGGATTACGCTGCCGTTTATCAGTTCGGGTGGTACCTCCATTATGATCAACATGATCAGCATGGGTCTTGTGATGAGTATTAAGGTCCACACGGAAGAGAACGAGGATATTCTTGGCTCTGCGGAACAACCAAGTATTACCGATTTGGTGATGAAATTGTTAAGACGCAAGCCATCCCAGCAGGAGCAATAAGTTCTCGAATCAAACCGTGAACTAGCACGTCAGATTTATGTATATAAGCTAGATAACTATAGAACCCTGGAACAGATCAGCCCAAGTCACATTGGGGTGGATGTTTTGGGGTTTTTATTGTTTTTAGAGTGTGAGTCAGGCCATTGAATGGTTTGATTGTCACCCTGAAGCATCCAGATTTCCATTTTATTATCCAATTATATACAATGGTAATATTGAGTTTAATTGGAAATCATAGAATGCTATATTTCAGGGGGATGGACGGCGTCATGTTGAGAATGTTGAAAAAGATGGACGGTTTGATTCTTTTTGTAATGCTGTTACTCATGATTATTAGTGTATTTGCGATTTACAGCGGAACGCAGACAGATGCCAAACTGGCAAATCATCATGTCAAAACGATTTATTTCTATGTGGCCGGGTTCATTGCGGTGCTTATGATCGGGCTAGTGAATTACAAGTTATACGTGAAATATGCGTTTTATTTGTATGGCTTGGGGATCATACTATTGATCCTTGCGAATGTCCTGGGCAGTTCGATCAATAATGCTAACGGCTGGCTGAAGCTGGGCGAGAACTTTTCTTTTCAACCGGCAGAGCTGTTCAAGATGATTCTGATTCTGTTTCTCGCCCATTTGATCGTGAAGAGACAACGAGGCACGCTGAAATTTTGGAGAGATATTGTGCCGATTGGCTGTTGGGCGTTTATTCCGTTTGCCCTTGTTATGGCTCAGAATGATCTGGGAAATGCACTGGGGTATGTGGTGATTCTGGCTGCGGTATTCTGGATCGGAAATATGAGGCTGAAGCACGCATTGATTGCACTGGCGATTGTGGGAGTGGCGTTCTTTGGTTTTGTTAAAGCCTATACCTTCTACCATGATGAAGTATTTACTTTTCTTGAAAAGATAAAACGTGAGCATTGGGCAGAGCGTATTGATCCCTGGCTTGTACCGGAAAAGGCTACCTCCAAAGCTTCCTGGCATACGAAAAATGCAGGTTTAGCCATTGGTTCAGGGGGCATCATCGGCAAAGGTTACTTGCAAGGAACATCCGTTCAGAGTGGACGAGTCCCCTACACGTATTCTGATTCCATTTTTGTTGTGATCGCAGAGGAGTTTGGCTTTGTTGGTGCATCCGTACTGATTCTGTTGTACTTTATTCTGATTCAACGTATGGTGCTGATTGCTCTGACTTGCAGAGATCGCGCTGGACCCGTCATCATTGTAGGTATTATCGGAATGTTGTTGTATCAGGTTTTTGAGAATGTGGGGGCATTCCTCGGACTGATGCCGCTCACAGGCATTACGTTACCGTTCATCAGTTACGGCGGCACCTCTTTGCTTATTAATATGGCTTGTATCGGTGTAGTCATGAGCATTAAGTTGTACGGGCAAGAAGAGGAGGATGAACTTCTGATGGGGGAGCAGCAACCTCGGTTGTCGGAACGTTTATGGAATATGCTCAAGAAAGAGAAAAGTGCTGTGTAACTGTTGAGTCGGTGTAGGTGAAAAGTAAAGTAGTGAGACGTATAACGTGAGCGTTCGTAGGAATAAAGAGGTTGATTTGCCCTGTAACCAGGCGCAGATCAGCCTTTTTGATATGACTGGTGAGCGAGTGTAAATAATAGAATCGATTTAGCAGATTTATTGCAAATGCTAGGTTTACTTCCGTCTCTACCGGGCATACTGATAGACATGAGAGAGTTGCAGGTAGCGTGATCAGAGAGCCGAGGGGGAGAACGGAATGAGCAGAAGAACTGTAAAGCAAATTGGACTTATTATTGTATGTCTTATGATGATTATCATGATGTGGGAAGGTCAGAAAACGGATGCAGCTGTGGCGGCCACAGCGATTCCTGAACAATCGATTCGCTTGCGTATTCTAGCAAACTCGGATGCACCGGGAGATCAATTGGTAAAACGTGAGATTCGGGATGCTGTCGTTGCTCAGATGGGCGAGTGGGTAGCCGAACTGGAGAATCCGCAAAGTCTGGATGAAGCGCGCAAGGTTATTCGTGAGCATTTGTCCGAGATTGAGAATAGAGTAGGAGAAGAGTTGGCCAGTCGCGGTCTAAATTATGAGTATCAGGTGGAGCTGGGTTCTGTTCCGTTCCCGACCAAACTATATGGTGGCACTGTGTATCCTGCCGGAGATTATGAAGCGGTTCGGATCACGCTGGGGGAAGGCAAGGGTCAGAACTGGTGGTGTGTGTTGTTCCCGCCGCTGTGCTTCATTGATGCAGGGACTGGGGATGCACTGGCGAAACCTTCAACGGTATCGGCCGCAGCTGCTGAACCAGGAGATGCCGAGGCATCTGTGCAGGGAGAGACACCGGAGGCGAGATTCTTTCTGTGGGATATGGCTGTAAAACTATGGAGTTGGGTAACTGGATTGTTCGTATAACAACGAATTTATACTATACATAAGGGTGACTTCGATTCAGGGAGCTGCCCTTTTGATATGAATTGGTGGCGAGGTTATAGTGAGACTCATGCGTGGAGTGAAGTGTGAAGGGCATCCGAGGCGGGACAGGTATGTTATAATTACTTATATTGAATATGGAGTATGAAGCGAAGTGAACAAGGATGTGTATGGAGTGTAAGGTGTATTTCTCACGTGCACAAGTAACCTATTATGATGTTTAGGAATGATGGATATATGAATAGAGAGAATGAGCAAGTGCAATCCACCTCAGAAATGGGAAATGACATGGAGGTTCAAGACAAGGGAACTCCAGCAGAGATGGTCACAGTCAATTGGGATGTGCGCGTTTTATTGAGCAATGAGAATGATCATGAGTTGGGTAATATTGAATTGTTGGATGTGAAAAAGGGGAGCGCCGATCAACAGGCGCTCGTCGACTTGCAGGCTGCCGCAGCCTGCATTCGTCAAGGTCAGACGGTAGCCTTTCCGACCGAGACGGTCTATGGCCTGGGTGCTGATGCGCGTAGCACGGCAGCCGTGGAGGCTGTATTTGTCGCCAAAGGGCGACCTTCTGACAATCCACTGATCGTGCATATCGCGCACCGTGACCAGTTGGAAGCACTGGTCACGGAAGTGAATGAAACGGCGGAAGCGCTGATGGCGGCCTTCTGGCCGGGACCACTGACGCTGGTGCTGCCGGTTAGGCCGGGGGCGGTGTCCCCGCGTGTCACCGCCGGTCTGGACACGGTGGCCGTGCGCATGCCGGACCATCCGGTGGCCTTGCAGTTGATCGCGGCGGCGGCATGCCCTGTGGCTGCGCCAAGCGCCAACCGCTCCGGGCGGCCAAGCCCGACACTCGCAGCCCATGTGCGCGAGGATCTGGATGGCCGCATCGGCGGCATTGTGGACGGCGGCCCCACCGGGGTGGGCGTCGAGTCCACGGTGGTACAGGTCGGTGACGACGGTATCGTCACCATCCTGCGCCCTGGCGGCATTACGGCGGAACAACTGTCCGCCGTTGCCGCCCGTGTCGCCACGGACCCCGCGCTACTCGCGGAGGGGTCCGATGGCGTGGGCAGCCCGGCGCCGCGCTCGCCGGGCATGAAGTACACGCACTACGCACCCGCAGGGGCGCTGTGCGTGGTGGAGGGGCCGCCCGCAGCGGTGGCGGCCTGGACCAGCGCCGCCCTCGCAGAGGCGGCGCAGCGCGGAGAGCGCACCGCCGTGCTGGCGTTCGCCGAGCACGCGGAGCAGTACCGCGCCGATGCCGTGTTCTCGCTGGGAGACGCCAGCGAGCTGGAAGAAGCAGCGCGCCGGCTATACGCCGCGCTGCGCAGCTGCGATGAGCAAGGCGCCACATATATTGTGGCTGAAGCCTGCTCACGCGAAGGGCTGGGAGCAGCCGTCATGAATCGGCTGCTCAAGGCTGCGGGTAACCAACTCATCCAAGTTGGCGACCCGCAGCCCTCCTAAGCTCTCCTGATCATACAGTCAGGAGAGCTACGTACTCTTTTCCAAAACAAATCAATTAAAACATCTTATCCACCTGCACACAATCCAGCCTTATGCGTCATGGAGATGGAGTAATCCATCGCCGTTTGCCTTTCATCGGTCATGTTTAGGTCCTTGTCCGCATATCGTGTACAAGAACCTTTACGTGACTTGGGGGTATGGGGATGTGGGATGTGTCTGCCCATGTAGGGCAGTTGGTAACCATTTTGATCATGGCTGTTGCGCTGGGCCTTGATGCGTTCTCGCTCGGAATCGGAATTGGCATGAAGGGCATTCGACTGAGGGATGTATTGCGGATCAGTACAGTAACAGCGCTGTTTCATATCATCATGCCGCTCATCGGCATGTATATGGGCAAATACGTCAGCTCGCTGCTCGGTGACATTACGACTTATGCTGCGGGGGGATTGCTTGTTCTACTGGGTGGTCATATGATTCTGAATGCATTCCGCGAAGGTGATACCAAGCTGGTGAACCACCGTTCCCTGCTCGGCGTTGTTTTGTTTTCACTCAGTGTAAGTGTGGATTCATTTTCCGTTGGCGTTTCACTGGGAATGTTTAGTAGTAATCTGATTTTGACGGTCCTTGCCTTTGGTGTATGTGGCGGGGTGATGTCGGTAATGGGGCTGCTATTAGGCCGCCGGGTGAGTCAGAATCTCGGTGATTACGGCGAAGCTATTGGTGGCGCAATCTTGCTTGCGTTCGGACTTTT
Source organism: Paenibacillus sp. UASWS1643 (assembly GCF_008693195.1). Taxonomy (NCBI): domain Bacteria; kingdom Bacillati; phylum Bacillota; class Bacilli; order Caryophanales; family Paenibacillaceae; genus Paenibacillus; species Paenibacillus sp. UASWS1643. Next base: position 197,071 of record NZ_VXKZ01000110.1, read on the forward strand.
GTTTATATTCTAGAATAAAACGTGAGTAATCATATCATTCGCATCATATGTAAAATGGGGAGGCTAACACAATGAAACATATTTTATTCGTATGTACAGGAAATACGTGCCGCAGCCCCATGGCAGAGGGGCTTTTGCGAAAATTGGCATCGGAGCGCGGCATTCAGGTAGAGGTTCGTTCCGCAGGTGTGGCAGCAACATCGGGTATGCCGATCTCCCGTCATGCGGAAGCGGTGTTGAGAGATCATAACGTGGAAGGACCACCTCATTCCACACAACTTAGCTCCAATCTAGTAGGTTGGGCTGACTTGGTTCTTACGTTAACACGGAGTCACAAGCAACATGTCATGCAGGTTTTTCCCGAGTCCGTCCACAAAACCTATACATTAAAAGAGTATGTGGAGGATGATGAACAGGTATTAAATGATGTCCAGGAGTTGGACAGCCTGTTTGCTACGCTGGAGATGAAACGTGCCCTTGGGCAAGAGATCCTGGCATCGGAGCGTGAGCGAGCCATTGAGATCAGACAACGAATTCCGAGTTTCGACATCTCCGATCCGTTTGGGGGAAGTCGTGATGATTACAATATAGCTGCGGCTGAGATTCGGACTGCATTGGATCGGCTTTTGGATAAGCTGGGATAATTCTGATCCTGCGGGGCAGGTTATAGAAACAGGACACGTGATGTAAATTAACCGTTGATTTTAGACGCGGGTTGATTTATGATGAAGGGGAAAACAGGGATCCGGTGTAACTGGCGACGAAGTGGGCATAACCACGATGGAGCACCGGAACAAACGGCCGGTCGCCTGGGCAAAAGAGCAATTCTGCGTTACCCGCAGACTGCTCTTTTTTTCGTCTTTCATCTGATTATTCGCTATAATAGTACCTGAGATGCCGTGCAAGAATACGAAGACAGCCAAGAGAAAGCGGGCATGATTTTATCGGGAGGCGATGATAGGATGACTATAGAGTTAGATTCGGAACAACCCGGATTGCAAGAACAGACCGCATCCATTCTGCATGAACTGGCGCTAGCCGGACAGCTTGGACCTGGACAGATCGTTGTGATCGGTACAAGCACAAGTGAAGTCGCAGGCGAGCGAATTGGTACAAGTGGTGCCATTGAAGTGGCGCAGCAGCTTCTTGCGGGTATACGCGAGGTGCAGGAGGAGTTCGGTTTTGACACGGTATTCCAATGTTGTGAGCATCTGAACCGTGCGCTGGTAATGGAACGTTCTGTGCTTACTCGTCTTGGATTGACCGAGGTTGGTGCAGTACCCGTGCCCAAGGCCGGAGGTTCCATGGCATCCGCAGCATATCGTTCGCTGACCGATCCATGCCTGGCTGAACATGTGCAGGCCCATGCGGGACTGGACATTGGGGAGACGATGATTGGCATGCATCTCCGGCATGTAGCCGTACCCTATCGTACAGCGCTCCGTTATGTTGGAGATGCCCGTGTAACCACAGCGTTAACCCGTCCGAAGTTAATTGGCGGCGAACGCGCGGTGTATCGTATGGAAGAACAACCAGATTCGACATTTTGTGACTGATATCTTCAACCAATATAAAGCTAAATTAGACTTTACACGAAAACGGAGAGTGCAACACCAATCTGAAGAAGCAAAGCGTTCGCCTGAAAGCTTTCCGAAGGAAAGCTACATCGGAAGCATACGCTATTCCCGGATTATCCCCTTATTATAAGGGAGTTCAGAAAAATCCGGGGATAACAGCGATCAGAAGATGGTGATGCAATCGAAGTCAGGAGTGTAACCACTTAGTTTCGCTTTATAACTTTACTTATAAACTGGGAGGAATTTAATCATGGAACAATTGCGCAAGAATGACCCGGCAGTACTGGAAGCGATGAATCTTGAACTAAAACGTCAACAGAACAACATTGAGCTGATTGCATCCGAGAACATCGTAAGTGAAGCAGTAATTGAAGCATTGGGATCTGTTCTGACTAACAAATACGCTGAAGGATATCCAGGCAAACGTTACTATGGCGGTTGTGAGCATGTGGACATCGTTGAAGACATCGCACGTGATCGTGCAAAAGAATTGTTCGGAGCAGAACACGTGAATGTTCAGCCTCACTCCGGCGCACAAGCAAACATGGCAGTATATCTTGCAGCGTTGAAACCTGGTGATACTGTACTTGGTATGAACCTTGCCCATGGTGGACACCTCACACACGGTAGCCCGGTTAACGCATCCGGTTTGCTGTACAACTTCGTAGCATACGGCGTACAGGAAGATACATTCCTGATTGATTATGATGAAGTACGCAAAGCGGCTTTCAAACACCGCCCTCGTCTGATCGTTGCAGGTGCAAGTGCATATCCGCGTACCATTGATTTTGAAAAGCTGGCTTCCATCGCCAATGATGTAGGTGCTTTGTTCATGGTAGATATGGCTCACATCGCCGGACTGGTTGCTGCTGGTTTGCATCCAAACCCGGTTCCACATGCGCATTTCGTAACAACAACAACACACAAAACGCTGCGCGGACCTCGTGGTGGTATGATTCTGTGCCGCAAAGCATGGGCAGCAGCGATTGATAAAGCTGTATTCCCAGGTTCCCAAGGTGGACCTCTGATGCACGTGATTGCTTCCAAAGCCGTAGCATTTGGTGAAGCACTTCAACCTTCGTTCAAAACATATGCACAGAATGTCGTAAAAAACGCACAGGTTTTGGCTGAAACACTGATCGCTGAAGGATTGAACATCGTATCCGGTGGTACAGATAACCACTTGATGCTGATCGACACACGCAGTGTGAACATCACAGGTAAGGAAGCTGAGCATGTGCTTGATTCCATCGGTATTACCGTGAACAAAAATGCAATACCATTCGATCCTACTAGCCCGTTTGTAACGAGCGGTATTCGAATTGGTACACCTGCGGCAACTTCCCGTGGCATGAACGAAGAAGCGATGGTAGCGATCGGTAAGATCATTGCCAAAACACTGAAAAATCCAAAAGATACGGCGAAGCTGGATGAAGCTCGTGCAGAAGTGACTGCATTGACAGACCAATTCCCGCTCTATACCGACCTTAAATACTAAAAAACGTTGCTCATGCTGCTTTCTTTTGAGTTTTGATAAATTGGAATACAAAAGACGAAGCTGGCAGAATGCAACCGGAGAAGCGAAGCGCTCGCCTTTATGCCCTGATTTTCTCCTTTAATAGGAGGATTAAAAAAATCAGGGGATAACAGTGATCGAAGGTGCAATCTGTTTGCGGAGCATCACTTGTATTCATATTTTTCCCACTCAATGACATAACAGCATGAGCAAAACAGGACCGGATGGATCATTTTCCGGTCCTGTTTTTTATAGGATTCGGTATTCTGTAATGATTGGGTGCCCTTTGATGGTGTAATTCGTTGTTGGTGATGATATAATATACAGGATTTATCGAGCCCATGAATGGTGGCTAGGTATATTTGGAAATGCTGAACATGAAGAACTTACCGGAGGGACAAATTAGATGGGAAAATTAGTAATATGTGATCACCCTTTGATTCAACACAAACTGACGTTTATACGCGACATGCGTACGAATACGAAAGATTTTCGTGAATTGGTGGATGAAGTAGCAACGTTGATGGCTTATGAGATTACAAGAGATGTTGAACTGGAAACGATTGATGTACAGACACCTGTAGCTGCAACACAAGGTAAAGTCATCTCTGGACGTATGCTCGGACTGGTGCCGATTCTGCGTGCAGGACTCGGAATGCTGGATGGCGTTGTGAAATTGTTGCCAGCGGCAAAAGTTGGACATGTTGGTTTGTTCCGTGACCCGGAAACACTGCAACCGGTAGAATACTACACCAAACTGCCTACAGACGTGACAGAGCGTCAATTGATCGTAATTGATCCGATGCTCGCAACTGGCGGTTCGGCAATTGCAGCCATTGACGTGCTCAAAAAACGCGGCTGTACCCAAATCAAGATGATGAACCTGGTAGCAGCACCGGAAGGCGTCAAAGCTGTACAGGATGCACATCCCGATGTGGATATCTATGTAGCAGCACTGGACGACCGTCTGGATGATCATGGTTATATCGTTCCAGGACTTGGAGATGCAGGAGACCGTCTATACGGCACTAAATAAGCATATTTTCATGCTTGTAAGAGGTTCGGAACTTATAGAAAAGGGGCTTTGCTCGAATGTCCAACAAAATTAAAGTCATGACGATCTTCGGGGTGCGTCCGGAAGCCATCAAGATGGCTCCGCTTATTTTGGAATTGCAAAAACATCCCGAGTCTATTGAATCCATTGTTTGCGTAACTGCGCAGCATCGCCAAATGTTGGATCAGGTACTTGAAGTTTTCGACATTCATCCCGATTATGATCTGGATGTAATGAAAGACCGCCAGACATTGAACGAAATTACGATTCGTGTACTTGGTGGTCTGGAGCCGGTATTAGCTGAAGCTAAGCCGGATATTGTACTGGTTCACGGGGATACATTGACTACCTTTGTAGCGAGCTACGCAGCATTCCTGCAACAGATTCAGGTAGGGCATGTGGAAGCGGGGCTTCGGACGTGGAACAAGCTATCTCCATATCCGGAAGAGATGAACCGTCAGTTGACGGGAGTGCTGGCTGATCTACACTTTGCGCCTACGGATTGGTCTTCTTCCAATCTTGCCAAAGAAAATAAATCAGAGTCTAGTACGTATGTCACAGGCAACACGGTAACCGATGTGTTTCAATATACAGTACGGGAGGACTACACACACCCGGTACTTGATTGGGCCCAAGGCAAACGCCTTGTGCTGATGACAGCTCATCGCCGTGAATCTCAAGGCGAGCCTCACCGCAACATTTTCCAGGCCGTCAAACGGATTGCCGACGAATTCGAAGATATTGCCATCGTGTACCCGGTGCATCCAAGTCCTGCTGTGAAGGAGCCGGCTCACGCGATTTTGGGGAATCATCCCCGTATTCAATTAATTGATCCACTAGACGTGGTGGATTTGCATAACTTTTACCCGCATACTCACTTGATTTTGACCGATTCAGGCGGTTTGCAGGAAGAAGCGCCTTCGTTTGGTGTGCCTGTGCTCGTATTGCGCGATACAACAGAACGCCCGGAAGGTATTGAAGCTGGAACGCTGGAATTGGTAGGTACCGAAGAGGAACGTGTATATGAACGGACCAAAGCTCTGCTTACAGACGAAACACTGTATGCAAGCATGAGTCAGGCTGCCAATCCATACGGTGATGGACATGCTTCGGAAAGAATTGTCAATGCGATTTTGCACCATTTTGGTGTAAATAGTGAGCGTCCGGAATCATTTCACAGAAAATTCAAAAAATAATACTTTTTTTCTGACGGATTTATAAAGGGCATAGCATACAGTTAAACTGTACGGTTTACGCGGGTTTATGGGCTTTGAGGGTCTATATTCCCGTCGTTTTACCCTTTAAAACGCTAAAATCATTCAATTGACAAAGGCTCTCATCATTCAGTAAAATTAACTGGGATTGCAAGGGTGGCGTGGAAAATGGCCGATTCGAACAAACCAAATTCATCCCGTAACCATGACGATAACGTGTGGAAAGCAATGGGACTCGTGACAGCATTTGGGATCGAGATTGCCATTCTCGCTGTTGCCGGATATTACGCTGGCTCCTGGTTGGACAAGACCATCGGGGGTAACGGAATATGGATCGCCGTAAGCGTTCTCTTTTTTCTTGCGGCAGGCGGTGTAAGCATCTACTTTATCGCGAAAAAATTCATGGGGGAAAGTGATGAGTGAACTAACCAGATACCGCAGATCGATGACTGTTTTCATCATGTACTTTCTTATGATTTGTTTTCTCGCAGCGGCCTTTATGCCACGTGTGGAGACAATTGCTTTGGGACTGGCCCTGGGTACAGGAGTTAGCTGGATCAATGCATTTTACTTGGGCTACAAGGTAAGGAAAATGACTGATGATGCGGCAGAAGGTAACTTGAAGCGTGTGAACCTGGGATTTTTGACAAGAGCGGCACTTGCTGTGCTCGGTATATTCATATCGATGCGCTTTCCGCAGTACTTCAATACATATGCGGTTGCAGGCGGTCTCGTCATTGCACAATTTTCCTTACTCATTATAGGGATTATTAAGTCCCGCAAAGAAATTTGATTTTCAGGTGCTGCAGCTTTCAAGTCGAGAAAGGGGTGAGAAAAATATGCATGAAGCTCCAATTATTATGCTTGGCGGATTTCGACTGGATCTATCGGTTGTGTTGATGCTGGTTGTTACAGGTGCAATTGTTTTTATTTTTGCCGTACTGTCAACAAGAAGATTATCCGTTGAAAACCCCGGTAAGCTGCAAAATTTTATGGAGTGGGCCGTAGAATTCGTCCGTAATCTGATTTCCAGTACGATGGATATGAAGAAAGGTAAACATTTTATCTCTCTCGCTCTTTCCATGATCATGTTCATTTTTGTAGGGAATATGCTCGGGCTTCCGTTCCAAGCGGTAACTGCAGTGGACAGCGCAGAACAAGCGAAGGTGTTCGGTCAGCCGATTGTTACAGCGGTGGAGGCGTTTGAAGAAGCGCATGCCAAGAACCCGGAAGCGCATCCACACGTTGAACTCGCCTGGTGGAAATCACCGACAGCTGATTTGTCTGTAACGATGGGGCTTGCTCTCGTAGCGTTCCTTGTATCTCATGGACTCGGATTATTCCGCAACACCAGAGGGTATCTCAAGCATTACATCAAGCCATTCGCCTTGTTCTTGCCAATCAATTTGATTGAGACGGCATCGAAGCTGTTGACACACGGTATGCGTCTATTCGCGAATATCTTCGCGGGTGAGGTACTGATCTCAACGATTCTGAAGCTGACCACATTCAAATTGTTTGGTGCCATCGCAGCGATTCCGTTGCTAGTAGCTTGGCAGGGGTTTAGTATCTTTATCGGCGCGATCCAGGCATTTGTGTTTGTTATCTTGATGATGGTATACATTTCACAGAGCATCGAGACGCATGACGAGCATTAAGTTTCAAGCCCTACGAAGATTTCTTCATCAGGCTGAACAATAAAAAATACGATTTAACATTTTAAGGAGGATATACAAATGGGAGCAATGGCATTAATCGCAGCAGCAATTGTTGCAGGACTGGGCGCGTTTGGCGCAGGTATTGGTAACGGTATGGTAATCAGTAAAACGGTGGAAGGTATTGCCCGTCAACCGGAAGCAAAATCCACTCTTCAAACAACAATGTTTATCGGTGTAGGTTTGATCGAGGTAATGCCGATCATCGGTGTGGTACTCGCGTTCATGTTCTACGGTATGGCTTAATTAAATTTTAAAGGTTTGGCGGGGAAGGCCATAGCCATCCGCGCCTTCTTTTTAGGTAATGTCCGTTATAACGGATGACGTTTCAAGGATACCTCCAGGAAGGAGTGAACAGATTGAGTTTCATATGGGAAAATACGCTTCTTGCGATTGTTGCATTTGCAATTTTATATTGGCTGCTTAGCCGTTATGCCTTCGGGCCTTTGTTCTCCATTATGGAAAAACGTCGTGAACTCGTGATGACGCAGATGAATGAGGCTGCACAGACTCGGGAACAGGCCATTGCCTATGTGGAGGAACAAAAACAAGCTCTTGAGCAAGCACGTCAAGATGCTTACGACATCATTGAACAGTCCAAACAAACAGGTGGCAAACAAGCTGAATCGATTTTGGCTGATGCAAAAGCTGAAGCTAATCGTCTGAAAGACGATGCAGTACGCGAAATCGAGAGCGAGAAGAACAAAGCAGTCGCAGCACTTCGCAGCGAACTGGGTACAGCTTCCGTTCAGATTGCATCCAAGTTGATCAAAAAAGAAGTTGAGAACGGTCCTGCACAAGAAGAGCTTGTGAACCAATACCTCAATGAGGTAGGAGGCCGACAATGAGCCGCGATACGATAGTTGCCAAGCGTTATGCGAAAGCATTGTTCGAAGTTGCTCTTCAGCAACAGCAGGTGCTTGAGGTTGAACAGGAACTGGTTGCAGTAGTCAGTGCATTGACCGGAGATGCAGATATCGAGAAATTTATCGTATCCCCTAATATTTCTGATGAAGCCAAGCAGAACGTAATTCACTCAAGTCTTGATGGCAAGGTATCCGATTCAGTCCTTCGTACAGTCTTGTTGTTGATTGAGCGCGGACGCGTTGAATTGCTGGGAGACTTGCTGAATGATTATCGGAAGATCCAAGGTGAGTCGCTGGGCATCGCTGATGCGCGTGTCTATTCGACTTATGCGTTGAATGATGAAGAAAAAGAAGCGGTAGCCCGTGAATTCGGTGGCCGTGTGAATAAAAAGATTCGTATCGAGAACATTGTTGATCCGACTCTGCTGGGCGGATTGAAAGTCGCCATTGGCGATACGATCTATGACGGCAGCTTGGCTGGCAAGCTCGAACGTCTTGAGCAGTCTTTTAACAGACGAGTACAGTAGATTGGGGTGAGGACACTTGAGTATCAAACCAGAAGAAATCAGTACATTAATTAAGAGCCAAATCGAACAATACAAGACCGATATCGATGTAGTCGAAGTCGGAACGGTAATCGAGGTTGGTGATGGTATCGCTCGTGTTTACGGACTTGAGAACGTCATGTCCAACGAGTTGGTTGAATTCCCAAGCGGTGTTATGGGACTCGCCATGAACGTCGAAGAAAGCAATGTCGGTGTCGTTATCCTGGGACCTTACTACGATATTCGTGAAGGTGACCAAGTGAAACGTACTGGTCAAATCATGCAAGTGCCTGTAGGCGAAGCATTGATTGGACGCGTTGTGAACCCGCTCGGTATTCCTGTAGATGGCAAAGGGCCAATCGCTACAACGGAATTCCGTCCGGTTGAAGGTAAAGCACCAGGCGTAATGGATCGTAAATCGGTTCATGAGCCGATGCAAACAGGGATCAAAGCCATTGATGCAATGGTTCCAATCGGTCGCGGACAACGTGAGTTGATCATCGGTGACCGTCAAACAGGTAAAACATCCATCGCAATTGATGCGATCCTGAACCAAAAAGGCAGTGGCATGAAGTGTATCTACGTGGCTATTGGTCAGAAACAGTCTACGGTTGCTCAAGTTGTGGAAACTCTTCGTCGTAAAGGCGCAATGGAGTACACCATTGTTGTAACAGCAGCAGCTTCCGATCCATCACCACTCTTGTACATCGCACCGTATTCCGGTTGTTCGATGGGTGAGTACTTCATGTACAAAGGCGAGCACGTTCTGGTTATCTATGATGACTTGACCAAACAAGCCTCTGCATATCGTGAGCTTTCCTTGTTGCTTCGTCGTCCACCGGGCCGTGAGGCTTATCCGGGTGACGTCTTCTACCTGCACTCCCGTTTGCTGGAGCGCGCTGCGAAGCTGAATGATGAACTTGGTGGTGGTTCTTTAACCGCACTGCCGTTTATTGAAACACAAGCTTCCGACGTATCTGCATACATCCCAACGAACGTAATCTCCATCACGGACGGACAAATCTTCTTGGAAGCTGACTTGTTCAATGCTGGACAACGCCCGGCGATCAACGTAGGTATTTCCGTATCCCGTGTCGGTGGTTCTGCTCAGATCAAAGCGATGAAAAAGGTTGCAGGTTCCCTGCGTCTCGACCTCGCTCAATATCGTGAGCTTCAAGCGTTCTCCCAGTTCGGTTCCGATCTGGATAAAGCGACTCAGGCCCGCCTGAATCGTGGTGCACGCATGATGGAAATCCTGAAGCAAGGTGTTAACCAGCCTCTGCCTGTAGAACAACAGGTAGTCAGCTTGTACACTGCAGTTAAAGGATTCCTGGATGAAATTCCAACAGGTGATGTTACTCGTTTTGAGCGTGAGTTCCTCGCGTTCATGGAGAGCAGCCATCCGGAGATTCTTGCATCCATCCGTGATACTAAAGAATTGACTGCAGACAACGAAAATGCACTGAAAGGTGCAATTGAGAAGTTCAGAAAGAGCTTTGCTGTCTCTGTCTAAATAAATGATTGCAGGTGCGGAGTTGTCTAACCGATTCCGCATGTCTGCATGTAATACTTTGACTCTGTCAAAAAAGATGATGCTTACGATGTAGTTTTGACTCTGTCAAAACTAGTGGGGATGCTTACGAAGTAACTTTGACTCCGTCAAAGTAGGGTTGTGCTTACGATGTAGTTTTGACTTTGTCAAAACTTTAAGGTGGTGAAATCATGGCAAAAGGCATGCGCGAAATTAAGCGGCAAATTAAAAGCGTACAAAGCACCAAGCAGATCACCAAAGCAATGGAGATGGTAGCTGCTGCAAAACTGCGTAAAGCGCAGGAAAAAGCGGAAGCAGCCCGTCCTTATTCGGAGAAACTGAAAGAAGTTGTAGCGAGTATTGCATCAAGCACCCAAGGCATACAGCACCCGATGCTGGAGAGCCGTCCGGTCAAAAAGACTGCTTACCTGATCATTACATCGGACCGTGGTCTTGCAGGTGGATACAATGCGAACGTTTTGCGTCAGGTTAATCAGACGCTCAAAGAGCGCCACAACTCCCAGGATGACTACGAATTGTTCGTCATTGGACGTAAAGGACGCGATTACTTCAGACGTCGTGAAATTGCGATGGCATCCACAACAACGGATCTGTCGGATTCGCCTTCATTTGCAGATATCAAATCCATCGCACACGAAGCTGTTCATGGGTTTGAACTGGCTGAATTTGATGAATTGTACATTTGTTATAACCGCTTTGTGAATGCGTTGACCCAGATTCCTACGGTAGAAAAACTTCTTCCGATGGAAACACCTGAGGTAACTGCTGCGGAAGGACCAACGGCAAGCTACGAATACGAGCCGTCTGCTGAGGCTGTACTGGAGGTTCTGCTTCCGCGTTACGCGGAAACGCTGATCTATGGTGCGCTTCTGAACGGTAAGGCAAGTGAGCTGGGCGCGAAAATGACGGCAATGGGTAATGCAACCAAAAATGCATCCAAACTCATTAACGACTTGTCATTGACCTATAACCGTGCCCGTCAAGCGGCGATTACGCAGGAGATTACGGAAATTGTGGCAGGTGCCAACGCAGCACAAGGCTAACCGTTTTTTATTAATGAAGGCTTGCAGAGCAAAGATAAACGAACGGTACATTATTTTTGCAAAAGTAGCAGGCTTGTAGGAGGGGAACGTTAAGATGAACAAAGGACGCGTTGTGAGCATCATGGGTCCGGTTGTTGACGTCGAGTTTGATCGCGGCGGTCTGCCGGAAATCCTCAATGCCATTACGATCACTACAGTAAGTGAGAGCGGCGTTAGTGTAAACCTTACACTCGAAGCTTCGAAACATCTGGGTGACAACCGTGTACGTTGTATTGCGATGTCCTCCACGGATGGACTTGTTCGTGGTATGGAAGCATTAGATACAGGAGCTCCAATCTCTGTACCTGTCGGAGAAGCAACACTGGGTCGTGTATTTAACGTACTCGGCGAAGCAATTGATACTGGCGGTGCCGTAGCTGCTGAGCACAAGAACCCGATTCACCGTTCAGCACCTGCATTTGATGAACTGACTACCCAAGCAGAGATGCTGGAGACAGGAATCAAAGTTATCGACTTGCTCGCTCCTTACGCCAAAGGTGGTAAAATCGGTCTCTTCGGTGGTGCGGGTGTAGGTAAGACGGTAACCATTCAGGAATTGATCAACAACATCGCACAAGAGCACGGCGGTATTTCCGTATTCGCGGGTGTTGGTGAGCGTACACGTGAAGGTAATGACTTGTATCACGAGATGAGTGATTCCGGCGTTATCAACAAAACAGCAATGGTCTTCGGACAAATGAACGAGCCTCCAGGTGCACGTCTTCGTGTAGCCCTCACAGGTCTGACAATGGCGGAATATTTCCGTGATGAAGAAGGCCGTGACGTGTTGCTCTTTATCGATAACATCTTCCGTTTCACCCAAGCGGGTTCAGAAGTATCTGCCTTGCTTGGACGTATGCCTTCCGCGGTAGGTTACCAACCTACGTTGGCAACAGAAATGGGTCAACTGCAAGAGCGTATCACATCAACGAAAAAAGGTTCTGTAACATCCATTCAGGCCATCTACGTGCCTGCGGATGACTACACTGACCCGGCTCCTGCAACGACGTTTGCCCACTTGGATGCAACGACGAACCTGGAGCGTAAAATTTCCGAGATGGGTATCTACCCTGCGGTAGATCCACTGGCTTCCAGCTCCCGGATCTTGTCCCCTGAAGTTGTAGGTGAAGAACACTACAGCGTTGCTCAAGGCGTTAAACGTATCTTGGCACGTTACAATGAATTGCAAGATATCATTGCAATCCTGGGTATGGACGAGTTGAGTGAAGAAGACAGAGCGCTTGTATACCGTGCTCGTAAAATCCAACGTTTCTTGTCCCAGCCATTCCACGTTGCTGAAGCATTTAACGGTATTCCGGGTAAATACGTTCCGGTTAAAGAAACGGTGCGCAGCTTTAAAGAGATTCTCGAAGGTAAGTATGATGATCTTCCGGAAGCAGCTTTCCTCTTTGTTGGTACAATTGAAGAGGCAGTGGAGAAAGCCAAAACACTGGTTTAGTCTGAATCCAGGATTGTCCTTATGAAGCGGGCTATCCTTCGGATATTTCAGGAGGGATGGAATTGAACACCTTTTTGTTGGAAATCGTAACACCCGAGCGTTTGGTATATTCAGAACAGGTGAATAGCATTACGGCTCGTGGTATTGAAGGGGAACTGGGCATTCTGCCAGGTCATATTCCTATGGTTACACCTTTGCAGATCGCACCAATCCATATCCATAACGGAAAAGAAAATAAACAAGTTGCTATCGGTGGCGGGTTTATCGAAGTTCGTAAAGATAAGGTAGTTGTACTCGCAGAGAGTGCTGAATTCCCGGAAAACATTGATGTGGATCGTGCGCGTGCGGCGAAAGAGCGGGCAGAACGTCGGCTTGCAAGCCAAAGCAACCAGGACCACTTTGATCACCGACGTGCAGAGATCGCACTGCAAAAAGCGGTTAACCGGATTAATGTATTCGGCAAATAAACGATTCTTAAAGGCCCGGCGGCCTAGTCTGCCGGGCTTTTTTGAGTTTTTTTGATAGAATTGTTTTATCAAATATAGCAAAATTATTTGTTTGAACATCCAGAAGATTCTTCATTATAGAGAAGTTTCTTAAGCAAATTAATCACCGTTTATGAGAATTTGAATAGGATGTAGGACTAAAGTAGTGGGCGTATTTACCACTATGAGAACCATTTTTTACATGAAGGATTATAAATTATTTCCGAGGAAATGACAGAATCGATATCGAAATAACGCTCTTTTATGTCGTTTTAGTCACAAAATCCCGGCGTTTTAAAATTAAAATATTTTAGAAGTGGAAATCAATGTAATTGACAATGTATGATGAAAGAGCCTATATTCCATAGAGTCAGCAGAAGCAGGAAGCTGCGTAGTAGATTCCATAGTCATGCACAGCCGGATTGTTGCTGCTCGCCCTTTGGGCATCAGGAGATTCCTGCATGGCAGGAGTAAATCTGACAGTACGCTCAGCATGTTATCCTCAATACATTCTATGCTAACAAGTTATGGGTGTTGGGCATATGATATGCTGATCGCTGCAACAAATGTGGAGGTAATGAATATATGGATACTGATCTGACGAATCAGGTGAACCAAGCACTAAGCACCAACGGCTTGGTCTCAATCATCGTCTCCCTTTTATGTATTGCGTTGTCTTGGTGGGCTTTGCAGAATCTCAAACTGGATTTAATCATCAGACAACCACGAGGTGCTCAGGGAAGACTGTTACATTTGTTGCTCGCCATCATTCTGGGGCATGCCGTTGCTGGCTTTGTCATTGACTACTTGTCATGGACTCAAATGTTGCGTAATTTGTTTTAATGTTGAGATGGTTGGTTAATCATCTGTTAGGCCCTTGAAGGAGCTCATTGTCGAATAACATCGATTAATTGTGTTAACAATTAGAGTATGAGTTGTCGGTAAAGAAATTAAGAAAAAAATGTGACGTGAAATTGGATGAATTTGAGATGTTTTATGTAAAAATGCTTGTATCGTACAATTCAACAATGTTATGATGTAAGTTAGGGAATTCACAATTGTTCACTTATTTTGTAGTTATAAACGGGATATCCGGTTCATGCCGGCTAATAACCATCCCACTCTGTCTGTTCTGATGCTCTGCTGGCTTGTAAGACACTCATTTTACATGCTGAATAGCAAGAAGCACGGCACATGGTATCATTGATATGGATTATAAAAACCAATTCTTTTCTGAACAGACATCTGTGGCAACATGCCAGAATATGTCGAAATTCCACACACAGCAACAGTCCTTTCTAGCATAGTGGGGCTTACGTATTCCGGAATGAAGAAAAGGGAATAAAAGCGCGGAGGGAACCATGATGAGCAAATTTATCGTCCGCGGTGGCAAAAGGTTGACCGGAAGTGTCAAAGTTAGCGGCGCTAAAAATTCTGTTCTTCCGATCATCGCTGCCTCTCTCTTAGGGGAAGAAGGACAAAGCGTTATTATTGACGCGCCTCCTCTAGACGATGTGATGACGATTAACAAGGTGTTGGAATCGCTGGGAGCGGGAGTTACATACCGGGACGAAGTGATTACCGTAAATGCGGAGAAACTCACTTCCTGTGAAGCCCCGTATGAATGGGTAAGTAAAATGCGGGCGTCTTTCCTGGTCATGGGGCCTTTGTTGACTCGAATGGGTCATACAAGAATCTCACTTCCTGGTGGATGTGCCATCGGTACACGGCCTATTGATCAGCATTTGAAAGGTTTTGAAGCCATGGGCGCAGAGATCAGCTTGGGCCAAGGTTATATCGAAGCTCGTAGCCAAGGACGGTTGCGTGGCGCGAAAATTTATCTGGATGTGGCTTCCGTAGGTGCCACTCAAAATATTATGATGGCTGCAACATTAGCCGAAGGTGTAACTGTTCTGGAGAACGCGGCGAAAGAACCTGAAATTGTGGATCTTGCCAACTTCCTGAATGGAATGGGTGCCATCGTACGTGGTGCTGGTACTGGAGTGATCCGCATTGAAGGTGTGGAGAAACTGACAGGTGTTACACACACCGTTATTCCGGATCGGGTAGAAGCTGGTACGTATATGGCTGCTGCTGCAATTTCTGGTGGTGACGTGTACATTGAAGGTGCAATCTCTGATCATTTAGGCTCCGTTATTGCGAAGCTTGAAGAAATGGGTGTAACAATCCAACCGGATGAGAATGGCGTGCGTGTAATCGCAGATCGTCCTCTTAAGGCTGTGGATGTGAAAACATTACCATACCCAGGATTCCCGACAGATATGCAATCCCAGATGATGGCACTCTTGCTCGCATCTGAAGGAACAAGTGTCGTGACAGAGACTGTTTTTGAAAACCGATTCATGCATGTGGATGAGTTCCAATTGATGAATGCGGAGATCAAAGTTGAAGGACGTTCGTCCATCATCACAGGTAATGCCAAACTGAAGGGTGCCAAAGTAACAGCTACCGATTTGCGTGCGGGTGCCGCACTCATTATTGCAGGTCTTGTTGCTGAAGGTACAACGGAAGTGGGCGGTGTTCATCACATCGACCGTGGCTATGTACATCTCGCTGAGAAGCTTAATGGACTTGGCGCTGACATCTATCGGATCTCGGTTGATGAGCCTAAGCTGGAAGCAACCAAAGCACCTAGTGAAAAAGTGGAGAAAGAAGTACCGATGTTTAAGGTACAACCAACTTTGGCTTAACACTGGATTGAATAGAAAAAATATGGTCCCCCTATTATGAGTCACACAGTTGTGTGGATTATGAATGCGATGGAACGTATATTGTAAAAAAATGATAAAGCTAAGCCATCTGGCTTGGCTTTTTTTGTGTTTACTTTTCAGAAGACAACGAGATATTTGATACCTGATTCTATTAATAGCTGGTCCTAACTTGTATAGCATAACATCGTATTCTGTATCCATCCTGAACCAAATGAAAGAGCGTACTTTATATAGGGCGTCGGGTCCAGCTAAACACCGGTATTCAGCGACAGATCAACGTTTCTAAGATGTACATAGCAAAAGAAAACAGGAAATTGAACAGAACGAAAAGGGTCTCGTTTCTCTTAAATCAGGTTCTATCAGATCAAGCCAGCTCATAACCTAAACTATGGATTTGAACAACACGACCGGCACATGACCGGCCATTAACGGAGGGTTATATTCGAATGAAAGAAGCTCGTGTACAGGTAAAGGTACCCCTTGTCCCTCGTCCAGGTATGCAAGAGTCGGAGGGAAATACCGTTTCTGGAGTGGAAAAAGACAAGCCTGCCCCATCGAACCTGAGGACTGTTCCATCACAGCCTGCAAGATTATTCAATCCAGGACGGGTGTCGACAGATGAACTGAACCGGAAGACAACCGAGCATATTCATATACCTGTTATTGAGCTGGACCAGTTCCGCCGAGTGAAGCGTCGCCGAATGCGGACATTTGGACGAAAGTCCCGATGGGGACGCAACTCGACACGATGGCAACCTGCTGCCGCTGTATCTGCCTTATTGGCAATGGCGTTGTTGATTCCGGTAATTCTGGTATGGCCGCGGGAGAGCGAATCGGTTAAGTCAACCCCTGTTCGAGCAGATGCCAACATTACACGACCCCCAGCTCCTACGCCAGCAGTCCCTGTTACCTACCCTGAACCCAAAGTACGCGTATACCTGTCTGCAACAGGGACAACGATGAATCTGCCATTGGAAGACTATGTTACAGGGGTAGTGGCAGCAGAGATGCCGGCGGAATTCAGACTGGAGGCGTTAAAAGCTCAGGCGATCGCAGCGCGCACTTTTATCGTACGAAGACTCGCTGCGAGTGATACAAGCGGTGTTCCATCGGGTGCGGCAGATGTGACGGATACGGTCAGTCACCAGGTGTTTATTCCGCCAGATCAGGTGAAATCGGAATGGACTCGTCTGGGGAAGGCGAAGGAATGGGAAAAGCTGCAACAGGCTGTACGCGAAAGTCGAGATGCGGTCATGACATATCAAGGCAAAGCGATCACAGCTTCCTTTTTCTCTACAAGCAATGGATATACGGAAAATGCAGAAGATGTGTGGGGCAACGCTGTGCCGTATCTGCAAAGTGTGGACAGTCCATGGGATGAAAGTCTGGCTCCGGGCTTCAAACAGACCGTTACGATGAAACGTAGCGAGATTCTGCAGAAATTGAATCTGGATGCCATTCCGGTTACTGCTCAGAAGGATGGATCGTGGATGGAAGTATTATCTACAACCAAAGGGCATCGAATTAAGGAAATGCAGATCGCAGGTGAAACGTTCAATGGTCCTGAGGTTCGCAAGCTGCTTGGGTTAAGGTCCAGCCAGTTCAGTTGGAAGGCCGTGGGAGATGAGGTCCAGATTACAACGTACGGATATGGGCATGGTGTGGGTATGAGCCAATGGGGAGCAAACGGCATGGCGCAGGAGGGACACACCGCCACCCAGATTCTCAAACACTACTATACCGGCATCTCATTCGGACAGGCATCCAAGATGCTTGCATCGAAGTAGGCGAGATGAACACCGATGGATAGATAAATGCTTTGACGCATGAGGACGTCAGGATAGCCTTAGTCGGCCGGTATCCAGTCACATCCTATATCATTTCGCTTTCTGCTAGTAAACTCACTTCTGAGAAGGATTGGTCATCAAGCCAATTCGTGCTTTTTACCAACCGCCTTTTCCGGAGGTTTTAAGACTTGGCTATATATGCGGAGAGTGCTAGCGTATGCAGAGCGCAGGGGGCAGAAAAGACCTGTAGAAGCAAAGCGTCCGCCTTTACTACCGGATTTCACCTTTGAAGAAGGTGATAGAAGAAATCTGGTAGTAACCAGCGGTCGAAAGGTTTTCTGGCCCCGAAGCGGTGCACGAACTAACACTCATCTCCAATATATATAGCATTCTCTGAAACCTCCGTGAAAATAATTAGAGTCGCGCGTGTATAAAAGAGTTGCACCCGGTAACACTTGTTACTGAGGTGATTAACATGAATGAACAAAACAAAAAAACAATCCAAGAAGAAACTCCTAAAACAACTCAAGGAGTACCGGCTAGTCAGCCCTCTTCATGGAAAAGAGCAATGTCCAAACGCTGGGTCTTCCCGGCAGCCTACATCGCAGCAGCAGGCATTATACTAACCTTAGTGTGGGTCTATCAGGGCACAGGCGACAAAACGCTGAACTCGGACCCTGCTAGCGGGGTAGTAGAAACAGGCGCATCGGCGGGTACAGAAGGAACAGCAGTAGGCGGAGAAGAAGAAAGTGTGGAAGTTGTTGCAAAGTCGGAGAATTTTGTATGGCCGGTAGCGGTACCGTCCGAAATTTCGGTAGTAAAGCCTTTCTATGATAGCGAAGCTTCAACCGAGGAACATGAAGCGGCAATGGTGCAGTACAATGATACATTCATCCCGAACACGGGTGTGGATCTGGCACGTGGGGATAATAAAACGTTTGAAGTCAAAGCAGCGCTTGCCGGTAAGGTTACCCGGGTTGAGCAAAATCCGCTCACAGGTCAGGTTGTGGAAATCACACACAGCGATAACCTGAAGACGGTATACCAAAGCTTGGCAGACGTCAAAGTGAAACAGGACGACGAAGTAAAACAGGGAGATGCGATTGCATCCGCTGGCGTCAATGAATTGGGCAAAACGCTTGGCAACCACCTTCACTTTGAAGTGTACGAAGACGGACAGCCGGTTAACCCGCAAGGATATCTTCCGGAAAAATAAATGAATTTTACCGCAGCAACATGATGGGCAGAGGGTTGAACCTCTGCTCTTTTTGTGCTTTTCAGAAAATAATGGGACCTTCGAAGCTTGTCACACCTCTAAACCGCGAATATATAGGCATGCTCCTCATATAATGTACCAAACTATCCACACAGTAGGGAGGCGGGAGCGTGCACGATTACATCAAGGAACGGACCATCAAAATTGGTCGCTGCATTGTTGAGACGAGGAATACGGTCCGTACCATAGCCAAAGAATTCGGCGTGTCAAAGAGTACTGTGCATAAGGATCTGACGGAGCGTCTGCCGGAAATCAACCCTGATCTTGCTGACCAGGTGAAACACATTTTGGAGTATCACAAGTCGATCCGCCATTTGCGGGGCGGTGAAGCGACCAAAATTAAATACAAAAAAACGAGTGGCAAGAAACGTGAGGTGTTGGCTTCCGCCAAATCGTAAGCATCTTCACAAAGACGTAGGCCAAAAAGCTCACACATGCATTGAATCCCTCCCCTGAAGTATGATATGTTAAAAGCTGGTACAGGATCGAATTATGACATCTTATCAGCCCGATTTTTACATATATATGTTGCACTTTGTCGAACGAGCGGTGACGTGATAAGGGACTCTTTTTCACAGGATACGCTGACCAAATAATATCACTTTGGGGGCTCTTTTATGTTTAGCAAGGATATCGGTATTGATCTTGGCACGGCCAACGTGCTTATTCACGTGAAAGGAAGTGGGGTTGTCCTCGATGAACCTTCCGTCGTGACCATTGAAAGAGATACGAAGCGTGTCCTTGCTGTTGGGGAAGAAGCGCGTCGTATGGTGGGGCGTACTCCAGGTAACATTGTTGCCATTAGACCGCTGCGTGACGGCGTAATTGCGGACTTCGAGATTACAGAAGCGATGCTCAGACATTTCATTAATCGTGTGGGTGCAAGAAGCTGGTACAGCCACCCTCGAATTTTGATCTGTGCACCAACGAACATTACTTCCGTGGAGCAGAAGGCCATCCGTGAGGCGGCAGAACGCAGCGGTGCCAAAGAAGTGTTTCTGGAAGAAGAGCCGAAAGCGGCAGCGATCGGTGCGGGAATGGATATTTTTCAGCCGAGCGGCAATATGGTCGTGGATATCGGCGGCGGTACGACTGACGTTGCAGTCCTTTCTATGGGCGACGTGGTCACCGCCTCTTCTATTAAAGTCGCAGGGGACAAGTTCGACGAAGCCATTATCAAGTTTATCAAAGCCAAGTACAAGCTCATGATCGGTGAAAGGACCGCTGAAGATCTCAAAATTGCGATTGGTTCCGTGCATCCGGATGGAGGCCAAACGGAGATGGATATTCGCGGACGCGATATGGTATCCGGTCTGCCAGTTACCGTAACGGTATCGGGAAAAGAAGTACAGGAAGCACTGTGGGATTCCGTGCAATCCATCATCGTGGCAGCCAAATCGGTATTGGAACGTACACCGCCTGAATTGTCAGCGGACATTATCGACCGTGGTGTTGTATTGACTGGCGGAGGTGCATTGCTGAACGGACTGGACGAGCTTTTGTCCAATGAATTGCATGTACCGGTATGGGTTGCGGAAGATCCAATGCACTGTGTCGTGAAGGGGACAGGCATTATGCTTAATAATTTGGATCAGGTGGTTAAGAAAAAGTTTTAATCTGCCGATATAAATAGCAAAGGTTCGCCATGCTCGGAAAGCAGAACGGACAAGCAGCCAACCTGTGATGCAGGTCAAGCGCTTGAGGAGAGGGGTTAATTCATGTTAAGAGGTCTGTACACCGCTACTGCGGGAATGATTACGCAACAACGCCGCCATGACACAGCAACACAGAATATCGTAAATATGAACACCACGGGATACAAACAGGTCAACAGCGTAAGCCGTTCCTTCCCGGAAATGCTCATTACCTTGGTAGGCGGAGATGCAAATCTCCCGACAAAGCGGTTGGGCAAGCTGAACACGGGGGTGTTCGCGGAAGAGAGTTTGTCCATGAATTTGCAGGGGACCATTATGGAGACTGGGCAGAAAAATGATTTTTCCATTTCATCCAATATGACGGTAAATGATCCGCAGACTGGACAACCTGTCCCGTTTGACGCATCAGGCAAATTTGTACGGGCCGACGGCACGGTGACTTACCAGCCTCAGGCGTATTTTACAGTTCAGGATGCAGAAGGTAACACCGGATATACACGCGATGGTCACTTCGAGATTACAGGAACCGGACAATTGCTGAGTTCAACAGGTTCACAAGTGTTGGATAATAATGGACAACCTATAGTGTTGACAGGTTCCGTAGAGCAATTTAAAGTGGATGAGCAAGGTCGTCTCGTGGATGCAGCAACAGGTGCACCAACAGGGGTTACTCTTGGCATTAGTGTCATTGACCAGCCGAATCAACTGGTTCGTCAAGGTAATGGCAATTTCAGTCTTAGTGATGCAAACGGGGCAACGTCACGGATGATGGCTGCCGGTGATAATGTGCAGATCCGTCAGGGTTACCTGGAAGGCTCTAATGTCGATGCCTCACAGGCAACGGTTGATATGAACGCCGCATTCCGTGCGTATGAAGCAAACCAGAAGGTCGTACAATTCTACGACCGCAGTCTGGATAAAGCCGTCAATGAAGTCGGGCGTGTATAACGCCGACGTTTAAATATAACCGCGTAGCGGGAGGGTAAACCACCGATGAATAATTCCATGATTAGTGCCAAAGTTTCCATGACTGCCATACAGCAACGTCTGGATGTCATTGCCGATAATATTGCCAACGTGAATACGGCAGGCTATAAGAGTAAGCAAGCGGCTTTCGAGGATGTGCTCACACGGGTGCAACAACAACACGACAAGTACAAACTCGACGGACGTTCCACTCCAATGGGGTATAATCTTGGGTTTGGTGCTCGTTTGGCGGATGTGACGAAGGATATGTCTCAAGGCACCTTGAACGAGACTGGCCTTCCGACCGATTTGGCCATTGAGGGAAATGCCATGTTTGCGGTTGAAGCGAATGGGGAAAAAATGTGGACACGTCAGGGTGCATTTCATTTTGTGCCCGATACAAGACCGAAGCCTACTCCGAATTCACCAGATATGATGGTCATGGTTAACGGCGAAGGTCACTTTGCCCTGGATCGTCTAGGAAACCGTATTACGGCACCGAACAATAGCAAAGTTGCTTTTGATGAAAATGGCAACCTGTTAATCCGACGCGGTAATGAGGCGAACGCAACCATTGGGGCACAACTGCAAGTGGTAGACATTGAACGTCCTGAAGGTCTGGTACAATATGCGGATAACCTCTTTGGCCTGGATGCGGGATTAACCGAGGATGATGTATTTGGCGCGAATGCAGCTACACGTCAAGCAGCTGCATTGATCCGTCCAGGATATCTGGAGCAATCCAATGTGGATATGGCACAGGAGATGTCTTTGCTTATGCAAGGACAGCGGACATATCAACTGGCGGCAAAGGCGCTAACTTCAAGTGATTCCATGTTGGGTCTTGCCAACAATATGAGAGCGTAAAAGGTGAATGTGATGACAGAAACACAGCAGCAGAACAGTAAGCCGGAGAAAAAGGAAGTCAAGAAGAAGAAGAAGAGTGGATGGCGCATCGCTAGATGGTTCCTGGTCCCGGCCCTGCTTGTTCTTGCCCTTGCTGGCGGAATGGTAGCTGGATATGTGGTACTGGGCAAACAGGATATCGGTTCCGTATGGCAATGGAGTACATGGGAACATGTATATAATCTGGTATTCGCTCCATAATGTAACGAGTTAAGCGAAAACTCCTGCGCAGGCAGGAGTTTTCTTTTTGACGTTGAAAACAGTATAATGATGGATGACGTTTGACGTCACAAAAGAGGCCTCCCCTGCGAAAGACATTCGTCATCGCGAAGAGAGACCCCTTATCTTAACCTTCACTACTGCAGTCATGAAGGATATAACTAGTGTTAACCGAAAATATGCTTTCCATACAAAATTTTAAAATTAAAAACCTTTTATATGAGCTTCGACTTTGTCATGTGGGGGTTGACCTTGCAGCACCGAAGTAAGTGGAGGGAACGGAATCGTTCAGAAGAAGCGAAGCGCTCGCCTTTGTCACCGAATTTTGACCTCTCTGAGGTTGATCAAAAAAATTCGGAGACAACAGCGATCAGAGGGACGATCCGTAACCGTAACGACCACCGTAGCGCTAAGAGTCAATCCATGATGAAGAACGCTCATATAAACATCCCGAGAGGAGATTACATTGTGCTCGATATCAAACAGATTCAAGAAATCATCCCGCACCGTCCCCCGTTTCTGCTGGTGGACAAGATTCTAGAGATTGAGGATGGCAAACGTGCCGTTGGTCTGAAAAACGTAACCATTAACGAACCTTTCTTCATTGGTCATTTCCCAGAGTATCCGGTAATGCCGGGTGTACTGATTACAGAAGCACTGGCTCAAGTTGGTGCGGTAGCCATTCTGAATTTGGAAGGCAACAAAGGCAAAATCGGCTTTTTGGCGGGACTGGACAACTTCCGATTCCGTGGACAAGTTGTGCCCGGAGATACGTTGATTCTGGAAGTGGAGATTACACGTCTCAAGGGTTCGATTGGTAAAGGTAAAGCAACTGCCCGAGTGAACGACAAAGTGGTCGCTGAAGGCGAGATTATGTTTGCACTGTCTGACCCAAGCTGATTACACATACGTGAGCATCTACATCATGCAGGAACGTAGACGGACCGAATGATACAAGATGCTGAAGTAACTCAGCACACCTGAATTTATATAGACGGAAGGGGTTTATCGGAATGGAACAGTTAAGCACAGCAGCAGCAGAGACGTTGCAGCAATGGTTGGAGGATGCTTCGATTGATGAAGCAACGAAACAGGAGCTTCGTGACTTGCAGGATCAGCCGAAAGAGCTGGAGGAACGTTTTTACAGAAACCTGGAGTTTGGTACAGGTGGATTGCGCGGAGTCATTGGTGCCGGAAGCAACCGGATGAACCGCTACACTGTAGGTCGGGCAACGCAAGGATTTGCGCGTTATTTGCTTGAGCAGCATGGTGACCAAGAAGGTAAACCTTCTGTTGTCATTGCTCATGATTCCCGTCATTTCTCACCTGAATTCACACTGGATGCTGCGCTTGTACTGGCTGGAAACGGCATTGTAGCCAAGCTGTTCCCATCCCTGCGTTCAACTCCAGAGTTGTCATTTGCAGTGCGTAATCAGAAGGCTACTGGCGGAATCGTTGTAACAGCGAGCCATAACCCACCGGAATACAACGGATACAAAGTCTACAATCATGAGGGCGGACAATTGGTACCGGCTGAAGCGGAAAAAGTCATTCAGTACATCCAGGAAGTGCCTTCCCTTGCTGACGTGAAGAAGCTGACGCAAGAAGAAGCAGAAGCTCAGGGGCTACTGATCTGGTTGGGTGAAGACCAAGACCAGGCGTTTGTGGATACCGTGGCAAGCCGCAGTTTGAGTCGCGAACTGATCCAATCTGGCATAGGTCGTGATTTCAAAATTGTTTACACACCGCTGCACGGAACAGGAAACATCCCTGTGCGTCGCGTACTGGAGCAGATCGGATTCGAGCAAGTGCACATTGTGGCTGAACAGGAACAGCCGGATACTGAGTTCTCTACCGTGAAATCCCCTAACCCGGAAGAACGCGAAGCGTTTACGCTAGCAATGAAGTTGGGCGAATCTGTTGGTGCTGATATTCTGATCGGAACAGATCCGGATGCAGACCGTATGGGTGCTGTCGTGAAAGACAACGATGGCAAATATTTCGTCTTGTCTGGTAACCAGTCTGGTGCCATTATGGTACATTACCTGCTCAGTCGCCTGCAAGAGACAGGAACACTGCCAAGCAATGGTGCGGTTGTCAAAACGATTGTAACAAGTGAGATGGGTGCTGTCATTGCTGAACATTACGGTGCAGAAGTGATGAACACACTGACAGGGTTTAAATATATTGGTGAAAAAATGAACCAGTTCGAAGCAACAGGCAGTCATACCTTCTTGTTCGGATATGAAGAGAGTTATGGCTACCTGTCAGGCAACTATGCCCGTGACAAGGATGCTGTTCTTGCCTCGATGCTGATTGCTGAAGCTGCAGCGTATTATAAGAGTCAAGGCAAGACCCTCTATGATGTCTTGCAAGAGCTGTACAACCAATTCGGATATTTCCTGGAGAAGCTGGAGTCCCGTACGCTGAAAGGTAAAGACGGCGTAGCTCAGATTCAGGCCAAAATGACGGACTGGCGTTCCAATCCGCCACAAGAAGTAGCGGGAATTGCTGTACAAGATGTATTGGACTACTCCCTTGGTCTGGACGGTCTTCCGAAGGAAAACGTACTGAAGTTCATTTTGGCAGACGGTTCATGGTTCTGCTTGCGTCCTTCAGGAACAGAACCGAAGATCAAAGTATACTTCGCCGTTCGTGGAGAGAGTTTGGAAGATGCAGAAAGCCGGATCGAGCGTCTGGTGACCAACGTAATGTCGCGTGTAGACGCACAATAATACGAATGCAACAAAGAGTTAGGACATGAGAAGGCCTCTCCGCACCGTAAGGTTGGTTGGCGGAGGGGTTTTTCTTTGAAATAATAGTACAGATGGATCTGGCATATAAGAGGGCTTGTTGACACAAGCTGTTTGTAACCTATTGTATGAATGTTAAATGAACGAATTACTTGAGCTGAACGTGCATTTGGTTCCAACACTTGAGGAGGTACATGTAGTGCGTCAAAAATGGCTTTATTGGAATAACGCTTCTCGGAAGTGGTTGTGGCTCGTCGTTATTATCGGTCTGGTTGCGTCCATCCCTGTAATCAGTGATCGGGTGCAGACAGAATCTTCTGCCAAAAAGGTGGAGCTTGTTTTCAACTATCGGGGTCTGCTGGATATCTCCGCGTATCAGGCACATCCGCAAGATTTCATGAATGAACAATTGACTCGTCTAAAAGACGCAGGCGTAACTACGATGGCTGTGTTCGAAAGTACATTGGACGAGCTGAGAAAGACACGCCGACTAATGGTATATAACGGCCAGGATCTTGCAAACCTGACCAAAGATGTGATCCCTTCTAATGCAAATTACACGTATGTGTTATTTACATCGGAGGAAAACGCACAGACGTATACCCCTATTATTGAACAAACGTTCGCTGATCGGCAGATTCCGGTAGTGCCATGGGAATATGAAGGTCGTAGCGGCTTAATATTGCAGACTCCTCCGGAGAATGCCAACATGCAGCCTTTGCAGCCTGATCCGGTTGCCGTGAAGATGCTGCGTGATAAAGGTTTCTACATTTTGCCGCGGATCTCGGACAGTGTGCCATACAGCCAGGAATCAATGGAACGCTTGCTTACCTTCTTCGAAGAGAATGGCGTAAAGCGCATCTTGTTTGATGGTGATGCTGTGAAAGGGTACAATGATAATGCAGACATGAAAAGTCTCGACCAATTCGCACAGTTGCTGAACAAGCACAATATTGGTCTTGCAGCCATTGAAAACTTGAAGAAACCGCAGTCTGGGTTCCAGACCCTTGCTTATAAAACGGATTACAACGTTACCCGTCTGTACTCGCTTAGTGATGGAGATGCCAATCTGGACGTAGACACGATCGCTGACCGTTTTGTTCTCGCAACTAAGGATCGCAACATTCGTATGCTCTATATGAATGCATCGCCAAGCCGCAATACAGCCAAGGCCATGATTACAGATCCAATTGAGAATCTGATCAACAGCCTGGGTGAGCCGGGTCATGCGATAGAACGTATGGCGAAGCATGGCTTCGAACTTGGACAAGCTGAAGCATTCACAGTTAAGGATTCGTCGATTCAACGTTATGCCAAACTGGTTGCTCTCGTTGGTGCAATTGCCATGATTGCACTTATGGTTTCTTATTTTATCCCACTACTGACCTTGATCGCATTTGTGGTTGCTTTGGTGGGCAGTGCAGGATTATTCCTCTTGAAACCAACGTTGCTGGAGCAAGGAATTGCCTTGCTTGTGGCCATAGCGGCGCCGACCATAGCGATGGTGCTGGCTGTTCGTACCGTGAACTATCAGCAACAGCGTCAACCTGACGCATCTGCAGGTCGCCGCTTGAAACAGACTGTAGTTTTATATGTAAGAACGTCAATTATTTCGTTCCTGGCCGTACCTTTTGTTATCGCGTTGCTTAACAGCATTACGTACAGTCTGGTGATTAACCAGTTCCGCGGCGTAAGTCTGTTGCACTTTGCGCCTATGGCGTTGGTAGCGATCTACATTGTGTTTTACCGGGGTTCGGGTTCGTTCTCTATCAAGAAAATCAAAGAAATGCTTCGTATGCCAATTAATGTGTTAATGGTTGTTTTGGCGCTTGTTGCTGCCGTTGTTGGGTACTATTACTTGAGCCGTACAGGCAACTCGGGTTCAGTAACACCATTCGAGATGTTCCTTCGTACCACGTTGGAAGATACGTTCGGTGTACGTCCGAGATTCAAAGAATTTATGCTGGGACACCCGCTGTTTATCGTTGGCGTGTTCGCCGCTTTAAAATATCGTAAAGTCATCTTTGTGCTCATTATTGCAGCGATTGGACAGTTGTCCATGGTGGATACGTTCGCGCATATCCATACGCCGGCTGTATTGTCACTCATTCGTGGAGTGATGGGATTGGGACTTGGCTTAATCTTCGGTATCATTGCTGTGGGTGTGTGGCAAGTAGCGGAAGGATGTTGGAAAAAATGGTCACCACTTCTCAAAAGTTAGTCATCTCGGGGTATTATGGATTCCGCAATAGCGGAGACGAAGCGGTGCTAAAGTCGATTTTGACAGCGCTGGAAGAGGAAAGCCAAAGATCGAACATAACGATTGAACCTATTGTTCTCTCGGGTGATCCCGAGTCGACAACCGCCATGTACGGTGTGCGTTCCGTGCATCGTATGAAATTGAAGGAAGTCCGTGAAGCACTTAAGGAGAGCGACGGGTTAATTAGTGGCGGAGGAAGTCTATTGCAGGATGCAACTGGACTGAAATCCATTCCTTATTATCTGGGTGTAATCAAGCTGGCCCAGTGGCTGAAAAAACCAACGTTTATCTATGCACAGGGGATTGGCCCTGTGAATCGTAAAATTTTCAATCCGATGATCAAATCGGTCTTTAAGGCCTGCACCTATGTATCCGTACGGGATGAACAATCTGCAGACTACCTGCGTGGGCTCGGGTTACAGTGGAATCAGATCCATGTTGTACCCGACCCCGTAATGGGTTTGCCATTACCTGAAACAAAAGTTGAGAGGGGCGCAGGTGCTGTCTCAGCAAATGCTGCTAGTCGAGTGGAACCTTCAACTGGAGGACATACCAAGCTTCCTGTGATCGGCGTATCAGTACGTTTTTGGGAGTCAGACCGGAAGGAACTTACGGCTATTGCAGCAGGATTGAAAAAGCTGTGCTCCAAAAGAGCGGTGCACTTGCGTTTTCTGCCATTTCATTTGCCGGTTGATGAACAGGCATCACGATTCCTTATGGAAATGCTCGGTGATGTGACCAGCAAAGGCAGCGAGATTAGCATCACACAGGACCTGACCGACCCTCAGCTTATGCTGGGGGAAGTCAGCAACTGTGATCTCGTCATCGGGATGCGTCTGCACAGTCTGATCTATGCAGCTTCGCAATATGTGCCTCCGGTGGGTATTTCGTATGATCCGAAAATCGATCAATTCCTGCTTCGTCTGAATAGTGAACCAGCAGGGGATACGAGCTCACTCGATGGCGACAAACTCGCCAAGACTGTCGTTGGATTGCTGGATCAACGTTCACAGTGGCTGAAGGAACATGAAGAAGGTATCACCCAACTGAAGCAGGAAGCCAGAGTACCTGCACAGCAGATTATTAACTATTTAGGCCGCAAAGGATGAGATAAAGATGAGTCAGACCGGATCAATACCTACCGTTTCGATCTACGGCATTCCTTTTTCCAAACTGACGATGAAAGAAACGGTAAAGGTTCTTCAGGAAGCTGTGCTTTCCAAGCAGACACCACATCAGGTCATTACAGCCAATCCCATTATGGTTATGGCCGCATTGGAAAATCCCGCAATCATGGAAGTCATGCAAGCTGCGGAATTGATTGTTCCTGATGGAACAGGTGTTGTATGGGCTGCAAACTATTGTGGAGATCCTGTAGCTGAGCGAGTGCCGGGATTTGAGCTTTTACATGAATTGCTGCGTGTTGGAGAAAACTATCGATGGGGCGTATATTTGCTTGGTTCCACTCCTGAGGTGATTCAAGAAACGGCAGTTCGGTTACAACAGCAATATCCGGCGATTCGAATTGTGGGTTATCGCGACGGTTATTTTGGTCCGGCTGAGGATGAACAGGTCATCGCTTCCATTCGGGAAGCAGCACCTGATCTGTTGTTTGTAGCACGTGGGGCCGACACCCAAGAACCGTGGATTCATAAGCACAAAGATGCACTACAGGTTCCCGTAACCATGGGCGTTGGCGGCAGCTTTGATGTGATTTCGGGCAAAACGAAACGTGCGCCTATGCTGTTCCAAAAGTTAAGACTGGAGTGGTTCTATCGCTTGTTGCGTGAACCAAGCCGGGCTGGCCGGATGCTGGCGCTTCCGAAATTCGCTGTTAAGGTGATGCGTGACAAAGAAAACGTGACGAAAGTCCGTTAAAAACAGGTAATTAAGAGATAATTGCTTGTTTATGCTAGAAATTGAGGATAGCTTTTCGGGTGTGATGAGCGTATAATTCATTCCGGATTACATGTGTGCCACTCACATGAAACTTTTAGTTGCACATGGCCACTTCGATGTCAGAATAACCTTTTGATCGCTGTTATCTCTGGATTTCTTTTATCTACCTTTCTAAGGTTGAAATCCCGCGATAAAGGCGAACGCTTCGCTTCTACAGGTTATTTCTGCCCTCTCCGTTCTGGTGCAAATGGCATTTTTCATCAAAAGTGACTAACAATATTTTTTATATATAAAAAGAGATCAGGGGATTTATAATTTCGTACAGGTATTATAATTGGGGGTCGAATGTTCAAATGGTAGCGATCTTTATCATTGGATTTATCGTGTCAATGGGACTGGCTCTTGCCCTGACACCACTTGTCAAAAAGTTCGCGGTCCGCATTGGCGCAATGGATACGCCGAATGCACGTAAAGTACACACACGGATCATGCCACGTCTTGGTGGTCTGGGGATATTCCTGGCCTTTATTATTACAGTTGCTGCATTGCTTCCGTTTGTATCGGCATGGTTCACAACTCGGGATATGAGTTTTGTCAGCGCGTTCCTGATTGGTGGAACAATTATTGTGCTGATCGGAGCACTCGATGATCGATTTGAACTATCAGCCAAAGTGAAGTTGCTTGGTCAGATCGTTGCTGCTTCTGTCGTTGTATTTGGATTTAATATCCGGGTAGATTTCGTTAACATTCCTTTTCAGGATTCCTATTCTTCACTCGAAGCTTGGGTATCCATTCCGCTGACGATCTTATGGATCGTTGGTGTAACCAATGCGATTAACCTGATTGATGGTCTGGATGGTCTGGCAGCCGGTGTATCTGGTATTGCAATTGGTACCATTGCCGTGATGTCCTTCCTGATGGGTAACATGATGATTGCCTTGATGTGTCTTGTATTGCTGGGTAGTATTATCGGATTCCTGTTCTTCAACTTCCACCCGGCCAAGATCTTCATGGGGGATACCGGATCACTATTCCTTGGTTTCTCTCTGGCAATGCTGTCCATGCTGGGATTCAAACAAATTGCTATCGTGTCCTTTATTACACCGCTGATCATTATCGGTGTGCCGCTCTCGGATACCTTCTTCGCGATTATTCGTCGTGCGGTACAACGGAAACCGATTTTCGCACCGGATAAAGGTCACCTACATCACTGCTTGCGTGAACTTGGATTCAGTCACCGTCAGACGGTACTGATCATCTATGGAATTGCTGCGTTCTTCGGAGTTCTGGCGATTATCCAATCGTCCGCTGCCATGTTCGAAGCCAACTGGGTAACATTTGTGGTCATCTGTATCATGATGTTCTTCCTCCAAGTTGGAGCAGAAGTCATCGGGCTTGTTAGCAAAACGAGAAGACCGGTTATTAACTTCCTGATGCGCATGCGCGTCAAGTTGAATCCGGAGACACGTTCGAAATCATAAATATATAAATGTAATGGTTATAGCTATTCTTGAATATTATTCCAGACCCAACCTTATTCCTTGTGGATAAGGTTTTTTGTTTATTTTGAGATTTTTACTAAATAATTGGAACCTTTTGCCGATATATAAAGGTAACTGACTTAAAAAGAGGAGAGATGATATTTAATGCTGCGTATGAAAAAGCCAATTGTTTGGCTAATGCTGATAGCGCTGGTGGTAACTCTGATTCCTGCTGGCTATGCACCAATTGCATCGGCGGCGGGACAGACAAGTTACTTTACTCCTGATAATGCTGGGAATGTTCAATTGAAAGATACAGTAGGACTGAAGTTGAGCGGAAACAGTGCCAATGCGGATGTGTTGTCTCGTACATCTGCTTATGTTGTTACAGGTAAGGAGCAGGTTTTAACTGGAACATTCACTAACGTTACGGGTTCTACACTTGGTGTGAATGTTCAACTGATGAATCTTAAAGGGGACACATGGACTCCAGATAGTACACGCGTTGCACCAGGTGTAGTAACTGTTGATCCTAATCGTCCGGATAATCGTTTTAGATCAACCATTACACTATTCCCAGGGATGAACAAAATTACGTTTACAGGATCCCAAGGACCAAGTGAACGCTCTGAGAGTTTTTATATTTTATACGATTCCGTCCCATACATTGAGAAACTGCAAGTCCTTGGTGGAGCAGATAACCTCAATTTGAATGAAGGATCTCAGGTCGTGGTTAACACCGGCGAGGTTACAATTCAGGGTGTCGCGCAGAACTCATCCAAAGTAACGATATCATTGAATGGTGGCTCGGAACTCCCTACGTCACTGTTACAGGATGGTACGTTCTTCTCCCCGGTACTCACACTGAAGCCAGGTCAGAATGATCTGAGAATGACGATTGAGAGTGGCGTAGATAAGAAAGTATTTAATTATTCTTTGTTATATTATGATGAGACAAAACCATTCACTCAGTTGGATTTGATTGAAGGTACAAACGGTTTGCCGCAAAGTATGCTTTCATCAGCTAGACCGACTTATGGAGGTACTCCTGCTAGTGCCAATGTAAAAGCACAGTTACTGCTTCCGGGAGCTGATGTTACTGAAGTTCCGGTCATTGATGTCGATGGAAATGGGAACACGGGTGTAAGTAATGTAAATGTGGAACATATCCCTAGCGTGGGACAAAACACACCGGCTTATGTCCTAATTTCCTTTGATATTAACCCAATCACATTCAACGGAGCTCCTGACCGATTACAGAATCATAGTCTATCGGTAGACTATGGGGACAAAAAAGTTACAACAAGTATGAATTTTGAATATGTACAAGATGCAGTTGTAATTACAGGATTGAAGTATCTTAGAGACTACAATGGGTCTGGTACTGTTCCAGATGGAATACCACTTGATGGTGCCAGCGTAAGTGGATCCAACTTCTTCATTTTAGTTGAGACTAGCAGAGCTCCAAGCGACCCAACCACCCTAGTAGCAGATTATCTGCCAAGAGGAACAAGTCCAATTGATATAACCCATAGGGGTTCGCTTAGTGCAACGGATACTACAAAAAATATTTACGAGATTAAAGGGTTTAAAACGGGAAATCAAGTTGTTCAATTTAAGTATTCCGGATCGAGCACAGGTCGGAATGCAACGATTTCCTTCGCTTCAAAAAGCTTTATCTCTGTAGAAAATCTTACTGATGGTCAGACTCATGATTTGAAAGACAATGCTACAGGCGTTCCAATTCAAGGTCAATACATTGGATTCGATACGTTGAGCAGTCCATACTTTGTAGCTGAAATTTTTGCGAACGGTACTAAAGCATACTCTACAGAGGGTAGCGGAAATACGGATTTCCCACGCAAATTGGACCTGGGGACAGATGGAACGATTAATAACGTGATCATTCCTATAGGAGAACCGAATGGCTTGCTGTTTTTTGGTGAGAACCGAATTGTCCTGACAGGAACAACTAAGGATGAGAACGGACAACTTAAAGAGGTATCTAAGGAACTTCGAATCTATATTAATGATAATAATATTTCGAACATTCGAAACTTCCAACCTGCGATTACGAAAGGTCGTCCAGAATTTATTGATCCATTAGATCCGGATGCACAGTGGGTCAAAGATGCGTTCAATATGTCACCAGAGTTCGTGTATGCTGATAATAAAATCACCACCAGCTTGAAGAACTTTGATATTGTCATTCGCGGAGCAGGTGCGACACGGATGAGTTTGAGCATGGGGACTCAGAAGATATTCGATCAGGACATTCCAGATGGAAACACGGCAACTTGGGACAATGCAAAGATTGATCCTCAGTATGCACTGGATAATGGTACTGTTACAGTTGACAGAGCAGGTCGCCAACAGGACTTTGTTATTCGTTTGCGTAATCTCAAAATGGATACACCAGGAACGTATATCTATACACTAGACCTCTTCAATCGGACGGGAGCGAAGACCAGTCAGAAACTTGAAATTGTTAAAGAAGTAACTGGATACCGGATTTTATCGCCTAAACCGACTTCAGGTGATCGTATCGTTGTAAATAAGAACTTTGTGAAATTTGACATCGAAGCAGAAGGTGCAACAGGGGTTGTTATTGATAAAGAGGCTGCACAGAAGCTGCAAGGTGTAGAGACAGACCGTTTTGTCCTAGATTATGTAGGATTGAAGCCGGACAAATCTAATAAAATTAAAATAACTATTAATCGCGATGGAGTAACAACCACTGATACTATTGATGTATTCTACACAACAAGTCCAGGTATCGATTCACAATACATGGCTCCGAAAGTAGCTAATAAGTATTCAGCTTTCAATAAAAAGTTGGAATTGAGTTTCCCGAAAGGTACAGTCATGGAGAGTACCGATATTCGTGGAATCAAGAAATTTTATCCAGACAATAAACTTCTCTTTGGTATCGCAGATCCCAATAATGGTATTGTGGAGCGTCGAAATGACTATGGTACTGTAATGGGCGTAGGTGCAGAGAGAGGTGAGGGTGACCCAGTCAACTTTGATGTACAAGAAGAATACTTTAGAAGATTCTCGGCCATTGTCGGGGATACATTGAACTTCAGTCCAATTTCTGATATTTATTGGATCAGCGGCGGTCTGGGTGAATACGGTTCAAGAGATTCAACGACATATAAGGCGCCAACGAATGGTATCGGGCCATATACACCCGACGCTCTATATGGAGATGTTAAGGTACCGGCGGAGCGTACAATCAAGCCTTCACAGCGTGGAACATTGACACTGACCTATGATTCAAATGTAGTAGATGATGCTGGAACTACAATTTCCGTCTTCTATTACACACCAGGACGCGAGTGGAAACGAATTGGTGGAGAAGTAGATTCCAAGAAACATACAGTCACTGTTCCATTTGATCAATTCGGATATTATAAAGTTATGAAATTAAGAAGAAGTTACAATGATATCACCAATCATGGATGGGCTAGAAATATTCTGAATGCGTTGTATGCCAAAGGTTTCATGCAGCCAATTCGTTTCGAACAATTCGGAACAGATGATCGCGCATCCCGTGGCGAATTTGCTACCATTCTTGTAAAAGGATTGAACTTGCCAATTACTTCAGATAATAAACCTACATTTACAGATGTAGGAGCAGGGACAAGTTCATTTACGTGGGACTATGCAAGTATTGAAACGGCAGCCAGAGCAGGTATTGTATCAGGACTTACGGACGGAAACTTTGGTCCGGATCAACCTCTTACACGTGAGCAAGCGGCTGTAATGATTGCAAGAGCCCTTGAGTTAAAGTTGGCAAGCAATGATAGCAAGTTAACTAGTGCATTGGCCAAATCCTTTATTGACTCCGGAAGCATGGAAGCTTATTCAAGACCAGCGATACAAGCGGTTACGAAGGCTAAAATTATGGAGGGATCTCCAGTCACAGTAGCAGGTCAGAAGAAGCCACAGTTCGCTTTTAATCCAAAGGGGAATCTGACCCGTGCTGAAGCAGGCAAAATTGCAGTAGAATTGCTCAAGAAGAGCACAAAAGTATTCCCTAAAACCTTGAGTTAATTCAATTGATATAGCAATGCAATTTAGGAAGGACCTGTCCCTTACTCTAAAGGGGCAGGTCCTTTTCATGGCTGTCAACGAATGAACATAGAATACTTTTATAATAGAAGGAAACTGTTTTTTACCAATAACTATTTTTGTAATTTGCTAGAGTTTAAGATACAATAACGGTAAATACACAATGATCTAGAGGGTGAAGTTAGCTAATGAAACCGATTTATTCGAAAGCCCAGCTGGGCTACATGAAGGCAAAGACACAGTTTGAGAAGCAGGCAGTCATTCTGGAGAAAAAGTTGGAAGATACACGCAAGACTCAGGAGATCTCTCAGGAAGTTATGGAAGGGCTTGTACAGTCCACTGGCTTCCATGATGCGTATAACAATCTGGTTCTGGCTGAGAATGAGTTGATTGAATGGTCTCATACAACGATGAAGCATGAGAAAACGTACCGTGAGAACAGACAACCAATTGACGATATGTATCTGAGATTGAACAGTGATCCAAATATGCGTGCTCAAATTATCGAACTCGCGATGAAGATTAAATAACTTATATTTCCAGATGTGCAGGAAAAGCATCCCAATAGGGGTGCTTTTTTATTTTATTTTTTGTGAATTTTGTCGCTTCATAGGTTGAAGATGCGGGTATAAGTAAACGTTGGTAGCACAGACAAACCAGAGATCACCATTCTAGATTCATTGCTGTATCAATGGTTTCAAAAGGTTTTGAATGGCTTCAATACCCGCACTGTACCTATACATAAAAAAAATCAAAACTTTTTTTGTGCAATCCGCAACTTTTTGAAATCTACTGCGTTTAAAGTGTAGAGTCGAAAACATTGGGCCTGTTACCAAGAATGACCTCGTGAAGAATCTTGTCTATTTTTTAGAAAAAATTGCTTTACGGCACGAGAGACCCATTGTATAATACGTAAGGTAGGATTAGGAAACTACTCTATTTACGTGTGATTCTGCTTTATTAACTAGTTTACAAGTTTCTGTGATATGCTCACAGACATCATTTATATTAACTTGCTCACAACTCTGGAAAGGGGGTGCAACAATATATGAGGAATACGAGCGACCCTATTAAAAAAGAAAATTCAAATGTTATGAACGCCCAAGGAGGAGAAAAAAAGGTTATGAAGAAAATTTTATCCGTAGCATTGTCTACAGCAATGGCATTCTCAATGTTTGCATCTGTAGCATTCGGTGACACAGCAGTTTCCCCGCAACAACAGTTTGATGCATTGAAAGCAAAAGGTATTTTCAACGGTTATCCGGATGGTACAGCAGGTCTTGACAAAGACATGACTCGCGCTGAGTTTGCAAAAGTTATCACTAAATTGCTGGGTCTGAAAGAGATCACAGGAACTCTTTCTTACACTGACAAAAACTACACAGCTAAAAACTGGGCTGTACCTTACATCGAAGCAGTAACTGCTGCTGGTATCATGGAAGGTAAAAACGTTGAGAAGAAAATCTTCGACTTCAACGGTAAAGTGACTGTGTCCGAGATGGCTACAATCCTGACTCGTGCATTGGATCTTGAAATCCCAGCTGAAACAAACAACACTGCTCCAGCTTGGGCTAAAGGTTATGTTCAAGCAGCAATCAACGCTGGTTTGGTTGATGCAAACACTAACTTCACAGCTAACGCTTCCCGTGAATTGCTTGTAGGCGCTGCTTACTCAATTGACCAAGCGCAAAGCTTGAAAGTATCTTCTTACACAGTAACTGAAGGTGGAAAAGTTGTTGAATTCAAAATCAGCGACGGCGAAACTGTAAAAGTTACTTTGGATAAAGCTCTTGAAGCTAACAAAGAAACTGAAGTGAAATTTACTTACAAAGATAAGAACTTCACTGAAAAAGTTACTTATGTTGTAGAAGCTGCAACTAAAGTACAATCCGCTTCTTCTGTTAACTTGAAAGAAGTTGACGTTGCTTTTGACGGTAAAGTAGACAAAGCTACTGCAACTGACAAAAACAACTACACTGTTGATAACAACTCCCGTAAAGTTAAATCTGTAACTTTGTTGGAAGATGGTAAAACAGCTCGCATCTTGTTGGATACAACTTCTGCTGGTGCATTCACACAAGGAACAACTTATAAAGTGTCTGTGAAAAGCGTGAAATCTTCTACTGGTACTGTAGTACCACAAGGTGAAGTTTCCTTCACATCTGCAGATAACGTTCTTCCTACAGTATCAGAAGTTAAAGCTCTGGGAACAAAAGCAATTAAAGTTACTTTCTCTGAGCCA
This sequence comes from Paenibacillus sp. UASWS1643, assembly GCF_008693195.1. Classification (NCBI taxonomy): domain Bacteria; kingdom Bacillati; phylum Bacillota; class Bacilli; order Caryophanales; family Paenibacillaceae; genus Paenibacillus; species Paenibacillus sp. UASWS1643. Next base: position 234,389 of record NZ_VXKZ01000110.1, read on the forward strand.
ATCAAAACTCCGACAAGCAGCAACTTCCAATTGGATGATAAAGCATTTGTTGGATCTGTAACTTTGGGTGCTAATGAGCGTGAAGTAATCCTGCGTGACTACACAGGAACAATCTCCGCTGGAGATCACAAGTTGACGACTTCTTTGGTTGAAGATTATGCTGGCCTGAAATCTTTGGCGGCAACATCTGACTTCACAGCAGCAGTTGACACTGAAGGTCCTAAAGTGACTGAAATCTCTGCTACTTTGGAAAAAGTAACTGTTACTTTCGATGAAGAAGTAGATCCAAACTCTGTAACTAATGAAAGCTTCTACTGGTTGTCTGGTACAACTAAGAAAACTGGTAAAGCTACACAAATCTCTGGTAATGTATACGAAGTAGACTTCACTGCTAACCGTCTTCCAGGTTACGAAACAAACTTGTTTGTTGATGTGAAAGACTACTCCGGTAATGCAAATGCTACTAAAGAACATAAAGTTACTGCTACAGTTGACCTTGTTCAACCTAAAGTAGTAGACGCAACTTATGGTAGCGACGTGACTGATGAATTGACAGTTCGTTTCGACAAAGCTGTTGACGCTGCAAATATCAAATTCTTCACTGTTAAAAAAGGTAACGATGTAATCCCGGTTAAGAGTGTTTATGCAAAACCAGGTTACGATAACAAAGTATTCAACGTTACATTCTATTCCAAACTTTCTGGTTCTTACAGCTTGAAAGTAGCTGATGTAAAAGACTTCACAGCTTTGAATAATACTTTGGTAACATATGAAGGTACTTTCTTGGCAAGTGATAGTGCTGCTCCTAAACTGGCAGACTTTGGCGGCGTAGATGTTAATCGTTCGGAGCGTAAAGTTGCACTTACATTCGACAGAGAAATTGATCTCGCTACGTTGAACAATCGTGCTAACTATTATGTGAAATTTGTGAAATCCGGATCTTCTGTAGCACAAAACATTTCTCTTCCAACTGATGTACAAGTGAATGTAGCTAACAATGGTAAATCTGTTGTTCTGGTATTCCCACAATACATCGAAGGAACACTTGTTTCGTTCCCAGGATCTGTTCAAGAAGTTAGCATCGCTGGTTTGAAATCTAAAACAGGTCAAGCAACATCTTGGATTGAGTCCGGCACTTTGAATGAGTCAATTATTGCTACACCTACAGCAGAACAAAAAGATGCAAGAACAATCGAGTTGACTTTCAGCCAAGCGATTGCTCAAGCTTCTGTGAATGATTTCACTGTATCTGGCAATAACACTGTAAACTCTGTATCAATTGACAATAACAAAGTGACGCTGAAAACATCAGCAGATCTTGCTAACAGCACTAATGTTAACATTTTGAACAATAACAGCATTCAAACTTATGCTGGTCATAAAATTGCTGGAGTTCAGTTGACTACTACTGGAACAGTAGCTCCACGAGTTAACCTGGTTTCTGGCGCTATTCTGCCACAAAATGATCGTGTAATTGTACTTCCGTTCACAGTAACTCTTGATAGTTCAGTAAACACAAGTGATACTGCTGGTCTGGCAGCAAACCTTTTGGTTAAGCGCGCTGACAAAGCGTCTGATAGCGATGCTTTGGTGCCTGTAACTGATTACACAGCGAAAGTTGTGGGTAATACAGTTGAAATCACTATTAAAGACACTTACTCCAACCCTAGCAATATTGAATATATTGTTAGCGTGAAGGACAATGCAACATTCATTCGCACTACTGATGGTAAATTTGCTGCTAAATCGGATGCATTCAGAACATCCGCTAATGTAACTTCACCAACAGGTGTTACTACTAGTGCAGTTTCAACTGTTAGAGAAGGCGCTGTTCAAGACAATGGTGCAAAACAAGTAGCAGAATTGACTCTGACAGGAACACCAACTGTTGGTGATGATGTGGTTGTAGTATTCAATGACGGTGCTGCTAAAAGTGTAACTCATACCGTAGCTACTGGTGAGACACTGGCTGATATTGCTACCGATGTTGCTGGTGAATTTGCTACTGCATTGACAACTAATTACGTTGTAACTAGCAACGGTGCAAAAGTTGTATTCACAGCTAGAACTGAAGCTGCAAGCAAACCAATTGGTGCTACTGTGACTGGTGCTGCATTGTCTGGTTCTGCACGAACAACGACTGAAGGTAAAGCGCCAGTGGTTGCTGCTACACAACAAGTTAGCATCACTGTGAATCATAAAGCCGACAGAAATGGAAGCAACACTGTGACATTCACAGATGGAACAATTACAAAAGAAGTGAAAATTGATGTTTTGGTTGCTGATTCTACAGATGCTATTGCTGCTAAGATCAAAGATGCATTTGCTGCTGAACTGACTGGTTACACAGTAACTAACACTGCTTCAGTAGTAACATTTACAGCAGATACTGCTGCACCAAGCAAAACAATCTCCATCAAAACTTCTGCTAACTAATAGCAGTGAGTTGTAAAAAAGCTTACCCATCTGGGTAAGCTTTTTTTCTTTTATACAACAACATCGTAACTTTCTCTTTCTCTCAAACGTTTATACTATATAGCAACAAGCAACTTATGGGAGGTTTGGAAGTGGATCATAAAAAGGCCATAACGACTTTGATAACTAGTATGTTATTCATCAGTTCTAGTGGAGGTTTAGTAGCTGCCGCAAGTACACCAGCTAACTCAGGTAAACCTGCTACAAATAACAGCGCAACAACAAAGAAGCAACAGACAACAACCACGAACAAAGTCGTACATACCTTGGCTAAGGTACCTGCGGTTAAAGTGACCGCACGGAGTACCGTGAAATTAACCGACGTTAATATCTTGTCGCAAGACGACGGGAATACGGTGACGTATACACTGACGTATAAAAATAATGACAGCACACCGATGATGATGCTCGATTATTGGAGCAAAGTGAAAACAAAAGGTGGAACAAGCTTTTCTCCGAAACTGATCGCCAAGGATCAGGAGAAAAAGACGGTATCACCGGGTTCCACGGTGGATCTCACATACGTTATGAAGGTTGGACGTGAAGTGAAATTAAGTGATCTGAACTTCCTGATTGTAAAATGGGATTTCAGTAAACCAAATTATGAAAGTACGTTGGGGAAATTCAATGTTCCCACCTCATATAGCATCACTACACCTGTAGGCAAAACGAAGACGGTTCGTCTGAGTGATTCGGCCGTCAAGGTTAAAGTCTCTGGGATTAAAGTGTATCCAGGTGAGAATAAGAAGCAATACGTCAAAGTCGGCGTGAACCTGAATAATATCAGTTACAAACTGTTGGATAATCCAAACATTAAGTGGATTCTACGTACACCGGGTGGTACGAATTATCCGTTGACCCCGGATAAGGATAGTACAAGTGTGAGTATTCAGGCACAGGCCAACAAAACGTTAAATTTAATGGCATCATTGCCTACAGCGTTGAAACTGGAGAAATCAGAATTACTGCTAGTGGAAGAACAAGGTGAAGAGAAGACTGCTCTACCGGTAGCTGCGCTACAGCTTCCTGAAGCTAGTCAAACCAATGTAAATGTAGCAGCGAATCAACCGAACATTATCTCGATTGATGGACAACCTGTATCGACTCTTCTGGAATCTGCTCGTGTCCGTGATGAGGATGAAGAGTTTGATCTAACGATGCAGTGGGTCATTAAGAACCAAGGGAAAAAAGAAGTTAAGGTTCCCAAATACGCATTAGAGATCCGTACAGAAGATGGTACTTCCTATCCGATCGAGACGAAAGCGCTAGATGATCTGAAGTTGAAACCAGGTGCGACTAAAACGATCAAGCTGATCACTACGATTCAAGGAGATGGGGATACTAGCAAGATCAAACTATATGCCATGACACCGACGACAAAGGATGACAGTAGTAAGGAAGGTGAAACATCTGGTGGAGGCACGAGTGGCTTTGAGTTCTCCTATCCGGTTGGCATCTATGCTATTCCTGAATCTGTAACAAGTGGAGATGGACTTACGACAGAGACAGTAATTAAGAATAGTAAAGGTACATTCGGTGTGTCCGTAGGCTCATTACAACGTCTCCCGTGGACAGACAGTGATATTATTGCTGCCAAGGTCACCATCCGTAATGCATCAGCGAAAACGGTCCAATTGCCTGAGCTGGAAGCGATGTTCACAATCGATTCCGCTAGAATTGATGGAGATACGAAGCTGATTAGCGCGCAAGGTGGCAAGTTGCTCGGTTCGGGGATGGTCATGGAAGCTTATCTCCTGACGAAGATTCCATCTGAACTTAACATGAGCCGTTTGGAATTAACTTTGCTGGAGAAAGTAAGTGAGGAAGAAAAGAATGATTGGATTACCCTTAGCACGTCTGGTCTAATTCAGCCTCTCTCTTATGTAGGCGAAAGGAAGACTTATACTCAAGGAACTGCAGATAAAGAAACAGAGCTGGGCATACGCAGAACATATGTATATCCGGGATCTTCGTCCGATATTGTATACACCGAATTCGAGATGACGAATAAGTCTCTGCGTCAGAGTGGCCTTGCGAAGTTGGTAGGATACTACAAAACAGCAGATGGTCAATATTACAAAGCAACAGCTAAACAGGCAAACCGTGTACCGGGACCAGGTCAAAAGAGTATTGTGACGTTCTGGGCTAAAGTGCCGAAAAGTGTAAAAACATTATCTGATATGCGTCTGATTGTAGGTGAAGGCGTTGCTGACAACAAGTTTGTCACCGGTGAAGGCGAGGCGACGGCTTATGTTAATGCCATGTCATTTGAGGTGCAACCGAAATCATTATCTGTTCTATCATCTCTGAATGACATAGACTTGTATCCGTTCAAATTCTCGGGCAGCAATATCAAAGCTTACCTTACAGGTGGAACGGCAGTACAGATCGAGATGATCTACTCCTTAACACAGGAGGAAGCTGTGGATAGTGGAGAGTATGGACACAAGCTTGTTTTATCTCTAACCGATGGGTCAGGAAAAGTGTTTGATAAAGAGATCACACCAGGAACCGATCTGAAGACAGGCATTAACCAGACGCTCAACTGGAGTATTGATGACACCGTATTTGACAAAATACGTGGTGGCTCATATCGCGTAGCCTTGTATGATGTGTTTGAAGGTCAACGCCTACGCCTTGCAGAACAAGGTTATAGTTACGATGTGTCCAAACTGCCAAAAGAAGAACCGATCATCCCAGAGTTCCCGGAAGAGGGTTCTAATAATCCCAATAATAATCGGTAATTTGTACGAAAATTAAGATATTTTAAAGCTAAGACCTCGCTTCCACATCTGCGGAAGCGAGGTTTTGCTTGTCGCATGTCTATTTTTTCTCTATAGTTAAAGTTAATAGATTACCAGAGGAGGAAAATGATTCACATGAAACCTTATATGAAAGTATCCCTCGCTGCGCTCGCCATTGGTGTTGGCGTGTGGGTTGGGTCGGTATACAGCAATACAGCCATCGGTGCAGGTACAAGCCAGCCAGGAACAGCAGATGATCCGGTTGTAACAAAGAGTTATGTAGATCAACAGATCCAACAGGCTTTGGGCGGTAAGATCCCGACTGGAGGAGGTAGTACCAATACGGGAACAGACAGCAATGCAGGAAATGGTAACAACACCGGCTCTGCAGGAACCGGGAACTCAGGTAGCACAGGTGGAGACACATCCCTTCCTCCACTGGTCTCGGGCGCTTCTGAAGCCGTTGAGATCGTAACCGTGAAGCCGGGTCAACAGCTGATCGGCAAGTCTGGCGCGGAGTTCATTGTACGTAGTGGTAAAGCTGTGATCGTCAGTGAAGGTACGAATGGTGTAGCGGATCTGACGGATGGGATTGACCTGACGAATGGACAGGCAGCGCCGACTAATCACCTGCTTTCTTTTCCAAGGGATGGACGGGGAATCACGGTATTGGAAGGAAACAAATACAGCTTAACCGTAATGGTTCGCGGTGGATATACTCTGAAATAGGATTTGTAGCTGTTAAAGGAATTATTCATTCGTCATCCATTTCATTTGCTCAGATTAACCAGTTCTAACAATCATTAATACGGCTAGCCAGTCTTGTTCCTGCTCACTCTATAACTGTTGACAATCAATTAATGGAGGTGCAGGAACCATGGCTAGAAGCAATCGCAAAGTGGTACCCGAAAGTCGTCAAATGCTGGATCAAATGAAGTATGAGATTGCTGCAGAGTTTGGTCTCAATGTGGGGTATGGTGGCAGAAGGTTGGCTGGTGCGGATACAGAATTTGGATCTGAACTGGGTGAAGTGAGTGATCATTCTTATGGGCAATACAAAGGGTGGGGACATCTGACTTCCCGCGAGAATGGATCGGTTGGTGGAGAGATCACCAAAAGGCTAATTCGTCAGGCAGAGCAGCACTTATAGGGCTTTTTCCTTACCCCAATTCGTTTGACACATCTTGACAAATACGTTAAGATGGCATTTGAGGTATGCAACCTTTTCCACTAGGGAAAGGTTGATTTTCGTTTGAGGCAATTACCTGAAAAATCCTTATCTTCGGTACTGCGGACTCTGCGTCCTTATTCCATTTTGGAAAGCTTCGAGGGTACAGTGAACGAATCGCTGTCATGTTTTGTTCGGGCAATCGCCATACTACTAGTTATGGGAGGTTGAAACTTCATGTCTGTTAAAGGCCGGCATCTATTTACATCGGAGTCTGTAACTGAAGGACATCCGGATAAAATCTGCGATCAGATCTCAGACGCCGTATTGGACGCGTTTCTTGCAAACGACCCCAATGCTCGTGTAGCTTGCGAAGTTTCCGTAGCCACAGGCTTAGTGCTTGTCATCGGTGAAATCAGTTCAGCTTCTGAATACGTGGATATCCCGTCCATCGTTCGTAATACAATTAAGGATATTGGCTACACACGTGCCAAGTTCGGTTTTGATTATAACACTTGTGCAGTTCTGACTTCTCTGAATGAGCAGTCTGCTGATATTGCCCAAGGCGTTAACGCAGCGCTTGAGAACCGTGACCCGGAACAAGTCGCTCGTGAAACAGAAAACATTGGTGCAGGTGACCAAGGTCTGATGTTCGGTTTTGCAACGAACGAAACACCGGAACTCATGCCTTTGCCAATCGCACTGTCCCACCGTATCGCACGCCGTCTGGCGGAAGTGCGTAAGAACGGTACATTGGAATATCTTCGTCCGGATGGTAAAACGCAAGTAACGATTGAATACGACGGTGACAAGCCGGTACGTGTGGATACCATCGTTGTGTCTACTCAGCACGCTGAAGAGACTACACTGGAACAGATCCAAAAAGACATCAAAGAACATGTCATCTTGCCTGTCGTTCCAGCGGAATTGCTGGATGAGCAGACTAAATATTTCATCAACCCAACAGGACGTTTCGTTATTGGCGGACCTCAGGGAGATGCAGGCCTTACTGGACGTAAAATCATCGTAGATACTTACGGCGGTTATGCACGTCACGGCGGTGGTGCGTTCTCTGGTAAAGATCCGACAAAAGTAGACCGCTCCGCAGCATATGCGGCTCGTTACGTAGCGAAAAACCTTGTAGCTGCAGGACTTGCAGACAAAGTGGAAATCCAGCTTGCTTACGCGATTGGTGTAGCCAACCCAGTATCGATCAACGTGGATACATACGGAACTGGCAAAGTCAGCGAAGAGAAATTGGTTGAGCTTGTGCGCAACAACTTCGATCTTCGTCCGGCTGGCATCATCCGTATGCTGGATCTGCGTCGCCCAATCTACAAACAAACCGCTGCTTACGGTCACTTCGGCCGTACAGACCTGGATGTACCTTGGGAGCAAGTGGACAAAGTAGACCTTTTGAAAACTCAAGCAGGTCTGTAAATTAGGTGCAATAGTAATGGAGCCCTTGATTCCGATAAGGAATTAAGGGCTTTTTTGTGCTTCCATCGATTTTACTGCTTGTCATGGACAAAGGAAAAATTATGGAATAAATACCCAAATAACTAAATGAAATCCCTTCTCTAACCGAAATACATAATGAGGTCTGTACATCAGACAAGAGAAGAAATTCAGATAAGGGGGAAGATCAGTGAAATTGAACAGAATTGCCAAAAAAGGCATGCTCGGAATCTTGATCGTTATGCTGACGGCTCAAGGTTGGCTTACGGGTTGGAGTGGAGTAGAGCAGGAAGTATATGCTGCACACGCATTAAGTGCAAATGGAATAACGAACACTGTTCCTGCCGTGAAAGGAACGAATGTCGACAGCACAATACCATTCGTTATTGATTTTGATAAACCTGTTCAGAAGGCACCAGGTACACAAAGTTCAATCTTGATTAAGCGTTTGGATGACAATACAACGATGGGTTCGGTGCTGGTATCCAGTGAACAAGTCGTGATTGATCCCACACCACCGATTACAGACCCAACGACACCGGATGCGGGAGACAGTACGCCTGCGCCAGCTACTGGCCTACGAGTGACGATTACACTGGGCAAGGACAAGGTTCTACCGGGAGCAACATACTACGTAGAGATAGATAATAAATCATTTGTTTACGCGGACAATACTCCATTTCCAGGACTGACTAACAAAGAGTGGACCTTCAGTACGCTGGGACTAGGCTCAACTTCCCTTGTGAGTAGAGTTCCTGATAACGCAGCAATGGTATCCCCTTCAACCAAGGTAGTGATGACATTCGATAAGCCGGTAAACGCAGGTAGAGGCAATCTCATTATTTATCAGGGAAAAGTTGGCGGTACTGTATTTGAGCAGATTCCAGTAAACGCAGGAACACCTCGAATTACAGGTTTTGGAACCAATACGATTACGATCGTTCCCACGAATAACTGGAACAACAACACTACATATTACATCGTAATGCCAGAAGGTTATTTGCGGGATAGCAATGAGAATGATATCAGTGCAATTAGTGGGAATGTTTGGGGATTCAATGTCATATCCGATCCGACGTCCCTCATGGTATCTACTGTATCTCCCGCAAACGGTACTACCAATGCACCCTTAACGGGAAATTTAACAGTTACGTTCAACAAAGAACTTGATCCGAAGTACATTCAGAATGTAACGCTCAAAAAATCAAATGGAGCAACCGTTGCATCCAAGACAGTCATGAATAGTGCAAACAATAGACAATTGCTTATCACACCAACGACTGCATTGGATAGCAACACAAATTATGTGGTGGATATTCCAGCCAATACGTTTCGTGATAAAGCAGGAAATACATTTACAGGTCTGAATGGGTCTACATCATGGGCCTTTAAAACATTAAGTGCAGATACAACTGCACCTGTGTTGAAGAATGCTAAGATGCATAGCAATAACACCATTCGCCTGACGTATGATGAGTGGCTGTACAGCACTAATTCGCTGAGTAGTACGTATGCTGTAACTGTAAATGGGGAAAAGAGAAATGTCAGCTCCACTTATATTTCGGGTGACAGTGTATATGTTGTCTTGGATACGGGTGTAGCGGTAGGACAGGTTGTGCGGATCGCATATGCACCCGGTACTACAGGTAATCGTCTTACAGATCAATCTTCCAATGCTGCGGCTGCTTTTGGCGCAAGAGATGTGGAGAACGGTTTAGATTCTGTCATGTCCAAGCCGCGAGAAGGTAACGTGTATTACAGTACAATTACGTTGTACTACCCTGAGACGGTATATATCACTTCAAGTGATGCAGCAAGACAATTCAGTGTAACTGCGGATCAGTATGCTGTAGGCATCAATAGCATATCAATCAATGGTAGTTCTGTGGTGACATTGAATCTTAGTCGATCGATTACGGATGGTGAAGTCGTTCGGGTTGCATACACGCCAGGTTCATGGCCTGTAAAAGATACACGTGGACAGGCTCTTGCTGGATTCAGCGGCTTCTATGTCCGCAATTCAATTGATACCAAACCACCTGAGTTTAAGAGTGCTGAGGTGAGTGGTAACAAGTTATGGATGCGTTACAATGAACCACTGAACATGACGAATAAACCGCTCAACAGCCAATATTCTGTTCTGGTCGATGGCAAGCCAGTCTTCGTTAATGATTCCGAGATCGAAAATGATCTGGTCACGTTAACGCTGGCTTCAGGGGTGAAGGATACACAAAATATATCGCTATCATATGTACCTGGAGCATTGCGATTAACGGACCTGAACAATAACCCAGCAGGATATCTCAATCTGACTCCAGTAACGTACACTTATGGAAATGGCAAAATCCTTTCGGCTACGCTTCAGGGAGACACGGTTCAAATTAATTTCCGTGATTCAATCCAGTCCCAGGCTGCACTAACAGCATCTCAGTTCAGTGTAGTGATTGGTAATTCAACCACAACTGTATTGTCTGCTTCAGCTTCTGGCTCTGTGGTGACGTTGAAAGTGGATACTTCAACAGTAACATCGACAACTACTCAGATGGGAACGGTGAGTTATGTACCTGGGGCTGTGCCGTTACGAGATGCGTCGAATGTCACGATAACAGCATTTGGTCCACTTACGTTGCAACAGACGAATAATAGTTCGAACAATAATCAGTCGGGAGATCGTCCTTCCTGGCTGTCGGAATTGGATGCATCTAGCTATGGTCAGCCTTTACTTGTCATGAATAATACTACGGCATCTGCTGTATCTGCGATGTCCCACTATAATCGACCGACTCGTCAATTCAACGTGGATGCAACCAAGTTGATTCAGTCCTTTGAATACGCTGGAGCAAACGGGAAATTGACTCAGCCGGTGGTATTCGAGATTCCGGACAGTGAATCGGCTGCGTATGTTGGATTCCCATTAAATGCACTGACTCAGATTGCTGCAAGTTATCGCACAGGCAGTATTGGTGTGAAATATGGCGATCTTCTCTGGACGGTGCCACTGTCTAATTTAGATATGGCGGCTATGAGTCGGAGTGTAGGAACGTCAAACACAAGTACTACGACAGGAGCAGCGATTCCATCCTTATACGTTCAGTTAGAGACGGTACCTGTGTCTTCATCGGGGACGATGGAAGGCTTGATTGCAGGTGCAGGAGCACAGAAACTTGCGAATTATACGGACGTATATTTGTATGCCGGTAATGGAACAAGCGATCAACGTGTAGATCAGAATGTCAAAAGCCAACTGGTTATGCAATTGGCTGCCAATACCCCAAGTGTAACATCCGGTTTTACGTATATCGATCCAGTTACATTTAGGTTATCCAATGTACCTAGTTCCTTTAAAAATACGACAGGTGGTGTAGTTGTCCGAGGACAGCTGAATGGCAATCAGTCGGTAGTCCCTGTTAACAACATCGTTAGTTATCCGGATACAGCGTCACACTGGGCTAGTGAGGTCATTAAGGAGCTCTCTGCCAAATGGATTATTAACACACCGAGTGGTACCTTCTACCGACCGAATGAGAACATTACACGTGCGGAATTTGCTGAATTGGTCGCTAGAGGTCTTGGACTGAATGGAGAACCTACCGCAGCAAGTCGTTTTCAGGATGTACGTAGCGGTAGTGTGACAAGTGCCTATATCGGTGCTGCAGCTGAGGCGGGCATCATTACTGGAAATACCGATGGTACGTTTAAGCCGGATCGCCCCATCACGCGTGAGCAGATGGCACTAATGATGGTACGTGCGATGAACTACGGTGGGAAAACAGTCTCTCTTCAATCTTCGGCTACCACCACCCTATCCAAGTTCAAGGACAGTAACAAAATCCAGTCCAAGGATTCTGTTGCCAAAGCGGTGCAGGAGGGAATCATTCAAGGCATGACAGCCAGAACATTCGAACCTCAGGGAAATGCAACTCGTGCACAGGCAGCAGTCATGTTAAAACGAGTTTTGGACAAGTTAGGATATCTATAGTAGTAAGTAGTTCTTTTATCTTATTGAAGCGAAATCGATCAGGGGAATATGTTCAACTGGTTGGTTTCGCTTTTTTATATTATAAAATATAAATTTCATGGATAGAGGGTGTGAATTTGTTTAAAAAAATGCTAGTAATTTTTCTTGTTCTGGGGTTAATATCCCTACCATCACTGGCTTATGCTCAAAATAATAAAGAATCCATACAACTGTACGTTAATGAAAAACCTACTGACATTAAACTGATGACAAAATCAGGGACGGTGTATGTTCCATTTCGAGAGTTTATTCAACTAATGGGGTACCAAGCGGATTACTCCGTGGTAGATCGAGAGATTTCAGTTAAGATCGGGAAATCAAAATTTATCTTTCTACCGGACGATGGTTATATTAGTGGATCGGGAGATTACTACGAATTACAAAGGCCAGGTATTCAGATTGATGGAAAATTCTTTTTACCTATCCGTTATGCCGCCTGGTTAACCAAGCACTCGGTTAAGTATGATCAAAAGTCGAATACGGCGTGGATGGTGCAGTATGGGTATGGTCAAGAGAAAGAGATACTTGATTTGATAACAACATATGATAGAGCTTTCACTGTAAAACTACTTGCTTCAGATCATATGCAAAGATCCTATCTGACGGATAGTAAGATTACACTCCCAGAGAGTGAAATTCCGGATCGAATTTACAGTATCGATATAACAAGCATTACATATGAATCTGCGAACCAGGCATTATTGTATGTTACATATATCCATAATAATCAGGTAATGGACGACCAACATGAGATCGTGTTCCGAATTAAGAAGGAAAATAATATGTGGAAAATTCTTCAGTCGGGGTATCTGTCCAGTTATACCAGTCTTCCAGAAGATATTGATAGATCTGCTGATAAAATAAAGGAGAATTTTAAAGAAGAGCAACAAAGCGTATTGTCAGATCTGAGGGCATATTATGAAGCCTTGAATCAGGAAGATTATGATTTAACATATAAATATACTTCGCCATATAAGATTGCGCAAAGAAATGCAGATGCTCTTGCTGACTGGATGACTTGGGAGAAAAGTAAAAAGGCTTCTTTTGAATATGAAGATGCTACGTACCGTATGTCCAACGAACGTGTTGTGTTTCTTGGGAAGAAGCAAGCCGTTGTCCATGCTACGTTGCAATGGAGTAGTATTTCAGAGAAGATAGAGCAGCATAGTTCTGAGTATAACGCATTAATCTATCTGGATTATGCGAATGGGCACTGGAATTATAGTGATGAATTTAACATGGATGCTAACTACGAGGAAACCAATAGAGAGTTTCCCGAAATGTTTTTTCCAGAATTAGAATAGGATTCAACATAAATCATTATTCAGGTAGAACCCAGGTACGCAGTTAATGCCGTGCCTGGGTTTCTTTTTGCCAAGAATACCCTCAAAGTTAGCTGGGGGCGTAACTTTTTCCACAAAAAGCAGTCTATTAATAGAAGAGTATACTAGAGATCTCGCTATCAGCTGCCTACTTGGCAGTGTTCGTGATGTCTAAGATTGATATACAAGATGGGAGAGACGTTTCAGACATGCTGGGGAAACATGGGAAACAGCTGGAAGACGTTAAGGGCAGTAAGGTGAAGAAATGGGCAATTGTGACGCTGGCGGGTGTGATCTGGATTGCACCAGTGATGAGCGCAGGCGGGCAGATGTGGTCGGGTACTTCATGGCAATCGGTGGCCGCAGCGGCATCTACGAATACAAGCAAGTTGAGTGAGGAAATTCTGACTTCGGGTGCGAAGCTCATGAAATACAGTTATACAACAACACGTTCCGGTTCCAAGGTCAACGTACTGGCGGATGTGATCCAGGTGGATCTGCAGAACCCGTATGTGAAGCTGGATGTGATGACAGGCAAAGGCGGTAATCTGAACAGCAAACAGAGCACAGGTGCAATGGCTAAGGAAAATGGTGCAGTAGCTGCTGTGAATGGCGATTACTTCAATGTTTCCGGGGAACTCGCTCCCATTGGTGGACAGGTCTCCGATGGCGTGCTGATCTCCACACCTTCTGAGCTGTCAGGTATGTATGCCCTCACGGTGACCAAGGATGGCAAACCGATGATCGACGAGTATTCTTTTGATGGGACCGTGAGGGCACAGGATGGTTCAACCTTTGCTTTGCGTGGGATAAATAAAGAGGATTACACGGTAGAGTCGGGTGCGGTGAAATATAGTCATGCCAACTCGATGTATATTTATACACCGGCATGGACATCCACCAAACGTCCAAATGACCCTTCCACAACGCCGACAGAGGTTCTCGTGCAGAATGGAGTAATCACCCAAATCTCGGATAAAAAAGCGTTAAACATGACGGTGCCGAAGGATGGGTACATTTTGCGTGCGCATGGAACAGCGGCGACATGGATCATGAGCCATCTATCCGTGGGACAGACCTTGGATGCGGATTACAAACTAAAAGGTAAAACAACCGGGCAATCGGTCGATCCAAGTAATCTGGAAATGATGATTGGCGGTCACACCATTTTGGTGAACGGTGGAAAGGCAGCTTCCTTTTCCCGTGATATCGCATCTTCCGGCATTGGTGGCATTCGTGCAAGAACGGCAGTAGGATACTCCCAGGATGGTCGGTATGTCTACATCATCGCCGCGGAGAAAAACAGTAACAGCAGCGGAATGTCGCTGACGGAACTGCAATCCTTTATGACCAGTGTGGGTGTCTGGAAAGGCATGAACCTGGACGGAGGCGGCTCCACAACCATGGTAACACGTCCGTTGGGTGAGCAAACCGCTGGTCTGACGTTCAACACAGAGTATGGCACCGAGCAACGTCAGGTTGTAAACACGCTAGGTGTGTTCTCTACGGCTCCTGTAGGTAAACTGAAGGGCTTTGCCGTGAGTGGCAGCCAAACGTTGCTGGTGGGACAAGAGGGCAAGTACACAGCCAAAGGATACGACACCTACTACAACCCGATCGCAACAGGCGATATCAGCATGTCCTGGAAGTCCAGCAACAACAGTATCGTGAGTGTCAGCAACGGAACGATCAAAGGCGTGAAGCCGGGTACAGCCACCCTGACAGCTACGAGCAATGGAGCTTCATCGTCCATTAAAGTATCGGTACTGGGTGGAAGTGAATTGTCTTCTCTGACAGCAGGATCGGGTCTTGGTTCGCTCAAAGCGGGCACAACGATATCGATTCCGGTGACGGCAACGACGAAGAACGGACAAAGTGTAACGGTTCCGGCAGACTCGCTGACATGGGAATTTATCGGGTTCAAAGGTAAAGTTACGGCTGACCAATTAACCGTATCTTCCGTCAATTCTGGTGCACAAGTGGGATATGCCATTGGTCGTTATGATGGTTACAGTACAGTCGTAGTACTCTCGGCTTCTGCAAGCGAAACGATCTGGGAGAACTTCGAAAATGTGAATTATCCGATCAACTTCACGACGAACGCAGCGGGTGTAACTGGTTCGGCGACCGTTACAGCAGGAACTGGTGAGAAAGCTGGCTCCAATGTACTGCAACTCGGTTATGATATGACAGCTGGAGCAGGCAAAATGTACGCTTATGCACAACTGAATGGCTCTACCGGCAGAGAGGTATCTGCTGCAGCTACATCGATGTCGATGGATGTTATGGGTGATAAAAGCCTGAACTGGCTGCGTGCCGAATTCACGGATGCCAATGGCAAAACGGTATATGCCGATCTCGCCAAGGCGATTGACTGGAACGGGTGGAAGAAGCTGAGCGTGGACCTGAACGGACTGAACATCGCCTATCCAGCGAAATTGAAGCGGGTCTATGTAGTAAATGTGGAAGAAGGTCAGGATGAGCGTGCGAAATCAGGTACGGTTGCTTTTGACAACATCGCATTCACGATGCCTTCCAAGTCCAGTGAAGTCGGATTGCCTACGGGAACAGCTTCGCTTGTGCTTGGACAGAAATCGATGACGGTGAACGGAACGAAAAAAGCGATTGATGCAGCACCGGTTCTGAAAAATGGTACGACGTATGTGCCAATCAAACATGTTTTGGACGCTTTTGGTGGTCAGGCAAGCTGGGATAGCAAAAATCAGCGGATCACGGTATTACGTGGTGGCAAGCTGATTGATCTGGTTGTAGGGCAGAAAGAATTCATCCTGAATGGTAAAAGACAGAGCGCAACTGTTGCACCATACGTAACGGGTGGCAGGACTTTAGTCCCACTTAGACTCGTTTCCGAGCAACTTGGTCTGACTGTAAAATGGGAACAGAAAACGAAGACCGTTACCATCTCATCGTGATATGGTATGATATATACCGGAAACGATAGAAATGGAGTCGAACAAACGTGGATTTACAAGCCGATGCCATAGACCGCGTCATTAAAAACGCCATACAAGTCATGGAAAACAGCAAATATCAAATGTTCGAAATTATGGACGCAACTCGCGATGAGCTGAAAACACTCAACGAGGAGTTAAAGTCGGTGCTGAAGGAAACGGCGGAAACGATCGAGAAAGTAGATCAATTGGAGCTGAACTACCGCCGTTCCCGGATCCGGCTGACTGAGGTTAGCCGCGACTTTGTCCGTTATTCCGAGCATGATATCAAGCAGGCGTATGAGAAAGCAACACAGCTGCAGCTGGATCTGATGATTTATCGTGAGAAGGAAATGTATCTGAAGGCCCGTCGGGATGATCTGCAGAAGCGTGCCAAAAATGTGGAAGCTTCTGTGGAGCGTGCCGAGACCATCGGTTCGCAGATGGGTGTTGTACTCGAATACCTGTCAGGTGAACTGGGTCAAGTGACCCGGATCATCGAATCTGCCAAAAATCGACAAATGATTGGTTTGAAAATAATTTTGGCCCAGGAAGAAGAGCGGAAACGTATTGCTCGTGAAATTCATGACGGGCCTGCCCAGATGCTCGCCAATCTAGTGCTTAGGACGGAAATTGTAGAAAGAATGCTCATTAAGCAGGATTTTAAGATGGTCCAGGCCGAAATAGTAGATTTGAAAGGCCAGGTTCGTTCCAGTCTTGAAGAAATGAGAAAAGTTATTTTCAATCTGCGTCCTATGGCACTGGATGATCTGGGACTGATTCCAACGCTTCGGAAGTACGTGCAGGATTTTGAGGTAAAAACGAAAATCCGGTCGCTTTTTGAAACAAGAGGTAAGGAACACCGTTTATCTTCCGCGATGGAGGCAGCGATCTACCGCCTCGTGCAGGAAGGTCTGTCGAATGCTGCAAAGCATGCTTATCCCACTTATGTTGTAGTGGAAATTACATACCAGGCTCAGCTCGTCAAAATTGTCGTTCAGGACAATGGGCTTGGGTTCAAACCGGAGCTTCTTGCGAAGAAAAGCAAGGATCATACCCACTTCGGTCTGATTGGGATGAGAGAACGGGTTGAACTGTTAGAAGGAAGAATAGAGATTGAGTCCGGAGAAAATCAAGGAACCAAAATAGTGATTCATATCCCGACAAACGTGGATAAGGGAAAGGAGTAGCAGGATGATGGAAAACCGTGATACTGGTAAAGCATCGATTAAAGTTCTTTTGGCTGATGATCATCAGCTGTTCCGTGAGGGACTGAAACGCATTTTAAATATGGAGGACGACATTGAGGTCATCGGCGAATGCGGCGATGGAATTCAAGTGCTCGAATTCTGCAATCAGGATAAACCTGATATCGTATTGATGGACATTAACATGCCGATCGAAAACGGGGTTGAGGCAACGGAGAAACTGCGTGAGCTGTTCCCTGATGTCAAAGTCATTATCTTGTCCATTCATGATGATGAAAGTTATGTATTTGAGACGCTCCGTAAAGGGGCTAACGGATATTTGCTGAAGGATATGGAGGCAGAGTCTCTGATCAATGCGATTCGTTCCGTGCATGAAGGACATGCGTTCATACATCCGAAAGTAACAGGCAAACTGATCATGCAGCTGCGTCGTATGACGTATCTTAATGAAACAGGGGCAATGAGTGAAGGAGCTTCGAAGGAAGCAGGCGTTAAATTTGTCGCTGGCGACAATAACCCGCTTACACGTCGTGAGGCTGAAGTACTTCGCTTGATGGCAGAAGGTAAGAGCAACAAAATGATTGGTGAATTCCTGTTCATCAGTGAAAAAACAGTAAAAAACCATGTCAGCAGTATTCTGCAGAAGATGGAAGTGGACGACCGTACGCAAGCTGTTATCAATTCGATCAAATATGGTTGGGTTACGCTCTAATAGCCTATATTTTCATAAAGCAGTATTTTTATCGGAAGTCAGTCCATTGGTTGATTCAACCTAGATGAAGTATAGATTGGTGTTCACTCGCGCCCTTTCCAGAATGTTGGATTGGTCTGCGGGTTAATGGACTTTATCACTGCAAATGAGCAAAGTGTAAGGTTGTGCGGAACATATGTTCAAGCTTAGGCGTGAATGAATGACCTGGCCTGTCTTTCTTCGTCCGGTGTCGATCAGCGTGGCATATGAGTGATAGGAAATGCAAGTGTAACCCTTCAGGAAGTACAGCATATACTTGTTGTATACAGGGATGTTCGCCATGGGTGAGCATGACCTTCCGAGGAGGTGCAGTTGCCATGGTTGCTCATCTGACTATGATTCTGCTCATATACTTCCTGGCGGCAATGGCCGTTCATGCCATGCACCAGCGCCATCTTTCCCGTCCGGAATCTGAAGGTTTCGAGCAGATTCTGCTCATCCCTTCCAATCAGGCAGGGCGGATCGAAGGCATTGTAAGAGAACTTTGCCAGGAATTATTATACCGTGGTAAGAGCTTCAGATTAACCGTTGTTGCTGATCGTACAGAAGCGGAAACGATTACGATTATTGAAAAGCTTATGCAAAGGCAAGGCATGGAGACATCTTATCTGGCTGCTGTCCCTGCTGATATTGAACGGGTAGCACAGACCGATCACACGTTTCGACTGATTGATTTGCGTGAGACAGAGCAATAAATCATCATGTGAACGGGAAATGGGATTAACATTTCACAGATCTACAGTGAAAAGATTACAGCAGAAGCTGTAGTCTTTTTTTGTAATTGTAGCCAAGTCTGCTTTTAAATTAAAAATGGGTTTTTATGCAATCTATGGTTATTGCCTGGGTATGGGGAGTTCTTGATTACTAAAATAAACTTTTCGAAGTCAGAACTCTTAATTTAAAAGTATAGACGATACAGATTGGAAAAAGTTTCGCAATTTTAAAGAAAGATTCTGGTTATTAGAAGAATTTGTGTGAGTGAGCCAGAGAGAAGAGATTAGGCTATAAGATGAAAGGTAGACTCTTCCATTATATTGACCTATGGTATATTAAACCATATAATTACTTAAAATGGATGTTGTGCGTGAGAGAAGTGTGTTTCTGGAAGGGGGTATCTTCTTGGGTATATTGGATAAGACGATCCGAACAGAATTTTTACATTACATAGAGGAAAGCAAAATCCTTCTTTATCATTTCGCAGAGAGATCAGGCATTAACTCTGGAACGCTAAGTAGAGTGATTAATGGTTCACAGCCTATATCGGTAAAAATTCTGGATACTATGACAGAATACATGGGATTGGAAGATGGGTACTTTTATGAACAGTATGTGAGTGAGTTGTTTGATGATTCTACGATGAACTGGCGACGACTGCGTCCGTTTATTATGCGCTGCGCTGAGCTTGGAAAAAACGATTGTATTGAACGAACTGTAGATTTAATGATGGAGAATCCTGCTTATATCCAACAACTGTTTGATTGTGCCGAATCATTAAACGCCGAAGGGAGCGCGGAAGCTGCACTAATTATATATCGTAAAGTGTGTGAAGGGGAGCGGTACCAGCATGCCGAACGATTGGCGATCTGCCAGTATCGAATATTCAAGCTCTCGATTAACCATGATCAGCAGAATAATCTGGAATGTGCTGTGCAATTCGATCCTTTTGTCGCTCGTCTTAACGAGTTGGAGCAACTGGATGCGCTGAAGGATCTGATGAATTTATATCTTTCATTGCGTCGTTGGGACAAAGCGGAGCAACTGGCTACACGAATGGGTAAACTGGCTAGGGTACAATATAAAATCAAACATCAACGGATACAACTGGGGAAGAGTTATCAGGAGCCTTCCAAACCTTTGTTTGGTTATATTTTATACTCGGATTTGATCATAGCATCAATATATGGAGAAAAGAATGAGTATCGGCAGGCGTTATACTACGTCTCATGCTATGAAAATCACGAGTGGATTATTGAGAATGATCTTGAGGCGGAGCTTACAAAGAGTCAGTTTCGGGAGTGGGCAACAGCAAATAGGTACCTCTTTGAAATAATGGCAGGAAGAATTGAGATTTTAGATGAGTATGTGGATTATTTATCTACCAAAGAAAATGAGATTCTACGTGGGTTGTTTAAGCTTATTAAGGCAGCACTAAATTATAATATGAATATGGATCATGTGTTGGAGCGCTTTAAGACCACCATATCATCATTTATGATCACACATGAGAAGGTGGGTTCTTATACCAATCAGATTATAGATGATCAGTTCGTGAATTTCTTGGCAGATGTAGCGGATTATTATCTAAACTCAGACCGGATTCGGGTTGGGATTCAATTTATACTGGATAGTTTGGCAATCTCAGCTAGAATTAATAATGATGCTTGTATGGTCAGAGGGTTCTGTACATTTGATTCCATTCGGCATTTAGCAACAAACGAAGAGCTTCATAAGTACACTACACTGCTGAAGGAGGTTCGAAAAGAGAGATGAAGATAAAATTCATAATCATTGCTACCATAATTACCATTACAACAATGGTGGTACCATTTAATACGTCTTCTGCTACGGAGAATGTGCCACCTGAAGTTCCAGAAATTTTGACGACTAATTCTCATGGTCAAGGTGGTTGGTAGATTTTATTATATAGATTATAGAGAGTTACCTGTGAGAGGATGTTCACATTTCATTTTCTTATAGGTTTTTTTGTATATCTGACATGAATCTTGGTTTTTACATAAAGGTTTACACTATTTCATAGAGGTGAGGATGCTATGAAATACGTTGTGAACAATCAGGAAAGCGAATTGGAACGTGAACGTGAAAGTTTACACGCGTTGGTTGCGATTTATGGTTTACAACATCCAATCGTGATTAAGCAATCCGAAATTTTGGATGAGTTGATTAATCGATATAATCGAATGTTTCACAGGCATCTCCAAACTAAGTAATACATAACAGGTTCCTGGATATTTCAGACCAACATAATTGAAGTAAACGTACATCGTAGAAAACATATAAGAGCCGGTTAATAGGTTGCTAAGAAAGTGGTACATGAGGAGAATGATCTAATGAGACAGCATTACAAAAAGAAAATGATGTTTTTGATAACAGTGATCTTGGTATTGAGTCTTACCTCAAGCAAAGTAATTGCAGAAGAAGATAAACACTCGGATACTCAGCGTGAAATTTCAAGTTGGATGGAACCCGGTTTCATCTTAGACAGAGATACGCTAAATGAGTATAAAGAAGATGAAGAAGTCCCTGATATATATGGTACGAAACCTGAAACGACGTTTACTTTTGAAGTGAACGGTCAGATTTTACAACCTGGCGAGTCGATCTATATTGAGACAGCTCCTGATCAGCAACCTATTATTCGAGTTGGTAAATAAGATGTTTCTGAATGGCAGAGTTTGTAGAGTATTGATTAGATTGATATAGTGATAAGTAGATTGATCATAAGAAGATGGAATATGGACATGAAGCACATGCTCCGGCGAACAGCCGGGTTGGCATGTGCTTTTTTTGCGTTCAGGAGAAAGTACGATGGGGGAGGAGAGTAAATGAAGGTTGCCTTATATGCGTGTCGCGTAGGGGAAGGATGGAGTATGGTGTTATCACTCGACATTCGAGTGGATGTGGCTTGGTGGCTGGAGGGAGGAAGTGGGCGACATGTGCTGCGCTGGTTGCTGTTAGACAAGGCGTTACCGTTAAGTCAGGCATCCTGGTTGGTTGAACATTTTGAGATGGAGCGAGGTATGGATCAGTGGGGTGAGCGCGAATGGCAGAGTTATCTTGCACGGAATCTGGATGTATATGAACTGGCCTCGGGGGAAGTTGAGGCGAGAAAAGGTATAGCGGGCACAGCGGCGAGTGTCGCTGCGTGCCGCATTCAGGTAGGCGGGATGCCAGAGCCGTTTCCCGCCGGGCAGTGGGCTCAGCTGGAGCGGGACGCGGCCCTGCTGGCTGAGCGGATCAGCGGCCGTCAACTACTGGCGGCCGAGGCGGAGGCGTTGCTGGCGGATACCGCCCAGCCGCCTGAGGAGTGGCGCGCGGCTGCGCAGCTCGCGCGCTTGCACGGACGGCTGAGTATCACAGCCGCCCTCCAAGGGCCTGCCACGCGCCGTCGGCACGCGTGGCTTGGACGCGCGCGGAGCGCGCCCCGCTGCCACCGCTGTGGCAGCGAAGCCAGGCAGCGCGTGCCCTGCGCTGCCTGCGGCCTGGCGGCGTGCGCCTACTGCGAGGCTTGCCTCGCGCTGGGGCGCAGCCGTGCTTGTGCGCTGCTGCTACGCAGTGCAGCGCAAGGGGCCGTGGGGGGGGGGGGGGGGGGGGGCGCGGGGGGGGGGGGGGGGGGGGGCCCGGGGGGGGGGGGGGGGGGGGGGGGGGGGGGGGGGGGGGGGGGGGGCGGCGGCGGGGGGGGGGGGGGGGGGGGGGGGGGGGGGGGGGGGGGGGGGGGGGGGGGGGGGGGGGGGGGGGGGGGGGGGGG
>NZ_VXKZ01000111.1:0-274290 GCF_008693195.1 Paenibacillus sp. UASWS1643
AAAAAAACTAATCCCCGTACAGAGCGTTAAGAAAACTTTGACGTTCTATACGGGGATTTTCAGGAGTGACGTCAAAACTGTATCCAATTGGAGTGAGACTATCGATCCGATAGATCTAATTCAATTGCAACATGTATTCATAAGCTGTGACGCCAAATACCCGTTTGAAATGCCGGTTCAGATGGGTCAGATCAACGAATCCGCAATCGGCAACAGCAGCGTAGACGTCCTTCTGCATTTCGATGGACTGACGGGCACGCTCGACCTTGCAGTTCAAGAAAAACTGGTAGGGGGATATGCCGGCTTGTGCCTTGAATTCACGGATAAACTGAAACTTGGACATGCCGAATTCGGAACTCAGATTGTCCAGCCTAAGCACATCTTCGGTGCTGCAAAACATCATTTCCTTGGCTTTTCGAACCAGACTGTCCTGAGGCAACCAGAGCTTGGGATGCATCTCCTTCTGAGCCAGAAGGTGAACCAGATCGAAGACCCGTTCGCTGCACTCGGCTTCGTCCTGTCTGTGCTGAACGGCATCGTTCAGCATCAGGATCTTCCGTGCAAGCTCGGGATCATAGACGATGGGATTTCCAAAACGCAATTCCTTTTTGCCTATAATCTCATCTACCAAATCCGGCTTCAGATACAGCATCACGTAATCAATGCCCTCTCTATCATAGGAGCTACCATCATGGGACTGTTCACGGTTAAACAACATGACACCATTTTGGTGAGACGCCTGATATTGTCCGTCCAGGTTGTATTGTTGAATGCCGCGCAGGGTTACGCCAACCGCATACTCTTCGTGGCAATGTTTTTTATATGCAAAATCAGTAAAGCTGGCGGATAGTGCCAGCACGTCTTGTGACTTTTTATAGTTAAACCGTTCCATGCAGCACACCTCCCAAGCCTTAGATCAATCCGGATACTATAATGGCTGAGTATAACAAAAAAAGGGCCATGAGAATACTCAGTAATTTTTGGTGGCGATTCAGCAACGTTCTGAAAACTGTGCCAAAAACAACCCAACTGGAGTAGGCCAGAAAACCAATGAAGGTAATGAGCAACACGAATAGAAACGATGAGAATGAACTTTGATAAAAGGGCAATACATAACTTGGGATGACTGTGAACGTAAACAAGACCACCTTTGGATTCACAAACTGCATGATGAAACCGTTCCAGAATCCGGTCACTTGTTTCGGTGCATCCTCGGTGGTACCCATCTTATAGATCTGGTAAGCCAGATACACCATGTACAGGCCGCCGACAATCTGCATCACCTTCAGAATTCCGGGTAACACTCCTGCAAGAAGCTGATTAAGAAAAGCTGAAGCGGTAAGCAGCAGACCAAATGCCAACGTAGCTCCCCAGACATAGCGCATTGTTTTTCGTGCGCCAACGATCTGTGTAGAAGAAAGAATTACGATATTGCTGGGGCCAGGGGTGAATGTAACGACGATGCAGTAGATTAAAAAAGATGCAAGATTCATAATGATGATGCTCTCCTCTGGTGTAGTTTAGTTCCATGATCATACGTCCAGAGGGAGAAACCATATAGTACATTATTGCAGCAGGTACACCGTTCGCAACAGGAGCTTCCTTTTAAAAAGATAAGGGGGAGTTTTCTTTTTGAATGATTGCGTTTACAATTTAAACGAAGTACAAGGTGATCAGACAACTTGAGGAAGTGACGGAATGAAAAAAATGCTGCTTGTTTACATTTTGCTAATCTCAGCATTTGCGTTGTATGTGTTGAGATTCGAATACACCAGTCAGGTAAACAGTTCGTGGGAGGACCGTGGGCTGCGCGGCGATATCGGAGAGACGTATATCATGATTACATTCCAGTCCGGGCTGGAGTATTGGAAGAGCCCACTCAAAGGATTCGAGGATGCCGCGGATGCCCTTGGCGTGACCGTAGAATATCGCGGGGCTACCCGGTATGATGCGAAGGAGCAGACCATGGTAATCGAGCAGGCTATCGCTCGTAAGCCCGCAGGCATTGCTATATCTGCAATCGATCCACAATCGTTAGTACCAGCGATCAACAAGGCAATCGACGCAGATATCCCTGTTGTCTTATTCGACGCGGATGCACCTGATAGCCAGGCCTATTCTTTTCTAGGGACAGATAATTACAAGTCAGGTGTAATGGCTGCCGATAAAATGGCTGAACTGCTGGGACGTGAGGGAGAGGTCGCAGTATTAACCTTGCCTGGGCAACAAAATCATGAAGAGCGGACGAAGGGCTTCCGCGATACGATCAAGGAGAGATACCCTTCCATGCAGATCGTTGAAGTTGCAGACGGACACGGTGATGCGATGGTATCCAGAGACGAAACACAGAGAATGATGAAGGAACATCCCGAGCTGGCGGGTATTTTTGTGACTGAAGCCACCGGAGGAGCAGGGGCGGGGGAAGCCGTTCAAACTGCCGGGGACAGACATCCATTGCAGATTATTTCGTTTGATACAAATAAGGCCACATTGGATATGATCAAGAACGGTACGATCTCAGCTACAATTGCACAGGGAACCTGGAATATGGGATATTGGTCACTCCAATATTTGTTCCATCTGCATCACCAATTAACGGTCCCTGCCCCATCCTCATCCGGTGAAAATGCACCGCTTCCCGTGATGGTGGACACAGGGATCTCTGTGGTGACACGCTCGGATGTGGATGATTACTATGCCAAATAACAAGGAGGATTTCAAGAGTCCAAGGCCTTGGAGCAGGAGAGCAATTCTCTCCACTTTTAAGAATGGGATTCGGCGTTTACGCTTGCGTAATATGCCCCTTCGGTACCAGCTGATGCTGCTTTTTCTGCTATTTGCCATTGTACCTTCCGTAGGGCTTGGGTTGCTTGTGAACTGGACGGTGGAGCGGGTAGTTGAGCGACAGGTTGAAGGGCATACCATGCAACTGATTGGCAAAGTGAATGAAGCTCTTAACAGCAAAATGGAGAATTTGCAGAATATGACCTATCTGATTGCATTTGACCCGGATATTGAGGCTTTTTTGAACGACAAAATGCCGTTGAATGATGATGATGCAGACAGTGAACCGATGAACATGGGCACAATTGCCGAAGCTGAGCAAAATCGGTTATATGGCATCAAACAAACCTTGCAGGGATTCACAACATTGTATCCTGAAATCGCCGGGATTGTTCTCGTCAATGCAAGTGGTGACTATATTAGCAACGAGATGTATCCCCGAGCGGAACAGAGCCTGATTCAGGAAAATTGGTATCAAAAAGCTTCGGCCAATCCGGGCATCTTCATGGTGCTGGGTCAGCCGAAAGAGCGTAATCTCACGACACATGTACGGTACAAGGATGATGAGATTGTATCGGTTGCACGTTCCATAACGGATGAAGCGTCAGGACGTGTGCGGGGTGTTATTATGATTGATCTTAAACTAAGGTCCGTCTCTCAGGCTGCCCGTAATGTAACCTTGGGGAAATCCGGTTATGTGATGGTGACGGATGCTGAAGGTCAAAGTGTATACAAGCCGGAGCACCCGCTAATAGAACACATTCCCACAGACTGGTTCCCCTCCGGTGAGAGTGGAACATTTACCGCCGATACAGAAGGTGGAACGTTATTATTCATGTATCAGTCGTCTACCTTTACGGGTTGGAGAACGGTAGGGGTATTTCCCACGAGAGACTCGATATCCGAAGTACGCCAAATCCAGTTTTACGTGGTTAGCTTTGTATTTGTGGTGTGTTTGTTTGGCCTGAGCGCCTCTTTATGGTTCTCACGTTCCATTGCTCAGCCTATTTTCCGGCTCATGTCCTATATGCGCAGGGCGGAGACCGGCAATCTCAGACCAGGTCGCTGGAGCGACCGGGCTGACGAGATTGGCATGCTTGGCAACAGTTATAACCGAATGCTGGTACAGATTCGACAACTGATATCACTAAATGAATTGAGGGAGCGGCAGAAACGCGACGCTGAAATACGAAGTTTGCAGGAGCATATCAAACCGCACTTTTTGTACAATACCTTGGATACGATTCATTGGATGGCACGCAAAGAGGGTGCAGAAGATGTATCCGGCATGGTTGGTGCGTTATCTCGATTATTTCGTATAGGGCTTAGTAAAGGACAGGATTACATTCCGCTGCATTCCGAGATTGAGCATATGACCAGCTATATGCAAATTCAGCAGACACGATACCGCGATCGTCTTCAGTATACATTGAATATTCCAGAGGAACTGCGGGATCTTTTTGTTTTAAAGCTGCTGCTTCAGCCCCTGATAGAGAATGCAATCTATCATGGAATCAAGGGCAGGCGTGGGCCGGGACACATTCGGGTGGAGGCCAGATTGGAACATAACAGACTGCTGCTGACCGTTCAGGATAATGGAGCAGGCATGTCCAACGAACGGCTTGCCGAGATGCAGCAGCTGCTCGAAGCTCCTTTGGCAAGTTTGGAAGCGTCTTCGCCTGGGATGACAGGCAAAAGTTATGGAATGTTGAATGTGCAGGCCCGTCTCCGGCTGTCCTTTGGCGATGAGTACGGTATTGTGCTGGAGAGCCAGGAAGGGGAAGGAACTAATGTGACCATTATTCATCCGTTGATGCGAGAGCTCCCGGCAACCAAGCAAATCAGTAACGAAGAGAGGCAGGAGAGTGAATGGGAAAATTCATGAAGTCGACCGTGACAACTTCCACTGAAACAGATGAGACATCGGCATTGACTACAGTAATGGAGATTACGCCGGATAGCCATGTGGCGAAGAAATACCGCGTGCTTATCGCTGATGATGAACCGATCATTCGTGAGGGAATTCGGGATGCCATTGACTGGACAACTCTCGGGATGGAGGTTGTTGGTGAAGCGGAAGATGGCGAGGAAGCGCTGGAACGGGCGGCTGATTTGGGTGTGGATATTGTTCTCGTTGATATGAATATGCCATTCCTGAACGGAATCGAACTAATCCGTGCCCTTCAGCAGAAGTGCCCGGGCTGTCGTTACCTGATTATCTCGGGACATGATGAATTTGCATATGCGCAGGAGGCGGTTCGTCTTGGCGTAGAGGATTACATCTTAAAACCTGTGCAAGCAGAACAATTACATGCTGCACTTGAGCGATTGCATCAGCGACTTACTGAAGAGCACCAGAGGACGGCATATGTACAACAGGCAGCTCATCAGATTGAACGTAATATCCCGTTGCTTCGCCAGCGATTTATGCTGGAGTGGCTGGAGGGGCAGGCTGAAGGGAGAGATCTGACCGAGCAGCTTGTGTTTTTGCGGTTACCCGCCGTCCCACCTGTGCAGATCGGGGTCGTACGCTGGCCTGCCGCTGAAGCGCGTCAGACGATACTGAGAGAGAATGATCGTCAGTTGTTTCTGTATGCAGTGGAAAATATAATCGGTGAACTGCTGTCAGACCTGCCGCATGTTCTGTTCCGGGACGCAAGCGGGTTGATCGGCATGTGTCTGTGGCGGGAAGCTCCCGAAGAAATAGAGTCCCTTCTGGAAAAGCAGATCAGTTCTTGCCTGAATATTGCCATTCATGCTCATGTGGAGACACATACAGGGACACTGGAAGAAACGCCGGAAACGTACCGCCATTGCCGTGAACGGGTATACGAAGAAGTGCAGTTGTCCCCTCTGGTTCGCCGGGCGCGACAACTTATTCACGAAGAGTATGCCGAGCGGGAACTGACCCTGGAATCGCTCGCTTTCCGTCTACAAGTATCTGCCGTATACCTTAGTCGTGTGTTGAAGAAAGAGCTGAATGATTCCTTTGTCACACTTGTCACGCATGCCCGCATTCGCAAGGCTGTACAATTATTAGACGCAACAACATTGCCAATTCACACCATAGCTGAGCGTGTAGGTTATGATACCCAGCATTATTTTAGCACCGCGTTCAAAAAAACAATGGGTATATCGCCTGCGCAGTATCGAAAGAATGGAGGGACAGCTGATCGTCCTTCAGCGAATCGAATATAATTACACTTGATCACTAATAGGTGATGTACGATGAATGAGAAGGATGTGTTCTACTTCGTGTGAAGCGAAGTGGAGCATGTCCTTTTTTTTTGGACTCTGAAACGATCCTTCGTCGACTGTGCTCGCAATTCTCGTTTCCATCAAAAGTTAAATTTTTATAAAAAAGGTTCAAAACGTGCAAAGACCTTGTGGCATCCCGAATGCTACCATTGGTCTCAGACAGGAACAGCAAGCAACATGATGCACTATATGTATTGTAAGCGTTATCTTAATAACTCATTCAGAACCGTATAACGTGAGGAAAGGGGAACTTCATATGAAAAAAGGAGCAATGCTCATCTGGCTTCTGGTGATGACCTTGATGCTCTCGGCCTGCAATCTGGCAGAGAGTGGCACAGGCAGTAAGGAAAAGGGATATGTCGGTATATCGATGCCAACCAAATCATCAGAGCGATGGGTGGGAGACGGGGAGAACATGGTCCGTCTGTTTCAGGAGCAGGGGTACAAAACCGATCTTCAGTACGCTGAGGACGTGGTTGAGAATCAGATTTCACAGATTGAAAACATGATCACCAAAGGCGTGGATGTGATGGTCATCGCCTCCGTGGATGGCAACACACTAACGGATGTCATCAAGAAAGCGCATGACGAGGGAATTCAAGTGATCTCGTATGATCGGCTCATTCGCAATACGCCTTACTTGACCTATTACGCCACGTTCGACAATTTCAAAGTGGGTGTGCTTCAAGCCTCCTACATCGAACAAAAGCTTGGGCTCAAGGATGGAAAAGGACCGTATAATATTGAGCTGTTTGGCGGCTCTCCTGATGATAATAACGCCTATTTCTTCTTCGACGGCGCGATGTCTGTGCTTAAGCCGTACATTGAATCCGGCAAACTGGTGGTACGCAGCAAGCAGATGACGATGGCCCAGATTGCGACCTTGCGCTGGGACGGGGCATTAGCCCAGTCACGAATGGATAACCTGCTGAGTGCCTATTACTCGGGTGATCATCTGGATGCCGTGTTATCTCCGTATGATGGAATCAGTATTGGTATCATCTCATCCTTGAAAGGGATCGGTTACGGTACATCGAACAAGCCGCTGCCCGTTATAACAGGACAGGATGCTGAACTTGCCTCGATCAAGTCGATTGTGGCCGGGGAACAGACGCAGACCGTATTCAAGGACACGCGGAAGCTAGCCGAGAAGACAGTAGAGATGGCCAACAGCATTTTGCAAGGTAAACAGGCGGAAGTGAATGATACAAAATCATATAACAACGGTATTAAGGTTGTTCCGGCGTATCTCCTGGATCCCATCTCCGTGGACCGTACAAATGTGGAGCAGGATATCGTGGGGACCCAGTACTACACGAAGGAAGAGATCGGACTGAAATAATAAATGAAAGGAGCACATCCCATGGCCGGAATTATTCTGGAAATGAAGAACATCACCAAAACCTTTCCAGGCGTCAAAGCGCTGGAAAATGTCAATCTGAAAGTTCGTGAAGGCGAAATTCATTCCATATGTGGTGAAAATGGCGCAGGTAAATCTACGTTGATGAAGGTGTTGAGTGGTGTATATCCACATGGCACGTACGAAGGCGACATTTTATTTCAGGGCAAGAAATGTGAGTTCAAGGATATTAAGCAGAGTGAGGATCTGGGAATCGTCATTATCCATCAGGAGTTGGCCCTAATTCCCTACCTTTCGATCGCAGAGAATATCTATTTGGGCAATGAGCGTGCGAACAGAGGAATCGTCGACTGGAAGGAAACTTTTGTGGGTACCCGCGAATTGCTCTCGAAAGTGGGATTAAGCGAAAATCCGAACACGCTGGTATCCAGCATCGGGGTAGGTAAGCAGCAACTGGTCGAAATTGCGAAAGCGCTCTCCAAGAAGGTAAGACTGCTTATTCTGGATGAGCCAACGGCTGCTCTGAACGAGGACGATAGTGAAAATCTGCTGCAATTAATGCTGGAATTCAAGAAACAGGGCATCGCCTGTATCCTGATCTCGCACAAGCTGAATGAAGTATCCAAGGTATCCGATTCCGTAACCATTTTACGGGACGGCAAGACGATTGAGACGCTGGATATGAAGAAGGAAAAAGTGACGGAGGACCGGATTATTAGCGGAATGGTAGGACGTGATCTCACCAGCCGTTATCCGGAGCGTCATGCCACCATTGGTGAAGTTATCCTTGAGGTAAAGGACTGGACGGTATATCACGAACATCATGCCGAGCGGAAAGTACTGGATCAGATCCATATGAATATCAGACGTGGTGAGATTGTCGGTATTGCCGGGCTGATGGGTGCTGGGCGTACAGAGCTTGCCATGAGTATCTTTGGCAAATCCTATGGCCGGAATATTTCGGGTCAACTCATTAAGAATGGTAAACCGATCCACAACAATACCGTCACAGAGGCTATTCAGAACGGTTTTGCTTATGTGACAGAAGACCGCAAGGAATACGGACTCATTCTGATGGATGACATCAAGCGCAATATTTCACTGACGGGTCTCAGCAAGCTGACGCGAAACGCGGTAGTGAACGAGCGCGAAGAAGTGCTAGTAGCGGAAAAGATGAAAAAAAGCATGAACATCAAAGCCCCAAGTATTTTGCAGAAGACCGGTAATTTGAGTGGTGGCAACCAGCAAAAAGTGGTGCTCAGCAAATGGATTTTTGCCGGGCCGGATATTCTTATCCTGGATGAACCTACCCGCGGTATTGATGTGGGAGCGAAATTCGAAATCTATACGATTATTCATCGGCTTGCTGCTGAGGGCAAGGGTGTACTGGTAATCTCATCCGAGCTTCCGGAGGTTCTTGGCCTGTGTGACCGGATCTATGTGATGAATGCCGGGCGAATCACCGGCGAAGTCAGCCGGGAGCAAGCATCGCAGGAAACATTGATGAGATATATGACCAAGTCTGGAGGCGGCAAGCATGGAAATGATAACAAAACTGTTTAAAAATAATATTCGTCAATATGGCATGATTATTGCCTTGGTTGTAATTATGCTTTTGTTCGAGGTACTGACGGGTGGATTATTACTCAAGCCGATTAATATAACGAATCTGATCTTGCAGAACAGCTACATTTTGGTGCTGGCGATCGGAATGGTGCTGGTCATCATTACCGGACATATTGACTTGTCTGTTGGTTCCATTGCAGCCTTTGTTGGTGCGGTTGCCGCGATTATGATGGTTGATTGGCAGCTTCCGGCTTGGCTTGCGGTTATCGCTTCCTTGCTCGTTGGCGCTCTGATCGGTGCATGGCAAGGCTTCTGGATCGCATATGTGCGGATTCCGGCATTTATCGTGACGCTGGCAGGGATGCTGCTGTTCCGCGGCTTAACGATGATCGTTCTGGAGGGGCAATCGATCTCTCCTTTCCCGGGTGGATTCCAGAAAATAAGCTCGGGCTTCCTGGCAGACATTCAATTCTCAGGTTTCGGCCTGGTATCCATCATTGTGGGTCTTGTGCTCACCGTCTGGTACATTGTTAATGAAGTACGAGAACGCCGCTCCCAGCGAAAATATGGATTTGAGGTCGTTTCACAAGGACTGTTTCTGCTCAAGTTGATTGTGGTGGCTGTCGTGACGAATCTGTTTACCTTTGTACTCGCGAGTTATGCGGGTATTCCGAATATCCTGGTTCTGCTGTTTGTCCTGATCGTTGTGTACTCCTTCGTGATGAATCGTACCGTTATGGGACGTCATGTGTATGCACTCGGAGGTAATGAGAAGGCCGCAGGTCTGTCCGGAGTCAAAACGAAAAAGGTAACCTTCTGGGTGTTCGTAAACATGGGTACACTTGCCGCAGTATCCGGGTTGATCTTCGCCGCACGTCTGAATGCTGCAACGCCAAGGGCGGGTACCAACTTCGAGCTGGATGCCATTGCGGCCTGCTTCATCGGTGGTGCTTCCGCTTCAGGCGGCATAGGTACGGTATTTGGTGCCATCATCGGTGGTTTGGTCATGGGTGTGCTTAATAACGGGATGTCCCTGATTGGTCTCGGTATTGACTGGCAGCAGGGGATTAAAGGATTGGTACTGCTGCTCGCTGTAGCATTTGATATCTATAATAAAAATAAAAGATCGGCGTAGCACGTGATACAATCAAAAAAACAGACCTTGATCTCAGGATCAGGTCTGTTTTGCCGTATGCACCACTTTTATCTACATCAAGGCATCGAGGAAACGTGTGGCGATTCCAAAATAGATAAACAGGGACAAGATATCATTCAATGTGGTGATTAGTGGGCCAGAGGCAACAGCTGGGTCGACTTTGAAACGACTAAGCAGAAGCGGGATGCATGTACCGGTCAGTGTACCAATGACAAGAGTGAGGAACAGAGATACCCCAATAATCGCGCCCAGCAGCCAATCCCCTTGCCAGAAATAAGCAATGACGGTGATCAGTAATCCGCATACCAAGCCAATCATTGTGCCTACTTTGATCTCCCGACCAATCAGTGCGAGTACGGTGGCTTTGTCGAGTTTGCGTCCGATCAGTCCGCGTACCACAACAGCCAGAGACTGCGTTCCTGTGTTACCGGTCATACCCGCGATCATCGGCATGAAGAATGCCAGCGCCACAACCTGATTCAGCGTATCCTCGAAAAAATCCACGATGCTTCCCGAAATTAGTCCAATCAGCAGAAGCAGAATGAGCCAGGGGAGTCTGCGTCTAACGGCAACGAGTGGTTTGGTATCAAAGTCGATATCTTTACCGCCACCACCCATCTTGGCCAAATCTTCACTGGCTTCATCCATAATAATATCGATGACATCATCCATTTGGATAATACCGCATAACCTGTGATTCTCATCTACCACCGGAAGTGCAATAAACTCATAGCGTTGCAGAAGCTGTGCCGCTTCCTCCTGGTCCATATCCACTGTTGCATGGATCACCCGCCGGGTCATCAGTTCTTCAACCTGGGTCTTGTCGTCTGCCAAGGCAAGAGAGCGATAACTCACGACACCGACCAGTTTGCCTTCATCATCCGTCACATAGAGGTAACTGGAGGCGGAGATGTGCATGGTACCTTGCGATTGACGTAAGGCTTCCTTGGCTGTCTCGTGAGAGAGCAGGGTCCGGTACCGATCTGTCATGATACGCCCTGCTGTCTCCGGCGGATAATTAAGTACAGACCGAATAATAGCAGAGTGGTCCAGGTTCATGTTGGACAGCAATTCTTCTCTGCGTTTGGCAGGCAAATCGTGCATGAACCGAATCAGATCACTTTTGTCCATCTGCTGCATGACTTCAAGAGTTCGTTCCGGCCCGAGTCGTTCAAACAGTTGAATCTGTTCGTGCAGCTTCAGGGTCTCGGCGAGATCCGCCAGAGCATCGGGTTTGAACAAGAGCAGAAACCGATTGGTTTCTTCTTCAGGGAACTTTTTATATACAAGTGAGAGATCGTAGGGATGCAGTTCTTTCACCAATTTATAAAAATCGGGAAGGTTCCGGGATTGTACATGTTGCACGAGTTGTTCGGTGATCTCCTCCACGGAGAAATCTTTCTTGGTATGAGGTCCGTTCATATCGATACTCCTTTCTATTCGGTCAGCTCCATATTTTTAAACGAAATGGGTTAGCGGTTAAACAAATGGAGAAAAAATGAGAGTCCCAAAATGATATTGTAATCTTGCTCAAACATTCGATATGGGCTTACAAACAGCCGCTGCAAGGATATACTTGTTGTACAGCAACAGACGAGGAGGACATGCGCTAGTGGAAGTAGATATAAGAACACAATTGCTCAGCATGGTCGAGCCGGAATATCAGAAATTCTCGGCTGCACTTATTCCCAACATCACGAATGTACTTGGTGTAAGGTTGCCAGCCTTACGAAAAATTGCCAAGCAGCTTGCCGCCGGGGACTGGCGCACGTATCTGGAAACGGCAGAGGATGAATATTTTGAAGAAGTGATGTTGCAAGCAATGGTCATTGGTCATGTACAGGCTGATCTGGACGAGCTGTTAAAGGCTATTGAAACATTTGTACCGAAGATTGATAACTGGTCGGTATGCGACAGCTTCTGTGCGGGACTGAAATATACGAAGGTCCATTCGGAGCCCATGTGGGCGTTCTTGCAGCCGTATCTGAGATCAGATCAGGAATATGAAATCCGGTTTGGTGTGGTCATGCTGTTGAATTTTTATCTGAATGAGAGATATATCGAACAGGTTCTATCCGCATTGGATCAGATTAGGCACGAGGCGTATTATGTGAAAATGGCAGTTGCTTGGGCCATCTCAATGGCTTATGTGAAACAACCTGAGGTGACCATGCGTTATCTGAACCATAATACCCTGGACGATTTTACGTATAATAAGGCACTTCAGAAAATCACGGAATCTTATCGCGTTGATCCGGAGAGCAAGCAGATGATTCGTAGTATGAAACGTAAGGTGAAGAAGCAAGGTACCTCCTAGTCCTAGCAATAAGCATTCCACCGGGGAGAGGGCGATAAACGAATGAGAAAAAAGTTGATGTACACCACGATGCAGTTGGACGGTCGTCCATGGGTGCTGCTCGCTACGGAACAGGGATTGTGCCGAGTGGTCATGCCCAACGAAACACTGGAGGATTGGAACGGCTGGATACAAAAAGTTGCACCTGGCGTGGAACTGGAAGAGAACGAACACACTCTGAAACAAACAGGTATGATGGACTGGTTACAGTCCTATTTTGCAGGAGAGCCCATGGCTTATACAGATGCGATCCCACTGGACTTGATCGGAACGAACTTTCAGCAGGAGGTATGGAGAGAGCTTGGGCGTGTGCCTTATGGTGAAATTCGGACCTATGGTGATATAGCTGCTGCAATTGGAAGACCTTCGGCTGTGCGAGCAGTTGGGGCTGCCAATGGGGCCAATCCAATTCCGGTTCTGCTACCATGCCACCGTATTATCGGGGCTAATCGCAAGCTGACCGGGTTCCGTGGAGGCCTGGATATGAAGCGTAGACTGCTGGATATCGAACAGATTGAAGGCGTGACCGATGGAGGGCATGCGCGGTTTCATTTTTAATAGACTCACGTAATCAAGAAGATGAAGGTGATTGGACAGGGCAGGCACGTATTGTGCCTGTTTTTTGGCATGTATTGAGGTAGGAACTGGTAAGGAGCAAAAGCTTGAGACTTTTTATGAATAATATAGGCTGAACGCCCTCCTTCAGCGAATTCAAGGTCCATTAAATCATAAGGAAAGTGATGCCTCCAATTTCCTTCTGCAAGGTTTCTATCTGGTCTACGATGCTTAAATTTTTGCTAAAGGATATGCTTCTTTATCACGGCCAGTCAGAATGCTCAATGTCCGACCATTTGGATGCCAAAGACAAAGAAAGAAGCTCCTTGAAGGAACTGATGGCATTCTAACGGCTCAATAGAACGTGATTCATCTCGCCTTAGGAAACCTAGCGCATGTAAATCACTAGCGAGAGAAAAGGTTTCTTGATTAGTGTCTCCATAATGTTGCAACGAGGCGATGACACTGTCCTTGAATGTTTGCTTTGCTTCTGTGACTTCTTCAGAGGTTAGAATATTCAGTAATTTCTCGACTTTCTGGAGAAAATCGATCAATACATCTTATTCTTCTAAGAGTGTTGACGGATCCGCGACGCTCTGGTCTGTCATGATAAGTGAGCTATCATTGATTGATAGATAATTAATGTTAAAGAAAGGTAGAAGTAATAAATAATTCTATTTTTTTCTTGCCACTAATGTTAAATATTGGTATAATTGTAATCGTGACTTCTATGACATACTTCAATAAGTTGTTAGATGAATATTGGAGGGGGTGCGTATAGGGAGTTAATAGTTTTTCTGTTTTATCGAATGAAAAAACCTAAAACTCATAAGGGAGGAATTTGTACATGTTGAAGAAATTCTATGCATTTACATTCATCTTTGTATTAGCGATAGGAACTATCCTTGCTCCTGCATCTAATGCAGCAGCAAAACAGAAGAACGTTTCTAATCAAGAACTTCGTGCATGGGCTGCTGAATTAGAGTATATTTTTGAGAACATTGCTCATAAGGATGAAGCACGTGGTCTATATATCATTGATGAGCAAGCTTTGGCGAAATCAACGTTTAACCAAGAGGAAAAGCAAGGCGTACGCGCTATGATTCAATACATCAATAGTGAGAACAGCATATCGATTCAAAGCAATGCATGGCAGAGATGCTGGCAAGATGCAGTAGGAATTAGTGGCGATCTCCTAAATGAATTTTTGGGTTATGTCGAGGCAAAACAGTGGGCTGCTGCTGCTGGAGTTCTAGCAATCGGTGGTGTCATTTTAAGTCCCGTAGCCATTTTTGTATTTGGCTTAACGTGTGGAGCGGCACCAGCCGGCTAAACGGATCTATCCAAATCCCTTTTGTATGTTGCGGCATACAAAAGGGATTTTTCTGTTTCCTTAAAAATTGTATATAATGTAAAATGAGGGTTGTTAAAGCTGTTGATTTCCTGGTGATCGCTAATGTAACCAGGAAGA
This sequence comes from Paenibacillus sp. UASWS1643, assembly GCF_008693195.1. NCBI lineage: Bacteria > Bacillati > Bacillota > Bacilli > Caryophanales > Paenibacillaceae > Paenibacillus > Paenibacillus sp. UASWS1643. The sequence goes on from NZ_VXKZ01000111.1 coordinate 14,507, forward strand.
CAGGGAAGGAGATGATTAAGATACTCATGTTAAGCACACTTAATGATTTAGGAGTGATTTTTTTACTTGTTGGTTCCTTTTTCTACTTCCTACACTTAAGAAGAATTAAAAGACAAAGGCCATTAACAGGTATGGAACGCTCAATGTATATCATCACCCAAGTTGGGTATTTACTTTGGGCTGGAAGTAAGTTGCTTCTGTTAATCTCAAATTGAGGATAGGTATCATAATTCATTCCGAAAAGTGATAAAACATATAAATGAAGAAATAAGCCAGCTCGTACCCCTTACAAGCGGCTTATTTCTTCATTTTCAAGTACCATTTAGAAAAATGTTTTGAACTTGTATCGTAGTAACGAATAGACCTTTATAGATGATGGTACATCACACTTGATGTTAAATAGCGGGAAGATAACAATCAAATAAACTAACCCACAATAATCATAGTAATGGTCCTGCAGTAGACAAGCCTTTAAGAACCATCCGTCAAATTTATGATATGTGTACGTGGTACGACGATTGTTATACGGAGTAATGGTGGGACACATGTTGCTTAATGATGAGAGTGCAAAAATGTACACGAGTGGAGTGGAGAGTTGGCGGTTGAATGGGTAAGTGTTAGTATGTTGATTGATAATATAATTATTGTTAAAGTTACCATAACTGAATAACTACAAATTGCGAAGCACGCGATTATCCTATACTAACAAAGGGATAATTGTGTGCTTTTTTTGTTTGTAGTCTCAGTCAGTCAGTCAATCATCATCATCATCGAATGCAAACGTTCCGCATATGGAACACCAACGTTTTACGTATTTTTGCCCGGTGAAACCGTATGGTACCATGGATCATAGATCAATCGGTATCCGGGGGACGTAATGCCGGGTAAGAAAAGAGGGATGATATGATGAAGCAGGCTTATTGGTTAACAAACGTGACTGTGGAGCGGGGGTATGTTCGGGAGGGAGAACAGGTGACGGGGACACGGACAAGCCCCGCTCATCTGCGGATTGAAGATGGAGTGATCGCGGAGATTGTGGAAGGAAACAACCGGCTGTCTAGCGATCTACCACAAGTAGATGGCAAGGGACTTTTGCTGTTGCCTTCGTTCGTGGAGGCACATATTCATCTGGATAAAACCTACTACGATGGGCCATGGACAGCCGTTAAGCGTATCTTCAGTATTTTCGATCGCATTGAAGAAGAGAAGGTTTTGTTGCCCAAGTTGCTACCAGATGCAAAGCGTCAAGCGGAGAGTATACTGACCTCGATCCAGGGATACGGCTCCACTCATGTACGTAGTCATTGCAATATTGAACCTGTCAGTGGCTTGAAAAGACTGGAAGCGACGCGGCAGGCTCTGGAATCATTTTCGGGCAAAATCTCTTCGGAGATCGTGGCTTTCCCGCAGCATGGACTGCTTCGCTCCCATTCAGTGGAGCTTATGGGCCAAGCGATGAAGGAAGGTGCAACGCATGTGGGCGGACTTGATCCTCATACGGTGGACGAACAGATCGAGAAATCACTGAACGCCATGGTTGAACTGGCCGTTCAGCACCAGGCGGGCATAGATATTCATCTGCATGATGGCGGGCAGGCCGGCAAACAAACGCTGCTGGAACTCGCGAATTTGACCGAAGCAGCAGGGCTTCAGGGTAAAGTTACGGTAAGTCATGCGTTCTGGTTCGCCCGCGCAGAGCGGCAGGAAGCAGAAGATATGGCGCAGCGAATGGCCTCGCTCGGGATGAGCATTGCTTCCACGGTGCCCATTGGCAGAACGATGATGCCACTTCCCATGCTCCATCGTATGGGCGTGGACGTGAAGCTGGCCACAGACAGCCTGACAGATCATTGGTCTCCTTTTGGCAATGGGGATCTGCTTGAGAAAGCGGGACGATTCGCAGAACTGTATGGATATAGTGACGAACTGTCCTTGTCTCAATCTTTGACATGGGTAACAGGCGGCATTACACCGCTGGATTCACAAGGGGAACAAGTCTGGCCGAAGGTAGGTGACACCGCAAGTTTTGTATTGGTGCATGCAAGTTGTTCGGCGGAAGCCGTTGCGCGGCGATCTGCGCGGCAGGCCGTATGGTACAAGGGGCAATTGGTCAGCGGATCAACAGCTGATTGAGGAAAATAGAGTGGGTGCAGCCACGGGAAACCGTGGTTTTTTGGCATGGGAGAAAAAGAGGAAAGAACTGTTCGCAACTACCACATTTTGGGTTATGATGGAGGTAGTTAATGAAGGGAGCAATACGAATGAAGATTGAATATGCAACGGAAGCTGACTACGACTATATCATTGATAGAGATCGGCATATCCATCAGCCACTTGTGAAAACGAAGATTAGTGAGAAAGAAATATTCATCCTATGGGACGAGAACGAGGGATCAAGAGTTGGATGGATGAGGTACGGTTACTTTTGGGACAACCTTCCTTTTATGAATATGATCTGGATTGATGAACCCTATCGAAACGGCGGATATGGTAAAAAAGTGGTGCATCACTGGGAAAGTTTAATGAAGCAACAAGGCTTTGATACGGTGATGACTTCAACGCAATCAGACGAACATGCCCAACATTTCTATCGAAAGCTGGGGTATGTTGATGCAGGGGCTCTTTTGCTGGATACACAACCTCTGGAGATTATGTTGATCAAGAAAATCTAGTAAATAAGCTGAAAGGAGAGAGGATTGTGGATGTGAAGAAAGTAACCCTACAACCCATAACCAAAGAAAATGAACTTGTGTGCATCCACCTTAAACCACGGGAAGATCAGCTGGAGTTGGTCGCAAGCAATGCGGATTCATTGATTCATGCAACGAAGGAAATTACGTCCAAACCATACGGCATTTTCGCAGAGGATCAGATGGTCGGTTTTATTTTATTTGATAACGAGGTCTATCATGACGGGTATTACTGGATTCTGCGCTTCATGATTGATGAGAAGCATCAGGGGAAGGGCTACGGTAAACGGGCCATCCAAGAAGTGATTCGTACGTTGCAAGATAGAAGGGACTGCCAGCAAATCAGGGTATCCCATGTCCCGCATAACAGTGCGGCAGATGCGCTGTATAAGCGTTGCGGATTTCAGGACACGGGTGAATTCGAGGACAACGGTGATATCATTTTAAGTTATCAAGTAGGTAATAGGGAGGGAGCTTAATGATAAGAGAGGCGGAAGCCAGGGATGCAGCGGTTATCGAAAGGCTGTATCAAGAATTATTGCCGAACAACTTAAACACAAAGGTGCTTGCAGAACGGATTGAAGAGGTTCGAAATAACCCAAACAGTTTCTTGTTTGTGTATGAAATGGATGATCAGGTGATCGGCACGGCTCATTTACATATTTGTCTGGATGCTTTGGTTGAAAATAGACCCTTCGGCGTCGTTGAGCGGGTTATCATTACGGAACATGTGCAGAGCAAGGGATATGGTTCTGAATTGATGAAATATGTGGAAGACATATGTGTACAGAAAAATTGTATGAAGGTGTTTCTTACCAGTGGATCATCCAGACACGAAGCACATGATTTTTATACGAAATTGGGGTACAACGGAGAATCCAGCAAGGCATTTAAAAAGTATCTATAACTTATAACATTCATCAAGGAAAAGGAAGTAGAAGCAAAGAAATGAAAGATAACAAACATCCGGTTCAAGATCTCCGACTCATCGTTACCTTGCTCGTGGCTACTTGTTGTTGTCTAGGTGTTGTGATGTATTTACGTGCCCATACAGATACAAATATGTATCAATTTTTAAGTTGGGATATGTTCCTGGCATGGGTACCATTCATCATCTCATCCTGCATTAGATACATATTCAATAAGAAATTAACCACAACGAGCATGATATGTATGGGGCTGATGTGTGGAGTATGGCTCTTTTTTCTGCCCAATGCGGTCTACCTTTTTACGGAGATTCTGCATTCATTCCGATATTTTGATGCTCAAGGGGAGGTTAGATTTTGGGTTAATATTGATTTTTGGTATGGACTCACCCTGACGTTTGCCGTAGCGATCATCGGATTGCTGCTCTCGACTTGTTCGATCAATCAAATCCACGGAATGTTAAACCAATTAATAAATAAGTACATTAGTATGATGGTTGTCGGTGTTATTTTGCTATTGAGCAGTATAGGGGTCTACATTGGCAGATTTAATCGGTGGAATTCGTGGGATATATTATCCCGACCGGGGAAGATCTTTGTGGATCTTGTGAATGATTTTAATGCAGCGAACAGCATAATGGTTGAGTTTGTCGCCATTGTATTTACGGTTCAACTTTTTGGATACGTTATCTTCTCTTTCCTAACCGCAAGGTCTAGCAGTTCATCTTCATTGGAAAGGACAAAGGATCTGAAATGATGAAATCGATAACACAGGAAATCACGGAAGAATTATTAATGGCAATGGATATGTACCAAAAAATTGCGCGGCAATTGATAGACCAACTGATATTGGAAACCGATCAGCCTGATCGCACGGCAATTCTCGCAGGGGCGTACCATCTGCTGTCCAATGCGGATGTAATCCATGGAGAAGAAGAATTAACAGGAAACTGGTATTTTGATGTTCATGGCGAGCACTGTATGTTCAAGAATACGGAAACAGGGCAGACATTGGAGGTTTTCCTTGGTAGTCCAGAGGATGCGGGCAACATGGACCCCTACTTTTTTTACAATTTTATAAAAACAACGCCAGAGCTTGCATACCTGATTTCGTATTTCGAGAATCCGTTTAAGGACATGTTGGATTTCTTCGAACGTTTGGAAGCGGAGCATGTGTTAATTCATGTTCACGGGGTGGCGTATAGAAAGGTTCTTTGATTGCAGTACATGTAATTAGAATTGAGGAGGAATGACGTATGAGTTTAACGGAATGGTCTACAGATATTCTTCAATATGATCTGTCGGATGAATATTCGATTCGCAAAGCTGATTTTGCCGAATGGGGATTATATTGCACGGTTTATTATGATATGCGTTATGTCGGATTTTTCAGAGAAGAGGAGTTCAGTTCTTCCAAGATCAGTGCGTACTGGATTTACAAGGGGGAAAGCAAAATAGGTGGCGTGAGAATGGAGCCTAACCGGATGTATCATTTGTTTTTTATTCCGCCATTCCAGCAGTGCTTTGAGGTATTGAAGCTTCTAAAGCATACATTAGTACATTGGTCGGATCGCACCAAACGCATTCTGACCTTTGAGATTCTTCCAGACCAAGTCGATCTATACGCAAGAGCTGGATTCTGGCCAGTGGAGTTCAGATGTCGCTGGATGCAGCGGCCTACAGATCATTTTGAAGTCGAATGGGACAGCAGGGTAACCGTGAAGAGTCCAGAGATTATTGAAAGTGAAACCGGCACTAGAACATATGTGAATGAAGATGAGATTGCTCAATGTGACCTGGAGAGTTTTGCAGGAAGTCTTGAAGCTACACGAAGAAAACATACCACTCTGTCAGATTTTATACCCAGCGATGACCCTAATTATACGAATGAAATTCTGACCCATGCTTCAACGCTTGTATACGATAAGGAAACGGGACAGCTTATTGCCAATTGTCGCTTGTGCTTGCAGGATAATCAGGCTGCTGTATACAGTATCGGAGTACTCCCCGCCTATAGAGGCAGAGGTCTGGCTACGCTGATGTTACAGAGAGCATTAAATGAACTTAAGGGTAAGTATCCTGTTCTGCGATTGTATGTGATGCAAGGGAATGATGCCGAGTCTGTGTATCTGAATCTAGGCTTTATTCCGGGCGTACAGGAGATTCAGACGATGTACATTCCAGAGGAGGAATCACAATGAAGGTTGCCATCTTAACCGATATTCATGGGAATTTTCCTGCGCTGCAAGCGGTATTGGCTGATATCGATTCCAGAGAAGACATTGAACATACATTTTGTTTGGGGGATATAATCGGTATTGGCCCTTACTCCAATGAAGTGATCGAGATGTTGTACAGTCGTAAAAATATGATAGCGATTTCGGGGAATCACGAAGAGGCCGTATTGAGTTTGCTCCAAAATAAGGGTCCATTAGAAGGGCATAAAGGCATAGCTGAGCATCATGAATGGATTGGTCAACATTTGAGTGCGGAATCGATCAAGAGAATACAAGCTCTACCGAAATTTGTTGAAAAAGAGGTAGAAGGACGTCAGTTCCTTTTGACTCACTATCATATGAACAACGACAAGTTGGATGTCATCGATAAAGAACCATCCGGAACCAAATTGGATGCAAGATATCAGGGGACAGCCCATGATTTGGTTTGTTTTGGTCATCATCATATTCTTCATTATTATAAAACAGATCAAAGAGTATATATGAATCCGGGAGCTTTAGGCTGTAACGATCTTGCCATTGCCAGATATGGGATCGTGGATCTCCAAGAGGGCAAACTGAATGTGAGATTCATTGGCGTTCCATATGACAATAGGGAGTATCTGCAATCGTTTGAACGGTTGAACGTTCCGGATCGGGCTTTTATTTTGAAGGCATTTCACGGGAATCAGTTGGAAAGAGAGTACGGGGGAGAGTGATTCTCCTAACAGAATTTTGTTTTTTGGGAAGGAGAAATGCACATGGGAATGATCATTATGTTGGTGGTTTATCTGTTCCTCGGTATTTATGTTGTGAAAGTTGGAATAGATAACTCAAAAAATAGCCAGCACACCAAAGAAATATTATCAGAGCTAAGAGAAATTAAGGACCTGTTGAAAGAAAGAGCGAAGGTAAAGGAGGAGTGATGACTATGATTCACGACCTACAGGGAGAAGCCAATATGACACCTGTTGTGGGGATGTTATTATCCGCTGTAACAGAAAATAGCCAACGACTTAAATCAATTACAGAAGGTATGTCGCAAGAAGAGGTGGATTACAAAGGGGAAAACAACCAGTTTAATAGTATAGCTCAATTAATCCGACATATTACGTTCGTTGATATGAATTGGGTTTATAGAATAGAGGGAGCTGTCCTTCCTCAGCGTTTAATAGAGCAGTATGGCCCTATGATTGATGAAAATAATAGACTTCCGCTGGTTCAAGGTGTGTCACGTGACACACTTATCTCTCGATATGAGGGTGTATTAACCCTTCTAAAAGAGACATGCGCACATTTAGCGGATGCTGATCTAGATCGAGTCGTTACTTTTGGACATCAGAACGAAAAGCAAGCTACGATACGTTGGGGATTATGGCACATGGCTGACCATAACCGTTATCATCAAGCTCATATTAATCAATTGAGAAGGTTGTTCCAAACACAAACTGATTGTTAATACATAGGCAGGTCATTCTTCTAATGCTAGATCGGATGATATCACACCTACCCTATGCGGTTACTTCAGATCTGAAGTACACGAATAACAATATCCTGATCATGGTTACCAAAACCGGCACCATAGATCGTTAATCCCCCTACATTGGGGCTTTCCTCGTCAACCGTAAAACGAAGCGTCCAGAACGGTTCGCTAAGCTTAATATCCGCGAGAGTAACGTCTGACATCCGCTCACCATCCATATAGGTACCGTAGGCATCAATACGAATAGTCTTCAACAATCCATACTGATTCACATTTCGATGCCACCATTCTGGCGTATATTTGCCGCGTGCTGCTCTGCCAAAGTCGGCAGGGCTTGTCCACGTACCAAGTGAAATGCCATTGAAGTTGAAGCGAATATCCGAAGGCCAATGATCTCGCAATCCCGGAGCTTCAGACGCCAGTTCCATCGAAATTTCAATCGCATCGGTTGTCTGGTCAGGAAGGACAAAGTTCGGTGTTTTATATTCAACATAGCCCTTCCCAAACCACAGGATAGCGGCGTGTACCCGCTCAGGATCAAGGAAGTAACGCGGATCATCCCATACGCCGATTTCTTTTTCAAGTGTTCCTAGCCCACAGGTAGGGTGAATATCAAAAGCAGTGTAGTGTCCCACGGCTATCGTCTGTTCTCTGGTTCGTGAAGTTTGGCTTGCGGATGGCAGCTCGATCTCAATCTGATTTTGCTTGAGGTAACATAATTTGTGCGTGCCTCCGTTGATCCGAACTCGTCTGCTGCCAATTAGACCCGTATCCTCCAGTTTGCGAATATGCATCGTGACAATGGAGGGGCTAAGCTCCAATGCTGCGGCAATATCTTTCACATTCATTTCGCGATCTGCTATCATATCCATGATTCTCCATCTGACTTCGCTTGCCAACGCCTCATATAAAGGAAGGAACTGGGGCTCTCCATTTGCTTTGATCATCTGCACAACTCCCTACCATCACTCTTCTAAAATCACATATATATTAATTTAATAAAATTAGCTTCAAGATGCAATCCAGATTCATTGAAAGTTTACGCCCGATGGTGTTTAATTTTTGTAGTTGTTACGAAGTTGAATTCTTATATTTGTGAATTTTATAAAAGAGATGGAGTGGAGTAATGAAATACAATAACCCTGTTGTAAAAGGTTTTTATCCAGACCCTAGTGTGATTAAGGTGCACGATACCTACTATATGGTGTGTAGTTCTTTTCAATATTTTCCGGGCGTACCGCTCTTTGAAAGCAAGGATTTGCTGAATTGGAAGCAGATTGGTCACTGCCTGACTCGTAAAAGCCAGATTCAACTCGAGACGGTGAACAGCTCCGGGGGTGTATTTGCCCCAACCATCAGGCACAATGACGGGCGTTTTTATATGGTGACAACGAATGATACGACACATCAAAATTTCTATGTCTGGACGGATAATATCTACGGAGAATGGTCTGAGCCTATCTATGTGGATCAAGGCGGAATTGATCCCGATTTGTATTTTGAAGATGGAAAGACCTTGTTTATGAGTAACGGGGTGGATGATGAAGGCGTTGGTGGAATTGTCCAGTGCGAGCTTGAAATTGAAACTGGCCGCAAACTGACCCCGAGTCGTTCAATATGGAACGGAACAGGTGGACGATATCTGGAAAGTCCGCATCTCTATAAAATGAACGGCTACTATTACCTGCTTGCAGCTGAAGGCGGCACCGAATATGGTCATATGGTTACGTATGCTCGGGGCACTTCTTCTTCGGGACCGTTCGAAGCCTATGCGCACAATCCAGTTCTGACCAACCGCAATCTGGGAGGTTATGAGTTGCAGGGAGTAGGGCATGGTGATCTGGTTCAGGATGATCAGGGGAACTGGTGGCTCTTTCACCTGGGATTCCGACAGATTGGCAGATGGGCTACGTACCATCATCTGGGTCGAGAAGTATTTCTGACTCCAATTACGTTTGGTGAAGACGGATGGTTTACAGCCGGGCATGAAGGCACAACACTGACGAGTTTTGAGACGAATCGCATTCCCGACACGGTGATCCAGCAGGATAAGAAGCATTATACGTTTGAAAATACAGACTGGAACCTCGACTGGTGTTACCTTCGTCATCCAAATACAAAGCATTATCAGCTTGAATCAGATAAGCTTACGCTAACAGGAACCGATGTAACGCTGGACGTTCCGGCATCCCCAACGTTCATCGGGCTACGTCAAAAAGACTTTAATGCAACAATTTCAGTTGATGTCAGTGTAACGAGTGGAGAAGCCGGTATCACGATCTACATGGATGAGAATCATCATTATGAAGTGGCTATTCGTGGGCAGCAGGACGGTTATAAGGTGGTCGAGCGTCTAAATATCGGTGATATCAAATCGATAGAACATGAAGTGGAATTGGGAAATAAACAGTATGCAACGCTGGTGATCCGCTCAAGCCAAGAACGCTACAGTTTCCTGTTTCAAGCAGATGGTGAAGAGATTCTGCTGGGCACGGCACAGACGAGATACCTATCCTCGGAGGTGGCAGGAGGTTTTACAGGCGTACTTATTGGTCTATACGCGACGGGTGAAAATGCTGTAGCTGAGTTTACAAATTTCAAGTGTGAGTATCATTGAGAAGTTAAGGGGAGGGCCTCAGGGTCCTTCTCTTTTTGTGAATTTGTGTCAAAATATATATATATTAATAAAAGCTAACAGAAGAGAGGTATTCAAACTTGGGAGTACATTATAAAATGCCGGAATCATTAGAAGGCATTGTTCGAATAGATAAGGAATTACGTAAAGAACATGATACGACCCTTCATGATTATGTGGGGTTTTATATTAGTTTTAACAATGATGATAGATACTATTGTACGCCAGATGATGCCATTATATTTGGAAGAACAGGGGCAGATGGTGACCATTTTGCTTTTTTCACGTTTAACAGATCCATTAGTGATTTGGAAGAAGCTCCGGTTATCTTTATCCAACCTACGGCGTTTGGTAATCAAGTAACTTTAGTGGCCAGAAACTTTAAGGATTTTGTAGCATTATTTATTAATCTTAAGGAAGTATATGTTTTGGAGAGATTTCGATTTTATAAGAACAAATTAGATTTTATGAATGACTATAACGATAACTATTTGAAAGATATAAGGATGAGAGAGAGTGATTATAATTTAATTATTGAACTGTTAAAAGAGAATATTAAAGGGATAACAGAAATTGATGATGTGTACGAATACATGATTGAATCCAAAAAACAAATAGAACTAGGGATAAACAATGATGATTTTGCATGATATCAATATGGCATCACTAAATAATCTACATGTAACAAAAGGTTAAAAGAACGTGTTATTTAATTATATAGCTTGATTGGATAACCAAGGAGGAGTTGTATGGGGGATCAATGGAGAATTGCAAAGTATGATCCGGCATGGCGTGATTTGTTTCTCGAAACGGGTTCGAAATTAAGAGAAGCGTTAGGAGAAAAGGCCGTGCGGATTGATCATGTTGGGTCCACTTCAATTGTGGGAATAGACGCTAAACCTATTATCGATATACAACTATCTGTTTCCAATGTTGAGAATCTGTTGGACTACAAGCGTGAGATCGAAATCGTCGGATTTGTATTCAGAGCAGAAAATTCGGATAAGACTAAACGTTACTTTCGTGAAGAACCCGGAAACAGAAGGATACATATACACGTTAGACAGGTAGGCAGTTTCTCCGAGCAGATGACCTTGCTGTTCAGAGACTATTTAAGGGAACACCCAGAAGATTGTTTGAACTATGCGGAAGAAAAGCACAGACTCATATCACTGTATAAAGATGAGCGTCCCAAATATGTTGAAGGAAAAGGACCAATGGTGTGGAGCATATTACAGAGAGCACATAGTTGGTCTCAAGAAATCGGATGGCAGCCGGCAAAATCTGACGCATGAGCACATCCAATGAATAGAGATAACTGTATTGGAGTGATGAGATGAACATGGGAAGAAAGCTGATAACAACCGTTCTAACCATCATTTGTTTTACTTTGGCTGCAAGTCTCATATCGATGAATGAATCCTACAGTTTTGATTTTTACATTCTTATTTATCTGGTATACGCGACTCCCTTGATCCTGTTGATCGGGCTACCTTTATCGATATTGATGGACTATCTGCTCAGCCGAATACAATTCCCTAATCATGTATTGTATCTAAGTACGAGGATATTGAGTTATGCATGTGTTGGAGTTTTAGGCATGTATATTTATTATGTGGTCATGGGCGCAGGAGAAGCAATCTTGGATTTCAAAGAGACGTTAGTTCTGACCTTATTTGGCGTTCTTGCTGCTATCCTATTTGTACTGATTGATATGGGATTGGAAGTTTTGTTAAAGATACGAAGAAGAAAGATTTGAATTAAATTGATTTGCCAGGAGGAAAGCAAAATGACAACGCATTGTGCACTTCTAATCATTGACATACAGGTAGCGATGTTTGATGAAGCAGATCCCGTCTATCAGGGGGAACGATTGCTTCAGAAGATCCAGGTATTAATTTCTAGGGCCCGTGAAGCAGGGCATGCCATCATATATATCCAGCACAGCGAAGGGGCAGGCAGTCCACTGGAACGAGGAACTCCGGGGTGGGCCATTCATCCGTCCATTGCACCTATAGCTGGTGACCTCGTTATTGAAAAGGAGACACCGGATTCGTTTCACAAAACCGATCTGCATCTGAAATTGCAAGATAATGGCGTGACGAAGTTGATTCTCGCGGGTATGCAGACTGAGGTATGTGTAGACACGACTTGCCGCAGAGCGTCCAGTCTCGGATACACGGTCAATCTGGTTCAAGATGCGCACAGCACATGGAATTCAAAGACGCTTCAAGCAGAGCAGATTATTGCACATCACAATACGGTACTGAGACTGTTTGCCAACGTGGTGGATACGGAGAATGCGCTGTAATGCTAGGAAAACGTAGGCGATTCTGGTTTTTCATAGGTGCGGCAATCATGTTTTTGTATTTTCTAATCACGAGTAATCCAGATCCAAATAAGCCGATTTCAAGAAATCAAGTGATAAGCACAGAGATGAGCATAGTCGTGTACACCAGGACAGGCGACGGTGGAGCACACGTTAGCATTGACAATGTTACGTTAAGTAAAGAAGACATTAGCCGTATAGTCGGCTGGCTGAATGCAGCCCCGGCATCAGCCAAAATACCAGTAGATGATGTCACAGGGAGCATTAGTGCAGGAATTGCTTTGAAATTAAAGCATAACGCTAAAGTTACGATTCAATACAATCGGAAACAGATTATAGTATCCACAAAAAGCAGATTTAATAGAGATTCTAAATATATATTTGATCAAAAGGACTTAAGAGACTTTATGGATCAAAAGTTGAAAGGGACGTATTTTGGTAAAGATACCGTTAGTGTTGAATAAGGGGGAGAGGTATTGACGATTAACAAAAGAATAATGAATCTATCAGCCTGGCTTGCTGTATTAGCCATCATATGTATTCCTGGCACCTTACATACTGAAGATGATCCGCTTCGAACAGAGTATGGTTTCCCGATCCGATTCTTTACGGATTATCATTATGCTAACTCTGACGGAACAATCTGGTTTATATCTGGCATCTCTTTAAATGTACTTCTATATTTGTTCAATGTCCTGTTTATTTATGCAGGAATTCATGTAATCTTGTATATAAAAAGGAAATTAACTAGAACGTAAAGATGGAGTGATTACGATGAAACAACTTCCAGTAGAATGGAAGTCAGATAGACTCATTATTTCGGACGTGGAAGAATCCGATATTCCTGAACTTGAGTCCATATATGAGACCAGTCGGTACTTACATCAATGGGATGGACGAGAGCATGAGCTGAATTATGTAAAAGAATGTTTTGAAGAAGGCCACCTTCCACCGGGAGGCAGGCTGGAAAATTATCGAATTCAAACCATTCGCACGAATGAGGATGACCGCTATATTGGTTTGTTAAGTGTATACCATGGGTATCCCTCCGAGGATTCAATCTATCTCGAATTTCTATATATCCAGAGCGAGATCCAGAAGCAGGGATATGGACAAGAATTAATTCAGGCACTGACTCTTCACTTTTCTGAGCTTGGTTACAAGGAAATTCGAATTAACGTGGCACTCAAAAATTGGCCTGCATTACGCTTTTGGATCAAATCCGGATTCAATCAGATTAGCGGAATTTATGGTGATCTTCAACATTCGGAGGATACCTTTGCCAATACAGAATTGATCAAATCTCTCTGAAAAATATGCTGATAAAGGGGAATATACCAATGGAAACATTCTTTCGTTATAACTGGATGGTGCGTGAGCAATGGTATGTGTGGTGTGAAGATGTACCGCTTGAAGAATTGCTTCAGCCTCGCACGGGCGGAGTAGGCAACATATTACAAACATTATTTCATATCATTGATGTAGAGTGGAGCTGGCTTCAGTTGCTTCAAGGCAAACCGGATGATGCGGAAGATTTTGCAAACTACCAGAATCTTGAGGCGGTAAGGCGACTCGATCGCAAGTTACGTCCTGATGTGGAGGCGTTTGTTAGAGCATGGGATTCAAGTATGGAAAAAAGAGCATATATCGATCATCGCTCAGCTGGCAAGGCCAGTACAGATTCATGGGGAGAAGTTATGCGACATGTGATCGCCCATGAGATTCACCATATGGGTCAGCTGTCGGTATGGGCCAGAGAATTGGGTAAGCAGCCTGTATCCGCCAATGTCATTGGCAAAGGCCTGATTATACCTGACTAACAGGGAGAGGCGGTCATAACATGGAAGGAGGAGAATGATGACAATTCAACTTAGCCAGATGAATTGGATCGAACTGGATGAACGTATCCAGCAGGTGATTGAACAGGAGGTTCAGATCATTCCCTTGCCACCTGGACTGGAAGCGAGTGTGATGAGAATTGAAATGGAAGATCAGCGGTACGTATTGAAAGTCTGGGACAAGGATTCCAAGCCGGATATCGCCAAACAATATCGATTATTGTCCAAGCTTTATCAAAATGGAATTCGTGTTTCCAAACCCTATGGTTGGGGATTAGACGAGCAAGAGAATCAAGTGCTGTTAACGAGCTATGATGGAAAGCCGTTTACTCAATTAACACAAACTAAACTGACACATTTGGCTGAGCGATTAATGGAGGTCCATCGTTTTCCGGTGAATGAAGTGGAGATTGGAGAAGATGAAGAATACATATTCAGGTACGATTTTGTTCAATACTTTTTTCCTCAAATTGAATTACATGACGATATAAATGATCTTCTGGCAAACTTGATTCAGCAGGTCCAGATCAGACAGGACCGCTTGATTCATGGCGATTATAATCTGGGAAACATTCTTGAGATGGACAACCATTACACCATCATCGATTGGACTAATGGGCAGTATGGTGATCCAAGGTACGATATGGCATGGTCTGTTTTTCTGATCACCATCTATAATGGGGAAAGTTACGGCGAGATGTATCACGCTCAATTTGCACGTTCTGCAAGTTATGTGTACACGCTGGAAGAGGAGCAGGTTTTTGAAGCTGTGGCTTGCCTGCGCTGGATTCTGTTAAGGCGCGTTGGGGATGTACCCATGGGGCCAGATGTAATGGAAAGGGTTCACAGCATGGCTGTCCATAATCCGTATTTGAATGAACACCTGCTGTTCAAATAAAATAAACAGCCAGTCCTAAACTAGCGATCCTCGCATACCTATGAGAGTAGAGGAGCGTGATCGATATGGAGCAGAAAGTACAAACCTACTTTGACCTGAAGCAGCAGCAAAAAGATATTGAGCAGCAGTTGTCTGTACTACGAGATGAGATTGTCGCGTATTGTGCAGAACAAGGGATCTATGAGACGCAGGTTGGTGGTTACACCGTGAAAACAGTGCTTCAGAACCGGAAGGAATACGATGATCAGAAGCTGTATGCTTCTCTTCCAGACCCGGACATCTGGCGATTGTTGTCCAAGGTAGACAGCCATAAGCTGAAAAGCCTGATCAGGCTGAACATTCTGTCCGAGGAGCAAATTAACCCGGCATGCACAGTGAAACAAGTGACCTTGTTACAGGTAGACAAGCTGTAACGCTTCATACCCTCTTTGTACATGAGTTGAATTTAAATGAACCTCCCGATCACAAAACACCTTCCGAGAAATGTTCTGTTGCGGTGAGCAGTGGAACGAACGTGGAGGTGTTTTTGTTTTGCGAAGAGGGCCCAGAATCATAAATAGTTAAATATGAGGGGGAAGAAGTATAATTTGTTCATTGTAAGCGTATTCAACAAACGATATGATGGATAAAAAATGGCAGGGAGGAATCGTAAATGCCAACCGAAATTCCATCACTACATGCTGCTTACGCCAATACGTTCAAGATAGGTGCTGCTGTACATACCAGAATGTTGCAGTCCGAAGGGGATTTCATCGCCAAACACTTCAATAGCATCACGGCTGAAAATCAGATGAAATTCGAAGAAATTCACCCGGAAGAGGATCGTTATACATTTGAGGCGGCGGATAAAATTGTTGATTTTGCTGTTGCCCAAGGGATTGGGGTTCGCGGACATACTTTGGTCTGGCATAATCAAACATCGAAATGGGTTTTTGAGGATACCTCAGGTGCTCCCGCTTCCAGAGAGCTGCTATTATCTCGTTTGAAGCAACATATTGACACGGTAGTAGGTCGGTATAAGGGGCAAATATATGCGTGGGATGTCGTTAATGAAGCTGTTGAAGATAAGACCGACCTGTTCATGCGGGACACGAAGTGGCTACAGCTAGTGGGAGAAGACTATTTGCTGCAAGCGTTCAGTATGGCTCATGAAGCTGATCCAAATGCCCTTCTTTTCTATAATGACTACAATGAGACGGATCCGGTCAAACGGGAGAAGATCTACAATCTGGTTCGTTCTTTGCTGGACAAGGGAGCACCTGTACATGGAATAGGCATGCAGGGACATTGGAATATTCATGGTCCATCGATTGAGGAGATCCGAATGGCTATTGAGCGTTATGCTTCACTGGATGTGCAGTTGCATGTTACGGAGCTGGATATGTCGGTGTTCCGTTATGAGGATCGTCGAACCGATCTTACTGCACCCACTCCGGAAATGGCCGAGCTACAGGAACGTCGTTATGAAGAAATCTTCAATTTGTTCCGTGAGTATAAATCATCCATTACCTCTGTGACGTTCTGGGGAGTGGCCGACAATTATACTTGGTTAGATCATTTCCCGGTACGCGGACGCAAAAATTGGCCTTTTGTTTTTGATCAGCAGTTGCAGCCTAAAGAATCATTTTGGCGTATCATTAACCCTATGTCCTGAACATCAGGGAAGTGGAGAGAATCGGTCACGATGTGGCCGATTTTTTGCTTTACTCAATATAGATTATACAGTACGGCTATCTCGTGAATGATAGAGGCGTTGATTTGTGCGGATGATAAAAATATGGTATTAAATGGAATTGTGTGATAGGGTTGAAGAAATGGTGAACCAAATTCTTTCCTGAAATGAGATGAGAAGATGGATTGCATCCGAAACTATTTAATTACTTTTGCCGGAAATTTTGCATTTAGTTATTATATCTTTGAAGAAGGTACTTTTGCCAAACCGCTGATGTTTGCTACATTCATGCTGTTGCTTATTATGACAATCGATTACATGAAAAGTAGAAACAAATATACATTGGATTAGGGGATGTCCATGTTTTTAAACGATTCTGGAGCATAGGGTCGTTTTTTTATTGTATATAGAACAGCTTCCATTTACATCAAGACCATTGTTCATTACACTTGATGAGTAGCACCTCATTAACTCGGTTTTCGTTAACTCAATTCAGATCATCAGGAGGATATCATTATGCATCAATCCGCACATATTCAGGAAGCAAGAGATTACATATTAGACCGAATCCACACCAAACCTGCCGTAGGCATGATTCTGGGTTCGGGACTGGGAGCGCTCGCGGACGAGATTGAAAATGCGACCGTTATCCCGTATACAGATATTCCGTATTTCGCTCAATCGGAGGCTATCGGTCATGCCAATGAATTGGTTATTGGTGAACTCATGGGCAAAACGGTTGTAGCGATGAAAGGCCGCCTTCATTATTATGAAGGTTTTACATTGGACGAAGTGACTTTCCCCGTTCGGATCATGAAGGCGCTGGGTGTCGAGCAATTGCTTATCACCAATGCCTGCGGAGCCATCAACACAAGCTTTGAGCCGGGTCAACTGATGCTCATTACAGATCATATTAACCTGGTAGGCAATAACCCGTTGATGGGACCGAATAACGCCGAACTGGGTGTGCGCTTCCCAGACGTATCACAGGTATACAATCGCGAACTGCGCAGCATTGCCCTTAAGGTTGCAGAAGAGCAGAATGTTGGCCTGCAGCAAGGTGTCTATGCATGGTGGAGTGGCCCGGCATATGAGACACCAGCGGAGATTCGCATGATTCGTACGATGGGTGCGGATGCAGTGGGGATGTCCACGGTACCTGAAGCCATTGTTGCCATTCATGGCGGTATGAAGGTGCTGGGTATTTCCTGTCTGACCAACATGGCCTGTGGCATTTTGGATCAGCCGTTAAGTCATGATGAAGTCATTGAAGTGGCTGCCCAAGTGAAAACAGCCTTTATCGGACTTGTAAAAGGCATTTTGAAAGAGATCTAATCGCGAGATGATTTTTTATCCAGGCCACGATGGATAGGATAGAGTTTTCATCCAACCAAATTGAAACCACAAAAAAACGTATGTTTCACGAGTTGTTACTCGTGAGACATACGTTTTTTTTATTTTGCAGAACTATGAACCATCTGAGAATGATCGGCCATGATTGCTGGTGTGGACTCCCTGATGATGGGTTTGGTCACAATGTGGGAGACCTGATACGGCTGTGTCGGACTATTAATCCGGGATAACAGCATCTCCGCAGTCTTAATGCCCATCTCATTGCTATAAATATGAACCGTCGTTAATGCTGGCTCAATAATTCGAGATTGGGGTGCATTATCGAATCCGCATATCGCAATATCCTGTGGCACAGCGACATTTCTATCTTTTAACGCCCTGATCAGATCGACTGCTATAAAGTCATTAGCGCATACGTAAGCGGAAGGTAGGGATGCCAGCTCTGCCACTCGCTGGTTCAACCAACCTGGCTTGGAGAAACACAGGCGATCATTATCTAGGATGCAATGGGACAGGTCGACCTGCAACCCCGCCTCCAGCATCGCACGGTGATATCCAACCCATCGTTCATTAAAGCTCTTGCAGTGATTGTAATCCCCAACGAATCCGATACTTGTGTAGCCGCTCTCAATTAATTTTGTGGTTAACTGGTAGATGCTATGTTCATTCTCCATGAGTAGCAAATCTGCTTGGAATTCGGGATAACATATGTTGGAAGCGCAATCGATAAAGATCGTGGGAATGCCCAGATCGGTAATCAGCTTTGTATATTCCAGATCAAATAATTCAATGCAAATAATGCCGTCTACTTTGGCTATATCAAAATTGTTGGGAAGTGTAAGTGTATCTTGATCGTCTTCACGTACGATATGAATCGAGAGATTGTATCCCTCCGCACTGATTCTTTTCTCCAAACCGCTGATTAACAACGAACCAAAGTGAGATGTATTCGGCAGGTTTTCAGTTAACAGGGCGATATTGCCCGGAGGCTTGGTTAGAACATGCTCATTGTCCATATAGGCAAACTGTTTATATTTAAGTTCAATTGCTTTTTTAATTACACGATTTCGGGTCTCATCCGGGATGTTTCCGCTATCGTTTAATGCTTTGGAAGCCGTATTCCTGGAGATTCCCAAAGCATCAGCGATGTCTTGTATCGTGACTTTTTCCTTTGCCATCTAATGCTTCACCTCTAATCATCAATAGTCATCCATATTCTTCTCTAAGTCAAATGTATAATAGAACGGGACAAATAGCAATCTCTGTTTTACAAATGCACAATTGCATTTACATTTAGATAGGCGAATTCTATTTTCATCATTGTTCCAGAAGTTTCGTTAACTAGTGTAACAATGATGATCTATTATAGTCATAATGTTTGAATATCTATGCTGCTATTAATGATTAAATGCTTTATATATGCAAATTTAATCCTCTTTAGTTACATTAATGCAAAGATGAAATGATCAAATGCACAAATATTTTTTTACAAAACGTATTGACTAAATCCGTTGAAACCTGATAAATTGTAAATTATTAAATAGGCAATTGTAAATATTGAAAGCCCTTACTGAAAACAATTGTCAACTTCTAGAATGAACGGGGGTATCGTGTTGGATAACATAGCCGACAGCAAAAAGGGCGAAGGAAGGGTACTGAAAGTGAGGACGACAAGCGGTCATAGGTTGCAGCAGCTCAAAAAAAATTACTTTTTATATATGTTGCTTGCACCAGCCTTAATTTTGACTCTTATCTTCAAGTACATTCCGATGTACGGAGCCATCATTGCGTTTAAGGATTTCAGTCCGATCAAAGGCATCATGGGAAGTGATTGGGTAGGACTGAAGCATTTTGAGAAATTTATAGCTTCACCCAATTTCGATATCATTTTAATGAATACGCTTAAACTCAGCTTTTTGGGATTGATATTCAGTTTCCCGGTGCCCATTTTACTGGCACTCATGTTGAATCAGGTACGCAAAGCTGGCATCAAGAAAAATATTCAATTGTTTCTGTACGCACCCAATTTCATCTCGGTTGTTGTTGTTGTGGGTATGTTGTTCATCTTCCTCTCACCGACAGGGCCAATTAATCAATTAGCCACATGGATTACAGGTCAGCCGATCATGTTCATGTCTGAACCGGAATATTTCCGCTGGATCTACATTTTGTCCGATATCTGGACCGGAGCCGGTTGGGCTTCCATCATATACGTTGCGGCTTTGGCCAATGTTGATCCGGAGCTTCACAATGCGGCCAATCTGGATGGAGCCAATCTCCTTCAACGCATTCGACACATCGACCTTCCAACGATTCGCCCGATTATGGCCATCGTCTTTATCCTGGCAGCTGGGGGCATTATGTCCATTGGATTTGAGAAGGCCTATCTGATGCAGACGTCCATGAACCTGCCTTCCTCCGAGATTATTGCCACGTATGTCTACAAGGTGGGGCTACAGTCTGGAGACTACGCTTATTCTGCGGCTGTGGGATTGTTCAACTCGGTTATCAATGTGATTTTGCTGGTGACGGTGAATCTGATTGTGAAGAAATTGAATGAAGGCGAAGGCCTCTATTAGGAAAGGAGTATTATCCATGGTTGTTAAACACACGGGAATGGATCGATTGATCCTCACACTTAATGCCATCTTTCTCACCTGTGCTGTACTGGTTGTGGTTGTTCCCCTGATTTATATTGTTATCGCCTCATTCATGGACCCTACAGTTCTACTGAATCGTGGACTGTCCTTTAATGTATCGGACTGGAGTTTGGACGGATATCAGATGATTTTGTCCAATCCAGCCATGATCCGGGGGTTTGCAAATGCGGTATTGTACTCGGTTTCTTTTGCACTGATCACTGTGACCGTATCCATATTTGCAGGTTATGCATTGTCAGATGATAGACTCGCGGGACGTGGATTTTTCATGATTATCTTTATCATTACCATGTTCTTCGGCGGGGGATTAATCCCTACTTATCTACTCATACGTAATCTCGGCATGCTCGATACGGTGTGGGCAATCATTATCCCTGGAGCCGTTAACGTCTGGAACATCATTCTCTCCAGAACCTTTTTCAAAGGAGTCCCTCGAGAACTGAAAGAAGCCGCAAACGTGGATGGCGCCTCTGAGATGAAGATTTTCTTCCAGATCGTCATTCCGTTGTCGAAACCTATCATTTTTGTACTCGCACTTTATGCGTTCGTTGGGCAATGGAATTCCTATTTTGATGCAATGATCTATCTCGATAATCCGAACCTGCATCCGTTACAGCTCGTTCTGCGTTCCATTCTGATTCAGAATCAGGCTGCACCGGGCATGATCAGTGATCAGCTCGCGATGGCAGAACTGAAACGGCTCTCCGAGATGATTAAATACTCAGCGATTGTCATTTCGAGTCTGCCACTCATCATCATGTACCCGTTCTTCCAGAAGTATTTCGAAAAAGGTGTCATGGTCGGTTCCCTCAAATAGTGAACAGCCTGCGATACAGTAAGTTGATCCAATCCAACTCATGGAGGTCATTATTATGAAAAAAGTGAACAAGTCGAGAAAAGCCGTTACAACGGCATCCATTTCCATGTTATCTGCAATGCTCTTTCTAACCGCCTGTGGCGGGGGGGGGGGAGGCGGCGCGGCGAGTGAGGCGCAATCCCCTGATGGCAAGGTGACATTGAATTTTATAACACAGAGCTCTCCGCTGGCTCCCGCTGATCCAAACGACAAGTTGATTAACAAGCGACTCGAAGAGAAAACCAATGTGCATATCAACTGGAAGAACTATACGAGTGATGTGTTTGCAGAAAAAAGAAATCTGGCGGTGGCCAGCGGTGATTTGCCGGATGCCATTTTTGATGCAGGTTACGGGGATTATGATCTCCTGAAACTGGCGAAGGACGGGGCGATCATTCCACTTGAGGACATGATTGAACAACACATGCCCAATCTGAAAAAGGTGCTGGAGGAAGCTCCCGAATACAAGAGCATGATCACGGCTCCAGACGGACATATCTATTCATTCC
Organism: Paenibacillus sp. UASWS1643; assembly: GCF_008693195.1. Taxonomy (NCBI): domain Bacteria; kingdom Bacillati; phylum Bacillota; class Bacilli; order Caryophanales; family Paenibacillaceae; genus Paenibacillus; species Paenibacillus sp. UASWS1643. Next base: position 36,572 of record NZ_VXKZ01000111.1, read on the forward strand.
CATGGATTGAAGAACTCGGAAGTGGCAAACAACGGATTCAGGCAGTGGATAACTTACCCTGGATTAATGTGGAATGGTTGAACAAGCTTGGACTGAAGATGCCAACGACAACCGAAGAACTGAAAGAAGTATTGATCGCGTTCAAAACTCAAGATCCAAATGGCAACGGTAAGGCAGACGAAATTCCGTTATCTTTCATTAACAAACCGGGCGGAGAAGATCTGACATTTCTCTTTGCGGCATTTGGACTCGGAGAGAACTGGGATCATACCGTAGTAACCAATGATGGGAAAGTGGTCTTCACGGCAGCTGATGAAGGCTACAAGGAAGCGGTTAAATACATTCATGAATTGGTTCAGGAAGGTCTCGTGGATGTCGAATCGTACCAGCAGGATTGGAACACTTACCTGGCGAAAGGCAAGGATAATAAGTACGGCATGTACTTCACATGGGATAAGGCTAACATTACAGGCATGAATGATACGTATGATGTTCTGCCTCCGGTTGCCGGGCCTAACGGAGAGGTCAATGTCACAAGAACAAACGGAATAGGACTTGATCGTGGTCGCATGGTCATTACCAGCAGCAATAAAAACCTGGAATCCACAGCGAAGTGGGTAGACCAACTGTACGATCCGCTCCAATCTGTGCAGAACAACTGGGGTACCTATGGAGACGAGAGTCAGCAAAATATTTTTGAATTCGATGAAGCCAAAGGCATGCTGAAGCATCTTCCACTGGAAGGATCTGCACCTGTGGAACTCAGACAAAAAACCAGTATCGCAGGACCACTGGCCATTCTCGACAGTTATTATGACAAATACACAACCAAACCGGAAGATGCGGCTTGGCGGATGGAACTTCTCGACAAGGTTATGGTTCCGCATATGAAAGCGGAGAACGTATATCCAAGTGTGTTCTTCTCCATTGATGAACTGGATCGATTGTCCACGATTGAGACCGATCTCTTCGCCTACGTGTTACGTCTGCGTACAGAATGGTATCAGAACGGGAAAATAGATCAGGAATGGGATGCTTACTTGAAAGAGCTGGATCGCCTTGGATTGCAAGAATGGCTACAAATTAAGCAAGCGGGATATGACCGTAATAACAAATAAAGAAAAGTACGGAGGAGAAACCATAATGTCGACAATTCTTAAACAAGATTACAGAAATGAATACCATTTTTCACCGAAAGAGAAATGGATGAACGACCCGAACGGCATGGTGTTTTTCAATGGGGAGTATCACTTGTTCTATCAGTATCATCCGTTTGGTACGACATGGGGGCCAATGCATTGGGGTCACGCGGTAACCCGAGATCTCGTCACTTGGGAGGAACTTCCTGTAGCTCTGGCACCGGACGAACATGGCATGATCTTCTCCGGCAGTGCGGTGGTGGACTGGAACAATACTTCCGGATTTTTTGAAGAGGAGCCGGGGTTGGTAGCCATTTTTACACATCATCTGGAAGTACCAAATGGGCATCCTGTTCAGCGTCAGAGTCTGGCGTATAGCAAAGACAATGGCAGAACCTGGACTAAATACGAGGGTAATCCGGTATTAACGCATGAGTCCTTTGTAGATTTCCGTGATCCCAAAGTGTTCTGGCATGAGCAGACCAAGGAATGGGTTATGATAATCGCTTGTGGTCAAACGGTATGTCTGTACCGATCTCCCAATCTGAAGGATTGGAAACTTGGAAGTGAATTTGGCGAAGGGATCGGTTCACACGATGGCGTGTGGGAATGCCCCGACCTGTTCCCGCTTGCAGTGGAAGGAAGCTCAGGACAGGTGAAATGGGTGATGCTCGTTAGCATCGGTGCAGATCCTGCATTCATAGAAGGGTCCAGAACACAATATTTTACCGGAGATTTTGATGGGAGTACATTTGTCCCAGATGAAGCATCCCATACGATTCGCTGGATTGATCATGGCCGGGATAACTACGCGGGAGTTAGTTGGTCTGACATTCCGGCTGAAGACGGCAGACGCTTGTTCATGGGGTGGATGAGCAACTGGATGTATGCCAATCAGACGCCAACCAATGATTATCGTGGAGCAATGACCATTGCACGGGAGTTGACACTGGAGACAAGAGCCGGAGAAGTAATACTGATTCAACGTCCTGCACGTGAACTTGAGCAAGCCCGTACGCCAGTATTGTCCCTACAGGATGCTTCGATTCAGCAAGTGAGTGAGCAGTTGAACACTTTGCAACTAGTGAACTATGAGATCCATGCAGAGTGGACTCCAGATCAGTCGTTCCATTTTGCCTTAAGAAGCGGAGCTGGTAACGAAACGCTCGTTGGCGTAGACGCCAACCGAGGGGAAGTATATATCGATCGTAGTGGATCGGGTATAGGCGATTTTCATGAACATTTCCTGAGCCGCCATACAGCTGAGTTAAAAGATGTAAATGGGAATCAAAGTATGCGTATCTTTGTAGATCATTCATCTGTGGAGGTATTTGCAAATGATGGTCAGGCGGTTATCACGGATCTGATCTATCCGGATGTGGATTCCAAGGGCATCTCTGCTCATGCGGAAAATACCGATCTGGTCTTCTCTTCACTTCATATCTATGAGATATCATCAACCAAGGCTAAAGGTTAATTGTAATGAAGGAAAGGAGCCCAAAACGATGCGTATTGGAGCTATAGAAGCGGGCGGAACGAAGTTTGTATGTGGTGTAGGTAATGAGCATGGACAGATTGAAGATCGGATCAGCTTTCCAACAGAACATCCGGAGACCACTCTTGCCAAGGTAATCGACTATTTCAGGGATAAAGATGTGGAAGCTATGGGGATTGGCTCCTTTGGTCCGATTGATCTGCAACCGGATAGTCCCACCTATGGTTATATTACGACCACACCTAAGCCTGGGTGGGGAAACTGTAATGTGATTGGAACCTTGAAGCATGAATTTCCGGTTCCTTCTGGATGGGATACGGATGTGAATGCTGCCGCGCTCGGTGAAGTGACGTGGGGAGCGGCGCAAGGGCTGGATAACTGTGTATATTACACGATTGGCACAGGAGTTGGTGTCGGACTTGTGGCAGGGGGCCAACGAGTACACGGATTGTTACATCCCGAGGGTGGACATATTCGCACAAGACGCCATCCAGACGACCACTTTGCCGGATTATGCCCGTATCATGGCGATTGCCTGGAGGGAATGGCAGCGGGTCCAGCCATTGAAGCTCGCTGGCAGATCCCTGGCAGTGAACTGCCGGCAGATCATCCGGCGTGGGAGATCGAATCCTTTTACATTGCGGAGTCGATTACAACGGCCATCTTGCTTCATTCGCCGCAGAAAATCATCTTGGGTGGTGGTGTGATGCAGCAAGATCATCTGTTTCCTATGATCCGGGAGCAGGTAGTGCGGAATCTCAATGGTTATGTGAATGCAGCCCCAATCACGCAACATATTGACCAATATATCGTCCAGCCCGGATTGGGCCAGCATGCAGGTTTGTGTGGTGCGCTAGCATTGGGACTGGAAGCATTGCAACATGCAGCACACGCTTCACATGTTTCCTAGTTTTCTATAATAAGCTACATCCCAGAAGGGATGGCTGCGGGTTCGCTTATTTGTATAAGCGAGACTGCACCGTCCTTTGTGGGCTTTTTTATTTTTTGAGGAGTTTAATATGTTTGAAAAAATAGTGCGTTCTAAAATCCGATATTGCTCAAGTGAGCTGCCAAAGGTATGATTTTTAGTGTTCTACCCCTAAAAAGTGCGATAAGATATTCAAAAATTAACGTGTCTCCAATGGAAAGGAAACCAACAAATGAACCCAATAACAATGCGTCAAGCTGTACAGGCAGACCAAGAGCAACTCGCTGATTTGCGAGCCTTGGTACTGTACGATGATCTAACCAGGCTGGGAAGGTACGATGATGTGAAGGTGCGTGAGCGTTTCCGGAATACATTCAATTCTGCCCAGACACAGATTATTGAAGTGGAGGGTTCAATGGTAGGTTGTGTAGCGTTGAAGCCCAAGTCTGAGGAATTTCTATTGGAACACTTCTACATACATCCCGATTATCAAGGCCAGAGAATAGGAACTCAGGTACTGAAATTGCTGTTGGAACAGGATGAAGTTCAGGGGAAACGGGTTATTTTAAATGTTTTGCAGGGAAGCCCTGCTCGGCGATTGTATGAACGATTTGGATTTATATTGGACAGTGAAGATGAGGTTGATGTGTTTATGTCAAAGCACCTTTGAGAGAATGAATCCTTGTTGCAAGATAGGGATATCATCTCGAAGGTGGAAACCTATTAAATATTTGTGAATACATGGCAATAGTCATTGCTTGACTCAGGAAGATTATGATAGTATCGAAGTCAGAGAATATATGGAATATTTACAAAATGTAGGACTTTTCTTGTTCCGATTCCTATACTCTTAGGCAAACGTTCGAACAGCATCTGATCACAGAAATGGTGTCACAAAAATGGATTTTCAAAGATTACATGTCTCATATGGAGGAGGAATCTTTTTTGCAAGAATATCCTGTGGCTTATGATCAGTTTGATATTCACTTCTATCAGGTCGTGGAAATGTTTTCTGAACAAAAGCTGGATGTAGGTGCGTTAGATGAGGATTTAAGAGTTCTTGGATTAAACTCCATTTCATTTATCAAACTGATCATTGCCTTGGAGAACGAATTCAATATTGAGATGGACGATGAGTATCTTGAATTGGAGAACTTCACAACATTGCAACATTTGAAAGACAGTTTGCGTAAGTGCATCAATTATGAGATTCCCAATGAGTCATAAAAGGAAAATGACGACACAAGCTCATATCAGACAATCACAGCATCGAGTTCCGTTTATTGGACTTATAACCTCAAAATCAGGAGTGATATGTGATGAAAGTTGAACTGAATGCGGAGCAATTGATGTGGCAGGAACAATTCAAGGATTTTGTAGACAGCGAGATTATTCCATATGCTAGTTTAAATGACAGCGAAGAACGAATTCACCCGGAACTCCTTGCGAAAATAACTGAGGCTGGTTATCTGGGCTCCATGTTGCCAAAAGAATATGGCGGGATGGAACTGGACAATATCACTATCGGGATTCTTAACGAAGAGGTTGGACGTGGGTGCTCCTCTGTCAGAAGTTTGTTAACCGTTCAGGGGATGGTGGGTTTAGCGATCTTGCGTTGGGGAACGGAGCAACAAAGACAGTACTGGTTACCTGCATTAGCTACGGGGACAACTTTGGGTTCATTCGGATTGACAGAACCGAGTGTTGGAAGCGATGCCAAAAGCATTGAAACAACGGCCGTATTAGACGGAGACGAATACATACTTAACGGTCATAAAAAATGGATTACCATGGGGCAGCTTGCAGACGTATTTTTGATTCTTGCCCAATGTGAGAACAAGCCGACAGCGTTTATCGTGGAGAGAGATTCCATTGGGTTCAGCGTTGAACCTATGAGCGGGTTGCTTGGAGCGAGAGCATCGATGATTGCTGAACTGAAAATGGATTCTTGTCGTATTCCGAAGGAAAACCTCCTGGGTCAAGTTGGTACAGGGTTATCACATGTTGCTTTACCTTGTCTGGATTATGGAAGATACACGATTGCATGTGGCTGTGTCGGTTTAGCCAAGGCATGTCTGGATGCATCGGTTCATTATGCCAATTCCAGAATCCAATTCGGAAGAGCTATACGCGAGAATCAAATGATACAAAAAATGATCACTGAAATGTCAGTGAATATGAAAGCGGCACGGATGCTGTGTTACAGAGCAGGATATTTAAGAGATGTGGGTGATCCAGAGAGCATTATGGAAACTTGGACTGCCAAATACTTTGCTTCAACCATGGTGAATAAAGTTGCCAGTGATGCGGTGCAGATTCATGGTGCCAATGGTTGCCATCGAGACTATCCCGTAGAGAGATATTATCGGGATGCCCGGATTAATGAAATTATTGAAGGCACGACTCAAATGCATGAGATTTTAATCGCAACACAGGAGGTTGTAACACACCGCCGTGAAATGAGACGTTCAAATAAAGCAGAAAAAGTTAAGGATAGCGCGAATCGAAACGTTTAGATTTTGCATTGCAGGACCTAAGGAAGAGCCCTTTTTTTGCATTAGGCAGGATCATTCATTATGCTATGAAAAAAGGGCTTGATCATTAGGTTCTTTGATGTTTTACCATAATTGATTTAGGAAAGATACGGAGTTGATTAGGATTGAAACGGATTGGGCAGGGACAGACAGCGGAAATATTCAGACATGGTGAAACTTCAATTTTAAAACTTTTCAGAGAAGATTTCTCTGCGGAAGCAATTCAGCATGAGTTTGATAATACTCGAATCGTTTTGGAACTTGGAGTTAAATGCCCACAAACAATCGATATGGTGACGATCAATAATCGTAAAGGTATCATATTTGAGTTGGCCAGTGGAAGAACACTTTTGGAAGAGATGATTATTAAACCATGGTCTATTGAGCGCAGAGCAAGGCAGATGGCAGCACTTCATCATCAAATACACCAGCAATCGGGTGAACAGATTCAACAAAAGCATAAGACTGTATTAGAGAAGAATATATCAAACGCAAGCGATCTATCGGACATTGAGAAACAACAGATTATGGACTATGTACATAGTTTGCCGGAAGGCAGATCTCTATGTCATGGGGATTTCCATCCCAATAATGTGATTACAGGCAAAGAATCCTGGATCATAGACTGGATGACAGGCGCATCGGGCTGTCCAGCAGCAGATGTGGCAAGGACGCTAGTGTTATTAAAATACGGAAATTTGCCCAAGGGCGCTCCATTGATGATGAAAGTTCTGCTGAAGATAATCAAAAGCAGGATGAGTAAAGCGTATATCGAGTATTACTTGTCTCTCTCGGGCATGGACATTCGCGAGATACATCGATGGGTTCTTCCCATTGCTGCAGCCAGACTAACGGAGTGGATACCACCTGAGGAAAAAAAAGATTTATTGGATTACATTCGTAATCAGCTTAAAAAATTCAACACAACTTAGATCAAGATTAGGAATGAATGTATAGCACCGTACTTGTCAAAACCGTCCGAAAAACAATCAGGAGGTTAACGATAATGGATTTCCAACTACGTTCTGTTGTTTCTTATGATATGGTCGTCCGTGAAAAAAAACATCTATTTGACTTGTCTCTCAGAAGACAGATTGCCATATTTGAGGTTATGGATGCCTTGGAAATCAGTGTGTTTAGCAAAACGGTGCAGGTTAAGGCAGGGGCTGTGCTGCTGGCAAATAAAATAAGACTGCAAAACTACGATAAACCTGTTCTGAAAATGAGAGGTATTATTTTTGGATCGGATCTGCTTGAGCGACTGCCAAGCTGTCACATATTAAGTGAGAATGGTAGTAAACACTATGATCTTGCTGTAAGTCTGTTGAACCGAACGGTAGAGAGTAGAGAAGACATCGAAATAGCTGAAAGAGATTTTCTTGAAGTATACTCCAGTTACTATCAGACGAATCTGGCTAATTTGATGCGACCGGAAACGGATCGGGAGGACTCGGTCAAACGGAACTTAGTCATGATATGCAAGTATATCCAAAACAATTATGAGCAGCCAATTACTCTGCAATTTCTGGCGGATATGGTTGGTTATAATCCAGTGTATCTGTGTAATCTGTTTTCTAAGGTTTTCAATGTTTCGCCACTGAAGTACCTACAGCAGATTCGGGTGGATAAGGCACAGGAGTACGTAACCAAGACGGATCTTCCAATCTCTGAAATTACGACGAAGTTAGGGTACAGTTCTAGTACACAATTTAGTGCAATGTACAAGAAAAAAGTGGGCAAAAGTCCAACCGAACATCGCAATCAATTCAGAAGCAACAAGGGAGATTTCCCCCTATCTATTCAATCTACATAATGTATTCAATAACACAGAAAATATTGTATTTTTTTACGTAAAATGATAAATTACGATAAAAATAAGAATACGAGGAATGATAGGGCTAATGAAGAAAATTCAACTTTTTTGTTTGCCTCATGCAGGTGGATCAGCCATGATTTTTCATCGCTGGAAATCATCTTTAAGCCCTTTTATTGACGTAATACCGATCGAATTAAAAGGAAGAGGCGCTCGAGTGGGAGAACCGTTCTATGAAAGCTTTGAAGAAGCGATTGAAGATATCTACCCTGCGGTTTCCTCGCTAATTCATGGGCCTTATGCTATTTTCGGACATAGCATGGGAAGCTGGATGGCGCTCGAACTATATTACCGACTTGCACAGTCAACGAAACAATTGCCTGAACATATGATGCTTTCAGGCAATCGTGCACCCCATATTTTCAAGGATGAGAATATTCACGCATTACCAGACGAAGAGTTCAGAGAGACGATTCAGAACATGGGTGGAACGTCGGATGAGGTCTTTACCAATAAAGAGCTCTTTTTGTTATTTGCCCCTGTACTTAGAGCCGATTTCAGGATTGTCGAACTCTATCGTTTTCAACCTAAGCTTTTCAAGGTTCAGAGTGATATTACCGTGTTAACTGGCCGAAGCGATACTCGAGTGAAATCTAGCGATCTGATCGGATGGAAAAAGTACGCTGGTTCACAATGTGACATTGTCAAATTGGATGGAGGACACTTCTATATCCAGGAAAATATTCAGGAAACAACGAGAATTATAAATGAAAAACTGCAACCTTACGTAATCTAGTTGACAAGGAGTGTGTTCCAGTTATGAGCATGGATAACTTGGCTCAATTATTTAACTCCCTTGGTTCAGTCACAGACAGAGGTATTACTTTTCTGAATGGCAGCAAAGAAGAGAAGGTTGTATCGTACCAATCCCTTCTGCAATCAGCCAAAATCCGGTTAGGGGAACTTCAGGCATTTGGGATGCAGCCGGGTAATGAATTGATCTTTCAACTGAATTCGGAAGAAGAGTTTATTGTCACCTTTTGGGCTTGCACGCTTGGAAAAATCATACCGGTTCCGATAACCGTAGGCGGAAATCAGGAGCAAAGAATGAAGCTTTACAATGTGTGGAAAACGTTGAACCATCCGTTTATTGCTGCTGATCAGGATCTCACGGAAAGCTTGGACAAGTTTGCCCGGAAGAATGGATTGGAAGAGGTTGTCCGCGAAATGCATGCCCGAATCTTTATAGTAGAGGACATCTCGAACGTGCGAGAAGAACCTATTGTTGAGGGAATTGAAGCTAACATCCAGCCGGATGACATAGCCTTTATCCAATTTTCTTCAGGTTCTACAGGACAAACCAAGGGTGTAGTAATTACACACCGCAATGTCATGATAAATATACAAGCTATGAATATAGCAACCCAAATCTCCTCTAATGACCGTTCTTTGAGTTGGTTACCCCTGACCCATGATATGGGTCTGATTGCGTTTCATCTTACAAGTACCTTCCAAGGTTTGCAACAGTTTATTATGCCGACTTCCTTATTCATCCGTCACCCTACATTATGGTTAACCAAAACTTCTGAACACCGTGTCACCCAACTATATGCTCCAAATTTTGCTTATAAATATTTTCTGGATTCATATAATCCACTAACCTTTTCATCAACGGATTTGTCTTCGGTACGTTTTATTATGAACGGTGCTGAGCCGATATCTCCGGCACTATGTTTCAATTTTTTGGAGGCGATGAGTCCTTATGGACTGGCCTCCAATACAATGCTGACGGCGTACGGTTTGGCCGAAGCAACCGTTGGTGTTTCCTTTGGTAACGTCGGTGATTTGACTTGTTATGTACTGGACAGACGATATTTGGAGACCGGGAAACCCTTCATAGAAGTTGAACCGGGCTCGGAACATGCTGTTTCTTTTGTCGAAGTAGGCAAGCCGGTTCAATACTGTGATGTACGAATATGTGATGATGATGATAAGCCGGTCGAGGAATTGGTGCTGGGCAGTATTCAAATTAAAGGATTGAGTGTAACAAGCGGTTATTATAACAATGCGGCAGCTACGGAAAAAGCAAGTACAGCCGATGGATGGATTCGTACTGGAGATATTGGATTTATGAATGATGGCGCAATAGTCATTACGGGCAGAACCAAGGACATTATCTTCATAAATGGTCAAAACGTATATCCGCATGATATTGAACGTGTAACGGAGGAACTGGAGCAATTTGATCTGGGGAAAGTCGCTGTATGTGGTGTCTACAATCCACTTACAGGATCGGAAAGCGTTGTAATGTTTGTACTGTATAAAAAGGACTTGCCATCTTTTGTTCCAAGAGTTGGAGAAGCAAAAGCACATATTCAACAGCGGATGGGGATTGAACTCAAGTCCGTGCTACCCATTAAGCAAATTCCTAAAACGACGAGTGGGAAATTTCAACGTTACAGGCTTCAGGAGCGGTACCAAGCAGGAGAATTTAGTGAAATGGAACAATCCATTCAGAGCATGTTAAGCCATAAGCATGAGATCAAAGAAGTACAACCAGCTCGTGATCATATCGAACAAAAGCTGATTGAGATTGTTGAGTCCGTAGCGGGACTTAGGAATGTCGGAGTAACGGACAACCTGGCTGAAGCTGGATTCGATTCGCTAAAAGTAACGCAGATTCATCAGGCAATCGATGAAGCATTTCCAGGCAAAATGGCAATTTCCAGCTTGTATTCACATACCTCTATTGTCTCATGGGGGAATCTGATCAGACAAGACAGAGTGGAACCGGAGCCTGTACGGATGGATCGGAGCTTCTTCCATGCGGATCGAGGTTACGAGGCCTTGTCGTATCAATTCACTCTCCCGGCTTCATTGGTACAGGATATGCGACTGATTGCACAATCTGAAGCGATCAGTATTCATGTATTGGCATCAGCTATGTATGCTTACTTGTTACACACCTTGTCAGACCAACCCTCTATTGATATGCACGTATCCTATGGTACAGCGAGAATGATCACACCTGTACGATTGAATTTCGATCAATACAAGACAATGAAAGAGCTCTTTCAAAATGTTCATCAACAGATCATAACCGTGCCTTCGGATCGAGCGTTTCCTGTCGAGCAGATGAGCCAGATCAGAACAAGCACCACGGAGTGGGCAATTATTCCTTTATATGGTGAACAGCATCTGTTCAAGGCATCGGACGATATACTGAACTATTACGATCTGATTATCCTAGTGTCTGACGAAGGTGATATTCTGCAGTGCAATTGTCGTTTTAATGGACGTAAATTAAAACAGAGCCGTGTGAAACGTCTTATTGCCAATTATGTGAGAGGACTTCAACTATTGGTACAACCGGAATTGAAATGAAATTTCATAGGGGGACGGCCATGCTTGATCAGTTGTTCGACAGAGAGCAATGGGAAGAAGAAGATGACCAGGACACTGCTATTGAACTGGATATAACAACGGATAATAGACATGATATAGCTGTTATAGGTATCGGTGCGAAGTTGCCGACCGGAGAGTCGATGGATGAATTTTGGAAGATGCTTGATTATGGAATTGATTGCATACGTGAATTGCCCAATCGTCGAAAGGGCCAGTTGGATCAATACTTGCTTCACAAGCAAGGTTCATTGGAGCATGTACGTTATTTGAACGGAGCTTATTTGGACGAAATCGATGAATTTGATTATTCCTTCTTCCGTATGAGTGCACAGGAAGCCAAGCTGATGAGTCCGGTCCAACGATTGTTTTTGCAAACGGTATGGCGTGCGGTTGAGGATGCAGGTTATGGTGGTGACCGTTTGGCTGGAAGTTCAACAGGGGTGTACGTGGGTGTAATCGGAGATCAAGAAGGTTACAAGTACAAACAGATGGTCGAGGAATTAAGTCCGGACATGTTACCAATCGCCACCGTAGGTAATCTTTCGTCCATCATTCCTGCAAGAATTGCTTATCTACTTAATCTGACGGGACCGGCTATGGTTGTAGACACAGCATGTTCCTCTTCGCTGGTTGCTCTGGATATGGCAGTACGTGCATTACGTGAAGGAAGTTGTGATATGGCTATCGCTGGAGGGATCAGGCTGAATATGATTCCACTGGATAAAGAGTATTACAAAATCGGTATTGAATCCAGTGATGGGACAACAAGAACCTTTGATGAAGATGCGGATGGGTCAGGAATGGGTGAGGGTGTAGTAAGTGTTGTACTAAAACCTGTGGAACAGGCATTGCGGGATCATGATCATGTGTATGCAGTCATAAAAGGCACAGCCGTGAATCAGAATGGGTATTCGGCAGGGATCACAACGCCCAATGCGGTAGCTCATGAAAAAGTACTGACGCATGCTTGGCGTGATGCTGGAATTCATCCAGAGAGTCTTTCCTATCTGGAAGCACATGGAACAGGTACGCTCATTGGGGACCCGATTGAACTTGAAGGAATCCAATCAGCTTTTCGCAGATTTACGGACAAAAAACAATTCTGTGCGATAGGATCGGTTAAGTCCAATGTGGGCCATTTGTACGACAGTGCAGGATTAGCGGGTCTGCTGAAGGCGATTATGGCACTCAGATCCAAACGTATTCCCTCTACACTTCATTTTAATAAGCCAAACCCAAAATTTGAATTTGATAAATCACCAGTCTATGTCAATGTCATTTCAAGAGAGTGGGAAGGAGCGGCCACTCCTCGAAGATGTGGAGTCAGTTCATTTGGGTTAAGCGGCACCAATTGCCATGTCGTACTGGAAGAAGCTCCGAACATATCAGTGGAATTGGGGCGCGATGACCATTATCCCTTTTTGATCTCAAGTGTATCATCCGGAAATCTCTCCCGTCAGGTGCAATCGTATGTGAAGTGGATCAATGAGAACCCGAAGGCCGATGTGAGGGATGTATGCTGCACAGCAGCTACTGGAAGACAGCATCATGCACACCGAGCGGTGTGGGTGGTCAATTCGTTAGATCAATTGCGGCAGCATTTAAACGACTTTCTTGCAGAACCCAAGACCGGTAAATATGAACAAGATACATTCAGGAAAAGGAATCAGTTATCCACTACAGAAGAACTTATCTCGAACTGGCATATCGAAGGATGCGATAGAGTAACCGTGCTAGAGGAGTTGTGCTCACATTATCAAGGCGGTGCTCAAATCAATTGGTCAAGAATCTATCCAGATGTGACCTATAACAAGTTGAGCTTGCCCACATATTCATTTGAGGAGAGTAAGTGCTGGATTGATATTAACCCTGATAATTCGGTACAGACTCAGGAAGAAGCGATGTATTATTCATTGTTATGGAAGCCTTGGAGCGAGATCGGCAAGACTAACTCATCCATCATCCATAATGTTGAACGTGTTTTATTAATACGAGATGATACACAGCTACATGCAACCCAGTTGGTGAACCAAATTCGTGAAGCTGGAGTAGCAGTTATCGAAGTGATATTGGGAACATCTTACCTTCAACAGGATGCACAGACATATGTAATTCGAAATTACGAGAGTGATTATATCAAACTTTTGCAGGAAGTGTCCTTTGGAGGTCCCTATCGGATCGTGCATATAGCGTCACTTGACCATGTAGAAACTAAGGAAAACAGGCTGGACAATGGTCTTATGTCTGTATGGAGACTTACCAAGGCATGCTCACACGTCATTGCAGAGCCAGTTGAGATGATTTTGGTGACAAGCTTTGCTAATGAAGTGACGGGTGACGAGGAAGTTCTGTATCCGGATAATTCGGCGATGCTGGCTTTCGGACATACGGTACAGCGTGAGATTCAGAATCTCGAATGCTTCTGTATAGATGTTGACCAAGATTGGGATACCTCTCAGTATATGCGTTACATTTTGGGGCCGTTGGAGAAGAAGTCTTTGGCGATTAGAAAAGGACAAGCATATCAAGCTGAATTCGCACCTGCTGATGTCTGTTCCATGCCTGATGCTGAGATGAACTGGAAAGAAGACGGCGTATATATTATTACAGGTGGACTTGGTGGTCTGGGGATGGAGATTGCTGAACGCTTACTGTCATTAGGACGTATGAATCTGGCTTTGATTGCAAGAACGCCACTGCCCAAACGTCACAATTGGGACATCATTCTAAATGCAAAAAATACTTCACCAGATCTAAAAAGTAAGCTTCTTCGGTTGCTTGATATGGAGAAACGGGCCGGACAGATGATGTATCTTGGAGCTGATGTTGCCGATGCAGATCAGTTAAGTCATGCCATTGAACAATTAAGAAGTCGATTTGGATGTATACGTGGCATCATCCATGCAGCAGGCGTTGGGAGTACACAACAAGCTGACCAGATGACTGAGGAAGAGTTTACAGCAATGCTGGCTCCGAAAGTGAAGGGGACTCCTCTGCTGGATCAGTTAACAGCCGAAGATCAGCCAGATTTTCTAGTCATGTTCTCGTCCGTCGCTACGTTATTTGGTTCTACTGGACAGGCTGCTTATGCCGCCGCGAATGCATATCAGGATGCCTATGCCCCGATGCGGAACCGCAAAGGGATGCGTACAATAACGCTGAATTGGACTACCTGGAAAGAGGTAGGCATGGCTTCCAGAGCCGGGTTTGATTTTGACACCTTATTCAAAACGATGTCCAAAGAGTGGGCATTGGATCGATTGTTCGAAATAATGGGAAAACGGACCGACCGTCTGCTGGTGGGGGAAATGAACTGGAATTCACCCTATTTAAACATTTTGAATAACTACCACTTTCATCTTGATGCCAACATCGGACAAAGGTTACAAAAATTGATGAGAATGCCTGAGAGGACAAAGCAAACATCAATGAAGAAGGAATCCGCTTCTACTGTTCAGATCCGAGCGGAAGAGTATGAACTTGAATTGGAACCTTCCGTGGAGATGGACAGGACTATTGCGAATATAGTTGGACCATATTTAGGCATTAAAGAGATGAATGTACATGACAGCTTTTTCGAACTCGGTGCAGACTCTATTATGATTAAGCAAATTTTCTTGAAATTGGACAAAACTTACCCTGGAAAACTCATACTGACCGATCTGTTTGAATATCCAAGTATCTCCAGACTAACTACTTATATGAGCACCACAGAAAAGCAGAAGCCTCACCAGTCTCCTCAAAAGGAAACTTTCGAAGAGGAACGGGATACAGATCTTGAGAATCTGTTCGATGAGATCGAACGTGGAGCAATGGATCTGGATGAAGCAATCATCAACCTTCAAAAGATGTAGGGGGACGTGAAGCGTGGAGAAAATTCTGAAGCTCCTGGTAGAGAGTGTCAAGGACCAGAAGATGAACAAAACAACGGCGGCTCAGATCGTGAAAATGCTAAAAGAAGGGGAAAAGAAACCCGTCAAGGATATCGCCATCATCGGTATTTCAGCCAAGTTGCCCAATATGGAAACACTGGATGACTACTGGGATAATATCCAGAGTGGTGTAGATTGCATACGTCCCATTCCCAAGGCACGAAAATCGGATATGGACGCTATTCTCTCTTATATGGATATACCTGAGGGAGATATTCAATATTACGAAGCGGCGTACCTGGACAATATTGACCAATTCGACCATGAATTCTTTCGTTTGCCTCCCAAAGAAGCCAGTTTAACGGATGTTAATCAGCGTTTGTTTATGGAGACGGCATGGGATGCCATGGAGGATGCAGGATACGGTAACGATAAATTATCGGGCACCAATACAGGTGTCTATGTAGGCTTCTCCAACAATATCAAAGATATGTATATGCGATATATTACCGAAACGATGCAGACAAGTGCACTGTCCATTGTCGGGAATTTGGCTTCCATATTATCCAATCGAATCTCGTATCTTCTGAATCTGAAGGGACCCAGTATTGTTGTTGATACAGCGTGTTCCTCTTCACTCGTAGCTGTCGCCATGGCATGTCAGGCCATACGGAACAAGGAATGTGATATGGCAATTGCGGGCGGTGTGAAACTTCATCTCATGACACGCGAGAATCAGAATGAGAAAATCGGGATGGAATCTCCAGACTATCGGACCAAAACATTTGATGATTCTGCAAATGGGGCGGGAATGGGCGAAGGGGTCACTGCTTTATTGCTGAAACCACTAGACGCTGCAATGCGTGATGGTGATCAGATCTATGCGGTAATTAAAGGTTTGGCCGTCAATCAGGATGGAAGTTCTGGCGGATTGACTGTACCAAATCCGTCCACTCAGGCTGAGTTGATTGTAAAAGCGTGGGAGGACGGTAACATCGATCCCGAAACGATCTCGTACTTCGAACCGCATGGTACGGGGACAGAATTGGGAGATCCCATTGAGATTAAGGGAATTCAGAACGCGTTTAAGAAATATACTTCCAAGAAACAATTTTGTGCGATCGGTTCGGTTAAAACCAATATCGGTCATCTGTACGAAGCGGCTGGAACTGCTGGCTTAATTAAAGCAATTCTGGCGCTGAAAAATAAAAAACTCCCTCCAACCTTGAACTTTGAAAAGCCAAATAGAGCGATTGACTTCAGTGGATCACCCGTTTACGTGAATACTACACTGCGAGAGTGGACCACGGATGGAACAACTCCAAGACGGTGTGGTATCAGTTCTTTTGGAATTGGGGGAACCAACTGTCATCTTGTGCTTGAGGAAGCGCCTGATCGGGCAAATGCAGAGCATAAAGCGAACACTTCTGTAACAGATCCATCCATTCTGACGTTGTCCGCCAAGTCTGAGGAATCGCTGCGTCAGATGATCAGTAAGTATATCTATTTTCTTGAAAAAGATGAACTGCCAACATTACAAGATATATGTTATACCGCCAACACGGGAAGAGGGAAATTCCCATATCGGGTAGCAATCATAATGAACAGCAACATCGATTTGCATCAGAAACTTACCCAGCTGGAGCGTTCAAAGCAGCTATTTGGTACTTCACATGGTTCGCACATCTATACCGGTTTTCACAAGCTGGTTCAAGATGAGGAGGCAGCGGATCAGGAATTCAGAATGTCGCTCTCATCCAGGCATGAGATGAGCGTATCGCTGGGACAAGCTCTTGGAAGATTCATGAACAGTGAGCAGCAAGACGTCAATGCGTTACATCAGGCTGCTTCATTCTATGTCTCTGGGGGCGATGCTGACTGGGAAGCGCTTTATGCGAATCAGAGTGTATTCAAGGTCAGTTTGCCATCCTACGCATTTCAGACGCACAGATGTTGGATCGACATTCCAAAACGTAACAGAAGATCAGAAAAGGTACAGGCAGAGGGCATGTTTTATCAAGCTGTATGGCAACGATACACGCCCGTATCTCGAGATTCTGTCGTCTCAAAAACGAAAGGCACCGTACTTCTCTTCCGCGGAAACGATCAAGTCAGTGCTGCCTTGACGGTCCGATTGGAACGTGAGTCCGAAGCACGAGTCATTCAGGTAGCTTGGGGGGATCGTTACGAGAAGTATGATGATGCGCACTATGTGATTCGTGGTGATGAAAGTGATTACATTCAGTTATTGGATGATATGAAAGGTCAGGGGCTAACCCGTATCATTCACGGGTTTACTCTGGCAGAGAAAGACTCAGATAATTATTTACAAAGCGAGGAACAATTAAAGTTAAGCCAGGACCGTGGAATTCAGAGTGCATTCTACTTGACTCGTGCCCTTCTACATCATCATATGACAGAGGGACTTCAGCTTCAATTCATATCCTCTCTAGCGAATGCAGTTACGGGTTATGAAAGTCAGGTAAGACCGGAAAATGCAACGCTTAACGGATTCGCAAAAGTCATTGAACAGGAGTATCCGGAAATATCCTGCCGATTCATTGATGTGGATTCAGATACCGATGCGGATACGATCTATGCAGAATTAAATAGCTCCCATGACCGTTTCCAAGTAGCGTATCGCCATAATCAGTCATACGTTGAAGAATTGGATATTGCCAACATTCTGGAAGCCAGTCATGAGGAAGTGACTATTCGTGAGAACGGTTTATATCTTATTGCTGGTGGAACAGGCGGAATTGGCTTGCAATTCGCGAAGCATCTGGCTGATGAACGCTGCATTCGTCTGGCACTAATCAGTCGTACGGCGATGCCTGATCGCACTGTGTGGGACAAGCTTATTCAAGAAGAAGATCCAAAGATAATATCCATGGAAATGATTGAACGAATGAAAACCATTATGGAGCTTGAAGCCGGAGGGTCAAGTGTTGAATTAATCAGTGCAGACATCTCCGATCTGGAGCAGATGACTCAGGTTGTGCAGAGGTTGAGAACAAAATATGGGCAAATCTATGGGGTAATTAATAGCGCTGGTGTTGCCAATGATGGCTTGATTATCCGTAAGGAAGAGACTGTATTCCAAGAGGTTCTGAGACCGAAGGTTCAGGGAACCTGGGTTCTGAATCAAGTAACAGCACAGGAACCACTGGATTTCTTCGTTATGTTTTCTTCTGGCATATCCATGTTAGGAGAACCGGGACAGAGCGATTATGTTGCTGCAAACTGTTTTCTGGATAGCTTTGCGTCTTACCGTGCAAACGGGTCGGGCCGAACGCTAACCATTAACTGGCCTGCCTGGAAGGAAACCGGGATGGCTGCCAGATTTGGTCTGAATGTGGATACAGCATTCAAGACGTTAGCGACTCATCAAGCGATCAGTGCTTTTGACATGGTATTGAGCCGTCGTATACGCCGAGTGTTGATCGGTGAGCCCAATTATGCGAGTGAACTCCTACCGTTGTTAGAGTCGTCAAGGGTTATTCGATTTTCGGAAGCCATGACAGCTCGAATTCAACAGGAACGTAATCATTTGAATTATCATAACAACCAGCTGACGAGAACTGAATATGAACAAAAGGTTGAACTACTTGGACGAGATAACGGTATATATACAACTACGGAGAAGGAACTTGCCCAACTGGTGGGACATGTTCTCGGGTTTACCTTGTTAGATGTATACGACAATTTGTTTGAACTCGGCGTTGATTCAATATCAATGATGCGCATTATTACTGAAATACGGGTACGCTACCATGTTCACTTAAACTATCACACGTTCTTTGAAGGTATGAATCTGGCGAAGCTTGCAATTCATCTGATTGGTGCACTCAAGGAAGCTGGTGCGATATCTGAGTATCCCCAGCAAGAGCCGGAACCGGGGACCCTGTATGAGGACTTCCCTTTGACAGAAGTACAGATGGCTTATCTGTTAGGTCGAGACGAGCGGTTTGAGATGGGGGGAACATCCACTCACTATTATCTGGAATTGGAAACCAAATTGAACATGACGCATTTCCAGACTGCATTGCAAAAAGTGATTCAGCGTCATCCAATGCTGCGAGCGGTCATATTGCCGGAGGGCATACAACGAATATTGCCACAGGTACCAGACTATCAACTGGAAATCGTTGACGTGTGCCATCTGAATGAGCAGGAAAAGTGGAAACACATTGAGGTGGAACGGGATCGAATGTCCCATCATGTGTTTGAGCCGAGCCAATGGCCGCTGTTTGAATTCAAAGCTTTTAAAATAGATGATACACGGCATTACCTGTTATTCGGTTATGATCTGTTGATCTGTGACAGTGCGAGTATCCAGATCCTTGGAGAGGACCTGGTGCATTATTGCCGTGAGCCGGAAAAGGAACTTCCTGCACTCAAGTTTTCGTTCAAGGATTATATGATGGCATACGGAGAACTGAAAAAGGGTGAGATGTACGCACGTGACAGGAAGTACTGGATGGATCAGTTGGACACATTCCCTTCCGCTCCAGCACTTCCGCTGAAGCAGGAGCCCAGACATATCAAGAAACCGCAATTTTCACGGCTAAGCTGGATATTGGAACAAGATCCGTGGGAGCAATTAAAGCAGAAGGCGCAGCAAAAAAATGTAACACCTTCCGCGCTTCTATGTACTGCCTTTGCTCGAGTTTTGGCCCGTTGGAGCAATCAGGATCGACTTGCCATCAATCTGGCGGCGTTCAACCGCTTTCCATTTCATGAAGAAACCAATCAAATTATCGGTGATTTTACATCCATCATGTTGCTCGAAATTAACGAACAAAAAAACAAACCTTTTTGGGAACAAGCAAGAGACGTGCAGAGTGGCATGCTCAATATGTTGGAATATCGACATTATGACGGCGTGGAATTCATTCGAGAACTGGCCCGTCATCGAGAAGCGGGTACTTCCGCCATTATGCCGATTGTATATACCAGCACATTATTTGTGGATGCCATCGGAAGCTGGCAGCATATCGGAGATCTGAAAATGGGTATCAGTCAGACCTCCCAAGTCTACCTTGATAATCAGGTAATGGAGACTGACGGGAGACTGACCATTAACTGGGACTATATTCAGGATCTTTTTCATTACGATACACTTTCCGCCATGTTCGATGATTATACAGCGATAATTACTCATCTGTGTGAGCAAGAGAATATCGAGTTTTTACCAGAATTGCCTGAACAGGATAAGGCCATCTGGAATGCATTTAATGCAACAGCACAATCATTTCCTATATCTACACTGCATGGGTCTTTTATGGAGCAGGCGACCAAGACTCCTTATCAGACAGCATTGATTTACGGTAATCAGCAATTGACTTATCAACAGCTGGATGAACGTTCCAATCAGCTCGCTCATTACTTGACGCAACAAGGAATAACACGGGGAGACCGGGTGGGGTTGTTAGCCAAACGTGGTATGGAGACAATTGTGAATACCATCGGCATTCTCAAAGCAGGAGCGGTATACGTGCCTGTTGATCCCGATTATCCTGAAGATCGTCAGCAATACATTTTACAAAATAGTAACTGCAAAATGATGTTATTACCCGAACTTTATACGTTTGAGGGACTGGCTGAATTTCCGGTGGAGCCACTGGAAAATAACGCAGCACCTGACGATCTTGCCTACATTATTTATACGTCTGGCAGCACGGGAACTCCAAAAGGGGTAGCTACTGCCCATGGCCCGGCAATGAATACCATTCGGGATATCAATATGAAGTTTGAAGTGACGGATCAAGATCGGATGCTTGGTATCTCTTCAATGTGCTTTGATCTGTCAGTCTATGATATTTTCGGTGCACTTGCGACGGGTGCAGCACTTGTGATCATTGCTGACCAGCGTGATATTCATGACATGTTCGACGCGATACAACAGCATAAAGTAACCATCTGGAATTCAGTTCCAGCCATTATGCAACTGATGGCAGATTACGTAACCGATCAAACCACTGAACAATTAAGACTCATCCTGCTCAGTGGGGACTGGATACCGAAGAAATTGCCAGAGCAAGTACATGGGCGTTTTTCTTCGGCACAGGTTATCAGCTTGGGAGGTGCGACAGAGGCATCCATTTGGTCTATCTATTATCCCATTGATACTGTCAAGTCTGATTGGAAGAGCATTCCTTATGGAAGACCACTTGCGAATCAGACATTCTATACGCTTGATTACACGGGTAGCCTGAGCCCAGTCGATGTCATTGGTGAGCTCTGCATCGGTGGAGCAGGATTGGCTGAAGGATACTTTAATGATCCGGTGAGGACCGACAATGCATTTTTTAATCATCCGGAATTGGGACGTTTATACCGCACAGGTGATTTTGGAGTCTTGCGAAGAGAAGGATACATTGAATTCCTTGGCAGACGGGATTCCCAAGTGAAAATCAGGGGGTATCGGGTTGAACTTGGAGAAATTGAAAGTCGATTATCTACAGTTCCTAGCGTGAAGCAGGCTGTCGTTATAGATAAAGTGGACATGCAAGGAACAAAGGTACTGGTAGCCTATTACTCAGCGGAGCGCAGTTATGACGAATTGGAGATGAAGCGTCTTTTGGCAAAAGCACTTCCGGATTATATGGTTCCTCAGCATTTAATCCAGTTGTCTGAATTTCCACTTACACCCAATGGAAAGATTGATCGGAAAGCGTTACCGGAGCCAACCTTTGGACAACAGTCCAGTGCACTTGCAGGAACAGAAAGCCCAACGGAGCAAAAGCTGATTGAACTCTGTGAATCGGTATTTGGTATGAATGGAATAGGAACTCACGCCAGCTTTTTCCAGATGGGGATCAATTCAATTCTAATGGTGCAGCTGGTGAATCGGATTGGGCAGGAATTCAATCAACGTCTCAGCTTCAAGGAATTTATGGCCCTGAGAGATATTTATGAACTGGCGGCTTTGCTTGAGAGCTCTGTGGAAAATGAAGAGTCAGTGGGAACAATTCATTATCCGCAGCATGATCCATGCCCTGATCCCGAAGGCCGACCATTCCCGCTGACCGAGGTACAGATGGCTTATGTCGCAGGAAGAAGTCAGGCTTTTGAAATGGGGGGGCACTTCGACACACGGGTACCTCGAATTCGAAACTCAACTGGAGATGACGCGCTTCAATGAAGCACTAATCAAGCTGATTGAACATCATCCTATGTTGCGGGCAATTATCCTGCCTACCGGAGAGCAACGAATCCTGCCACATGTACCGGTATACCGGATGGATATTGAAGATATCAGTGGTTTGAGTCCTGACGAGATGGAACGGGTGATCATAGCCGAAAGAGAACGCATGTCTCATCATATTTTTGAATTGGAGCAATGGCCATTATTTGAGATACGTGCGAAAAAAATATCTAAAAATACACATCTGCTGTTGTTTGGATATGATCTGCTCATTGCTGATGGGGCAAGCATACAGATCTTTAATAATGATCTACTGAAATTCTACCATCATCCCGAGATTGATCCGGAGCCTAATCCATTTACATTCCGCGATTATATTCTTGCTTACAATGAATTCCGTAAATCGAATACCTACCTGTCTGATAAACAATACTGGCTTGCCCGAGTAGAGGAATTCCCAGCAGCACCTGCACTCCCATTGAAGACAGATCCTGCACAGATCAGCGAACCAAAATTCAAGCGACTTAATGAAGTGTTTGAACCACAGCGTTGGGAGAAATTGAAAAAGATTGCTAATGGACACGGGCTAACACCTTCAGCGCTTCTTTGTGCAGCCTATGCCCAAATCTTATCGTACTGGAGCAATCAACAGAAGATTGCGCTGAACCTGACAGTCTTCAATCGTTATCCATTCCACCCAAGCATACAGGATATCATTGGGGACTTTACTTCCATGATTTTAATTGATGTGGATATGGCTTCGGGGAATGATTTTATGGGTCATGTGCGTCATGTTCAGGACAGTATACTGGAGGCGCTGGAGCACAGGCATTATGAAGGCATCGAATTCATACGTGATCTCTCCAAGCATCATCAAATGGGGAACAAGACCGTAATGCCAATTGTCTTCACAAGTATGATCTTTAATGAACGTGAGACATCTGAAGCAACTCAGGGACTGATTGGAAAGGTTCGAACTGGAGTTAGCCAAACATCGCAGGTATATCTGGATCATCAGGCTTCGGATGCGGGAGGGCAACTAACGCTAACCTGGGATTACGTGGATGACTTGTTTGACCAACAGGTGGTCGAAACGATGTTTGCGCAATATATTGCGCTGCTGGATGGCCTAATTGTGGGAGAAACGATTACGGGGCCTGACATTCCTTCAGTCGATCGCAGCATTTTGGAAAGGTATAACCAATCAGAAGAAAATATCCTGCCAACAACATTGCAACATTTGTTTGACCGTATGGCTAAACATTATCCAGATCAGGACGCATTGTTGTTTGAGGATGAGCGGATGACGTATTCGGAGCTGGACCGAAGATCCGGTCAACTGGCAGGATATTTACTTGAACAGGAGATCGGGCGAGGGGATCGAGTTGGCGTTGTAGCAAGGCGCCGTATGGAGACCATTGTAAATGTAATGGCTATACTTCGCACTGGTGCGGCATATGTACCACTTGATCCGGATTATCCGGAAGAACGGCAAGCTTACATGCTTAAGAATAGTGATTGTCGAATTGTATTGGACGTGGATGCCTATGATCAGGTCTCGGCTTCAGGTTATCCTCCACTCGAAGGTGAGCCATCTGGAATACCTGATGACATTGCATATGTCATCTATACCTCGGGAAGTACGGGTAGACCGAAGGGGGTTGCCATTACTCATGGGGCTGTAACGAATACTATTCAGGATATGAACAGAAAGTTCGGTGTTCATGAGAAGGATCGCATGCTTGGCGTATCTTCCATGTGTTTCGATTTATCCGTATATGACGTGTTCGGTGCACTTTCCTCGGGTGCAGCTCTCGTAATTGTATCCGACCAAAGAGATATCCGAATGATGAAAGAGGCCGTTGATCGCCATCAGGTTACAATCTGGAATTCGGTTCCAGCAATTATGGATATGTTCATGGATCGCCTGGAATCCGATGCTGGACGAAGCTACCGTTGGGCAAGTGATGAAGAGATTCAGGCGTCAACCCAACTGGCTGTGGAGAAAGAGTCAGTAGAATCGGTGTACCACTGGTCATTCTCCACGCTGTGGCGAATGGATGGAAAGCATATCTACGTGGATGAGTTCAAATGCCCTGCATATGCAACAGGTATGTTCCCTGAACTGTATTTCTTGGCACAAAAGGGGATTCGGCAATCCGAGATTGCTTCTTTCTTCCCGAATGTACCTGCTAGTGAAGTGAATTCGCTCATGGAGCTGCTTATTCGCAAACGTGCTTTGGTCAGCGGACTTATGGAGCCAGCAGAAATTTTCAAGAAGCAGACGCAGTTATTCCGCAATCCGTATGACGAAAAGGTGGCATACGATGCACAGGCATACGAAGCATTCAAAAAAATACAGTTGCATCGTAATTTCGGTGGGAACACCACACTTGAGGTCTCACTGGAGCGTGGTGTTGAATATCCAGATTTCATCTCCAAGCGACGTTCTCATCGTTCCTTTAAGGAGGATCAGCCTGTCACCATGAAACAGTTCTCCGATCTGATGGGAGTACTGGGTCAGTATGATCAAGGACAGGAAATTCGTTATTACTATCCTTCCGCGGGAGGACTATACCCGATAGATGTGTTTGTGTATGTGAAGGAAGGAAGAGTTGCGGGAATGGAGGCGGGCTTGTACTACTTTAGTCCAGTGGATCACACGGTACGTCTTATTCATGGGAATCAGTCATTCACTGATGAAATGCACTATTACACAAACAGGTCCATTTATCAGTCTTCAGCGTTTACTGTTTTCTTCATTTACAACGCGGAAGCAACCATGCCGAAATATGGCGCTCAAGGTTATTTATATTCCCTTATTGATACCGGAATTATGGTATCCACACTAAACAGTGTTGGAGAGATGTTGGGCATTGGAATGTGTTCGATCGGAGATATGCCTTTTGAGAAAGTAAAACCGTTATTCAATTTAAATGAAAATCAGATCTGGCTTCACACGGTGGAAGCAGGATTGAAGCCAGACGATGAAATGGCTTCTACGGAAGAATGGAGCAGCAGAAATTATATCAGACAAAATCCAAGCGTATCGATATCCTATGGCGAAAACCCAATGGCTGCTGACCCATCCCTATTATCGGAACGTTCCGTAGCAGTCCTGGGTGCACAGACCGCTCCGCTGGCTAAGTTAAATATCCAAAGTTCGGATATAGAAAGAGCAGTAAACATCACAAACGAGGGTAACCATCAAAGCAGTCTTCGTCTTATACTGCTCAGCGGTGACTGGATACCTCTATCTTTACCAGGCAAAGTCAGAAATCTGTGTCCTGATGCAAGCATTGTGAGTCTCGGTGGTGCAACAGAGGCTAGCATTTGGTCCATTTATTACCCTATTAATTCAATATCTGATGCGTGGAACAGTATCCCTTACGGGTATCCGTTGGCGAATCAAACATTCCATGTGCTCGATTATAAATTGCGTCCATGTCCGGTTGATGTTCCAGGTGAGATGTTTATCGGCGGAGTAGGTCTTGCAGATCAATATGTGAATGACTTGGATAAAACGGAGAAAGCATTCATTCAGCATCCACTCCTTGGTCGTTTGTATAGAACGGGAGACCATGGCGTCATGCGCAAAGAGGGATACATTGAATTTTTGGGCAGAAAGGACAACCAGATCAAAATCAGGGGGCATCGCGTGGAACTTGGTGAAATTGAAGCCATATTCATTCAGCACCACGCCTTGAAGCGTGTGTATGTAATGGACAGGCAGAACGAGCAAAAGAAAAAATATCTGTGTGCCTATTATGTCTCTGATCAAGAAGTTTCCATTGCTGAATTGCGAGAGTTTCTGATATCCAGATTGCCGGAGTACATGGTGCCTTCATTCTTTATCCGGTTGGAAGCCATTCCTTTAACAGCAAATGGAAAAATCAATCGTAATGCATTACCTGAACCAACAGCTCTACACACAGCTCAGGTTCAATATAAGGCTCCCGCCAATGATATTGAGAAACAATTGGTACAGATATGGAGCGAAGTACTTGGCAATGCTCACATTGGTGTGAATCAGCATTTCTTTGAGATCGGTGGCGATTCTGTTCTGATGATCAAAGCACACGCCAGACTTGATGACCAATATCCGGGAATTGTGAAAATAACCGACATGTTTAATTTGCCAACTATTTCGGATATTACCGCATTTATCGAGAATCAGTTGGACGAGATGGATGTAATCCATGTATCACGCTCCCGCATTCCCTTGTCCATGGATTATTTCGTGGAGGGAGATTCGACATCAAACGAAACAGAAGAGTTGCAGTTTGCCTTATCAGCAGAACTCTATGATCGTGTGGTGAATGCTGCCAGCAGGTGGGACGTGGAGGTGGATGATATTTTATTTGCCGGCTTTGCGTACCTTCTCGCACAGACCTCCAACAGTGATCGGATGAGTATGCATGCAGCCATTGGGCAGTCCGACTATATTCAAGTATTTGATCTGGACTTCGGCTCGTTGGAACAATTTAATGAATTATTCCAGCTTATCCATCAATCCAAGGGTCAAGATGGCAGAGAGGCCTTCCACACCAAGCATGTTAGTACACTTTTGCAGGAACCCGGTACAGGAACATTACCTTTGTTCTATAACGCTGGTGCAGTTGCTTCGGGAGTTCCAGTGTCTGAACTGTACGACTTAACGTTACAAGTGGTTCATCAGGAGGACAGCCTGCACTTTATATGTGGATTCCGTTCAATGAAATGGCGGAAGAGCAAGGTCGAGTCACTCTTGCAACTCTACTTTAAACTACTGAACCCGATACTCGAATGATCTCAAGCCGACTGTAAAGGAGAGCAAAATGAGAAAAGGATTAATGGGAAGTATTAAACTGGATGATCTCCTGGAATCCGGGGCAGAATCGGTCGATATCGAAAGTGTTTCGACTAAGGACATTGCCATTATTGGAATGTCCGGCAGATTCCCGGGTGCAGAGGAACTCGAGACATATTGGAGCAATCTGGTTAACGGTGTGGACAGTATCAGCGATTTTCCCGCAGAACGACAATCTTTCACAGATTATTATATGAAGACACGGGGAGAGTCGGTCGCATATACCAAAGCAGGGTTTTTGAATCATATTGACCGATTCGATTATCGTTTCTTCAACCTGTCTCCCCGTGAAGCTTCTCTCATGGACCCCAATCAGCGGTTGTTTCTTGAAACGGCCTGGCATGCCATTGAGAATTCGGGATATGGAGGCGGTAAACTTAAAGGAAGCAACACAGGTGTATACGTTGGGTTTCGTAACGATGAAGTATATGACTACAAAAGATTAATCACTGACTTGGAACCGCAGGCAGATCCCAGTGCAGTTCCAGGTAATCTGGCCTCCATTCTGGCTAGCCGGATTTCTTACTTGCTGGATCTGAAGGGGCCGAGCCTTTGTCTCGATACAGCATGCTCATCTTCTCTCGTAGCCATCCATCTCGCGTCCCAGGCCATTCGAAACGGAGATTGTGATCTGGCTGTCGCTGGTGGCGTAAAGATACGTTTGTTTCCCCTGGATGAAGGGAACAAGCTTGGTGTGGAAGCGCCAGATGGCAAAGTGAAGGCGTTCGATGCAGATTCGGATGGGACGGTGTGGGGTGAAGGCGCTGCTGCTATTATCCTCAAACCTTTGAACAAAGCACTCAGGGATCGAGACCATATTTACGCAGTCATTAAAGGAAGTGCTGTGAATCAGGATGGAACTTCCGTAGGCATCACAGCGCCTAATACCGCTTCACAGACAGATTTGCTGGTGAAAGCATGGCAAAATGCGGGGATTAACCCGGAGACGCTAAATTATATTGAAACACATGGTACAGGGACAGATATGGGAGATCCCATAGAGTTTGAGGCCATTCGCAGAGCTTTCCAAAAGTTTACGAACAAGAAACAATTCTGTGCTATCGGTTCAGTGAAGACGAATGTGGGCCACTTGGATTGTGTAGCCGGTATGGCTTCGCTTTTCAAGGTTATTATGGGAATGCGTGAAGGCATGATGCCACCCACACTTCATTTTCAGCGTCAAAACTCAAAAATCAACTTTGAAGATTCTCCGGTCTATCTCAACACACGCCCTAGAATATGGTATGCCGAAGGAGCTCCACGCAGATGTGGTGTCAGCGCGTTTGGTCTAAGTGGAACCAATAGTCACATTGTAGTTGAAGAGCCGCCACGTTATCACAGGGCAGATACCGCAACGATCCCGGATATGCAAATTTTGACGATCTCTGCCAAAAGTGCTGCCAGCTTAACAAAGCTGGTGCATGCCTATCAGGCCTTGCTCGTTTCAGATCCTGAACTTTCGCTGGCAGATCTATCATTTTCGGCTAATACCGGACGGGGTCACTATACTCAAAGGCTTGCGATCACTTACAGTGATCGCAAGGATTTGGAAAGAAAATTGAAGCTGGTATCAGACGCAAATGGGGGTCCAGATCTCGAGATAAACGGAGTGCGTACAGGCATGCATCGGATTATAACAGCGGGTGCAGGGGAGTCCACGCGAAGTACAGGGGAAATCACGGAGCAGGAGGCCAGACTACTTGGACAGAAGGCCAAGGCATGGCTTGCTGAACCTCATCTTCATCCGAAGCAAGTGCTGTTGGAGGCCATTTGTGATTTGTATGTTCAGGGAGCCGATGTGAGTTGGGAGGATCTGTACAGAGAAAAGTCTGTGCGCAGAATTCCACTTCCTTCATACCAGTTTGAACCGAACATATGCTGGCTGGACTGGAAATCGGACATGGATCAACGCCAGACAGATGACATGGCTCGGAGCATGTATAGAACACGCTGGATCGCGGACTCTTTGGAACTACCCAAACCCGATGAGTCGCAGCAGCCAATTGATGATGGGATAACCCTGATATTGCGAAAAGATAAAGACCTTGAAGGCGAAAGGCTACAAACCACCTTGCGTAATCTGGGACGAAAGCTGGTATCCGTGACATTTGACGGAGATGTTGCTGTTATGGAAGGTCTCTCAGGTCTAGTGCAACTTTCTTCAGAGGATGCTTATGATCACCTGCTTGGTGCACTGCCTTTCAATGATATAACCCGGGTTATTCATCTACTGAGCTCAACGCCCAGAACGCAGGTACACAATCTGGCGGATCTTTCTCAGGCAGAAATAGAGGGTCCTCTGAGTCTGTTCAGACTGGTCAAATCCCTTGTGCAGAGAGCAGTGTCTGGCCCTGTAGAAATATCAATTGCTACGACAACTGCTTATCAAGTGACGGGGGACGAAGTGGAACTGTACCCTGAGCACGCTGCCTTGATCGGCTGGGCTAACGTTATAGGAAAGGAATATCCGCATATCCGTTGTCAGTGCATTGACAGAGATGAATATAGTTCACTTGAATCTATTCCGGAGTTGGTTGGTGGCATAGGCATCTCCAACGAGAATTCTGCCTATCGGAATGGGATTCGTTATGTTGAACAGCTGGATGAATGGAACACGGAGACTCAGGAAAATAGGGACTGGCAACTGGTTGAAGATGGAGTATACATCATAACTGGTGGAGCAGGGGGCATAGGTTCAGAGATTGGGAGATGGATGGCTGGTCAGGCAAAGGTACGAATTGTCCTACTGGGACGGACAGAATTACCCAACAGAGAGCAATGGCCAATGCTTCGTAAGAATGGGAAAGACCTAACTGCTGTTCAGCAGATTATTCGTGAAATAGATGCCATGGAAAGTCTCGGAGCAATGGTAACTTATTTTAGCGTAGATGTATCCGATGAAATGCGTCTTACCCATACGTTGGATGATATCAGAAAAACGTTTGGTTCTATACGTGGAATTGTGCATTGTGCAGGAACGGGCAGTGATCTGTTTACCGATCAGAAGAGTGAAGATGACGTCAAGCGCACGTTGGCTCCCAAGATCAGGGGGACATGGCTGCTTGATCAACTTACCCGACAAGATCAGCCTGATTTTATGCTGTTATGTTCTTCTGTCGCTACAACATTCAGCACGTTGACGATGGGAGATTACGTTGCAGCCAATGCCTACCTGGATACGTTCGCTGCACAACGAACCAAGCAGGGACTTCACACACTCGCCATTAACTGGGTGACCTGGAGGGAGCGGGGAATGGCAGCACGCTCGGGTTTTACGGCGGATACTATATTTAAGGCCATTTTGCCTGAACAGGCGATCCATACTCTCGCAGACGTTGTTACTCAAAAAGTAGAACGCGTTATTATCGGAGAATTAAACATAGATGGTGGGGGCATTCCTTTACTCGAACGTTCAGGGATTCGGGTTGCTCCACATTTGCTCGAACGATTGAAGAGAATGAAGTCTACGACCAGGTCTATAGCAGATATGGCTTCTACCCGATCAATTTCACAACATGGCACGGGTCAGGTGATCCTCACGGGAAAAGAAAAAGAGGATTACACCGAAGCAGAACGACGTGTCGCTGATGTTTGCAGACAGGTATTGGGTTTCGAGGAAATTAACATCCATGAGAATTTCTTTGAACTGGGAGCCGATTCCCTCTTGTTAAAAACGATGCATGCCAGATTGGAACTGCTTGATCCAGGTTCGCTTATGATTACGGACCTGTTTGAGCACGCAACGGTTTATAAGCTGGCCCGTTTTCTGGTAGATAAACGCCAGGGAAGCAACAACATGACACATCATGCAACGATGAAAGGAACGGAACAGGACATAGCCATTATTGGCATTTCCGTCAAACTGCCTAACGCCAACAACACTGATGAATTCTGGGACAATATTCGCAACGGGTTGGATTGCAGGACCGCATTGTCTGCAGAACGAAAGGATGCCATTGATCGCTATATTCGATATAAACAGTTTCCTGAAGGCAGCGTTGCTCTTGTGGAAGGGTCGTATATTGATGAGATTGATAAGTTCGATAGTACCTTTTTCCGTTTGTCTCCCAAGGAAGCAAGCCTGATGGACCCGCATCAGCGTCTCTTCCTGCAGGCATGCTGGGAAGCAGTTGAAGATGCCGGTTGTGTAGAAGACATTAGTGGAAGTCATACCGGGGTGTTTGTTGGCTACTCGCCGAATATTCGCGATATGTATTCACGCCTTATTTATGAAACCAATCCGACTCTGCTATCCAGCGCTATGGTGGGCAACACAGCAGCAGTTACCTCTGGAAGAGTATCTTATATGCTGGACTTGAAAGGGCCATCGATGGTCGTAGATACAGCCTGTTCATCATCCCTCGTTGCTGTAGATGCCGCTTGTCAATCGATTCGTAGCGGCAAGTGTGAAATGGCCATAGCTGGTGGGATTAAAATCCATACTATGCCGATTCATCACACGAATACACGCATGGGAATAGGCATGGAATCCATGGATGGAATCACTCGTGCATTTGATGAGGAATCGGAAGGGACGGGATTTGGCGAAGGCATTGGTGTAATCATGCTCAAACCACTCGAAAAAGCTAAACAGGATGGCGACCAAATCTATGCGGTCATTAAGGGATCAGCATCCAATCAGGATGGCAGTTCTGCCGGGATGACAGCACCAAATCCGGCGGCTCAGGAAGACGTGATTCGCAAAGCATGGGATGATGCCGGCATTGATCCTGCGACTATTGGTTATGTGGAAGCCCACGGGACGGGTACACCTTTAGGGGACCCGATCGAAGTAAACAGTTTGACAAATGCATTCCGTATGTTCACCGACAAACGAAATTTCTGTGCGATTGGATCTGTCAAAGCCAATATGGGTCATCTGCTTGAAGCAGCGGGAATCGTCGGGTTGATCAAAACTGCGTTGGCACTTAAAAACAAGGAATTGCCTGCAACGATTCACTTTAATCGACCCAATGAAAATATCCCGTTTTACGATTCTGCCATATACGTCAACACCGTTACTCGTAAGTGGGAGGTTGAAGGCCATCCGCGGCGAGCTGGCGTCAGTGCGTTTGGCATGAGCGGAACCAATGCCCATATTGTGCTGGAAGAGCCACCGACAGACTATATCCATAAAGAACTGTCTGACCATGTTCCTCACGTTGGGCCACAGATGTTCATGCTTTCGGCCAAATCACGTGAGAGCTTGCAGCAACTTGTTACAAGGTACGTTGCATATGGTCCGCAATTATTACAAATGGATTTGCAGGATATTTGTTACACGGTCCAAGCTGGGCGCAGTCATTATCCGCATCGATTAATTTTTGCAGTGAATACGACAATGGAGCTTGTTTCCCGTTTGAATGAATTGAACCGGCTCTACTTTTGGGAGTCTGAACTGGGCGAAGCAGGCAAGGTTTTCTATCGTTATGGAGAACACCGATTGGTATCAGGTACGGATGGGATTAGACGTCCGGATGATCTTACTCTGGTTCAGAAGGAAAATTTGAACGCCGAAATTCAAGAAGTCGCATTAGCGTGGAAGAACGGCCTCTACAGGGACGAATCCATGCAGGTCAAAATTAATGAGTTGTATTCGGCGGGCGCAGATTTGCCACCATTATTATGGAATGACGGACAGGCACCTCGTAAAGTGCGGCTCCCGGTGTATGCTTTCGAGCGTAAGACACACTGGCTGGACATACCCGACATCGCTCCGGTAAAAGTGGAACATATGGAACAACCATTTCATGTTATTCGTTGGGTTAACACGCCATCCACCGATGGGACATCATGGATGTCATCCGAATCTGGAGATGTATTATTGTTCACAGGAAAAACTGCTCTTTCGGCATCGATCTATGAGAGATTACTAGCTGCGGGTCGGAAGGTTGTAAGAGTAGAGATTGGACTTCAAAAGGATTCTACTCCAGACGATGGATGGTATGGCGTTGATTCAAATAAACAGGCGTATGAGGATTTGTTAACCGATCTTCAATCTGAGTATCAATTCACACATATTATCCATATGTCAACAACTGAGCAAGCAGTATTTCCTGAGAGTATCGAACAATTAGAGGTGACCCAGCAGCGTGGGGCTCGCAGCCTGATGTATCTTGCACAGGCACTGGCACATGTGGGTTATGAACGCGGACTGAGCCTTACGCTGGTATCTGATTATGTGAACGAAGTGACAGGCAATGAACGTGTCCTTCAGCCGCAACAAGCTCCTTTTATGGGAATGGGACGGGTTGTAGGTCAGGAATTGATGGGCATATCCTGCAAGTTTCTGGACGTGGATGATGTTGTCTCTGCTGAAGATGTGTTACAAGAGATTGGCCGAAAGTCTGATTTATATCTTGTTGCTTACCGGGAAGGTACTCGTTATGAGGAGCAGTTCGAGACTTTGGACGATACAACGGTGATCGGCCATTCGCCAGCAATTCAAAATGACGGTGTATATGTGATTACTGGCGGCACGAAAGGCATTGGACTGGAAGTTGCCCAGTACTTGGCTGACAAGGGAGCAGGACATGTTGCTTTGCTTGCCCGTTCACCTTTTCCGACGCGTGACCAGTGGACTGAATGGCTTGATCAGAACAGAGACAGGGAAGTGTGCGAGACAATAAATCGGGTGATGGATCTGGAGAAGAAAGGAACGTCATGTTCATTTTATCAAGTGGATATCGGGCATCTGGATAGGCTACGTGAGGTATTTGATGAACTTCGACATACCTGCGGTCCCATTCGTGGCGTAGTCCACAGTGCCGGTGTACCTGGTGAAGGCATGCTGATGCGCAAGACGGAGGAACAGTTCTCAGCGGTGACAGGTCCCAAAGTCCAAGGAACATGGGCGCTTGATCAGGTCACGCTTGAGGATAATCTTGACTTCTTCCTGCTCTTTTCCACGATCTCTTCGGTGTTTGCTGCTCCGGGCCAAGGGGACTATGCTGCTGCCAATGCATACCTGGATGCATTTGCTGCATATCGAAACAAGCTTGGGAAACGAACCCTAACTATGAATTGGAACACATGGCGAGATACGGGGATGGGCGTTCGTTACGGTATCAATGTGGATGGCGTATTCTCCGCCATTCCTACGGAGCAGGGCATTGCATGGCTGGATCGTGCGATGGGAATGACCTTGAACCGGGTGATCGTCGGCGAGATCAATCGTGAAAGCAAATTGCTTGGCATGATGTCAAGTGTTGCTGTGAGATTATCTGATGACCTGAAATCCCTCGCTACTGATGAGAAGACTGTTTTTACTGAAACTCAGAACCAGACCGGTTATGCAGAAGTTACTCTGGATGGCAGGACAGGAGAAGGAGCATATAGCGATGCTGAAGATCTGATTGCCAAAATCTTCGGTTCGGTACTAGGGTTCAGTGAAATCAATATTTATGACAGTTTCTTCGAATTAGGGGGAGATTCGATCATGTTGGGCCAGATGCATGAGTTATTGGATCGGCATTTCCCCAATAAGATCAAACTGGTAGATCTGTTCGAATATACAACTGTAGACAAACTCAGCAATTACATTGCAGGCAATGAGCAACATATCCTGCAAGCTGCACCGATAACATCCGCATCAGAAGAGCAGGACGGAGATTGGAATGACTCATTAAGCCATATGCTGGACAAGTTGCAGGACGGGGAAGTATCTGTCGAAGACATTCTTCATCGTTTGGATGAAATACGGCCAGGGGAGTGAGCTTGTGGAGAAAGTCTACAAACATGTTGTTGAAAACATAGCCTCCGGCAAAATTGACAAAGTGACGGGGATTCAGGTCATCAATCTGCTGAAGCAGGAAGAAGCAAATCATCAAGAGGATATAGCAGTCATAGGCATGAGCCTTAAATTTCCCCATGCAAATCGCCCGGAGGAATACTGGCACATTGTTGAGCAGGGGATTGATTGCATAGGCGATTATCCATCTGATCGAAAATCTGTAACGGATGAGTACCTCAGACTAAGCGGATATTCAGACGAATTCCTTCAATATCTGGATGGTGCTTTTCTGGATGAAGTGGATCAATTCGACTATAAGTTCTTCCGTCTCTCGCCAAAAGAGGCCAGTCTGATGGACCCTTGTCATCGTTTATTTTTGCAGACGGCATGGCATGCCATCGAAGATGCCGGTTACGGCGGGCAAAGGCTTGCAGGAAGCAATACCGGCGTCTTTACCGGATTTGCCAATAGCAACAACTATAAGGAAATGATCAAGGATACTAATCCGGAAGAGTTGTCTATTGCGATGACTGGAAATATCGCGTCAATGCTTCCTACCCGCATCTCGTATCTGCTTAATCTAAAAGGACCGACCATGGTAGTGGATACTGCTTGTTCGTCCTCGCTAGTATCCGTTTATCTGGCTTGTAAATCGCTGATGAACGGGGATTGCAACATGGCGATTGCCGGAGGAGTTAAGCTGGATATTTTGCCAGTGGATAATGATTTTCTGAAGATTGGGATTGAATCCACCGACTACCGGACAAGAGCTTTTGATAAAGAAGCAGATGGTTCCGGTATGGGTGAAGGTGTGGCTGCAGTAATTTTGAAGCCGCTTCGTCAGGCTCAGAAGGATGGAGACCACATCTATGGTGTAATCAAAGGCATCGCCTTGAATCAGGATGGAACGTCCATGGGCATCACGGCCCCCAATCCGGTTGCTCAATCCGAAGTAATCGAGGAAGCGTGGAAGCGAGCAGGTATCCATCCGGAATCCCTGGCCTATATTGAAACTCATGGAACAGGAACGAATCTGGGTGACCCTATCGAGATTCAGGGGCTGGAACGTGCTTTTCGAAAATATACGAATAAAAAGCAATTTTGTGCAATCGGTTCGGTCAAAACCAATGTCGGGCATCTGTATGAAACAGCAGGGATGGCCAGTCTGATCAAGGGACTTTTATCATTGTATCATCGGAAACTCCCGCCTTCCCTTCATTTTAATTATCCAAACCTGAATATTGATTTTGGGAATTCACCCGTCTATGTCAATACAAGGTTAAGAGAGTGGGAGCGAGGTGCTGATCCGCGTAGATGCGGGATAAGCACATTTGGTTTGAGCGGAACGAATTGTCATATAGTGCTGGAAGAAGCTCCTGTACAGGCCACACTGACCGTTACGCATGATGGGCATACGGGTGTTCATCCATTCACGTTGTCTGCGGGATCAGTTAATGGAATTCAAATCCTGATGAAACAGTATCTGGACGGAGTATCTGCCTTCCCTGACAGGTATTCATTACTGGATGTGTGTCGAACAGCCAATGCATGTCGCGGACATTATGCTCACCGAGTAATCATTTTGGCTGAACATTTGGAGGATTTGCGCATTAAGCTAACCCAGGTTATATCTGGAGACTTTCACACGTTCACAGCACCATGGTTTCATTATGGGGAACACCGACTGATCAGCGACAATCGGGAAGTTTCAGGGGTACATGATATTACCCAGAAAAACGTTCGTGCGTTAAGTGAAGAGGTCAGACAAGAATTGAACCAGATGAATAAGGCTACATTCGACTGGGGGCGCCTGTGTACTCTTTACGTGCAAGGGGCATCCGTGGACTGGTGGCGTCTGTATGAGGGCAAGTCTACGAAGACCGTACCTCTGGCGGGTTATCCTTTTGATCCACAGAAATGCTGGATTGACATGGGAAGCAGACCAGCAGAAGAGAGTGTCCACCCTGACAACGGATTGTTTTCTCTTACGTGGCATGAGCTTGAGGGAGAGTACGAGGATAACGAAGTTCATTCAAGCGAGAGAGTTGTACTCTTTACGGCTGATGATAAAGTCGGGGCTGACCTTGCATTGCTTTTGCAACAATCGGGCAAGGACGTCATTAGGGTTTGCCCGGGAGATTACTTCGAACAGAGGGACGATACTGATTTTCGAATTGGTTCCAAAGAGGTCGATTTTGATTCTTTAGTCAATGCTTTGGATTCAAAATCATGGTCACAGGTCATCTACGCACCTACCTTTGCTTCCGACACTACTGTTCAGAATCTGGTGGAGTTGAATGAATCGCAGGAACGCGGCGTTTACAGCCTGCTGTATCTGGTTCGTTCATTGAACAGACATGGTATTGATTATGATATGGATATGGTGATTTTGACCCAATGTGTCCATCATGTCACAGGCAAAGAAAAGGCTCTTAGACCTGAGCTCGCACCCCTAGAAGGTCTTGCCAAGGTCATACGCAAGGAGCATCTGAACATACAATGTCGAGTTATCGACCTGGAAGATAAGCTATGGAGCAAGGGGAGTGCAGAGTCTGTTTTCAGAAAAACAGATCACTTCCTTACCGCCATTCGAGACGGAAAACGGTATGTTCAGTCATTCGGTACACTCCAGCCTGTTGCAGAGTCGGACAGTAACAACGGACAATTTCCAGCTCTTCATTCAGAAGGGATATATCTTGTGTCTGGTGGAGCCGGAGGTATCGGGATTGAAGTATCCAAATATTTGGCTGGCAGGGACAAGGTACATCTGGCCTGGATTAATCGTACTGCCTTTCCACCCCGGAAAACATGGGAAGCAATTTTGGAAGCACAGCAGGATCAGTCGTTATGCCGAAAGATTCAGGGAGTGCTTGATATTGAAAATATGGGAGCTACCGTTGAAATATACAGCGCTGACATTTCCAAAAAAGAAGAGATAGTTCCAATTGTAGAAGAGCTGCGTCAACGTCACGGGAAGATTCGGGGGGTTATCCATGGCGCGGGAATCGGAAGATCCGACTTATTAATGAATCGTACGGATGACCAGTTTAAAAGCATCTTCAATCCTAAGGTTATGGGTACACGTATTTTGGATGAAGTTACCCATTCGGATGATCTGGATTTCTTTATTCTGTTTTCTTCGGTAGCAACGATGTTTAGCGGAGCCGTTCAAGGAGATTATACCGCAGCCAATGCTTATCTGGATGCCTACGGGGAATATCGGAACAAGCTCGGCAGAAGGACACATGTGGTGAACTGGACGACCTGGAAAGAAACCGGTATGGCCCTCGAAGGTGGGTTCACAATCGATACCATTTTTAAGACGCTGCCAACCGGTAAGGCTCTTGAAGGGTTCGAGCAGGTGTTATCTCATAATGTACCGAGAGCACTTGTAGGTTATCTCAATTATGAGAACGGTGGGGTCTTCCTGCTCGAAAAATCAGGGGTGATGCTATCTCCTGTGCTGACTGCGCAAATTGAACTATTCAAGGAGAAAAAGAAGCAGGAAAAAGCGACCAAAGCAAAGAGTGCAGCGACAAATCCAGCAGGAGAAGTGAGTTTGACAGGAAGTCTCAACGAAGAGTTTAGTGATACGGAAAAACGTGTAGCCGAATGTTGCAGAAAAATATTGGGTTTTGATCAAATCGATATTCACGACAACTTCTTTGAACTAGGTGCGGACTCTATTCTGCTGATGAAAATTCAGAGTGAGATTGAGCGGATTTTTCCAGGAGCCATTAATGTTACGGATCTGTTCGAATACTCGAATGTTCATCATCTCGCAAAATTTATCGGTGGAAAAAACAAGAAGGAGGAACAGCGTCCTTCTCCAGCGATGCATCTCAAGAAGCGTACTGCGGCGGAACGAGATGGAGATATTGCGATTATCGGCATGGCTGTGAATGTGCCGCTTGCTTCCACACCTGAGGAGCTGTGGGCGCATCTCGTCAACGGCACGGATCTGGTTCGGTCGTTTCCGGAATCGAGAAAAGTGGATATTGACAAGCATTTTGCGTTCACAGGTCATGACCAGACACAGATGAAATACAACGAGAACGCGTATCTGGAAGACATAGACAAGTTTGATGCAGGTTTCTTTCGGTTATCGCCCAAGGAAGCAAGTCTTATGGATCCCAATCAGCGATTATTTCTTGAAGCTGCGTGGACTGCAATTGAGGATGCAGGGTATGGCGGCACCAGATTGAGTGGTAGTAAAACGGGCGTATATCTTGGATATGCGGCAACCTTGCGAGATCTGTATGCACGTCTCTTATATGAAGTTGATCCTGGGAGCGGTTCAAGCTCCATGGTGGGTAATCTGACAGCCATGATGTCTGCGCGGATCTCATATTTATTGGATCTAAAGGGTCCAAGCATGGTTATTGATACGGCCTGTTCATCTTCATTGGTGTCTGTAGACATGGCTTGCAAAGCTATTCGTAGTGGACAATGTGATTATGCACTGGCTGGCGGAATCAAGATTAATCTGTGCCCGGTGGATGATGAAAATATGAAACTTGGCATTGAGTCTACAGATCATCGCTCCAAAGCTTTTGATGATGAAGCAGATGGAGCAGGTATTGGAGAAGGGGTTGCAGTGGTACTGCTGAAATCACTTCAGCAGGCATTGGATGACCATGATTCGATCCATGCTGTAATTAAAGGCGGGGCTGTGAATCAGGATGGCAGTTCAATAGGCATCACGGCACCTAATCCGGCATCTCAAACAGAGGTGATTATATCTGCTTTGGAGGATGCAGGAGTTGAACCGGAGACAATCACCTACATTGAAACACATGGCACGGGCACGACATTGGGAGATCCGATTGAAATTAAGGGCATATCCGATGCACTGTCGAGCTACACAGATCGCAAGCAGTTCTGTGCGGTGAGTTCCATCAAGACCAACTTGGGGCATTCTTCGGAGGCTGCTGGAGTGATTAGTTTGGTGAAGGCGGTTATGGCACTGCGTGAGAAAAAGCTTCCTCCGACGCTGTACTTTAATCGACCTAATCGAATGATTGAATTTTCCAATTCACCGGTCTTTGTGAATACCCGTCTGCGTACTTGGCATTCCGAGGAAGGACCGCGACGTTGTGGGATCAGCGCGTTTGGGATTAGTGGAACCAATTGTCACGTTATCCTGGAAGAGGCCCCTGTACAAACATTTGTCCAAGCTGAGGAACGCAGACCTTATATTTTGCCTCTTTCCGCCAAAAGTAAAGACTCTCTGTCCAGATTGATCGCAGCTTATCATGATTATCTCGATAGTTACGATGAACTGGATTTGTTAAGCCTGTGCGGAACAGCTGCTCAGGGAAGAGGACACTACAAGTTGCGTATCGCCATTGCTTTTAAAGACAAAGAAGAGCTGTTAGCCCGATTGGACAAGCTGCGTGAATGCCCGTTTAGCGAGATTAAACCGCCCGTTGCTTATGCATCTGAACATCGGATGGTTCCCGAGACGAAGGAGCCTGGTGTTGGCGAATTGACGGAACGAAAACTTCGTGAACTAAACGAGAAATCAGATAGGGTACTGAATCTCATTAACGACCACGGATGGGAAGATCAGCACTTGGAGGAAATATCGATTCTTTATACAGAGGGAGCCAACATTGATTGGTCAAGATTGTATGCAGAAGAGGAAACCTTCCGGCTCCATCTTCCAACGTATCCTTACGAGCGTAATCGTTGCTGGATTGATATTCCCGAACGAGTTGCGGTTCAATCATCCGTTGTGCAGAAGGAAGAACCAACAATGCATTACACCATTGGCTGGGTGGAAGCGAAAAATCCTGAGAGGCTTATTCCGAATCCGCAAACCGTCTTGCTTTTGAAGGGGACAATTCCGTTATGTGACAGTCTCTCGCGGGAACTTACTGAACGTGGGGCACATGTAATTGAAGTTACTCTTGGTGCAACATATGCGAAGATCTCTCCGGTTCATTATCAGATCGATGGTTCGGAGGATCAGTTTCTGCAATTATTGAAGGCTACGAAGAATCACAGAATAGATCAGATTATTCACACCTTTACCATAAATGGTCATACAGCACCCGAGAGTCCGAAGGAACTGGAGGATGCCTTATCCCAAGGTGTGCATAGCTTGTTTTACCTCACGAAAGCCATTGCAGGTGCAGGATTGCGAAATCGAATGCGCATTGTTCTGTTATCCCAGTATGTTAACGAAGTTAGCGGCCACGAATTACACCTTGCTCCTGAATATGCAACGATGTTTGGCTTGGGCAAAGCGATTGGACAAGAGCATCCTCAGCTGGAATGCAAAGTCATGGATATAGATGATGACACCGCTATTCCTATTTTGCTTAATGCAATGAATGCAGATGATGTTTTCTACTCCACTGCTTATCGGAATGGTCAACGATATGTGGAAGAGTTTGGGAAAACAGATCTGTTGGGAGCTGAGCTCTCCGATGTAACCATTAAGGAGCAGGGGGTCTATCTGATCACCGGTGGAATGGGCGGCATTGGTCGAGCGTTTGCAGAACATTTTGCTAACAAACACAACGTTACCTTGATTCTTGCAGGCAGATCGGAATTCCCTGATCGGGAAACATGGCCAGCCATTTTGGAGAATAACAAGGATCAGGAACAATGCAACAAAATTAGATGGATACAATCGATTGAGAACAAAGGTTCCACAGTAGGTCTTTACAGCGTGGATACAGGTGATCTTCAACAAGTATCAAGACTCATCGAGAACATCAGAGAGCAGTATGGCAAAGTGGATGGCATTGTTCATGGGGCAGGGGTAGCTGGTGAAGGATTCCTTGCGTCCAAGGATGCGGAGACCTTTAACCGTGTGTTGCTTCCGAAAGTCCAGGGAACCTGGAATATGGATCAGGCAACAGCCCACGACTCTCTGGATTTTCTTGTTCTGTTCTCAACCACTTCAACATTATTCAGCTCTCCGGGTCAAGGAGATTACTCAGCAGCGAATAGCTATCTGGATGCTTATGCAGCGTATCGCAATCGCAGGGGTGGACGAACATTAACGATCAATTGGGTGGCCTGGAAAGAGACCGGGATGGCCAAAGATTTTGGCGTAAATGACGACATGGTGTTCAAGTCTGTTTTAACAAAGTCTGCATTAAAGGCCTTTGACCAGGCTTTTCAGCGTAAAGTGCATCGGTCTATCATCGGCGAACTGAATTATGACTCGGAATATATGGCCTACGTAGGTGACATGCCAATGATGATGTCGGAGGAAGTATACAACACGATTCAGGATCAAAGTGCCAGCGTGATTGCTGAAGTGGAGATGAGAAAGGCAACGCTGAAAAAAGAAGTCTCGTTACACGGCCGCAATGATGGTCAATATACAGCCATGGAACAGATGTTATCCCGGATTTGGTCACTTCATTTGGGACTGACAGAAATGGATCTCTATGATGATTTTTACGAATATGGCGGTGATTCCATTATTGGACTCAAGATGGCATCGGATA
Organism: Paenibacillus sp. UASWS1643; assembly: GCF_008693195.1. Classification (NCBI taxonomy): domain Bacteria; kingdom Bacillati; phylum Bacillota; class Bacilli; order Caryophanales; family Paenibacillaceae; genus Paenibacillus; species Paenibacillus sp. UASWS1643. The sequence continues at coordinate 78,958 of NZ_VXKZ01000111.1, forward strand.
TATACAGGGAAACGGGGATACAGGTTAATCCTTCGGATGTGCTGCAATATCCGACGATCTGGGGACTGGGAGTGCACCTGCAATCTCTGGTCGATGTGGAGAATGCAACAGTGGGACAACAGTCCATTCCTCATGCAGAAGCCAAAGAAGAATATCCACTTTCATCAGCTCAAAAAAGGATATTCTACCTTTGTACTCAGGACCCGGACAACATCAGCTATAACCTGAACAAGGCGTTGATTATGGAGGGGAATTTTGACCCTTTCACGTTGAATGGTTATATCAACACTCTGATTCAGCGCCATGAATCGTTCCGTACATCATTTCACTGGGAACAAGGAGAGCCGATTCAGAGAATTCACGAGAACGTGGATTTTTCGATCGAAACGTTGCCAGATGTCATTCGTGGAACGGAAGCAGTGGAGGATGTAGTGAAGCAGTTTGTCCAACCGTTTGATCTGGAAGCGGCACCGCTGATTCGCATGATTGTCGGTTCGTTGGATGACGGTCGTCATCTGTTGATGTTCGATGTGCATCACTTGGTTACAGATGGTATGTCGATGGACAATATGATGCACGAAATTACGTCAATGTACAGTGGTTCACCCCTGCCGGATATTCCTTATCAGTATAGGGATTACTCGGAATGGAGCAACCATTATCAGCAATCGGATTCGATTAAATCACAGGAAGCCTTCTGGCTGGAAACGCTGAAAGGGCCATTGCCCACACTGCAACTTCCAACAGACTTTTCACGGCCTGATCGAAAAACCTATGATGGAGCCAAAATGACTTTTTATGCCGACGGCGTACTCACTGCTCGTATAGCCAAGCTCGGAGCACGTACAGGAACCACGCTATACATGTTGCTCTTATCTGCCTTAAATGTCCTGTTGCATAAATATACGAACCAGAGTGATATACTCATCGGTTCGCCTGTAACGGGTCGCCAACAGGGTAACTTTGATGCCACCATTGGCATGTTCGTGAATACAATTGTCCTGAGAAACGAACCTGTGCCTGATGACTCATTCAGAGAGTTACTTCTGGACGTGAAGCAGCGTACGTTATCGGCTTTTGCACACCAGGATTGTCAATTCGACCGGATTGTACAGCTTGTGAACAGTACACGCGATCCGAGCAGGAACCCCCTGTTCGATGTGTATTTTGCACTGCAAAATGTAGGGATGTACACCGGAGAGATTGAGGCTTTCAAAGGCACATTATTCGATTATGACAGTGGGGTTTCAAGGTTTGATCTGGCACTGGATGCGATTGAGCGGGAGGGTACGATCGAATTTATTTTGGAATATAATACGAGCTTGTTCTTGCCCAACACAGCAGAGCATATCGCCAAAGATTATGTGAAGATTCTTGAGATCATTTCAGAACAGCCGGATACATTGATCTATGATATCGAACTTGATCGTGTCAGGGAAATAACGGATGAAGCTGCAGATGAAGAAGTGAATTTCAATTTCTAGCCAGATTGCAGAAGGGCGTTGATAGGGATGAAGGTTGGTGTTATCGGAGCAGGAGTCATGGGAAAAGGGGTTGCGCAGAGCCTTGCGCAGTCCCGGCACAACGTGGTTTTGATCGACGTGAATGAGGAAATTTTGGATCAGGCGAGAACAGCCTTGTTTACCAACATCCGGTTTTCCGGCTTCTATAACAAGGATGCTGATGCCGAAGACCCGGATACTGTGCTCTCACGTGTGGAGTTTACGACACATTATGATTCGCTGAGCGATGCAGAATTTATTATTGAGAACGTGCCTGAGCAATGGGATGTGAAAAAAGAGGTCTATGCACAGCTTGAAAACTATTGCCCCGATTCTTGCATTTATTTGGTCAATACATCATGCATTTCGATTACAAAAGTGGGCTCCATCACCAAACGGCCGGACAAGGTCATCGGTGTGCATTTTATGAATCCAGTCCCGTTAAAACCGGTAGTCGAAGCTATTCAGGGTTATCACACTTCGGATACAACGATTGAAGCAACCAGATCCCTGCTCCATACCATGGGCAAAGAAGCCATACTGGTACAAGATCTTCCCGGTTTTGTATCCAACCGAATATCCCATCTTCTAATGAATGAAGCTGCCTTTGTCGTTCAGGATCAGGTAGCTTCACCGGAAGAGGTTGATGATATATTCGTCAAATGTTTTGGACATAAGATGGGCCCGCTTCACACAGCGGATTTGATTGGTCTAGATACTGTGGTTCATTCATTGGATGTACTCTATGAGAGTTATCAGGACCCGAAATATAGAGTATGTCCCTTGCTTCGCAAGATGGTGGATGCCGGATTGTTAGGAGCAAAAAGCGGTCAAGGCTTCTTTGAGCACGTGATTCTGTAAGTGTATCGACTATAAATTATACGAGGTGACTGTGCATGGAGTCCAAAGTCAAAGTAAAAACATTTCTGAGTCGTTTCTATCGCAAACGTGAAATTCAGGATGATGAGGATATTTTTGAATTGGGTTTTGCCAATTCCTTGTTTGCAATGCAGATGGTGATGTTTCTGGAGAAAGAATTCAACATTCGGATTGAGACCCAGGATATGGATCTGAGCAATTTCCGTACGTTGAACAAGATTAATGAACTGATTGAACGAAAGACAGCATAGACTGCCTGAAGGTCTTGAAGCAATAGTTTGGAACAATATGCGAAGGAGGGGTTCAGGTATGGGTGATCCATCGGTAAGTTCGGTAATGGACAAGCAAAAGCAAGAGAAGGTGAAGCTGGTCGTCTGGGATCTGGATAATACAATCTGGGAAGGTGTCCTTCTGGAAGATGAGAATGTTGTCTTGAAAGAGGGAATTATTGATGTGATCCGGACACTGGACGAGCGCGGAGTTCTGCAATCCATCGCCAGTAAAAATGACCATCAGACAGCCATGGAGAAGCTTGAGGAATTCGGAATTCATGAATATTTCCTATACCCCCAGATCCACTGGAATTCCAAGTCGAGCTCCATTCAATCCATCATAACTTCCATTAATATCGGAGCGAATACGGTTGCTTTTGTGGATGATCAGATGTTTGAGCTGGAAGAGGTACAGTTTGAGCATGCTGAAGTTCGATGCATAGATGCTGCCCAGTACCTGGACATTCCCGATATGGAGATGATGAATCCCCGTTTTATTACAGAGGACTCCAGACTTCGCCGTTTAATGTACAAAAGCGATGAGATCCGTAATAAGGCGGAAGAGGAATTCACAGGTCCCAAAGATGACTTTCTGGCTTCACTTGGCATGACATTTACGATTTCTCCCCTCAAGGGAGATGATCTGCAGCGTGCAGAAGAGTTAACGGTGCGGACTCATCAGCTGAACACCACAGGGTATACCTATTCCTATGAAGATCTGGAACAACTCAGTCAATCTCCTAATCACAAACTTCTCATTACAGGACTGGAAGACAAGTATGGAGCATATGGAAAAATTGGACTCGCTTTGCTTGAGATGGAAGAGGAGTACTGGACCGTGAAGCTGCTGCTGATGTCTTGCCGTGTAATGTCACGAGGGGTAGGCACGATTCTCATGAATTATATCCTGGAACAGGCGAAAGAAGCCGGGGTCAAGATACGGGCTGAATTCAAAATGACCGATCGTAATCGGATGATGTATCTGACCTATAAATTTGGCGGATTCAAAGAAATCCATCAGGAAGAGGACCTTGTCATTTTTGAACACGACATGAGCTATATTCAGAAAATTCCTTCATATGTGGAACTGAACATTATTAATAATTAATATACCAACCCTATTAATGGAGGTTACGACATGGAAAAAATAGCACTGCTGTTTCCGGGACAAGGTTCTCAGTATGTAGGAATGGGAAAGAGTTTCTATGATCAATATAGCATTGCCAAGCAAACGTACGAGGAAGCGAGTGACGTTGCAGGTGTGGATCTGGCAAAACTATGTTTTGAAGGAAGTCTATCTGAACTGAATCAGAATGAGAACATGCAACCTGCTCTTCTGGCAACGAATGTAGCGGCTTTCAGAGTATATATGGAGGAAGTGGGGATTCGACCACAATTCTGTGCAGGTCACAGTATGGGTGAATATTCGGCGTTGGTATGTTCAGGGGCCATGACATTTTCCGACGCTGTTCGAATCACCAAATTGCGTGGTGCAATGATGCAGCTTCATATTGATCGGGGGACAGGATCAATGACCATTATGGACGGTATTGACGCATCCATTGTGGAGCAACTCTGTGAACAATACAGCGGCGAGCAGGGTGTAGCTGTGGTCTCCTGTTATAATTCGCCAACACAAGCTGCCGTATCCGGTCATCAATACGTACTGGAGGAGATCGAAGCAGCCGTATTGGATGCCGATGGTCAGGTTACTCCCCTAATGTCCAGTGCACCCATTCATAGTTCGCTGATGGCGGAAGATGCAGAGCGCCTCGGTCAAGAACTGGCAAAGTATTCGTACAATATGTTCAAATGGCCGGTACTATCCAATGTTACAGGTCAACCTTATGGTGATGTGGAGCGAATTCCGGGATTGCTGACAGATCAGATGGTCAAACCTGTGCAATGGACACGGATTCTTCAATACCTTGAGCGTTTCGGTGTCACACTTGCCATCGAAATGGGACCCAAAAATGTACTGAACAAATTGACCAAAACGAACTGTCCTGATATCAATTCGCTTTGTTTTGGCGAAAAAGCGGAACGTCAGAAATTGATCAGCATGTTTCAAGCGGATGGCAAGAAGAAAAAAGGAGTACCGACAGTCATAACTAAATGTTTAGCCATTGCAGTGGCAACGCCGAACCAGAATTGGGATGAAGCAGAGTATCAACAAGGTGTTGTTCAGCGTTACAAACGAATCCAGGCAATTCAGGAGCAGGTTGAAAATGCGGGGGACAAACCCTCCAAAGAGCAAATGATAGAAGCGTTGGAACTGCTCAAGGGCATCTTTGAAACTAAAAAGTTACCTGTTAAAGAAAGAAATCAGTGGATGAATCATATCATTGATGATACTGGACATCACTACGAACTGTCTGAGTATCTGGTACACGAAGCTGTCGGCGTAAAGTGATTACATTAGGGGCGAATACGCTGTAATAGCGTATTCGCCCTCCCATGAATTCAGCAATACAGGCAATACATAAAGGGGGAAAACAAGTGAGAGTACTATCCGCGGAGAACGTCACTAAGTCCTATGGTAAACATCTAGCGTTAGATAACATGTCCTTTGAGCTTCGCAAGGGTGAGATCCACACAATTCTGGGCACCAACGGTTCAGGGAAAACAACATTTATTAAAGTCCTGGCGACCTTGTTGACCAAGGACTCCGGAATTGTCAATATCGGCGGCTACGATTTGGATACCGATGCGAACATTATCAGGAGACTAATTGGATACGTGGGTCAAGACACTGAACGCTCTGCTTATGCGAGATTAACTGTTCGAGAGAACTTGATATTCTTTGGAAGACTTACCGGACTTAGCAAACAAGAGATCTCAAACCAGATTGACAAATTAAGTGCGTATCTGGATTTCTCGGAACATCTGAACAAGCAATTTATGCAATTATCGGGAGGCCAAAAGCAAACCGTTGTCATTATGCGAGCCTTGCTGCATGATCCTGAAGTGATATATCTGGATGAACCGACCAAGGGCCTGGACCCCGTGATCTCGAGGCGTGTACGTGAGTTCATTAAAAGTTATGTGCGGGATGAGGGGAAATCCATTATTCTGACCTCTCACATTCTGACTGAGGTAGAAGACATGACGGACCGGGTGTCCCTGATGCGCAAAGGGACGCTCCTTAAAACAGGTACAATTGCCGAACTAAAATCCAATCTGGGCGCAGTCGAATTCATCGACATTCCCAGAGCAGACTTGCCCCCTTCCATTCAGGAGCGAATCACTGCTCTGCCGGAGGTAGCTTCCACAATTATTCGTGAGGAGGAAGACACGATTTCCTTCGGAATCACGAACCTGTACGACGGGATGGGCGCGGTTATTAGTGAATTAAAAGAAGGAAATATCCATACAACCATTCAGCATAGACAACTAACACTTGAAGATTTGTTTGTTCAGCTCTATGTGAAGTCTGATGAGAATTTAGAGTACACATTGGCAGGAGGCAGAGAATCGTGAGTATCGAATACGCTAAAACCGGGACAGGTCAGGAAACGCTAAAGCTGCAAGCGATAGGTAAACCTACCGGATTTTTCACCGTCGTGTGGGCAACAACCGTGAAGGAATTGCAGATTGCTGTAAGGTATCTGCCCAACTTCTTCGGTAACTTCCTACAGTTGGGTCTACGAGTACTCTTTTTTCTGCTGATGTCCACGTTTGTTGTATACGAGGGAGAGAATATACTTCAAGGAGATAACCTGTTTATCTTTTATCTGGGTGCAATACTTGTATGGTTGTTCTACGGAGTAGCGTTAAACGCTCCGCTCGGCGCCGTGACGAACGATCTCCATAACGGCACATTGGAGTATCTGTACTGCAATCCAATCTCTCGTTATGCGTATTATGTAGGGACGGTTGTAGCCAGTGCATTAATGAATGTCATTGTGTTCATACCGATGTATATCCTGCTTGTTCTGTACGCAGGTCTCAACTTTGCTGAATCCATGATGATTCTAGTCACCTGCCTTGTGGTCATCGTTGCATTAATGGCGCTTGGCGTCATGATTGCACTACTGGGGATTCTGTACCGCCAGGTCTCATCCATTGTGGGTATTTTGTTTATCATGTTTGAATTTGTAGCAGGTGCTTATTTCCCAGTGGACCAGTTTCCTGCAGTCGTTCGTTGGATTGCATATCTCCTGCCTTATACCTGGGGGTATGATATGGTGCGTTATTACAGTTTCAAAACAGAGTGGGTGCCCCTTGCACCGATCTGGATGGAATGGTGCATCCTTATCTTTTTTGCCATTTCGTATACAATCATCTCAATTGTTATGCTGCGCAAGGTAGAAAAGATGGCAAAGAAAAAAGGTCTCAACCTAATCTGATTATTCTTGATCCCAAAGAGAATGGGAGGCGTGCTAATTGTCAGCAGAGCCAGGTGCATTCATGCAAAATTTGCTATTATCGAGCCGAAAGTTCGAAGAGGAGAAGCAATATTGGCTAAACCATCTCTCAGGGGACCTTCAATTCAGTATGTTCCCTGGTGATAAAACGAGGGGAACATGGGGTGAGCAAGTGTTTGAGGAGATGCAACTTGCATTTCCTCAACCTGTTTCAGAACAAATCTTTCGCATTTCCGGGAACACCGAAGCAGGGGCATTTATTCTTCTTCTGGCAGGTGTCACATACGTGTTACACCGTTATCTGGACAATGACGATATAACTGTAGGTATTCCCGCTTCGTCTGGTGCAACAAATTCAAGTCAACTACGTGCTATTCGCATCAATTTTGGTGAAGAGTGTTCTTTTAAGGAACTTGTTCTTCAGCTCAGGACCCTTGTGGGTGCAGCCAAAAAGTTTAACCATCTTTCACTGAAGAAAATTCTTGAATTGCTTGGTCATGAAGGGACAGACTTGCCAAGGGTGGCCACTGTGGTTCGTATGGACAATATGCAGGAGAATCTACAGGAAACAGGCCCCCTAGCCGATATGGTGTTTTCACTTCAAATGTCTAAAGTGGGGCTGGCGCTACGCATGAATTACAATGCCGCATTATATTCTCCAGCAACCATTGAACAGATTGTAGACCACGTGATGCGTGTGCTCTCTATTTGTACAGCCCATCCAGATGAGGGATTACATCATATAAAGATGCTCTCGCGCAAGGAAGACCAGGTTATTGAACATCTGAATGATACGGAGATACGTTTTCCTAAAGCTCGTTCAATCATCCAGGTGATTCAGTCTTGGTCTGCGCAACAGCCGGATATTCCCGCAGTGATCTGCGGAGATAATATTCTTACCTATCGAAGCTTGGATTGCAAATCAGATCAACTTGCGAAATACCTGTTAGCTCAGGGAGTAAGATCAGGTGCTATTGTAGGAATTCTGTTAACCCGATCGGAAGACATGCTCTTGGCTATGCTGGGTGTACTTAAGGCGGGGGCTGCTTACATGCCGATGGACCCTGCATATGCAAATAATCGTTTGCAGTTCATGCTGGAGGATAGCCAGGCTGCGATTGTGCTAACGAAGCCCGATCTGATCGGCTCACTCATATACACAGGCCAAATAATCGATATTTCTCGCATGGAAGAATGGGATGACCAACATATCTCACTGCCAGTTGTTTCGTCGGAGCAGTTGGCTTATTTGATATATACTTCCGGATCTACAGGCAGGCCCAAAGGGGTCATGATTGAACATCGGGCACTAAGAAACTTTGTGGAAGGTGTATCCCGCAGCATTTCTTTTGAAGCTGGCAAACGAATTCTCGCCCTCACAACATTTTCCTTTGATATCTTTGTACTGGAAACGCTCGGGGCACTCGCTAACGGGTTAACACTGATCATGGCAGTAGAGGAGGATCAGTTAAGTCCAAGCCGTATTGCGCATCTAATTGTTACTCACAACATTGAATTAATTCAAATAACTCCTTCTCGACTGCGAATGCTTCAGATTGGGCTTACAGTCGATTCACCGGTATGGAGCATGATTCAAATATTGATGATTGGAGGGGAAGCTCTACCGTATGCCTTGTATGAGGAGGTCGCGGGGATAACCTCTGCCCGCATCTACAATATGTATGGACCCACAGAAACAACAATATGGTCGAGCATTAAGGAACTTTCCCCTACGGCGACAATTTCGATTGGTCATCCGATTGCCAATACCCGTATTTATATTCTGGATAAGCGGCATCGGCATATGCCAATCGGAGCAACGGGAGAGTTATGCATCGCAGGAGATGGAGTAGCCAGAGGTTATTGGAACAGACCTGAGCTTACGGCCGAGAGGTTTGTAAAGGATCCTTTTCATGAAGGTGCTTATATGTATAAAACAGGAGATCTCGCACGTCTCAATGATAATGGAGATCTGGAGTATCTGGGTCGTTCCGATTTTCAAGTGAAAATACGTGGTTATCGGATTGAACTCGGGGAGATCGAGAACAGGTTGCTCCAGTACCCGGCTATCTCGGCTGCTGCGGTCACAGTTCGGTCAGATCAGGATGGGCAGTCCCTGTTATGTGCCTATTACACAGTAACGGAGAGCCAAAGTATCAATCAGGAGCAATTGCGATCTTTTTTGCTGATAGAGTTGCCTGAATATATGCTGCCCTCCAGATACACCATGTTGGATCATATGCCATATACGGCCAATGGGAAGTTGGACCGAAAAGCTCTTCCAGATCCCTTGCTCTTACAGGGAGAAGGGACAGATATTACACTTCCACGCAATGCATTAGAGCAGGTGCTCGCCGAATTGTGGTCGGATCTGTTGCAATTGAAAGAGATTGACGTTCATGCCCGCTTCTTCGAAATTGGAGGGCATTCACTGAATGTCATTAAACTTGAGGCGAATATGGAGAGGCAGAGTATTCCGCTTACTGCTGATGAAGTGATGCGGCATGAGACTATTGCATCACTGGCTGAAGTGCTTCAAAACAAGGGATATGAAGCGGATGAGCATAACTCTCAAAAAGAGCTTGAAGAGCAGGATATGCCAGAGACAGATGGTGCAATGAAGCAATTTACCAAGGAAGTCGGGGCAACGGCGGAAGCGAATCATCTTATATTACATCATTCCCATAGGCCAATAGTTATCATCGCAGGAATAGAGCCATTTAATGATGTTTTCTACAAAAACTGCTTCTATAATTCACTCTTTCCCGTATTGAACTTCTATTCTATTGGTGTACTGTCTGTGATGATCAACGACCGAATGCACTATAGATTCGATGAACATCAGGGCATACTTCGATTAGAGTATCAAGCTGTATTATCAGATGACCAGCTAATTGAGCGTATGGGGATAACTTATGAAACGAAGACCTACAGCGAGGATGTACGAAAAGAGATTATAGAAGCGGTTAATTTGAACCGCCCAGTAATTATCCGAGTGGACTGTTATTACGAGTCCTTGCGCAAAGACATGTATTTACGTACCCACTGGCCTCATTCCTTATTAATCTATGGGTATGATCTCCAGCGGCAAGTGTTCCATGTAATAGAACATGATCATCGGGACAATCTCACGTATCAACCGATGGAGATGCCTATGAATGATATTGTACAAGCTTATGAAGGATTCGTACGGCATTTCATGGAGGAAGAAGAAGTACCTACGTTCTACGCATTTTCAGCTTGTGAAACTGTCTCACATGAAAGAAACAACATCATGCTGGGAGAACTGCGTGACATGTTTATTGATCATGTGCGCGTTACACCAGGAGAAATTAATCAGGAACTGAGTCATCTTCTGTCCTTCATACAGAAGACGTATCAGTTCAATGAAGAAGATTCACCTGATATGGCCTATGCTGAACTTGTTCTACAATCCATTGTAGACATTGTGAATGCCAAAAAGGTCGAAACCTATCGTATGCAACGGTTATATGAACATCATACCGATCTTGTTTCTGCTGCTCAGGCAATACAGGATCATTGGAGTGAGTTACGTAATGTGCTGGCGAAGGCAGTATATCGGGAGAATATGACACATAATCAGTGGAGAAAATTCACAAGCAAGCTGGAAGCCATTCATGAACTGGAGAAGCATAACTTAATAAATTGCTCAGGATTGGAGATCAGTCATGATTAAAAAATTGCAAGTGAACGAGCCTTTAATGACTACCTACCCACATCACGCGAGTCTCTTTTCCATGCTGGACTTGGACAAGCGTTCACGTAGCTGGATTTATCATAATTTTCTATTGGTCATCCTGCATCACAATGATGAGGGGGGCTATGGATTGGACGTCTGTTCACAGTATTATCCTTGGCACAAATTCAAAATGTCGACATGCCCCATGTTGATTACAAGGGTGTACGATAGAGATATGATTTTAAAACAGTGGGAACTGCAAGATTTTATAGTGGAACTAATTCAAAAGAATAATTATATTTATTTCCTGAGAAATATTCCTGGTGGTGGTAAACATGAGGTATTCATCTCTGGATTCGATTCGGATCGTAAAGAGTTTTTGTGTCATGATTTTTGGGATGGATTCTACGGTGAGAAATGGCTTCCCTATGATGAGATCACTGTTATTCAAGATTCGAATTTCGATGCTGAATGGTCTACGGATTATCTAAACGGAATATGGGCCATTGAAAAGACAGATGAGTACAAGGAACCAAGTGAATATTATTATGAAACGGTTCTCCAGTTCTCCAAAGAGGATCTAATGAATATTTTGAAAGAATACGTAGGAGAGACTAATCAAGTTCGCGGTATTCTGAGAAAGGATCACCGTTATCTTGGAAGTGAAATATACGATAAGATGATTGATATGCTGGGGATGCAGAAGAAAGGGATGCAAAATCAGCCGTTTGCTATACATCCTTTTCACCTGCTTTACGAACATAAACAACTGCTTGCTCAAGCCATACTTGACATTCTCCCTGATCCTTCGATAAAAATAAGGTTAGAAGAGCTGGTTAGCGAAGCTTTAAAACTCCGTAATCTGGTCATGTATATGAATCAATTCATCATGGAGCAGGGTGTATACAAAAAGTATGATGTCATGCTGGATAAAATCATTGAATTGAAAAATATGGAATTGGATATTATGAAACATGTATTCGAATACGAGTATCAATCACAGTTAGGACAATAATTAAATACGATGTATCTACAATAAGATAGACCCATTCATTTAATTCTTGAATGGGTCTATTGAACTTTTCTATTATACTTTCCGATGACGTTACCCTAATATGGATGATAACCTACTTTTTATATAGGAATTATATAGTATGGAGAATGCCCAGATGCCACAATGGAAGAGAAATCTGTATATTCTGTGGTTCGGCCTGTTTTTCAATCATATGGCATACTCACTGTCCGTTCCGTTTTTTCCTATATTTCTGCAAAATGATCTTGGTATCCAGAGCGGTCTGGAAGTTTGGTCCGGTATCTCTATCTCCATCAGCTTTCTGATCAGCGGATTATGCGCACCCTTCTGGGGATCACTGGCTGATAAATATGGCAGCAAACTGATGCTGGTCCGTTCCGGAGTGGGGCTAGGCATTGCACATCTGGCTAACTTCTTTGTGTATGATCCGTATACGTTTGTCGCGGTGAGGGTCTTTCAGGGACTCATGGCTGGTTTCCATCCCGCCTCGATTACACTGATCGGTACCAATACTCCGGAGAAACAGGTGGGTTACGCACTTGGCGTGATCTCCACGGCCAGCGCTGCGGGTGGGATTCTTGGTCCTCTTGCCGGTGGTGTATTGAGTCACTGGATCGGACTGCGGGGATGTTTCATTGCATCCGCTGTAATTACATTGCTCGCGGCTCTAATGGTCCTGGGTGTTAAGGAGTCACGACAAACTCGTACGATCGTTCCAACGAAGATCATAGGGGATTTGAAAAGAGCGGCTTCCACGCCGGGTTTGATGCGAATCTATGGTTTGATTCTCTTAGTCTCTACCTCCGTGCTCATCATCGAACCGGTGCTGACGCTCTATGTCGTCCAGATTGGCGGAGATGTTGGCAGTGCAACACTCAGTGCAGGGATTGTCTTCTCGGCGATTGGTGTGGCAACCGTCATTATGGGGCCGCGATGGGGGAAGATTGGTGGAAGGATCGGATACGAGAAAACACTATTTATTGGTCTGATTGGCGGTGGAATTGGCAGTCTGTTGCAGATGACAGCAACGAATCTGATTTATTTTGGCAGCCTGCGATTTGTTTATGGTTTGTTCTTTGCGGCAGTCTATCCGGCGCTTAATGCGCTGATCATCAAGTATGCTGATCACGATTTTCGTGGGAGGGCTGTCAGTCTGAGTCAGACGGCGAGTCAGTTCGGTATTGTACTTGGACCGTTAATCGGTGGTTTACTCGGTGGATGGATCGGCATTCCGTTTATTTTTCTCTTCACAGGGATTGTGTTGCTGGGAGCGGCTTGGGCAGCCAGAGTTAGTAATGTGAAACAGGCGGACTTGAACTGAATGGTCATCACTACAACATAGGGAGGAATATATATGTCGCAACGACAATTGAAGTTGGGAGCTAATCTGAACGGAGTGGGTAACAGCATTTCCTTTTGGCGTCACCCGGATATTCCAATTAACGCGAGCGTTAGTCTGGAATTCTACAAGAAGCAGGTGCGTATCGCTGAAAAAGGGAAGTTTGATCTGCTCTTTATTGCAGATGGTCTCTTTATCAACGAGAAGTCCAATCCTCATTTTCTCAATCGCTTTGAACCTCTGACGCTTCTGTCCGCACTCGCCGGGGCAACTTCCCACATCGGGCTGGTTGCTACATTGTCTACTTCCTATAGTGAACCCTTCACGGTTGCGAGGCAATTTGCCTCGTTGGATCAATTAAGCGATGGGAGAGCCGGATGGAATGTGGTTACTTCACCTCTGGAAGGATCGGCACTGAACTTTGGCAAAGGCGAACATCCCAACAATGCGCTGCGCTACGAAATTGCAGAAGAACATTTGAATGTGGTCAAAGGCCTTTGGGATTCCTGGGAGGACGATGCCTTTGTCGGAGACAAAGAGCAGGGCGTATTTTTCGATCCTGCCAAGCTACATACGCTGAATCACAAGGGAGCGCACTTCTCGGTACAGGGTCCACTTAATGTGGGGCGTTCGAAGCAGGGCCATCCGGTGGTTTTCCAGGCGGGCTCATCTGAATCTGGTAAAGATCTGGCCGCCCGATCGGCGGATGCCGTCTACACAGGGCATGAGACGCTGGAGGAAGCAAGGGAGTTCTACCGGGATGTGAAGGCAAGAGTAGTGGCATATGGACGGCAGGCAAAGGATATTCTGATCTTCCCGGGCATCGGCCCGATTGTGGGTAGAACTGCGGAAGAGGCGGAGCAGAAGTATCAGGAAATTGCCGAACTTGTTAGTATTGATCAGGCGTTGAACTATCTGGGGCGGTACTTCGATCATTATGACTTCTCCCGATTCCCGCTGGACGAACCTTTTCCCGAGATTGGGGAGATCGGCAGCAACAGCTTCCGCAGTACAACGGACAAGATCAAGCAGCAGGCACGCGAACAGGGGCTGACCCTGCGCCAAGTGGCGTTGTTAGCGTCTACCCCACGTACATCGTTCATTGGTACACCGGATCAGATCGCAGATCAGATGCAGGCATGGTTTGAAGGCGAAGCGGCAGACGGATTCAATGTTCGTACAGTAGTACCCAATGGATTGGAAGATTTCGTGGAGCTCGTTGTTCCGGTTCTGCAAGAACGAGGGCTGTTCCGTACAGAATATGAACATGAGACGCTAAGGGAGAATCTGGGTCTTGAGATTCCGCGTAACCGGTATACGCTGGAGAGTGTGAGATAGAGATGTTAGAGCGGGAATGACGTTAATGTAACGTTGTTGCGGCTCTTTTTTGATGGTTTCTTTTTTGGAGAGTACTGCTATTATAAAATGATAAAGAAAATGATACACAAGCTGCAATTCCAGACGAGTCACAGGAGGAGATTGGGATGATTAGAGGGTTAACGAATGCGGGACTGGGCAATATCGAGTCTGATGAACAATATATCACAGAAGCGGCCAAGCACGGATTCGGATCTGTAGATTTGAATCCGCTCTCATTGATTGAAACGTATGGCAAAGAACGGGCGCAACATCTGCTGGAAAGCAATCAGGTGATCATCGGTTCATCGGGCCTGACGGTAGAGTGGCGGACGACAGATGAGCAGTTTCGTGAGGGATTGCAATCGTTGGTCGCTATGGCAGAAGCTTCTGCTTCGCTGGACTGTTACAGCTGTTGCACGTATATTTTACCCTCAACGGATCAACCGGCAGCGCAATTTATGGCCGCCGCTACGAAACGCTTGAGACTCTGTGCAGATATCTTGGATGCTTACGGGATTAAGTTAGGTCTGGAGTTTGTTGGCTGCCACCATTTGCGGACACAATGGAAGAATCCGTTTATCTGGCGTGTGGAAGATACGCTGGACTGGATCGGGACGATCCATGCGCCTAACGTAGGTTTACTGGTAGATTCATATCACTGGCATACAAATGGTTTACCGATGGAAGATCTGCTGAAACTGAAGAAAGAGCAGATTGTTCATGTTCATATTAATGATGCCTATGATCTACCCGTTGAAGAATTGCTGGATTATGAGCGTTTGTATCCCGGCGAAGGGGTCATTGATCTGGGTGGATTTCTGAGAAATCTGCAGGCGATTGGTTACAATGGTGTGGTGGCTCAGGAAGTACTGGCATCGGCATCGAATCTAAGATTGAGTGAAATATTGGCTAAGTCGAAAGCAGGTTTTGACAAGGTATTTGCAGCAATCTAAGTTGCTGAAAAAAGGCGGGGGTGTTCCTAGCTATGTTTATGGCTTATGGAACACCCCTGTTCTTGTTCAATTAATCCAGTACGCCGTTATCTTTTATCAGTTGTCTCGTAGCGATCCACAGTCTGTTTTGCATGGCCTCATCTCCGCCAGGATGTATAGAAACAATAGATGCTCCAGTTCCCACATTGAAATATCCTCCCGAAACCTCGCCATACTTCAAATCCACAGCCAACCGAGTAATGATATCCGCACCCCGGCGCGGGTCGCCAATGTGCAAAAAGGTTAACATGCGTTCAAGCACACTTGCAAACTATAGTTCTCGTCCAAGCCCTGTAACATTAAAGCCAGGATTCAGGGCATTTACCAAACCAAAGATAGAGCAGCCCTGGAACTAGCACTGGGTGAGCAGATTCATGCACTGATCAGTGCTTCGCATGCGCTTAACGTTCGGTCTGCCGAGCGTTTTGATGCGAATCTGCAACCTGCCGCTTTTCAACTGGTACGGTGGCTTTACTCCTATGGTCCAACAAGCGCCGCGGCTTTGGCAGAAGTGAATGCAATGGACCGCAGCTCGGTCAGCCGATTAATCAAACAACTCGAAAAGTCGGGATATGTTAGCAAAGAGCAAGACCCCAAGGATCGGCGCGGGGTGTTACTGTCTCTTACGGAACTTGGTCAACAATCGACGGTTGCTGCGCTCAAGGAGAAGGAGTCAGCTTTTTATGACCGTATATCCAGATGGGATGATAAGGAACTGGAACGTTTCACCGCCATGCTAAGGCAGTTTAACGGATTGGAAGGTATGTGAGAGGAACAATAGTGTGGATTGTATTTGATACCCGAACCATAGGACATGTCACCATTGAGCGAGTGAGATTATAAATTAATAGCAAAAGCGGACAACTGTTGATGTCCGCTCGTGAAATTCCCGGATCATTTTATAGTTTCCAGGGAAGATGCGGGATTTTATATCGGAAACCCTGATGGTTTCCTTTTTTCACATATATCCAAGGTGGGGGGACAGGGATGCCTAGTGCTTTATACAAGACCGTTCCTTCATCGCTTACGGAATATTCTTCGATACTACTTTGGATTTCCTCCCAATGAACCTTACCTTGGTAAGACAGTGTCTGCCCTTGAACGATAACATGAGGTGCACCTGAAATAACTCTCTGCGTTATGTTGAGAACTCCAACCTTTCCTGAGGACAACATCATCAATTCGCTCATGAAAAGTATGATAATCAAAATGACTATGCTCACAATCCATCGCTTTTTTTCTCATTTTGTGACCTCCACTACCTAGGGAGTCATTCCCTCATAGTTAATGTCTTTTAATGACATAATCTCGTCAGAGATGGTATTGATTTTGACTGAATAGGGCTTAATAGCTTGCAGGAATTCATTAATGATTTGCTTGCGATCTTTATCAAAGACGGCAGATGTTATGTGATTCTCCTTTAATACGTTATCGTTCATTATGACTTGTTTAGAATAACTAACTGAATTACTATAATCGATTAGATGCGTAACCCCCGTGAATTTGCCACTAGTTAATGTACCTTTGGAGAATTCGGATGGTTTAATCCCAATATATTTTTCAGAAGAACCGTGTTTCTTTTTATAATCGATAATCGTGTCAAAAAAGTCCTTATCCCCGGTTAACTTTTCGTTGAAATAATCATTTTTGAGAGCAATCGTAGTCGTAGGATCGGTATATCCTAGTGAGACAGTATCTGAAGAGTGGATTGCGTAATATCCCTGAGACATCTTGCCCCGATTGAATGTTCCATTGTTAATGGTGTTGATGTATCTGTCAAGTATAGGGTAAACCTTACCATCAGAAGTAAGATACTGTACTTCTAACCATTGCGTAATTTCTTTTCCTTTACCATGATATGTATCATTAATCCATGATCCGGTGTAAGTTTTTGTAGTGAATTCGCCTGTTCCATGGCCCATATTAGATTCATTGTAATCCTCAAAGGGGACACCTCCACCTTTAACTAATGTATATGTATATTTGCCTTTTCCTTGCCGCTTACCACTCACCCAATCTCCAGAGTAAACTTCGGTTTCTTCCCATCTCGCGGTTCCTTTACCATGAGGTTTTCCGTTTAAAACTTCACCATAGTACATCCCTCCTTCGGACAATTTTAAGTTTACTTTCTTCGATGCTGCTTCTGTTGGAGTAGAGCTTGATAATAGTACAATGATAATGGTGATCGTTAATCCAAAACCTAGATAGAATCTTTTCAAAAGTGTACAACTCCTTCAATGAATAATGTCCTTTGCGTTGTTAGCCATTTTCAACATTATCGGTTTATATATTGTATTTTTCCAGTTTAAATATAAAGTGGAGATAGGTCGGATTTCACAAACAACTCATCCCCAGTTCACAAAAGTAAAGATGTAAATGCTGAAGCAAAATCCAGCTCAACCCAAAGTACCTGCGGATTCAGGGCGTATTATGCCCATGATCCGGGGTGCTTTTTTCTATACTCAGCGTATACGTAACCCTGATCTTTTTACAAAACTCATTATTTTCTCCGCTTTATCATTCCTCATACACCAGTTCTCCTCCTAGTGATCCACAGCAGTGGTGGAACTTTCCTGAATCGTGAACAATCTCTGAATTTTGTATCTCCTCCTATTTGCAGCGTTATTCCTAGATTCACCTCCAAATATGGAGCAGTATAGAGTATGACTTCGTCAGGATAAGTTAGAAAAACCTTTAACGGAATATGAACGAATGAAGGTATATGTAAAATTTTAAATATATGCTTCCAGGCCGTTGACCCTGCCCCTGAAAGTCTCTTATATTTACTCCCGACACAACAAATCAGAACGGGTGGTGGGACGATTTTGTTCACTAATAAAGGCAAGAAGATACTCGCTATGCTTACACTTATACCCTTGGCTACAGGGATGGTCATGGGAGCTTTCCCTGCTGCGATAACGTATGCAGATGCGGGAGACAACACATCGATCAACAGCTTGGCAACAGGTTCTTGGCAAACGGGAGATTTGCATGTACATACGTTTGAGTCCGATGATGCACAGGTTTCACTGGAGAACGTGCTTGATGCGGGTTTAACGAAATATGGGTTGGACTGGATCGCCCTTACGGATCACCTGCGGTTATCCAAGCGAGATCACAACGGGAACGATATTTCGGGTGGACCAATACCGATGTCTCAGGGAATGAATGAATATCAGGTACCACAGATCAAGGCACTTCAGGATGCAGGCAAATACGCAGGTAAAACGATCTTCTCCGGTTTCGAATGGGACATGCCGACACATGAACACGTTGGGGTGGGGATTCTTACGGATGAGCCAAACTCAACCGAAGCGCTAAACGCTGCCAAGGAATTCGAATACCGTTTCACGAATCGCGCAGCGAACCTGTTTAATGCGGCGGACGTAACAAAATGGGATCAGAACGGAGAGCGTGCTTACACGACTCATCAGGATGCCTTAACCGCCATCAATTGGCTCGCAACGAACTATCCAATGACAAGTTATGCGATGATCAACCACCCTTCACGGGGCAAAAACAAATATACCGTCGCGGACTTCCGTGAGTTCAACGATCTGGCTCCACAAGTGGTATTTGGTATCGAAGGCATGCTGGGTAACCAGATGGAACCGGATCGTGGAGGGTACAACACAAGCTACAATGTAGCTAATCCGACCGCTGATGATGGATACAAATACCGTACATACGGCGGTGTAGACTATATGGTCGCCAAGGTTGGCGGACTATGGGATGCATTGCTTGGAGAAGGACGTCACTTCTGGAACTATGGCAATTCGGATTACCACTTCAAGACGATTGGCACGAATTCCAGTGGTTATTTTCCGGGCGAATATGCTAAGACCTATTCATGGGTTGAGGGCGCAGGCATGCAGGCAGTTCTGGATGGACTGCGTTCAGGGAAATCATTTTCCGTATTCGGTGATCTGATCAACGCACTGGACTTCACAGCTTCTGGAACGGGTGCTCAGGTTGAGATGGGCGGAGACCTTCATGTGACCGAAGGGGATGAAGTAGAGCTGAAGATCCGCTTCAAGAGTCCGACCACGAGCAACAACTATGAAAAACCAATCAACAGTGGCACGTCCGCTGGACAAGTACCCGTGGTGGATCACGTCGATCTCATCGCTGGGGATGTGACAGACAAGGCCCAGAAGGGTACAGCCGCATATACCAAAGACACCAATGACTCTACCAGAGTAATGGCTACTTTCACGTCCAACGATTGGACGACAGATGCTGAGGGCTACAATGTCATCACGTACAAGATCAAAGCTACAGACCAGGACAAGTATTTCCGCCTGCGCGGTACGAATCTGGGCATGAACGTAACCGGTGAGACTGTCAATGGTGAACCGCAGCTTGATCCGAAAAATACAACAGCGGATGCAACGACCCGTTTTAATCAAATTAACGATAGCAACTATCGCGATCTGTGGTTCTACTCCAACCCAATCTTCATGAGTGCTACACCGTACAGTGACGCACAGGCGGTAACCGATACGCTTCAAGCAATCGATCTGGGCGATCTGAACGCGGTCCATTCCGATCTTACCCTTCCTGTTGAAGGGAAGCATGGTGCAACCATTAGCTGGTCCAGCTCCAACCCGGAACTAATGAATAACGAGGGTAAGCTGCTAACGCAACCGGACAATAATGAGCGATTGGAACTGACGGCAACCGTGCAGCGTGGCATGGAATCTCAACCCAAAACGTTCACTGTCATTGTGGAAGGCACGAATAATCAGGCGCTGGTGTTGAAAAGTAACATGACTACCGCTGACGGCCAGCCGTATCACACGGATACATGGATGAACCAGTCCGTAACCGTCAGTGTAACCAGCGCAGTATACGCGCCTGCTACTTCTGCGATCATCGAGTTGTCTCGTGATGGAGGGCAGACGTATGAACCATATACAGAGAATACGCCTTTGGAGATAACGGAGCCGGGGGAGCACAACCTTTTATTCCGAGCAACCGATGATCTGGAACAAACGTATACTTTACCTCTGGTCATTAAAATAGACCGTGAGATTCCCGTCATCACCCTGCAAGGTAGCAGCCAGATGACGCTGAACGTGGGAGACAACTATAACGAGCCTGGGGCACAGGCTTCTGATAATGTCGGCATCCGTGGTTCCGTGCAGGTGGATGGCATGGTGAACACACAAGCAGCAGGGATCTACACCCTTCGGTATAACGTAAAGGATATCGCTGGTAATGCAGCTCAGGAAGTTATCCGTACCGTTACTGTACAAGCACGCTCAGGCAATGGTGGCGGAGGTAATGGTGGCAACTCCGGTGGGAATTCAGGGGGAAGCACACCGAGTGTGCCAACGCCTACCGTTCCAACCCCACCAACGAACCCTGAAACGGGATCAGACTCATCCACTGAGGTGAAGGTTGAGGTGGTAGCGAATCAGCCGGTCCAAGCCGGATTGAAAGACATCGTACAATTCAACGCTCCAGCGGGAGCCATTGGTTCCAAGGATACGTTGCACGTGTCCGTGGTTGCCAAGGACAAGTTGCAGAATATAGCTTCCCTGAATGTACTTGGACAAGCTGTACAGATTAGTCGCAATGGCGGAAGAACGTTGAATGATCAGGCGGCATTGAGCTTGAAAGTGGATTCGGCAGATCTGCCGAATGGCACTCAACCTGCAATCTACTATTATAATGAAGCTCGTCAGAGCTGGGTGTTTATCGGTGGCAAGACGAATGCAGCAGGAAGCATAACGGCCAATGTGAATCATCTGGGTACATTCGTTGTGTCAAGCTATGTACCAATGAATCTGTCTGACCTGAGTGGACACTGGGCTTCCGACTACGCAGATCGCTTGTTGGGCATGAACGTGATTCAAGGTTACACAGATGGTACATTCCAACCATCGAAGAAGATTACCCGGGCAGAGTTTGTTACGTTGCTCAGTAAGGCGCTGGCATTGAAGTCCGTGGAGTCTGAACTGACATTTGCAGATCAAGGTAGTCTGCCAGACTGGGCAAAAGGCGACATTGCCGCAGCTGTGCAAGCTGGAATCGTGAAAGGGTACGGCGATAACACATTTAAGCCCGATCGGACGATTACCCGTGCCGAGATGGCAGTCATGATGGCGAATGCACTGAAAGTAAGTTCAGATGCACAAGCCGGAATGTCTGGTAATACATCCGCTAAACCAAGTTTCACCGATGCATCGCAGACGCCATCTTGGGCACAGGAAGCACTGGATGCAGCGGTGCAGGCCAAGATTGTGAATGGATATACAGACCATACGGTTCGTGCAGGAAGTGAAACGACACGAGCGGAAGCAACAACGATGATCTATAACTTGTTGCTCGCCTTGTACGTGTAAGAAGTGTAGGAGAGATTTAACTGTGTATAAATTAGATAGGGAATAGATGGAAATAGACGAAAAGTAGCTAAAAAGTAGAAGAAAAAACTGATATCCTTTTGGGGTGTCAGTTTTTTTATTGGATTGATTAAAACTTCGGCTGGCATGTAAGACGTTCCATTGCACTAATTCAAGAGACGAAAGGGCAAGTTACTATGATAGAATAAGTTAGGTCTGGATGATGAAACGGTGGGGGCTTGGAACATGAACAAAACGGAGCGGCAGCTTGCGATTACGCTTGAATTGCAGCGAAGAAAGATGTTAAGAGCAGAAGATTTAGCTGCTCAATTCGAGACGAGTGTACGTACGATATATCGAGATATCCAGGCATTAAGTGAAGCTGGTGTTCCGATTATGGGTGCTCCGGGTCATGGGTATTCCCTCATGGAAGGATATTTTCTGCCCCCGGTAAGCTTCACCGCAGAAGAAGCTGTTTCCCTGCTCATGGGAGCTGATTTTATCGAACAGAGATTGGATACAGAATACGCGATGCAGGCTAAGTCGGCTCAACGAAAAATTGAAGCGATTTTACCAGAAACCGTTCGTAACGAATCCACGCGTGTTCGTGAAACGATGCGACTGCTTCATACGGTTGAACCCTTAACCCGAACAAGGGTTAAAACATACCTTAACCAGATACGTAATGCCATTCTGGAGAAACGTAAGATCAGCTTTATGTATCTGAAGAAAATGCCGGGAACGGATGGCAATCGGTATAACATGCGTGAGGTTTCACCCTATGGCCTCTCACTGGTTCAGGAGAATTGGGTGTTAATTGCACGTTGTGATCTGCGGCAAGACATTCGTCATTTTCGTTTGTCACGCATGACTGAACTTTCCGTGCTGGAGGATCAATTCCTTTTGCCACCGGATTTTGATCTAAACAGTTATCGACCTCCTGAAGACCGTAACGAACAAGTATTAATCAGAGCAAAACCTGAAATTGCTGACAAAGTTATGGAGGCCCTTCATTTTTATATGGATGCATTTGAGGAGGAAGAGGATGGTGTGATTTTTCATTTTCGTGTCCGCTATCCGGAGGAAATATTGCATTATTTGCTTGGCTGGGGTGGGGATATCGAGGTCTTGGAGCCGGAATCTTTACGCTTTCGAATACAGGAAGTAGCCAAAAACATCTTAAAACACTACTGACATACACCTGTCAGCAGTGTTTTTTTATACTTTGATATACCACAGATCAAAAGGAATTGGAGTTGGTTGAAGGATGAGAAATACAACGGAAGTATTGAAATCATTGGAAACCGCAGACAGCAGATATTGGATTGGTGTTGTATCAGCTTCTCATGTCAATGTAGCTGTAGAGGGAGGGTTTGCACAGCTGTGCCATGGTAAGTCAGCGATGTTGAGACAGATGTCCCCGGGTGACTGGATGATATACTATTCTCCACGTACAGAGATATCAACAGGGAAGCCACTTCAGGCTTTTACCGCTATTGGTCAGATTATCGACGACAGGATATACCAATATCAGATGTCGGAATCCTTTGTACCCTTTCGCCGAGATCTCTGTTATCTTCCATGTCGAGAAGTAAAGATCGCAACGTTGTTAGACCAACTTAGTTTTACACGGGGGAATCGCAATTGGGGGGTTCCATTTCGTAAAGGTCACTTTGAAATTGGGGCTGAAGACTTCATGATGATAGCTTCCTCCATGTTGGAAGATGAGACACAGTCACTACTGGATGCTGGCTTAAACCAGACATGTTAATCGAACGAAAAGGCCCATAGATTATCTATGGGCCTTTTCGCTTTATGGATAATCATATCCCCCACCGTTGATATTACATTTCCGAAGACGCAGATACCCAAGGAAAGACCTTTAACCACCCGTATTTTGTAGTTTTGCCGGTAATGTAACTGAAGCTGTACAGACCTTTGCTAAAGAACAGGAATTTAATAAATTTTCGAAAAAAATGGTATTTTCTGATCCTGTGGGCTACAGTTATGAGAATAAGGAAGAAGTTAAAAACTTTGGGAAATGGTTTTGAAGTACATGTATTCGACTCTGGCAAGTTTAAAAATGTATCTGATAGTCTGATTGATGTGTCAAAGCCGACAATACAGTATAACTTTATTGTGTTATTGGAGGGTGTTGGAAAGTCATTTCTTGTTATAGAAAAATTTGAATGCCGAAGGCTGTCTTCACGTTAAAGATCAAAGCCACAGACTAGGATCACTATTTCCGCCTACTTGGTACGAATCTGTGCATGAACGTGACAGATTAGACTATAGATGGTGAACTACTGCTTGATCCAAATAGGTGATGCAATGACCGAGGCGAAAGATGCGACTATTATTTATAACCGTTGCTGGCGATGTTCATGTAAGAAGTAAAGAAAGAGAATTAACCATATATAAACTTAAAAAATAACTGATATCCGTTTGGGGCATCAGTTATTTTTTAAGTTTATTTTTTTTTCTTCGTGCTCTCTGTTTTTGTATGAATTTAAGAGGAGGAATAATTAGTTTGGGTAGTTAATTGAAAGAATGAAGATAGGTTTTTAATTTATCCCAACCCTCACTCTCATCATTGGAAGCAATACGAAACTGCATAAATTCAGCATAACTGCAAAGCGTATCTTTTTTTCGGTCATTGTCTATCGTTTTGTGATCACGTCTGTGATAGAAACCATCATATTCTATGGAACATAAAGGTTGGAGAGAATCCTTCTCGTAGATTACGAAGTCCATATGACTGGTGAAATAATAAGATTTTAATTCAGTATCTAATCCAATTTGAATAGAGAGTACATCTTTGATGGGCACTTTGGGAAATACAATGAAGGGCATGCCTTCGAGAAATATCAATAACTTGTTATAAATCATACGTTCTCCCTGATGCATTAAAGTTTTTCGACTTTCTTCACGTATGAGTTGATTGAATTCAATGGATAACATGATAGCAGGACGATGGAAACTATTGGCCTCTATTGTATATATATATTGACTTAATTTTGTTAGATAACCCTGACCATTATCAATCTCGGCTAGGTTACCAACAAGGATGAAATAATCAAGTGCTCTGGTCAATGCAACATTTATTAAACGATAACTATTTTGAACAAAATCAATCTGGAAAGCAGTTGAACCACTGGAGATAACAGTGCTGAAAATGATAGCTTGGCATTCCCCACCTTGAAACGTGTGGACAGTTCCAACCTTGATGTTTGGTTTATGTCTGAACATTTGCAGCAATCTCTTTTTTTGTGCACCAAATGGTGTGACAATACCAATTTCTTTGACACCGTTCTGTTCTAACCTTTCAACGATGGATATGATTTCCTTCAGTTCGTGATCGTTGGAAGTACCAGTAGCTCTCCCGTATACATTCGTTGAAAAGATTCCTGTATGGTAAGGTTTCCGCTCAGGCTCTTGACGCATCGTGAGTAGACGCCCGCGATAGAAATGTTGATTACTAAAAGATACAATAGAAGGAATACATCGGTAATGGTAATTGAGTAAGTGTTGACCATGTTCATTCTGTTCACAAGCATGTGCTGCTCTTTGAAAAGCTGAGACTCTTTGAAAGCAATACGGTGAATACTCAATGCCACTCGCATGCACATTAAACAATGATTTACTATGTTCATCTTGCAATGTGACAATATGATTTAATTGATGAACGTCACCAAAAAAGCAAGCTCTTCTTGAAACTTGTAATAGAGAAAAAACGCTTGCGATAGAGCACTGAGATGATTCATCTATGATAGCCAGATCTATGGATGCCCCAGATGGGATACAACGTCGAGCTGATAAACTGCTTATGAGTAGAACAGGGAATAGCTTCAAAAAGGCAGGAAAGGCAAAAGAAGTTCTTTTAATTTCCCCTTTTTCACTGAGTTCAGTTATAAGTTGGGCAATATTGTTCATTTCCGTCTGACTACAAAGGATGGGTTTTGCTTTTCTGAGCCACTGAGAGCGAACAATCGTAAGATCTATATCGTTTTTTTTCGCATACAACATTGCTAAGCTTGTTGACTGATCTTTTTGTTGC
The DNA here is from genome assembly GCF_008693195.1 of Paenibacillus sp. UASWS1643. NCBI lineage: Bacteria > Bacillati > Bacillota > Bacilli > Caryophanales > Paenibacillaceae > Paenibacillus > Paenibacillus sp. UASWS1643. Next base: position 104,805 of record NZ_VXKZ01000111.1, read on the forward strand.
TCCTGCAACTGTAAAAGCTGATTCTGGTATTGCTGCAAGCGTTGTTCGAGGTTGATGACCTTAATAATTTCTTCGCATAGAGCAAGTGAATGTGTTGGCATGGTTGTATCGATATACTCCCACAATTGCGAAGCATCAATTGACTGCAAATAATTTTTAATACGTCTCTTCATGTAAAATTTGAGTTTACTTGCAATGTAGGCTCGAAAGTTACGAAAAACATCATTTCCAAATAAATGTAACGGTTCATCTACAAGCTGGCGTAATCTGTTTTCTATCTGCATATGGGGAAGAGTAAGGGCTTCTAAATTACTTTTCATAGTCATCAGATGGTTTATACGCAATCGGTTGTTTAAAACACCTATTAAATCTTGAAGTTGCTTAATGGTGCTTTCCAAGTCAATAATCTGTTGTTCTTGTAGTTCGACCTGATTAATCTGCTCCAATAATAAAAGACTGTTATGTAAATATGAATCGTAAGTATTGTCTGATAACAAGTTATTCATTTCTTGTTTCATACGCTCAATCGCTGTCTGAATTGCTAACGCCTGATTTTGATTGTGCGTTTTATTTCCTAGGCGTACAAAGCCGAAAAACGAATTTGAGATTCCTTTTCCTTCTAATTTTTCAGAGATATTATTAACTGCCTGATTGTTAGTACTAGCTACAATACATGTCTCTAGGCGATCAACTTGGTTAGCCAATAAGTTGATAATAGTTTGCGTCTTTCCAGTTCCCGGAGGTCCCTTAATGATGCTAATAGTGTGCTGAAGATCAGCAAGTGCAAGATTTTGAGGATAATTACTGGGTACAATATGTAGCTGCGTTCTCTCAGGTTTTGAATCAGATAAGGAATAACTGTGAGTAAGGAAGCTGTTAAGTACAGCGCTTGGCTGGTTTTTATCCGTTAAAACATCTTCAATCTCTTTTGAGATCAAATAATTAATGCCAGTTGTATTCTTAGCTAGTAGGATCACATGACTTGGAATAATATCCTGTAAGTTGTATTCAGATGAATCTATAAGCTTCTCAAGATTCTGCTGATTATGTAAAAAAGCATCGGGTGAAGAAACAAATTGTTCATGTAATTTCTGTAGCATATCCATTGATTTATAATCTGTAAAAAGCTTGAAGATCTCTTGATGGAATCCGACATAGTCAGCTTTGAAGAGGTTTCGATTCGATAAGAAGCTTGAAGTACTCCATAAGCATAATGGTATATATGAAGTTTTATTTCCTTGAACTGTTCTAATAAGTGGATAACCAAACAGAATCGTTTCCTCTGATTTCAACCTAGCACTTAGCTTTTCATAGCGTGTAATAATGTCCTCTATATCGTCAGGATATATCTGCGAATGTACAAGTTCTTCTTCTTTAAGATGTATAGAGTAATAGCTTTCGAATTTAAGACAGTTTAAATAATAATGAAGCAATTGTTTTATTAGCAAAGGGTCCTCCTATAAATCTTGTATTATATGAAGCGATAATAAAAGTTAAATACCGGAATGAAGAAAGGCCCATAATATAGATCGTCTATGGACCTTTTTGCTTTATGGATAATCATATCCTCCACCGTTGATATTACATTTGCGAAGACGATGGATGCCCAAGGAAAGACCTTTAATCGCCCCGTATTTCTCAATAGCTTGAGTCATATACACAGAACAGCTTGGTTCAAAACGACATTTGTTCCTCACCTCAATGGGGGCAAAACGTTGATAAATTCTAATACTCCATATGAGGATTGCTCCAGCACGTTGTAGAACGATGAAGAACATACTTGTTATGAAAACAATCTGGGCACCTAGCAAAGCATTTACTGGAATGAATAGATTTAGAAGATAGAAACAGATCATAGAGATGATTAGTCCTGTGAATAGTGCAAGTGTAACGTTGAGTAAAGACTTCAACCAATCGATTTCTGGAATAACATGAGTTCTTATATAGAAACTGCTTCGAGGATCGTTTTCTTCATGATGTGTATGTAAGAGTCTAATAAGTTCTTCTTCGGATGGCATGTTATTATATATCAGTTCCTCAGATTCTGAGTTTCTCATGATTGTTGTACGATTATTAAATCTCTCTGTAGAAAATCAGCATATAATGATGCGTTGTAACAGGTTGTTGGAGACAACCAGGCTTCTCGGTCACGGCTAGCGACTCCATCGATTGATAGATCCATCCGGATTGTGCTTTGTGATTGATGATATCAGAAAATAAATTAACAGCAGCCTGAGTATCACCTCGGTTTACTTGAACATTTTTCGGACCTGGAACAACTGTGTACTCTCTCATTTAAATCATCCTTTCATATGTTGGAATTATGACAATAGACATTCCATTATTTTACTATGGGTATTGTAAACTGTCGATTGAAACTTATTAGATGAGATTGGATTAGATTATGGGACATCTAACAGGATGGTCTTTGTTGTTATTAAGGTTTATATTCAAGTGGAAAGGTCAATAAAAGCTCTGTAAGCAACGCTGTACAATCCACTGAAAACCAGTACAATTGAACCTATAAGAACATGAGATAAAGAGAGGTATTTCTCCATGACGGATACAAGTGGGAATCGCAAAGTTGACGGCTATATCAAGAAACTAAAATCGTGGAAGGAAGAGTCCGCGAAGCTGAGAGAGATTATTCGAGATTTTGACCTGACAGAGGATATGAAATGGATGCATCCTTGTTATATGCTTGATGGAAAAAACATCGTTCTCATCCATGGATTCAAAGAGTACGTCGCCATTCTGTTCTTCAAAGGTGCTCTACTGAAGGATACACACGGCATTTTGGTCCAGCAAACGCAGAATGTACAGGCAGAACGCCAGCTTCGCTTCACCAGTCTGGAGCAGATTGTGGAGCAGGAGGCTATGATCAAAACCTATATTCAGCAAGCGATTGAGGTTGAACAAGCCGGACTGCAAGTGGAAATGAAAAAGACTGCCGAATATAGCGTCCCTGAGGAACTTCAGCAGCAGTTCGATGGAAATCCTGCTTTTCGAGATGCATTTGAAGCACTCACACCAGGACGGCAGCGGGCCTATCTCTATTATTTCTCACAACCGAAGCAATCCAAAACAAAAGTGTCACGAATTGAGAAGTACATGCAGCCGATCCTGGAGGGCAAAGGATTGAATGATTAATCTTATAACAATATATTTGAGGGAAATGAAGAGTTAAACGAGTTGAAAGCCTTTCAGAATATAATACGAAAGGCTTTTTGCTGTTTTTGATAAAAATTTAGATAACAGGAGGTGTCCCGTATGATTCGAACTTACCAATACTACGCAATTTTTAATTTTGCTGAAGATGGAATTAATGTTACATTTCCTGATTTGCCTGGATGTATCACCTGTGGCGATTCAGTTGAAGAAGCATTATTGATGGCGAAAGAAGCACTTGAATTATTTTTGGATGGAGAACTTGTTGAAGATATTCCGGCACCTCAAAGCATAATGCCTGAATTATTAAACTCTAAAGATAAAGCGTATTTAATTGAAGCAAATATTACGTATTACTGATGAATTCTATGTTTACATATCTGAACTCACCAAACTGAGTTTAGAACATCGTCGACTTCTTTGATTCTTGTGACAGATGGTGTTTGAATTAGATTTCCTTTGACCATGACCATAGAGATGTCTGATAAGGCCTCAATATGTTCCAGCGGATTTTGCTCCATGATAATCAGATCGGCATGTTTGCCGATATCCACCGTCCCTGTTACATCATCAACACCCAGGATCTTTGCATTGGTTCGAGTCACCATGTCGATGATCTGTTTGTTGTTCAGGTTGGCCTGTCTCATGTAGTGGTCCATCTCTCTCCACATATCATAGTGAGTTACGTAAGGCATGGCGGCATCGGTGCCAATCCCGATGGTGATGTTGTTTTCGATCGCTTGCTTCACACCTTTGAGCATGGAATCGTAGACGAGTCTGGAATTTTCTTTTACCGTTGCACTGACCTTCGTTACGCTGGTATCCAGTGAGGCGGATGGATAAGCGGCTTGCAGGGTGGGGATGAGTGCGGTGTAGCCATTCAGGGCATTGGGATTATTTTTGAACAAATGAATGATTTCGTCGTCCATCTCCGAACCGTGCTCAATGGTATCGACGCCACCCTGTAACGCAACGCGTACACCTTCCGTGCTTTCCACATGGGCTGCCACCCGCAGGCCAATCTTATGCGCTTCGTTACAGATCGCCGCAACTTCTTCCACCGTCATCTGTAAACGTCCAGCTTCGCCCACCATTTTCGCATCCGTCACGCCACCCGTCACACAGATTTTGATCAGATCCACGCCGTGTTTCACATTGATTCGTACATTTTTTCTGGCTTCCCACGGGGAGTCGCCCTCCAGAGCCAGGAATGGAGCACCATGTCCGCCTGTGACACTTAGGAAAAACCCAGAGACAAGCAGATTAGGACCGACAAAGTCACCATGATTAATCTCATCCCGCAGCTGAACGTCGGTATAAAAGAATTCTCCCACACTACGCATCGTTGTCACACCCGCATGTAGAGCGGTCAGCGCATTGCGTTTCATGCGTCTTTTCAAAACGTTTCTGCCAAACTTCGTGTTCAATATCCGATCATAGGCAAACTGCAACAAGCCTTCACTGACCGAGAGACTGAACGGTTTACCATCTGCAAAGAGGTGCACGTGAGCATTAATCGGGCCAGGCATACCATAGGAAACGACTCCTTAATAGTGAACGGCTGGTTCGTTATTAAAACAGCCCTTTTTGGAGGGGGTGTCAATGGGGATTTCTTGATAAACTTCGACCTTATAGCGTTATTAGCTTTACCGAGATGACTTTTGATAAAGGCTAACGCGATTTGAGTTGAAGGATATCACAAAAAGTGAGTAGATATATATATATATTATTGATAGTAAGAATTGCAGCATGAAAAAATATCTAATTATAATATGAAAAATAATCTAATAAACATGGTATTTTTTCATTTTACAAAAAGGTAATATGTTAAAAAGAATGGTGGAAATTGTAATAAATTGAGTTGTGTTACATTAACTGAAGTGGACGAGGTGTGATTTATGAGCATCATTGATGTAAACGGTATCACAAAGGTTTATCGGCAATACAAAAGATTCTCGGGATTGGTTGGCTCTCTGAGAAGTCTAGTTACTAGGCAGTATACGGAGGAAGTAGCGGTACGTGATATCACTTTTTCGATAAAGGAAGGAGAAGCAGTAGGTTATCTAGGTCCAAACGGTGCGGGCAAATCCACCATGATTAAGATGATGACGGGAATATTGGTTCCGACTTCTGGCCAGCTAAGGGTTCTTGGTTCGATCCCGCATGAAGCAAGGCAGAGCAATTCTCAAAATATTGGCGTTGTGTTTGGACAAAGGAGTAATTTATGGTGGGATCTTCCGGTTCGTGATTCTTTTGATCTTCATAAATACATATATAAGCTCTCAGACTCCACATATCAAAAAAATCTGAACTACTATTCCGACCTCCTAGCGTTATCCTCATTTATTGAAAAGCCTGTTAGACAATTAAGTTTGGGTCAAAGAATGCGAGTGGAAATCGCAATGGCCTTACTGCATGATCCCAAAATTTTATTTCTAGACGAACCAACGATTGGTCTGGATGTCATTGCCAAAGAACAGATTAGGGAATTTCTAAGGATGATTAATCGTGAGAAGAAAGTCTCCATTGTTTTGACGACTCATGACATGAAGGATATTGAGGAAATTTGCCAACGAATGATTGTTGTGAACAAAGGCAATATGGTTTATGACGGATCTGTCGAACAACTTCGAACAACGTTGGGTGATCAGCGCCAGGTTATCATTTACTTCCGGGAAGAGCCAGGCGTGATTGATATACCCGGGATTAAACTAATAAAGGACGAAGGGTTAAGAAAAACGTACTTATTTGAAAAAAGCGACAGGACCGTATTTGATTGTGTGAATCAGATCGCGAGTGAACATGCAGTTGAAGATGCTTCTATTGAAAGCGCAGACATAGATTCGGTCATTCGGAAACTCTATAGAAAATTGGACGAAGAAGATAGAGCAAATGAGTTGTGAAAGGAGGGCCTGGGTTGAAAACGTATATTATGTTTGGTGTAAAAACATTCTCGAATCAACTTTCATATCGTTCTGAAGTTTGGCTAAGATTGTTGGGGAATTTTGTGGCTATTTTGATTCTGACTGAGATCTGGAGAGCAGTTCTAGGGAATGGAGAGATTGAAGGCATAGGTGTAGAGCAAATGATTACATATAGCATTATCAACACGTTGCTTGCTGCCCTGCTACTTACCGGAATTAGTGCAAAAGTGGATAACAGTCTAAAAACAGGTTCCATCGCTTCGGAACTTATTAAACCTCTTTCTTATCCTCTACATCTATTATCTGAGGGACTAGGGAATTCATTCTATCAGTTGGTGTTTACTTCTATTCCTTCTTTATTCATCGCATGGTTTTTCTTTGGTTTTCTTCCTCCAGCTTCGGCAATTCATTTTCTGTTTTTTTTGATTGCTTTAATCCTGGCATTGGCCATTTCGTTTTTGTTGGGGTACCTTATATCTTTATTGGCTTTTTGGCTCATGAATCACTTTGCATTAAATTGGATGTTGGGCGGATTCATCACGATTTTTTCAGGTTCCTTTTTACCCTTATGGTTTTTTCCGGATTCGTGGGTGACCATAACCAAAATGCTTCCTTTCCTGTACCTGGGATATCTTCCTGCTGCAATCTATTTGGGAGCGGTCACGATTCAGGAGATAGGAACTTTTATTATTACAGGTCTAGTATGGACTGCGGGGCTGACTCTTCTTGTGTGCTGGTTATGGAATAGGGCGATCAAGCGTCTGGTGGTCCAAGGTGGATAATGTAGCTGTAGAGAGGCTGATCTAAATGACATTGAAACTTTTCGGGAAATTAGTCTTTTTGTTAACTAAAGAAAGAATGGAATATCGCGGGGACTTCTTCCTTGCAGTTATCGCTCAAATCATTAATTATACCGGAGATTATATTATTATTTGGCTGTTTCTAAGAAAGTTTGATACTCTGGCCGGTTGGTCCTGGCCTGAAATTGCGTTGTTGTACAGTCTGGGGCTGTTCACTTACGCACTAGGAGCCTCTTTTTCATTTGTGCAAATGCGGGACCTTGAGAATCAAGTGAAGAATGGGACATTTGATTCAATATTGATCAAACCCGTGAATCCATACCTATACTTGGTATGCAGGGGATTCAACTTGGGATACCTTGCACATGTGGCGATATCAGGGTCTGTGCTGCTCTGGGCACTCTTTAAGTTAAACCTAAATTTATCCGGGGCTGAAGTGCTGTACCTTATTCTCTGTATCATTGGCGGGGCCATGATTCAGGCTGGATTCATGTCGGTAATCGGAGCCGTATCCTTTGTTTGGATTAGAACGAATTTTTTGTTCACCTTATTTTTCAAATTTAAGGAATTCATATCGTATCCACTCCCTGTATTCGGTACATTCATACAAGTACTTTTAACGTTTGTCATTCCATTTGCGTTCATCAATTTCTATCCTGCTGCATTCTTGCTTACCAAAGGCACCGCGCTGTTGTCATCATGGACGATGTGGATTGTACCTGTGATAGGTCCTCTGGTTTATTTGCTTGGTTACCGTCTGTGGATGCTCAGCGTGAATAAATATCAAGGTGCAGGAGGTTAAGTCTGTGGAACAAATAAAGGAGGCCATCTCGAATCTTTTACCTCAAACGGACAAAATGGGAGTCATCCAATTTGTCAGGCAACATCGATTAGAGAGTTTCGTTAGTACTCGATTTGAGGGTGTTTATACAAAAGAGTTAGAAATTGATCTATATAACATCAAGAAGTTGAATGAGGATAAATTAGCTTTTTTGAAAAGGATTCATTTAAGACAAGGAATAAAACCATTAGTTATAAAGGGATTTACATCTTTTTACTTGACCGGGAATACCGCATTATTAAGGAAAAGCAAGGATATGGATGTTTTTGCGCAAGATCCTTCCGAATTTGTTAGGATTCTGGTGGAGGATGGTTTCAATGAAATAAAGTCACCCAATCCGCATGAATATTCCATGCTAACTAAAGATTCTATTGAAATTGATTTGCATCGGCATTTTCCGATTGCTTCATATCCGAGAGATCTTGAGCAGAGGGAGTTGAACCAAGAATTAACTACGAACGAACCATTGCAATTCGTAAATTATCTGGATTACGATTCGATCATTCATCATACGGTAGAATTACCGGATTGTCTGATTCCTACAGTAACGATGTCAGCTTTACTCGCTTGCATTAATATATTTAATGATTATGTGACCGGTTTCGCCAAAGCTCCATCCATGAAGCTGATCGAGGTCATTGAAGTTATGGAGTTAATACGTCATCAGAATTTTAACAGAGGTGTTTTTGTACAGTTCGTTAATCTTTACGGGGCTCAAGATGCTGTGTCTTTCACTAATTATATCACCCAGGAATTATTCGGCATGGAGCTAGTTTATATGGATGGGTTAAGAACTTACTCGAAATACCCACAAATACTTTTCTGGCAATTTAACACATGGTTTATTCCTGAAAGAATTCAAGATATTACGGTGTCAGATAAGTTAGACCCTATCTTCAGGGTTATGGATTCTTCGAAGGCTAAGGTCTCACGTCATGCAAGCAATGTATATTCCAATAAGAGTATGCAGTATCCATTATTCGGAATTGAGAAAAATAATGGCGGGGAATCACCTGAGATAGAGATGGATGTTCTAATGAAAGATATATTATCTGTCACTGTACATGTGAATACGGATTCAGGCATAGACGATGATGTTATCCATATTCAAATAGGGAAGTTTAGAAAAACGCTGACGAGAAATAAATTTGCATATTTTTCTAGGGATGTTGTCAAATATGATCGGACGGAAAGAGGATATGCTGTGGAATTCAAAATAAGCCAAGAGGATATTCCTGACCTAATGAGTAATTATTATGATCATATCATTCTGTTTGTTGAACACCATCTAGAGAGACACGTAAGTAGCAATTTTTATTTTATCGATATTGTTTACCAAAGTTGATTCTATAAGGGAGGGATGAATCAGAAAAAGGAATCAAGATAATAATTTCCTGAGGTGATGATTTGAAAAAAGAAAAAGATTTTTTGACTTGCCAACGTATTGGAAGAGAATTCCCCGACAGGGAATTTGAGATTAAGTTTGAATTTCAGCAAAAAAGTTTGGAATTATCTCATTATTTAGCGCTTATAGAGAATGCAATTAAAGGAAGTGATCGTTATGTAATTGATCCCGTCCAAGTACGAAGCACAATGACAACGCATTTTTTTTCTGATAACGACCTGGAGTATTCCATCTTTGAATATGAAAACAGGTTGATGTTAAAGAAAAAGAGACACGAAGTGTTACATTCGGAATTATTCCAAGTTTATTGTAATGATGAGACATTTCTATATGACTTAAATGCGATCAAATCGGAATTGGAGAAAAACCAAGTTCACTATATGGGGTGTATGACAAAGAAGCGTATCAAAGATTTTTTGCTCAATACAACGGACGGAAGGATATATTCATTGGCAGTAACAATCTGCGAAGCATACAATCAATTTCAGTACCAATTTGAAATTGAATATAACGGATATATATCAAAAATGGAACATTCGGATAACAACGAAAATAAATTAGTTGATGCATTGATTCTTACAGCAAAAGATCTGTTTGAAGTGATTGGCTCAGATATAATTCCTTCTGGGGACAGAAAGTTTGATTTTGTTCAAAGATCACGACCAAACTCTACTGGATTCAACAAGATCGATATACTGAATGAAATTTTATAAGAGAATCTACACTGGAGGTTTGAAGCGAAAATGAAGCATCCTATATTTTTATCAGGTCCGCACGGGTCGGGCAAAACGACGTTGTTAAACAAATTAAAAGAAAAGCACAATATTTTTTACGAAAACGATTTTGACATTGATTTTCTTAAAGAGTTTCCCAACATCAGGAATTTGTCCGATTTTGAGCGTTGCTTAATCAGACTTTACCACAGAATCTACTTGACTAATTATGCGGGCACGTTAGCAGCCTCCAAATCTGAAAACGTAATCATTACATCTCGGGGGATTTATGATTCTGCTGCGTATATATCTACATATCGGAAATTAAACTGGTTCGAAGAGCAACATTTCGAGAGACTGAAGTTTATTCTTGAGAATAGTGGCTATCAACCGTATACCATTGTGTTAAATCCGCCACCTGAAGTGGTGGCTGCGAGGCTCGATGGAAGACGAAAAGAGGGTACAAGGAAAACAAGGGACGATGTATTTTTGAGTGAGGACTCCTATGAGTTCATAGAGAATATATGCCAATTCTTTTCCGGGTTAAGAGATATGGACCACATTTTGTATATTGAAGATAATACGGACAGTGATATTGAGAAAATACTGTCATGGGTCGATGAAATTAACGCAGATAGACCCATCTTCAATATACGATAAGAAAAGGAGTTGCACATGTTGTGGATTTAAGAGTATTCGACAATATCAGTTTCGAAAGCTTGTATGAGCGATTGGACAGTAGGTGGAATTCAAACCATGAGTTGAAAAAATATATTCATCGAGCTAAATTTGACAAGTTACTATCTCACCTAACAACTGGAGAGAGTCTGCTTGATATTGGGAGAGGCGGCTCTGTAGATGGTATACTTGGCGTATTGGCAGCCAAAAAAGGATTGAATGTGACCATAAGTAATGTGTCGGAGAAAAATCTGAAAGTGATTCAAAAATTTGCAGAGATTCAAGGTGTGAAAGAACAAATCACATTTGTGGAAGCGTTACCGTTTGAACTTCCTTTTAAGGATCAATCGTTTCAAAATGTAATTGCGTTGCATATTTTGGAACACCTCCCCGACTTCAAACAAGGTCTGGAAGAAATAAGAAGGGTCAGTCAAAACAAAGCTATCGTTGCGCTTCCAACATGTTTGAATTTCTGTGCAATATCACGACTCGGTGGTTCCCATTATTTCGAGTTCTCCTGGAAGAGCCCCTTCTCGTTAATTTATGGTTCATGGAGATTGTTATACCATGCGGTAAAAGGTGACGAGGGGGTTGCGGAAGACATGGAGGAATTCGGGAGGGTTAACAAACACTTGTGGAGATTTCCATGGAAAATGAGAAAGAGCTTGAAAGAGGGTGGGTTTGAAATTGTCCAATTTGGTCCGGATGCGATTCCACTGCCATGGTTTAATGCTTGGTTGCCTTTAATGAGAAAATTGGACAAGTTTAGTTACCATCCGGTGCTTAAGCATTTTGGAATGGGAAGTCATGCGGTTTTATCCAAAAAAAATCAATATTATGAATAACTAATCAAGATCTAGTTCATTTGTAAAGGAGACGATTAAGTTGACAACTTGGAATGAATTTATTGCCTATCTGGAAACGGAGATCAATTGGGATGAACCTACGCAAGAGCAGTGTTTAAAAGTGGAAGACGCTTTAAAAAAAATCATTAAATGTCCTGAGGAAATCCAGCAACGTTGTCGGGAAATTGCAACGAACGAAGAACTCTTTAAAGAATATAAACCCCATAATCAATATCCACGGATAACGATGGATAAATTTATGTTGCACATGGATACCGAAGATCGTTTTCGTGTGAGACTGCACAGGTTCAAATCCAAAAAGCATAATGGAGAGTCTGTCCCTAAAGTGCACAGTCATAAGTGGATCTATTCAACCATCATTCTTGCCGGTTCGTACAGAGAAAAACTGTGGAAAGTTCTTGAAACCAATGACGATACGATGGAAGCAAAATTGGAACTGTTAGATGAATATATGCTAAATACAGGGGATACGAATTCGGGATTGCTTGATTACGCACATCAAACCATCAATGATAGCGATGATGAGCATTGCATAACGCTGTTTATTCGAGGTAAAACATTGCAAAAGGGAGCCAAGATATTTAATTTGGATCAAGGGTCTTTTTCGTATACGTTTAGTCCGGACAAGCAATTAAAAGAAGCCTATACAAGTTTGTCTAATTATCAATTTACATTCCTGCCTTAACATACGTCCGAAAGGAGATCAGAAATGAGTAGTCACGTTAATGAAGTTTTGGAACGTAATTTAAAAAATCTTAGAGAAAACCATTATCCTGGAAGAGGTATCGTCATCGGTCTTACGCCTGATCAGCTGCATTACGTTCAGATTTATTGGATAATGGGGAGAAGCGAGAACAGCCAGAATCGTATATTCGTAGAGGAAAATGGGTTTGTTCGAACGGAAGCATTTGATTCCTCCAAACTGACAGATCCATCATTAATTATTTATTCTCCAATAAAATTCTATGAAGATCATCATATTATATCGAATGGAGATCAGACAGAAACCATTTATCATGCTCTGAGTGCAGGGAAAACTTTCGAGAATGCTCTGGATGAACGAGAGTTTGAGCCGGACCCACCTAATTTTACTCCGAGAATATCTGGATTGTTGCAAATCGGAACAGCCGTACCTCGTTATAAGTTATCCATATTAAAATCGTTTTATAATGATCCGCAATACTGTATAAGAAATATCTATAATTACGAAAAAGCCATTCCTGGGTTTGGCCACTGTATAACAACCTATGCGGCAAATGGAGCCCCCATTCCTTCTTTTGAGGGCGAGCCGTTTATAGTCAGCGTCTTTGACGATATCAACGAAACGCTTGATTTTTATTGGAATACCTTAAATAGGGAAACCAAAGTAGCTGTTTTAGCCAAATATATTCATGTTGAGAACGGGAAAGTCACCATTAACTGCATTAATAAGCATTCATACAGTGGAATTACCCAATCATAATTATCGTAAAAAGTCGACAATTAAATGTTGTCGACTTTTATATGTTTCTGTGATAGTTTGTCTTAAGCTACAGACACGAAAAAGTTAATTTTTTTCTTACATATCATTCTCAACCCGAACTTATAGCAAAAATATCGGAATAAATAAGGCAGGCAGCAGATTCAATACTTTGATCTTCGTAATCTTCAAGATGTTTAACCCCGTGCAAAGCGCCAGGATGACGCCAATCAGAGTGATTTCATTCATGATGTTCGTTGTCATGAAAACGGATAAGAAATCAGCCGAGAAGAAGACCAGCACTTCGATGACCAATAGAATGAACGCTGAGAAGATGATGCCGATCCCGAAGGTGGATGCCAGAATCAATGACGTAATGCCCGAGAAAATCGTATTAATTTGCAAAAAGGTATTATCCCCCTGTAATGCACTTTGTAGTGGCCCCAGAATCGGGATCGATCCTACGCACAACAACGAGATGCAAACGTTAATCCTTCATTTAAGCCGACGAGAATTTGGTCATGATGTTGGACAAGATGTTCTCGAAATTAATCAGTTGCCCAATGATCCCGCCTAAGGTGAGGAAGATGATAAACATAATCTGATATTGGCTGGTGGATATGCTGCTCATGGTTGTACTCATGCCTATGATGAGTGCGCTGATCCCAATCACTTGATTGAGTATGGATTTATAACCGTCATTCATGAACTTTTTGGAGATGGCCCCAAGGGTACTCCCGCACATATAATGGAAAAACAATTGATCAGTATACCAAGCATGATTTCACTCCTGAATTCACCAAACTGAATTTAGAACATCGTCGACTTCTTTGATTCTTGTGACAGATGGTGTTTGGATTAAATTTCCTTTGACCATGACCATAGCGATGTCTGACAAGGCCTCGATATGTTCCAGTGGATTTTGCTCCATGATAATCAGATCGGCCTGTTTCCCGATATCCACCGTCCCTGTAACATCGTCAACACCGAGGATCTTCGCATTGGTTCGGGTCACCATGTCGATGACCTGTTTGTTGTTCAGGTTGGCCTGTCTCATGTAGTGGTCCATCTCTCTCCACATATCATAGTGAGTCACGTAAGGCATGGCGGCATCAGTACCGATCCCGATGGTGATGTCGTTTTCGATTGCTTGTTTCACGCCTTTGAGCATGGAATCGTAGACGAGTCTGGAATTTTCTTTTACCGTTGCACTGACCTTTGTTACGCTGGTATCCAGAGAAGCGGAGGGATAAGCGGCTTGCAGGGTGGGGATGAGTGCGGTGTAACCATTCAGGGCATTGGGATTATTTTTGTACAAACGAATGATTTCGTCGTCCATCTCCGAACCGTGCTCGATAGTATCGACGCCACCCTGTAACGCAACGCGTACACCTTCGGTGCTCTCCACATGCGCTGCCACCCGCAGGCCAATCTTATGTGCTTCATCACAGATCGCCGCAACTTCCTCCACTGTCATCTGTAAACGTCCAGCTTCGCCCACCATTTTCGCATCCGTCACGCCACCCGTCACACAGATTTTGATCAAATCCACGCCGTGTTTCACATTCAGCCGTACATTTCTTCGTGCTTCCCACGGAGAATCGCCCACCAGAGCGAGGAATGGAGCACCATGTCCGCCCGTTACACTTAGGAAAAACCCAGAGACAAGCAGATTAGGACCGACAAAGTCGCCGTTATTAATCTCATCCCGCAGCTGGACGTCGGTGTAAAAGAATTCTCCCACGCTACGCATCGTCGTTACACCCGCATGGAGAGCGGTCAGCGCGTTGCGTTTCATTCGTTTTTTTAAAATGTTTCTGCCGAATTTGGTATTCAATATCCGATCATATGCGAACTTCAACATGCCTTCACTGACCGAGAGACTAAACGGTTTACCATCTGCAAAGAGGTGTACGTGGGCATTAATCAGTCCTGGCATTACGTATTTGCCGGAGAGGTCGATCGTTGTGTAGTGACTTGGGATATTCAGCTCATGATCTCGGCCGATATCCTGAATAAGACCTTGTTCATTGACGAGAATCGTCATGTTTTTTTGCAGATTGCGGCTTGAGTCGCCGTGGATCAGATTGACGTTTTTCAATGCATAAGCGGTGTTCATCTTGTGTTCCTCCTTAGAATGTGGGTGAGGTGAGTAGTTAGAGTGACGAAGGTGCTTGTTTCAATAATGAATAATTAATTCATTTTTGAGTTAAAAAAATAGGCTGATCTATGATGGAGTTTTTTTGCGTGCAAACCAAGTGAAGTTGATCTGATCTGCACGCTTTGTCTACCCGGCAATAATGATGAGATTGAGCATTATTCGTTGAGACTCTTCATACCGTACAGTCTGTATACATATAACGCTTCGAATATTTGCTTCCGGCTATCCTCACTCATATCCCGCTTCAATAGATCCAGGTTCATGTCGATCACATTGTGTGCGAGAATGTTCAGTAAGATCAAATTCTCCTCGGTGCCAATCTCATACCTTTTATATTGATTCTTCAGATAGGCCTTCTTGGTTTCGATCATCAGCTCAACAAGCTCTTTCTTGGCGTTGGTGTAGATGGTGCCTTTATTCTTTTCAAAGATGATGACAATCTGATTCCGGTATTTCCGTAATACGTCCACCTGTTCCTGCAACAGCGCCGACGTTCGCTCGCTATCCGTTTCCTCGAACAAGCTCTGGTTGTCAAAGTGAATCGTCTCCACCAGCACATTTTTCAGATAATCCACCAGATCCGGCGGCACGACGGCGTAGAATAGTTCTTTCTTGTTCTTAAAATAAGTATAGATATTGCCCACGGAAATATTGATCTCATCCGCGATATCGCTCATCTTGGCATCCACATAGCCTTTTTCAAAAAAGACTTTGAGCGCCGCGTATTCAATCTCTTTCCTGACGTCATCTTTCTTGGCTTGCACCATCGGGAACGACTCCTTATAATGAATGGTTGGTTCGTTATTAAGATAGACCTTTTTGAGGGGGGTGTCAAATAGAATAGTGTTAAAAAATTAAATGAATGTTGATAGTTTTGTGTTAAGTAATGGAAGAATTAATCATATTTCACTCTACTATTAATTGAAACGTTATATAATAAATAATATAGGAGGTTAAGAAATAATTAGGAACAAGTGGCATTAAATGTTGAGAAGGGATGATATTCATGGAGGCTTTCTACAATCCAGTTATTGCTTTTTCAGGTTTTTTAGGTACAGTTGTATTTTATGTCTTTACTACATATTTAAAAATGACTAAGAATCCATTGCGTTTCTTTGTGTCACTTGAGGAAATATTTTATATGGGAAGTACAATGAAATTTTTTAGATTTGTATACATATGGACTTTAATAGTAATAAGTGCTGGAATCTACGCTGTACTAATGTCTTCTTCTCTTTATAAATGGATGAGCAATGAAATTGTATATGTTTTTAGTAACGTAGGCTATGCACTTTTTTATTTATTTTTCTTTCTAGCAATTATTCAAATTTTATCATTTAAAAAAATGCAGAGTGCTATTACTTCTTGGGCATATACTAAAAAGAGTACACTAAAAAGAAGAAAATGGTTAATACTTGGCTTAATGATTCTCATTTTGATATATTTAGTCCACTATTCATTATTATATGGTTGGGTGATAAATAAAATTCTAAGTATGCAAGGGAATGCTCTAGGTGGAAATGTAGATGATCCACTTAGTGTGTTGTTACTAATTAGAGATTTTAACCCTTCCACTATTAGTGCCTCTGTGATGATTACAGTTTTATACTTTTTTTTGCTTTTGCGAACAAAAAATTTATTTAGATATATCGGGCACTCGCAAATCTCTGCAAACTTCATACTAAAGGATGGAACAGCCTTTAAAAATAAACAAATAATTCATACAGATATAGATAAAAGTTACTTAGTTGCAGATTCATCTAATGTTTTTGAGTTGAATAAAGATTTAATTCCTAAAGATAATATTAATTTTATAAGTCATAATTACTTTTATTCTAGCTTAGGAAAGATAAGTGAACTTCAAGATTCAAAAAAATTACAGATAGACATGCTAAATTCTGAGGAAAGTTCACTAGTAAATTCACTTCTTAAGAGTAATAAAAAATTTGATATTAAATAGCATTGTATCTATTACGCAATGACGTACCACATCCTCTCTTTGGATGTGATACCCTCTCCTTAAAAGGAGTGGTGACATGACAAGTACCAACAGCGAAGACTTAACTTTGCAGTACGCACAACTTGTAGAACAAGAAGACGATTACGTAGACCAACTAATCAAATGCAACAAACTAATATTGGACGCCATGGACATCATCGCGAAGCAGGCAGGTTTACTAGACATGGATACCGTGAAACAAGCAGCATATCATCTACATGCCATGGAACAGGATCTGAACCGAAAGTTATTTAAAGTTCGACTGGAGAAGAGCATCTTGGCAAATCAAATGAGCCAGTCTACATAAAACCACCTTAACTAAAGGACAGTACAGGATCACACATGATGATCTTGAACTGTCTTTTTGTCTGTCCATCCAAACGTTTATCGCTCCCAATTAAGCATTGACTTTCCTTCCAAATCCCCCTACACTTCAATTATTAAAATACTTTTAAAAACATTCATTGAATGGTTCAAAATGAACGAAAGGAGGCATATAACTTATCATGTTACCCACATCACACAACACCCAGCAGGTAAAACGAATCAACGTTGAATTGGTAAAGAACACACTCCGATCCATGGGCGTAGGCACGAAGGCTTCCATCGCGAACTTGACGAAACTCAGCGTAGCGACATGCGGCACCATCCTGAACGAATTGCTCCAAACGGGTGAGATTATCGATCTGGGCCCGGATGAATCGAGTGGGGGAAGACCTGCGAGTCGGTATCAATTCAATGCGGACTACGCCAGCGTACTTTGCCTGATTATTCGAACAGAGGGCGGCATTCACTCGATCACACATACATATGCCAATCTGAACGGAGAGATGGAGGATGAACAAACACTCTTTTTGGATGAGATTAATGTCACGGTGGTAGAGGATCTGATTGCGAACCTTATCGAACAACACCACAATGTGCAGGCGATTGGTATCGGGATACCTGGGGTGGCGCACAACGGCGTAATTGGGATTTGCGATGTACCGGAGCTGATGTATCAGCCGCTTGGGCCAAGGCTTAAGGAACAATATGAAGATGTGGAAGTAGTTATTGGCAACGATATGAACCTGACCGTCTACGGACTTTATAACCAGCAGCAATTTGAGGAAGAGAAGAACTTTGCGGTGGTAACTTTTCCGGAGAACCATTTTCCGGGTGCAGGCTTTATCATTGATGGTCGTCCGCTGACGGGGAACACGCAATTTGGGGGCGAGGTTTCCTTTTTGCCGTTTGGCGTGTCACGGGAAGAGCAGTTGCGCATGTTGAAAACGACAGAAGGGTTGCAGGAACTCGTCACAAAGACGCTGATCTCCATCATTGCGATTATTAACCCGGCAGCAATTGTCGTTACGGGCGATACAATGGACCCGGCTATGCGGGATGACCTGTTACAAGGCTGTCGGGATCACTTGATCCCACAGGAGCATATGCCGGAGTTGATCATCCAAAGAGACACACGGCGCGAATATGTGACTGGGCTAGTCGCTGTTACGTTGGAGAGTCTGACCTACCGCATTCAGGTGGTTGAGAAGCAGTGGTAGGAACTACTTATTATGAATTGAAGTTAAGCAAAATTTTTTACACGAGAATGGAGAGTGCAGAACCAATCTGAAGAACGCCTTTATCCCTGTATTTTCACCTCTAGGAAAGATTCAAAAAATACAGGGATAACAGCGGTCGGAAGATGGTACT
This sequence comes from Paenibacillus sp. UASWS1643, assembly GCF_008693195.1. Taxonomy (NCBI): domain Bacteria; kingdom Bacillati; phylum Bacillota; class Bacilli; order Caryophanales; family Paenibacillaceae; genus Paenibacillus; species Paenibacillus sp. UASWS1643. The sequence goes on from NZ_VXKZ01000111.1 coordinate 123,514, forward strand.
GCAATCGTAGTTATAGAGTGTAACCATTTTTCTGAACATAATGGAGGAACTTATTTTGAATCAGCAAGCAGGTACACAAGGGAACAAACGAAAGTTCAACAAGCTGTACGCCATGCAACTGGCAACAATCTTTCTCGGATTTATCGTATTCGGGATATCGGAAAATATTAAGGGGCCGGCTATTCCGCGCATTCAATTCGACTTCAATCTGGATGAGAAACAGCTCGGGACATTATTGTCTCTTAACGCACTGGGGTACCTGATCGCCTGCTCGTTCACGGCTATTCTGGTTCGCAAATGGGGCATCAAGGCGGTTAGCATCATATCGTTTGCATCGATGATCTTATCGGGTGTGTTCATTTACATGTCTCATAACTATCCGCTCTTTGCTTCATCGTACTTCTTCATGTACATCGGTAACGGCATGCTGGAGATTGCTTTGGCGATTCTGGGTGCGCGGATCTTTGTGAAGAACACAGGTACGATGATGAACCTGTCCCATTTCTTCTATGGGCTGAGTTCAACGGTGGCGCCTTTGCTGGCGACAGGGGTGATGTCGTTGAGCGTGTTCGGACATGTACTGGACTGGCGCGGCATGTATCTCGTGATGTTGTCACTCTGTCTGCTGCCGATCATTGCGGCGCTGCGCAGTAAATTCCCGGGGGACGATCTTGCTCATGAAGATCGGACTTCACTGAAGACGTTAACACGTGATCCAGCCCTCTGGCTGATGGTGCTCATTCTTTCTTTTGGCGTGGTATCGGAGCTGGCAGTTGGGGGTTGGCTCGTTAACTTCCTGGAAAAAGCCTACACGTGGGACACGGTCAAAGCCTCCGGGTTATTATCTGCGTTCTTCCTCACGTTCTCGCTGGGACGTCTGCTGCTTGGTCCATTGACGGACCGGATCGGATTTGTATTGTCACTGATTCTGTTCTCGGCTTTCTCGGGAATATGTACATTCGTGGCGCTTGCAGGGGGAGAGCGTCTTTCGATTTTCTTTGCGATATCTGGCGCGGGCATAGCGATGATCTATCCAACAGTAATGGCGTTTATCGCACGCAGATATCCGAACGGCAGTGACACCGCGATTACGTTCACGGTTACCTTGATGGGGGTTGGTAGTGTCATCGGTAACTATGTGATTGGCTGGGTCATTGAAGGCGTGAAGCATATGTATGGGGCAACCACTCAGTTAGGACTGCTGCGCGGACTTCAGGCGGGATATGGATTCATCGGTTTATGTGCAGTGATCTGTGCGGCATCTGGAGTAGTATTGTATGTATATTTGAAAAGAAGGCAGGAACTGATTTAGTTGTTACGTAACACCAAGCTTTATAAAGAACTCTTTCTCACTCGAACTACGGAGTGGAAGGAGTTTTTTTTATACTGCGAGAGAGACTTTTCATACATATAGATCAGTATCAACTGACCAATTGGTACGATATAGACCTTCAGTCCGACCAGCTGGACAAAATGTTACAAAATAGCATCACGATTAAAAACACAGATGGAAAAGGCTCCCCAAGCTCCCGTTCGTTCGGCGGACATGGCAGTTATTCGGGTCCGGGAGTTGTCTCATTGATCACCGAGCAATTATCCATAGAAACGGGTAACACGATCGATCCGTTAAAGGGAGAAGCAGTCATGCATATTTTTGGAGTGTATCCTTCTCCGTTAAAACAAGAGTTGGAATTGGTTGAAAAATATGATTAATCGATTGGATATTAGTCTCCGTCCACCTGGATTGATTCGTCTGCATGCGTTGGTTGATTGGTCGGCGTTCCGGAGGCATTTCCGCGGAGAGAATGGCCAAACAACAATGAGCTTCGGTTATATCTTAAAAGTCTAATGATCGTATCAATCGATGTAGGAAGTAAAGACCTCTTACCTGCAGTTTAATCGTTTTGTTCAGGTAAGTTCGGATTTGTTCTGCAAGCTTGATCACCTGCTCGATGTTTTGGAATTCTAACAGTGCAATTGATTGCTTTAAGTGTACAGTCTCCTCGGAATAAACAGAGCTTTGCAATATCTGGATCATCTTAATTTTAAGCAGGTGTGCTTCATTATACAGACGGTATTTGTTATCACAGTTACGTTCAGTAATGAACAGGCCACTTTTCTCCCAGTATCGAATCGCTGATTTAGGGACCCCCGTCCGTCTAGAGACCTCGTGGATGCGGAAGCGCTGGTTCAAGTCGAAAACTTGACCTCCGTTGGCATACGAATTCAACTCCTCTACGAGTTGTTCCAAACTTGCTTTTTCCTGATGCAGTTTGACCTCCCTCCCCCTTACGACCCACAATGCGTCATCCAACTCATTTCTTTGGAGACCATGTAGTACCTCGGTCGTCACCTCCATCCCGAATGCAGGGGCCATGGCTTGAATACATGCCAGATAGGCTTCATGCCTTTCCGTATACATGCGATAACCATTGGCAGAACGCTCAGCAGGAGGGATGAGCCCCTTCGCTTCGTAGTTTCGCAACGTGCTAGCGCTTATCATAAATTTATTCGCCAGTTTTCTTGGTCGCATTCCCATGTTATCCCGCCTTTCTAATAATAATAACATTGGAACTATTATAACCTTTGCTCTATCCTTGTGTTGATTTTACTTGTACTTTCCTAAAAAACCTTCCAATTGGCTTACATGTTGTATGATGATGGTAATACAAATCAAGGAGGAATAAAATGACCTTTAATCCAGTATTCCATTACGAGATGACAATCGAGAAGATTAGCCAGGTAGGCAATCTGTATATTGAAACGGCATGGAAGCCCTTATATGATTCTATGCACGATCAACTAATGGTCGCTTTTCATGAGATAGAAGATGCTGCCTATGGGTTGTATTTAGACAAGTTGATGCCTCTACTTTTTGATGGCCTTGAGGACGCCGGCTTTGAAGCAATGGAATCACTCGATGATCATGATTTCGTTATCGGCAAATGTTTACTATTTCGAAATTCGCTAGAAAAGTGGGGAACAGAGGAAAATAGGTCCAGGTTATTTTGGAATGTTGTACGTAGTAAAAAAAGCCAACAACCTATTGGAACTTTATTGACGGAAATTCCTCATTCCCATCTGAAATTTGAGATTCCTACAGCACCTGTACTCTATTCGTTGAGGGAAATTGAGAGAGAACAGATCGTTCAAGGAATCCGACGCATTAAGGGATAGATCGAGATTGACGAGCGCAGTGCCTGCATAAAATGATTCATTGGAAGGTGGGGTTGATTGGAACGATGTATGGAAAACTAGAGCTAGTGAACGGAAGGTGGAAGTTAAGCGAAGTTCACCCACATGTTGTAATTCGCTTGAAGCAGCTGTTTCCACGCGTTGCAATGAAACAAGCGGGCACATTTTTGTTTTCGAACAGATCGAATATATGTACGGATCTTGTCTGGTTTACTCAGCGGTTTCCGATGGAGATAACTTCTGAAGACAGAGCTAAGTTATTGCGTGGCCACGATAAGTTCTTTGAGAAGAAAGCGTACTTGGAACAGATACTCACTCCTGATTATGACCCCATCTTACGCCCAGGCCTCAAACCTGGACAAAAGATTCGCCACTATCAATTACAGGCTATCGATCTGTGCTTGGAACGCCGTTCTTTGCTCCTCGGTGATGATCTTGGCCTCGGAAAGACGTACACAGCGGCTGGCATGTTGCTAGAACCGGATACACATCCCGCTGCCGTTGTCGTTCAGGCTCATCTCCAAGACCAATGGAAAGAGAAGATTGAATCCTTCACAGAGCTTATTGTTCATAAAATTGAAAGAACACGGCCGTATTCGCTTCCCGTTGCAGATGTTTATTTGTTCAAGTATAGCCAGCTTGCCGGTTGGAAGAACTTCTTTGCAGACGGCCACTTTCAATGTGTCATTTATGACGAAATCCAAGAACTTCGAACCGGTCTTACAAGTAATAAAGGAGAGGCCGCGAAAATTTTGTCCGATGCAGCAGAATTCCGGTTGGGTCTTTCGGCAACACCGATTTACAACTACGGTACTGAGATTTGGAATGTCTTACAATTCCTCGACCCCGACCTATTGGGAACCTATTCAGAGTTTATTCGGGAATGGTGCAGCAATGATCGGAAAGTTCATGACCCGGTTGTACTAGGTAGCTTCCTTCGGGAGCATAATGTCATGCTCCGGCGGACGAAAAGAGAAGTTGGCCAACAGTTGCCCCCCGTCAACCAGATCGTCGAGGTGGTCGAGCCCGATTTATCAAAGTTAAAATCGGTGAAAGCACAAGCAAAACAACTTGCCTTAAAAGCTTCTCAAGGGACATACCTGGAACGTGGCTCAGCAGCTCGTGAGCTGGACCTTTTAATGAGACAGGCAACGGGTGTGGCTAAGGCTGCAGGTGTTGCGCAGTATGCGAAACAGTTGTTGGAAGCAGGCATCCCCCTGCTTCTTGTTGGATGGCATCGCGATGTTTATGAGATATGGCTTAAGGAATTGGCAGATTATCGCCCAGCTATGTATACAGGCAGTGAGTCGGATATGCAAAAGATCGAATCCGTTAGGCGGTTTGTCCAAGGGGAGACAAATGTATTCATATTATCGTTACGTAGCGGTGCAGGATTGGACGGTTTGCAGTATTGCTGCTCGACTATATTGTTTGGAGAGTTGGATTGGTCGCCTAAGGTCCATGAGCAAATCATTGGTCGATTAAACCGTGAAGGCCAAGAGGAGAAAATCACAGTAGTATACTTAAATGCAGAGGAAGGTTCCGATCGGGTCATGCTAGACGTATTAGGCGTGAAGCATGCCCAATCGGAAGAAATAATCGACCCTCACGACCTAACGAACACTAAACCAATTCAGAAGCTAAACAGGACCCAAGCGCTTGTCAATCAGGTCCTATAAAGGAATTGAATTGTACGAACAGGTCGATGGAATGGAATTTGAAATTACAGGAGTTGATGAAGGACTTAATTTCGTGAGCTATGGTTTGCAGATCAGGACAATAATTTAGGTGTGATTGTTTAAAAACATCTTCTTTGATTATGTTCAAATCAAATAGAGCAGTTTGCAAGTTGTCAACTGCTCTATTTTTCGTTTAGCCGTTAATGAACTGGATCAGCATAGCATGACGTATGAGCAACATAAGTCTTCCAAAAATGTTGGGAAGCATCATCCAATCTACAAGTGCTTTTTCAGTTTTTCATATGTGCTGAGTTCGGTACTATGAAGGATACCGTAGTTCCCCCACCAGGTGTACTTTGTTTTTTTTTCAGGGCTCGTATCATTAAAAGTACCGGGAACCTTTGTTGGATTTGCAATACTAAGCCTGTCACTGGCCGGATTGAGACGGTTTATTTGTAAGTATGTTGTCAAAGCTTCGCTAAATTTCTGTTGATCTTCATACCACTGTCCTACACATAGAGCTGTATTAAGCCATAATTGTTTGAGTCTTTGTCGCTCTCCCTCTGCCCACCAGTAATCGTATTCTTGCAGATAATCACCTGTATAGCTGTTAATTTTCTTAAGGTAGGTTTCCAGATTGTCTTCCGAAATATCTTTAACGTCCGGAGAGGAATTCCACTCTGCTACATCCAGGATGACATTCTCTAGCTCCAATTACATTAGTCCATAGCGAGTCTACGATAAATGATTTTCGAACTAGCTGCCCTCTGTGCTGAAGTAGATACAGAAAAAGTTCCTGCGCTCTGGTGGTTCTCCATTGAATTAACGAGAAGTGGCCGTTGCAGCTCTTCAATCATGACTTGTTTGAACAACGTCATCTTAAGTGGTTTTAGAGAATCAGCGTGATTAAAGCTCATGGTATTACTATTGATTATTCGATTCATCGTTTTGGACAATCGATCGAAACGGACCGGTTTTAAAATATAATCAATGGCGTTCACTTCGAAGGCTTTTACAGCGTATTCTTGGTAGGCCGTGACAAATACAACGATCAAACCAGCTTCATGCTCCAGCAATCTTTCGGCTAACTCAATACCATACCTTATATTTATAAGTAATGTTTCTGAAGGAATGGAGGTATACATTCCAAAATGGAATTTCTGAATGAATCACTTAACATTTTAACGTAGCTACCATGTACTTTTGTAACTTGGTTTGAAATTTCATAAACTGATAAAGCCCCGCTAATCCTTAGGATCGGCGGGGCTTTGCATATGAATATACGAGTAGATTAGTACGGGTATATCATCTATCACTAGTATCTTAACAAAACATAACCACAGGCCATGTAGAGTAAGGATTTTTTTAATCATATACCAGCTACTCTACTATACAGTCCGCATTCCTCAGGCAAGCCTATGACTTGTTCAAAGCCGCTCTTCTTTTCCAACGTTTCAGAAGCACGTACAATCCAAATGCGCCCAAGAAAACGACCGCTGCCGGAACGATATAAGGCTTAACAATCTCATCCACGTGCTCCCATTGAGAGCCTAATTTGAAGCCTAAGTAAATGTACAATGATGTGATCGGAAGCATGGCCAAGAAGGTAAAGATACTGAATTTAAACACATTCATTTTCGCCATTCCACAAGGGATCGAGATCACGGTCCGAATGCCGGGGACAAAACGTCCATAGAAAGCGACCCCGCTGCCATATTTCTCGAAGAACGTATCGGAAGCGTCCAGATGGTGGGGGCGAATCAAGAAATACTTGCCGTATTTTTCGACCATCGGTCTGCCGCCGTAACGTCCCAGGGCATATAATGTCAGAGGTCCAAACGTTCCACCTACGGTACCCGCCAGTATAGCCAGCCACAGCTTCATATCTCCAAGATACACCCAATATCCCGCCATGGGCAGTACGAGTTCAGCAGGTACGAATTCAAACGACAAGGCAAGAACGAGACCTGCGTACGACAAATCTTTGAAAAAAAGTATAAATTGCGTGATCCACTCCGTCATGCTTTCCCTCCACAAATCTATCTATTTTTTATAGTTAAGAAACACTCCTCTACAAAGAGTAACAATAGCGAATAGAGCTTGTCAAAACTCACATGCATATCCGATTAAGCCCGTCACGGCGGGATATGTTAGGTCATACATAAGCGATATCTCATTCGACATGCGTTGAGCAGGCGGTTGGTCTTCGAACAAGATGAACTCCATATCACCCTGCCCCTAACACCAATATAACACTCTGAAAATGTTTCCAATTATAGTATGATAAGACTATCACTAGCTTCTTCACCATCCTATACATACAGAGAAGGAGATCAGAACATGACCGTAACTTCGATTATCGATCAAATTCACATTATTGAATACGATCCCTCTTACGCTGCCGCACTCGCGGATATGTGGAACCGCAGTAATGAGAGCTGGGGAGGTGGCACCAACCTTAGAACAGAGGAAACGGTTCGCCGCGAGATGGAGAGTTCGTCCAATCTTCACGCATTTCTAGCCGTTCATGAGAAAGAGGTTGTTGGCTTCTGCAGTTTTGCTCATTACCGCTATGATGAGAGAGCCCTATATGTACCGCTGCTTAATGTACGCCCCGACTATCACGGGTACAAGGTCGGACGCAACCTGATCCTGAATGCTGTGCGCAAGACCGTAGAGGCCGGATGGCCCCGCCTGGATCTGTTCACATGGGCAGGCAATACGAAGGCTGTACCGATGTACAAGAAATGCGGATTCTTCTGGGAGAAAAAAGATGAGAATGTGCATCTAATGAATTTCATCCCCACCATCTTGCAGACCGAAGCACTTGCTCCTTATTTCGAGGAGCTGGATTGGTATGCAGACAGCACGCGTGAACTCGTCGTCGAGCCGGATGGCCGACGGGAGCGTGGGTTTGATTTCTTTGACTATACGTGGAAAAAGGGAGAGGTCTCCCTGCGGGCTGAATTTGAAAAGTCGGGTCGCGGGCTGACTGCCCTCGAAACACCGGATTACGAAATCGCTACAGAGGTCGATGATCATGATCTGGTTTTCGGTTCCAGCTACAAGGTTCGCTATCGCATTAATAACACTTCTGCGTCTGAACTGGCGATCGAAATCAAGGGTCAGGATAACAAAAACATTCGATTTGCGCTAGACGTTGCACGAGCAGTTGCTCCGGGAGAAACCATTACCGTGGAAGGTGAGTTTCACCTTGATCCGATTACAGAGGAACAGAATAACAATAAGACCCATCCCGTTGTTGCCAGCACATGGCTGATCGGTGGTAAGAAAGCGGAGTTCAGGTTAGGTATTGCCCCGAAATTCCCGGCCAAGATCAAGACCGTTTTGCCGGTGAAGGAGCTCTATCCAGGTATCCCGGCGGAGTTGATTTTGAATGTGGAAAATAATGTGGATGCAGAAACAGAGTTCAGCCTGAACCTGCCTGAGGATGAATTCCTTGAATGGGCGGAGCGTTCGATACGCTTTACGGTGCCAGCCAAAGGCAAAGTGTCTGTGCCAGTAACCTTCACCTTGCGTTCATATAGTCTATATTTCCAAGAAGTAGAAGTGACGGCTGTCCCCGTGGGGAACCATGCGATATCTTTTACAAGCAAAATTTCTGTCCTGATGAAGGGGATCGAGGGCAAATATGGCGGGCAAATTGAGGATCAATGGGTGGCCGTCAATGGCGCATTCTCGCTCCATATGAACAAGCATGATAACGTCATGTGGATTGAATATCCCGGTTCCCGTCATTCATTCTGGTGGACTTATCCGAAGCTGGGTAAGCCGTTTGCCGAAGAGTTATCCAAGAAACAAGCCAAAGAAGTGAATATTTATCCCGAAGGGGAACGTCAGGTTCTTGAAGCGCTGTATGACTCTGAGGATTTCCCGGGCGTACAGATTAAGTCCGTGGTCAAGCTGTCTGCGAATGGAATCGCCGAATTCTACCACGAGGTTGAAAATACACGAGATACCGCCTGGGAAGAGGACCTGTATCTAATGAATAACTTCGGGTTCTATGGTAACAGGTTGATCCTTCCTTATCAGGGGCGCTTCGTGGATATGGGCGATGATTATGCGGGTGATCCGAACCATTGGAATAGCTCACAGATTACGGAGAACTGGCTGTTCTGCAAAGAAGAGTATGGCGCGTGCGGCATCTATTGGGACCCTTCCCTGAAGCTGCTTCGTCCGGAATACACGCTGGGGTTGCAGCATGAACTGGGACGTTTGGAGGCAGGGACTGTAGCACGAACCAAGGAAACGGTGTTTGCTCTGAACACTTTTGCCAAATGGCATGATTTCCGTGCATTTGCCAGGAAGCAGCGTAACCCGGTCATTCCATTGCTGGACAGTCATCTGGATCTGACACTCAGTGAGGGGAATCCATTTGCCCCAGATCTGCTGCAAGCAACCTTGACTGAACATAAACTGGTTCCGCTTGCGGGCAACCTGGAGCTGTATGTACAGCAGGGTAGCGAACCGGAGGTTATGGCAAAAGCGAAGGAATTCAATCCGGAGCAGAATCTAAACTCCGCCAAACTGACATTTTCACCGGACGAAGTGGATCGCCAACAGCACGTGAGTGGTTGGAAAGTTCGTGGGCTATACCGGGGCGAAGATCGGATTCAGGTGCGAACGGCGCTTTGGTTCCCGCAGACCGGAACAGAGGTGAGGCAGAAGATTGAAGAAGGTTCTTCGGGACCTGTATACACTGTAGACAATGGCGTATTGTCGATCGCCGTTGCTCCAGAATTCGGCAGTGTCGTACACTCACTGAAAGTTGCAGGCGAAGAATGGCTGGACAGCTCGTACCCTGAACCGGCTCCACGCTCATGGTGGAATCCGTGGTACGGCGGGTTGGGAGTGGCGATCCCGGGCATGAATGGTTTCAGCCGCCAGTTGGAACAGAGAGTCGCTTCCTGGACAGAGCAGAAGGATCAATACGGTAACGTCTGGAAGGGTATTAAGCTGACTACCCGGATTGAGAAGCATGAAGCGAATCGGGGAATCACAATTCACCAGCATTATCTGATGCTGCCGGGTGTTCCTGTGCTCTGCACGCTGCTTGCGGTGACAAACGAAAGTGGCCTGACGCTGACGGATTACTCGCTTGCGGAGGAACGTTTCCTCCAGCCTTCATCTGTATTTGCGGAAGGTTGGATCGAACAACCGGGCAAAGATCGATTCCCATTAGGCAAAGTAGATGTGGGCCTGCCACTGGAAGACCTTTTGCGAGTCGGATCGGTTTCGCGTGAAAACATGCTGCATGCGGTCCATCGTTACCCGAACCAGAGTGCTTGGGCTTTTGCCAATAATCAGGTGACGGGGCTGCACGTGAATCATCATCTGACACTTCATCACGGGGAGACGGTCTGGACGGAGCCGACATATCTTGTCCTGGGACCCATCCCGCTGAGTTCAGCGGATGTGCATGACCTTCTGAAACTGAATTTTGTAAATTCTACCGATGAAAAGGAGGCTTCACATGCCGATCATTGATATTCACATTCATCTGTCGGACATCGAGAGCTTTCACCGAACAGCAATCGATCTGTCCAAAGTGGATTACTCAGCCGCAGGTCTTAAAGCGGAGTTTGATAAAAACGACGTCATTCTAGGCATTGGAATGGGGGTTACGGAGCAGACGAAGGGAGCGTTCCCGGATTCCAGTTCCCCCAACCCGATGGGGCTGGATTTGGAAGAAAAGGTTCCGTCATTCCTCATGGAATGCGTGGGCATTAATCCTAATGCGCTAGACAGTAAACACGCTCAGGACGAGCTGGACCGGATTGAAGCTAGACTGCAATCCCCTGAGGTAGCCGGAATCAAACTCTACGCAGGATACTATCATCACTATGTGTATGACAAAATCTACACCCCTGTCTATGAACTCGCAGCCAAGTATAACTTGCCTGTCGTCATTCATACGGGAGACACGTACTCCATGAACGGGCTACTCAAGTATTCGCATCCACTGACCGTGGATGAATTGGCCTTTCAGCAACGCGGTGTGAACTTCATGATCTGCCATCTGGGTGATCCCTGGGTGATGGATGCAGCTGAAGTGGTGGCGAAGAATCCGAACGTTTATGCGGATTTGTCTGGTCTGGTGGTGGGGGATCGGCCTCATTTTGAACGCTTCATGAACGAGCCTTTGTTCATGGATCATTTCCGCCGGGCCTTGGTCTACTCGGATCATTACGAGAAAATGCTTTTTGGCACAGACTGGCCGCTTGCGCCCATCGATCTGTACGCGGAATTCGTCCGCCGGCTTGTACCGGAGCAGCATCATGATAAAGTCTTCTACGAGAATGCCTTTGGGCTGTTTCCGCGAATTGGACAGCGGATTGCCGATCTGGGTTAAAAGGGAAGTAATGAAACTTTAATATTTGAGGGAATATCATGCGTGTATGTCATTCAAGAAAGCATGCGATGTTCACGCTGAATCCCTGCCGTATAAGCTCCTGCCACTTTGCTGGCAGGAGCTTTTTGGTTTCAGGAACACCGTATCTATCTCTGACAGACTTCATACTCATCTTATCTCCTTCTTGCCTGTATTTGTTTTTACGAATAAAGAGAACTATAATGATGGATGCACAAAATTTCAGACTTCTTTGGAGGAACATACGTAATGAGATCTTTTCAGTTTTATAATCCGACCCGGCTGATTTTTGGCAAAGGGCAACTTCAAGCACTACAGACCGAAGTTCCAAAGTACGGAAAACGTATTTTGCTTGTATATGGTGGTGGAAGCATTAAACGCAGCGGGCTGTACGATCAGGTAATCAGCCAGTTGAATGCAATCGGAGCAGAGGTTACAGAACTGTCCGGTGTAGAACCGAACCCACGTCTGTCTACGGTTCACAAGGGTGTAGCGTTATGCAGAACACATGATATTGATTTGGTTCTTGCGGTTGGCGGCGGCAGTGTGCTTGACTGTGGTAAAGCCATCGCAGTAGGGGCCAAATACGATGGAGACATGTGGGATGTTGTTGTGCGCGAAGCAACTCCGCAAGGCGGACTTCCACTGGGTACAATTCTGACGATGGCAGCGACAGGTTCCGAGATGAATAACGGTTCAGTGATTACGAATCAGGATACGCAGGAGAAATGGGCATGGTTCAGCGAATATTCTTTCCCAGCGTTCTCGATTCTTGATCCGGTAAACACATTTACCGTACCACTGGATCAGACTGTATACGGTATGGTGGACATGATGTCGCATGTGTTTGAACATTATTTCCATCTGGATACAAATACACCGGTTCAGCTTGGATTCTGTGAGACGATTCTTCGTACCGTCATCGATACTGCCCCTCTCCTGATCAAAGATCCGGAAAACTATGAACTGCGCGAAACCATTCTCTACTGCGGAACAATGGCGCTTAATGATGTTCTGAATATGGGGCTTGCCGGAGACTGGGCATCTCACAATATTGAACATGCTGTGTCGGCCGTGTATGACATTCCTCATGGGGGAGGCCTTGCGATTCTGTTCCCGCACTGGATGAAGCATAATCTGGATGTGGATGTAGATCGATTCAAACGTATGGCCGTTAATGTATTTGATATCAATCCTAATGGAAAATCAGACAAACAAGTGGCTGAAGAAGGCATCGAAGCCCTGCGTAATTTCTGGACTTCGATTGGTGCTCCTAGCCGTCTGGCTGACTATGACATCGACGACAGTCAGATTGACGCGATGGCTGATAAAGCGATGCGATTCGGTCCGTTCGGATTCTTCAAGAAATTGCAGCGTGAAGATGTCGTGCAAATCTATCAAGCCGCACTGTAATTGGAAATTCACTTATATAGTGAATATAATAAACAAGGACCTTCCTGTACTTCTGAGGAAAGTCCTTGTTTTTATTTTAACATCATCTATTGTACGTTCAACGGTATATTCCAGATCATATCTTGCGAGCACTTTAAGATTGTTCAACCGCTTCATCATTGCCACCAGTATACATCCGTTTCAGATACAACTTGCTTGGACGGTGCAAGAGCACGATGAGCAGGGCGAAGAGATGAATCAGGATAAACAGGTTACTTTCATTGGGAATAGCAACAAGTAGCGCCAAACTTAGAAATGTCACGGCGAGCTTGAACTTTCTCTTGGTGATGAATATAACGGCGAGCAGGCTTGGTCCAATCATAAACAACATTCTGCCTATGATTACGCCAGAAGCGTAAGCCAGATCATCTCCTTTGCGTGAGAAAGCAAGATAGGCCTCCATGTTCTGGTTAAAATCGATGAGGAACACAATAAAGGACACAATCACGTAGATCAATTTTACACTCAATAAAATGCGTACGACATTTAAAAGTGTGGGTAATGCTGTTTTTACCATACCACTTCTCCTCTTCTACTTCGAACCTATAACCTCAGATTCTCCTGGTTGTCATCTCGCGAAGGACCTTCCTGCTTAAGATACACCTTGCTGGGCTTGTGGAGCAACAGACAGAGCAACATGAAGATGTGAAACAAGACAAGGGAATTCTGAAAGAACACAATGCCAAACAATAGAGCCTGGCTCATGAACGTAATGGTTAGCTTATAGCTTCGTCTTCTGCTCCATACGATGGTCAGAATCGGGGGACGATATGTATTACAGACATTAATCGATGTTGATGTCATATTTTGTATTAACCCAAAGTCTACATTTTCCAATCGTCAACACCGGCCTTGGACCTACAGTTATCTACTTCCGAAGCAGCTTCAATACCATGGCCGAGGGGAACAAACAGCTGATCTCCAGCATGAACCATTCCATCGGCATCCTGAATATAAGTACATCCGAGCTGGAAAAGTCCACTCAGCAAACCTCGACCACTATTGCCGAAACAACGACAACAGCATTTGAGATTTCACGAGCTATGGAGTCCCAGGCGAACGATACGGAAGCCATTGTGGACAAATTCATGAATGTTGGTAACAAGATTGAGAACGTAAATGAGATGTCGCAGTCCGTTATGCTCAAGGCAGATGAAATTACGGATGCATTCAAAAATAATCATGAAGTTATCGATGCACTCATTGCGGTGAACGGGCAGAACGAGATTGAAGTTGGCAACATCTCCAAAATTACAGTGCAACTCGCTGAAAGCTCCTCGGGCATTCACCAGATCACAGGTACGATTGCCGAAATTGCGAATCAGACGAAATTACTTGCGCTGAATGCTTCCATTGAGGCTGCAAGAGCGGGTGAGCAAGGGCGCGGCTTTGCCGTGGTCGCTTCCGAGATTCGCAAGTTGGCAGAGCAGACGACAGCGCAATCGGAGGATATCAACCGAATTGTCATGCAGACAATTAATCACGTGGAGCAGAATAACCGAAGTGTTCAGGCTATTGAGGAGATAGCGGAACAGCATAAGAGCAGTGTTAGCCAGACCAAGGAGAAATTCAATTTTGTCACCCAGAATATGAATGAGATGATGAGCCAGGTCCAGGCCATTGCCACGGAGATCCAATCCATTGAACGTGATAAGGATGACGTCATTGGAGCTGCACAGAATCTGTCCGCTTCTGGTGAAGAAGTATCCGCGTCTGTGGAAGAAGTCACAGCGACGATGCAGGAGCAGTCCGGTATGACAGAACGTTTGGCAGATATGGTGCAGAGAATTGATGGACTGACCAAACAACTTGCCGAAGAATCATCCCGCTTCAAAATAAAGTAGCATAGCAGCCTGCGTAGTGAGAAGCAGTAAGTATAGCTAGTCTGTGAGACACAGCGTAGAATTTCTTCGGTTTACACAGTTAAATGAATACGAAAGAAACCCGTTTCTCATAAGAGAACCGAGTTTCTCCGACAATGTGAGCATCTGTACCTATCGTAGGGTACAGATGCTTTTTTGTGTGATGTGCTACTCTCCCCGAACGGATGGCGCATACGCCAGCACTTCCATTTCAATTAAATAAGGACCTAACCCGCTGAATACGGTAATACGGGCGGGATAGGGCTGTTTAATCATTTGCGCATATACTTCGTTGTATTTGGGCTGATCCTCCACTCGTGCCAGATGAGTCGTTACCTTCACGATATGATCCAGTGTAAGTCCGGCTTCTTGCAGGATCACCTCAATATTGCGAATGCACTGCTCAGTCTGCTCCTTAATGCCGCCGATAGGCTCAAGGGTCTGTGGATCAACGCCTACCTGACCTGCGACGTAGACCATATCTCCTGCACGGACAGCGTGGGAGAAAGGAAGTGGGAACTTGGGTGCTGTACTGGCATGTATGATGGTAGACATAGAAGTTATCATTCCTTTCCTAGTGAGGGTGTATATTGGTTGTTAACTGATGCCAGTTTGTAGCCTGCTGATATTGATGGGCGATGCACAACAAGCGGTCTTCTCTCATGAGTGGGCCGACAAGCTGCATGCCGACAGGCAATGGCTTTCCTGAGGAAGGATCAAACCCAATGGGAACGGTAATGGAAGGTAGTCCTGTATTGGTAAAAGGCCCGTTGAAAATCGGACTACCGGTCTTGTAGCCATAGGGGGCCACATACGGCGTTGATGGAGTCAATAACACATCCACTTCATCGAAAAGCATCATCATCTCGCTGCGGAATATCGTTCGAATGCGCTGTGCCTGCAAATAATCAACAGCACTCGTTTGAAAGCCGAGTTCAAGCTGCTCCCGCATCGTGTGACCGTAGCGATCGGAGGCTTCCGCAAAGCGTTCCTGATGGAAGGCGGCAGCTTCTGCCCGCATAACCGTACGATGAGCAGCAATGGTCTCTTCCATATAAGCAGGCAGATCAACTTTCTTCCATTGCATGCCCAGCTTCTCAAGTACAGCGAGTGCCGACTCTACCGCTAACAAGATCGCCGGTTCATCGGTCTGGAAGAAGTTGCTCGGAAGCCCGATCACCATTCCTGAAATAGGATGCTCAAGAGCGCTTGTTAAGTCTGGCTTGCCGTGAGGAAGTGTGAAGGAGTCCAGCTCATCCTGCCCGGCCATCGCTTCCAGAACGATTGCGTTATCTTGTGCGGATCGAGTGAAGGCGCCAATATGATCCAGACTCCAACTGGCTGTGATGACACCGTTACGGCTAACCCTGCCGTAAGTTGGCTTCATACAGGTTAATCCATTGTAAGCTGCGGGTCTGAGCAGAGATCCAAAGGTCTGCGTTCCGAGAGTGAAGGAGGCCATACCAGCCGCTACAGCAGCGGCGGAGCCTGAACTGGAACCACCTGGGGTGTGCTCCAGATTCCACGGGTTGCGGGTTGGGGGTTCTCCTCCCTGAAAGGCGTATTCCGTCGTTGTTGTCTTGCCGAGCAGGATAGCGCCTGCAGCGTGTAGCTTATCTATCACAGTAGCATTCGTCTCTGGTACGAAGTCAGGATAGGTATTTGATCCAGCCGAGGTGCGTATGCCAGCGGTATGGATAATGTCTTTGGCTCCATAAGGAATGCCATGCAGAGGACCGAGATATTCGCCATTCATCAGCTTGCGCTCAGACTCTCTTGCGGCCTGCAAGGCTTGTTCCGCGGTAACCGTAACGAAGGCTTGCACAGCAGGCTCTACGTGCTCAATGCGATTCAAATAGGATTTCGTAAGCTCAACAGGAGATATTGTCTTGTTTTTAATCAATGTTGCGGCTTCCGTAATCGTCAGCTCGTTCAGTGGTTTCGTAATCATCGCAGAGGCACCCTCCTATGCGGAGCATTGGGGCCGACTTCTTCTGGCAATTTGAAACCTCGAATCAGCTCCAAGTCGGCTGTAAATAGAGCAAGCTCCTCACTCGTAATAACTCCGTTCGTGTATTTCGCACTTTCCGTACGGCGGTGTGTGAGATAGTCGTCTTGGTTCAGAGTAATCAACCTTTCTCTCTCTATTTGGTGAAGCTTGAATCGATAATATCTTCGTAAGCGAGTTCTTCCTTCAGATTGCCGATGAAGCGCTGCATATCGATTGCGGTGTTAAAAGCTGATTCGTTGATGAGCCCCTCAGCAGGGTATACCTTGCTGTCGATCATGCGTTGTACGGCTTGCTCCACGACGTTTTTGTCCAGATTCGGGAATTCCTTCACAGCGACTGCTTTGGCACCATCAGGATTGGATTGAATATAGTCCAGGGCTTGCTCGATAGAGGTGACGAAGCGCTGGGTGAGGTCAGGATTCTCCTCAATGAAGCTTGCGGTTGTATTCATCGTTGCAAAGGCGAAGTCAGGATAATCTTTCGTGAAATCATGGACAATGTGCAGCCCCTCAGCAACGCCTTGATCCAGTTGGGGTTCATAAACGATAGCAATATCGGCTTTGCCGGCTAATACAGCACCAAGTTCGGAGCCATTCTGAACCTCAGTGATCGTCACATCCTTGTCGATATCAATGTTGTTGTCAGCGAAAAGCTTCCGCAGTAAGCTGTTGGAGCTTGTAGGTGCCAAGCCTACTACGATGGTCTTACCCTTGAAGTCCTCTGTGGTGTTTACCGTTACTCCTTCTCGTGCAACCGCCCATACTGGAGCGCTGCCGGATAGAAGGACCAGTGAGCGAGCATCTCCGCCCTTCGCATTAGCGAATGCGACATGCTCAGGACCGTGGAAGGAAAATGCGGACTCGCCTGAGATGACCGAAGACAATGCTGTTGGTCCACTTCCGGCAGCACGGATGGAAGATAGCTCAATGCGATTCTCCTTTAGAAAACCTTGGTTGTTCGCTACATACAAGGGAAGATAGAGCAGATTGTGATACACCTCGGACACCATGATTTTATCCACCTTCGCAGCATCTTGCCCCTCATTACTGGATGTACCTCCGCCACTTGCAGGTGTTGTGGCATTGCTTCCGCATGCACTGAGTAGTGCGCTCAATATCACCGTCATCGTTGCCAGAATAGCTATCTTTTTGAATGTACGCATTAGTCATCAGGCCCCTTTAATGGTTGTAGTTAAGTTAGTCGTTGTGGGTCAGCTTAGACAGATGTAGATTTGTTGCTGGTTTTGTTGTCATTCCATGGGAGGAGACGAGATTCGATATAACCGACACAGGTGTAAAGGAGCATGGCAACCAGCATCAGCATGAACACGCCAACCCATACGGCTGGAAGGTTGAACAGGTTGCCTTCGACGAATACCATATGTCCGAGTCCTTTGTCAGAAGAGATAAACTCTCCGCCTACAACAGACACCAGTGCCAATCCGATATTGATCCGGAAGGCTGAGATAATCCATGGCAGAGAGGAGGGAACGATAATTTTGCGGAAAATCTGTGATTTCTTTGCACCGAAGGATTTCATCAGATTAATCTGGGATTCGTCGATCTGATGAGTCGCTTGGTAGGCGGATAATAGCGCTACGATAAACGTTGCGACAGAGGCGAGAGCAATCTTGGAGAAGATGCCTGAACCGAACCAGATAATAATCATGGGGGCAAGGGCAATTTTCGGGATACCGTTCATGGCTACAATGAAGGGATCGAGTACACGGGCAACAGATTTGGAATACCACATGAGTAATCCTGCCAACGAGCCGATTAAGCTTCCTGCTACGAAGCCGATAACAGTGGCATTCACCGTTGCGAAAGCGTCTTTGAGCAGTTGCCCTGAGCTGGCCATCGTGATGGCGGCATCCAGAATGGCGCTCGGTGATCCCATGAGGAATCCGTTGATGAGCTTCAATCGAACGGCGGATTCCCAGATCACCAGGATGACTGCAACAATAATGAATCGCCACAGCATTGTTACCAGCCATTCTTTGGAGAATGTGGACTGTCTGCGTTTGCTCATCACAACTCCGGCAGGCTTTCCGGCAAGGGTAATTTCAGGTGATGTGCTCTTCATTAGCTGATCCTCCCCATTTGGATATCAAGCTCTGACCAGATCGATTCAAAATATTGCTTGAACTTCTGGTCGGAGCGGGCTTTCAGTGCTGAGCCATACTGAGAAGCGAGACCAATATCGTAGACCTGTTTCACGGTTGTTGGTCTTTTGCTCATAACGGCAATACGGTCGGAGATGGCGATGGCTTCCTCAATGTCATGCGTGATAAGCACGCCTGTCTTGCCCTCGGATTTCAGGATAGACAAGATTTCATCTTCCAGAATGAGTCTGGTCTGATAATCAAGTGCGGAGAAGGGTTCGTCCAGTAATATAATATCGGGCTGGGTAACGAGGGTACGTATGAGGGCTACACGTTGGCGCATACCGCCTGATAGTGTGGAGGGATAGGCTTCTGCGAATGAAGCCAGGCCATAACGATCCAGATAATCCATGGCAATATCGCTGCGATCTTTTTTGGACATGCCCTTCACTTCCAAGCCTAGCGTGACATTGTCCAAGATGCTTCTCCAAGGCAGCAGCAGATCCTTCTGCATCATATAGCCGACATGCCCGGTGGTCTGATCAATCTCTTCGCCACAGACGATAACCTTGCCATTCGTTGGCTTAAGCAGACCCGCGATAATATTGAAGATCGTACTCTTGCCACAGCCGCTCGGTCCCACGATACTGAAGAACTCCTGCTTCTTGATTTGCATCGAAACCTCAGCGAGTACCTGAATATCTTCTCCGGTTGCACTGACAAATGATTTGGATACGCCTTGTATCTGTATAGCCATGATAGGTAACCCCTTTCCTACAGCCTGATGATGGTTTGTTTCTTGACGTGAATTGATGTTAATTAAAATGACATTAATTAATATATCCCTAATCATATAGACTGTGAGTTCTGTTGTCATTAGTTACTTTGAACATAAAAATACAATTAAATCAGTTAAAATGAACAATTGAAGATTGGATATGAAAAGAAAAACAAAAGAACGTGTCATTATACATGACACGTTCTCGATTCAAGACGTATGATTAACTTCACTGGGAGGTGGATTAAGCTTCAGAAGGGACTCAAGTGCAAAGGCGAGTCGGAAGCGAAGACTCTCCATCGGGTCCTTGATGTTTCTGCCGGTGAGTTTCTCACATTTCTCCAACCGATAGATCACTGTATTGCGATGTACAAACAGCTCTTTCGCTGTATCCACGATCTGGCAATGATTCTCATAGAAGGAGGACAAGGTCTTCATAAGCTCGCTGCGCTCGTTTGGATCTCGGCCTTCGAAGGGTTTAAAGGTTTCTTGATGAAACTGTAACATTTCATCGTGGGGAATCATACGCAGCAGGCGACTTATATCCATCGTCTGATAGGAATGGGCGAAGCGGGTCTTTCGCATCTGATAGCCGGATTGAAGTGCCTTGACTGCTTCTTTATAGGAGAGTCCAATATCCAATACATTCGTGTAGGGATTACCTATTCCGAAGGATAGGCTGAGCTGAGACTCCGAATACAGATTGTGCGCCATCCGCTCAAGCTGCTGAACAACGGTGTGTTCGTCCCAAGACGATTCGGCCAAAAAGACGAGTATGCCGAACTGGTCATTCTTCGTGAACATGACAAAAGAAAGATCCAGTTTGGTGAACTCCTGCTTAATTAGCTCGTAATTAGCGTCTCGTTCCGAGATGAACCGCTCTTCTCCTGAGGGAGTGAGAATGTGATTAGGTTTGTTCGTTAAAGGTTCATCCATCTTGGCGATGATGAGAACGGAACTTCCTTTTGCCTGCAGCCCGTATTTCTTGCCGCGATGCAGCGCTTCTTGTTCCGAACGAATGAAGCCTTGAATGAGATCGGAGAAATATTCATTTTTGTAACGGCGGGAACGCTCCTTGACCGCTTGCTTCTTGGTTAACTCCAGACCGATTACATTGACGGCTTGCTCCAGAGCCAGAGTGGAGAGCTTAGAGCTTGCGGAACTGTTGTATCGTGCGATCAAATAGCCCTCGTGCCGATCCGTGAAGATGGGATGGAACTCGGCGTGTCGATATTTCTCGGCGGTAAGCAGACAGATGGAGATTGCAGTATGGAAGGAAGGGTGCTCATCTATAAATGTCAGTAAGGGTGCGGCGAGAGACTTGTCATCCATCTGTTCTGCATAATGGGAACTGGCCGTAATCTGCTTCTTGGAGCCAAGCAGCAGTACAGGTGAGGATAACAACTGAGACAACGTATCTACGATAGAGGGGATGCCTTTTCCTTGCATCACCATCGTGGAAAATTGCTTGTGAATAGACAAGGCATAGTGGAGCTCATGGGTTTTGTTCTGTAGGATAGCACTGATCGAATGTTGAAATATTTCACCGAGTGTATTGTCTATCTCAGACAGCTCAATGATCGGGAAGCCCAGCCTGTCTGCTGTCTCGAGCAGTTGCGGAGATAATTCAAGAGAGAAGCGCTGTGTCTTGACAGCAAGCGCCGCACAACCAATCGCATGCATGTCAGTAATGAATCCAAGATGAGCTTCGGGTCGGTCTTTCAGGATATAACCGTTGGTCAGCAGCATATCTCCGGGTTTCAGGAATTGTACAATATCTGGCGCGTCCATAATATTAATCGATTGCACCAAGCGATCGAGGCCACGATGTCCGGCAATAACCTTTGCTTTGGAGAGAATGGGGATAGTCAATAACTGTTGCAGATCCATCTTCAACCCACCGCTTTCATCATAATATGTTATAAAATCTAACATTAAGTGAGGTGGGCGTAAAGAAGAGTTTGGATAAAGAGGCTAAAGGATAACGAATTTTTAAGCATATTGTACAAAGTGCTGAGGTGGATTAGGTGTGTTTCTATTACAATGCGTGAAGTAAAGTTACATAAGATAAGGAGTATCCACAGCGGCCTGATTCGGTGATCATCGGATGCTGTCGATAGCCTTCGGAAATCCAAGGTAAACAAATTTCTCATAAATATAAAAACTTTCCAATAATTCAATGCGTTATACTAAATAGATATAAAGAAAATTTGATCGCTATTACCAACTCTATCACTAAAAAGGGGTTCTCGAACCATGAAAGGAAAAGGATTAGTATCGCTTCTACTTGCCAGTGTTGTTGCTAGTTCTATTTTAGTTGCATCGACTACGACTGCAGAAAGAGTCGTAGCCCGAACTCCGATGAAAGCCGCAACTGAGTACTTTGATGCTTACATTGCTAAG
Source organism: Paenibacillus sp. UASWS1643 (assembly GCF_008693195.1). Lineage (NCBI taxonomy): Bacteria > Bacillati > Bacillota > Bacilli > Caryophanales > Paenibacillaceae > Paenibacillus > Paenibacillus sp. UASWS1643. The sequence goes on from NZ_VXKZ01000111.1 coordinate 145,386, forward strand.
GATGTAGAGGGGATGATGTTCTATGCTAAAGATACAAACTATTTGGATGAGAAGAGTCGTGAAGAAGGATATGTAAAGGACTTGAAGACCAATCCAACTACAGGGTATGAAATTGTGGAAAGCAAACAAATCAATACGGATGAAGTTCAACTTTATGTCGTTCAAAAGTATGCAGGACAAGACTATGAACAGTCACCGCCACTCCCATATAAAATTTTCAAAAGCGGAAATGGATGGAAGGTTTTAGTAGAGCCACTAGAAATCAATACATGGACAGGTGAAGTCACGAAAGGTACACCGATTCACGCTATGCAGTATACAGATCATTAGTTGTTGTATCTGTCTTCTACTAAAACGTAGGCCCACTTGAACTAGAAGGCAATGGATATATGAATGCATACTATAGAAACGATTGAGGAGTGAGTGACATCCAATGAAAAAATTATTGGTTAGTACGGCATCGATAATGACTGTTTCGGCAGTGGCTGCTTTAAGTATTTATGCTGGTCATCATAATGATGATGCTGAAGCAGATAACCCAAACTATCCAGATTTTGGTCCAGCGGTAAAATTATCAGCAGAGGAAATAAATAGAGCTTTAGAAAATGTCAGTGGTATAACGACTTCTTTTGGAACATTTGAAAGGGTAACCGAGAAAGACCCCTACATTACCGAGAAGGAAACGGTTGATAACTTAGATGATTTAACGGCCGATACCAAACAGATTCTTTCTCACGGTAATTATTTTGTGAAAAGCGAATCAGAGGAATAATATTGTCATAAAAGGAAGTTAGGAAAGGCGGTGTAAAAATGCCAGCTACTTGGACATTTAGTGCATTTAGGACAAGAGACATTCTCCCTTATAAGAAAATAATCTTATACTAGGAGCTGTTCATACTATGAAAATTTCAGACCGACTATTAAGACAATATTTAGATCATGTTTATTGGATATGTGGAGGCCCTTGCGGCGGAAAAAGCACGATGACTAATTTGCTTTCTTCAAAATGGAATATGAATTATTATTCTTCAGATGACCACACGTTCGATTATCAAAAAAAGGCTAATCCACAGGATCATCCAGCAATTTTGCGACATTTCATTGATTGGGAATGGTTCTTTTTAGGACGAGGGAATGATAGAAATCACTGGTTAAATTCCGTGTTTGACGAAAGTGTGGAGTTTATCATCTTGGATTTGTTACAGATGGGGAAAGAGAAGCCAATCGTAGTAGATACTTTTATGGAACCTGCTTATCTAAGGGAGATTTCTGACCCAAACCGAGTTATTTATATGTTTGCAGAAGATGACCTCATTCGAGCAGATTATCTGGATCGAGATCATCTGAGAGGCATGGAAGATTTGTTTCCTAGTTTATCAGATCCACAACGTGCACGGGACGAAACATTAAACACAGTGGTTAGAGCATCGAATCATTATCTGCAACAAGCAGAGCAGTATCAATTAAAATGGTTTATGAGAACATCCCAGTCCAATAAAGAGCAGATGTTATTAGAAGTTGAAAGGCATTTCGGTTTTAAATGATACTGAAGTGTTAATGATATCAGTCCCAGTCGTCATTTGTTACACTAAGGGAATACGATAGCTCAATAAACCACAGAAAGTAGCGATTAACCTAATCGGCTGCTTTTGTTCAGGTGATGGGCAATACTTTAATTGACTAAACCATTTCTTATCTGATGAACTAGTAAAAATGCTACAGAAAGTGGGAACAACATCTATGATTCCATTAGTATATGACCAGATTAACCATTGGGGAAAAGACGACGAGTTTTTTCTTGCCTTACTAAATAAATTAAAAGTAGAGTCTATCGTTGACTTAGGCTGCGGAACAGGAAGATGGACGACTCATCTTGTTCAGTACGGTTATAAAATTACAGCTATTGATCCCCATGAAGAAGCAATTGAAGTAGCGAGAATTAAAGATAATGCAGGCAAAGTGAATTGGATTGTAGGAGATAGCTCAAATTTACAAACCAATACCAATGACGCGGTTATTATGACTGCCAATGTGGCACAGGTATTTCTTACTGATGATAGTTGGAAGAAAGTAATCTCAGACGTATTTCGATCCCTAAAAGTTGGCGGTCACTTTATTTTTGATATTAGAAACCCTTTGGTTAAAGTGTGGGAAGAGTGGGAGAAGGACAGGACTCCGGACTTAGCTAAAGATATGCGAAGTGGAGACCCTCTTGAAATCTCTACAGAATATGAAGGGTTTGAGGGGGACATCTATACTTTTTATGAAACTGTGAAAAATACAAAAACAGACGAAGTCCTAGTTCATGAAAAAATGCAGATCAGATTTCGAAATCAAGAAGAATTGGATGAGTCGCTGAAACAAACAGGGTTTTCGAAAATTGAAACATATGGCGATTGGGATTTTAAACACGCAAATTCTAAAAGTCGATCCTTTATTTTTCACTGTGTAAAATAGAGACATTAGAATGCAACATAATAGCGCTCCTTAAATGTCGGAAAGCAGCTGATCCATGTGATCAGCTGCTTTTTTTCAAATAAAGAGCAGGTTAATTTATATAGAATGCAAAGTTAACTTGACACAAAATGCAAAGTCAACTATGCTAAAAATGCAAAGTAAACATTGCAAGGACGTGATTACATGAAGACAAGAATTGCAGAACTGCGTAAGCAGCATAAACTGTCACAGGAAGAGTTGGGACAAATTGTAGGTGTTACCCGGCAAACCATCACTTCTCTAGAAAGGGGAAAATATACGGCTTCCCTTATTCTTGCTTACAAAATTTCTAATTTTTTTGGACTCGCTATTGAAGATGTTTTTGATTTCAGCGAAGTGGAGGAGATATAAGTGGACAAGTTCAAGATTAAAGTAGAAACTCGCAAAAACGCACTGTCACTGGTAGCTGCTGCTACGATATTGATCTATGTAGGACTTATATTTTACAGAGGTGGACTACCCGCTCTGCCTAGTTTTATAAAGGGATTTCATACAGGGGCTTTTATCGGGGTTGAAGTGATCGTCACTTATTTTCTCGTCAGGTATATAAAAGCCAGCAAAAATGAAGCCGAGCTGAAGAAGCAGTTTATTGAGGAGAATGACGAGCGGAGTGTTACAATACTCCAGAATGCAGGCACACTTAGCGTAGCAATTATTCTTATTAGTCTGGGCATAGCCTCCATGATTGCCGGTTTCTTTAATCCCATGATATTCTACACCTTACTAACTTGTTTATTATTTGTTTTAATCGTATTTTTGGCACTATGGATGTATTATGCAAGAAAAATCTAAGGGCAGGTTCATGATAAAATAGAGCATTTCACTAAATTTGGAGGTGGTGACGAGATGGCTGAAATTCTTGACAAAGGTCCTTTTTATCATGGGACACGAGCAGATTTGCAGATTGGGGACTTGCTTACAGCTGGCTACCGCTCAAATTACAATCCGGATGTTGTGATGAATCACATTTATTTTACAGCTTTGCGTGATGGGGCTGGGTTAGCTGCGGAGTTGGCAAAAGGCGGTGGTGAACCGCGCGTGTATCTTGTTGAACCAACAGGGGAATGGGAAAATGACCCAAATGTGACGGATAAGAAATTTCCAGGTAATCCGACGCGATCATATCGCAGCAAAGCCCCACTAAAAATTGTTGGTGAATTGAAAGATTGGGTGCGACAAACGCCTGAACAACTCGCAGTTTGGCATAAACGTTTGGCGAAAATAGATAAAGGCGAGATTCTAAATTAGTCTAACTATTGAATGATCGGTAGACTTCTATTAAGTACGATATTTGATGCTGATGTCCGGCATTGAACTAACGGGAAACGATAGCTAAGTAACACAAAAAAAAGTAGCTGATCCATGTGATCGGCTGCTTTTATTGAAATAACGGACAGGTTAGCGCAGCATAGTATAAAAATAATTAAACAAGGGTTTTAATGGTTGGCGAAGTAAAGGCTGAATGGATATCTATCAATACACTAGTGAACAAGATGAATTGACTTAGGCTAGACAGGGGTTAAATTTATTTAAATAAAAAGACGAAACCATTTACGGCTTCGTCTTTTGTAGGTTTGCAACCTTTTTAATCCTAGATAATAAGGATCTTTTTACAGCTGCACTATTGCACAGAAAGTACAGTCTCTAGCTCAGGAATGTATTTCTTGACCATACTTTTGTCTTCCCACTGTCCTATAACCCCAGTTGGGGCTTGACCTTCGGATACGACTAAGTAAGGTTTAATGGTTACGGTACGCGGTAGCGTCTTAAAGGGTTCAAAGCGAATATTATAAGATTCGCTAATGGGGTGAGAACCGATGGGCTTCAGTTGAACGCCATGTTCATCCACAATATCATATTGAAGAGCGATGATTCCCCCGTTAGCACCCTTGTATTCCGAAGGGATAGAAGCGAGCATCTTTTCTATGCTCTGGCCCGGATTGGTTTTGTACTCAACGGATAACTGCGTTGTGATAGGGGTGATTTCCAGCTTACTGATCTGCATGTTAATGTTATCATGATGCTTGGTCTCCTCTGAAGTAAGAACGGTAACGGGCGTAGTTTTTGTAACAGGCAGAACGAATTGGAACGGGACATCGTAACCCTTTAACGTTACATTTACACTCAAGTCAAACTGATCAGGGAACTGGACATTCTGGTTTGTGATAGTAGTGTTGGTAACCTGAACGATTAAGCTGGAAGCAGTCTTACCGTCCATAAAGTCGGAATTCCAACTCAGAGGCTGGCCTTTATAGAGGACCTCTAACGTATCCACTGCCCCTCTATTGGCATCTGAAGACAGCGAATTGGGCTCCGAATCCAGGTGATTTCCAGGAGTGGTTACGTTCATAAGAATGCGGGTTCCGTCAAATAACAACGTTGGAATATTCATAGTCACGTTGCCATGGGTCACGCTTTGATTTACGTTTGTGATGAAATCCTCCGCTTGTTGAAGACCGGGATCTAAGTTGTTTTTTCCCCATATTGAATAGATTTGTCCTAGGACCGGAATTTGCTTGAGAGCATCAGCCATTGCGGGCGATACGAAGCCGGAAGCAATGAGTGTCACTCCAAGGATTGTAGCGGCTGCAGTGGAAACCCACCATTTATTAATAGTTCTTGAGCTATTTGTTTTTCGCTCAATCGAGGAAACGGAATTATCGGTTTCTCTGATAATTTGGTAAGTCTCATTCATCTTGGAGCGTGCAACATCCGATAACTGATTGGGAAGTAGGCTTTGACAGCTCTTCAATTGTTCTTCTAACTTAGTGTTCACGATGTCGCAACTCCTTTTTCTTGATTGATTTGAGATGAATGTTTTAGCTTTTTACGGGCGCGATGCAGACGGGTCTTCACGGCTACCTTAGAAATTTCGAGAATGTCGGAAATTTGGCTGATCGGCATGTCCTGTAGGTAATGAAGCAAAATCACAGTCCGCAGATTCTCCTCCAGATGTTGAACGGCATCCCACAATTCGATTTTCTCATAATCCTTGGAAGTGGAAGTGACTTCGGGAAGCTCTCCGTAAGGAAGCGTTCTGGAGCTGCTTTTGACCATTCTGTTGCATTCATTAATCAGAATCCGGAAGATCCATGTTTTGAAAAAAGCGGGCTCTCTGAGTGTGTGGATGGACTTAAAGGCTTTAAGCATTGTCTCCTGCAGGGCATCTGCACAATCTTCGTCATTGTTGACGATGGACCTTGCAGTTCTATATAAAGGTAACTCCATCTCTAGCATCAACTGCACGAATGCTTCAGGATCCCCAGCTTTGGCTTTGATGACAATAGAATCTGTATGCAAGGGTTCACCTGCTTTCTTACTAAAAGTATTAGAATGTTCGTAACGTTACTTATATATTAGATCGAGTAGGTAGCTAAAAGGTTACATGAAAAAAACGTATTCTAGTAATTCATCCCGCCGCCTAACGCTATTCGCGCTTCCTATCCTGTGTTATGAACGCGCAGGACTTAGGTCTAGCGCGTTTTTTTATTTTTGTTACACAAGAAATGAAGGAATGTAAATGGCAATCATGACAGATTCAAGAGGTAACATTTTCTTGGAATTTATTCGTATCGAGTACGATAAGGTCATTACAAGTAAACTGGATGCTCCATTAACACATGCCCTAATTGTGGTAAAGTGCCAAGGAAAGTATCTATTCATGCATAATAAGTGGAGAAAAAACTGGGAACTTCCAGGGGGGATTATTGAAGCTGGAGAGCATGCGGAGCAATGTGTAATTAGAGAATTGTATGAGGAAACCAATCAAATTCTGGATACAGCTGAATTCAAAGGGCTAATGAAGTTTAGACTCCAGCCAAGTTTTCATGGACCGGAACGGATAGAGTATGGAGCTCTGTTCATGGGTGAACTGTGCCGACTTGATGATTTTGTTGAAAACGATGAAGCTTCTTCAATAATTCTCTGGGATGGCACATCCGAGATTGGTGATATCGCAGGGAAATCAATGAACGAATTGAGCAACCCTCTCCATATATCATTCGTTAGAGTATGAGAGAGGTGATGTGAAATGAATAAAATGAGTAATAACATCTTAATGTTGGTATCAGTGGTATTCGCGATGTTATCTGGGTGTTCATCAACAGAGAAACTTGAAGATACAGTTACTGAACGTGTAGTCGCATCAGATTTTGTTCTCGAAGTCACAACACCCACTGTTATAGGCACGGGTGAGACAACGAAAGTAAAAGGGACTTTAACATATACAGGTATTAAACCCGTTGAAGTTACTCATGGAAAACCAATCATTCGTTTTTTCTTTTCCGGCAGTGACGAGGAGCGTAATTATACGGATGTGGGATATGTAACTGAATTTAAATCAGGTCAAGTGGTTGAGGTTGAAGATGAATTTTTGGTATCCAAAAAAGGGGCACAAAATCTCTATGTGGATATGACCGCGGATATCGCATTAACCATGAATCCCATTGAAATTCTTGTGAAGTAATCTGCGTAATATTGAATTGGCGGGTTTAGAAGTAGGCTTAATGGATTGTGTGCAAAGACACCAAAACAAAGAGAGCCTGACGTTTAAGTCAGGCTCTTCTTGGCGATGTATTGTGTCTCTGTGTCATTTGAATCCTGGCGCTTTAAAAATATCTTACTTGGTCGATGTAAGAGCACAACTAACAAGGCGAATAGTTGAATAAGTCCAGTTAATAGTCCTTCATTCAGTAGTCCGATAAATAAAGCGATACTCAGGAACGTAACAGTCGATCTGAATTGTCGTTTGGTGATGCAAATGATAGCAAGCAAACTAGGAGTGATCAAAAATATGATTCTCCCAGTAATTTCATTAGAGAAATTAATCAAATCATTGCCGTTCACTTGATAACCGGCAAAGGCTTCAGGATTTTGACTGAAAATATAGAGAAATACACTGAAAGAAACAATAAGGTATATAACTTTAATACTCAACCAGATGCGGACTACGTTCAGGATTATGGGTAACTTCATAAGTTTCAATTTTCCTCCTCAACACTTCTAAACGGATACAATGTTCTAACCGTGTTTTTGGTATAACTAGACTTACTTTTAATTAGGTATTCCATTTTGTGTATCTCCCAAATTCATATGTGGTTATCTAAGTATACGGTTTGCTTGTAATTATTTGTATTAAACTAAAGTCCATATTAATTAATCAAATTTTCACCTCTTTTGTCCTGAAAAATGGTTGGAAATAGATTGGCAGAGGTACAGAGGCACTGCACGAATATGAAATGTTTACGAAAATAATGCCTAATGAACTCATTAAAATCGATAAAAAACCTCCCGTCCCACGGAGCATCTGGGATTGGGAGGTTTTGATTATAGTGCATATTCAACGTTTATCGTACAAACCATCCAGTGGGCTGAGGGGCTACGTCTGCGGTATCTCGTAAATCATGGACTTTGACATTGCTGCCGTAGATCATGGAATCGCTACTCAGTCGGAACGAAGGGAAACTGTGCTCGGATTGCAGACGCAGACAGGGTTCGAAGTAAATCTGCTGCTGTTTGTTGATTACAAATGGAAGCGACCCCGCTTCTACGGTAACATCGTCGCTATCCGGTTCGTTTAAGATCAGAAGTACCGCAATTCCGTCACAACCGCATCCATCGGTATCATAAAACAATTTGAAATAGCCTGGTCGATCTCCCAGCTTTTCAGTAAGTCTTGCTTCTGCCAGCGGACTGACTTGAATGATCATGACGTTGTTCACACTCCTCTAATCTCCAATGAATTCGCTTACAATTTAATATATGGACCATAAACGCAGATTAGAAGATGAAATAAAGAAAAGCAAACATGTCCTGTAAAAAATTTGACGCTAATGCGTAATGCAACGAACAGTTCACGTATGATTGTCATACCCGGAATTTCTATGGGTTCAGTGTGAAATCATTCGCCCGTCAATGAAACCCATTTCATCAGCATTCCTTATCTGGTATGATAAGCAGGGAAAATAGGGAAAATTAGAGAAAAAGGAAGGTTCCGCTATGACACCGATCACCATATACGACATCGCCAAAGAAGCAAATGTATCTGTAGCGACGGTCTCCCGGGTACTGAATGATACGGCACCTGTGCGTGCAAGCACCCGAGAGAAGATTATGTCCATCATTGAAAAACACCAGTTTCAGCCCAATGCGCAGGCACGCAGTCTGATCAAGAAAGAGACGGGTACCATCGCCATCATCCTGCCGGACATTACAAATCCCTTCTTCCCGGAAGTCTTCTGGGGGGCGGAGAATGAGGCTCGCGGATTGGGGTATACCTTCTTTCTGTGCAATACCGCAGGTGACTACAACAGGGAATCTGAATATTTGTCCATCCTGCGAGAGAAGCGGGTAGACGGGATTATTTTTCTCGGCGGGCGAATTAACATGCAGGTCTGTCCGGATGACATGGCTCAGGAATTGATTGATATGGGCAAGCGTATGCCAATCGTGCTGGTCAATGGCAATATTGCCAAAGGCGGGTTCCACAGGGTGTACACGGATGAAGGTGCAGGGGCAGCCCTTGCAGCTGAGCATTTGCTTGAACTGGGGCATCGCGATATCGCCTTTGTTGGCGGTCTGAAAGAGTTGTCCACCACCATGGTCAAGGTCAGAGCTGTGCAGAAGAAACTTCGGGAGCATGGGCTCGAAATACCGAAAGAACGGCAGCTGCTCGGCAGCTTCTCCATCGACGACGGCAAAAGGGAGATGTCCAAACTGCTGGATCGTGACAATCCGCCAACCGCAGTCATCTGTGTCAATGACAACACGGCGATTGGTGCCATCAAGTCAACGATTGAGCATGGGCTCTCGATTCCGCAGGATATATCCATTGTGGGTTATGATGATACACCGCTCGCCAGTGCCGTTATACCGGAACTGACAACCGTATCCCAGAACACGTATCAGCTTGGCAAACAGGCTGTGGATGTACTGCATGAACTGATTAACCAAGGCAAACCGAAGAAGCAGATCATTCTGCAACCGGAGCTGATTGTGCGTCAAAGTACAGGACCTGCTGCAAGATAAAGGGCCTGTAATTGGAAAAGAAAGCGTTGACATTTCCTCGAAGGGTGAAATATAATGAGTGCGTGAATGAAACCCCTTTCATAAAGTGGAACGGGTTTTATGTTTAAGCTTAATGAAACCCATTTCATGAAACGGGTTTCAGTGTGGTCATCCATTCATTAGTTCAAGGGGGCGTAACGTATGAGAAGAAGTCTAAAGGTCATTTCGTTATTGATGCTGGTCATGGTAATGGGTCTGACAGCCTGCAGCAGCGGGAGTAAAAACGGTTCTTCAGGCGAGTCCGGTGGCAAGGTTGATTTGAGCATGACGATCTGGGGCTCGGAGGATGAGAAGAAGATTTATCAGGAGCGACTCGACATCGTGAAGCAGACGTATCCCGATATTAACGTGAAGCTGAACGTGGTTGCAGGAGATTATGACCAGAAGGTACAGACGATGATCGCCGGGGGAACGGCGCCGGACATCATGATGATTGCCGAGAACTATCAGGCCTACGCCTCCAAGAATCAGATTATACCGCTGGATGACATGATTAAGGCGAACAATGTGAACATGTCTGAGCGTTACTCTGATGATATTGCGAACCTGATGAAGTATGATGGCAAGCAATTTGGTTTGCCAGATCGGGCAGGTGCGATGGTCCTCTTTTATAACAAAGATCTGTTTGACAAAGCCGGGGTGGAATACCCAACCAAAGATTGGACGCAGGACGATCTGATGGCAGCTGCTCAGAAGCTGACGGTGAAAGAGAATGGCAAAACAGTTCAATGGGGCTACTATCCGGGTAGCTGGTGGCCACAATGGATGCAGCTTATCTACCAGAACGGTGGCTCATTGTTCGATGAGAGTGGCAAACCAACTTTCGATACGGAGCCTGTGCGTAAAGCATTGCAATTCATGAATGATCTGACCTTCACCCACGGTGCAGGACCAACGCCAACCGAGATTGCCGACATGGGGAATATCGGAGCCGATCCGCTGTTTGCGCAAGGCAAGATCGCCATGGAAACAACCGGTTTCTGGAACATCGGTTCGCTTGCTAAGGTCGAAGGTATCAACTGGGATATCTCTCCGGTATGGGGCGAAACGAACGCATTCTTTAACGGTTTAACGATTACCAACGCTTCCAAACACAAGGAAGAAGCATTCAAAGTAATCGAAGCAATGACGACACCAGAAGCACAGATGCCAATGGTCAAAGCCGGTCAGGATGCTCCTGCAACCAAAGCGGGTCTGTCCAGTGATGAATTCCTCAATGCTGAATATGGTGGCAAAAAAATTAACATGGCTGCGTTCAGTGAATCGACGATCTATGCAGAACCGTTCAACCCGCAATGGAACGAAATGATGAAGCTCATTAACGATAAGCTGGGTGTGTACTTCAACAACAAAGCCTCGCTTGATGATACCGTAACCGAAATTCAGAGTGGACTGGAAAGACTCTACAAATAGAGGATTTTTCTGAACATGCACAAATAGCAGCGACAGGAGGACAGGTGGAATTCGGCGTGAACGCGGGTTCCATCTGCTCTCTGCGTCATGGGAGGGCTTAACGTGAGAAAAAAGGACGGGAAATGGTTCTACATCTTCATCTCGCCTTGGCTGATCGGGTTTCTGGGGCTGACCCTGGGTCCGATCCTGTTTTCCATCTATATGAGCTTCACGAATTGGGATCTGTTCCAGTCCCCTGAATTCATCGGTATCGACAATTACAAAACGCTCCTGACCGATGATCCGATCTTCTGGAAATCCGTCGGCAATACCTTCTTCTATGCACTGATATCCATTCCGCTGGGCATGTCGATCTCGCTCTGGATTGCATATTACCTGAACAAAAAAATTAAAGGTATCACCTTCTTCCGTATTCTGTTCTATCTGCCTTCCGTTGTTCCGGTGGTTGCGAGTTCATTGCTCTTCATCCACTTGCTTGCGCCGACGGAAGGATTGATCAACCAGGCACTTGCGATTTTTGGTATTCAGGGTCCCGCCTGGCTTCTTGATCCGAACTGGGTTAAGCCTGCATTGATTCTCATGTCCTTATGGGGTGTGGGTGGTGGCGTGGTATTGCTGCTTGCAGGGATGAAAGGCATTCCACAAGAGCTGTACGAGGCCGCTGCCATCGATGGAGCGAAGAGTACACAATCGTTTTTCCATATTACATTCCCGATGCTGACTCCCGTCATCTTCTTCAATCTCGTGACTGGCATGATTGGTGCGCTCCAGACCTTCGCGCAGGTATTCATTGTTACTGCCGGGGGACCTGACAATTCAAGTCAGATGGTTGTTCCCTATTTGTTCCAGAATGCGTTCCAATTCTACAAAATGGGATATGCATCGGCGATTGCCTGGGTACTATTCATCATCATCATGGCGTTGACACTCGTTGTATTCCGTTCATCGGCGCTATGGGTGCACTACGAGGAGGGAAAAGCCAATGAGTAATCCATCGACTGTGGAGAAGACGATATCCTATATTTTTCTGATTCTGGTCGGGGTGCTGCTTGCTTCGCCTTTCCTATACATGATCTCCATTGCACTGGCAAGTGACGCAACAACCGTCAAATCAGCCTTTACCTTCGTTCCAATGGAGTTCCAATGGTCGAACTTTTATACCATCTTCACGAATAACAATCTTGGCACGTATCTCAAAAACTCGGTCATCATTACCGTCTTTACGATTATCGGATCGGTATTGTCAGCTTCGATCGTATCCTACGGCTTTGCCCGAATCAAGGCAAAAGGCAGCCGTTTCCTGTTTATTGTGTTGCTCAGTACGATGATGATTCCGGGTGAGGTGACGATGGTACCGCAGTTCATCATCTTCCGTCACCTGGACTGGATTAATACATTTTACCCGCTGATCGTACCGAGTTTCTTCGCAGGGGCGTTCAACGTATTCCTGATTCGGCAGTTCGTCATGAGTATTCCAAAATCACTGGATGAAGCCGCCATGATCGATGGTATGGGGCACCCGGGAATCTACTGGAAGATTATCATGCCACTGACTTATCCGATACTTGCGGCCATTGCGATCTTCTCTTTCTCCTATAACTGGGGCAACTTCATGGGACCGCTCATCTATATCAATGATCCGGAGAAAATGCCGCTGGCACTTGGGGTGCAGCTGTTGACTACGGTAGGTGGCGGGCAGATGCCGCCATGGAACCTTGTGATGATTGCTTCCCTGTTCCTCACCATTCCGATGGTACTGGTCTATCTGTTCGGACAACGTTATGTCTATGAAGCGAACATTAGCGGCGGAAGCAGCGGAATCAAGTAACAGAAGGTGTGTAGTGTGTGTATGTATTGAACCTGTTGTTCAAGGCCAATGAAGTCATTAACGTACATGGAGAAAGGATTGTTTAGCCCATGGCGCATAAAGAACAACGCAGCAGGAGCAAACGGAATTACATCCTCATAGGTGTCGCCCTGATTGCTCTGCTGGCAGGAGGAGGAATTGTTATCAATCATTTTGCCAATGAATCATCCAAAACACTTGTATTTCAAGAGGAACCGGTACATCTGAAGCTGGATCAGTCTTATGATCATTTTGAAGGATGGGGCACGTCACTTGCCTGGTGGGCCAACGATCTTGGCGGATGGAAAGATCAGGCGAAGGTTAGTGAAGTGATGGACCTGGTCTTTGACCCGGAGAAAGGATTAGGTCTGAACATCGTTCGTTACAATATTGGCGGTGAGGAAAATCCGGAGATGAAAGCTCTTCGCCCCGGCGGTGATGTACCTGGCTTCCAACCTGAGCCTGGAGAGTGGGACTGGGATGCTGATGCAGCTCAGCGTGCTGTATTACAAGGCTCGATGGAGCGCGGCGTGAACATTGCTGAAGCATTCTCCAATTCACCACCCTACTGGATGACGATTAGTGGATCGGTTACCGGAGCCGTGGATGGCAGCAATAACCTGCGTGACGACCAGTATGATGCGTTTGCCGATTATCTGACCGAAGTCGTGAAGCATTATCGGGACGAGTGGGGGATCACTTTCCGCACCCTGAATCCGCTCAATGAACCTTCCTCCGACTGGTGGAAGAAAGGCAATATGCAGGAAGGCAGTCATTTTACCAATGAAAAACAGGCCGAGATTATCAAGAAAGTCGCTGCATCGTTGAAGAGCAAAGGACTGGATGGAACCGTCATTAGTGCCGCGGACGATAACAGCATTGATGAGACGGTGTTCAATTTCAATCTCTATGACCAGGACACACTGGACGTAATCCAGCAGATTAATACCCACTCCTATAATGGTAGCAAAATGGAAGAGCTGCGCACATTGGCAGAACGGCATGGCAAGAAGCTGTGGATGTCCGAGTACGGAACCGGCGGCAGCGAGCCGCACAGTCATGAGGATATGACGTCGGTCCAAGAGTTGGCAGAGCGGATCATGTTTGATTTGAAAATCATGCAGCCATCCGCCTGGGTATATTGGCAGGCCGTTGAAGATGAAGGCGCCAATAATAACTGGGGCTTCATTCACGCCAATTTTAACGGAGAAGAGCAGTATGAGATGACGAAACAGTACTACGGCATGGCTCAGTTCACGAAGTTTATTCGTCCCGGCGCTACGATTATTCCAACGGATGATGGTCGCACGTTGGCTGCCTATGACGCGGAAAATCAACGACTGGTGCTGGTGATTCGTAACGAATTGTCAGCGGGTACAACAGCGTTTGAACTGGAAGGGTATGCGCATGGAAAAACATCCACCGCACAGGTGTATCAGACTTCACCGGATCGGAACATGGAACAGCTTGAAGACATTCCGGTGTATGCCAACGGACTTGAAGTGCCTACGGCGGACAATTCCATTACAACGATTGTACTGGAAGGCGTAACAGTGCAGGCGAACTGATGATTAAGGAAGATAAGTTCAACTACAGAATTACACAGAAAATGGAGAGGACAGAAAAAACCTGGGGATAACAGCGATTGGAAGGTTATTCTGTCATCGGAGGGCCAGTGTAAACATGCATTAGTTGAACTTATATCTTAAATGAATTACAGGACATATGAACCTAAATAAAGAGAAGGAGGGGATAACTTTGACAGAAAAAGCATCCCTTTTGCTGCAGGAACAGGAGAAGAACATCGCCAGGGCTGAGAATGGTGTTCAATCTGAATTAACATACGATGCACGCAGCTTTTTCCTAAACGGAGAGCGTGTATTTCTGAACAGTGCCACGATCCATTATTTCCGTATGCCAAAGGAGGAATGGCGTGAGGTTCTGCTGAAGGCGAAGCTGGCAGGCATGAATTGCATCGACACCTACTTTGCATGGAATGTGCATGAACCGGAAGAAGGACAGTGGTCCTTTGAAGGGGACAACGATTGCGGAGCATTTCTGGATTTGTGCGCAGAACTGGGCATGTGGGTCATCGCGCGTCCGGGTCCGTTTATCTGTGCTGAATGGGATTTTGGCGGTTTTCCATACTGGCTTGGTACGAAGGACGGCGTGAAGTTCCGGGAGAATAATGAGACGTATCTGCACTATGTGAACCTGTACTTTGACCGGATTGTGCCGATCATTCGGGAGCGTCAGTTATCTGCCGGGGGCACGGTCATTCTCGTTCAGGTGGAGAATGAGTATGGGTACCTGATGGATGACGCCGCGGCAAGTGAACATATGAATACGCTGAGGGATGGATTGTTGCAACGTGGCATTGACGCTACGCTGATCACATGCGTTGGCGGGGCGGAAGGCACGATCGAAGGGGCTAATTTCTGGTCGGGTGCTGACGGGCATTATGAGAAACTTCGAGCCAAACAGTCGGACACCCCGAAGATGGTCACGGAATTCTGGACCGGATGGTTCGAGAACTGGGGAGGGCCTTCTGCTATTCAGAAGACGGCGCCTTTGCTGGAGAAACGCATCATGGAGATTCTGCGTGCCGGGTATACCGGAATCAGTCACTACATGTTCTACGGCGGCACCAATTTTGGTGGATATGGCGGCAGAACGATGGGTAGCAGTGACATATTCATGATAACCTCTTATGACTATGATGCACCGCTAAACGAATATGGACGGGTGACACCGAAATATGCGGTAACCAAGAATCTGTCTTATTTCGTCCATGCTTTCGGGACTCTTCTGATGGAAACAGAGGAAATTCCAGAAGAACAGATCGTTGTACGTCATCCTGAAGGCATATCTGTGCGAGGCAGACAGGCTGACAACCAGAAAATGTGGTTCCTGGAGAGTCACAAGGATGAACGCGAGACGGTGCACATTACGCTTGAAGAGGGCCGGACTCTTCCCGTATCGCTCAATCCCGGGCAGATTGTTTCGTTGTTGGACCGAGTACAGATTGCTGAACACGTATACCTGACTGCGGGTACGATGATAACGGGCAATGAAATGATCAATGGAGAATTGAATCTGTTCATTGTGGCCCCAGCAGGGCAGCGTTCCATAGTTGAACTGGAAGCCGTGGACTTGAATGTCATGGACAGTTCGGTGCAAGTGCTGGTCGAGCATGATTCAGCAAGGAACGTGCACCGCTTCGACCTGTTCCATTTCCAAGAGCCGGGAATGATCCAACTGGAAGCAAACGGCACACCGATCCGTTTGGTCATTCTGGATCAAGAGACGATGAATCGAACATGGCGATTGGAAGCAACAGAACAGAAGGGACTTCGTTATGCAATAGGCTTCGATGACGTAGACGTATTACCATCCGGTCAGGTCAAGGGCATGATTACTGCCCCAGATCGCACAATTACGCTGCTTGGTGACTGGACCGATGGAGAACAAACGTTAACAGGTCACGAGTTCTATGCCAGCGAGGAGTCTATTGCAGGTATACAGCAGCAGCTTCCATGGACATCGCCGAGTGCGCCGACGTTGTCTGATTCACCCGAGTTGTCACGTGTTACGTTAACTGCGAAGCAGCGTCCGGCGAGTGGACAACCCGAAGACTTTTCCCGATACGGACAAGATTTTGGTTATCTATTGTACGAATGTGATTTCGAGAGTCCAACCGAAGGGGCCACTGACCTCATTTTGCCGGATATTCAGGATACTGCCAGAATCATCGTTAATGGTTTTCAGCAGGCATTCGTGCGTCAGGTAGGGGCAGCAGGTGTGCAATTGCAGGTGGCCAAAGGGAAGAATACACTTCAGATTCTGGTGCAGCATATGGGCAGATTGAACTTCTCCCCGTATTTGGGTGAGAGCAAAGGTCTGGCTGGTGAGGTGTATCTAGGTGGCCAAGTTCAGGATATTCGTCGGGATTGGGTTATGGAGAGTGGACTTGTGCATCTCGATGAGGTGAACTCTCTCCAAGAATCTCCACTGCTGAGCAGAAGTTTTACGCTGGATGGCATGGATCGTGCCATTCTCGTGGGTGCACTGAGCAAAGGCCTTCGTATCAATGGCATCGAAGTTCCGATGGAAGGATATCAGGATTGGTTTGCCTTCCAGACGTTAAACATATCCTTGTATATCAAGCCCGGAGAGACAAATACACTGGAAATGCCGTATAGCCGCTCTTCGCTGGATCGACTGGAACTAATCACATATCCGAGTGAGGGAGAACTGAAGGATTGGCGTATGGCAGGGACGGATGCATTGCTTCCGCAACAATGGGTGAGCTACGAGGTAGGACAGGAATCGATCCATCCTGGAGCACAGGGGTCAATCCAGCGTGCAGGACAGCCTGGTATCGCTGCAGGTGGCAATTGTACTGCCAATCTGGTGCCCCACACCACGAATGAATCGGTTAATCGTGCTACATTGAGTGAGAAGTCTCACCCTGTATCCAATCATACTCCAATCCGAGGATCGTATGGTCAGCCGGTCTGGTACCGCTGGCGTTTCGCGAAGCCTACGGTTTCGGAGCATCATAAAGTGAATCTGATGCTTCGCCTGACCGGGATGAGCAAAGGAACGCTTCACCTGAACGGACATCATCTGGGCCGTTACTGGCAGATTGGTCCGCAAGAGGATTACAAAATTCCAGTAGCATGGCTACAGGAAGAGAATGAATTACTTTTGTTCGATGAAGAAGGAAAAACGCCAGAACGGGTACGATTCCTGTTGGACGCATTATCCCGTTATCCGTGGGTTGCGGTGGAGTAGAAGCATGGCAGAGATAAATTAACTAGAAATGGAATGGGCTTGAAAATAGCAGCTACAACGCAACATTCCACCTTTTACCACAGTCACACTACCTCATTTTCTTAGTCAAAATACCCCGGGTTCATGAATCTTTCGGATTCAGTCTTGCGGAGTGAATTAGCTAAGGGAATGGGGGAACTGTGGTGATCAGGTTGATACAACGAACTAAGGTAACACTTGTAGTTTAATGAATTGTAACCGTTTACATATATAAAGAGTGTTCATCCATGATCTGTGAAGGGAGTGATGCTTCATGTAATTGGAATTTGAACAGGTAGTCGTGAGGTGTTGCTCATCAGTGGCAGTCCCAGGTACGCTTTGTCTTTGGTAATACAGTAAGGTAATCCTCTGTTCATCACTCATGGATAAGGAGATGACCCAATGTTGACGAAGAAGGAAGAGGGAATAGGAATAGGAATAGGAAAGTCCAAAGGTTTCAAGGCCGGAATGATCCTGCTGTTGGGAACATTACTTCTATTAACAATGTTATTTCCCAATACAGCGAGAGCGGCGACAAGTGTATATACGATATCCGCCTTTACGAACACAAGTGAGTCCAATATGTATATCTACGAATCGTATAATGCGATTCATTATGGTTTGCTGAAAGGGCCAGCCTATACACCTCCGGCCGATCTGATCCGCGATCCCAGCATCATGAAGCACAGCGATGGTCTATATTACGTCGTCTACACCACGAACTGGTCAGGGAATACCATCGGCATCGCCTCCAGCCCGGATAAGGTAAACTGGACATTTGTCCGTAACATTACATTATCCACACCTACCACAATCGCACACACCTGGGCACCGGAATGGTTCAAAGACAGCAACGGCAGTCTGAATATTATCGTGTCCCTCTCCCCAGGCAACTATGAGTATTTCAAACCTTATGTCCTCACAGCTTCCGGCAGCAATCTAGCGTCTGCCTCATGGTCTGCACCTACTGAACTGGCAGGCATTGCTCCCAATTATATCGACACTTTTATCGTGAAGACAGGCTCAACCTATCATGCTTTTACCAAAAACGAGACCACCAAATACATTGAATATGCGACAGCCACTTCGCTAACGGGTCCTTATGCCTTTAAAGGCACAGGGGATTGGGCAGGTTGGGGATCTTGGATAGAAGGTCCGGCGCTTGTTCAGCTGGATAATGGTTCATGGCGAATCTACTTTGACGGCTATGCGACACAAAAATATTATTACAGCGACTCTGCTGACAACTTCCAGACTTGGGGTGCCAAGCAGGAGATTGCGGGTCTTACCGGACTCGTCCGGCATATGACCGTATTGAAAGAGTCTGGACAACCGGGTGATATCCGCAAGTTGGAGTCATTCAACGTGCCGGGCAGCTTCATTCGTCATTACAACTATCAGGCGCGAATTGATGCCAATGTCAGTCCGGCGGAGGATGCACAATTCCGTATCGTTCCCGGGCTGTCGAATGCAACAGGCATTTCATTCGAGTCCATGAATTATCCGGGTTATTTCCTGCGCAATAATAATGGCAACATCACACTCGTGAAAAATGACGGCAGCGCTACCTTCCGAAATGACGCCACGTTCAAACGGGTAAATGGACTTGCTAACACCAGTTGGACATCGTATACCTCTTCTAGTAATCCGAACCTGTACCTGAGACATTATAATAATGTGCTGAAATTGGAAGCTGTCGTTACCGCACTTGATAAGTCAGACGCGACTTTCCGAGAGGTTGCACCATAATGGGTGTTTGTTTTCTAAAAAATCATAAGGAGTGAAGCGGATGAAGTGGTTAAAACGAATGAGCTCGCTGCTGCTGGCAGGAAGTCTGCTAACAGGCAGTTTGGGTCTGGGCACAGAGGTGTCTGCTGCAGGAGCCTACACGGCTGTTGCCGATCCGTCGAAGCAATATCAGACGATGGAAGGATGGGGAACATCCCTCGCGTGGTGGGGCAAAGTGGTTGGAGAATATTCCAATCGGGATGAGTATGTGGAGAAAATGTTCAACGCAAATACCGGACTGGGGCTAAACATCCTGCGGTACAACATTGGAGGCGGGGATAATCCATCATCCAATATCCTTGAATATCGCAAAGCCGTTCCTGGTTACCAGCCTTCTCCCGGCGTGTATGACTGGAATGCAGATGCAAACCAACGATATATGCTGCAAGCTGCCAAAGCTCAAGGCGTGAATGTCATCGAAGCTTTTGCGAATTCTGCACCGTACTGGATGACGATCAGTGGTAATGTGTCCGGTTCAGCCAATGGCGGTAACAACCTCAAGCCCGATTACTACGATGATTTTGCCGATTACTTAACCGAGGTTGTGAAGCATTTTCGGGATAACTGGGGGATCACATTCGATAGCGTAACTCCGCTGAATGAACCGATCTCGACGTGGTGGAAGCAGGGCAATGACCAAGAGGGCATGCACTTTGACCGGGCGGATCAGAACACGATTCTGAGTCAGGTACAAGCTTCGTTGAATGCGAAGGGCTTGTTCACAAAGCTGAGCGCACCGGAAGAATACAGTATCGATGATACCAATGTGTCGTTCAACAGCTACAGCAATGCGGTTAAATCAGCGGTTACTCAGATCAACACCCATACGTATGGTGGCAGCAATCGTACTGCTTTGCGCAACACAGCGACGTCTGCGGGCAAACATCTGTGGACCTCGGAATATGGCGATGGGGATGCAAGCGGACTTACGATGTCACGGACCATCCTCAAGGATATTCGTAATATGGGCGCAAGTGGATGGGTGTATTGGCAAGCCGTCGATAGTGCAGAAGGATGGGGATTTTTCAAAAACGTGTTGAACAATACCCAAACGACCAGTTATACCGTGAACCAAAAATACTATGTCATGGGTAATTACAGCAAATTTATTCGTCCTGGGTACAAGATTATCGGCATGAGTGATGCCAATACCCTTGCAGCCTATGATGCGGCTTCCGGCAAAGTTGTGCTGGTAACAACCAATTCGGATTCGACGGATACAACGGTAACCTATGATCTCAGTCGTTTTACGAACACAGGCACGTCTGCTCAAGTCTATCGGACCTCTTCAACAGAGAAGTTGCAGCAACTGACCAATATTTCGGTGCAAAACAAAACCTTTACCGCTACGGCCAAGGCCAATTCGGTCACAACCTACGTCATTTCCGGTGCAACTTACAATGGCGGTACAGGATATGAATCCGGGGCCATCTACAAATTAATCAACCGCAACAGTGGACTTGCACTCGATGTTAACGGTGCTTCTTCTACGGGTGGGGCAACAATCATTCAGTGGAATGATAATGGAGCAGCCAACCAGCAGTGGAAGCTGGAGTCCGCAGGTAACGGATATTACAACATCCGCAATGTGGGCAGTGGGCTTTTGCTGGATGTGAATTCGGGTTCTACACAAGGCGGAGCCGCTCTGATTCAGTGGCAAGATAACGGGGGCAACAATCAGCAATGGCTGCCAATTGATGTGGGAGGATATGTGGTACTTGCGAATCGAAACAGTGGCCTGACGATTGACATCAATCAAGGTTCTCTGACCGCGGGTGCCTCAACCATTCAGTGGGCTGACAATGGCGGGGCCAATCAGCAATGGAGCCTAGTCAAAGTTAATTAGTGTGAGTACGCATGAATTAAACGTTATTACGTGTCCTTCTTTCTTGGAGGTGCAGTGTAACACTGCACCCTCAAGGAAAGTAGCTATTTTAGAAAATACATATATTCATCCACCCGGCAGGTACTTAACGAAAACGGGATATGGCGAACCTGCTAATATCCTGATCCGTGTGCCCCGTTTGCACCAAGTCGGATAGAATTTGTCCAATGGCACTTGCGAACTTGAAGCCATGACCGGAGAAACCGCCTGCGAGCCACACACGTTCATGGGCAGGGTGTCGGTCGATAATAAAATCTTCATCCGAAGTGAATTCATACTTGCACACACTACCACGCTTCAATGCTCCTGCTGCCTGAGGCATATGAAGTTCGAGCAGCCTGCGCAGATCCCCCTCGTCCGTTTCTTCCGTACCAAATGGAGCCATTGTACTTCCTGGTGTCCACACCTGACCCGTATCATGACGACCCATCTTCAGACCTGATCCGCCCATGCTTGGAAATCCATAATATGTACCTTCTTTTCCTGCCAGTGTAAACCCGGGGAAGTGTGCCTCGCCGTATAAGGCTTCTGGTGCATCAAACCATCCAACCGTTTTACGCACTGCCTGAATGGGGAGATCCACGAAAGGTTTCAATGTCTGAAACCAGGCGCCAGCGCTCAGGATGATTTGATTTGCATGGTATGTCTCACCACCTGAAGTCTGAACTGCAACGGAATGTGGTCCGTATTCGATATGCTCCACAAGCGTGTGCGTTAACAAGGTGGCACCGTGAGTCTCGGCTGCTTTGCGGAAGGCACGAATACAGGGTTCACTATACAGATAACCCGCATCAGGCTCATACATTCCCTCGTAATGTTCAGGTATTGTAATACCTGGCCAGCGTTTCATCACCTCGGCTGCGTGCAACGTTTCATAACGAATGCCTGCATCATCTGCATGGCTCAATCGGTTGTGGAAGGAATGAATCTCCGGATCAACCACATTTATTACACCGGAAGGAACAAACAGTTGGTCTCCGGTCGTTTCCTCCAGCTCGTGCCATAACTTCTGTGCAAGTAATGCCATGGCAATATAGTCAGGCCCACCACTGTACACATGGCGCATCAGTCTGGTATCCCCATGATGACTTCCTTCCGTATGCGGAGGATCAAAGGCATCAATTAATAAAGTTTTGCATCCACTGCGAGATAGATAATATCCTGCACTCATACCCATGGAGCCGGCTCCAACGATAATAACGTCATATGATTGTGTGATAATAGCACGCCCTCTCCTATGTATCCTTTTCTACAGTAATGCCTTAATAGAACATATTAATAGTAAAAGCTTGATGAAGGCAAGTGTAGTAAAATGGACTTCTACAATGAATGTTGCAAAGGAGACCTCGCATGAGTGAGCAATTTAGGTTTGATCTATTTCCATTAATTCAGACAGAACGATTCATCCTCCGGTCAGCCGAGGCTGGGGACAGCCATGATCTGCTCGCATTATATTCCGATGAATCTGTGGTTCAATATATGCCATTCACTCCCTTTGAATCCGTGGAGGATACACAGGGTGAGATGAATTGGTATACGAAGATTTTCAAGGAACACACGGGTTTACGCTGGATGATTGAAGACCGTGAAGCTCGTAAAGTGATCGGAACCTGTGGGTTCCTGAACTATGAAGATGTACATAACCGTGCAGAGATTGGATACGACTTGCGTTCCTCTTTCTGGGGCCGCGGTGTTATGACGGAAGTGGCCCGTGCTGTGTTGCAGTTTGGATTCACAAGCATGCAGCTCAACAAGATCGAAGCAAAGGTTGAACCGGAGAACGAGGCGTCAATTCGCCTGTTACACAAGCTTGGTTTTCAACAGGAAGGTGTACTGCGGCAGCATGAGTTTGAGAAAGGCAGATATATTGACCTTGCGGTGTTCTCTAAGTTACGAAGCGAAATATAGGCAAGCTAGCCCCATAAGGATTCCAATGACTCCAACTCATCCCAAATTCGTAAGGCTTGTCCCTCTGAATGAGCCCGTGCTATATTGGAGAGATGTGAGGAGATGAGGATATGAAGCTGGTGTCCTGGAATGTGAATGGCTTAAGGGCATGTGTGACCAAAGGATTCATGGATTATTATCAAGAGAGTCAGGCGGATATTTTCTGCCTTCAGGAGACCAAATTACAAACCGGACAGATTGAGATGGACCTGGGGGAAGACGTTTATCAATATTGGAATTATGCGATCAAAAAAGGATATTCCGGTACGGCTGTATTTAGCCGAATCAAGCCTATATCCGTTCGTTACGGGATGGAGGAGGACAGCGAACCGGAAGGCCGGATGATTACACTGGAGTATGATGAGTTTTATCTGGTGAACGTTTATACCCCTAACGCGAAGCGGGATCTGACCCGACTGCCTTACCGTCTGGAATGGGAGGATCGATTCCGGGGGTATATTCTGCAACTGGAGCAGACCAAGCCGGTTATCGTCTGTGGTGACCTGAATGTGGCTCATCAGGAGATCGATCTGAAGAATCCGAAGCCCAATCTGGGCAATTCCGGCTTTACCCTTGAAGAGCGTGGCAAGATGACCGAGTTGCTTGCTTCCGGGTATGTGGACAGCTTCCGCCATCTGTATCCGGATCGTACGGATGTGTACAGTTGGTGGTCCTATATGCCGAAAGTCAGAGAACGGAACGTGGGCTGGCGCATTGATTATTTTCTCGTATCCAATCAATTGGCACCCAAGGTGGTGGATGCACATATCGACTGCCATGTGATGGGCAGTGATCATTGCCCGGTGGGTCTTACATTGCAACTATAGGTAAGGATCGGCGTGAGATGAATTAGGTATGAATTTTAGAATACAAGTAGATGAGCTGCAAGTTTCCTGAATGGGAGATTTGCAGTTTTTTTGCGTCACAGGTAGGGGAATGAGACTGGACTTTGGTTGGGGAAAGGACTGGACTCGGGATTGTTTCAATCCCGCTATTTCTTGGGTACGATTGAAGCATACATATATAGATGAACCTTGGGGATAAGGGGTAGAGAAGATGAAGAAGGGATTACGGAGAGGGTTAAAGGTGCTGGGAGGCATGATGTTTGCCACAGGACTTTTGCTGCTGGCAGGTACAGCGTATGAAGCGTATCAATCCACGCAGGATATGAAGTCCTATCCCCCGCCGGGCAAGTATTATGAAGTGAGTGGTCGCAACATGCATCTCTACACCGCTGGAAAAGGAGAAGTTACGGTGGTTTTTGCCTCAGGCTGGGGTACACCCAATCCGTATGTGGATTTCAGTCCGCTGTATGACAAGTTGAAATCAAAGGTGAAAATTGCGGTATACGATCGGTTTGGGTACGGATACAGCGACTATACGAATGAACCCCGTGATGTCGATACCATCTCGGAAGAGATCCACCAATTGCTGCGAACATCCGGGCAACGTCCACCATACATCATGGTAGGTCACTCTTTGGGTTCGTTGGAGACACTCCGGTTTGCGCAAAGGTATCCTGATGAGGTGGCTGGCATGGTCATGATCGATGGAGGCAGTCCTGAATATTACAGTACGGTGGAGATGGATACGCCCGAATGGTATTTTGCTTCAGCTCGATTCCTGGTGAAAACAGGTGTAGCGCGTACACTGCTTCATTCGGATCGGATGATGGCAACTCTGGTCATTGACCCGAAGTTGGTTTCTACGTCAATGAAAAAAGCCGCCACCATTTCTACACTGAAGCATGCTTACAATGATAACGTAATGGATGAGATGCGTCACTCCAAGATCAATGCATCACGTGTGCTGGAGAACAAAGAGCAGTTTTCTTTTCCTCTGACAATCCTGACGGCCGGATCAGATCAACCAAGTGAGGGGAGTCGGGCATGGCAAGCAGATCAAGCAAAATTTGCTTCATGGTCGAAACAAGGAAACCAGCAACTTGTTCCTGACGCCGAGCATTATATTCATAACAGTCAGCCGGATATTGTCGCTGCCGAAATCATGAAATTAGTGCCAACATCGAGTGACCTATGAGTGAGATGATCCCACAAACACATGATGAACAGGATAAGGAGGAGGGATGGATGAAAAAGTTTAGAGTGATCACCCGATTCCTGTCCATACTGGTAGCCAGCTGTCTATTGTCTTTAAGTGTATTATCTGTATCTGTGATATGGGTCAAGAATAACGTTCATGCGGTGCCTGTAATCCAGTCGTTTGAGCGTGATTAGCACATAAAACGAACAATAAGGGGTGGTAACGGATGGTGAAGAGAAGGAGTTATGTATTGGCCTGTGCGGCACTGGCGATGATGGTGGCCTTGAGTGCTTGCAGCAGCGCAGCAGAAGAACCGACAGGTGAAACGGAGAAGGTAGACACCGAAGTTTCCTCCGGAACTGGTGAACAAGCGACTAATGAAGGTGCAAGCGAAGCAACAACAAGTGCAGTGACCGAGACGGAGGGTACGACTGCGCCAGCCGGCTCGGATTCAGATAGTGGTGAGGAAGCCACTGCTGGAACCAATGAGTTGCCGGAGAACTTGCCAAGTGATTTCCCATTGCCGGAAGATGCAACCATTCGTTTAGCCAATTCCGGTGAGAATGAAGGCAAGCAATCGGCCATGGTGATTTTCACCACGGAACAAGATATGCAAACCGTATCTGAGCTGTATAAAGATTACTTCGATGCCAAAAAGTTGACGAATGCGGGTCAGACGATTGACGACAAAAATATTATTATTCAGGGAACTGACCCGGAAACGCAGGATGTCTGGTCCTTAATTGGAGGGGCATTGGCGTCACAGGAAGGCGTCATTGAACTGACGTTGAGCTGGACAGAATCATAAGCACAAAATAAGGACTATTTTTCTTTCCTGCTTTCTTTCTTCCTAAAATAACGAATGAACGCCATAATACCTTGCATACGGAGCCGCATTATTGCTGCACCGCTGCAAGGTATTTTTATTTCGAACTGGAAACCTGACAGGTTACATGGTATGTTATATCATTATAATAGAGTAATAGACAACTATAGAAGAAGACAGGAGAGGATTGAACATGATTAGAGTGGGTATTGTTGGTTACGGTAACTTGGGTAAAGGTGTAGAGAAAGCCATTTCCCAGAACGAGGATCTGGAATTGATTGCTGTGTTTACACGTCGTAATCCGGAGCAGATGGTCGCTGAAAGCACAGAAGTACGTTTTGAGCATATCTCTGCAGCGGAGCAATACATAGGCAAGATCGATGTTATGATCCTCTGTGGTGGTTCGGCAACGGACCTTCCGGAGCAGACACCAGCCATCGCCAAGTTGTTCAATACGGTAGACAGCTTCGATACGCATGCCAAGATTCCTGAATTCTACAAGGAAGTGAATGCTGCGGCAGAACAAGGTGGTCATGTAAGTGTCATTTCCACAGGTTGGGACCCAGGCTTATTCTCCATGAACCGTCTGCTTGCACAGTCCATCCTGCCAGAAGGTAAAGAGTACACGTTCTGGGGCAAAGGTGTAAGCCAAGGTCACTCGGATGCTATTCGTCGTGTTCCAGGCGTTAAGGCGGGTGTACAGTATACTGTACCTGTGGAAGAGGTTATCAACCGTATTCGTGCAGGGGAGACACCAGAGTTGTCTACACGTGAGAAACATCTGCGTCAATGTTATGTGGTAGCTGAAGATGGCGCCAATCAGGATGAGATTCGTGAGACAATTGTATCGATGCCTAACTACTTTGCTGATTACGATACGACAGTAACATTTATCAGTGAAGAAGAATTGAAATCCGAGCATGAAGGTATGCCGCATGGTGGATTTGTTATTCGCAGTGGGGTTACGGGTACTGGTCAAAAGCAAATTATTGAATTTGGTCTGAAACTCGACAGCAATCCTGAATTTACAGCAAGCGTACTTGTGGCGTATGCAAGAGCCGCACAACGCTTGAGCGTGGAAGGACATAAGGGAGCGAAAACGGTATTTGATATTCCGCTCGGTCACTTGTCTCCGAAATCGGCTGAAGATCTTCGCCGTGACTTGTTATAATTCTGATTCGTTCCAGTGATTTGTATAACAAACAGCTCGTCCTTGGATGTATAGGACGAGCTGTTTTTGTTGTTTTTTGCTACACCCAGTGTGAGGGATGGTTAAGATGATCCGGCAACTTGGTATTCACATTACCTTTGGCAGCATTAATCTGGGATTGCGTCAGGAAGATGCCACCTCTCAGGTCTGCATCGCTCAGATCCGTATCCCGCAAGTCCGCGCCAATCCAATCCGCATTTCGTGTGTCTGCATTTCGCAGATCGGCTGCGATCATTAAAGCCCCTCGGAAGCTTGCGCCCCGCAGGTCTGCCCCTTTTAAATTGGCACCAAAAAAGTCACTTCCGGTACGTTTTTTACTCTTCTTCGACTTCCCTTGTCCATGAGCGGTGGGTGGCACATTCGCGCGTACCATCTCACTTGCCTGGACCAAGAGTTGATTCACACTGGACCGATAATTGGCGATGTCCAGACGGAGAAGGGCCGCAGGCTCCAGATTGCTCAAGCGCTCAACCTCCTCATATAACTCACCAAATGCCGAGTGAAGGGATGACGTCTCCGGTCTCATCATCATTTCCTTCATATAACTGAGCAACTCGTGAAGTTGTCGCAAGGCAGGCAGACAATCGAACATCTCGTTTGCAGACTCTGGATGATCACGCCAATCTTTGCCCGCGTAGGTCACTTGGGACAGCTTCTGTCCAGCTCCGAAACAGTCGTATACCGTGCAACCTTTGAACCCTTTCTGCCGAAGCTGGGTATGGATACCGCAGCGATTGTCCGTGCGCAGATTTGGACAGGGTGTGCCACTGGCTTTATCAAAAGCAAAGTCAGATGACTTGCCATAGGGCAAGGCAACACAGCACAGGCCAAAACATTGCTCACAGTCTGCGCTAAGATGAGGACTCGCAGTGCTGGCAAATGGTTGGTTAGACAATGTAAACACTTCCTTATAATAGTACAAATAGATGGAATTACGTCACTACCACTTTACCATTGCCCTGCGATTAGAGCAATTGAAGACAAGGAAAAAAGGGCGTTCCCCAAGTTAATAGGAACGCCCTTTGATCGTGGATAATCACGTATTTAAATTAAACTACACCTTGAGCAATCATGGAATCGGCTACTTTGAGGAAACCGGCGATATTCGCTCCGGCAACGAGGTTGCCTTCACAACCATACTCTTCAGCAGCTTCTACACAGCTGGTGTAGATGTTCTTCATGATGTCATGCAACTTCGCGTCTACTTCTTCAAATGACCAGGACAACCGCATGCTGTTCTGTGACATTTCAAGAGCAGACACGGCTACACCGCCGGCATTAGCCGCTTTGGCTGGACCAAACAGTACGCCTGCGCCGTGGAAGACGTCAATGGCAGCCAGGGTGGAAGGCATATTCGCGCCTTCGCCAATGGCCTTCACGCCACCTTTAACCAGCAGGGCTGCAGCTTCTTCATCGATCTCGTTTTGCGTTGCACATGGAAGAGCAATATCACAAGGGATAGACCAGATGCCTTCACAGCCTTCGGTATATGTAGCATGCGGGTGTTCTTTGATGTATTCGCTGATGCGAAGACGATCAACCTCTTTCAGACGTTTCACGGTATCCAGGTTGATGCCTTGTGGATCGTGTATGTAGCCACCTGAGTCACTACACGCCACGACTGTAGCTCCAAGCTCCTGTGCCTTCTGAATGGCATAGATGGACACATTACCAGAGCCAGAGACAACGACTGTGCTGTCTTGGAAGCTGAGCCCCTTGGATTGCAGCATCTCCTTCACAAAGTACACACAGCCGAAGCCAGTCGCTTCCTTACGTGCCAAGCTTCCTCCGTACAGCAGTCCTTTACCTGTCAACACGCCTGCCTCATGCCCGCCATGAATACGTTTGTATTGACCGAACATGTAACCGATTTCCCTTGCGCCTACACCAATGTCACCAGCCGGTACATCCGTATCGGAACCGATATATTTGTACAGCTCTGTCATGAAGCTTTGCGTGAAACGCATGACTTCCAGATCCGATTTTCCTTTGGGATCGAAGTCAGAACCGCCTTTACCACCGCCAATGGGCAGACCAGTCAAAGCATTTTTGAAGATCTGTTCGAAGCCAAGGAACTTGATGATGCCCGAGTATACAGAAGGATGGAAGCGAAGTCCGCCTTTGTATGGGCCAATGGCACTGTTGAATTGCACCCGGAATCCACGGTTAACCTGAACTTTGCCCTGATCATCTACCCATGGGACACGGAATGTGATTACACGTTCGGGTTCAACAAGCTGTTCCAGCAGACTATGGTTCCTGTATTTAGGGTGTGCTTCAATAACAGGAATAAGGGAATCCAGAATTTCTTTGACAGCCTGATGGAACTCATCTTCGTGCGGATTTCTGGCGACAACCGACTCATAAACGGAATGAACATATTCTGCGGCAGTAACTTGAACGGACTCTGTAGTTTCTTTTGTTATCGTGGACACTTTTTCGATGCACTCCTTTATTGTGTTAAAGTCTGTAGAGGCTTATTTGCATAAATTGAATAAAAGTTTGTAGTTAAATATACAGGAAAGCAAATAAAAATACGAGATAAAAAACCATAAAATGTTTTTTATGCAGTAATTAAAATGTTCTATGGATCTACCATATGATGTGAAGAATTGAGTTATTAAATGGAAGATATGACCACAAATGATAATAAAAAAGCAAGTTAGACGAATATACTGGATTAAAATATTAGTTTTGGTAAGATGGTAAGAAGGTCTCGTATCCCGGGGTCTTTTTATAATAAAAAGGAGGAAAACAAGATGATGAAGAGAAACATGCCGATTAACATGGAGAACAAGGCTTGTATAGGGGGTGAAATCTACTATGAACCATAGGACTTCCCGCCATAATTGCAGAGAGAAGCTGGTGAGCCAGCTATTTACATTCGGTGAAGAGAAAAGAACATTTCTCGACGCCTATTTCGACGTGCGCGATCCAGAGCGGATACAATTGGAAAAACAACTGTCGGCATATACGGAGTATGTGGAAAAACTGCTCCTGGGCCCTGATGAAGATCTGGACTCGGCTGTATTGATCGGCAGTCATATTGATTTTGAATATCTCGATTTTCATACGTCAGATTCGTTCATGATTGTTATGCCAGAAGATACCGATCCTGATGAGGGGCGTATTTCCTTCCTCTCTCCAGTAGGAAGTCAATTACTGCTTGGCAGTAAAGGGGAAGTTAGATCTGTTCATACACCATCAGGTTCCATGAGAATCCGCATTACGGGGATTGAGCTGAGGAGCGAAACCTTGAACGAGTCGGCTCTAGGGGGTGCAGATCATGCACTTTAAAGAGACAGACTTACCAGGGATTGGGCGTAAATACTGGCTGCATACCCGTAGCGGTGAGCATTTGGTCATTGTGATCCATAACGACGAAAGGCGTGACCTGTTCCATATGGAGTCAGGGGATACGCCTGAAGAGGTGGGTGATATGGTATCTCTTGTCACCTTGGACGATGATGAAGCCCGGGCGGTTGCCGCTATCGTTGGTGGTATGACCTATAAACCGAAGTTTCAGGATGAGCGTGAAGTGATGCTTGAAGGGTTGTTAATCGAATGGCTACGAATTGAGCCTCACGCAGCAAGCGTAGGCATGACGATTGGTGAACTGGATATCCGTCAGGCTACGGGCGCTGTTATTCTCGCTGTTGTGACCAAGGATAAGGAGAAGCATTTTAATCCGGGTCCGGATTATGCTTTTACCGCTGGAGCTACGATTGTGGTTGCCGGTGAACGGAATCAGATCAAGCAACTCAAACAATTGTTGACTGATGGACGGACTTAGCCTATGGATATGCTCATATTTGAAGTGGGAATTGCCGTTGCGCTGATTACACTTACTGGGCTGATATCTTCACGATTACGATTTTCGGTCATTCCTTTCTATATCCTGATTGGTATGGCTGTTGGACCACATGCACCACAGATCGGCATAGTGGATTTACGTTTTATCGAAAGTTCGACCTTTATTGAATTTATGGGCAGGCTTGGCATTTTGTTTTTGCTATTTTATCTGGGTTTGGAGTTCTCGGTCTCCCGGTTATTAAAGTCGGGTAAAGCCATTCTGACCGGGGGCATGTTCTATGTTGGTCTGAATTTTGTCTCTGGATTGCTGTTGGGGTGGTTCATGGATCTGCCCCTTCAGGAGACACTCGTTGTCTGCGGGATCATGACCAGCTCTTCTACAGCGATTGTAGCTAAAGTGCTCGTTGATCTGAAACGAACGGCAAACCCTGAAACAGAGATTATCATGGGCATGATCATGTTCGATGACTTGTTCATCGCAATTCATATCTCCATCCTGACTGGGCTTGTGCTCAGCGGGGCAACTTCATTCTTAAGTGTTCTGCTGGTATCGCTGTCTGCCCTGCTGTTTATTGTGCTGTTCCTGATTATTGGCAGGAAAAGCATCAAATATATTGATAAGGCACTGAATATCAAGTCATCAGAGTTGTTTCTGCTTACCGTCATGACACTGCTCTTCCTGGTGGCCGGTTTCTCGGAGACGCTGCACGTAGCGGAAGCTATTGGAGCGTTGATGATGGGGCTTGTGTTGGGCGAATCAAGACATGTGAGTCGGATTGAACATCAGATCATGCCTTTCAAAGATTTTTTTGGTGCAATTTTCTTCTTCAGTTTTGGCCTGACCATCGAGCCGGCTTCACTTGGCGGAGCTGTTGGGATGACGATTATTGCCGTTATTCTGACGATTGCCAGTAACTATGGTGCAGGTATGATCGCTGGCAGACTGGCTGGAATGAGCCCTAAGGCCTCATTGAATGTGGGCTTTACCCTGGTCTCGCGGGGCGAATTCTCCATTATCATGGCGAACATCGGCAAGGCCGGAGGGCTGATGGCATCCATCCAATCGTTTGCCGTGTTGTATGTGTTAATTCTGGCTGTGCTGGGGCCTATCTTGACAAAAGAATCTCCACGGATTTACGCATCGTATGAGCGACTAAGAAAGCGGATGAAACGAAGGGAAACGGGTTGAGCCGGTGCGGCCGTCGCTGGGCAGCCAGGGTATTCTGACCGTAGTGTTTAATAAGCGCCACACCATTTGGAGAGCGAAATTACTCCGGGGTGTGGCGTTTTTTTTATTACATGGAACCCATCCAATACAGTCTTGTTATTATACTTCTTCTTCCACCAAATTATGGTATGTATCCATATCTTGTGCGTGGTCGTGAATGTTCAAGTCCAGAGGCAGGACTATAGATGTGATTTGGTAGATAGGGATTGATAATAAACAGTCATTATGTAAAATAATGTTATATTCAATTCTAGCAGTTGAACACATTATGTACACGAGAACGGACGAGGAGGAATAGCTCATGAACAATAAAAGTAGATTTCAAAGGTTAAAATGGGCCGGTACAGCGATGTTGCTCAGTCTCGTATTATTTGCTCTACCTGCATCTGCTGCATGGAATGATACATATCAGGGTTATGCGACGTATACGGGCTCAGGCTACTCGGGAGGTGCAGTGTTGCTTGATCCCATCCCGGCGGACATGAAGATTACTGCACTTAATCCGCTCCAACTCAATTATAACGGTGTCAAAGCCGCTTTAGCGGGAGCATATCTCGAGGTGCAGGGTCCTAAAGGCAAAACAACCGTCTATGTAACAGACCTCTATCCAGAGGGTGCCAGCGGAGCGCTGGATCTCTCGCCGAATGCCTTTAACCTGATCGGTGACCCAAAGGCAGGCAAAATCAATATCAGCTGGAAAGTGGTCAAAGCTCCAATTCAAGGCAACGTCTCCTATCGGATCAAGGAAGGCAGCAGTCAGTGGTGGGCAGCCATTCAGGTTCGTAATCACAAATATCCGGTGCTGAAGTTCGAAGTGAAACAGAAGGATGGTACGTGGCTCAATCTTG
The DNA here is from genome assembly GCF_008693195.1 of Paenibacillus sp. UASWS1643. Taxonomy (NCBI): domain Bacteria; kingdom Bacillati; phylum Bacillota; class Bacilli; order Caryophanales; family Paenibacillaceae; genus Paenibacillus; species Paenibacillus sp. UASWS1643. The sequence goes on from NZ_VXKZ01000111.1 coordinate 178,609, forward strand.
AAAAGCAAGACTATAATCATTTCCTCGGAACCGGACTGGGCAAAGTAAAACTAAACGTTCGTATTACTGATATTCGCGGTCAGGTATTAAATGACACGATCCCGGCTCTGCCTAATGATGGATCGGGTGGTGCATATATCGTACCGGGCAATGTACAGTTTCCCGATTGACAGATATACGGAGTTGTTATAAAAAGAAGTATGGTCATAGACGTATTCTTAACGAAAAGTCGTACACTGTACGGCTTTTTTTGTATACGAAAAGAGGAGAATGTACCGTATGAAAAAAAGTTTGCCTTCATATCAGACAACACATCCCTATTGGAAGCAGTATCAGGCCTTTTTCCCGGAAGAAGTGAGGCTAGGGGAGCATATAGCTCCTGAAGAAGAATGGTGGGAGTCAAATGGGGTTCATTTGCATATCGATCGTTTACCTGCGCCGGAGTCTTCAATCAAAATTCTGTTCATTCATGGTGCGGGAGGCAATGGCAGGTTGCTCGCTCCGTATGCCCGCATGTTGCAGCGACATGGATACGAGGTGGTATCGCCGGATCTTCCGCCGTATGGGTTAAGTTACGCAATGGCTGGTACACGTATCAACTACGAACTTTGGATAGAGTTACTTGTTTCACTCATCGAACGGGAATACAAAAAAGACGGCAAGCCAATCGTTGTATTGGGAAGTAGCATCGGAGGGATGCTTGCCTATCATACCAGTGCACGCAGCAAGCGGATTAAGGGTTTGATCGCAACTACATTTGTAGACACGAGTAATCCGGAAATGCGTGACCAGCTTGCGCCGAATCGTCTGGTGAGCCGGGCGGGAAAACGTATGATGGATCTGTTCCCTGGTCTGCTGGATCATGTACGTATTTCGGTCAAACAGGTATCCCGTATGCAACTGATTACTAATAACAAGGACTTAACCCGGCTTATTATGAATGATCCACAAGCGGCAGCTACACGTATTCCGTTGGAATTATTAAGAACATTCCTTAATAAAAAACCGGAGGTAAGCCCGGAACAGTTCAATCAGTGTCCGGTCCTGTTGGTTCACCCTGATCTGGACCCCATGACACCGATCAGGTTCAGCCAATCTTTTTTTGATCGTCTGGTGGTGGACAAGGAATGTGTGATCTTGGAAGGGGCAGGCCATTTTCCTATAGAGCAGCCAGGACTGAACCAGTTGGAGGTAGCGGTACTACGATTTTTAGAGCAAATTCAATGATGACCACAGGCCAGGCTACTACACTGCTTCGCATAAGATAGTTTACATATCCTAAGTACGTAAAACACCTCCCACTAAGGGAGGTGTATTTTGATGTTTTCGATATGAACTGCGCTACCGCCAACCTGAATCTGTGTGATTTCATTAGAGCTATCCAGCGTTAATCGGGCTCGGATTTCGGAGGGGCGGTTCATGGTATACCCTTGTCTGATCTTGTACGTGTGATGATGAGGATCTGTGAGTTGGTTGTACTGGGATAAATAACAGAGCATGGCACCATTGGATGTGCCCGTTGCGCTCTCTTCCGGTATATCATAAAGTGGTGCAAAATTACGGCATTCTGCCAGAACGTCCATAACATCTGATTCGAGTGTAAACACGTGATAACCTATAGCGTGATGAGCCTTGCTTATTTCAGTGATACGCTGGAAGTCAGGATCGATTTTGGTCAGAACATCAACATCTTTAACGGCTATCATGATATCGGGTAGCCCGGTAGACACAATCTGTACAGGTAGCTCGGAATGCAAATCCTCCATAGAAATACGTAACGAATCGGCAATCTGCTGTCGATCCACGATCTCCCCAAACTCCGGCAACGTCTGAGACAGATAAACTTCTCCATTGACTTCGATATCAACTTTAAGAATTCCGGCCAGTGTCTCCAGTGTATATGTACCAACATTAACGAGCTTCTGTGTCTTCATTAGATAAAATAAAGCAATTGTGGCATGTCCACATAGATCGACTTCATCACTTGGGGTGAAATAACGCACGTTGAAATCAGCCTGATCCGAGGGCATAACAAATGCAGTTTCTGAAAAACCGACTTGTCTGGCAATCTCCTGCATCTGGGTTTCAGACAAATGCGCTGCTTGTAAAACAACACCTGCGGGGTTTCCGCCATAGGCCTTGTCCGAAAATGCATGTAATGTACTAACTTTCACTTCCATCGTGTTACCTCGCTTGTTCAAGTATTGGATTAAGGTTTAACATAATCGATAATCGACATTATATCATGATTGTTGAACTGGATAGTGAAACCCAGATTGCTGCGATTTCTTGAATGAATAGGTCAAGTGACCGCAGGGAAAGGGTAATGAAGGGAGAGAGCGTATAACGATAATCCATTGGAAAGGCTGGGATCTCTAATGAAAGCAATTGTGATTGAAGAATTTGGTGGAGCAGAACAATTGAAGGAAAAGGAAGTAGCCAAGCCAGCATGTGGAGTGAATCAGGTGTTAATTCGAACACATGCCACGTCGGTGAACCCGGTGGACTTCAAAATCAGACAAGGTGATATGAAAGAAGCAGCGGAGAGTTTTCCGTTGATTCTGGGCGGCGATGTTGCGGGTATTGTGGCTGAAGCAGGTTCAAATGTCACGCGGTTCAGAGAAGGTGATCGGGTATTTGCGCGTCCGCGTCAATTCGGAACTTATGCAGAATATGTTGCTGTCGATGCAGACATTATTGCCCGTATACCGGAGAACTTGAGCTTCGAGGAAGCGGCAGCGATCCCGCTGGCTGCGATGACGGCTTGGCAAGCCCTTGTGGATCATGGACGTTTAGGCAAAGGGCAGAAGGTACTCATTCATGCTGGTGCAGGCGGTGTGGGAACGTATGCAATACAGATTGCCAAGTCCCTCGGCGCTGAAGTGGCTTCCACGGCAAGTGAATCAAACGAAGCGTTGCTTCGCTCGTTGGGTGTAGATCATTTTATCAATTATAAAAAAGAAGATTTCTCGGAGATTCTCTCCGGTTATGATGTTGTGCTGGACACCATGGGCGGTGATATTCAGCGCGATAGCTTCAAGGTGTTAAAGTCTGGCGGACATCTGGTGTCCTTGGTGGAACAACCGGATGAGAAGCTTGCCAAGGAAGCCGGAGTAACGGCCAACGTTTTCATGATGGAGCCCAAAGGGGATCAACTGGATCAGCTGGCTGAACTGGCTGCGGAAGGCAAACTCAAATCGGTTATTGATGGAACGTACCCGCTAACTCAACAGGGATTACGGGAAGCACATGAGAAGAGTGAAACCCATCATACCCGCGGGAAACTGGTTATTCAGGTGCAATAGAATTCATTAACTGGTAGAAGTATTTGGACTCATGAGTCTGATACAAATTGAACCAGGCCTGTAATGTTTCTGGTGCAAAGACATTCAACAGCTTCAACACATGCATCGTAAATTCTAACGGAGCTATTCCAGATGCAGTAACTACATTTCCATCGGTTACTGCTAGCTCCGTTACATAATAGGCCTCTCCAGTATAATCTGGGCATATCATCTTCAGGTATTCTAAATCATTGCTTGTATGCTGTCTGGAATCCAGTATCCCTATTTTTGCAAGTGCAACTGTGGCACCGCAAATCGCCGCAATAACCGTACCTTCTTCTATGGAGGCAGCAACTTTTTTTAATAGAGGATCATGGATGGTGTCCATCCAGGTGTTTCCTCCTGGAAGAATGATGACGTCGTTACCTTTCAACGTACATTCATCAATAGAAATATGTGGAAGGATGTTTAATCCGCCCATGGTAGTTACCGGATGTTTATCTACACCTACCGTTACGACCTGCAAAGGTTCGATCTCTTTCCTGAAATACCTTCCCGAGTTCAATTCAGCAGTTAGATATCCTATCTCCCAGTCTGACATCGTATCAAATACATATAGATATACGTTCTTCGTTTGCATCATACATGCTCCTTTTGTTTTCATGATTGAATGGATTACTCTTGTATTATAAATAAACTTCACTGACATCTATGGTCAGTGAAGTTTTTAAATTTGAAAATTAGCAGCCCTAAAAACTTTAGGGATTGCTCCCCAATTGTATTGTAATAAGATATAATAGGAGAAATTTATTCCATTTTGTGCATGAGGTGATTAGGATGTCCAACGAACTCATTCAAGCCATTCAATTGTTAAAAGAAAAGAAATGGGTGGATTTGACCCATACGTTTGGACCGGACTCTCCACATTTTTCAGCTTTTGAGGCAGCACAATTCGATACACTGTTTGATCACGATCAAGGTTTCTTTGCCCAGAGCTTCAAGTTCCCAGGTCAATACGGGACACATCTTGATGCGCCGATCCACTTCGTTCGGGATACCCGGTATCTGGATGAGTTGGGCTTGAAGGAGCTTGTATTGCCACTTGTGGTCATTGACCAGTCCGCTGAAGTGCAGAACAATCCGGATTTCACACTGGATGTGGAGCATATTCTTGAATTTGAAAGAGAGCATGGCGTGATTGAAGCTGGAAGCTTTGTAGCCTTACGTACCGATTGGAGTAAACGCTGGCCTAGCCATGAAGCATTTGATAACAAGGATGCGGAGGGTAACAGTCATGCGCCTGGATGGTCGGTTCGTGCGCTCATGTTTTTATTTGAGGAAAGAAAGGTACAAGCCATTGGGCATGAAACCTTTGACACGGATTCAGCGGTGGATTATCAGAAGAATGGAGCACTTCTGGCAGAATATTATGTACTCGCCCAGGATACATATCAAGTTGAGCTGTTAACAAACCTGGATCAGGTGCCGGCTAAAGGTGCGGTGATCTTCAACATCGTACCGAAGGCGGAGAAAGCATCTGGTTTTCCAGTTCGATCCTTTGCCATTTTGCCGTAAAACGGGGTAGATCAAAAGCTGAAATAGATAAATAAGGCACAGAATTCAGAATGATACTCAAGTGGACAGCCGGCTAAATAGCCGGCTGTTTTTCAGTTAACGGGCAGATTAGTTTAGGGTGTGTCTTCAAACTGATTAAATGGTAATAGATGGGTTAATTATATTAAATGAATATACGATACGAAATTCACGAGAGACAATGGCGGCTAATTCAAGATTTGTTTCCACCTGAACGAAAACCACAAGGAGGACGTCCTGCGGTGGACAATCGAATTATGTTCAACGCGATGTTATGGGTAGCTCGTTCAGGTGCCCCTTGGCGTGATCTACCAGACTACTTCCCCAATTGGAAATCCGTCTACACCCGCTTTCGACGCTGGCAGAAAGCGGGCATTTGGGATGAAGTGTTAAAGCATGTTTCCCTAGATTCTGACGAGGAAAGTGTGATGATTGACACCACGATTGTGCGAGTTCACCAGTATGGATCAGGCGCAAAAGGGGGCAAAGCAAGCAAGCGATCGGACGTTCCCGAGGGGGATTAAGCACGAAAATTCATGCGGTAGTTGACGCGTTAGGAAATCCACTTCGCTTCGACTTGACCGGAGGCGAAGCGCATGACTCCGTCCAAGGTTTCGAAATCCTTAAAAGCATGAAACTGACCCGGAAGCAAGTCCTGGCCGACCGAGCGTATGATACGAATGCCATTCGGGCCTTTTTAAAGGAACAACAGGCCATACCGGTGATTCCCGGAAAGAAAAATCGCCGAATGACCCTAAAATATGATCGGGATGTCTACAAAGAGCGCCATTTGGTGGAATGCTTCTTTAATAAAGTAAAGAATTATCGTCGTTTAGCGACTCGTTATGATAAATTAGCGTGTACATTCAAGTTTTTTTGGCCTTAGCATCCATTATGGTGTGGCTTGCTTGAGTTTGAAGACACTCCCTAGTGAAAAGGGAATAACATACCGCATATAGAATACTTTATTTTTAAAAGGGAGGGAAACACATTGCATAGTGGGATGAATAAGAGACAATTTATTGAGATGACAGTTAAAGAACAACATTCTGTAGTATTTAAAGTTAATAATCGAGATGAATTTTTCCGTGGTGTTGCTAAAGAATTAAAGGAAGGCTACCTATTTGTTGAAACAGAAGAGGGTAAAGACTTTAAATTTAAAATGGATGATATCATTGAGATTTATGCTATTAAGTCTTCATCCCCAAAGCATAGTGCTATCCAATCCCACAGTTTGATGAAAGGTAGCAATGATGACCTTGAGAACCTTGAGAACCTCGTACTCCAGTTTGAAAGTTTAAATGATGATGTAAAGGAACAAATTACCTCTTCTTTATCAAAAGTGCTTAGTAAGCATGTGATCATTTCGAAAATGGATATAACTTCATACAATGTATCTGAAATTGAAATGATTACTAACACGATAAATGGTTATCTACTCACTATTAGAACACTGGATATTCCTTCCGAATTTTTCGAATCATACAACCAAAAGACTTGTTTTGGTAAAGAGCTAGATCACAATCAAGAATAGCCTAAGGGAGGAAAAATTATATATGCTAAAATAGCAGGTCGGGAACTGTCAAAAATCCCTGGGAGGTGAGTATTTAAAAGAAGGAATTAAAAATGTTGAAGCTGAACTTACGCTTTATAAAACAAAGAAAGCAGCCGATCATTGTGATTGGATGCTTTGTTTAACAAGGTAATAGATTGGTCGAACTGGGCGGTTTTGTACAGTGCGAAGAAGTGATCAGCTAGTGGAGTGGGCAATGAGCTCAAGCTCGTTTACAACTTCATCAAGCGGCTTCCTGGTATCGATCTCAACAGTAGCTCCAGCACGTAAGAGAGGCTCAACACTTGCGACGTTTTGTATAATTTCTTCACGTTGATCGACAGTTTTTCCATAATCGTTCGTCTTACGGGAAGCTACACGTTCAAGGATTACTTTGAGGGGGGCGCTTAACAATACTACTGCATCAAACATCGGGTAAAACTTCCCCTGATTTGATACACAACCCGAAATGAATAAAGTACCTTCGCTATGTTCAGTGAGCAGCTCATCAATTCGATTCTTGTTCCATAACCACCCAGAACCATCAACATTCTCGCTCCAACCATCATAATCGGTGTCGATAACGCTATGCCCTCTATGAGCAAGTTCGCCCAGAACCGTTGATTTACCTGTACCCGACATTCCTGTCACCAGAATTATCGCCTTCTTTTTTGATATTGAGCCCGAAGTATTTGTCATATTTTCACTCCCTTTATAAGAAAGTCAGGTAAGAAAGTTATCAAGAACCAAGCCTAGCTAGGGTTTGCTTTATTAGAAGCATAAATGTGTGCTTTGGCAAACTTATGGGTTAAGTCACAACTAACTAATCTAAATGATTCAAATATGTAAATAGCATGGGAGGCGTAATACGCCTCCTTTTTTATGTTGTTACTTTTGATCCGAGTGAGGATCTGTATTAAATCTTTGAGAGATTTTTTTCTCTGTTTTCTTACGCCGTATCCAGCGCTTGAGTATGCCTTCTTCTTTGCGTTCTTGCAGTGTTTCCTTCAAACCTTGAATCATAAATTCCGATCTTCGTCTGTCATCCCGACTAATCTCGCGTAATTCCTTAATAAATTTGTCGTCCATATCTGCCTCTCGCTTATTCAGGATAATCCCATTATACCGAACGTACGTTCTTTTATCAAGTTTTTCCATTACGAATGATTTTCGAGATTCAATATAGTGAAAAGAAGCACAGGAACAATACGCGGCATGTGTGAGAATGGTACTAGAGGGTTTGAGCATAGTCCTCCATATATGAAGTTGAGAAACGAGAGAACGGAAGGAGCAATTCATGATGAAGCAGCGTGAAGGCAGATCGTGGTTACTCATTTTGATGCATGGAATGCTGGGGATTGGGGCAATCGTTGGAGGAGTCATTTTAATCATAGACCCATCCGGAAGTATGGTGAATTTGCCCGCATCTTTGTTGGAGAATTCTCCGTTTGCCAGTTTTTTGTTCCCGGGGATCATCCTATTGCTGGTTCTTGGCGCGATGCCTATAATGATAGCTATTGCACTCATCCGCTACACTCATTGGGCGCCGGGTGAGAGGCTGAATCTCTATCCTGACCGCTACTGGGCGTGGACTTTTTCTTTATATACGGGGTTTGCTCTCATCATCTGGATAATGGCGCAGGTATACTGGATTCAGGATGTCTCTATTATTCACTTGGTCTATTTTGCATGGGGAGTGGGTATTCAAGTTGTGACCTTATTGCCCGGGGTACAGCGAACATATTCGAAATAAACTGCTTGCATATGGAACAAACGGCTGTCGAAAGAATCGTTGAATGATTCTTTCGACAGCCGTTTGTTATGGCATCGAGCGGAAAGTTGTTGCTGTAGTTGACAAAGAACTGATATCCTCGCATACTTACGTAATATACTTTATAAAGTTTATTTATTAACTAGAGGAATAGTGACGTGTGGTAAGTATCGTAAGATCATAATCCGCATGAAATAGGGAGGTAAGTATGGATGGTATACGTTATTATGGCAGTTATAATATGGTCAGGTACCTTTGCAAGTATGGTCTTGTCCAAGCAACCGATTGAAGTGAAGCCTGTGAAATCGATGGATGATTTGTTTGAGTGAACCAAGTAGCTCTGCCGATTTCGATCCATCGCCAGCACGATGGAACTCATGTGTTCGAGTAAGGCATTATGTTATGATATGGTGTAAATGACATCCATACCATTGCTTTGGCTCCATTGAACCAGAGTAGAAACGAGAGGGTTATGAAAAAAGCCAACGCTACAATGATGAAATACATCAATTTGAATAATGTGCGTGAAGTCATGCAGCAGATTGAGACGGCGACCAAACCGCAATTAGCTTTATTAACCAATCTTAGTGTTGTTACCATTAATGCGCTGATTCAGGAATTATGTGATGGCGGAGAGTTGTTCCAGGATAAAGTGGTTCCCTCTAACGGCGGTCGTCCTGCGCAGGCATATCGATATAATTATAACTTCAAACTTGCTTTGGTTCTTTACATCAAAGAGATGAAAGGCCAGGAGTTGATTTCGGCAACGGTCATGAATCTGGAGAATAAGGTTCTGTTGAAGGAAGAGAGCGTCTTGCCTGCTTTAGATAAACAGCATGTGCTGCAACTTATCGCGCGTTTCATTGCGGAGTATCCTTCCATTGATATGATCGGCATCGGTATTCCGGGGCAAGCCGTGGATGGGGACATCACGGTGAGCAGTCATGAAGAACTTATCCATTCACATCTGATACGGGAGATCGAGAGCGAGTTCCAACTGAAAGTTCTCGTGGAAAATGACGTTAATGCAGCGATTAGCGGATACTGTACACAGCATGCGGATATGAAGGAACAGAGTGTAGCAGGCGTTTATTTTCCGAACCGATATCCGCCGGGTATGGGCATGATGTTGAATGGACAGATGATCCGCGGGAATAAAGGGATGTTTGGTGAGATTAAGTATCTTCCTTATTCACCTGATTGGCAAAGTGACATGAGCAACGATGATTTTGTGGTGCAGGTATGTCATATTCTGCAAACGATTAATGCCGTCGTTGCCCCGCACCAGATTGTCATTTATCAGGAACGTGTGGAGAGAGAAGAACTGGACTTGGCGTGGAAACAGTACATGGAGCAGCATCCCATGCCGTCATTGCCCGAGATCGTACATCAGGATTCGTTCCAATATGATTTTGATGCTGGGTTACGAGGAATGGTGCTTCAGGCGTTGAAGTCAGGCATTCTATCAGAAGCCTTATAACCCACAGTTCATGTCTGTGGCTTTTATTTTATAAGCTAACTCTTGTAGAGGAGGATTCATGATGCGTGAAGAAGAGAGAATCATGAAGGGCGTATTGTTTAGTCCAAGTGATCCGGAATTAAAGACTATTAAAAGGCGGGCCCATAATCTCAGTCAGCGTTACAGTCAGACCTTTGAGGAACAGACGGAGGAAAGGGATCAGATATTGCAACAGCTACTGGGGCAGATCGGTAAAGGGGGATTCCTGCAAGGTCCCATCTTCTTTCATTATGGTGTGCATACCCGGATAGGCGATCACTTCTTCGGTAATTACAATCTGACGATACAAGACGATGCGCAAGTGACGATTGGGGACTATACCAGTTTTGGACCGAACGTTACGATTGTCACTCCTGTTCACCCCATGATTGCCCGTGAGCGGAGACGGATGATGGATCAGAACGGTGATGTGAAGTCGCTATGTTATGCCAAACCGGTCACGATTGGAAACGATGTATGGATCTCCGCAAACGTCACAGTGTGCGGGGGCGCAACGATTGGAGACGGCTGTGTGATCGGAGCAGGTAGCGTGGTGACCCGTGATATTCCACCGCATTCTTTTGCAGCAGGCGTACCGTGCAAAGTTATTCGCAAAATCACAGAAGCGGACAGCATGCGAAATTACCCCGATGTTCTGGCAGATTGCCGTGTGCTGGAAGAATAAAAAGGCTGTCACTAGGATCGGTAGATGATCCAGTGACAGCCTTTTTTGGTATACGTTTATTTGGAGGCGTTATAGTTGCTCAAGAATTCTTTTACTTTTGCAGGATCAGCTTTCAATTCATTCCCGGTCGGAACGAACGGGCTTACTGTGGAGTATGCTTTGAGTTTGTTATTCTTGTAGAAACTCAAAATTTCATCCTGATTAATGGAGTACAGTACGGCTTTTCTCAAATCACTACTCTTGGCCACATCACGGTTGGCCGTGTTGAACAAGAGATAAGAAACGGCGTTGCTTGGAATGCTTTGCAGATGCAATTTGCTGTCATTTTTGATAATGTCATACTTGGTTTCAGGCACACCGTAGTATAAATGAATTTCACTGCTGCGAAGAGCAGAGAGGGCGCTGTCTGCATCCGCGATGAACCGGACATTGACCTGAGCAATTTTTGGTGCATATTCAGTGCCTTTGCGGTATCCCGGATTTTGCAAGAATACAGCTTCATAGTCATTTTTATAAGATAAAATATAAGGTCCGCTAGTATAAAGGGTGTTATTGTATGATGCGCCTTCAGTCACCGTGTTCTGATCACCGTAAGGAATATCTTTGTTGACGTCAAAAGAAGCTACATCATAAGTGTTGATGCTCTCCACCTGTTTTTTGGACACGATCCCGGCAGATTGGTGAGCCAGGTAGTTCAGCACTTGTGGGAAAGGTTCCGTTGTTGTCAGTTTAACGACCTGATATTTACCTGCGCTATTATCTGCTTTGGTTTTGTCAGTTACGAGTTCTGTAATTTTGCTGCCCAGTCCTTGTTCCAATGCTTCGAGGATTGTGCCGTTACCGCTGGATTGTTTAATGGATTGCAAAGCACTCAGATCCGTTACAACCTCAGCTTCTTTGATGTGTTCATGCAGACTGTACGTCCGGTGATCCGGAACGGAATCTTTATTTTTAGCACGATCCAGGGAGAAGATCACATCATCTGCACCGACACGCTCTCCTGTATCTACAGCTTTTTTGTTATCAATCTTCGCAAAGTTGATATCGTCTCTGAGAATGAAGTAGTAGTCCGAATTACCTTCAGCAATACTGAAATTATGGGACAGTGATCCTTCTGCTGTCAGCTGATCATCATCCGTCAAGTTAACGAGACGTACATACATATTGGTGTTCAACTGGTTGATGGAGCCGTCGTTTCCTTTGATCGGATCAAGGGAAGTCAGTACGGATGCACTTTGCGTCAGAATCAACGGATCTTTGGCATTTTTGGAGCTGTCTTTGAACTCAATCGGTTCCCAAGCCATGGCGCGGGATTTGGAGAGACGAACGGTGTCAACATTCAGAATGTCTTTGTTCACAGCCTGACTCTTTAGGGAAATGTACAGAGGCGCGATATACGCCTGATCCGTTACCAAGCGATCTTCCAATTGTTTGTACGTGTCTTTGTACTCATCTGGAGTTTGAGTAGCTGCCTGATCGATGAGCTTATCAAGTTCCCCATCTGCAAGGATACTGTAATCTCCACCTGTTTTGAAAAGGGAACGCACCGCATAATCGGGATTTCCCGTTACCGTGGTCCAGCTGGACAAGGCAATGTCATAATTCCCTGCATCCTGCTGGGATTTGAAGCTACCGTAATCCGGCTGAAGGTTCAACTTCACATTGAAGCCGTTTTTAGTCAGCTGGTCGCGTACAATGTTTACATCATTTTCGGAAGAACTCATGGCGAGCAGTTCAATGTCAGCCGTTTTTTGTGCAGTTTCAGTTGTGTCCGCTGGTGCGGTCTCCGCCTGGGATTCGGTTTTCGTTTTTACACTGCAGCCAGAAATCACAATGACGAGAATTAGTAGCAATGAGATCAGTGTCCGTTTTTTCATGGGATTACCCTCCGTATTTAGAATGTGTGATGTGTGATTTCTTTTTTCTATATCATTCATTTCGACGAATCATTTAGGCCTTCTCCAGCTTGGGATCGAGCGCATCACGCAGACCGTCACCGAGAAAGTTAAACGAAAGAACCAGCAGAATAATAGCCAAGCCTGGATAAATCGCCAGATAAGAATGGGTTTCCAGGTATGTACTGCCGAGCTTCAGAATGTTACCCCATTCCGGAATATGCGGCTCCACGCCGAGTCCCAGATAACTCAAACTGCTGGTAGCAATAACGGCTCCACCAATCGTGAGTGTGGATTTGATAATCATGGGCGCAAGGGAGTTGGGAATAATGTGTTTGAAAATAATCGTACGATTGTTGTACCCCAGTGCACGTGCAGCTTCCACAAATTCAAAAGTAGAAACATAGAGCACACTGGCTCTCATCGTACGGGCGTAAGTTGGAATCGAACCCAGACTCAGCGCCAGAATGAGATTGACCGTATTGGCTCCAAACGCCGCAATAATCGCAATGGCGAGCAGAATTCCCGGAATGGCATAGAGAATATCGAGCAGTCGCATGATGATGTTATCCGTATGCCTTCCGTAGAAGCCGGAGAATGCTCCGAGGACTCCACCGATCAACACTGGAATGATGGTCGACATACAACCTACGATTAAGGAGATTCGAGCACCAAATACAATCCGGGAAAATAAACATCGTCCGAAGTCGTCCGTTCCCAACGGATACGCAAGGGAAGGGGGTTGAAGCAGCGCCGAGTAGTTATTTTCCACAGCCATGCTGTAGTCAAAGGTAAAGAAGCTGCAGATCGATATCGAGAACAGGAAAACGATAAAAAACAAACCGGACATGGCAGTCATATTTGGAGCAAGGCGCTCCCACAGATCGTTCCAGAAGTTTGATTTTTGTTTCCCCTGTCTGCGAATGCGTCCAATGATGGAAATGCCGAGCAAGAGTGCAAATACATTCCCTGTGATTGAGGTCAGAATCAGTATTACACTGACACCGATCATCCAGCGAGGGAGGATAGAGATCGCGTTATATCGCGATACGATAATCAGTACGACCAGGTCAATAACGAGAATAAATATGAGCACAGCCATGGCTGGCAGAAAGTTGTCAGCCACATAGGGTTTGAAAACATTTAATGCGGATACACCGATGACGAACAGCTGGGTTAACAGCATATACACCGCAAAGGTATACTCCACATTCCTCGCTTTTCGAATCAGATGAAAGGCTGCCGTTACGATAAATATATTGCCAGAAATGATAGCAAGTAACTGAACCCAGGCGATCCTGCGAGTCAGAGCAGTGACCGTACCCGTTCGGATCAAGTCTTTTCGAATCCGAAGGGTGATGATACTTTGAACCAGTGTGAAGAATACATAGATCCCAAGTATCAATAGCAGAAATGGTTTGAACGCCTGCTCGCTCCAGTCATAACTGTTGAACAGCAACAAGGCAGTCAAGAGAAGGGACGTGATCCAGGCGAAGCTGGCCTGACTGTATTCGCGAGAAGACTTAAGCTGGAAACGCATTTCTTGTGTTAAGGACGAGTTTGTCATAATACACCTGCTTTAAGAGGTAGTTCAACACACACTTTAATATTGTTTCATCTTGGAGCGTACTCTTGGATCAATAAAAGCATACAGCAGATCAACCGCTACATTGATAATGGAGATCGTAATTGCTGTGTAGATTACTCCGCCCATGATACTCGGAATATCGGGGATGAATTGTTTATCCACAATGTAGCTCCCGAGACCGCTGATATTAAACACTTTCTCGGTTACTGCTGCTCCGCCCAACATGGCTCCGAATTGAAGTCCAACCACCGTTACGATGGGAATCAATGCATTGCGCACAGCATGTTTCAGCATGACTTGGCGTTCGCTTAATCCTTTGGCACGGGCGGTCATGACATAATCCTCATGAATGACTTCCAGTGTAGAAGACCGGGTCATCCGGGCCACCGCAGCTGTGAGTCCCGTGCCAAGCACAATGGTTGGCATAATAATCGATAGCCAATTTTGTGGGTTGAAGGTGGCGGGAAGCCACTGCATTTTGATGGAAAAGTTCAGAATGAAAATAAGTCCTTGCCAGAAATTCGGGATCGATAATCCAATCAGAGCGATAAACATAAACGTATAATCGAACCATGAATTAGGCTTAATCGCTGAGATAATACCGATGGGTAATGCAATGACAAGTGCTAACAGCAGGGAGATGACCGCGAGAGTCAATGTAATCGGAAACTTTCTTGCAATCGTTGCTGTTACGTCTTCATTTCCTGCAAAAGACTTGCCAAGATCGAAGAGAGCAACTCCCTTAATATTGTTCCAGAGTTGTGTAAGATAAGGCTGATCCAAGCCATATACCTGATTGAATGCGGCAATCTGTTCCTGCGTTGCTGTCTCTCCCAGAATGTTAGCTGCCGGGTTGAACGGAGACAGATACAAAATTGTAAATACGAGTGTAGCTACGCCCAGAATGACAAATACCGTCATCAGTATTCTTTCAAATATGTACTTTAGATAAGGATTACCATACAAAAACAGGATGCTATACATCAGACAGCCTGGAATAATGGATATCGCGAAAAACCATGGTTTGTCGATCAGTGAGTGGAACGTATCGGCCATTGTAAGACGTTGATGTCCTTGTTCCTGAAGTATGCGTGATGTCCGCTCCTTCAACTCTGTCTGAACACTTTCCTCCAACCATTCCTCGGTCTGATGCTTGAATTCTCCCTCACTGACCTGCTGCTGGAAAAAACGATGTTTGCGACGCAGTTGTTCTTCCACTTCCAACTTCAGCCTGTTCCGGTAGGAAGAAGCGAGCAGTTCTTGCTCAGCCGCCTGTCTGGCAGCTACCCAGCCGTCATTTTTTCGATTCGAACGCCATATTAGAAACACGACCAAATTGATCGGTAATCCAAGAATGAACAGAACGTATCGATAGGAAGGATGAAGCAGCATTTTTCCATATATAAAGCTTAAATTGTGTCCCAACCGTGAGATTCTACTGCCTTCAGCAAGATTCAAACCAAGCGTGCCTCCTTTCATTCAGGTTTAAATTGCATTATTCCGATTGATATAGTATATATTATTTAGGGTCTAAACAATTGTCAAGGTATTAATTGTATACATATGGGTATGTGAAAAAACGGATGAGAGCTGGTGATTGCATGGAACCTTTACTGAAAGTTAATGAGTTATCTGTCTCTTTTCACTCCGGAGAGAGTGAGTTTCAGGCAGTGCGAGAAGTGAGTTTTGAAGTGCGCAAAGGCGAGACGCTGGGCATTGTAGGAGAATCAGGCAGCGGAAAAAGTGTAACCGCACGTTCCATTATGAGGCTGCTTGCATCGCCGCCTTCACAGATGAAAAATGGAGAGATTCTGTTTAAAGGGGTCGACCTGGCCAATAAAACGCAGAAAGAGATGGAAAGCATCCGTGGGCGTGATATTGGTATGATATTTCAGGACCCGATGAGTTCCCTTAATCCGACCATTAAAGTGGGTAAACAGATCTCTGAAAGTCTGATCAAACACCAGAAGGTGTCCAAAAGGGAAGCCAAGAAGCAGGCGATTGCGATGATGGAGCGGGTAGGGATAACTCGCAGCGAAATACGCTACAACCAGTATCCGCACGAATTCTCAGGAGGCATGCGTCAGCGGGTCATGATCGGTATTGCACTTGCTTGTCGTCCTGAATTGCTCATTGCCGATGAGCCGACAACCGCACTGGACGTTACAATTCAAGCACAGATTCTGAGTTTGATGAAAGATATGCAGGATCAACTGGGTACATCGATTATTCTGATCACGCATGATCTGGGCGTAGTGGCAGGCATGTGTGATCGGGTTGTTGTTATGAAAGAAGGACAGATCGTGGAGACTGGGACGACGACAGAGATTTTTGCTAATCCCAAACACCCGTATACGATCAGACTTCTGAATGCATTACCACGTCTGGATCAGAAGAAAAAGCCAAAACCGGTATCGTTGGTCCAGAGAGATCTGGAGGATGATCAGCCGTTACTTGAGGTGAAATCACTCAGACAACATTTTAATCTGGGGAAAGGCAATACCTTAAAGGCCGTGAATGATATCAGTTTCCATATTCGTCAAGGAGAGACACTCGGCGTTGTGGGAGAATCCGGCAGTGGTAAATCGACCACGGGGCGTGCCATTCTTCGATTGCATGAGCCAACAGGTGGGGATGTCCTGTTTAAGGGAGTTCCGCTTAATCGTCTGTCCGCTTCGGAGATGAAAACGATGCGCAGACATATGCAGATTATTTTCCAGGACCCTTATGCATCGCTGAATCCCAAAATGAGGATTATGGATATCATTGGAGAAGCCCTTGATATTCATCAACTTGCAGGTACAGCATCTCAGCGGGAGAAGCGGGTGGAGGAACTACTGGAGATGGTGGGTCTTGATCCTACCCATGCGCAGCGTTATCCACATGAATTCTCAGGTGGACAGAGACAGCGGATCGGTATAGCTCGAGCTCTGGCTGTGGAGCCGGAATTCATCGTATGTGACGAACCATTGTCTGCACTGGATGTGTCGATACAGGCTCAGATCGTACAATTGCTTGAAGAGTTACAGCAGCGACTCGGATTGACGTATCTCTTCATCGCGCATGACTTGTCCATGGTCAAACATATCAGTGACCGAGTAGCTGTCATGTATAACGGGAAAATTGTGGAGCTGGCTGAGAGTGAAGAACTCTATTCCAACCCGCAACATGCCTATACCAAGGCATTGCTGTCCGCTATTCCTGTGCCTGATCCGGCGATCGAAGCGAAGAAAAAGAGGCATGTTGTCAAAGAAGCAGCCAGAGAAAATGTGGAAGTAGAGGACCGTTATAATCTGGAGCATTCCAAATGGGTAGAAGTCACGGAAGGACATTGGGTTGCCATATCTGGCTAGATAGTGAAATATATAGTCTTTTTCAACGACAAAAGAACCCCGACGATGATCTCCATAGATCGTTATCGGGGTTGAGTTATATGTTCTTCATATAATGGCAGTAATCAAAAGCGATTATTTGAATTGAACCGATTTCTTGATGGTATCAACCTCGGTTTTGGTCTTATCATCCATGTAAGTGAAGATGAAGTTGAAAGCATATCCTTCAATAATTGTACTATAGTAATCTTGAGTAATGGTTGAACCGTCACCTGGATCCATCGTGATTTGCATCAGATCCATCTCTTTACCACCGATGGTTTCCGTTGTCATTTCCTTATAATCATAAGGGAACTGGCTATCCACCATGAATTTTTTGGTTGCTTCCAGGTAGTCTTTACCTGTACGAATGCCTTGCAACAAGCTTACTTTCTCAGCAATGGCCATAGCGGAAGGGCCAACTTGACCTCCGTCCAATGGGTACTTTGAAGCCATAAGCAGATTCAATGTTTTTGTCTGAGACAGTTCAATTTGTTTTTTCTTTGTTTCATCATCACCAGCAATCGCTTCGGATGAAGCACTTGTCAGCTCATTCATGCCAGCAGCATCCTGGAACTCCCAAGCTTCCGGGAATTTCAGAGATACGCCGAAATAGTCATTGGTGTAAGAACCTTTTTCTGTAGTCCCCAGCTCAACGTCTTGTGAATTATCGGTTTCCTTGGACTCTTCGCTTGCTGGTTCTGTGTTCTCTGTTTCTTCTGTATTCGCTGTATCAGAATCAGTCCCCGTCGTTTTTTCTGTCGGGGTAGGCTCTTTTGTTGCGGCTGTGTTATCTGCTTTGTCACCGCAAGCGACTGCAACCAGCATAATCATAATGAGCATGGCGAATAAAGAAGCTTTTTTTGGAATTGTCATATTACCCTCCTGAAATGTGTGTGTGTGTTTGTTTCTATCTCTCTACATGTTGCCTGCTTCCTAAATTGTAGCACAAACGTTCTCATATACTACCTATAGGAATCTATAGGGGTCTTCTATACATAAGACATTCGGCTGGCAATTGAAACAGCTTCTGTGCTGGATTGCACACCTAATTTGTTGAAAATCACTTTTTTGTGATGATTCACGGTGCATTCCTTGATCTTTAATTTCAAAGCAATGGCTTTTACCGTGAGGCCACCGGCTATCATCTCGAGAATGGTTAACTGACGCTCAGTGAACTCCACCGCCGGTTTGTGGCAAGGTTCAGCAGCCTGCTGATTCTGGTAACTGTTCTGCATATATGCAGGAATCAGCTTGGCAATAGCAATTAGCTCGCCCTGCATATCCGCGTTAATGGTGGACACATCCAGATAACCGAAATGCTGCGATCCCATGGACAGAGGGGCAGCGTAGCAATGCCAACTTTGAAAATAGGGACTTTCATGTTGCTCGGGCAACAGAAGCACAGGTTCATTGCTGTCCATCGTTACAGAAATGGCGTTTACTCCACAGCTCTGTGCGGTGAAGATCATTCCCGGACGAATGGGTGAACCTTCTACGACAGTTTCCAGATCTGGACTATAATCCATGGAGAGAAGCACACCGTCCATATCTGTGAGTAGAAAAAGATAAGTGCCCGTTAAATTCTCTTTAATATCCGAGAGGCTGTTCTGGAATGCATGAATCAGGAAATGATTGATTTTGCGAAGCCTGTCCAGTTGAGATTTTGGTAAATAATCGAACGGAGCCGTTTCTGTTACATGCTGGCACATGGCGGACTCCTTGTGCCGTGAGGCAAGTGTAATGGCAGGCATGTTTGGTTCCTCCTTCCTGCACAGTCGCTAGTAAGCGTAGGATCTGATTGAATCTGAGGTTCGTCATCCAATCGTTTTGATGACTTGCCCTTCCTGGTTTTTAATTTCTGTTTTAACAATCTGAACGAGCATATGATCCAATGAAGTTATTTCGAATGTTCCTTCAACCGGGCGAAGGTTTTCTGCCAGATCCTCAACAATTTTTTCGTTCACCGTCAAGGTAACTTGTCTGTCGGATTCCAATACAACAGGATGTTCTCCGGCTTCGAACAGAATAGTAGTATCAGGTCCGATCAAGGACAGAGATTCGCCTTTCGAAATTCGGCTACGAAGGATGGTGCCAACTAATAGGGCTTGTTTGGCTCCAAGCTGGAGTTTGGCCGGAACTGCTTTTTGCAGCAATTTTTTGCGGGGAGACTCCCAACCCAGTTGTTGTATGAATAAAAACGCTGTGCTGGACCCGTCCTTTTCGATTCCATGCTCGATCGCTTGTATAACCGAAGGAATATCTGCGTACGAATTTCTCATCAGATCCGTCACATATTTGGGCATGAACATGGAAGAGGCCGACAGGAAGCCACGAGCGTTCCAGCTTTGGATCATTTCCAGCTCCCGACCTGTAATGCCAACCATCTGGATAAATTGCACTGAACCGTTAGGCGTAGAGATCGCCGGTAGATCCGGGTCTTCAATAAACGAGAGAGCAGTCAACAAAGTATCGGACTCCAGACAGATGGGGCCATTGGCGTCCATGTAATCTCCTGGCTGAAAGATATTTCCGCTAGTGAACACGTAACGTCCTACATTTTGAAGCAGATTCAGCGCCCAGGCTGGCGGATCAGTCTCTCCTTCACTGCGTGTAAGACGAAATGTGAGTTCAAAACCATACCCGCTTTTGGATGCATCCTGCATCTCTTTTTCATATAATTCAGAGAAACCATATGTGACAAAATGCCAGTGGGGCATGGGTGTATTCACTGAATAAACACTGATGCCATCGATAGGGTCCGGACCTCCGAGCATGTAAGGAATGGATGTTCCATAATGGTGCGGCTCCTGTTCACCGTATAGCTCACCGATGGCTTTATCAATTGCATCCCAACCGGAAGTGTTTTCTTCATAAGTCATTTGTTGAATCCTCCTGTACTAGTCTTTCCCCCGAAAAACATTTAAAATTAAGTCTACCTGTTACAGAAACGGATTCAAGCGGCTTAAGGATGAATTGTGTCAGATAGGACTTCGGTGTTATTAATTGCAATCCAGGGAGCGAATTTACATGAGTATGAAAGATATGTATTTCAGAGAGTTTAATCAGGCACGCTGGGACTCATTTTCCGAACTGTTTGAAGAACTTGAAAAGAAGCTGGACCCCGGGTGGGCAGAACGTGCACAACGACAAGGGATTCCGGCGGATATAAGTCGGGTACTATTGTGTGAAATGGGGGAGTACACTTTTGAATGGATCATGAAAGATATCCCGGCTTTAGGGGACCAAAGTCCCGCTACGTACCTGGAAACCGAGGAGGGGGCGCAGGCATTAAGGGCAGCCATTTTGCGTATGCCGCGTTAATTTTTCTTATGGAGTATATGTGCGAACAATCCTATGATCCAGTGAAGTTGATTTTGCAAAATAGATATGTTACGCTTACATTACAAGAGCAAACACAACAGAATATGCAATAACATCTTTTGATGGATTGTAACTGTGAAGACAGGCAAAACCTAAACTGATGGTGAAATGAAGGCCCCTTTTTTTGGTGCTATTTTACCTTGAGTTTAGGTTTTTCTTGTTTTCTGCTCTAAATCACACCATTTTCACCCGGAAAAACCAAAATAAATTTCGAAAAGAGGTTGTTGTTTATGACCACGGCAAAAAAAGGATTCCCCGAAAACTTCCTATGGGGTGGCGCTACAGCTGCCAATCAATTGGAGGGTGCATTCGATAAGGACGGCAAAGGTCTCTCCACAGCAGACATGATTGCTCATGTTCCGAAAGAGAAGCGTACAGGCGGACATGCCATGGAAATTTCCTCTTCCCGAATTGAAGAGATTCTCTCTGGCAAAATTGAAGAACGTTTTCCAAAACGTTTTGGTATCGATTTCTACCATCACTTTAGAGAAGATATTGCATTGTTCGCTGAAATGGGCTTCAAAGTATTCCGCTTGTCCATTCACTGGGCACGTATTTTCCCGAACGGTTATGATCAAGAGCCGAATGAAGCAGGTTTGAAATTCTACGATGAAGTATTCGACGAATTGTTGAAATATGGCATCGAGCCGCTCGTTACATTGTCTCACTATGAGACACCGCTTGGCTTGACGCAAAAATATAACGGCTGGGCTGGTCGTGAAGTGATCCAGCACTACGTTCGTTACGCAGAAACGGTATTTAATCGTTATAAAAACAAAGTGAAATACTGGCTGACGTTTAATGAGATTAATGTCATGCTGTTCAGCCCGTACACTGGCGGCGGCATTCTGATCGATAAAGTGGACAACAAACTGCAAACCACTTATCAAGCGCTGCATCACCAATTTGTAGCAAGTGCATTGGTAACGAAGCTTGCTCACGAGATTATCCCAGGTTCCCAAGTCGGCTGTATGCTTGCTCGTATGGAAACTTATGCAGCAACTTGTAATCCGGTAGATGTTCGTCTGGCTCAGCACGAGAATCAGATTAACCTCTTCTTCACAGACATGCATGCTCGTGGTAAGTACCCGAACTACATGGCTCGTTATTTTGAAGAAAATGACATCGTGATCCAAAAAGAAGCAGGCGATGACGAGATCTTGCTGAACAATACAGTGGACTTCATCTCCTTCAGTTACTACATGTCCGTAACCAAATCTGCTTCAGCAGACAAGGAAGAAACTGCGGGTAACCTGACTGGTGGCGTGAAAAACCCTTATCTGGAAGCGTCCGACTGGGGTTGGGAGATCGATCCGATCGGTCTGCGCGTAACGTTGAACAACTTCTGGGATCGTTATCAGAAACCACTCTTTATCGTAGAGAATGGTCTGGGCGCGTATGACAAAGTGGAAGAGGATGGTTCAATCCATGACTCGTATCGTGTGGACTACCTCAAGAAACACATTGAGCAGATGAAAGAAGCCATCAAAGATGGTGTGGATCTGATTGGATTCACAGCATGGGGCCCGATTGACCTTGTGAGCATGTCCACTTCCGAAATGTCCAAACGTTATGGTTTCATCTACGTGGATCTGGATGACGAGGGTAACGGAACTCTCAAACGTTCCAAAAAGGATTCATTCGACTGGTACAAAAATGTAATCTCCAGCAATGGTGAGCAACTGTAGTTCTCTCGTTTCCAGGATTGTTACCGCATAAAAAGAGCGGGCAAAACCTAACGCGAAAGTTGGCATTCAAGGAACCTGATGTTCCTGACTGCCCTTTTAGTTGGAGATTGTCCGCTTTTTCCTGTCGGCAAAGGATAGAGTAATGCGTTTAGACAAAGAATGAAAATATCGTTAATTAGAGAGGAATGATTGATATGACTACACCATTTCCGAAAGACTTCCTATGGGGCGGCGCTGTAGCAGCCAACCAACTTGAAGGAGCTTATAATACAGATGGCAAAGGTCTGTCTGTTCAAGATGTAATGCCACACGGGATTACAACGCCTAGAACGGAAGCACCTACAGAAGATAACCTGAAACTGATCGGTATCGATTTCTACAACCGCTACAAAGAGGATGTTAAACTGTTTGCTGAAATGGGCTTCAAAGTGTTCCGTACATCTATCGCTTGGTCCCGTATCTTCCCTAAAGGTGATGAATTGGAGCCAAACGAGAAAGGTCTGCAATTCTATGATGACCTGTTCGATGAGTGTCACAAATACGGGATTGAACCACTCGTAACGATCTCTCACTATGAGACACCACTGCATCTGTCCAAAACATATGATGGCTGGGTTAACCGCAAAATGATCGAGTTCTACGAGCGTTACGTAACAGTGCTGTTTAACCGTTTCAAAGGCAAAGTGAAATACTGGCTGACGTTTAATGAAATCAACTCCATTTTGGAGGAGCCATTCATGAGCGGCGGGATCTACACGCCAAAAGCAGAACTGTCCAAACAGGATCTGTACCAAGCGATCCATCATGAATTGGTAGCTAGTGCCCTAGCTGTTAAACTGGGGCATGAAATTATGCCTGAAGCCAAAATCGGCTGTATGGTACTTAGCATGCCTACGTATCCGTTGACTCCGAATCCGGATGATGTGGTTGCAGCGATGCATGCGGAACAGCGCAATGATATCTTTGCTGATATCCATGCACGTGGTTATTATCCAAAATACATTAATCGTTATTTTAAAGCGAATAATATCAATATCAAGTTTGAAGATGGCGATGCTGAAATTCTTAAGCATACCGTAGACTTTATCTCATTCAGTTATTATGTAAGCATCTGTGAGACTGGTGATCCCGAGAAACGTATCGAAGGAAAAGGAAACCTGTTCGCAGGTGTGCAAAACCCTTATCTGAAAGCGAGTGAGTGGGGCTGGCAGATCGATCCGCAAGGACTGCGCGTAACTTTGAACAAATACTGGGACCGTTATCAAAAACCATTGTTTATTGTCGAAAATGGTCTGGGTGCAGTAGATGAGCTGATTACGGACGAAAATGGAAATAAAACGGTGAACGATGATTACCGTATTCAATACTTGAATGACCATCTGGTACAGGTGGGCGAAGCTCTTGAGGATGGCGTAGAAGTGATGGGTTATACGTCATGGGGCTGTATTGACCTGGTGAGTGCTTCAACAGCAGAGATGAAGAAACGTTATGGTTTCATCTATGTAGACCGCAACAATGATGGTTCAGGAACATTGGATCGTTACAAGAAAAAATCATTCCATTGGTACAAGGAAGTTATTAGTACAAATGGCGCAAGTCTTAAGAACAGTAACGAGTAAATTCTAGTTCTATAAGCATAGTTGTACAAGCACCTTTTTATGTCACATTACCGCACATTAACCGCTTTCACAAAAACATTGTCATATGGATAATTATATGGTAAGATGGGCCTAAGGCTAATGAATACTGGATTGTTACTGTTCAATCAGGCAAAACCAGAAGCGGGGTATATTTCGTGACCTGCTTTGGTTTTGCCTTTTACTACTTTGACGGTGCAAGGTGATGTGAAGAAATGAAAATTGAGAAGGTGCTGAACAACAACGTAGTTACCGTAATTGATCCGGGAGGAAACGAACTGGTCGTTATGGGACGTGGAATTGCCTTCAAAAAGCATACTGGTGAATCGATTGACGAAAGTCTCGTCGAAAAAATATTCTCGCTTGAAAGTAAGGAAGTATCACAGAAACTTAAAACACTTCTGTCTGATATCCCGGTTGAATATGTCGAGTGCTCGGATGAGATTATCCGTTATGCCGAGACGGTGTTAGGTGAGAAGCTGCATGAAAGCATCTACATTTCACTGACGGATCATATTCATTTTGCCATTGATCGACATCGTCAAGGATTGCAGATCCGTAACGCATTGTTCTGGGAGATCAAGCGCATGTACCGGAAGGAATATGCCATTGGACTCAAGGCGCTACAGATTATTGAGGAAACGTTAGGTGTCCTGTTACCCGAAGACGAATGCGCATTCATTGCAATGCATCTGGTTAATGCCCAGATGAACGGTGAGATGAGGGAAACGATCAGTATTACGAACATTGTTAAGGACATACTTAACATCGTAAGACGTAGCTTTGTGATTGAACTTGATGAAGATTCATTGAGTTATTATCGGTTTTTGACTCATCTGAAGTTCTTTGCCCAACGTGTGTTGCAAGGAACGGCGATTGAAGATAAAGAAGAAGATAACCCGCTTCATGACTTGGTGAGCAAGCAGTATCCGGAAGCACATGCATGTGCAGTAAGGATCAGTGACTATACGCGTAAGATCTATAATCGGGTGTTGTCCAAGGAAGAAATACTCTATCTGACCATTCATATTGAACGAGTTGTCAGAAATGAACAAACAATTGAATAAAATTGGGATTGTTACTGCTAAAAAGGCAAAACCTAAACGTTGAATAATGATAAGCTTTTCTGCTTTGTCATTATTCAGTGTTTAGGTTTTTTTTTAACCTTCATTACACATAAAAGGAGCAAAACACAATGGATAAACAACAATTGTCCAAGGATATTTTGAAGCTTGTTGGTGGCGAAGAGAATATCGATCAAGTCACACACTGTATGACAAGACTCAGATTTAACCTGAATGACAACCAAAAAGCGGACAAAGCGACGCTAAAAAATACACCAGGCGTGATGGGCGTGATGGAAAACGGTGGACAGTTCCAGGTTATCATTGGTAACGATGTACCTATCGTGTATAACGCACTCGTTGGCAACATGTCCAAATCACCAACCACTGATAATGCAACCTCAAGCGCTTCAACTGGGGAGAAGAAAAAGAGAAATCCAATAAGTGCGCTGTTCGACTTCATCTCAGGTATGTTTACACCAATCCTGCCTGCAATTACGGGTGCAGGTATGATCAAAGGGATCGTGGCCATCTTTGTCGCACTTGGGTGGTTGTCCGACACTAGTTCAACCTATATCATTTTGTCGGCGATTGGTGACGGTGCATTCTACTTCCTGCCGATCATTCTGGCAATCAGTGCTGCCCGTAAACTGGGTAGCAATATGTATATTGCCGCAGCGCTCGCAGCAGGGATTATGCATCCGACCATTACAGCACTACTGGCGGATGGTCACAACTCATCATTTATGGGGATTACAGTCATAGCGGCAACGTATTCTTCTACAGTTATTCCGATTGTTCTAGCAGTTTGGATTGCTTCATATGTAGAGAAAGCCGTTGATCGTGTAACACATGCTTCACTTAAACTCTTGGTTGTTCCAACAGTTACCTTGTTGATTATGGTTCCACTGACATTGATGACAGTAGGTCCATTGGGTACGGTTCTTGGTAATGGTTTGTCCGGTGGTATTTCATGGTTGTTCGATAACATGTCCATCTTCGCAAGTATTCTGATTGGTGGTACGATGTCACTGCTAATCATTACAGGTATGCACTATGCGTTGCTGCCAATCGTAGTTGGTTCGATGACAACACTGGGTTACGACTTTATTATTCCACTGATGTTTGCAGCTAACTTGGCACAAGGTGGTGCAGCATTTGGTGTAGGTCTCAGATCGAGAAATGGCAAAACCAAATCGCTTGCGTATTCCACAGGTCTTACGGCTATCATGGGGATTACGGAACCAGCGATGTATGGTATCAACATGAAGTTCAAAAAACCGTTTATTGCAGCCCTTATCGGGGGAGCGATTGCCGGTGGATTCATGGGTATCTTCAATGTTAAATCGTACGTTATTACAGGGTTAGCAGGTCTGCCGAGTGTGGCAGCATTTATCAGTCCAGCAATTAGCACACTGCTCTATGCTCTGGCTGGTGGTTTGATTGCCATCGTAGCTGCAGCAGTACTGACGTACATTCTTGGATTCCAAGAGGAAAATGCAACAGAGCCAGCACCAGCAGCTGAGCCGGCAACACCAGCAGCAACAACTTCTGCTGTTGTAACTGAAGAAGCAAAAGCACAAGATGAGCAAATCTTCAGCCCAATCACAGGTGAAGTTAAACCGCTGAGCGAAGTGCCAGACCCTGCATTCTCTGAAGAGATTATGGGTAAAGGATTTGCAATTCAACCATCTGAAGGACGTGTGGTTTCTCCAATTAACGGTACTGTGTTCTCGTTATCGAAGAGCGGACATGCCATTGGTCTGGTAAGTGATACAGGCGCAGAGATGTTGATTCATATCGGGATTGATACCGTGAAGTTGAAAGGCCAATTCTTCTCTCCGAAAGTTCAAGCAGGTGCGAAGGTATCTGTAGGTGATGTGCTGATGGAGTTCGACCGGGAACAGATCGAAAAAGCCGGTTACACGACGATTACACCAGTCATTATTACAAACATGCATCAGTATGAGTCCATTGAGTCTGCTGGTCGCACTACGATCAAAGAAAAAGACTTGTTGTTCACAGCTAAAGCTTAACCATAAAAATGAAACAGCAGCTTTACCGGAATGTAATCCGGTAAAGCTGCTGTTTTTTTTGCATATAGCCTTTTACACGGGAAGCATACCCTGGACCAGTTGCACAAAGTGTTGTGCAGGCTTGGACAGATAACGGTTCTGCAGCCAGACCAGCGCCGAGCCAACCGTGGAATGCTGATCCTGGATGCGATATACGTGGAATGGGTGCTCGTGATATAGCTGTAGTACCGTGTGAGGCACGATGGAACTGGCGAAGCCGAGTCGGACCAGTTCCAGCAACATATTGATGTCTGAGCACTCACCCATAATGGAGGGGGTAACCTGATGCTCCCGGAACTTGTCCAAAATTAGCTCGAACATACCGAGTCCTTCTGTGCTTGGCAGCAGTAGAGGGATCCCTGTAAGCTGCTCAAAATAAGTCCCCATCTCCGCTCCTGGTCCCATCTCTATCGGACTATCAAGTGGTGTTGAAGAAATATAGAAGAGTCGCTCCTGTGGCAGGTGCAGGACCTCATAGCGTTCGGTCTGGACGGGCATGCGTACACAGGCGAGTTCAACTTTGCCATCTTCCAGCAGGCGGCATAATTGTGCAGATTCATTTTGCTGAATTTTATAGGTAACCTGTGGATGGGTGGTGCGAAACTGTTGCAATGCTTGCGGGATCAGGCGATCCGATATGGTATTGATGCCGATGGCGAGTTTGCCCCGTATGCCGTGACGGAAACTTTGCATCTCCATTACAGCTTCCTCCATATATTTGGTCAAGGTAACCGCATAATCATAGAAGCTTCGACCCGCCTGCGTTAGCTCCATCATACGTCCTTTGCGTTCAAACAAAATTACGCCAAGCTCCTCCTCCATTAACTTAAGCTGTTGGCTTAAGGGTGGCTGAGCCATGTGAAGTCTTCGGGCAGCGGCTGTGATCTGTTTTTCCTCAGCAATGGCAATGAAATAGCGACATTGTTTGATATCCAATTGGTTGTACTCCTTCGCCTGCAATGTATATGTAATTCGTATGGAAAGCCAACAAAACATGTATTTTTAATATACTACGATCTTATGTTACCATACATTAGATTTGCATACCTGACTAACAGAGTTTGGTTTCTATATGAATATTACTGCATGAGAAAGACCTTGAATTGGAGGATAAAACAACGTGGTTAGAACAATACATGATGCTGCTCAAGCGGGCCATACCGATGAGGTCATTCGATTTATCACACAACAGGGTAGCCGGTTGAATGAACGGGATGCATTGGGGCGAACACCTCTGCTGGCTGCGGTGCACGGTAACAAGATAGACACGGCAAGGATGTTAGTGGATGCCGGAGCCGACATTAATCTTCGAGATGCACGATTGGACAACCTGCTGTTATATGCGAGTGCTGAGGGTATGTATGACATGGTCGAATTGGCGATTACAGCTGGTGCGGATACGAGGTTAACGAATCGTTTTGGCGGCACAGCCCTTATCCCAGCAGCAGATCGGGGCCATGTGGACATTGTGGAGCTTCTGCTGACACGCAGTGATGTGGATGTGAACCATATCAACAACCTGGGGTGGACAGCCTTGCTGGAAGCGGTCATTTTGGGAGATGGCGGGCCGCGTCACCAGCAGATCGTTGCCTTGCTTTTGCAATATGGTGCAGATCCAAAGATTGCGGATCGGGACGGGATTACACCGCTTGCACATGCGAGCCGGCATCGGTATGCCGAGATGGAACGACTATTAACCCAAGTCTGAAGAGACTTATACATTTATAATACAGAACAGTGAAAGGATATTCCAAACGAATGAACAGACATCAAGAGCATTTTTTACAAAAGAATATGAAGGACGTATCTTCACTGATTTTGGCAGGTATACAGTGGTTTTTCTTCCTGTTTACCAATACCGTTGTTGTTCCGCTATCCATTGGACATAATTTTCATCTGTCTCCGGATGCCATCGCTGCCTCCATGCAGCACGCATTTATACTTACCGGAGCAGTGTGCATTCTTCAAGCCGTATTTGGTCATCGATATGCGATTATGGATGGTCCGTCAGGGTTATGGTGGGGATTGACGCTAAGTTTGACGGTATCTGCTTCATCGGCCGGTATGAGTCTGGAGCGTATTGGCGGTGGACTGGCTGCAGGTTTTCTGTTAGCGGGACTAACGATGGTGATTCTGGGTTGGCTGGGAGCAGCGCAAGTGCTGCAAAAGCTGTTCACACCTATGGTGAAGAGTGCCATGTTGTTTCTAATGACGATTCAATTAACCATGAATTTTTTCAAAGGTATGATTGGATATACGGAGTTTGGCCGTTTCGATCTGCCTGTTGCCACATTGTCCGTTGTCATTGCATTTTTGGTGGCATGGATTCAATTAAAGGGCAGGGGGAAACTGGGGAACTACGCGATCCTGATTGGGATTGTGGCAGGCTGGATCGCTTATAGTCTATTGTTTCCTGGACAGCATAGCGGACAGCCGAATCAGGCCCCGGCAGGTCTCGAACTGTTTCCGTGGGGAGCACCCAGATGGGAACCGGGTATTGTCATTACTGCATTTTTCGTGGGGTTGGTGAACATGACGAATTCGATCACCACATTAAGCACAGTTGAGAAACTATACCGGACAGAAACAACAAGCCGTCAGTATAGGCATTCCTATGCGCTAACGGGTCTGTTCACGATGTTGTCAGCCTGTGTAGGTGTGCTGCCCTTTGGTTTATTTGCATCATCGATCGGATTCCTGGAGAGTACTCGCATTCTGCGCCGTGCTGCCTTGATAATTGGAGCGGGGATGTTATGTATGATAGGTCTTACACCTTCAGTGACAGCATTTTTTGCACAAATACCACCAAGCGTCGGCAGTGCGGTTTTGTTCGTGGCTTATCTTCAGATGTTCGGCACGGCACTAAGAACGCTGGAAGGTACAACGTTTAATTCTAAAACGATCTATCGTGTAGCGCTGCCGGTCCTCACGGGAGTTGCAGTCATGAATATTCCTGCTGAGGCCTTTCAAACCTTGCCCATGTATCTCATCCCGATCATAAGCAACGGTCTCGTCATTGGGGTATTGGTCTCACTGGTTCTTGAAAAAACCGTGAACTGGTCCAAAATGGAACAACCAGCGACAGTAAGTAAAGCGGCATAAAGAGTTTCATCTTGCGACAGTCCAATTTGATTGGGCTGTTTTTTTGTTATCAGGCTATATGGCATCTAACTATTTCACAATAATTTTGCCTTGTCCTGCAAGCATTCGCATCTCTCTAGAGAGACGGTCCTGGTTCCCATCCTGCATTTCGAGTTGAACACCATAATGCCATGAGGTATTTTTTTCTTGACCCCAGCGGAGAGTGCCTTCCATATATAGAGGGTCTTCAAAGAGCAGCATATTCATTCCAATCCGAATATCGTTATTCTCTACAGGAAGGGACAGCGGAAATGACAGCTGACAGCCGGATCGACTGATATCGCAGAGTTCGGCCTGAATGGGTTTGGCTGGTGCGTTAACCCCGTTGATGCTGAGAATATAGATCTCAAAGTGGATTGGTTCCTTCAATGTGTAGCGAAAGGGTTCTTTTCTATTGTTAATTGACATGGCTTGGCTTCCTCCATCAGGTTCAAAAAAAGTCAGTTATGCTTATATCGACCATTTGGAGCGAGAAATGAAGAGTTGCGCAAGCAGAGATGGTCCATGGGTTCCTTTTACACGTGTATCAGGCTTGATATAATGATGGAATATATTTCTGAGGTCAGACCTGGATCAGACAGAAGGGACGGGTGAATATGAGAGGAACATTTCAAATGGTTACAGATACGGCAACATTGTGCCTTTATGATCTAGCAGCGTTAAAACATCGTGCCGAGGATACTTCGGACTGGTGGTCCATTCCAGTGGATGAGCTGGCTGAGGTGAATGCAGGTCATTGTCTGTTCCTGAATCTGGGTGCGGATGGAGTGTATGAGGTGGAATGGAGCCTGGAGGATGTAGAGGGGGATTCAGATCCAGATCACGGAGCGGAACAGGAAAAAGTGTATCATCTGCAAGTTCCGTCTGGGCACGTCTATCTGGGGGCGGCGGATGATGTCACTGGCGGTGAATTAGAGCCGGATGAGACGTGTGAAGGGGTTCTGTTTCAGTTAAAGCCTGGAAATTATGCATGTATCTTCTCCAGAGGAGCCAGTCGGATCACCATTGTCATGACACCAAGTATTCAGGGAAATAACACGCTGAATGAATTAATCCGGATATAGTGTACAGATACAAACAGGAGGGATTCATATGCAGGAATGGAACGAGATAACGATGATGAATGCAGATGCCCTGCGTAAACAAATGAGAATACTCGCTGCTTTGGATATTATCTTTTCGGAGGAAGAATGGCTACGCGTTCATCATTATGAAGCTGAACTTCAGCCAGGTGTGGCATGGGGAAGCATCAATAACGGCGCAGGTGATCATCTGCATGTCTTGTTTACGAACTCAGGCACGTTGATCAAAGGATTTGATCATGAGTCACCATTGAGCCCACATGCTCGTGAGGACGGAGAAATCTATCGGGGCATGTACGATGAAGTGCCGGAGACGTTGATGGCTGTTCTGCGAGATCAGGAGGAAACATTGGATCTGGAGGATGTGACCTTTTGCCTATGGCAGGAAGGGAACGACTTGCCATGGAAGGTTGGTAACTGGATTCAGATGGCGATGGCTGAGGAAGACAAAGCGGACGCCAGAGGTGGCGCAGAATTTTTGCTGGGATATTTGGAGAAGAACCCGGTAGATTACGTTGATTGGGCCAAAGGGTACTATGACTTGCCGGATCTGCCGTTGGAAGCCGTAGCTGAAGTATATGAAGAAAAACCGGTGACCGCCAGACTGATTAAGCAGTTGTGTCCTGATCGAGATGTGGCAGCAGTACTGGATGAGTTACAGCAACGCGGGTACGCCGTGGAACAAACGTAATACAGTAGCAAAGGTGGGAAAGTAAGCCATGTACAATGTACAACTTGAGCGTATGCGTGAAAAGTTGATCACTCTTCGAAGCCTGGACCCGGATCTGGACCTGTTTGGCGCAGAGAACCATGAATATGAAATGGCGTCTGTGTGGACGCAGAAGGATATTGCGCAATTTGAACAGAAATGGCGAATTGAGTTGCCGGAGGACTATAAGGTATGGCTTCTTCATATGGGAACAGGTGGTCCAGGACCTTATTATGGTCTGGAAAATCCGGATGACGGCGTATACGCTGTGCTTGGTTATGACGATGAGCTGAACGCGCTCTCGGACCCTTTCCAATTCACGGAAGCATGGAACTGGAACTATGACTGGTTCGATGACAGCAAGGAAGAAGAGGAATGGTATGCCCTAGAACACGAATATTTTGATCCAAAATGGTCGGCAGGCATGCTGCGCATCAGTGATTTTGGTTGTGGCATATCGATGAATCTGATTGTTAAGGGAGCCTCCTACGGAGAGATCTGGGTTGATGACCGGGCCAACCGCAACGGAATCTATCCTGATCAGTATTGGGGCAATACGAATCGACTGCATTTTCTGGACTGGTATGAGTTGTGGTTGGATCGTTCAATCCATCAAATGCATGAACAAAAGCAACAATCTGGAGCGAACGAAGTCTGAAGGAGGTTCTACATATGGGCTGGGAATATGGGATTAGAGCAACGGAGCCTGCGATTTTACCTGAAGTTGTGAAGCGTGTGGCAGTTGCATTAACGTTTTCCAACATGTACAGCTCATATATCAGTATCAAGGTCCACAGCGGAATGTGGGTTTTGTTTTATCCCCTTTATACATAGAAGAATCGGTTGAAGTAGAGATGGAAGACATGCTGTTCATATATAATGAAGACTTTGACTCTATTCGTCCTGCATTGGATCGCGCATTTCCCTTAACTGACCCGCGAACTGGAGAAGAGATGAAGGCTCTTGATCCCTGCTGGGAGAATCCCATTATGAAGGATGTATGGGCGGAGATTTTGTCAGCGCTGGATCAGCAGCTGGTTACAGATCCTGAATTACGAATTTTTCTGAATCGGTTTCCGTGTGGGTGAGAAACCATCTGCAATTGGCTGACGGGATCGAAGTTATCGGTAATTTGTAAAGAGTTAATCTTGTTTGGATTGTTCATGTGTGTCATCATTCGGTATTTTGGCGATGAAAGTCTTATGTAAAAAGCTCCCTCAGGTGTTGGCGGAGCTTTTTTTGATGAACAAATATTAAAAACCGTTTGCTTCACTCACCCGTCTTATACCACAGAAAGAGAGAGAAGGAGGGATGCGGGGTGGAAACAAAAGCAGAGATGAACCAGAGGATCTATGTACAGATCGAAGATGAGACGGTATTTGTGCAATCCATAATGGAGCATCAAGATACGCTTATTTCCATTGCCTACAGTTACCTGCGTAATCGGCAAGATGCGCTGGAAGCGGTACAAGAGATGACGTGCCGGGCTTGGATCAAACGTCGTACGCTGAACAATGAGAAGGCGTTCAAGTCGTGGATCATTCGAATTCTGATCTATATCTGCATCGATGAACAGAGGCGCCGCAAGCGGGCGACACCTCTGGCGAAGGAGGATCTGGAGGACAGCATTCCCGCGTCTTGGATGATCAGCGTTGATGATAATCGAATCGCTATGGAATCTCTTTTGCAAAAGGTGAAACCAAAATATCGCCATGTATTATTGCTGAAATATTATAACGACATGACACTGACGGATATTGCCTCGATCCTCGGCAAACCGGAAGGGACGATCAAGACCTGGCAGCACAAGGGGCTCCAGCAGTTGCGCAAGTTGATGAAGAACAGGAGGGATTGGCATGACCACTAACCCGGAGGAGAAAGCACTTCTTGCAGATGCATATCAGGTGAAAAGAGAGAAACAGCAATGGAATCCGGCGGATACGACTGTTGCAATTCAACGCGGTCTCGCGATGGCCAGAACAAAACGATCAGGTAGGACCGTTCGTTTCAAATGGATCACGGCAGTGCTGGTCACAGTCCTGGCTGCAGGTTGGTTCATTGTGGGCCCGTTTGGGAGCTATGGGCAGGAACAGGCAACATTTACTGAACCTGTAGCCAATTGGGGCATACTTGAACCCTTTCGTGAGCTGACAACCGATATGGAAAAGACCACGATAACATCCGCAATTAATAATGGGTACGTGCAATTTGTAGATCAGACGGTTACGTCGGGCATATATGCGTTTACTGTGAATGCAGTTATGGCAGATGAGAATAGAATAACGGTATTGTATACTGCCAAAACGGATGCTTCGCAGGAAATGTATTCGACTGTCAATATGAAGATGACGGATGCATCGACAGGTGATTTGCTTGACAACGGTAGCTCAGGCGGTGTGTATTTTTCGAAGGATAAGCATATCGTTTATGGTCGAAGTACAATAGATCGAAATCGAGACAAACCATTGCCTGAGCAAGTGAATCTACAATTTCAGCTATCTTCAGTTGCGCCAGATGTGGCGGGTTATAAAGACAACGGGGAGAAGGAACGAAAATATCAATTTTCCAAAAAAATGAACGTTTCTTTCCCTCTTGATCCCAAGTTTGCTATCCCTAAAACGGAAGTCATTAACGTTAATCGGACTTTTACTCTTGGAGGCTATGAGGTCTTGTTGTCGGAGGTGGAGGTGTCTCCGCTAGTAACTCGGGTCAAATTTGTCCATGCACCTAATCAAGAGATTGATTACAAAACGAAGTTGTCGCTCAACGAGATCGTTCGTCCTATCGAGATCATTTCGATCTCCAGGATTGGGAAGCAGACCAAGTTATCCATGGTAGGTGGGAGTGGAACGGAAGATGGAATGATGTATTCTTTCAGCAGCAATCAGTTGGACCAGCCGGAGTCCATGATATTAAAACTTAGTGGTAAACCAGGTAAGGTCTATGATGATTTGCAGGAAGCCAAGAAGGATGAACTGGACATCAAAATTAAATAAGATGAACTAACTGGCAATACTCTTATTCAGATTAGGTGGATGTTAGTGAAATAAGAGAAGGGATGTCCCTCAAGGTCGTAAGCCTTGTGATACATCCCTTTTTAAATACGAAAAGCTGCTGATCTTATACAGTTAGAATATCTACTCCCGGAGCTGGAAGGGTCAACTTTTGATCCAACCTCTCGCTGGTCAACAAGCTGCGATAAGGAACGTCCAGCGTAATCTCTCGTTGCTCATTCGTCAAATTGATCAGAAACAGGAAGTTTTGCTCCCCCTTCGTTCGAATCGACATCTCGACACCTTCCGGCAGCTCAATTTTGGGCGCCAATTCCTTTTCCTTCAATATGCCTTCAAACAACTGATAGAAATACGATGGCTCCGGCCAAGTGCCGACATAATACACTTTACCTTCACCAAACTTATTGACAGTAACCGCTGGTACACCCTCGTAAAAGTCGTTGTCATACCAGGCGATCGGCTCTGCCCCTCGCAGTTCCAGTAGATCACACCATTGCTTCGCAGCGAATGTCTTGCCCTCCGCGTTCCGTATCCGATGCTCACTGTTGCCGATGGCATCATATTCACTTACGACAACACCCGCCGCTTCAGCCAGTAGCCCCGGCAGAGGCAGCATCTCACATACATTCCTCATGTTCTTCACACCAGTCCGATTGGTGAGGACAACCGTCCCCCCTTTAGCTGCGAATCGCTCCAGTCGCTGTGCTATTTCTTCACTTAACAGGAAGAGAGAAGGGACAATGACCAGCTTGTACCCGTCGAGCTCCTCGGTCCAGTTGATAACGTCTGTACCAACACCCATTTTCAGAAATGCATTATGCATAGAGGACAAGTTGTCTATATAGTGCATTCCTCCTTCCGCCTGCGGCTGAAGGGAAAGTGCCGTATGCTGATCATGCGAATGCAGAATCGCAACCTGGGTAACAATGGTTGAGTCGGCCAGCAGTTCTCCTAACTGGTTCACCTCGCGAGTAAGCTCGGCAAACTCTCTGAACCTGCGTCCAGGAACATTGCTGTGGTCGATCAGCCCATGCCAGAATTGTTCGGCTCCGACGGTTGCACTCCGCCAGCGGAAATGGACGACCATATCCGCACCGCGGGCGATTGTCTGCCAGGAGCGAGCTCGGATCAGTCCAGGATACGGGGTGCGCTGGATCGGCATCCAGGCTCCCTGTGCTCCGCTGAGCTGTTCCATTACCCAGAAATTCCGGCGTTTGATGCCGCGAACCAAGTCCAGCGTAAGCGCTCCGTTCCTCGGAAACCGATCGCCATAATCGCGATACAGCTCATTCGGATAATAATCAACAGAGACGAAGTCCAATTCGTTGTGCATATCATAATAGTCCAGGCTATTCGGATACTGCCACATGTTATGCGTCACGAATTGGTCTGGACAGTTACGACGTAAAATCTCAAGCTGCCATCCCAGCAGATAGCCTACGCTGTCAGAACAAAATCGCTTGTACTCCAGAAGATAGGAAGGATTCATCGGTTTGCTGGCACCGAGTGGTGTTGTTACCTCAGCCCAGCTGCTGTACTCACCACTCCAGACGACCGTACCCCACTCCCGGTTCAACTCCTCCAGATTAGAATAACGCTTTTGCAGCCAAGCAACAAATGTGCGATTACATGTATCACAATGGCATTCCTGGTAGTGCATCTCGTTATCGATTTGCCAGCCAATAACGGCGGGATGCTTACCATAGCGCTGTGATATCGCTTCCACAAATTTGGAGCCCAGCATTCTCAAGGAAGGGCTGTTGTTGCAGCGATGTCCACGGACACCTGGCCGAATGATGTGGCGTTGTTCATCCATGGGCAGCACATCCGGATAACGGGTTGTCATCCAGTTTGGCGGGGTATTGGTTGGGGTGCATAACACAATTTCCATGCCGCGCGAAGCGAATACTTCTATAGCCGCATCCAGCCATTCAAACTGATATTTACCCTCAGTCGGTTCCAATCGGCTCCAGGCGAACTCTGCCATTCGCACAACAGCAACCCCCGTCTGTTGCATAAGTATGGCATCTTTCTCCCATAACTCTGGTGTCCATTGCTCTGGATAATAATCAATTC
This sequence comes from Paenibacillus sp. UASWS1643, assembly GCF_008693195.1. Lineage (NCBI taxonomy): Bacteria > Bacillati > Bacillota > Bacilli > Caryophanales > Paenibacillaceae > Paenibacillus > Paenibacillus sp. UASWS1643. The sequence goes on from NZ_VXKZ01000111.1 coordinate 215,716, forward strand.
CGATCTTAATTGTCATCCTGTGATCTCCTTTATTTATCAATATATTGCGATTATATGATATATTAATTCGAGTGAATATCTTAAAAAATTAATATGATAAAACAATATTAAGATCAGGAGAGTTAGTCGTATGCCTCATCCCAATCGTAATTTTCCGGTATTATCTGCCCGAGACAAGCTTCTTCCTTTTTATTTGCTTGGCATCGGCCTGCATCATGAACAGGAGCATATCCGCCGAGACCAAGGCATTGAGGATTATCAGTGGATACAATGCCGCAGCGGTGTGGGTAAGCTCAAGCTCAGTGAAACGGAACATATCGTCAAGCCAGGTATGGGCATGCTGTTATTCCCTGGACAGAAGCACGAATACTATGCGCTATCCGACAGTTGGGAAGTCGACTGGATCATTTTCGATGGCAACGGGTCAGCAAACTTATTTGAAACCGTGGGCATTGTCGACACATGCGTATACACGCTTGCACAACCTGAATACCTTCTATCCCGAATGCGGGAGCTGCTGCAAGCTGCTTTAACACCACAAGAGCAGACATTAAGCAATTACGCCTGTTCCGCCATTCTCTATACCTTATTGACAGAGATTATTCAACGCGTATCTGTTGAGGGCAGCGATACGGTCGGGCAGCAGTATGAGCGATTAAAACCGGTTCTGGACTATATTGAACAACAGTATGCTGAAGAGATTACTTTGCCAACGCTCGCTGGATTGATCTGTGTCACACCAGAATATTTCTGTCATTTGTTTAAGAAAACGACAGGTATTCGTCCCATCAGCTATGTTAATCAGGTAAGAGTCAACAAGAGCAAGGAACTGCTGCTTGATAATGTGCAGCGCGGTATGGAGGATATTGCTCGTCAAGTTGGTTTTGAATCGACCAGCTATTATGGAGCCATCTTCAAGAAGCTGGAACGAATTACACCTGGCTCCTTCCGCCGCAGCTATCAGAAGTCGTAACATATTATTATCCGCAAGCGATGTTTTTTTGTCAGAGGCTTTAGGAACTGATCCGAGGGCAGATCAGTTCCAAGTTGTATCACATAGTACTCGTTAATAGAGCCGCTAATTAGCAGCTCTATTTTGTGTGAACGAATGGCCTGGTTTTACGTTTTTTCACTATATCTGATCTGCTGTTGCATAAAAATGATAATTGTTGTCTTTTTGCAATTTTTGTATTGTCACAGCCAAAGTTACACGATATAATCGAGTTGTCTTTGAGGATAATATTATAAAGGATGGTGAAATTTTGAAGAAATTTTCGATGCTTTTACTTGCTGTAACTCTATTGTTGTTAACTGTCTCCACAGCCCCGTCTACATATGGTGCGGCCAGTTATCCAAACACAGGTACGAACGGGCTGACTGGTTTTGCAGGCAGTGCCAAGAATGAGAATGGTGTATCCAAGTCAGCTACGACAGGTGGCAAGAACGGTCAGGTGGTTTACGTTAGTAATCTCAATGATTTGAGAACACACATGGCGGGCTCTACGGCCAAAATTGTCGTCGTTGAACAGAATATTTCCTCCTCTACGTTGCAAAAAGTTGAATTCGGAGCGAACAAGACACTGGTAGGTTCCTTTGGCAAACATACATTAACGAACATTCATTTCAGATCCACAAGCAGTTCAAGCAATGTGATTTTTCAGAATCTGACTTTTGAACACGCTTCCAATATTAATGCCAATGATGATATCCAGATGTATATCACTTCAGGCTCCAATTACTGGATCGACCATGTGACATTTGCTGGCCATAGCTACAGCTCTGGCGGTAGTGATCTGGACAAACTGCTGTATATTGGCGATCGCGCAGACTACATTACGATTAGCAATTCCAAATTTGCAAACCATAAGTATGGTGTTATCCTCGGTTATCCGAATGATGGTAATAGCAGTTACAATGGCGTCCCTCATGTGACGATGTCCAACAATTACTTTGAAAATTTATATGTGCGAGGACCTGGACTTTTAAGATATGGTTACTTCCATCTCAAAAACAACTATGCAAACAACTTTAATCAGGCCATTACCATTGGTGAAAAAGCACGGATTTATTCCGAAAACAACTACTTTGGTGCAGGTGCTGAAAAGGGCGGCATCCTGGATGACAAAGGAAAAGGTGAGTTTACGGATACGGGAAGTACACCAGCGCTTAATAGTCCGACTTCTCCTAAAACGAACTGGAGACCAAGCTCCAATTACAGTTATCAGGTAGAGAGTGCCAGCTACGCGCGTGAGTTCGTCACCAAGTATGCAGGCTCCTCCAATACAACACTTGTATTCGGAAAGTAAAAGTTGCTGGACATCCATTTACGACCAAAAAGGCCTGTCTTGTACGCCATAACGTATAAGACAGACCTTTTTTGTTTATAAAATGATATGCTTACATATCATTTTATATTTCATATTCATTTTAAATGTTGAATACCGATATACATAAAGTAGCGCTGATTTCATACTTGTGAAGTTAATATGTACTATGTTAAGGCGCTGCGTATTTGCGATTTGCACATAAGCAGGACCATAGACTACTAGATGTAGTACAGAAAGGCCCTACAACTCACATTTAACCTACTTAAAAGGACGGGGTATGCATGGATCGTATGGACGAAATTATTTGGAAAAGGAACAAATTAATCGGTATCATTTTGTGGATTATTATTGCCATTGGTATGGGTCTGGCCTTTACGATGCCGAAGTTACTTGTGTCCAATGGAGTAGCTCTGATCTTTGTAGTTTGGATTACATACGCTAATGCAAAAAAGAAACATATTCATCTCATTCCATGGCTGATTACCGTATTACTGACAATATGTGGAGTCTATGTCGGTTGGGGAACGGTCAATTTTGCGTTAAGTTTGGTCATAACCGCAGTTCTACTGTTATTTCCTAACAAGAAATTTTTTGTGGTTGGATTTTCGGTATTACTAGTCAACAGTGTTCTTCAGTTATTTGTTATGAATACCGTTGACTCTGTTGAGCTAATAGGTAATATCGTTAATGTGGGACTATTCGCTCTCACGGGAGCCATTCTGATGCTGGTCTCCCAGCTGAATCAAAGGCTCTTCCATGAAAGTGAAGTACGCCAGAATGAGGTGGAGCATTCTAAGCAAAGAGTGGAAACCATGCTGGAGCGTGTGAAGGAATCGGTCGAAGGTTTATCACGTTACACGGATCAATTGAAGGAAAAAGTGAATGCGACCGGCTCTATCACCAATGAGGTGACACTTGGGTTCAGTGAGGTTGCAAAAGGTGTTGAGTTTCAGGCGACCAGTGTAGCCGAGATCTCGGAATCCTTATCTGTGTCGGATCAGCATATCAAGGACGTTGCTTCGTATTCCCAACAGATGAAAGAGTTGTCCGCAAGTATGGCAACGAGCACGCAAACAGGAAGCACACAGATGGACCAGCTGAACATCCAAATGCAAGATCTATATGAAACGATTAATACAACTGCAAATGACATGCGAAAGTTCAACGAGGAAAGTGAATCCATGACACTTATGCTGAACAGCATAGCGGATATTGCGAGTCAGACCAACCTGCTCGCACTCAATGCAGCCATTGAAGCCGCTCGTGCGGGTGAGCATGGACGCGGGTTTGCTGTTGTATCAGAGGAAGTTCGCAAGTTGGCAGAGAACTCGGGTCAGTCCGCAAGTGATATCGGAACCATCCTGTCTCGATTAAAAGGGCAGACGCAGGCACTGACGGATCGATTCGAACGCATTCGTCAATCGTTACAACAAGGAAGAGATAGCGTGCATACGGCAGAGGAAGTATTCCGTACGATCAACAGCAACTCTCAGCATGTGTTAACTCAAGCGACAGATATCGAGACTAGTTCGGCGACCATGAAGGAATCATCCACCAGAGTTGTGAATGAGGTTTCCGAGATTTCGAGTGTGACTGAGCAATCCAGTGCAGCGACAGAAGAGATTCTGGCAAGCATGGAAGAACAACGCAACCTGACACAGAAGATGGTAGAGAGCTTTGGAGAACTGGAGCAACTGATTGTAGACCTGAATGAATTGGTCTCGGATCATCAAGCTTCTTCCGTTGTGAACAAACTTTAATATTAATAGTTGAGAGCCTGTCGGTGCGTATTTAGCGTACTGGACGGGCTTTTTTTCATGTGCCAAACAGCTTGATGCCGACATTTTTTTCCTATACAGTGTGATGTGTAGAGTATGAAGAGAGTAGAACTAACAATGTAAATGGTAGTTAAAAGAAGATGTTACCTCATGGGGGAGTAAAAGGTTGAAGAATAAAGGAATGAAAGACAGCTCGGCCTACTATGACCGTACATATGAAGTTAGGAATGATAATCACGCTGAACGCGTGCGTCTTTATGATCAACATTCGTTCGAAGGCATGGACTGGCCCGATACGGAGGACGGCAGATATGCCAGAGCTTATCTGGAACCTATGATGCTGGACGGGACCCAAAGCTTTATGTCCAACGTGGAAACGACAATGTTGCTCGCCCGGATTGATGATCTCGTTATTCCGCTGACGGTGAATGATACAGAGTATGATAATGCTTACGTTTGTTCGCCATATACGCATTATGTGAGTTACGCCAAGGAGGAACTGACCATGTTGCAGAAGCCTGTGTTGGAAAAAGGTCTTTCTGTGCTGCTCAGTCTAATAGGTTGGGGAATGAAGCAATCGCAGATCAACAAAGTTGTGCATGTGAACAACTGGTTGTTGTCCACCAATCTGTATCCAGCCATGTCCGGTGAACAGGTAGAATGTTTGCTTACAGTGGTACAAGAGCGATACCCTGAGCATGTCATTGTGTTTCGCTCCTTGTGTCCGGGACTTCATCCCGATCTGACGGCGAGGCTAACGGAAGCGGGCTGCCGATTAATCCCGAGCCGACAAATCTATTTGTATCAAGCGCATGATCCGAATTTTGGCAACTCGAAATCGCGCTGGCTGTTGAAGCGGGATTACGAATTATTGGCCAAGCACGACTACGAATTCGTTTCCGAGTCAGATATGACGGATGCAGATATTCCGCGAATTGTGGAGCTGTACAAGCTGTTATACCTTGAAAAATACTCCTATCACAATCCGCAATTCACCGAGCGGTTCATTGCTGCTGCGATGGCATCAGGAACACTCAGGCTCTATGGACTGCGGAAGGAAGGGTGCCTGGATGCGGTGATGGGTTATTTCTGCCGAAATGGAATCATGACAACGCCGCTGTTTGGTTACGACACAGCGGTCCCCCAATCCGTCGGACTATACCGCATGTTATCGGCATGCCTGATCGGACAGGCTCGCGAGAACGGCCATCTGTTACATGAGAGCGCCGGGGCTGCACAGTTCAAGCGCAATCGCGGTGCTGTGGCGGATTTTGAATATTCCGCTGTGTATGAGCGCCAGCTTCCATGGGGCAGACGCTGGTGCTGGCTGCTGCTTGATCGGTTGCTGAATCGCATAGGTGTTCCGCTGATGCGCCGTATGAAGCTGTAAACAGACATAATAACGTTTTACGCTGCCCTAGGAGGGGGTGTGCATACAGGTTTGACTGCACACATGCACAAACAACTGGTTATCTTGATACGCACACTCATTTCACAATCGCCTAATTAGACATGCTCTGCGAGTTGTACCTCGAATCCATCTGGATCTGTAATGTAAATAAACCGCAGATGCGGATTGGGCTGGATGGGGCCGCGCACAATCGGAATATTCAATTCTGCCAGTCGTTCCATGGCTTCATCCAGCGAGTTCACCTCATAGCCGATCGACACGCCGGCCTCTGGTTTAAGAATGGATTCACTGCCCTCAATCAGTTCCAGCTTGGCTTCATTTTCCATGCCGAGCATTGCAATTTGCCGTCCACGGCTTTCGAATCTGCGCTGAATGGGAAGTCCGAGCATGTCGTGGTAGAACCCAAGCGAAGCTTCCAGATTACTGACCCTCAGCGTGATCCAGTTTAATTTGATCAACATGGGTGAATTTCTCCTTTTGTTTTGCATGATATGTATTTTTGTTACGTTCATTATACGATAGGCGCTAGCAGGAGCCTACTCCTTATCAGCAAACAATAAAATAGCTGCCGAAATATTCGGCAGCCAGAAGGTGTAATCTCCGGTAGTTCTAACGAATTATTGAATCAGATCAACGGCCGTCTGTGGTACAAATGCCTCTACACCGTTATAAACAATGACACCCTCCAAAGTTGTCTTTTTGCCGTTTACCAGTGCAATATTTTTGTAGATTTGCAGTTCCAGCTTGGTGTTGCCTTTGGTAACGAGGATCTTCGGATTTTTGGCATCCGTCAGGTCCAGTTTGTACGTCGCGCCTTTGGTCGTAAATGCCTGTTTGGCAGGTACAAACAATTGTTTGCTCACGCTGTCGAGATCCAGATCCAGTACTCGTGCCATATATTTGGCGACATCCGTGTTATCAATTACACCGAATGGACGGTCATTGTTCGGAGCATACGTGTACAACACGACATCTCCACCTGTATGACCACCGGTTGTCCAGCCAATCCCTGCACGTTTGCTGATCATTGGACCGATTGCATAGTTAAGACTGCCTGGCTCGGCCGCTTTAATTGTGGCAATCTCTTCGGAAGTCAGATCGGTAATACCATAGTACTGTTTCATCACTGCTTTGATGTTTGTGCGCTTCGCATTCAACTTCGCTTCAACGCCCTCGCCTGTCAGCTTAGCCTTTTTCAAAGGTCCGATAAATGTAGACAACGGCTCTTTGTCATAAGTGCCGGAAGTCGCGTTGTTACCAATGGTGAGTCCACCATTACCGTGGTCCGTAACAGCCACAACGGCAGTCTCTCCATCGGTTTTGGCAAAATCCATGGCTACTTTTACGGCATCGTCAAAAGCCAGCACGTCACTGATAATACCAATCGGATCGTTGGCGTGAGCTGCCCAGTCTACTTTACTGCCTTCGACCATCAGGAAGAAGCCGTCTTCATCTTTGGACAGAACTTCAATGGCTTTGGATGTCATCTCGGCAAGGCTTGGCTGCTTCGCAGGGTCACGGTCCATATTGTAAGCCATGCTCGTGGGAGCGAACATACCCCACAGTTTATTTGAATCGGATGCTTTCATTGCAGCCGGTGTAGTGACGTAATCGTAACCCAGTGCCTTAATGGAGGAAACCAGATTTTCCCCGTCTTTGCGCCCCGCTGGCTCAAGGTACTTGCTACCCCCACCCAATACAACATCCATGCCATTGTAGACTTGCTGTTTGCTGAGCGCATCGTAATTTTTGCGATCCGGGTAGTGAGCAGAGAAGTCTGCTGGCGTAGCGTGCATAATCTCGGATGTAGCGATAATGCCAGTTGCTTTACCCGCCAGTTTGGAAGCTTCCAGCACGGATGCAACAGGTTTTCTTGCGTCTCCAGGTGCAATCGCCTTTTGCCCTGGCATCGTAGCCTTGTCCGGCAGTACACCAACAAATCCGGTATGAGATTTATAACCTGTAGCAAAAGCGGTTCCGGCAGGGGCCGAGTCCGCAATCGGCGCATCGGCGGAGTGAGTCCGAACCATGCCGCTTGCCATGGAGTCCAGTGTCAAGGATGAGCCCTTATACCAACGAGCCAGAGCGGTAGCATCGTTAGCCATACCGTCAGGAATCAGAATAATTACATTTTTAATCGGTGATGCAGATGTCGTTGAGGTGGTTTCTTCCACAGCCCACGCTGCACTGCTTCCTCCGAGTGTAGCCGTAACAATTGTTGTCACCGCGAGCATCATTTTGGCTGCACGGACATTAAACCGGTTTAACATGAATGCATCCTCCTAGAATATATGTATAGTTTGGTATCTCAAACCAAGTGTATACAACAATTGCTAAACTAGCGTATGAAATGGGTTAACTATATGTAAAATTTACGATTAGTGAAGGATGCTGGCATTCAGGTGAACTGGACAAAGTGAGGAGTTGACGAATTAAGGCAGTATTTATAGATCATCATGTTGTAAGTAGAGTTTAAACCCGCATGAGAATGCAGTTTTTATGTTGCCCTGTCAGAAATCCTATGAAGAAGATTAGAAAAAAGATATTGCGAACGCTTACATTGTGTGCTAACATCACCATAACAACAGGATTGTAACCTGTTTAGGGCAATACCTGTGTCAGTTCATTCGTTGGTTCTTTGTTCATCAAACGATTGATTGCGTTTACATTTTCATATGGAATGAACCTCATTCCTCAGGGTTGTTACTGATTGCAGGCAAAACCTGAATTGAGGGCAGTAGACCACGCTAAAGCGATGTCTGTTTGCCTTCGGTTCAGGTTTTTTTATATAAAAAAATGCCTGATGGCATGACCGCAAGCGCCGTAGCAGATATTTCGAACAGAAAGGAGCGCAGCAGATTTAATTTTTCATAAATAGAGATATAGACTCATCCAGACATTGGAATACTGATTCTCAGATACGCATCTCAAATGGACATTCCAATGAACTTATCCATTGGACAGCGAGGAGATTTATGACATGAAAACCATTAAACGTTCGATTGCCGTAGCAACAATTCTGGGGTTATGTGTATCCGCTCTACCAGCTTATGCAGCAGGCAATACAGGACCTTCTTCTTCAGCAGCGATGGACAAGTTGATCCAATCCGAGCTTATTCGCGGCAGCGGTCAAGGTGTTAATGCAGCTTATCTGAACAAAAAGGCTACACGTATTCAGGCCGCAGTACTTTACTTGCGTTTGTCCGGATTGGAGAAAGAAGCACTCGCTTATCAGGGATCGGAAACGTATGACGATGCGGCTCAGGCAGGCAAAGTATTACAACCGGTCGTTGGTTACTTGAAGCAGCATCCGTATGTGTCTGAGATTGTAACAGGAACAGAGAAGTTTGAACCTAATGCACCCCTTACAGCGGAAGGTTATGCCGAAATGCTGCTGAAGGTGCTTGGATATGAAGCGGGTTCGGATTATGAGCAGGGAACGGCTTCCACCTACGCGGCTGGTAAAGGAATCAAGGCACTTCAAGGGAAGGGCGCGAGTCAACTTACCAATCGCCTGATGGCAGAGGCAACCGCACAGGCTTTGCAGATACAGCTTAAGAATGGCAGTGGAACTTTGGAGCAGAACTGGTTGAAACATAAAGAAGCTGGAGCGTTCAAACCTCAAACGGTGCAACAGACCAAGTATGGCGCGATTGATGGCAAAACCTATAAGCAATATGGCACGCTCGGCTGGCTTGGTGTTCCTTACGCGAAACCGCCAGTAGGTGAACTGCGCTGGAAAGCCCCGCAAGAACCGGCATCATGGACAGGAACCAGATCGGTTAAGGAATTTGCAGCGAACAGCTTGCAGATCTCCGGCAAAACGACAGCGGGAAGCGAGGATTCGTTGTATCTCAATATCTGGCGTCCCGACACAACCAGTTCGAAACTTCCGGTCATGGTGTTCCTGCACGGCGGCGGGAATATGACCGGATCAGGTAAAGATTTTCAAGGTGAACAGCTTGCACGGAGTACCAACAGCATTATCATTTCAGTGAATTACCGTTTGGGAGCCCTTGGATTCTTTGAGAATACAGCGCTGAAAACAGGCAATGCCCTGGATGACTCAGGTAACTATGGTCTGCTTGACGCATTCCGTGCATTGGAGTGGGTACAGGATAATATCGAAGGTTTTGGCGGAGATACAGGCAATGTTACATTAGCTGGACAATCTGCTGGTGCGCGTGATGTGCTGGCAACTCTGATCTCTCCGCTTAGCAAAGGACTGTATCAAAAAGTTATTGCTTTCAGCGGAGGATTAACGACAGCATCACCGGAAGAAGGCGAGCAAAAATCCGAGGATGTACTTGTGAAGCTACTCGTGCAAGAGGGGAAAGCGGCTAACGCAGAAGAAGCAAAAGCATGGATTGGCAAGCAATCTCAGGCACAGCTGGAGAGTTACCTGCGTGCACTGCCTGCGGACAAGTTGGTCACTGCGTTTGGCGCAACGGCAATCCGTATGGACCCATTCCCGCATCTATTCCGTGATGGTACCGTGATTCCGAAAGAAGGATTTGACGCCATCAATAACGACAATTATAAGAAAGTTCCAGTATTGCTCGGCAGCCTGGAAACGGAGTTCTCCGGTTTTGCCTTCGGTGATCCAAACTTCTCTCCATCCATCACGGATGAAACTCTGTTTACCGATAAAACCAAGGCGGAGCAATATGCTGCTGCATTGAAATATGGTAGTGAAGCTTATGCAGGCTTTAATGCAGAGCGTGTAGCGGAGCAATTGACGAGTGAAGCAGGTCAGCCGCCGGTATATGCGTATCGTTTTGCATGGGGCACACAACCTGGGGTCATCTCTGAGCGTTTGCTCACGTTACTGGGTGCACCACATGGTGCGGATATGGACTTCTATACAGGACACGCAGACGGAATTGCTGCCTATTTCCCTGAGGGGTACTTTAGCGATACGAACAAACCAGGACGTGATGAGTTGTCCACCGCGATGGCAGCATACCTGAAACAGTTCCTGTACACAGGCAATCCAGGTACGGGTGGTTCCCCTGATCTTGCGGCATGGACACCTTGGACGAAAGATGCCCAAGCACCGATCATGCGTCTGGATGCAAGCAATACAACGGCAGAGATTGGCATGTCCACACAATATAATCAAGGCAAAGAAGCCGTTATGGCAAAGATGAAAAAGGAATTGCCTGAAGAAACGTATAAACTGTTGACGGAAAAAGTGTTTGCAGGCCGTTTCTTCTGGGAATAAGGATTACTGGGTAGGAAGGTATATATAGATAAAAGGTATATAGATAAATTGAAAGCCAAGGGAGCATAGTCTCTTGGCTTTTCATACTGTTCGTTATGCTTAAATATGGTATTGTTGTAAATATAAATTAATAGAATGTCGGAAAGGGGAAAACGTACATTATGGATGGAGCTAGTAATTTTGTTATTGCTGGGATTATAACTCTATTGATTTTCTTTATTATGATGGGCCTCGTATTATATCTGATCTTCTATCTTGTGATGAAGAGGTCTGGTGTCAAAGAGGAAGTATCCACATTAAGGATGGAAGTACGAGTATTACAAGAGGAAGTAGAGCGGAACAAGCAGGGATTGGAAAATATAAAATCTCGTTAACTTTTTGAACCACTAATTGTGGATACGCCGAATGGTGTGGGTACAACAGTATGGGAGGATAGGGGCTCTTCGCCCCTTCCTACTCAATACAGCGTGAAACCATTCAATTCAGCCTTTGCATACCCGGGGCGCTCGTTCTATTTCTTGGCAAAAAAACTAAGGGTTCCAGTACTTTCATCTGCACTTACAAACAGGCTGCGTCCGTTAACACGATGGATTCCTTCCGGTGATTCTCCGGCTGTAGGAATCAGACCCAGGTAGTCCGGATTGACCGGATCAGCAAGATCAAAGAACAAAATGGCATCTGCCCGTTCGGAAGCTACCGCGGCATATGTTGTGCCGTCTACAGTAGCAACGGTCAAATTCTCCACTTCACTGCCTTTATTGGGACTGCGATCGTCCGGGTACAAGCCGACCATGGCGGTTGCCTCGTCAATGAGGTTCTGGCTATCGTACATCCGCTGGCCTTGCAGATCCCAGACAGCAATATTGCGTCCGCCCGCTTTTACACCATCCTCAAATTCATTCTTGCCCAAGTCCCCTTCATTAGCTGTCAGCAGGTATTTACCATCAGCCGAGAAAGCAATCCCATCCGGCTCATAACGAGCGGTCAACGTCTCTTTAAACTGAACGATACCATCATCTTTCAGATCCGCTTGATGTGAAGTGGTACCCAGAGCGAAGATTGAGCTAATTTTTTTTGTCTCCAGATCTACAATGGCAACGACATTGTTTTCCTGTAACGTAATGGCTGCTGTTTTACTATCTGGACTAATGGCAACATACTCTGGTTGTGGATCATGCGGATAGATGGCATCTTCTACATTGTCCAGAGATACTGGCAAGTTGGTAATTTCACCCTCCAATACGTTCCCGCCAGCAAAAGATACTACCATAATGCTACCCGGACGTTTGGTGTTGGCATAGTCAATTTCATCGGCAGCTTTATTCAGTTCTTCATCCTCTATCGCGATAACCGCATGCAGACCGTCAGGTGACAGTGCAATGGAGTCAGGACCAATGCCTAGTTCATATGTTTTGACGGTTTTGTAGGTTGTCAGATCCACAATGGCAAGCAATCCTTTGTTTGCTTCGCTATCTGTATCCCCTGTACGAATAATAGCAAGACCGTATTTACCATCTTTGGACACGGTTACGCTTGTGACTTCAGCTTTGGCGGAGAGGTCATGGAAGCTGACTGTCTTCAGGACGTTGATGTTTTTCAAGTCAGCAATATCCAGTATGGCAATGCTACCATTGTCTGCTTCGGTTACGAGCAGGCGCTGTCCATCTGGCGTAGAGGCTGATATTTCTGCTTTGCCACCAGGCATCTGAAACGATGCGGTCTGTTCAAAACCGGTTTTATTTTGTTTCAGGATCAGTTGATCCGTAATTAATTTTAGCGTTTGGGAAGATACATACGTTGTACCTTTGGTGATGTAACTTTTACTGTCCAAAGGAGTTTTCACACCGTTGATGGTGGCTGAAGTCGTTCCTATTGGAAGTTGTACTTTAGTATCTGCGATCTGGATATCAACACTGCGACTGCTTCCGTTCCATGTGACCGTACCCTGCATATTTTGGATGGCTGTACGCAGTACGACATGATTATTGGTAGTTTTAGTTGCGTCAGCGGCATGAATCATTGATGTGTAGCTGGTTGCTCCTGCGGTAAGAATGGCAGTCATCGACAGAACGGCAAGCCATTGATTTCTCTTATTCAATGTTCCAGATCCCCTTTATCATTTCGTGTGTAATGAGTTGTACAATTGTTTTAGTATAGGGAGCTAATGTTAAGGTGAGGTAAGAGAAGTCTGCGATTTGTGTAAAAGGTTATACGTGACCTTCATATATAGGACTGGTCTAAAAAAAGAAATTGCGGTAGAATTAATTGAGAATCATTATCAATTAATTCGGACTTTCTTTTACTGATGAGTATGATCAAGGTATAGGCGAGGTGAATACCCATGCGTACGGATGATGCATTAGGCGTAGTATATCAGCATTACCTGACCCAGGAACCTTACAGTCAGCAAGATGAACACACGTATCTGCTCTCTCCCAAGGCGGGTAGCGGTAAGGTCAAAAGAGTGACAACATACAGTGGCATTGAGATTTTATATTCCCAGGTTGAATATCATCAGCCTTATCCTACGTATTTTGCTTCCGAGACATCCATTGTGGAATTGCAATTTGCCTTGTCAGGAGAGCGACATGTGGATATATCCGGTGAGGACTATTCATTATCGATAGGGCAAGGGGCCCTTATTTTTATGCATGATTTCGAAGCGTGGTTTCATCCTCCGGCAAAGGAGCTGTATACGTCCTTTTCGCTGGGGATTCCGGTTTCTCTGTTCAATTATGCTGCGGCACAACTGGGCGGTTTCAAGTCGATTGCGTTTAATCAGGTGTTGGGACGAAAAGTGTTCAGGCCGATTGTATTTCAATTGGATAACCGGATACGAACGATGATCGACAGTTTGATTGTGGAATTAAACAACAGTTATCGATCATCCTTAATGATGGAAGCGACAGCCTTGGAGATCTTGAATCGATTTATGATACAACTGTTTGATCTGGCGCCAATCCCCGCGGGATTCTCCAGAGAGGACATCCGGAAGTTACATACGGCACGGGAGATTATGGAGGCCTGTATGGTAGATCCTCCATCTTTGCTAGCATTGTCCAGACAAGTAGGTCTTAACGATTTTAAATTAAAAAAAGGATTCAAGGCACTTTTCGGAAGCACGGTGTTCGAATATTTGCGTCAGGTTCGTCTCGACAACGCCATGAAGTTGCTGCGCAATCAGAATAACAACGTCACCGAGGCCGCGATTGCAGTCGGTTACAGCAATGTCAGTGCCTTTTCGCAGCAATTTTATCGCAAATTCGGCGTGAAGCCTTCCGAGATGAAAAAGATTTATTAAATAATCCGTCTTGCCGTGAATTGTTCCGTATAGAGGCAGTGGGGATTCTTTCCGCCTTGTATACTCCAGGTATAGTGAATACTGTACTGAAATATAGAGGAGTGTATGAACATGAACCGAATCAGAGGAAGTATTTTTTTTAGCGTATTTGCAGCCATGTTGGGTCTGATGCTAATTGCACCCATTATGCCACCACTTATTCGCGAGTTGGGCATGAAAGAAAGTCATTCCGGTCTTATTATCTCGCTTGGGTCCATAATGATGGCAGTCATGGCTCCGGTATGGGGCAGATGGAGTGATATAAGAGGAAGAAAACCAATCATATTGATTGGATTCATAGGCATGTCTGTGAGCTGTGCATTATTTGCACTGGCATTGTACGGGGGATTGAATGCATGGATCGGAGGGGGCGTGTTGTTAACTCTTCTGATTGTGACGCGCAGTCTGATCGGTATGTTTATTCCAGCTGTACTTTCTTCTGCCCAGGCCTATATGGGTGATGTGACAGAAGGGGAGGAGCGGGGAAGCGGGATGGCGATTATCAGTGCTGCGAATGGACTTGGCCTTGTATTTGGACCTGCGATTGCAGGAGCCTTTACCCTCATCGGTCTGCTCTGGCCGCTTTATTTTGGGATTTTTATAGCGATCGCTGCGTTTATTATTGCCTTGTTGTTAATCCCGTCAGCCAAACCGGTCATTCAGGCAAAACCGCCTAAAGTAAACCCGTTCCAACGTGGATTACGAATGTACCTTGCTGCCGGCTTGGTCACGATGATGGGTATCATGACATTACAGGTTGTCGGAGGATTTTATTTCCAGGATCAACTGGCTCTATCTCCAGCGGCGACTGCCCGAATGGTTTCGTTTGGACTCATGTTCTCTGGAGCAGCGATGTTGATCATGCAGATCATGCAGATGAAATGGTTGAAATGGCAGCCACGCCCGATGATTTTGCTCGGATCCCTTTTTCTGATCGCAAGCATGATCCTTTTTTTGGTCTTCAATGTGTTATCCATGTATTATTTCTCGTTTTTCCTGTTTGGCATGGGTTCAGGTCTGATGATGCCCGGGTTCATGGCAGGTGCTTCGCTGGCAGTTAGCAAAGAACAGCAGGGAGGTGCAGCGGGATTGGTAGCAGCGATACAGAGGATATCCGCCGTCATTACGCCTTTACTTACAACGACACTTTATCAGGTGGACAAACATGTTCCATTTATGCTCGTAGCTGTTCTGGTTGTCTTGTTGGCAATCATGATGATGGGAATGCGGAAGAATGAATCCAATACTGTAACGGACGCCATTCATTCGTTATAGTCAGACAAAGTCAGAAGATCAAATAAGGTCAAAATAAAAGAAAAAAGGATCTATTTTAAAATAGTGAATCATGATGAAAGAAAATCGGTTTTTTTCGTCTTTTACGGACTTTGAGCCTGATTTGCACGGGTATTATAATAATCAATGTAAGCAACACCAATAAACCAACCACACAAAAGGAGCTGATTTTCATGTTTGATCTGATTCCGTTTCGTAAACGAAATGAAGACCCGTTCGGACACATGCTGAAATCCTTCAATGACATGGTTGAGAACTCATTCCTCTCCCCTTTTGGAACTGGCTCCCAGCCATTCCGGACCGACATTCGTGAGGAAGAAGACAAATATTCGGTAGAAGCCGAGCTTCCGGGCATTGCCAAAGAGGATATAGACATTCAGGTTCAAGGTAATGAATTGATTATTCGTGCCAAACGCAATGATATAGTGGAGCAGAAGGATGACTCCAATCGAATCATACGGCAAGAACGCCGTTCCGGCGAATTTATCCGGCGATTCTATGTTGATCATATTGATGAGGAGCACATTAAGGCCAAATTGGAAGAAGGTGTGCTGAAGCTCGAGATTCCGAAACGTCCTGGTGATGATCAATCTCGCAGACGCATTCAGATTGACTAAATTGACTAATACACGGTGGGTAAAATAGTTTCCTTATATGGCAAAAAAACATGCAGGAGACATCCATAAGGATGTTTTCTGCATGCTTTTTCATATGAATTGGACGATACATAACTGACTATCCATTGGGCTGGTTCGGAGTTATTTCTCTGCTGCTGCTTGCATCAGGGCATAAATCTTACGTGTGGTATTCACATTTCTAACCGTCATATAAGCATAGACTTTGGAACCCACAAGCTTGTTCATGCCACTTTTGGACGCATCTTCTCTGCTGACTGAATATAAAATCGCTCCGGGAACATAGATCAGTGTACCAATTTCCGGTTTGATGGGCAGTTGGTCCAGCACGGAGGGCTCATTGATCTCATCCCAGAGGAACATTACATCACTTTTGGCCGTATCATCATTAGTCCATTCTTCTGGCAGTGCTTCAATAACTCTCTGGATCTCATCCATATTCCGCACCATTACCCTGATTTGTAAGCCGAAGTCGGCGGCGATGGCCTGTTCCAGCACAAGGGATATCTCCCTATTTGCATCGGCACGTTCCAGATGATCGGCAAAAATAATATTGCCAGAGTTGATGTATGTAACGACATCGAGCATGCCTGCTTGTTCAAACGTTTCTTTCAGCTGCTTCATATTGATTTTATTGTTCCCGCCTACATTAATGCCTCGTAGCAAAGCCACATAGATCATATGGGCGCCCCTCCAATTCCCGTTTTAACAAAATGACAGATATTCGAAAAGATGAGCAGTATACTCCTCTCCCAACAGATCTTGCAATAAAGGTTCCACTTGCTCCAGATACTCGGGCTTGGTTTCATAGGTTTCTTCATCTTTTACTTCTCCGGCATAGGTGCGCGCCGCTTCAATCAGGATGGCTAGTGCACTGAAAAAGTCTGACAGCGAATCAGCAACACGGTTTGGTTCTCCACCTGTAAAAGCGGCATATACGGGAGAGTTTGGTGCTTCTACATCTACAATTAACGGATCATCGTTAAAGTTTGCGATGACGACGTGACTTTTTGGCCAAGTGGAGGACTCCTCATAAGGTTCATTCATGCCAATCCAGCGGAACCCCAGTTGCTGACGAAGCAGATGTTCAGGTGCAACAAAGGAAATAAGTGCGGCATCACCGATTTCGACGGCGGCATTTTTCATTTTGAGTGTACCTTCAGCATCCGCATCCATCATTTCATAATGACTGTACAGATACTGAAGTTCTGGAGAAAGAGGTATTCGTGTATCCACTTCCGGCTGGTGATGTTGTTCGCGGGGACGCAGATCATGATTTTTGAAAAGTCCATAAGCTTCATTATATAAATCCTGCTGTTCCACCAAACGGCTCAAGGCCGCATCCAGTTGTTGCATTCTGTCTGATTCCTCCTACTTGTGTAGTCTTATCGTAATCAATTGGTTAGCGCTGGATGCCTGACCAGAAGACATTCCAGGTGATCGCCAAAGCTTGTTCATAGGATTGCCGTGTCTCATACACGAGCTGTACATCCAATCCATCCATCACGGTGACAAAAGCTACGGTGGCTTCTTCCGGACTCAGGCGTATATCGGAATGTCTGGTAAATACGGCTGCCAGCTCTTCCTTCAGTGTCCCGAGGTACGTTCGATATTGGGCCAGCACAAAATCATGCACCTCCAGCGGTGTGATAAAGGACAGGATATACATAAAAGCAACGTTTGGATGAGTCAGAAAGCGATTTTTGTGTTCATGCAAAAAGGCATAAAGCTGCTGATCCAGCGTTTGGGTAACAGACTCACTGAAAAATTGGCGTACAAACTGTTGTTCCTCCTGCACAACTTCCTCATATAACTCCAGCAATAACGCTT
Source organism: Paenibacillus sp. UASWS1643 (assembly GCF_008693195.1). Lineage (NCBI taxonomy): Bacteria > Bacillati > Bacillota > Bacilli > Caryophanales > Paenibacillaceae > Paenibacillus > Paenibacillus sp. UASWS1643. The sequence goes on from NZ_VXKZ01000111.1 coordinate 233,554, forward strand.
TTTTGGATGAATAATGATAAGCCAGGGATTGCTTGCGAATGCCTGCCTCTTCGGCAATCTGTGCCATCTTGGTCCCCTCGTAACCCAGACGATTAAAATGTTGAATGGCAATTTCCTTGATTCGTTTTTTACTCAATGTCTACCTCCAGTTGGCGAGCTGTATACCTCTGCTGTTTTTGGGAGTATACCAAATATAACAAGATATATACCACAAAAATGCCTATAGAGATAGCATACACCACCGTATAGGAAAATGCAGAAGCCACCACGCCTAGGATCAACGAACCACCACCAATTCCGAGGTCGAAAAAATTAAAGAAGGAAGCCATCGCATTTTCATGCTCATGTTCTTCTACAAGATTCACACACCAGGTCTGAATGGCCGGGAATATGGCACCAAAACCAAAGCCGTATAATGCGCCGGCGATCAGGAATTGCACATCAGTCTGGGCGAATATCAGAACCAGTAGTCCCGCGATTGCAAACACGGCAGAAGGTAACAACACGTAACCTGGTCCCCATTGATCAAACATTTTCCCCGAGAACAGTCGAACGGCGAAGCTGGCGATGGCGACGATGAAGAAAAACCAGGCTATATTCTCGAACCCTCTTTCGGCAGCAAATAAAGCCACAAACGACATAATCGAACCGGCTGCAATGCCAACGAGCATAATGAGAAGGGAAGGGAAGAGTACCTTCTTTTCAATCAGTTTCACCGAAGGGACATGGGTTTGCATGGACTCGCTACTACCTCCTGTCTTCGGTTTTCTGGATACAAACACTGTCATCAGGAGAGCTAACAGCAAAATACACATGCCACCCATAAACAGGCTCTGGTAGTCGTACCTAAACAACAAGCTTGTTCCAATTAATGGACCGATGGATATGGCGACCGTTTCCCCTACGCCGAAATACCCCATACCTTCTCCCCGGCGATCTCTTGGTATGTTTTCAGTGGCAATCGTTGCAAAATATGTCGTTGCCAAACCAAATCCGAATCCGTGGATCACTCGAAACACAAGAATCATCCAAATACCTGACGATAGGTAGTATGCGCCTGTCATTAACGCACAGATAGTGATGCCGATAATCAACAGATATTTTTTATCTATTCGAGCTGCCAAAACAGAAGTGAAGGGTCGAATCAAGATGGCGGAAAACATAAATACGCCGGTAACAAGCCCAATTTGGGAGGCTTCGCCACCAAGACTTGAGACAAACAAAGGCAAGGTGGGAAGCAACATTTCAAATGCCATAAACAATAATGCGTTGGCTAACATGATAAACAGGAATGATCTTCCCCAGAGTTGCTGAGGTGTAGAGCTATGTGTTGAAGTACTCATGGTTTTCCTCCGTAATGTTGATCTCTGTCGCGCGACATGTTGAACTGATTTTACCTGACGATAGTCAGATTGTAAAGCGCATATTCAGAACTGGGGTTCATGATTTTTTGGTGGACGAGAGAAGTTATTAATAATTTTACATTCATATCCCAACATTTTCCGGTATAATAATCAGATAAAATGATTCAAGTGAATACTACCTCGGAGAGGTGATATGCAATGACGGTTGATATACTTGTAAGAAATAATGTTAAGGTACTTGGCTCGGGTAGCCAAACGATTGTGTTTGCTCATGGTTTTGGATGTGATCAGGATATGTGGCGTTACATTATTCCAGGTTTTATGGAGAACTACCGTGTGGTGTTGTTTGATTACGTTGGATCTGGCGAATCTCAAATTAACTATTATGATGCTGTCAAATATAGCAACCTTCAAGGATACGCCCAGGATGTGCTGGAAATTATGGAAGCGCTTGAGCTAAAGGACACCATATTTGTCGGGCATTCCGTCAGCAGTATGATTGGTATGCTGGCATCAATTCAGAATCCCAAATATTTCAATAAAATTATAATGTTAGGGCCCTCCCCACGTTACGTGAATGATCTGCCGAATTATTATGGAGGTTTCGATCGGAATGATATCGATGAATTACTTGAGATGATGCAGATGAATTTTATTGGGTGGGCGAGTTATCTGGCACCCATTGTGATGAACAATCCGGAACGGAAAGAGCTGACGGAAGAGTTGGAGAAAAGCTTCTGCTCCAGAGATCCGCATATTGCGAGACAATTTGCCGAAGTGACGTTTTTATCTGACTGTCGTATTGATCTGGAGCAGGCAACTGTGCCAACATTGATTCTTCAGTGCTCGGATGACAGCATTGCCCCGGTAGAAGTAGGGGATTATTTACACGCTCATCTGAAGAATAGCAGGTTGCAACAGATGACGGCCAAGGGACATTATCCGCATCTAAGTCAACCGGAAGAAACCATCCGAATGATTAAGGATTATTTAACGAGCGCATAAAACGCGGAAGAAAGGCAGTTATTCCATGGATATACAATTAGATCTGGCTCCCTGTGGATACTTCTCTATCTCTGATTCGGGCGTCGTACAGTCGGTTAATCAAACTTTGCTTACGATGCTTGGATATGAACGCGATGAGCTCATAGGGCAACATATTGAATCCACCATGTCGGTGAGCAACAAGGTGTTTTTCCATACGTATTTCTATCCTTACATTCAGTTATATGGACATGTGGACGAGATGTACTTTACGTTCCGTACCCGTGATCAGCAGGCTGTTCCTGTTCTGCTTAACGGTATTCGTCAGACCCGTAACGGGGAAAGCGTTGTGGATTGTGTCGTTGTTGTCATGCGTAAGCGAATCGAACATGAGAAGGATATTTTGCATACCAAAACCAAACTACAGGAGCTGTATCAAGCGACGCAAGAAGCGAACAAGGAGCTTGAACGACTGCATGAAGAATATAAAATTAAAGAGCAGGCGTTAATCAAAGTGAATGATCAGTTGGAGACACTGGCCTCCACCGACTTGTTGACAGGATTGAAGAACCGAAGGTTTTTCCAGGAAAAAATGCTTGAAAGTTTGATGAGGTTCCGTGAGAAACAACGCTATTTCTCCCTTCTGGTGGTAGACATTGATCATTTCAAAAGCATTAATGATACGTACGGACATCCGATCGGAGATCTGGTGCTCGGCAATCTGGCAGGGCTGCTGCAATCGTTGTCGAGAAGTACGGATGTGGTTGCACGTTACGGCGGGGAGGAATTTGTTATCATTCTTCCAGATTGTGAAGAGGAGCAGGCGATTGGTATCGCAGAACGATATCGTTCAAAGGTTGCTTCAGCCGACTGGGGTGAATATAACATTACGGTGAGTATCGGTGCGGCCACTGTAGTAGAGGAAGATACGGAAAATTCCTTGTTCCAAAAAGCGGACAACGCCCTGTATGCCTCCAAAACTGGAGGACGAAACCGGGTGACACATGCAGCTCAGATGGTAAGAAGTTAAGAATGCTTTGCATCAAAAGAAAGCAAAAAGGAGCCTGTGCACATGGGGGAAGTGATCCCACTTAACACAGGCTTCTTTAATTTGTGTGAAAATAGGCGGGGCTAATTCCACTGGAACAGCACCAGATTTACGTTACCGCGGAGCAAGGTAACCATACGCCTTAGCCGGAGAGTTCGCCTGAGGAAGAAAATCTTCGCTCGATTCATCCATAAATGCCGGGTTCACATATATGGAGTGTGCATCATTGCCAGATCCCTTGATGTAGGCGGCGATGCCGGAGTAGGCTTTATTTTTCCAAACCCACAGGGCATCTTCCTGCTCACCTGGTGAATAATAGACATTATGGTCAAACACATTGCCGGTATTGCTAGTATATTCGTTGTATATCAGTACTTCCGAGCTGCCCGATACGAGAATGTTATGCATGAAGGTATTGTTCTGAGTCCGTGACTGCATGAATAACTGTCCATTGCCTGCATTCAGGGTATCATTCCCCACAAGCGTGTTGTACATAATCTTGCTATCCTCGGTAGCTCCTCGTTCCTCGTCATAACCTCCCATGGCAATACCCGTCAATCTGTTGGAATAAATCAGGTTATCACGCACGGTAATGTTGCTGGTCGAACGTCCGGCATGTTCCGAGGCAATCTCAATTCCGATGTCGCTCCGATATACCTGGTTCTGGTCGATGATATGATCTTTCCCGCCATCTACATAGATGCCGCCCGCGGAGTTGGTATCATTGGGCAGGTCTGTACCGTAGGAGGGATTGTTATTGGACGTAATATCGTATACTTCGTTGCCTCGTACAATGCCGTTACGAGCCTGATCGTATGTGTCGTCCTCGGACGTACCCTCGTACCCGATCAGATCAATACCAATATTGTCGGAATCATGGATAATATTGTCCTGTATGGCAAAGGTATCGACATTACCGTTGACTGCAAGTGATTCGCTGGAACCAAGTGTAAGATCATACAATTCATTATCCTTGATGATGATATCGCGTAATGCTTGAGGGTGCTCTGTGCCATATATGGCAATACCGTGGGCATCCCTGCCCCGCAAATCGGGACCTTCAGGAGTTGCGTAACTAGCGATCGCGTGTATGGTGTTGCCTAACAGCTGAATATGCTCACCTGCTCCGTGGACATAGATCCCGGTTGGAACTTGGCCCCCAAGTGTGGTTGTAAAATTACGAATTTCGAGATTCTGAATCGTGATATAACTGGCATTTTCAATTTCAATTAACCCTTCAATGCCCCGAACAGATAAACCTTTACCATCAATGATAACCTGCTCCTGAGGATAACTTGAAAATAGGGTTGGATTAGCGGAAGAATTACCACTTCTGGTGATTTTGACTTTCTGATGATAGACACCTTCACGCAAATAGATCATGCTTCCTGGCGAAGCATGGTCGGCTGCGTGCTGCAACGTTTTCCAAGGAGATTGAATGGTTCCTTTATTCGAGTCGTTTCCTTGGGGTGATATGTAATGGATGACCTGGGGATCAGACTTTTGAACAGAAACGGGTTCCTTCATGGCAGATGTATGATTCTGACAACCGGATACAAGCACCATCAGAATCGGAATCATAAGTATAAGTACGCGAATCAAATCGTTTCCCCCTTGAATTTAGCTTTGAAGCTAGGTCGTGTCTCAAAACTCGCTGAAGTGCATCTTTTTCCGCCTTTTCGCCCCCTGCTGCGTCACTTTCCCTTGACGTGCCCTGGCACGCCTGCGGAAAACTTCCTTGCTTGGAACGAAAATTCGGCAAAATCTGCTTCCTTCGGAGTTTTCAGACACGCCCTAGATTATAGCAGATTTGAACGGGTTAATAACCCATGATATGCTCTTATAAAATCAGCGAGGAGACTGCTCATGAATACATTAACGATAGCTGAATTAGTAGATCGGGAGAATCACGCATGGGAAGAACTCAAGGAACTCCTGGATAGTGGGCAAAATACATATGTGTATGTTCCAGCAAAACAAGAGGCTGGTGGGGATACCCTCTATCGTCTGCAAATAAGCACCAAATCCTATTTGGGGGCTGTTGCTTATGAGACAGAAGGTATTGTACTGGACCATGGCTGGATCACGCTGCTTGGTGCGGGTGGTAACAGTACATCTGGGAGTCTCACCAGTTGGAATGGTATGAGTGAGCAACCTTGGGTAGATGTACTGGAAGGTATGATGGTCGTTGCATATGATGCGGCAGGCGGTTTCTTTGGACTGGATACAGGCAAGTATGGCCGCACGGGAAACATTTATTATTTTGCACCGGATACACTCGAATGGGAATCGACAGAACTGGCATATTCAGGTTTCATCAACTGGCTGGCGAATGGCGATCTGGAGCAGTTCTATCAGACCTTTCGCTGGAAAGGTTGGCAAGAGGATATGTCTCAGCTGATGACAGGACAAGTATTTGCGTATTATCCACCACTTTGGACGCAGGAAGGTGACGGCGAGAGCAGCAGTAAAGCCCCAATTAGCATCATGGAGGCCTGGAAGTTCGCACTGGACGGTAAATAGTTGGCATGCTGCTGTAGGATGAAATCAGGAGAGTAACCGGTAAGTTCAAGTTCATTGAGTGATCCACTTTTAAAAAAAAACGGCATTTCTGTTCCAAACTAAAAAAGGCTCGCGCTTGGCGCGGGCCTTTTTGCTCTGAACTTTAAACCTCAATTATCAATTGTCCAATGTAACCGATTTAATGCCTGAGCGTGAAGCTCTGCTATGCCAGATGGTCAGCCCGAGTGAAACAACACAGATGAGCAACAGACAAGCATACACCACATGATAAGCTTCCTCTACTGATACTCCCGGAATGCTGTGCAGCAGCAACCCACACACGGCTACAGATACCGATCCACCGAAGAACTGAATCAATTGTAACATCCCCATTCCTGAACCAATCTGTGCCTTGGGCAGCACACGTGACGCTTCATTATTCAATGAAGCCATGGATGCCGAGAGTGCCGGTGAGAAAAAGAGATAACCACTGGTAATGATCAGGGCGGATTGATCAAGTCCGAGCATAAATAAGGCAAGTACCGCTGCGAGCAGAATGTGTCCGATGATCATAAACCGCATATTGCCATAACGGTCGATCCAGCGTCCGACGAAACGGGTGCAAAATGCTGCAACAATGGCTCCTGGAGCAATCAGCAAACCAATGGCGAGTGATGAGCGTCCATATAGATCTGCGAGCACAAGCGGCATCAAAAACAGATTGCCCAGATTCACGACCAGCACGCAGAACCCGATAAGGATTAAGCGGGTGTACCCTGGCGTTCGGAATACTTGTGGATTCACAAACGGAAGACTCGCTTTCCGAATATACAAGAGGTGTGCAATAAGCGAGATAACGCCGATGGTAAACCAGAACCAGGATTGCTGGGTGATCGCGACGAGAAGTGTAGTGGCATTTATGACGGTTAATATGGCACCAATAACATCGAACGGCTGATCTGTTTTGACGGATTCACGGGGGAGAAAATAAAGCAATACAGGCAGGGCAAGCAGGACAAGCACGGTTATGGCAAAAAGTCCGTTCCAGCCCCAGTACTCGCTAATGAGTCCGCCGACAATGGGGCCAAGTCCAAAAGCCATGGCGCTACCTGATGAGATCAGTGCGATAGCAGCTCCGCGTCGTTCCACCGGGATGTAACGACTTGCAATGACGAGACCCAGCCCGGCCATAACTCCTGCACCCGCAGATTGTAGTATGCGTGTCAGCAACAGGATCGCGAAGTTATGCGCGAACAACCCCAGCAATGAAGATAACCCGAGGATCAGGAGCCCAACCGTTAACAGTTTGCGTACCGGGATACGGTCTGACAATCGACTGTAAATCACCGTCGACAGGGCGTAACCAATCGAATAACTTGAGATGACCCAAGACCCCAGGTCCGAGGTGATTTGAAGATCATGAATAATGACTGGCAAAGAAACATTGAACATGGTGGTGTTCATCACAACGATGAACAAGCAACACGTCCAGAGTGGCATGACAATTTTATCTTTCACGGTACCATTCCTGTCTTGGGTATGAATATGAATTCGGATTGAGCTTTGATGAAAATGTGATGAAAAGCAATATATCATTTTACACTTCATTTTATTATATGGCAATAATGTCATACTGGATATCAGTTAAATTTAAGTGATGTAGAGTTTTAATTTATAGACTAGTTCCCTGAAATTGGGTAAGATGATGGTTGGAATACAAATGAAGCGAACCGCGCAGTTTTATGAAGAAAAGATGGGCTTTCGGGTAGTTGAATATCTGGATGCCGCGGAACCTCATATTTGCCTTTATCCTGATCTTACCGAGATTATTTTAACCCAAAGTAATGGACAGAAGGTCATTCCCAACAGAGAATTATATGGTTATGGATATGATGCATATTTTATTACCAAGAATCAGGAAGAGGTTGATCTTCATAAATTACGAAATGGATTTTGTTTCTGACTGGCATGACATAATAATTGGTGATATTGAAGAAAAGGGACTTCGTTATTCAAGGACAACACCAAAGGAATTATTAGTGATCAAATATTTCACTTATCTAAGGAAGACAGGTGGAACTCCTCATCCTCGACGTGTTCACCGATCAAATGAATTTGTATGCCCTTCACATTTACAGAATGGTCTGAGCCAGTTGATCCATTGCTTGGAAAATGGAACGAGTATATCCCCTTATTTTAGTAGAGCCATTGATGATATATCTAAAATTGATAGAATGTTTAACGACTGGGGGGTATTACACCTTCATCTTGGAGATAAACCTGATCAAAGAGATCAACGATTGATTGAAAGAACAGGACCTCTTCTTTTCTTATATCTGCAGAAGGATGATGCATATTTGATAAATGTATACTGGCATGGAGACTGGACGGATAGGTCTATACTTCAAACAATGTATGATAACTGGCCCGAATTAATTGAACCGTATATTTTAAAAAGTTTAAAAAAAGGAGCAAAGCTGGTTCATCAACTTACAGAAAATGAACTACATGAAGCAAGAGGAGAAGGATCATTAGTTCTTCAAGAGTTAACCGATGAAAATGGATTTCCTTTTGTTATAATTCCACCTACTTTTGGCATGACAACTTCTCGCGATGCTAGTCAGGACGTTTCCTCATACGATAAGTTTGTAGAACTTTTATTGCATCTAGAAAGTCATTTCAAAAAAAATCATGAATTATTTGAAGGAAATATTGCAAATCCTTTACGTTTGAAGCTTATTAGAGATATAGACAACATGTTTTATGTAGTTGAACAGTCAACTGGAACAATTATTAAATAATTTATTTGATAATACGATAATTGCCGATAATGGGCTATTGCGAAGACTGTGATCTATACTACACCGAGCAAAGAGGATCTGGAGGATGCGGTGGAGTTGATCAGCTGGACTTAATGAATTATATATAGGAGTTGGATTGCTATGGTTTCAGTTACGCAGAGAGTAAGCAAAGTTAAACAGCCTAGAGGAGGCTACATACGGCCCAGAGACTTTGAGGAGATAGTGTTGAGTGACGGGATTGAGTTACATCCAGAAGAAAACATTCACGCAGGCTTAGTAGGTTTAGCTGTTGACTATTTGACCAGATACTTGTCCGGGTCTTCTGCAGAGGAAGCCTTTGGGATGTCTCTGAGTGGATCATTTCTGGTAGACGAAGAGGATGTGGCAAGATCTCTTATACAAGAGATTAAAGGTTTAGACGACCAGTCTATACGTAATGCCTGCAAACTTGTAGGGTATGATGTGTGCGTTCGTGCTGGCACATCCGTGTATAAACCTGTTGAAGAGATTTGTGCTGACGATGAAACGGTGAGTAATATTCGTACAATGGTAAGTAGAAGTCTTGCTTTTTGGAAAGAGTTTGGACCAATTGTTAAAGATAGTTTTACGTTCGAATTCGGATACACTGAAGAGGTGGGTACGGGTGATGGAGATTATCTGACAGAGGACACTTTGTGGGACTTCAAAGTATCTAAGAATGGACCAACCAATAAGCACACCTTACAGCTTTTGATGTACTATATTTTGGGACTCCGCTCTATTCATAAGGAGTTTCAGAAGGTACGTCGTTTAGGAATTTACAACCCTAGACTTAATATCGTTTACCTGCTAGATGTGGAAAAGATCGCTCCGGAAGTGGTGGAAGCTGTAACTAAGGATGTTTTGGTAGCAATTTAGATTTACAGAGAAAGATGGCGGTGTGGTTACATTGCCTGAACGATTTGCTCGAGGCTACAAAGGATCTGCAGAAGGTTGCTAACCTCATGGGGCACTACAAGGAGAATGGTGAATCTAATATCCAAATGACGATTATCTATACGACACCGAGCAAAGAGGATCGAAAAAGGAGTGTAATGATGATACAGCTACAGAATTGGAAGATGTATTGCTAACTTATAGTTTGAAAAGTGGTCTGAATTTGCTTGAGTAAGTGAATGGTGAGGATTTTAAATACTCTGAGCTACCAAAAGAGTTACAACAATTCCACAGTGGCAAAATTATGGAGGTGTTTGATGGAACGAATAGATAAAGGGGATATCACTGTAATGTTCTGATATGGTCTTAACTTACAAGTTGTGAGGACTTGAAGGCGTAATGGATTCGATTTCTGCATCTAACGATGAAGGGAAAATTAAGTTGAAAATTGCTGTGGTCGGGAACAAAGAATGAATTCTGCTATACATATAGAAGATCCTCAGAAATACAGAGGATCGTTCGTGTAAAGATAATAACGGAGGGATTTAATTGGGGAACAGAATGGAACATTATGAAACAGAAGTTTCTGAATATGACTGCGCGTGCGGCGCAGGAAACTATACGATAAGTAAGTATAAATATCGAGACGATTATTCTTCTGAAGAAATTAAAACTGTTAGTCTGATCAATTGTTCTACTTGTAAGGACGATTACCTTGCGGCAGATCAATATATAGTTCCTAAACAGCTGGATCAAATCTTATCTGAAGCAACGGCAGAGGTAAACAATTTGTGTCAGGTAATAAAGGAATATTCCTTGGCCCATTATAAGAAAGACATGATTCATTACGTGACCAGTATTCCAGTAACACGATGGTACGCATTATGGCAGATCATCAGTCCGTCTATTCAAACATTTCGGAAAGACTTAAAAATGCTTAATGGCCAGGCTAATGCCTTTGAATACCATCTTATGGGGAATCACGAGAATACAATAAAACGCATTATAGCCACATTAGAAAAGTGCGGAATAGAGGATTCAAAATTGTCACAGTGGATCTCTGATCTTGGCGTATTGACTCATAAAGAAACACAAGCAAAAAATGAAATAAACAAAGCACTGTTTAAAGGTAAGTTGAATAAAAAGTATGTAACATATGAAGATCCCTATTGGATATAAAGTTTTCAATGCCGGTACATGCGGAAGAGTAAAAACCTGGCTCCAATCCGTCGAATCGATCTGGTGAAGAAGTTAATGCTGTTTATGCAACTCAGAAAGACATCGCTGATTTCAAACGTCATTTGGATAACGCTGGAGGGAAAGGAGGAAAGCCGGCAGCACCATCAACAAAGAATTTGACCTTCGTTCATCTGAACAGAATTTTTAGATTCTTTGCTGCAGCGGGCTATATTCCCAACAACCCGATAGGGCCGATAAGGAAACCGCCTCGAGCTCGCCGGCAGCCGAAATGGTTATCCAGGAATGAACAAAATGCATTACATAGGGAAGTCCGATTTCGAGGAGACGCAAGAGAGCATGCGATTGTGCTAACTTTTCTCCGGATGGGGCTGCGGGTGTATGAGTTATGTGACCTGCAGCTTACCGATCTGACCATGAGTGACCGCAAAGGAATAGCGTATATTCGCGGTAAAGGCGACAAAGATAGGGAGCTGCCGATTAGTTCGGAACTCCGGACCGCGCTTCAGGCGTACCTGGACACACGGAACGACGATAGCCCATATGTGTTTGTCTCGAGACGATCCCCAAAATGTACGGAGCGCGGGATATAGCACATGATCGAGAAGTATCGCAAGTTTACTGGAATCAAGCATTTGAACTGCCACAGCCTGCGGCATACCTTTGGCCACGATTTGCTCGAGGCCACGAAGGACCTGCAGAAGGTTGCTAACCTGATGGGGCACTATAAGGAAAATGGGGATCCCAATATTGCCATGACAATGATCTATACGACACCGAGCAAAGAGGATCTGGAGGATGCGGTGGAGTTGATCAGTTGGACTTAAAATGATTAAACTCACTAACTAGGAGGACTGGAATTGGTAAATTTATACTTGGAGGAAACACCTCTAAAATCTCCTGACCCATATATACGGCCTAATCAAAGTGCGAACGTTTTATTTAATTTTATGGATGATTTAGAGTATCTAAAAAAAGTTATAGAATTTGAAGCATTGTTGCCACGTTACAATGAGGAGAAAGTAGACTTTTTAAATATACCCGGTTTAGATAAAATTGCTTTACCTATGAAATGTTTTTGTGACATACATTTAAACAAACTAAAGTATCATACTGACTTTTATGGTTTTTATGGTATTGGGATCAATAAGGAGTGGGGTATTTCCAAAGGAATTCAACCAATTCAGTATATAAACCTTAATTCACCTTTAATTAAGGATTATAGTCACATAATTGGGCATGCAATAAGAACAGTTTCGGAAGAGAGCAATCCAATCATCGAAATGTACAATAACTATCTCTTGGCAGCACTCCTTTATATGAAACCCATAAGTGGAAAAATGTTTAGAAAAGGAGATTACAAAGACAAGAATTTTCATGATGAAAGAGAATGGAGATTTATCCCTAATGTCACAAAGGATGTAACTGATTTGCCTCTTATTTTGCCTCAAGAGCAATTAAATCCAAAAGCTTACGAATATTACTCAAATGGAATTAAACACAACGATAATCTTTGGATAAAATTAGATTTAAATATTGTTAGATATATAATTGTAAAAAATAGAATAGACAGAGAAGATTTAATCGATTTTATACTTGAGCTAGATAAAGAGCAAAGAATAAAACTCGACTTAATATCCAAAATAATGATTTTTGATGAACTAGGAGAGGATTGGTAATATGTTTGCAAACTTTAAAGAAGCCTTTGATAATTCTCACAAAGTATCAAAAGTCCCAAAAGAAGTAATGGAATACCTCAGCGAAGAGCTACCTTCCGGATTCAAATATGTAAATCTTCAAGACGGAATAGTAGCAGCTGTACCTTCTAATATAGAGGATTTTAAAATGCAGATGAAGGTGGGAGTTGATTTAAACAGTATAGATATTCCGAATCATATACATTTAAAAGATATTAGTGATTTAAATGAGTTTTTATATAGAACTCAACAATCCCTACTCATTAAAAATGAAACAATAACGGTGAATGGTGAAGAGATGAAATTAAATGAACTAGTTAAAAGTCCATTTGGAGAGATGACACACGGCCCTTTCCACATCGTACCTTCTCCTTTTAAAGGACCTTTTCCTATTAAACTACATTCAGATGATGTGGAGGTCCAATTTAATGTTATTAGGAATCCATATCCTTACATGGATAAGAGTTTATTTGAGAGTTCTGATGAATCGAATTGTTTGAAAATTTCTTATATTATTGATGAAAAAAAGAGCAATCTTAAGCTTAATTTGAATCTGGATATCAAAAGAAGTAAAGAGATTAGAGAAGTAATTGATGCTTTAAAGATTGTCAAAGCTTTTCAACAAGGAACTTTAAAACTATTCAATGAAACCCTCCCCTCACCAGATGATTCCTCGTTTTCGGTTAATGGAATAGAGGAAAGTACTCAATTTTGGGAAAAAATACTCAGTATTGAGGAGAAACTCCAAGTTACGTTTAACCCTGGTTCTGATATTCCTAAGGAAGACTATATCTGGATTGATAGATTATACCGTTCATTAATTGAACAAAAACCATATAAAGAGCACGTAAATTTAAATGAGTTATCCATAGAAAGCTTTGATAAAACTAAATTAGAGATTGGAAAGGGATTTTCAGTTACTTATATATCACACTCTGAATTCATTCTTTTGGATGCAAAGTTTGAGATTTTTGAAGCAATTGCAATATTTAATATGAGAATCACAGGGTACAAAAAAGATACTGACAAGGTTGATTCATATATGATATCGGTTGAACCTGACAAGGAAAGCAAGATTTGTATGTCCACAAGAATATTCACAAAATTAACGGATGCACAAGATTTTAACAAAGATGGGCAAAATCTTAATTTACTTGTAGAGGCAGAAAAACTCTAAGTATATGTAAATAAAAAAATAATGTGATTAGGGTGGTAAAGATATGACAAGGTTTTCAGTAGGGATTTTTGATCGCTTGTTTGGGAAGAAAACTACACTTGAACTAACAGACAGTAAAGGAAGTGTTGTCGAACGTATCGTGACCGAAAAATGGCTAGAAACAATGAAAGAACAAGAGAAAGTGTCGGTTGTTAAAGAATCTAGTGTAAGTTCAATAAGTTCCCAAGAGGCAGTTGGTATCGTCATCAAAGCAGTTACGGACGATCTACCGTTGAAGTGGGCACACGTACAAAGTGAAATAATAGGATACAATGCAATTTTTAAGGAAGTCCCTGAAGAATGGGCTCAGTTTGAGTTCTTACTGGCATCACTCGGGCTTGATTTATTAGCTTTATACAATCTTTATCCAAAAGAACAAGCAATTAAAATGCATGAGCAAGTGTTATCTTTAATTGGTCAGATGGAGGAAATAGGAGAGAATTCGGCAACAGCCGTACACGATTATTATTTAGTGGCATCCGATGCCATAAGTAAAACAGAAAACCCATTGGATTATGTAGCTTCTTTCTTATGTCACAGGCTTGATATGACAGAGGATATAGGGCCAATTGCATTAACAGGTATCATGGAAGGGATTACGCAGTTTGCAGGGAAGTGGAGATGGATTAAACAAAACTTCACTATATCTGCTTAGTTATTGAGGGCATTTTAAGAAATCGGTAATACTAATCTAATGACTATGAATTACAAAACACCAGGATTCAAGGATCTGGAGGGTTGGTTTAGCTAAATCAAGAGTGGTGTCTTGTTAACCGGCCAGATGATGATTTGCTCGGTTTATATTAACTGAGATTTGGTTCAGTAAAAAGCTAATAGAAAGGCGGAAATGCTTTGCAAATTGCTATGTATGAACAGAAGCAAGTTTCCCTTCATGATGAGTTTCCCAAATTCACTAGTAGGGAAGTAGCTATTGATCAAATCAAAAAGAGGGGACAAAAAAGAGCATACACATGTCCTTTTTGTGAGGAATTTCTAACCTTGCGTGCTGGCAATACGAACGAACCTCACTTTGCTCATATCCGAGATAAATCATGTTTAATGTCTCAAGCTTATGAGCAATATGAAAAACAAATCAAAAGGGAATCGTCCAAACAATCAGTTATACGAGACGTAATTTTCGATGATTTAAGTACACAAGGGAAATACAAGCCTGATCTTAAAGTCGAACATGGTTATCAAGCAAAATCACAAGAAAGTTGGAAGATTGTCCCTGACATTATTGTGCAAAAGGGATCTAAACAGTTTGGGATATCTATACTGACGAACGTGCATCAAAAAGGGGACGAAATCCTTGTAAAGCTGATTCGAAAAAGGCAGAAGTATTTTAAGGAAAAAGAACTTGATGTTATCTGGTTTGTAGAAGACAGAGAACTGAGCGTTGATACAACGCTTCGGGTATTGTTTCTATGGGAATCTGAAATCTTACTTACCAATAAAACTTCCTGGGATTCTAAATGGGACAACTTGATCCATGAGCTATCAGAAAACGATACATATCCTTTGTATGAGGTGTTTAACTACCACGGAAGAACAGAGCTAGCAAATGACGTACGTAGCCTTTATTATGTGAATACGAATCGGGATGAGATAACATTCTCGGTTTATCGAATGATCTTAGATGAGTTGCAGTCACCCTATCGAGCTTTTGCTGTATCAACGGGATACAATATTCAGCTATCTGAAGCCCTGGTAATACAAGACCAACTTCGATTGTCTAATGATGAATTGGAAGCACGTCATATGGCCCTTTTTAAATCTGATTTTGCTAAAGCCCTTGATGATATGATGCAGGAATACAGGGAAACCTACGTACCCCAATATATCGAGAAGCCGGCTCCACTTCCAACTCGAACTACAGTGATGCAACAGGAAACAGCGAAGAAGCTTCAGGAGGAACTAGAAGTCGTTCATTGGGATGATGGTACTGTCTCTTATCTCGTAAATAAGTTAAAGCGAGGGTACATAACAGAGGAGGATGCAGCTAAGCTGGAATACTACCTAAGACATAACCGGGAGCTTGTTGTATTTAAAGGATGGGAACTTCGCGATATACAAGCAATGGCTAGTGCTGCACTAGGTAGAATTGATGATCCCAAAGTAAGGATTCATTTAATTGAAATTGAAGATTTATAAACCAAAGAGATGGAGGATATTCTAGTAACATTCTTTAATTTTGAGATAGGCATTTTAATCATAGTACTTTTCAGCAATCAGCTATGATACGCTAAAATCTTTTGTTAATGATGAAGATGCAATAGAAGCTCATATAAAAAACAATGAACTTTGGGCTATCACCTGTTGTTGTATTATAGAGGGCAAACTTTCGCATACCAGGAGTATATGTTTTAGAGATTTGATTTTTAATTGAGCATATTATTGTTGGTAAATCAGATAACATAATTTTAACTTTATTCGTAAATAATGTTAATGTTATGTCACTCATCAGATCATTTGCTCTGATATAATTTCTGTAATGGTAGTAGATGAAAGGGGAATATTTTGTTGAAAAAAGAGCTTAGTGTAGTGCTGTTGTTGAGTGTCGTTTTACTTTCAGGTTGTGGATCAGATAAGCCTGAAACGGTTACACAAGGTGTGGGGGAATCCCCAAGTGAACAAGTAACAACAAAGCCAGTACAAGATATGGATGCGAAATTGCTGGGGTCTTCCGAGGATGAAAAGGTGAAATTGTATTCAAAGAACGATGAAGTAAACTTGGATATTAATGGTAATGAAAAAAACTTTGCTTGGGATGTTCCTGGTGATACTGGAACTGACCCTCAGATATTCTATACTGATCTTACTGGTGATGGCAAAGAAGAAGCTGTAGTTATTATCCAAACGGGCAGAGGGACAGGCTTAGATAATTTTGATATTCATGTCGTTAATTCCGAGGATTTATCCGAAATAAAAGTCCAAAATTATGAGGATATTGTTGCTGATCAGATTAAATCGCAGGTTTCTAAAAATGATGATGGAACATTAGCGATTACAGTAAATGTGCAAGGAACAGAATCGAAATTCAATTATAGTACTGATCCATCGCCGGATTACAAGCAAGATGAACTCGCTTTCGGCGGTGTAGTGATTTATTCATTGGAGAATCAAAAAATAAAATTGGGTATTTCGGGATCTGTTGGCGAATCTCCGACATACGTTTGTGATTTTGATATCACATATAAATTTGATAGTGCCACGAATGAATTTGTTGCCGATCAAATTAAAGTTAAACCTATTGAAAAATAAAAAAGGATGACCAATTGTAAAATGTACCCCATAGAGAGACTTTTTTAAGTGTTTACTCTATGGGGTACATTCTGTTGAGATAAGCCTTTTTTAACCGTTAAAAATTAAACAACATAATCAAAGAATGTGTGTCCACCGATTACAATTTTGGAGCTGACTTGAACCGTACTTCCACCAGGAAACTTATAATAAAGTTTGTTACCTGAAGTGTAACTCAGTTCTGCAAATCTTGTATTAGCAGTGTAGAAACACTTACCTGCAATTGGATTAGAGCTGCCACTTAGATTTGATGCAAGGCTAACGATGTTTTTCCAAGCTGCACTTGTTGTATCAGGTTTCAGGCATTCAGCCAAGTTGGGATTACCTTCGTTAAAGCAACTAAAAGCGAACGGAGCAAGCACTACTGCTTCAATCGAGTTCAGGTTTTTAAACTCGTTGTATGTGGAATTATTTTTGCGATTACTGATGACATATGCCACGGCTACACGAGAGCCTGAATCGCCACGGGTTTCTCCCCACAGAGTTCGGGCCAATAAATCCACGCTGTCACGTCCATAAAGCTGAGATTTTGAAGCTAACGCATCACCAATTGCCATTAATATTACCCCCTATGATTTAGAATCGCCTTTGCGGCGTTCTCTATATAAAGAGAAATCAGTCTCAGATTCTACAACCACCCTCAAAATTTTATTTCAAGATCAGCTAATATCAAAACTTTGTATAACCTCAATCATTTTGACATAGAGTTCCTGTTCTAAGTCTTCTCGGTGTTCGAGGGGCACTTGTAGTAAAGAGGCTTTCACCTTCGGGACAAAAGATTCTAGGATATGTAATGTTGCCTCCTGATCGTGGTGTTGCTGTGCTTGAATTAACAAATCGGCAATCATAAAATCACTTCTTTACATTTTTTTGTATTTCATTCTTTAAGGCATTAATAGCTTCACTTAAGTCTGATATTTTTTTTTCAAATCGAATAAGTAGATATAACGTGATTACAATGGGAAATCCTAAATTAGCAATGAGCGTAGAGAAATCAACGTCCGACATCAATCTTCACCTTCCGTTATTAACTTGCGCAATTTGGATAGTGCTTTTAAACGGTGTTTCGAGATGTTCTGTTGGGACACTCCCATTATCCGCGCTATTTCCTTGTCATTTAGATTTTGCACGTAAGCAAAAGATAGGATATTTTGTTGCTGTGTTGAAAGGGTTTCATAAGCTTCATAAAGTGAAAGATCTGTAATGTGATCTTCAAGATTTGCTGGATCAGATTCTGAATCATAGACGGATAATAAGACAGATTCGAGATTTTCATCGTTGTCCAATGTTAGAGGAAAACGGTTATCCTTTAGTCTTCTCTTTTTGTCATAATTTATAGAGTTGTAATATATAAGATTGGCCATATACGTGATAAAACGACGATTCAAACTATCATTCGTTATCAATATAAGCCCCCTCCCTTTTGAAGAGATCACTCCTACCTTATAAAGAGAAATGAGTTTAGGTTTTTACAACCAATTTCCAAAATAAAGAACGTGTGTTCCTATATTTTATCACTAATGATATCACAGTCAATGGAATACGATCCATAATATACATATATTAACATATGTGTTTTAATAAATGGTGTTGTTGAAATATGCTCTAATAGGATGATAGAAGTTCTGAATTAAAGCCGTTCCTAATTGAGGGAGATACGCTTTTTAGAAAATCAATTAACCGTTTTGGCCGCAATAAACAAGGATGCTAAAGGAGTGGTAATGTGTGACCGATGCAAAAATTCATGTTGTGATGGTCATCGACATTCCCATTATGGGTACACTCAAGTATGAAGATTTGGAAGGGATCGGTTGATTTATTATGGATTTCGTACTTAAGATCTTGAG
Organism: Paenibacillus sp. UASWS1643; assembly: GCF_008693195.1. NCBI lineage: Bacteria > Bacillati > Bacillota > Bacilli > Caryophanales > Paenibacillaceae > Paenibacillus > Paenibacillus sp. UASWS1643. The sequence continues at coordinate 252,428 of NZ_VXKZ01000111.1, forward strand.
TAAGAGTGTAAAGGGATTAAACAAGCGCAAGCTGTTGAGAAAAGAGGGAAGCACCTGGGGCGGCCGCGAATTAATCGTGAACATTCGTACACCAAGCAAAGGGGCATCCTGGATGCGAACTATAAGCTCGCTTGAAGAAAAACACATTCTACAAAATAGTGGAGGGAGTATAAAAGACTGAAGAGGATCGGGCTGATGCTATCGGCTCTAAAGCGGTAAGAGCGACCATCTAAGAGCCACTACGCACCGTTGCGGGGTTACTTGGCCTGATAACTAGAGCGATTAAAGCAGGCAACCCCACCCTACTCAAGGCTTTGGTACGTTCAGCCTGACGATTCACAACTGGCACGGAGCGAAGACCTGAAGGAAAAAACCTTGTTGAAAAAGAAAAGAAGAAGCGGGGAAAAAGATTCGGATAACCTTTCGGTTTCTCCATTACGAAATAGATAAGCAAATTGTTAAGCCCATGATGACGATAATGAATATAGTGGGGTGTTCTCCCAAATCAAGAGCGCCTAATCAAAAGGAGAATTTCGCATGATAAAACATTTCACAAAAATCGTAGGAATCGCACTGGCAGCAGCACTAATGATAAGCATGATGAACATCATGACCCCTAACGTGCAAGCCGCTACAACTCAATTTTCCGATGTGGAATCAACCCACTGGGGCGCTAGCGCTATTACCAAAGGCGTTTCCAAAGGATATGTCGATGGATACACGAACGGTACATTTAAGCCTGACGCCAGCGTTACACGAGCAGAATTCGTGAAGATGGTCGTCTCGGCCATGGAACTTGAAACCACGTCATCAAGCGGTAAATGGTACACCGAGTACGTTGACGCCGCAAGCAAAGCAGGCCTGTACGCATCTGCTGATTTCAACAATAGCGAAGCGGCTTGGACGAAAGTCATGACACGCGAAGAAATGGCACGGGTTGCAGCTCGTACGATTGGGGGGACGACAAAGGAAGATGACAAATGGATGTATCTTGCTACGAAAGCAGGTCTAATTAAAGGTGTAGGTATAGGGCAGATCGCTCCGAAAGGGCTGACCACACGTGCGCAGGCGATCGTTGTAATCGAACGTATTCTATCCACGAACACTGGTGTTTCCCTTGACGTCGATAAGTATGCGGTGGGCAGTGCTGAAATAGCCTGGCACGGTACGAACATCTTCACGGTGATGCCAGAATGTGGGTTACTCCAGAATCCGATTGGAAACAAGCCGGTAAGTCTTCGGTCGAAGAAATGTGGAACGAAAAGCTTATGACCATCACATCGAAAGATGGACTGTATCAGGGAAAACTTGACGCACTTATCGCTATCGACCTTGCCGATCCCAACGACCCTAACCTTGGGTTAATCGCTCCGATCAATACGCTCAAGTGGTACAATAACCGGCCTTCTATCACTAACCTAATGGTCAAGGACCAAAAAAATAGTTACGTCCTGTATTTTAAAGGCGGGACAGTCTATAACAAAGATACAAAAAAATATAATCCTTCACAGCTTCTACGATACCGTGTAGATGGATTTGATAGTCCAGATCGCAATGACTTTTCCAAAAAAGGTGTTCTGAATGCATCAACCAGAGTTTATCGCAATGATCAAACTGACACCCCTGCCGAGATTATCCCCAAAATGGGAACTGTACAAAATAGCGATATGGTAATTAGACTTCAAACACCAACAGGGGGTTCACTGTTCAGTGAAAATATTCTGCTCCGTCTCAGAGGTATCCAATAAAGAAAAAACACCCAACATACTGCTCCTAATTACAAAGATAGCTCGTGAGGATCTGGAGGCTGCTGCGGAGTGGATCAGCTGTATATAAGGGTTGCTTTGAAAAAGGGGATGAGATATGTGCAATCTGTTAAAGTAAAAAAGGCTAAAAGTAACGAGTATTGGTATTCTCAGCATTTGGGCAAAACCTTTACAGTGACTGGTGTTCAAGGTGATTCTTATCGGGTGATATGGGAAAAAACACCTGGAAACTTAGTAGAGGCACCTATTCTCATTGAAGATTGTTATCAGCCAAGAAAGAAAGAAATGGGTGAGGAGAAGATTCTAAGAAACCAACGTACAAGATCCGAAGAGCGTTCGGCTTTTAACACTAAAAGAGAAATCTCCGAGTTAGAAAAATTAAATGTAGAAGCAAAAGTTAATGTGTATAGGCTTGACGATTTAGGCTGAAGTATGTGCTTAGATTAGTTGACTTCTAAACGATAAAATACAGTGTCCGATCTGTGATAAACAAGTCATGGATATAGATTGGATGAAAGGAATGAAACTGCCTGAATAATAATATAAGTGAGTTTTGTAAGCTCAAACTTGAAATAAGGGATTTCCTACGTCAGACATCTAGTTACATAGAGTCTAATGAATTCCAGATAAAAGACATGGTCAAAAATTCACATTATACAGTGACCCATGAGGGTGAATCTTATGATTTTTATGGTTTGGAAAATGAATCTTACTGGTTCCCGATAACATTAAGAAATTCAGTTTTTGTTACACTTTATGGGTTTTTAGAGCATATTCTTATTAAAATGTGCAAAATTTTAAAAGCAACCAAAAGGATTACTAGAAGTGTTAAATCTTTTATAGACGATAAAAACAATTATGGACCTACTATTGAGAAAGCTAGTAATTATATTTTGAGTGTTGCAAATATTCATTTTCCAAATCAGTTGCCTGAATGGACACATATGAAAAATTGCGCTGCTTTGAGAAATTCTATAATCCATAATTTTGCAAATGCCAATGATAAAGTAAATGCTTTACTTCCTATGAATGGAGTAACAACTGAAATTAAAGATGTAGCTAACGAAGTAATAGGATATGACTATCTAGGTGAAATAGTTGGCGTATCACAATTTAACTTTGAGACAAGTTTTTTTCTACTCTCCAGCTTCAATAAAGAGTTTCTAAGTTCATTTGCAACACTAATGAATGATTTCTTTATGGTAAATGGCTCGTTACTGAACGGAAAATATGATAAAGAAATCGCGGATTTTAATTTTTCGGTTTAGTTTCTGATGTTCTGAGATTTAAAATTCCCACTGATGTTAAGTCTGATTCAGTTGGACAAGTAGCTAAAAGCCCAAACAAGTTACTCTCAAGTTTCTGGAGATCTGGATGGTCGGTGGAGTCGATCAGCTGGACGTAATGGCCAGATCATGCCAGGGAACCGGTTATTGATTGAAAGTATTTTGTAGGTTTATAATGATATTAGCCAGCCAATGGCTATACAGCATTTTTGGTAGGTATTCCACTAACCGAGTGCAGCAAGTTCAGACTAATTGACCCGTCAGGCCGTCAACCTGTGGCGGGTCTTTTCTCTTTTTATGATAATTAATTGGGCTCTTGTCAGCTATCAAAAAGATAGTTGTCTTTTTTTATTCTGAATAAGAGCTAACTATTGAGGTACGATTTAGTATCGATGGAGGGGACCAAAGATGGGCTTTATGATAGCTCAACGCGCATACATTATGCTATATTTAATTACGATGGTAGAGCAGCATAGAGGATATGGATATGAAATGTTGGAGATCATGAAAAAAGAGTTTGAGAATTTTGGATATGTGCCACCTCAGAGCGAAGTTTATCGTGCTCTGCATGAACTAGTTCAACAAGGAATACTTTATCGTACAAAAAAACTAAAGGGTGATGATCCTAAAGTAGATTTTCAAGAAATTGTACTCTATCATTTTACGCCAGGCGGTGCTGATAAAGCTGAACTTTATAAGAAGCAAGTAAAAGCTGATTTAGATCGCTGTCTGGGTATGCTTCACAAGGCAGTAAGCGATAACTATATATAAATTATAGTTCAAACTCTCGGTATAAGAGCCGAGAGTTTTTTAGTTCATGAAATATGTACGTGCTAATCCCGGTGGCATTCCTGGTGCCCGGTGAGCAGCCGGTGAAAGTTGGCTAGGCTCTCATTACTCGATTATCAATCAGTCATTTAAACTATAAGAGAATACAAATATTAATTAAGGGGAGAGCGCTACATGAAAAACATATCTATTCATCCAGGAGTCTATCGGTTTGACTGGCCGTACCTTATGACTTACTTTGTTCCAAATAATACAGGTGAGGTCGAAGTAAATAAATGCGAAGTGGAGCTTTACGTTGGTCAGCATCAAAATTTGCAAGAAGGTAAGTTGATTACAATCATTATTTCCTCATATAATTTCTCAAACATCCAAAGCAAGTTTGAACATATTGCAACCAAAATTCGTCTGGCTTTCTTCGATGAAATTTGTATGGGGACTCACAACAATCTGTCTGAAGATTCGATTTGCTGGTTTGAGCGACGACGTTATTCTAAATCCGGGGGAATCGGTTCAGGAGATACTTTGCACGAAGTAAAAATGCAGTGGAATAAGAAAACACAAAAGTATACTGATCCATCATGGAATTAATTCCTGCGTCTAATAAAAATGAACGGCGATGTAAATTGTAAGGTACGATATTAATCGCGCTCTTGCTAGGCAACGCAGGGGCAACCCCGATCTTGACGCGGATCAGTCCGCACGTGCTAGTTCCGGATTCAGTACCGGTGCAGTATGACCATAATTTAGATTCAAATCTCTACAATTAGAAAACGGCGCTTATCTTAAAGATAAACGCCGTTTTTCTATGAAAATGGTTACATAGATTAGTGCACCTTCGCAGCAATATAAGCAGTAGAGCTATTATAAAAATTCTTATAAGTACCCAGATCCCAAGAGAAGGTACTTGGGTCTGAGATATTGGTGTTGATAGATGGTTGTTGTCCGTGTTTCTCAGACCATTTTCCCGTACTGTTCTGCAACATAAAGTGGAAGTCCACCATATCAATACCTACATCGACTTTGCCATTATTGTTGGCATCAATCCAGCCAACTCTATAAGCAATGCGGTGTTCTTCGTCTGTGACAGCAGCTGTTCTACTAGATAGAATTTTCCAACCAGGTTTGAAATACAGTCCATTCGTGTTTCCGTCTTTAACTACAAGGGCTGCTTCAACGCTCGAATTTGTAAAAAATCCTGTGTCATACACATTGGAAACCCCATCACCATCTCAAGGGTTCCAGAAGAAAGGTGCCTTTACCGAATATCCATAACAATTGACACCGCTTGAAGTGACTGCCGAATAAGGCCAAGCGTGACCGTAAGCTGACGCAAATGGCTGTACCATATCAGTGTGTGGTGCCAGTTGTATGGTAATTTTCGGAGATACATCGGCATTAGGGTTATCCGGTAAAACAAGGTTTGTTAAGGTTTTGAGTTCCCCAACCGTAGTTTGGTTCCCTTCTTCATCAATAACAATTGTATTATCACCTTGAAATTTTCCTACTTTTGCTTTGGCTGTCCCTGACGTTTGAACTTCAGTGAACTTCTCCGTAGTGTACTGATCCGTAGTATCTGGCGAGGCCATATCGACGGATGCCATACTCACATTAAATAGTAAAGTACAGGTAAGAGCGGCTTTGAAAATTTTCTTCACTTTAAAGATCGACTCTTTCTGTTGGAATAAACAAATAATAACATATAAATCCAATTAATTCCACATGTAGTGAATGAAAAAGAAGCCCAATCAGCTAATGAGAGGGCTACACCATTGGGAATTTTGACTGTCCTTCATCGTTCCTGGTTTCCGATCGTATCCTAGTTCCCGAATGGCAGCCGGTGCAGATGAGCATCTGTCCATCTGTTGGTTGGGATATAGATATCAACTTAATGCTTAAATTTTTTGCGAAGATACCTAGAAATCATCAGTATGGCTGAGAAGTGTACGCTTTGTCTGTGTAAAGAAAAAAGTAATCAAACAGGCGCTCCGATAACGGGCGCCTGTTTGTGCATACGTACGATATCTGCAGATCTTATGCCGCAGTAACTTGTTTGCCACGATTGCGAATCCACTTGATGACATCCATCAGTATGACAGCGACAAGAGCAAGTCCGCCTGCAATCAGGAACTCATTCCAGCCGAATGTATCCGGGATGGCGAAGACGCCGCGAACACCTGGAATCAGTGTAATTGCATAGAGACAGAGACATACCAGGATGGAGCCAAGCACGAATTTATTGGTCATGAAGCCCACCTGGAAGATGGTCTGTGTGTTGGAACGTGCTGCAAAAGTTTGCAGACTGCGTGCCAGAATCAGGGTTGTGAAGGCCATAGCTACGCTGATTTCCTCCGAGATGCCAAGTCCGATATATTGGGAGACGATAACAGCCGCACCGATCAGGACACCACGCGTAATTACAGCCTGCAGGGTTCCACCTGCGAAGATGCCTTCGTTGATATCACGTGGTTTACGCCGCATGACATCTGGCTCGGGCTTCTCTGTACCCAAAGCAATGGCAGGCAGGGAGTCGTTCACCAGATTGATGAACAGCAGCTGAAGGGCCGTAAACGGATTAACCCAGCCGACGATCAAGGCAAACAAAATGGCGATAATGGCGCCGAGGTTACCGGCGAACAGGTAAGCGATAGCTTTTTTGATGTTATCAAATACCATCCGCCCAACACTGACCGCATTCACGATGGAGACAAAGTTATCATCCGTCAGAATCATGGCAGCCGCATCCTTGGCAACATCTGTTCCGCTACCCATCGCTACACCAATGTCAGCCTGTTTTAGCGCTGGTGCGTCATTAACTCCATCTCCCGTCATGGCTGCCACTTTGCCTTTACGCTGCCATGCACGAACAATCCGGATTTTGTTCTCAGGTGATACTCTGGCGTATACCGAGATGTGTTCGAGTTGTTGATCCAGCTCTTCATCAGACATTTTGTCCAGTTCGGCACCGGTAATGGCGAGATCATCCGGTTCTGCAAGGCCGATATCCACACCGATGGCCTGGGCCGTCGTTTTGTGATCTCCGGTGATCATGATGGTGCGAATGCCCGCTTTTTTGGACTCTTCAATCGACCCGTATACCGCTTCACGCGGTGGGTCAATCATCGCTGTCAGGCCAACAAGCGTCAGATCATGCTCGTCATCAATGGTGACCTGGTTTTTATCATCAAATTTTTTGTACGCATAGGCAAGAACGCGGAAGGCACGTTTGGAGAATGCCTCATTTTTCTCTTCAAACTGTGTGCGAATCTCGGGTGTGAGGGGCTGAACTTCACCATTGATAAACACATGACTACAGCGGCTGAACAGCACATCCGGTCCACCTTTGGTCAGCAAAGCCGTCTGTCCCTCGAAGGTATGCACCGTACTCATGAGCTTTCGATCCGAGTCAAAAGGAAGCTCGGCTTCACGCGGGAACTGGTCACGGATTTCATTGTAATCCTTGTTCACCCGGTTGCTGAAGGCAATGAGTGCCACTTCGGTTGGATCACCGAGTTCCTTGCCTTCCTGGTTAATATTCGAATCATTGCAGAGTACTGCAATATGTAACAGACGTCGTTCCTCTTCCGACCATTGATCGGGATCATCGGGGAATTCGTCCTTGGTGCCATGGGGAATGTAATAATCGACGACAGTCATCTTATTCTGAGTTAGTGTTCCTGTTTTATCCGTACAGATGATACTGGCAGAGCCGAGCGCCTCAACGGCAGGCAGTCTGCGAATAATCGCATGTTGTTTGGCCATCTTATTCGTTCCGAGTGACAATACGATCGTCACAATGGAGGAAAGTGCCTCAGGAATGGCAGCAACCGCAACAGCTACGGCAAACATCAATGCATTTACGATGGAAGGTCCGATATTCTCCGTACCTTCGGTCAACCATACACGACCGGCTTCAATGCCAAAGATGAGAATCGATAAGCCCAGGATGAAAAAGCCCAGTTTTTTGCTGAATGATTCCAACTTGCGCTGTAATGGGGTGTTCTTGGCTTCGGCATTTTCAATCAGCTCGGCAATTTTACCAATTTCCGTTTTGAGAGCCGTGCCTGTAATGACAAGCATGCCCCGTCCATATACGACCAGTGAGCCACTGAAGGCCATATTGCGACGATCTCCGATTGGCGCTTCATCCGGGATGGTATCGGCGTGTTTCTCCGCAGCTTCGGATTCTCCGGTCAGCATGCCTTCGTTGATTTTCAAACTTCCTGATTCCAGAATACGTCCGTCTGCCGGGACATAATCACCTGCATCCAGCATAACAATATCACCGGGAACGAGTTCCCTCGCCGGAATGGTTTTTTTCTGCCCGTCACGAATGACCTTTGCTTCGGGTGCAGACATCTGTTTCAGCGCGTCAAGCGAACTCTCGGCTTTTTTGGTCTGCACAACACTGATTACCGCGTTGAGTAAAATAACCAGGAAAATGATCAACGATTCAATCAGGTGTCCAAGTACAACCTGAACCGCAGCTGCAATCAGCAGCACGATGACCATCGGATCTTTAAAATTTTCGAGGAACAATTTCCAGACAGGTGTTGCATCTTTCCCTTTTAACTCGTTATATCCTTCCGTTTCAAGTCTCTTTGCAGCCTCGGAGGTTGTGAGTCCCTTGGAGGAACTCTGTACATCCTGAAGGGTTTCCTCCGCACTGTGTCTATAATGTTGCAATTGACCAGCTCCTTGAATATTAGATTTCTCTCTGTGTATTACCCTTACGAGCAAAATCTAGAATCGTTTCATTTCCGTATTTTTTAAGATTATGGAATGTATACTTTTTTAGCTGTACACAGTATTTTTCATAATGATCCGAGATATGCCTCTTTTCGAATGTTATTATTTCCAGTTTGCATGATGCTCTAGAGAACCATAGATAGATGTTAGATCAAAAACTGTGTGCACCATCACACTAGCGCATTTCAGGGTCTGTTACGCTATTACATAACGAAGGGCGTTTAATCTATGTTTGGAGGGGAACCCATATGTTTTGTTATCAGTGCGAACAGACGCCGAGTGGCGGGTGTACCGTGGTTGGGGTATGCGGTAAAAATGAAACAATCGCAAGTTTGCAGGATACAATGATTTTTGCGTTAAAAGGCATCGCTGCTTATGCGACACACGCACGCCAGTTGGGATATTCTGATCCTGAGGTGGATCGGATTACACATGAGGCATTATATATGACATTAACGAACTCGAATTTTAATGTGCAGGAACATCTGGAGATGGCGATGAAGGTAGGTAATGCAGCAATCCGCATTATGGACGTGCTGGATCGTGCGCACACGGACCGCTTTGGTGTACCGCAACCGATTACGGTTAGCCAGAACCAGATCGAAGGACAGTGCATTGTGGTGACGGGACATAATCTGTATGCATTGGAGGAGTTGCTGCGTCAAACCGAAGGTAAAGGAATCAACATCTATACCCACTCGGAAATGTTGCCTGCGCACGGTTATCCGGCGTTGAAGAAATACGCCCATCTCAAGGGTAATATCGGTAAAGCATGGTACGATCAGCGCAGACTGTTTGAACAATTCCCGGGTGCTATTCTTGCAACCACCAACTGTGTCATGCCGATCAAAGGCACATATGCAGACCGCTTTTTCTCTTACGAAGTGGCGGGTCTGGAGGGGGTTGCCAAGATTATGGATGATGACTTCTCACCGCTGATTGAACGTGCATTGTCTCTGCCTGCGGCTAATGTACAGTCGGAGCAAGTCTTAACGACAGGATATCATCATGAGACCGTGATTGGGCTTGCGCCCGAGATTATTCAAGCGGTGAAAGACGGTCATATTCGTCGATTCTTCGTTATAGCCGGTTGTGATGCGCCAGGCAAAGGTGGCAACTACTATCGTGAACTCGCGACATCATTGCCAAATGATACCGTAATTCTGACGACATCCTGTGGCAAGTTCCGCTTCAACGATGTGGATTATGGTACGGTTGGAGACACGGGGATACCGCGTTATATTGATCTGGGTCAATGCAACAATTCCGGTTCTACGGTGAAAATCGCAATGGCTTTAGCGGATGCTTTTGGCTGTACTGTAAATGAGTTACCTGTCAGCATTGTGCTGTCCTGGTTTGAGCAAAAAGCAGTTGCGATCCTGCTCGGCCTGTTCAGCCTCGGCATCCAGGACATTCGGATTGGACCGAAACCGCCTGAGTTTATATCGGAAGGGGTTCTGGATGTACTCGTGGATATGTTTGGGCTGAAGTTAATTACAACAGCAGAAGAAGACATGAACGCGATGTTGGGACTGTCATAGGATGAAGGGTGTATATTTATGTGCATCGCCATCTGATAACCGCGAATATCGGCTATGAATATGGTAAGTGAGACTCCTAAATAAAGATGGATAAGAGCCTACATAAGAGTAGGCTTTTTTGCTTTTTCGATCTTCATAGGTCCATATACCTTGTATAAATGAACATGCAATGTCAGGGAAATTAGTTTTTTTATCCTATTGAAGTTTTTTCATGGAAATGTGTATATAGATAGAGGCAGATTAGATCATAACACATCACAAAACACGGGTTTACCGTAACATGAGGAGATTGTACATAATGCATAACACACTGATTGAAGATTGTTTGAAACTCGCAGGTGGCAAGGAGAACATCAAGCTCGTAGAACATGATAAGGGAACAACGACACTGGTACTGAAGGACAGTACACAATTGAACATGTCGGTTCTTGCCTCCACATATGTTGTAGCAGATATTCAGGTAACAGGTGAGCAGTGTCATCTGACAATAAGAGATGAATCTTCCCTGATCTACAATGCGTTACTGGGTATGGACGCTTGGGATTCGACAGGGACAGCGTTGCAGGAAGCGGGACACGTGAAGAAGAACAGATTCTCGATCTTACATTTTGTATCCGATGTATTCAGGCCCTTGATGCCTGCAATTCTCGGAGCCGCTGTTATTAAAATTATAATCGCCATTATTGCGTTAATGGATACGTACAGTTCTGCGGATTCTTCTGTATTGATGGACAGCCAGACCTTTACGATCTTCAGGATCATTGGAGACGGTGTATTTTATGTACTGCCTGTATTGGTAGCAATCAGCACAGCTTATCGGTTGAAGAGCAATATCTATGTTGCAGCATCTATTGGCGGACTCATGTTTTATCCGGAGATGACCATGCTGATGTCAGGGGAAAAAGAGGTTCATTTCCTGGGTGTGCCACTTGTGTCCCAGCCTGCTTTTTACTCTACGCCCATCTGGGTCATTCTAACGATCTGTGCAGCCGCCTTCTTGGAAAGAGTCGTTGAACGATGGAGCCCAAAATTCTCCAAAGGGATGGTTGCTCCATTCCTGACGATTCTGATTCTTGTTCCGCTAGTCTTGATGATTCTTGGTCCAGTCGGCACCTGGATTGATGAATATCTGCCGGAGGCATTGGATTCACTCGTAGCTAATGCTCCAGTGTTGTCGGTGATGTTACTGGGAGCAGTCTTCTCGCTAATGTTAATTATGGGATTACACTACTGGCTGATTGCCATTATCCTTAATGATATGGTTATGAATGGTGGTTCTATGGTGATTGCTGCCATGTTAGTGGCGATTGTAGGACAAGCAGGGGCTGCGCTCGCAAACGCTTTGCGTTCGAAAGAGCCAACATCCAGAAGACTTGCTTTCTGGGCAACGGGAACAGCCCTCCTTGGAGTGGTAGAGCCTGCATTGTATGCGGTCAACATGAGAAAAAAATCCTCTTTCTATGCGGCATTGCTGGGTGGAGCTGCGGGTGGACTATATTTTGGATTGTTATCTGTCAAGGCATTTGCTATGGTGGGGAATCCAAACTTGGCCAGCCTTCCGCTCTTCATCGAAGAGGGTAGCCTGAATCTGTTACACACATGCATTGGTGTGGTTATTGCTTTCGGCGTCTCAGGTGGACTGACGTATTGGATGGCAGGAAAAGGAAAGAAACGTGGACAGGGGTCACCGAAACCCAGCATTGAGTAATACGTAAAACGTAGCATAGAAAAGTAGCATTAAAGTTGTAAGAAAGAGCCTGTACCGGATGGTACGGGCTTTTTTGTTGTGTTTTTTCTGATTAAAATTAATTATGAGATGTATAATAGCTGTCCACCATTTTATTCAGGCTATAGCTTGTTGGTTATGGAGTTGTCATGTATTTTGATATAGTGAAACCTATAAATCTGGATTACTAATCCCCATTGAAAGGATAACCTATGTCTGACAACATGGAATGGATTGCTCAATGGAAGTTCCGCAGTCGATTGGGCGAATGAAATGTGCAAAATAGCAAGTGAAGTTACGGTGGCACACAGACGTCATGAATTTACTGGACATGAGTCGCCTGTTGCCCAGATGAAAGCTCAATCCAACGTCATGACACCATATAGTATCTCTCGCTTATACGGTACAGGTGACAAAATCGATCCTGTCGAGCTGGCCCATGTAGAAACCGGTGAGATCACACATGTTGAAGTGGATGAAGTTGTTGTAAGCCATGGGTATGATCGTGATTTTGGTAACCTCGTGCAATGAGGGCTAGCGCGTGAAGATTACGGCGTATCCGTTGATCAGCGCATGCGTACCAACATTCCAGGCATATTCGGAGCAGGTGATTTCATCACCTATGGAAGCAAAGTCAGGCTGATCGCTGGTGCTTTTAACGATGCGGTGCTCGCAGTCAACAGTGCCAAGACGTATCTGGAACCTGACGCGTCTGATATGGCGGGTGTCTCTTCCCACAACGCCCGGTTCTATGAGAAAAACAAAACACTATTGTAAAATAAGAAGAACCTGTGTGAAAGGGATAAGCATAGCAAAAGCCAGTCAAACATCGAGAGTATCTCGTGTTCGACTGGCTTTTTTATCTGCATATTATATTGAAAATTGGTCTATGCATTCATGTTATAGACTGGATTCATAGACCAATTTACTCATTATAGGCACTATAATTTTCTAATTTATAGTTAATAGTCTATGCCCCTCGTGATGGATACACATAGTATGTGGAGAAATATCACGGAGGTGAGTTGATTGTTAAATCGTCATGGAAAACGCATTTGTAGACGTAAATTTAAACAAAGCATGCATTGTCGAGTTAAGGTTAAGGTGGTAAAGGTTAGACCTAAGGTTGTGGTTAATGCACCGCAAGGCGCTCAAGGAATTTCTGGACCAATAGGACCAATAGGACCGATAGGTCCAAAAGGGGCAACTGGCGCTCAAGGGATACCGGGACCACAAGGACTGCAAGGAATTCCGGGTATACAAGGGCCAGTCGGGCCAGCAGGCGCGCTCGGAGCAGTGGGTCCAGTAGGTCCAGTAGGTCCAGCAGGTCCAGTAGGTCCAGCAGGAGCAACAGGTCCGGCCGGTCCAGTTGGGGCTGGAATATCCGATTTCCTAAGTGTTTTCCGAGCAGATCCTGGCACAGGCACAGACACAGTACCTGGCAACTCACCAATAACTTTAACCGGGGTTTTGGCTAATGTTGGAGGTGCATTCACTTTCGTGCCGCCTTCCTCCACGATAACAATCAATGAAACAGGAAGTTACTTGATCTCTTTTAGCATTCATAATCAGGGCGATGCGGCTTTCAACCTCACGGTAAATGGAACGCCCATAACTCCTGTGCCTTTCACAGGTAATGGAGGTGGACCTATCTCTGCTGAAGTAATTATTACAGTAACAACGGTTCCGACGACGATCCAGCTGGTAAATGCGAATGCAACTCCTGCACAGTTGCATAACAATCTAAATACCACTGTGACCATTCTAAAACTGACTCCTTAATTCCGATTCTCAATATAGTCTATGTCAGCATAAAAATAAAAGTTTATGTCTTTTATCCAGTCAATAAGTCTATTTATCCAGCAAGATAGTCTGAACTAGTAGGCACTGGAGAGTGGCGGGACGATGAAGCGCATAGACTTCACCGCTGCTCTCTGCGTTTCCAGAGCCCAGGCTACCATTCGAACCAATCAACTATGATGCGAAAAGATTCGTACCAATAATGTGATAATCTGGTGAATTGTTTGTTGTATAAGTCCATATTTCTTCGTTCTCCATTATACTTAATGAAAACGGACGAGGAGATGGATTCCAGATGAAAAAACAAATATGGATCATTGCAAGTGTTGCAGTTGTGATTGTAATTGGAACCTATCTGTTTGCAAGCAATACAGGCAAGGAAGAGGCGGGTACAGCCAATGCGCCCAGCATCAGAAAATTGGTGGAAGATATCAGCACAGGAAAAGAGACACCGGAATCTGCCTCCATCAATGCTAAACAGTTAATCGTAACCGATCAAGATAAAAAGACCACTACATACGATTTGCCTGAAAATGAATTTTTCCTTTCCATTGCACCCTATGTGGACCAGACCCATCCCTGTGCAATTCACAGCTTGACCGGTTGTCAGGGGGAAATGAGCAATAAGGAATTCAGCGTTACCATTCATGATTCCCAAGGCAACACTTTTATGAAAGATGAAGTGATGAAGTCTGGTACAAACGGATTTATGGATTTTTGGGTGCCTAGAGACAGAACCTATCTGATTCGTATTGTTCAAGATGGAAAGGTTGCAGAAACGCAATTGTCTACATACGAAAATGATAATACATGCATCACTACGATGCAGTTGAGTTAGTGCAACAGACAAGCACTAGAAGGGAAAGGATGGCCTTAGAGCTATCCCTTTCCTTTTTTATTGCATAAAAGAGTTGGAATATGGTACTTTGCATTGACAAAAATCCATTCCTACGGCATAATCCAATAGTGATAATGATAATTGTTATCATATAAATACATACAAACAGGGGAGATCAAGACATGAAAAAAGGGTTAAATGCACTGTTGATCATGCTGGCATTTGTGCTGGTTTTGGCGGGTTGTGGTAAAACCACGACTACAACAGATACAAGTCAAGGTACTAATTCGGGCAGTGCTCCCGCTGAAGAGACAGCAGGTCCTGTTACCGTGAAGCATAAACGTGGAGAGCTTAAGCTGGACAAGCCAGCAGAACGTGTTGTTACGCTTGAATGGACATATACGGAAGATGTTGTTGCCCTGGGGGTTCAGCCAGTAGGTAATGCAGATAACGCTAACTATAAAGTGTGGGTAACATCCGAAGCAGCACTGGATGATAGTGTAACGGATATCGGAACACGCGGTGAGCCGAATCTGGAAGCTATTGCTGCATTAAAGCCGGATCTGATCATTGCTAACGCAGATAATAATAATGCGGTCTATGATCAGCTTAATGCTATCGCACCAACCATTGAATTCGATCCGTATGATGGCGATGGCTATAATTATGACAAAATGACAGAGATCTTTAATACCATTGCAACAGCTCTTGGTAAAGAAGACAAGGCTAAGCAAGTTCTTAGTGATCTTGATCAGCACTATGTAGAAGCCAAAGAAAAATTGGCTGCTGCGGGTAAAGAGAACTTCAACTTTGCACTGACTCAAGCATTCACATATCAAAATGCAGTCAGCCTGCGTATGTTTACGGATAATTCGGTCGTTATTGGTACATTGGACAAAATTGGTCTGGTGAACGATTGGAAGCCGGACAAACTGGAAAACTACGGCTTCTCGACAGTAGGAATTGAGTCGTTGACCGCTGTTAAGGACAGTAACTTCATTTATATTACTCAACCAGACGATGACGTTTTTGGCACAGCCATGAAAGATAACTCGGTTTGGAACGGACTGAACTTCGTGAAGGACAAACGTACCTATCAACTGGCCAGCACCACATGGACTTTTGGTGGACCGATCTCTTCCAAAGTATTGGTTGATGGGGTAGTCGAGGCGATTACCAAATGAGTTCGGTTCAAGGATCTAAGCCAGCTATGAATTGGCGCACAATAAGCATATATGGGGGCGGTTTAACCGCTCTCATCGTGCTTTTTTTTGTAAGTCTAATTTATGGAGAGGCATCCATTCCTTTGCATGTCGTTTGGGACTCGCTCACAGGCAGACAGGATTCATTAGAGCACAATATGGTCTGGGACTTGCGCATGCCTCGTACAGTGATTGGTATTCTTGCGGGTGGTGCATTGGCTGTTGCGGGCGCTTTGCTTCAGACGATTACGCGTAATCCACTGGCTGCTTCGGATACACTGGGCATTAATGCAGGAGCGTACTTTGTGGTGGTACTGGGAGCTATCGCTTTTCCAGGTCTATTAAGTCAGTCGCCTTTTCTTTTCGCAGCACTAGGTGGTTTGCTGGCAGCATTTGCGGCTTATTTCATGGGCGGCGGACGAACATCAAGCCCGGTTCGACTTGCGTTGTCCGGGATGATTGTATCAATGGTGCTTGGTTCATTTACAAGTGCATTACATATTTTTTTCTCCATGGAGACACAAGGGTTGTTCCTTTGGGGCTCCGGAACACTTGTCCAGAATGACTGGAGTGGTGTGTTTTATGCTTTGCCTTGGGTGGTTGGGATTACCCTTCTCACGTTAATCCTGTCCAGACAGTGGGATATGCTGGAGCTGGATGAATCAACGGCTTCTTCCTTGGGACAAAAGGTTACATTGGCTCGTACAGTAGGGTTAATTCTTGCTGTATTGCTGGCTGCCGTGATTGTCAGTGTAATCGGACCGATTGGGTTCGTGGGACTGGTTGCACCTCATCTAGTTCGATTGAGTGGTGTACGTTCTAATCGATTACTTTTACCCGGTGTGTTCATATGGGGCGCAGCGCTCCTGGTTGGAGCAGATGTCCTCGCCAAGATGGTGCATAACTCCAGCATGGAACTGCCAACGGGTGCCGTTATGGCGATTATTGGCGCACCGTGGCTCATCTGGCTTGTTCTTACACGCATGAAGGCTGCGAATGGATCAGGCATGTCTACATCAATGAGCACAGGAGGAGCTGCGCGTCGCTTTGCATTTGGCCCTATGGCTGTATTATTCTCAGTCATAACGGTCGTGCTTATCTTGCTCAGTACGATGTTTGGCGGTATGCGAATTCCGCTGGCCGATTGGTTACCAAGTCTGTTCCAATCGGATGGACTGTTCTCCGCGCTGATTCAGCTTCGGATTCCGCGTACTCTTGTTGCCGCAGGTGCAGGAGCTGCACTGGCAATTAGCGGTGTGCTCATTCAGATGGCGGTACGTAACCCGCTGGCAGATGCTTCAATTGTTGGTGTGTCCTCAGGTGCAGGGCTTGGAGCGATGATGGTCATCATTTTATGGCCGGGTCTTCCGATATATTTGCTGCCAATTGCGGCAATCATCGGTGCAGCCATCGCTGCAGTGGTTGTGTTCTCCCTCGCCTGGAAGAAAGGACTCAACCCTTCGGCGGTTGTATTGCTGGGGATTGCGATGTCTGCGATTGCTGGAGCAGGTATTCAGATTCTGATTGTCCGAGGTGCGGTATACGGTAGCAGCGGATATATCTGGTTGACAGGAAGCACCTATGCTCGTACCTGGGAACAGGTGAAGGTTATCGGATTATTTTTAGTTATTCTGGTACCGGTAGCTTGGTGGCTGGCACGCAGATTCGAACTGCTGGTATTTGACGACAATAGTGCATCCGGGCTTGGTCTCGGAGTACGTCGTACACGTTTATTAGCCATGGCAGTTGGTGTACTACTTGCAGCAGGGGCGGTTGCTTGTGTAGGAACCGTTGGTTTTATCGGCCTGATTGCACCACATATGGTACGGCTACTGACGGGGAATAAGTTAAGACGATCCATGTTCCTATCCGCATTAGCGGGTGCAGTTATGCTGGTGCTCGCCGATACAATCGGCAGAACCGTCATGGCACCGACAGAGATTCCATCAGGCATACTCATTGCGATTATTGGAACACCGTACTTCCTGTATCTGATGTATCGTTCTAACTGGCGCAAGTCTGTATAAATCGTTGAAACAAAAAGCCTGCTCCCTGAGCAGGCTTTTTGCTGTCACTTGGCACCATTCTGCCGTGAGCTTAAATCACCCAATGAATGTCTATCCCCACACCAAATGACAAAATCCCCTCACGTCTACAAGAAGTAGAGATCACGTTATCAAACGTGATACTTTTACTCCCTGTGAACCTTGAGGGGATTTTTGCTTGAGCACATTCGAATCGTATTCCCGTTAGCTGGATTTCAGAATCCCGCTGTCATCGACGGATTGTACCGCTTGTTGCAATATTTCATTATCCTGAACGAGGGCGAAGCGCACATACCCTTCACCTGAAGGGCCAAAGGCACTCCCTGGTGTTGCGATGACTCCTGCATGTGTAACCAGATCCATGGCAAATTGTTCCGAGCTGTCGTAGTGCGCCGGAATCCGGCTCCAGACGAACATCGTTGCTTCAGGTTTGGCAATCGGCCAACCCAGACTGCTGAAGCCCTCACAGAGGATGTCTCTGCGCTGTTCATAAATAGCTCTGACCCGTTCAACCTCCGATTGATCACCGGTAATGGCGGCAATTGCTGCTTTTTGGATCGGTAGGAACATCCCGTAATCCATATTGGATTTTAGCTTTTTCAGCATGGAGACCATGGTTATATTGCCCACACAGAAGCCGATTCGAGCCCCGGCCAGTCCGTACGTTTTTGATAGGGAATTGAACTCAACACCAACGTCCATGGCGCCAGGAAACGCTAGGAAGCTTCCGCATGACTTTCCGTCAAATACGAGTTCACTGTACGCATTATCGTGGAGCACGATAATATCATACTTCTTGGCAAAGGCAATCAGGTCAAGATAGAACTGATCCGGTGCCATCGCAGTTGTTGGATTGTTGGGATAGGAGACCAGCATGAATTTCGCTCGATGAGCGATATCTTCCGGTATATCCTGAAGCTGAATAACATATCCGTCTTCTTCTTTTTGCGGCATATAATACAGTTCTGCACCTGCCAGTAACGGTCCATCCGCGAAGACTGGATAGCAGGGGTCGGGGACCAGCACCAGATCACCTTCATCAACAATGGAGAGGGATATATGTGCCAGCCCTTCCTGTGAACCGAGCAAGGAACAGATCTGTGTTGCCGGGTCTAACTCGACCTGATAGCGCTGCTTGTACCAATCGCTAGCAGCTTGCAGCAACTCACTCTGATCATTCACTGCATATATATAATTAGCCGGATCAGCTGCGGCCTCGCATAGCGCAGTTATAATATGTTGCGCAGGTGGGATATTCGGCGTACCCACACTGAGATCAATAACCGGCTGTCCGTTCTCCTGTCTGCGGCGCTTGATCTCCAGCAACCGGGTGAAAATTCCTTCGTTGAAATGATCCATTCGTTTGGCAAAGTTCATGATGATGATCAGCCTCCAATCCTCTTCGTATGCATATTCATTAATAATAAATGGACAGCGACTAAAAGAGAAGAGCAGGGGAAAGCTTGCGGATCATGACTTTACTTTAAACTGGCTTAATTCGTCTTGCAGTTTGCCAGATAGCTGGTTCAACTGTTTTGACAGATCCGCTACCTGTTCGATACTATCCAGCTGCTCCTGCGTGCTGGCGCTTACTTCTTCCGTCGATGCCGAGTTCTCCTCAGTGGTGGAAGAGATAATCTCCAGTGCCTGGAATATCTCATCTTTGTGCTTGTGTACATTGGATGTATTGTTAGTAATCTGCATCATACGCTGCTGAAGATCTTTCAGGTCTTTGTTAATACTAAAGAATACATGTTTGGTATCTTCTACGGATTTGGCATTCTCCTCCGCAATCTTCATACCACGCATGGTATGTTCAACCGACAAAGTTGTTTTCTCTTCAATAACATTCACCTTTTTGTTGATTTCCTCTGTTGCCTGAGCCGTCTGTTCTGCAAGTTTGCGGACCTCTTCGGCAACGACGGCAAATCCTCTTCCATGTTCGCCAGCACGTGCAGCCTCAATGGAGGCATTCAGGGCGAGCAGGTTCGTTTGAGAGGCAATCTGTTTGACCGTATCCACAAAACTGGATATTTCATTCCGACTCAGGTCAATCTCCTGGATAATAGAGGACATTGCTTGGGTGGACTGATGGTTTTCCTCGGACCATTTCGATAATTGTTCCACGACCGCAAGTCCTTGGCTGCTCTGATCAGCAGATGTCTGCACGACCGTTCCCATAGCCTGCGCATCGGTAGCAATTTCATCGATTTGGCTGGATAAAGAGCCTGTTTTTCGTAAAATATTTTCCGTTTCGATGGACTGATAATTCGTTGCATTGGCAATTTCGTTGATGGCTGTTGATGTGTCATTCATGGTCACAGCTGTTCGAGAGGAGATGGCTTGCAGATCATTCGACGACTGGTTCAGGATTTGCGCCGAGTTGCCGACCATTTGCAGCATGACCTGAATTTTCTGTACCATGGAATTCAAGCCTGTAGCGATCTGTCCAATTTCATTATTAGATTTGATATCCAGTTGGACAGTCAGATCACCTTGTTCAATCTGTTTAATCTTAGCCAGCAGCTGTGGTATGGAGCGTAACAGACGGCGAAGGGTAATGTAACAGATAATTACAAGTAGAAGGGTAGCTGCAGCAAAACCGCCAAGCGTAATCCACGTGAACGTTTTTAATTCCGCGAGAACTTCTTCTTCGGATATGGTCAGACCAACGGACCATCCCGTATCCTTGCTGGTAGCGTAGCCGATATAACGACGTTCCCCATTGTCGTTCATAAGCTGTACGCCGTTTTCACCGGCAAGCATTTTCTTGCCGATGTCCCCCATGTCCCCCGTACTGTCCAGGATGTTCTCCTTCAAAACCTTCTCTTGATCCGGATGGTACAGAATTTCCCCGCTCTTGGACAGCAACATGGAATAGCCCGTGCTTCCAAGGGAATAACTCTCCATAATCGCCGGAATATCCTTAAATGCAATATCCGCTGCGGCAAAGCCGATCGTGTTGTTGTTGTCGTCTTTGATCGGATAAAAGATACCCATAAGTACATTGCCTGCTGCAATATCAATGTACGGATCGGAGAAATAAAGTCCGTCTGCGGTGGTAACCGGCTTGTAGTATGGACGTGACTGGATATCAAAGTCCGGTGCAGATACGACACCATCATTTTGAATCCAAAAGCCTTTTCCATCCAGACCCGCGACCCAGGCATCGGCAAACGAAGGCTCTGCCTTAACGATAGCGGCCAGTGTCGCTTGTGTATCCGCAGCGTAGGTAGAACTTGCCGCATCCGCAGCAGATGCTGTTGTTTTTATGTATTGCTGAAATAATGTGTTGGTGGACATTTGCTTGACCAGTGCACCTTTTTCCTTGAATAGTGCATCAAATTCACTAACAATGGCTTGTGTCTTGGTCTGGAGCATGGATTCCTGCTGTTTCACCAGAATGTTTCGTGTGCTTGCAAACATAAATGTTCCCAGCACGGCAAAGACAACTACGATAATGATCAGCAGCACAATGGACAACGTATTTGCCATACTGGATGTCCGTGTTCCCGGTTTCCCCCACTTGTTCAACATGTTCGACATATTCCATCTCCCCAGATGAGTAATAAAAGCTTAAAACGCCTTAGTTATATGTCGGTATAAGTTATAGTTTTATGTAGATTGCTGTCGAATAATCCTGAAAGCGACGGAAAGGAAAGGCATGAGTATGAGAAGGATGAAAGGGGAGGGATGAAAAAAGAGGAAAGGAATGAAAAAACGGGGATCGGTGGTGGTTGATCCAAGCGATCTTGTTTATAATGGAATGAATTGGAACTATGGATGGAAAAGGGGGATTATCTGTGAGTGAGTTATGGCATGCTTCAATACAGGGGGCTCCATGGAATGCCGAAAAGATGCACCAGGCGGTGCATCTGTTGCGCCGCAGAGCAACGGTTCATTTTCGCGTTGGCGCGGATACACACGAGGACCTTGCCGAGCTCGATGCCAAAGTATTCTTTGCCCGGCCGGATCTGATCCTACACATATCGCATATGGACCCTAAAGGGGTATATTCATCCGGATTTATGGGGCGATTGGCACAGTTGAAGCATGTGTCTGCCTTGCAGCTTGATCTTTCGCAGGCACAGGATTTGACGATTCTGGGTGCGATGGAGCAACTG
>NZ_VXKZ01000112.1:0-275161 GCF_008693195.1 Paenibacillus sp. UASWS1643
GGAAATGGAGTCGCCAAGCACAGGATATGAGCCGTACCTTTGAGCGAATCCAACGGAACTTTTTTGAGTACACTGAGAGCAGTCACAGTCAGCGGCTTGTGCCGATTGTATGGGATCTTCAGATGAGTATTAAGCAGCTAGATGAATGGCATTTGGAACATACATCAGATCTTGTAGATTATATCCAGAACATGGCCGACTTGTTTATCCAGGCCGATCGTGGTGTGGGAATTTAGTAGTTCTAAAGTTTGATCATTTATACACATATAACAGCAAGAATTTACATAGCAAAGAAATTAACTATTCTTATTGAAATGAGGCCAACACAGATGAAAAAGAAAGTAATCGTCATGAGTACGATAATTGCCCTTTTAGCAGCGACAGTTCAGGTTCATGCAGAACCAACTGTTTCTTTGGATAATAGTTTAAATAGTAAGCAAATGAATCCAAATACAGATCGTGACGCGGGACAAAAAATATCATTCAAGGATATTCAAGGGCATTGGGCAATATCTAGTATTCAGGCGGCGCTGGATAAAGGGATTGTTAGTGGTTATCCTAATGGCATGTTTTATCCGGAAAATAAAGTAACGCGTGCAGAGTTTCTAAAGCTCATCGTTAGTTCACTGGGCCATGAGGCAGAGCCTACAAAGTCCAATGCGAAGTGGTACGATGCATATGTCACATCTGCCAAAGTCAATAATTTGTATGTTGAATCTGATTTTTCATCTTCAGATTGGTCTAAACCCATGACGCGCATGGAAATGGTACACGTCGCAGCACGCGCCATTGGGCAGATTGGTACAGATGATTATGATTTTCTATATCTTGCTGTAAAAAATGGGTTACTTTCGGGTACGGGAAACGGAAAGCTTGATCCCGAGGGTACAACCACTCGTGCTCAAGCGTTAACCGTTGTAGACCGAATTGGTAAAGTGCGGAGTGGACAGACACTGAAAGTAGATACAGTAGCTTTAAAGAATGCAGAAAAAGCGAAGAATGCAGAGCGGGACCCGTGGGGGCGTGTCATTCGAACAACCAATTTGCCTAAAAATGCAAAAGACTTTCCGTATATTTTGGAGGACTATCCGAATGAAATGTATGAGATGAAGCCCAATATTATTGTGGATACGACTTCTGCTCAACTAGCCAAGTCAGATGAATATTTTAATAACAAAGGTATGATGGATCAGTGGAAACAAACGACGGAAAACTATTATAATTTAATGCTTAATGTAGATTACAGAACGATTGATGAAGAGTGGGCTAATGAATTATTCTCATATCACAATCAAGGATTCAGGGTAGTGCTTGCGGATATGAGACGGTATGTGAAATGGGTTAAGGAAAATAAAATTATCATCAAGGGTTCTTTAGTTGCCGAGCCTTCTATGTTGACTGACGCTGATAGACTAGCAGGATACTTTATTCGAACTAAATTTAGTTTTGAAATGAAATCCTACGCTAAATATGAAAACATTATGTTTGATGAACGTTTTATGAAAGTCGGTCCCTTCAAAAAAGGGAAACGGTATGAGGGTTACTCAGATATTCCGCTGTCCACGAATTCAAATACAGATGATCTAAAAGTCAGTGGAGATGCTACATTATTTAGCAGAAATTCTATTGTCCGTGAAGTGAAATAAGGACGTCGTGATGACTTTTAAAAAGATTGTAGCATGTTTTTTAATGATGTCACTGGTGATGGAATTATTAGTTTTATTTGTACCAACAGGAATCGCCTTTGCGGCAGATAATATTGAATTTGATAAATCAGGCTCTATTAAATTCAGAACAACTTCGACTAAAGCATCTACATCTATCCGATACAAAACCGTGGGTTTCACGGTTGCACGTAATGCAAGATGTACGTCAACCAATTGTGCTCCTCAACAGGGGGGGCCTTATGGTGTAGTCAGAGTTACTCAAGTGGATGAGATTGATAATAGAGATGGTACAGTTACCACTTTTTTTGAAGTTCCTGTTGATATGGTGAATAATGCATTGGAAGACGCTGGACTTGAAAAGATCTCGAATGGAGGTCAGATTTGGTTCAGCTCTATTTTTCATGTTATTAATGGATCTAGGCCTAATACCGATTTCGTTACTCTACAGAACATTAAAAATGCTGAAGGTTGGGCAGATCCAAGCAGATTTAGGCAATATTATGATATTCCCATTGTAATGAATGCATACTATCCAGTTACCAAGATATATCGAACTAGTGAAGGTACACAGATGTATTCTGCAAAAGTAGAGAGCGACATTGACGATGTAGATAAAAATTGGCCGGTAGGTAAGCCAGTAGGTAAAGTAATGTTAGATAAGACCTATCCGTTTCAAGGTGATACCTATAAGCTAGTGAAGTCGTATGTTCAGTCTAAACGGAAGTTAAATGAACAGAATTTTGTACAAACGGGTGATCCAGAGATAAATGCAAAGTTATCAGAAAGAAATTTTACAAATTATCTTGGAGGTACGAATGTAGTAGGTGTATATCGTAAAGTAACGACGATTCCTGATGATCCTATCCCAGACGGGAGGGCAGCTTGCAAACCTACCATTAATCCACCAAACGAGATAGCTTCACCTGAAGTTGAATATATGGAACCGGGAGCCCAAGGACATATTTTGGAGGATGACCCAACCAACGGCATTCATTTTGATGCCACGCGGGGGATACCGACTTCAGAGCACCTGTATGCCAATACGTGGGCGATGAATTATCTGTTCCAGCATACCTTTGGCAAACAGCAAGGGACGATTACTTATGATTGTACCGCCGACATTATCTATGCCCGTACTTGGAAGGTTAAACAACCAGCCCTATCGGGACCTAATGGCACAACGATTCCGCAACCAGATACTCAAGGTTCCGATGAATATCCACACCAGTACAAGTTCAGCTTTGAGAGGAATTACAGCTATTGGAAGATCAATAACGTGGCACTGTATTCCATTGACCAGGCGGAGATGGAGAATTATGCTCTTCCTGACGGCGGGCGAATTACGCTGTATCCTCAGGGATATACTCCGCCGGAGCTCGAGA
Source organism: Paenibacillus sp. UASWS1643 (assembly GCF_008693195.1). Taxonomy (NCBI): domain Bacteria; kingdom Bacillati; phylum Bacillota; class Bacilli; order Caryophanales; family Paenibacillaceae; genus Paenibacillus; species Paenibacillus sp. UASWS1643. Next base: position 3,050 of record NZ_VXKZ01000112.1, read on the forward strand.
TGGAACACGACGAAGACGTGGAGATTCACGTCATGCCGAAGGAAACAGGAGAGATTAGTTTTGTTCCCGAGGTGGTTAAGGGTGACGGATATGAACCGCCCGATATACCGGATGATACCGAACTGCTTAAAGGTATAGCTGAGGGTCAAACAGGCCCGCCTGATGTGAAGAATGATGCACTTGACTTTACGTGGGAAGGTTCAACTACGAAGGTAATGGATGACAGCACTGTCGTTGAAAATGGACCGGATCCGACACAAATCCCAGCGCCGACCAAGATCGGTTCGTATAAAAACACCGGAGAGCAGGTGCTGTACGCAGATCAGCTGTTAATCCCCCAGGACCGCTTGAACAGGGCGAATACAGAGTCGACGGGGGAGATTGAGTATACGCTTCATCCTACAACCTTGGGAGGCAGCGAAGGAATGACTTTTCCGATCAATTCCATTAACATGGTCACCGTCCATACCCCGGTTGTGAACTACTCGCTCGTTTCGGATGATCAGCCACATAATCAGAAAACGGTGCCGAACATGAACCGGTCCGCGCTCATTTTGGAGCGACCATTCACGGTTCGCATCCCGACCAGCGGACAGCATCTGGATGCAGGGTCCTACCCGGGATATGGAGATCGGGATTACGCTAAATATTATCGGATTAAACAAGTGCGGTTTCCTTTTGACGTGTACAGTGCCGACCGAGCGCAATTTTATCCGCGAAACACGTGGATTGATGTTCAGGTACCGGTACTGGATACGACCTTCTATCTACCGGTGTGGGTAGATGAAGGAGACTACCAGGTGGAATTCCGGAATATCGCTGAAAATGCTCCGTCGCATTTTAATACCGAGCCGGAGATCGACGCCCAGCCCGATGCCAACACAGACCTGTACTACCACGCCGCTTCGGACGAAGTCTCCGTAGAGGTCATTGGGCGACTATATGACTTTGAGATTACCGATATCGCGGACTATAACTGGGAGCTCGTCTTCCGCCGTTTCAAAAATAGCCTTGCGCCGACCTGGATCAGTTACTGGACCGGAACGCAGGATATCGATGGGGACAAGCGGGGGAACAAAGCCCAGTTTACCGTCCCGATTCGCCCGGGCAGTCACCCCCTGCAAGGGTACCAGAATGTGGCGGTGAAAACGGGATACCACTTCAAGTTTGATTTTAAAACGAAAGGCAACATGTTCGGCCCGCGAGACGGCATTCGTCTCACGCCAACCTTTGATTTTGTGAGTAAGGATGGCCGTACGCGTGTGCCTGTTGATCTATATTACTCGACCAATCAGCGCAACTTTATTCGCATCGGTTCCACAGAAGATCAAGTGAAGCGGTTCGTGATTTTGAATGAACGGCTACGTCAAGTTCCGTCCGAACAACTACGAGATACAGCGACGTACAAATACAACCGATATGGTGAAATCCACCCGGGGATGATGAGTGAACGAGCGTACCAGGAGTATTACCGAGACAAATTCACGAAAATGAAGACACCCGTAGGCGGATACAGCCTACTGCTTATGCCAGAGCAATTGCGAACGTTTATCGGTCCGAAAACGAATATTCCAACGACCGCCAGCGCCGATGTCCTCCGTGCGAATGCAGCCATTCAACAATGGTACGGGGAATACAGTCTACCCGCCGAACCCTATGTGGTGCAAGCGGGAACGAACTTGGCGGAGTATGGACGTACGCATGGCGGGTTAGATGCTAAATCGCCAATCTTCTTGAAGGATGGGTATATCGTGGTGAACTTCAACTTCGAGTCCATTCGGGAGGGAAATCTGGCGGCACCGCATCTGCAATATATTCATGCCCCGCTGATGAATCAATGGTTGCTAGAAGGATTCCAACGTAAGGTAGAGGATAGCTATGGGAACAGTTTCACCTTGCGGGACGGAGACGTGGTCTTTTACCATGCCGATCGCTCCAGTCGCGATGATTTCAGTGCGCAGGTACCGCATTAAGAAATGAATGTAAGTATTGCATCAATTATTGGATAGAAGAAATCCTTGTACTAGAGGATTTCTTCTGTTTTACACTACATCGATAAAGTGAGGGATGGTTGTGTCCCGGATAATAAGGATAATTACATTTACCATAATGATCGTTGGAGTAATAGGAGGATGTTCTGGAGTGGACAAAAAGGATCAGGAAATTATAGAGCGTTCGGAGACCATTGCCATTGATTATCTAAAAGAAACTTATGATTTAGACGTGACCATCACAAGGAGGCAAATGCAGCCTAAGATGGCAATGTCACGTGTATCAATATATGGTTATATAACGGGAAACGAAGATCAAACATTCATAATATCGATTAATTATGAGACTGGTTTACAAGAGATGTTTGCGTATAGTCCTGAATTCAAGAAGGCATTATTAGTAAAAGGATATAATCTTTGATATTAAAGTTAAATGTGAGGTAGGGAGATTAAATGAGTAAGGATGATCTAAACAATAGAAATATAACCGATCAGGTTTATCAACGAATGTCCGATGCAGCTTATAACGATTTTGAGAAAGGAATTGAAATTGAAGGTTTAACGGGCTGGGAAGTACTAGACCAGAAACATAATTCATCCGGTATGGATGCAGTGACCTTTTATAATCCTGATACGAAACAAGCCGTCGTTGCTTTCCGAGGAACGGAAGGATCCAGCACTTGGGATAGAAAAGCTCCTGATTTAAAAGCGGATGTTCTAAATATAGGTCTTCCTGAAGTGGGAGCTACGGTTGCTAGAGAATACTATCCGTGGCCTGAATCTTGGAGAGGGGGTGTTCAAGCTACCGAAGATGCCTTAGGGATCACCTGGCTCAATAACTTGTTTGGGGATACGGGCAAAAGTATAGATAAAGAGTTCGGACCTGATAATCAGTTGTACGAAGCAGAAGATTATGTGAAAGAGATGCAAAGTAAGTATCCCGATGCAGACTTTACACTTACCGGGCATTCATTAGGCGGGGCAAATGCACAATATGCAGCAGTGTATACGGGATTAGATGCAGTCACGTTTAGTGCGCCTACCGTCGTGGCATCATTAACACCAGAAATGCGTAGGAAAGCAGAAGAAGGGGCTTTCGATGGTCAGGTGACCAACTTCATTCATCCTGGGGATTTCATTGCAAGTGGTATGCTTGGAGGATATGAGAGGCATGTGGGCTCAACCCTCTTGATTAATAAAAATTATGACGATTTTAATGCAAGTTACGGTGCTGTGGATAAAATAAAGGATACACTGACTGGTCCTGGATATCACGATATGAAACATTACAGTTTCGATGACGAAGGGTATATCGATAATATATTGTATGAGGAAATTACAGGAGAACGAGTGAGTTACTCTCCGCGAAAACCTTCGGATCATAACATCCTGGATCATGCACGTGAAGCATGGGATACCCTATCCAAAGGTTTCAAGTCTGTGGTTAACGTTGTAGGTGGCTACTCGGCAGGAACCATCGAGTTAACGCCAGAGGAACTGAAGGAGATCGCAGGGAAATGGAGTCGCCAAGCACAGGATATGAGCCGTACCTTTGAGCGAATTCAACGGAACTTTTTTGAGTACACCGAGAGCAGTCATAGTCAGCGGCTTGTGCCAATTGTATGGGATCTTCAGATGAGTATTAAGCAGTTAGATGAATGGCATCTGGAACATACATCGGATCTTGTAGATTATATCCAGAACAAGGCGGATCTATTTATCCAGGCCGATAGTGGAACAGTAGCTTAACGAACGCATATAGAAAGGCAGGAAGATGTATATGAGTGGAAGCAGTATAGCCATGGATTTGGATCAGTTATTACAGGCAGAACAAGAGTTGGATCTTATCCTTAGCGAATTGAGAGAAAACGAGAGAGAAGCACGTGTATTGTATGGGAAATTGAACACATGGAAGGGACAATCAGCCGATAAACTTCGAATCAAGGTGGAAGTGTTTTTCTATCAGTTGGATACTCGGACACAGTTACTCCTCAAACAAAAACAAGAAATGTTAGATGCGATCAAGAGAATAAAGGATGCGGATGGAAGTTATTGACTGTATATTGAGATTTTATTTTTGATTTTACATAAAAATTTGTTTAAATTTGAAATGAAGATTCGCTCCAAAGATATGTAATAATTATGAATATCTAAAGATGCCACCTTATGTAATAGTAAGGTGGCATCTTTTTGTGGTAAGTTTGTTTACTCTACAACTACCAGTAAACAATAGGCCCGTTGCTTCAACCAAATTAACTTCGACATCACTTCCAGTTAATGGATATCCTTTTGGCGATGATCAGCAGAAAGATGGAGTAGTTAATGCTTTTACAGGTATCGGTTTTACGTCATCTGAGAAAATCGAAGAAGAGATGTTTTGAATTGAAGAGTATTGCGAATATGAGATGTGATTGGATCAGATGGTGGCAGATGTTTACCTTTCCAAATTGTTGTTGTATTCTTCCCGCATTTTTCATAAATAGACGGGTAGCAGCTTTATGGATTACGTTAGAGCTGGAAAGATGAAGCAAGCCCTCTTGCTCCTTAAGACAACAACATTCTCGGAGGAGGAGATTGGCAAATGTGCCAGATTTTCGAGTGGATCGTATTTCTAGTTATTTCGCAAATCGTTAGACGACCTAACTACAGTATAGGAAACAATTTGAACGGAGCAGTTAATATAAATTGGTTCTCAAAAAACAGCGTTATTACGTACCTATATATAATTAGTATTCACTGTTTGAATTAAAAAAATCCCGGATGCGGAATTGCACTAGCCAGTTGCTAAATGCGATACTCCACCTCCGGGATGCACATCGGTAACCTTCAAGCTAAATAAATATTAAGGATTCCTCAAGCTGTTACAACCACTTATCAGCCCAACGTTCCACTGCGCTTAGCGCTCTCCCCAGTTCCGTTCCTTTTCGTGACAACATATATTCAGTTCGAACTGGACGTTCCGTGACCACATGGCGAACCACAAGTCCTTCTTCCTCCAATTCCTTCATTCGCTCATTTAACACACGTTTGCTCAAGTCAGGGATATAAGCGTGAATCTCACTGAAGCGTTTGGGCTCCTCCATCAATGCATGAATAATAAGGGCTACCCATTTTCGACCAATGATCTGATAAGATTGTTCCACTTTTGTGCATATTTGCTTGGCATTCTCATCATCGCTCATGATTGTACTCCTTCGGTTTAGTATTGCTTGTAATATCATTAGTATACTTATTGTAACCTACTTGTCCACAGGCCATATGTGTAAAATGTCACATACCAATTGTTCTTAATCTTACCACATAAAGCGTTATCATCAAATAAAAAGCCTATAAACACTGGAGTTCACAGTTTCGACACGATTATTGACGAATTGTGACGACAGGTGTAATATGGGTAACGTTAATTCAAATGGTTACAATTTATAACCTAAATACAGGTTGTGGAGAGAAGGAATGTTCCATGGTTAAATTCAGGCGTGTTATATAAACGGAGGCAAGGCGGGGACTGCACCCACTTATTCCGTCTTTTGTCATGCTTGGATTTGAACATTTTGCAACATCATATACTATACTGCACAGATCACAGGAGGCAATCCAATGGACGCAATGACATTTGTCCTGTTCGGGGCAACAGGCGATTTAGCCAAACGCAAGATTTACCCTGCATTATATAACTTGTACATGGATCAGAAAATGCCGAAATCCTTCTCCGTTATCGGATTGGGACGACGTGAATTGTCGGATGCGGACTTTCAGGCGAATGTGGAAAAGTCACTTCATGAATTCTCCCGTCAGACCCCGGAAGAAGCATCTCAGGTTCGTGATTTCATTGGCGCTTTCCGTTATTGTTCTTTAAATAATACGAAGCTTGAAGATTACACCAAACTGTTGGAATTGGTTCAACAACGTGAACAAGAGCTCAACATTCCCGAAAACCGCATGTTCTACATGTCGGTGGCACCGGAATTCTTTGAGCCAATCGCATTAAACATTCAAGAAAGTGGCTTGGGTAACACTAAAGGCTGGAAAAAACTGATTATCGAAAAACCATTCGGACACGACCTGCAATCGGCTCGTGATCTGAACGAAAAACTGAGCAATACCTTTGCGGAAGAAGAGATCTATCGCATTGACCATTTCCTCGGCAAACCAATGGTACAAAATATTGAGACGCTCACCTATGCAAATCCGGTGATTCAGGCGTTGTGGTCCAACCGTTATATTGCCAATGTACAGATTACGGCAAGTGAGACGGTAGGTGTTGAAGAACGTGCCGCGTATTACGACCAAAGTGGTGCCCTTCGTGACATGTTCCAAAACCATATGCTTCAGTTGCTGATGATGATTGGTTTGCATTTACCAAAGCGTTGCACACCCGAAGAAATTCAATTCAAAAAGCAAAAAATTGCTGAAGCACTTCGTCCGTTGACAAAAGGAAATATCGCTTCTGAAGTTGTTCGTGCGCAATATGCAGCAGGTGAATTGCAAGGTTCCTCGGTTGTTGGATATTTGGACGAGCCTGGCATTCCAGCCGGATCTCAGAACGAGACCTATGTTGCCGCAAGACTTTGGATCGATGATCCATTCTGGAGTGAGGTTCCATTTTATATCCGTACAGGTAAACGTCTGGCTGAGAAATCCACTCGAATCGTTGTTGAGTTCAAGGCTCCACTGAAGACCGGTCATGAATCCGAAAATACAACAGAACCTAACCTGCTGACGATTGAAATTGGTCCGGGAGAAAGCATCTCGCTTCAATTAAATGCGAAGAATCCATTGAACCATGGTGAAGTGGAACCAATGCACATGACCTTCAACTCGGGTAAACGTAACATCCCTGAAGCCTACGAGAATCTGATCTTTGATGCAATGCGTGGAGATTCCACCTTCTTTGCTCACTGGAACGAAGTTGAGCTGGCATGGCAATGGGTGCAACCGATTCAGGAAGCATTCGAAGCAGGCAGCGTGCCACTGGATACGTACAGTGCAGGTTCGCATGGACCAGAGTCAGCAGATCGCCTGACAGCTGCAGATGGCTACCGTTGGTGGTAAGTGTAACAACAGAGTAATCATCTGAGAACACAACAGTGCAATCCATTGTGTTTACCAATGAACATTTTGCACAAGTCCAAAGACCGTCTTTCAAGTAAACAGGATATGAAACAAAATGGTTCTTTTCGTCTTCTAGAACTTGTATTCGGAAGCGAGTTGATCGAAATGATGCAAAATGCTGATATAGATGAAGTAGCTTTTATGATGTATACAGATCTCATTTTTTATGAATTATACCGTTCCAATTTTGCATAAGCCCTTCCGGTTATGTTTACCGGAGGGCAGTGAAAAATTTTTAATATAGAGGTGTTCAAATTAATTAACTTTTGGTGTAGTGCCGTAGTGTAGGGGATGGAATCGATTCTGAAGAAGCGAAGCGTTCGCCTTTGTATCCGAATTTTAACTATAAGAAAAATAGTTCAAAAAAATTTGGATACAACAGCGATCATAAGAACGATCCATCACCGGAACGGTTGCTGCATAACGCAAACCTTAATTAATATTTGAGCGCAAATGAAATTTAAACATTGTTCATAACAGGAGGATTTTAAAATGAAACTTGGACTAGTCGGATTAGGAAAAATGGGATTGAACTTGGGTAGAAACCTGATTGATCACAAACACGAAGTGGTTGCTTTTGACCTGAACGCTGAAGCAGTAAATGAAATGAAAGAATACGGCGCTGAAGGCGTGTCTTCTTACGCAGAGATGGTAGCTTCGCTCGAATCCCCACGTGTATTGTGGATCATGGTTCCCCACAATGTAGTAGACGCTGTATTGGCTGAAGTTAGCCCATTGTTGTCCAAAGGCGACATCATTATTGAGGCGGGTAACTCCCACTACAAAGAATCCATCCGTCGCTACGAAGAGATGAAAACTAAAGGCATTCACTACATGGATGCAGGTACGTCTGGCGGTATGGAAGGCGCTCGTAATGGAGCATGTTATATGATCGGTGGAGACCCGGAAGCTTGGGCAATCGTTGAACCGGCATTCAAAGATACTTCCGTAGAGAATGGCTACCTGTATGCTGGTAAAGCGGGCAGCGGTCACTTCCTCAAAATGGTTCACAATGGTATCGAGTACGGTATGATGGCATCCATCGGTGAAGGTTTTGACGTATTGGAGAAAAGTGGATTTGATTTCGACTTCGAACAAGTGGCTCGCGTATGGAACAACGGTTCCGTTATCCGCTCTTGGTTGATGGAGCTGACAGAACGTGCCTTCTCCAAAGATGCGAACCTTGATGAAATTAAAGGTGTAATGCATTCTTCCGGTGAAGGACGTTGGACGGTAGAAACGGCATTTGACCTTCAAACCGCTACACCGGTTATCGCTTTGTCCTTGCTGATGCGTTATCGTTCCCTGGAGACAGACACATTTACAGGTAAAGTGGTAGCGGCATTGCGTAATGAATTTGGCGGTCACGCGGTAGAGAAAAATTAATTTTATATATAACTGTTAACATATGATGGACATCGGGTAATAACTTATATCGTGTTTACGAATTCATCAAGTGGAGGGAACATATCATGAAATTTTTCTTGGATACAGGGAATGTGGAAGAAATCAAACGGATCGAACGTCTGGGTCTGGTGGATGGAGTCACGACTAACCCGTCTTTGATTGCCAAAGAAGGTCGCGTATTTAAAGAAGTCATTCAGGAGATCTGTGGCGTTGTTAAAGGCCCGGTCAGTGCTGAAGTTATCGGTCTGAAAGCCGAGGATATGTTGAAGGAAGCTTATGAAATTGCAGAATGGGCACCGAATGTAGTTATTAAACTGCCGATGACCGAAGATGGGCTGTATGCTTGTCATGAGTTAACGCAAAAAGGGATTAAAACCAATGTAACGCTGATCTTCTCCGCAGCACAGGGTCTGATGGCAGCGAAAGCTGGTGCAACCTACATCAGTCCATTCGTTGGGCGTCTGGATGATATTGCGGTGGATGGTATGAAACTGATTCGTGATCTGCGTCTTATTCTGGACATGTATGATCTGCCTTCCGAGATTATCGCAGCAAGCATTCGCAATATCAAACACGTCGAAGATGCAGCCCTTTCCGGTGCGCACATTGCCACCATTCCAGGTTCGCTTCTGCCGACACTTTGGAAGCACCCACTGACAGACAGCGGGATTGAACGTTTCCTGAAAGACTGGGAATCTGTTCCGAAATAAAAGGATAGACATGCCTGAATCTTTGGGTGGTCTGAACATAAAGCCTTTCGTCTTGCAGAGTAATCTGCGGGCGAAAGGTTTTTTTTATCTCTGTTTATTATGTTGTTGTTGCTTTCTATAGAGTGTACACGTACTTTCCTTCTTTTTTGGGACAACGGTGCATAAGGTTAACATATAGCCTATAGCTCATCCCGTAGGGGAGGGACACTTCGATGATGAGAAGAAAATGGCGAAGCCGGAGACGCCGTAAGCCGCCAAGCGGCAAGCGCAAAATGTGGTTGATCATTTTATTGGTCACCGCGTTTTGTTTGATGCAGGGCTTTGCTTATGTGGATAAAAAGATGAAGCCCCCCATCATGCACTTGGCCAAGATCAGAGTGAAGCAGATTGCGACCGAAGCGATCAACAAGGCGATTACAGCACAGGTTGCAGATGGCAAAACCAACGAAGGGCTGATTGATTGGAAGACGGATACCGCCGGGAAAGTGTCCGGTTTCATGCTGAACTACAATGAGCATATGAGAATCACCGCAAGTACGATGAATATTGTGCAATCCACGCTGCAAAATGTACACATGTTAAAAGAAAAAATCCCGCTGGGGCAGGCACTTGGCAGTCCGGTGTTGGCTTCATTTGGCCCGAGTATACCGGTTCGTATTGAGCCACAAGGCGCTGTCAAAGTGGACCTGAACACCCGTCAGCAGAATGCGGGTATTAACATGATTTTGGTGGAAGTGTACATTCACATCATTGCTGAGGTCGCGGTCGTGGTACCCTTCGACATGGAGCCCGAAACGGTCGATACGGAGATCCCGATTTCCTACCTTCTGGTTGTCGGGGATGTGCCAATGTATTATTACGATAACCAGGGCAAGCCAGTAGGCAGTAACGGCAGCAATGCCCCGGCTATTGCGCTGCCATCAGGTCATACGGGTGTATCAAGCGGTAATGGAGTAACTACGAATCCCCCTAGCCAGAACCAGCAACAGACGCCGTCGGACCCTTTGCAAGGGAATGAACTTGAAATTGAGCCGGATGATCTGCCTGATGTGAATGGGGGATTGCAGCTCAATAAGGACGCGCACCCATGATACACACAAATTAGAATTGTAAAGCAAAGAAAGGGGCCTCTATTAAAGAGGTCCCTTTTTCGCTTTGCTGATCGTGCATATCCTCGTCTTACTTGCTTTTCTTGCTCTTTTGTTTGCGTTCATCCTGTTCCCAATGTTTCAGCTGTGGATAAGGATCGAACGACCATTCGTGGAGTCCGCTGTCCCGGTAGATCCCATAGTGCAGATGTGGAGGGAATTTGCCCTGTGTCCCAGGTTTCCCGTAACCCGAACTGCCAACCCAACCTACGACCTGACCGGGGATCACAACTTCACCGATGCGTGCACTTTTGTCAAAACCCGAGAGGTGGGCGTAATAATGATAATGGTTGTTCAAATCCCGAATTCCGATGCGCCAGCCGCCAAACGGATTCCAGCCTTTGATTTCCACGACCCCGTAACAGGTACTGCGCACAGGCAGGCCATGCGGAGCGAAGATATCCGTTCCCTCATGAATGCGATAACCGCCCCAGCTTCTTTTTGTCCCCCAGGTACTGCGATAGGAGTAGTTGGTTCCGAGTGGGACCGGAAAGGCATGTCCGAATAGATCCAGATTGTCAAAATGCTCATATAACTTCGCGAATTGCTGTATCCGTTGCACAGCACGGGAGTTGTGATAATATTCCCACAAGGCAATGTTGAAGTCCTCTTGCTTGTTCCCGTAACCTTGAATAACAGAAGCCATGCTGTACAGCACATCCTGATCATTGTTGGCATCCGCTATACCGTCTCCTGAACCATCACGTCCATATCCTTTGAAAAAAAGAATGGATTCCGGATGTTGATCCGTCTCATCGGGATTTAGCCATCCTCTCCAGGCCGGAGGGGTCATGAAGATACCCGTAAGCCGCTCCGGATGCTTGCGATCCTTTGGATGTGCACGAGTAATCGTTCGTTCATACTGATCAATGGCAGCAAGCCTGTACCAGGGAATCTGGGTCATCTGACCGATGGTTTCATATAAATGGCGACGTGCAGCGAAAATTTCTGCGGGTTTTAACTCGGCAGCCTGTGGTTTGGGAGCGGCCTGGGCGGGTTCACTGTAAACTTCAACAGGCAAGAATGGGAGAAGCAGAGTACCTGCAAGTAATGTTTTGATCCAAAAGCGGTACGTGTGCCTGAAGGTCAAGCGTTGTTGCACTGGGAAGCAGCCCCTTTCCATTAGAATGATACAAGGTACCCGATGAACCAAGCTAAAGGTTAGCGTTCTTCAAAAGTTCTCATTTTATCCATGTAAGCTCTTGGGGGGAATCGAATTATACAAATTGTCCATATCGGGCATGAATGCACAAGATGTGACAAATGGGGGTTTTTCCAGCGCTTTCATGGTATAATATGTTCCGAGCAACAGCCTAACTTCAGTAGAAAGAAGGTTTATGCATTGGCTAAACGTGTTAAAGAACCGAAGCCGGATTGGATTCGGATCAAATTGACAACCGGCGATAACTATCAGGAAATGAAAACGATGATGCGTTCCAAAACGCTGCATACGGTATGTGAGGAAGCACGGTGTCCGAATATTTATGAATGCTGGGCCAATCGAACGGCCACTTTTATGATTTTGGGCGATATTTGCACAAGGGCATGCCGTTTTTGCGCGGTGAATACAGGCTTGCCAACGGAGCTTGATTTGCAGGAACCAGAACGTGTGGCGGAAGCAGCAGAGCAGATGAATCTGCAACACTGCGTAATTACAAGTGTAGCCCGTGACGATCTGAAAGACGGGGGAGCTACGATCTTTGCAGAGACGGTGAAGGCCGTACGGCGACGGTTGCCATTGTGCAGCGTTGAAGTACTCATTCCAGATTTTCTGGGTGATCGGGAATCTTTGCAGATTGTAATGGATGCCAAACCGGACATCCTGAATCACAATATTGAGACGGTTGAGCGGTTGTCAGACAAAGTGCGTGCCAAGGCCAAATATAAACGTTCACTGGAATTGCTTGCTCGTGCCAAAGAAATGCAACCTAACATCCCTACGAAATCAAGCATTATGCTTGGTGTAGGTGAGGAATATAATGAAATTTTATCAACAATGGATGATCTTCGTGCGGTGAACTGTGATATTATGACGATTGGTCAATATTTGCAGCCATCGGAGAAACATCTGTATGTTGAAAAGTATTATCCGCCAGAGGAGTTTGCTGCATTGAAACAGGAAGGATTAAAACGTGGATTCAGCCACGTCGAATCTGGCCCGATGGTACGCAGCTCCTACCATGCGCATGAACAGGTGAAATCGGCTACCAAACATGCTGAACAGGCGGCAACACACGCGTGATGGAGGATACCGGATTGGAAGAAGAAAAAAACACAGAACAGATTCAGGACCAACTTCAGGAACAAATCCAGGAGCCGGCTCAGGAATCGGTTGTTGAGTCAGGTGAAGAAAAGCCCAAAGAACCGGTCATTGTACAGATCGGTGGCAAAAATTATGAAATCGTCCAGAACCACAAAGAAGGCTGGAATCCAGAGGTTTTCCGTGATCGTTACAGTGAAGTGCTGGAGCGTTATGATTATATTATCGGAGACTGGGGTTATAGCCAGTTAAGGTTAAAAGGTTTTTACCGTGACAACCATCCAAAAGCGACGAAGGATTCCACGATCGCCAGTATGGTGGATTATATCAATGAATATTGTAACTTTGGCTGTGCGTACTTTGTGCTTCAGAAGAGCAAAGATCAACCTCAAGCCAAAGCAAAAAGCGGTTCCTGAGAAGGACCGCTTTTTTGGTGTGTTTATTTTAGTCAAGAAATGCCGTGCGAACCCGGTTCCAGAATGGATAAGGGCGGAAACGTGCGAAACTGACCTTGTGACTGGATACCTGACAACGGACGGAGATCAGATCCTCCACCATCACATTCACATGATCAATGGTCATCAGTAACCGCTGATCCTTGCGGGAGAAAATATCACAATGATGATGCTTGGGCAAAATAACCGGTGAACCGAGTGTACGATAGACACGGTTATTAATTGAAGCAATCTCCGCAATCTGAATGGCCTCAATGGTTGGATGAACCATGGCACCGCCAAGGGCCTTGTTGTATGCCGTGCTGCCTGAAGGCGTGGATACACAGATTCCATCCCCACGGAACATCTCAAATGTCACATCGTTAATATCGACCTGGGCCACGACGGTACCGTCTACACCTTTTAACGTAAATTCATTAAGGGCGATGTAAGAGGAATTCCCCGACTTTTTCCGGATCTCAAGCTCCAATAGCGGGTATTGTACAATGCGTGGTTTGAGACGCTCCGGATCTCCTTTGCCACTCATCAGCCTGACTAACTCCCGTAATTCTTCCTTCTTCCAATCGGCGTAAAAGCCGAGATGGCCTGTATGAACCCCAACAAAAGCAATATCCGGAATACGGTCGATGAAATTGTGAAATGCCTGCAGCATCGTACCATCGCCCCCGATGGAGATAACAATCTCCGGCGATTCTGCATCCAGCTTGAACCCTTCTTCCTTCGCCAGCGCATGAAACTGCTGACTAAGATCAATCGATAACTGGTCTCCGCGGTCTTGAACATAATATCTCAAGATGAAAGCTCCTTTGTGGTCATTATACTACCGATGATAATCAATTCCGCGGAAGAACACAACGTCTGGGCGCATATTCCGTTAAATATAGATGAATCGTTGACTTATTTTTTGGCATGTCGTCTTGGTTTGAGAATGGAACTTAATATCGCTAGGAATAACAACAACACGATGAGGCTTACAAAAACAATCATTCCTGACAAGAAAATCAGTCCCCAGTCCGGTGTATATGTTGATAACGATGGGATGAAACCGGGCTCCATGAGAACGGGTGAAGAGGAACGGCTCATCATGGGTGTCCATAACAGCAGGACCAGCACAGGTGCGATTAGGGCATGAATTGCTCTGGCAAATAGAAATGGACCGTATCTCATGGGTGTGTTGCTAAGAACACTCATAATCTGTGCATGGACGGATAATCCGCCCCAGGAGAGAACAAAGGCTGCTGCTGCTACTTTATAGACGAGTGGGATGGATGCCCCGGCACTCCCAGCCTCTTTGTTCCCCAGCGTTACTTCAAACAGCCCACCGACCAAGCTAGGAGATAAAGATGGAGGCAGTCCGCTATGTCGTAACAATTGCTCGGTTATCCCGTATAATCCGCCAAGCCAACCGGTCTGTACAAGCAGCTCCATCATGACCGAGAAGAATACAACCAGCCCTCCTACGATAATAATAAGGCGAAGGGATGAGGAGACTGCCTGGCGCAGCAGTTCACCAAATGCCCGTCCGTCAGCCTTTCTTGCTTCATGCATCGCATAGATGGCCCGGACCAGTCTGTTTTTAGGTATTTCCTCCGATGGAGATCCAGAAGAGATGTCTGGCTGTGAGCCTTTTGCTGTACCCCCGTGAAAACGCATGAGCATACCCACCAGAAAAGCTGCAGCGTAATGGCTCGCAACCAATACTGGAGCAATGGCGACATTATGGAAGAACCCAACCGATACGGCTCCAATCATGAAGATCGGATCGGATGATGTAGTGAAGGCAACGAGCCGTTCTCCTTCTTCCCGGGTAACCAGCTTTTGTTCCCATAACTGGGCGGTCAGTTTCGCCCCTGTAGGATAACCGGATGCACAGCTCACGGCAAATACAAAACCACCGCTTCCGGGAACACGAAACAATGGACGCATCAGTGGATTCAGCAATGTGCCTAGGAAATGAACAATGCCAAAGCCGAGCAGCAGCTCGGACAGCACCAAAAAAGGAAAAAGGGAGGGAAACAATACGTCCCACCAGATGGACAGTCCGCGTACACCTGCATGCCAGGTTTCCGCTGGATACAAGACCATTAATACACAAAGGATCAGGAGAGCGAGTGTGACCAGGACATGGGTGAGTCGTTGTGAAGCAGCCATGAATTCTTCTCCTTTATTTTGGAATGGTCGATGTGCGGAAGTCTGTGATGTTATTGCCATCAATATATGAAAAAAAGTGGACAAACAGTACAAAATTATACGTAGAAAGCGCTTGCAAAAGTGGCTGTGTTTTTGAGTGATGTGTGCTAAAATGAGAAAAACGCCTGAACGTCACCTAATTGTCTCCAAGGTGGAATTCAATTCGGATGGAGTGATGATCATGAGTCTTGTCACCGGAATCCTGGTCTGTGCTTTTGTATATGTGATACGTGCCTCGCTGGTACGCTCTGAGGAAGAGGACTGGCGGAGTTATTAATGGAATATCTAGTGCGCCAACCTATGCGGTTGGCGCTTTTTTTGTGTTGTGTTTTGAAGAAGTCCTATATATAGATGGCAGGTTACATGTCCTGATGATTTCATGTTATATAGGACTTTTTGGTTTTTTTTGATAGAATGAAGATAAAGGCTTTTGGGGCCTGGATATTGTTACTGTTTTCACAATGTTCATGGAACGTGTAATATATGGCAAAATTCGACATCAGAAAGGGGAATCAGATGAATGAATCCCAGTTTGAGTATTTATGACAATCTTGGTGGTGAGAAAGGTGTTCGCGCACTGGTCGAGGCTTTCTATCCGATCGTTCAGCAGAATGAGCAGCTGGCTCCGCTTTTCCCGGAAGATATTCAGCCGGTCATCGACAAGCAGTATATGTTTTTGTCTCAGTTTTTTGGAGGACCAGGGCTGTTTTCCGAGGCGTTTGGACATCCAATGATGCGTGCCCGTCATATGCATTTTGAAGTGACTGTTGAACGGGCTGAGGCTTGGCTTGCATGTATGGATCAAGCCTTAACACAGATTGGTGTGGAGGAGCCCTTGCATTCGTTTATCCTGCAGCGTTTATCCGGGCCTGCACATCACTTTGTGAATACACCGTAGTTCCGAATATGATTATAAGCGTATGGGAGAGGGATGGAAGAGATTGGAATTAGAGCCGCTGTATAAGGTGAAAGTGTCCTGCCATTATTGCGAAACCGAGTATGAGACCTCACGGGTAAGACCGAGTTTGAAAAGGCCCTACCGGACGGATTCGGATTTTTGTGCGTACTACAAACTGGAGAATCCAGACTTTTATGTGGTTCGCATCTGTCCGCAGTGCGGGTTTGCCTCCACCGAGAACGCAACGGAGCATTTGAATGATGCTCAGCGCAAGGCTTTTAAGGAACAGATCGGTAACCGCTGGGTTAAACGTGATTATAGCGGAGCACGAACACTGGAACAGGCGCTGGCTACGTACAAGCTTGCCTTGCTGTGCGCACAGGTTATCCAGGAGAAAGATCGTGTCGTCGCTGGTCTGTTGCATCACATAGCTTGGTTGTATCGTTATATGGAGGACCATGCACAGGAACATCGTTTTCTTGAATTTAGCCTTGAAGCCTATGTGAAGGTGTTCGAACGTGAAGGAACGGGTGGCAATGAAGCTAAACTGTTGTATTTGCTCGGGGAATTGAACCGCAGGGTAGGACGGTTTAATGAAGCGGTGCAATGGTTCAGCAAGGTCATTCATGACAAGCGGATCACAGATGCGGCCATGATTCGTGCTTCAAGGGAACAGTGGGCCGTGCTGCGTGAGCAGATGATTTCAAGTAAATTGGAACTCCCTGAAGAGATGCTGGAAACAGACAAAGAGGCTGCGAAGCGCAGCCCCCTCTAAGTTGATTTTACATTAGTTACGGACTGGACGGCTGGATAACAAATAGTCACTGTCGTTGTCGATCACGGTCATGCTTGTATTACAACAGGGAAAGACCAGTAATTTCTTTTTGCCTTCGCGAATGAGCACAAGCTCTTTTGGTTTGAGGGGGAGCAGCACGTTGCTTGCATGACAGTAGGGACATTGCTGTACATAGATGTCTCCCATCACAATATCGTAAGGCCAGCTGTTCTCAAACGGAATCATTCTTGTTCGCCTTCTGGTGCAGAAGGTTTGGAGGCTTCTTGTTTGGCGAGTTCCGCAATCTTCTGCATCAGGATATGTTGGGGCATGTGCATCAGGTGCTCCAAAGGTACGCCCAAGGATTCTGCTAATTTGACGGCTGTATCAGCCGATACTTGTAAAGGTTTCATACGTTTACCTCCTGAAAGTTGCTATAAATACATGTTCAAAAAGTCTGGTTTTCAGTACCGAGAAGATGGAATGAAGCTAGAAATGGAGTAGCGGAGCGTAGGCAAACTACGTGAGCAACTACATTGTTTCCAAAGGAAACAACCTTCGGAAGCATCCGCTTATTTCGGCTGAATTTCATATTCGATGCTGATGATGCCGGTAGGCATGATTCGTAATCAAAAGTGGACTTTTTGAACAACCTCTGTAGCTATTTCTCTAGTATAGAGATACAGCACACAGAAAACCAGTTTTTAATTCAATCCTAACCATCCAATTTATAGAGAGAGGTGCCTTATTAAATGAAAACGCCACTACACCCCGTATGGGATCTGGAGTCCATTTTTAGTGGAGGTTCTTCCTCCGAGACATTTGCTGCGTATCTGATTGAACTGGAAGAGGATGTACGTAAACTGCAACATCTGTTGAACGAAACACCTGCACCGACTTCAATAGAAGAGACGGCAGCATTTGATCCCATTTTGGAACTGCTGCAAAGCTGTTATGTCCGCATATCGGAAGGTTCTGCGTTTGTATCCTGCCTCTCCTCACAAAACCAGAAGGACAAGAAGGCAACGCAGCTTCAGGGAGCCATCAGTTCTATTGCTGCGATGCTGAACGGCAGCAAATCGAAGTTCGACAATACACTCAGTCAGACATCAGATTCGGTGTGGGACGCTTGGATTGCTCGGGAAGATATTCAGCCGTTGGCATTTGTATTAAACGAGAGCCGCACGCTGGCTCGTGAGAAGTTGTCGCCTGAACTGGAAGGCCTTGCTCTGGATCTGGGTGTGGATGGTTACCATGGTTGGGGCAAATTCTACAACACGATTGTCAGCAAGGTAAACATTCCATTCGAGCAAGATGGGGAAACGGTGATGCTGTCCGCAGGACAGGCTGCCAACAAGCTGAGCGATAGTGATCGGAATGTACGCGAGACGGTATTCGCAAACTGGGAACAGGCTTGGACCGATGTCGAAGATTTCTGCGCAGACACGCTGAACCATCTCGCAGGATTCCGTCTGAAGTTATATGAGAAACGTGGCTGGGATGATATCCTCAAAGAACCTCTGGCCATCAACCGGATGTCACGTCAGACACTGGATACGATGTGGGATGTGATTAACGGGGCCAAACCTGTGCTTGTTCAATATCTGGAGCGCAAGGCAGAACTGCTCGGGGTAGACAAGCTCAGCTGGAGCGACGTAGATGCACCAGTAGGTCAATCAAGCGGAAAAATCACTTACGATGAGGCAGCCATCAATATTGTTGAACAGTTTGCCAAGTTCAGTCCTAAACTTTCCTCGTTTGCAGAGATGGCTTTTGAGAAGCGCTGGATCGAAGCAGAAGATCGACCTGGCAAGCGCCCAGGAGGATTCTGTACGTCTCTGCCACTTAGCAAAGCAACCCGAATTTTCATGACATTCTCAGGGACACCGTCTAACGTGTCGACTCTTGCGCATGAACTTGGTCATGGGTATCATCAACACATTATGGAAGAGTTGCCTGCCTTGAATCAACGTTATGCCATGAATGTGGCTGAGACAGCGTCCACGTTTGCTGAACTGATTGTAGCAGATGCCCTGGTGCAGGCGGCAACAGATGAGCAAGAGAAGCTGGCTTTGCTGGAAGACAAGATACAGAGAAGTGTAGCTTTCTTTATGAACATCCATGCCCGGTTCCTGTTTGAGAATCGTTTCTATGAACAACGCAAAAAAGGGTTGGTCAACCCGGATGAATTATCCAAATTAATGGTAGAGGCGCAACAGGAAGCGTTCTGCGGTGTACTTGCATCAGATCATCCTCATTTCTGGGCATCCAAACTGCATTTCTATCTGACTGGTGTGCCATTCTATAATTTCCCATACACGTTTGGGTATATGTTCAGTGCGGGAATCTATGCAAGAGCGCAGCAGGAAGGTACAGCTTTTGCAGATAAATATGATGATTTGCTGCGGGATACAGGGCGTATGACGGTCGAAGAACTTGCCCAGAAACATCTGGGTACGGACCTGACACAACCGGAATTCTGGCAAAATGCTGCGGACTTGGTTATTGCCGATATTGAGCAGTTTCTACAGATGACGGCGACCGAAAAATAGGTTGAATATAATAGGTTGAATATATATGAAAGAGGCTGCAATCCCCTGTTAACAGACACGGGATTGCAGCCTTTTTTTGTTCGCGATCCTAATTTTTAAGGTTTAAATATTTTGTCGCAAATGAAAGAAAAAGCTCAGTTTAAGGGAGTGGGATGGCAATTAATTGTGCAAATCATAGTTAGAAATACCCAACTTTGCCTTTCTTTGTTGAATGAGCACATATGATGTCATATAATGAGTCGTAAGTCCTTGATATATAGGACTATAAGCATATAAGGAGAGTGTTAATATGAAAATTGATGAGCTTTCATTAGCGAGGCAGTTGGATCTGGTGTTCAAAGAACTTGATAATGAGTTATCAGGGTTAGATTCAGGGGTAGTTTTTGTGCAAATACGAAACAACGTAATTGGGAAATTCGGTATTCGACATAATCCGATAGCTGGACGAGATGGACAGATGGATGTGGAGGAAGGGGGGCTAAACGAAACCCAGAGAACATCTTTCCGGGCAATGGCACTGGAGACTTTGAAATTCAAACGCAATTGGACACATGGTGAAATATCGTACGACTTCACAGTAAGACAAGGTATGATTCTGGTAGATGCAACGATGGAGTCTAATTACAATATGGCGAGCCTGATGATTCGTTACCCTAGAACCAATACATACAAGGATTCAGATATGGAGTCGACCTCATAATTCGTTGCACAAGAGAAAGCGGCACTTCCGAAGAAGGCCGCTTTTGCATTCTGCTTAGCTCAAGCAATAATTACGAGCTTACGAACGACCCGATAATTGCTGCTCAGCGATTTGCACCAGACGCTTAGTGATGTATCCACCCAGAGAACCTGTCTCACGGGAAGTATAGTTACCGTAGTAACCATCTTGTGGAATAGTTACACCCAGCTCTTGTGCAGCTTCCATTTTCAATTGTTGCAATGCTGCAGTTGCTTGGGGAACGACCAGGTTGTTGGAGCGGCTACCGCTACCTTGGTTTTGACCTCCGTACATATGTGTCACCTCCTTATGGGTTGGTGATGTTAGTATGGTTAGAGAATAAGGAAATATACATGATATGGCGTAAGGGAATATATGGGTAATTATCGGTGCACAGATCACATAAAAAAGCCGACCCAATGCGGGTCGGCAAGTTGTATAAGGATATCAAAATAGTTGGTGATATGCTTAAAAGCATAGAGAGTGATCAGCTTGCTTAGTCTGTAGGAGGTATAACCTCAATACGTGTAAATAGCTCAACAGGCTGTTCCGGTTCCAGGCGAATCAACCCCGTCTGTTCATCCGATAAAGCCAAATTAGGTGCATCCGGGAGCCAAGTGTACGGTTCAATGCACAGGAACTGATCGGATTCACCTTTGGTAAAGAGAACCCAGTGTTTGAAAAATGCTTCATCTGCTGAATATTTCAGGGTATATCCATCTTGCCTGCGTAAGTAAGCCGTAGCCGGTTCCCCTTCGGTAGCTTTCAACAGGGTATCCCAGTTACGTCCCTGCAAGTTGATGCCTTCGTTCAGAGCAGACCATTCACCCAGGGATTCCAGTTCACCTGTCGGTATTTGTTCTTCATTCTGTCCGTATATTCCGGAAACAGGCAGTTGCAGTGTCCAGTCGGCAGGTTTGCCGTCTAACAAAAACCATGTATGATATCCCATCCCAAAAGGAGCAGGTGTTGAGCTCAGATTGGTGACTCGCAGACGCTGGCTAAATACAGCGTTTTGCAGACTGAACGTCATCTCAAGTTTCAGGGGAATCGGGAATTGAGCCATCCAATGCTCTTCATTTTCGGTCAGTAATTCAGTCGTAATTGCACAGCCGTCTTCATCTTCCTCAATGTCACTGACACACCAGGATTGGGTACGGTGGAGACCGTGAATATGGTTGTCATTCGCCGTGTTCTGATCGAACTGGTAACGAACACCTTCATATTCGAATTGTCCACGATGAATGCGCCCTGGTGGAATCAGGAGAGGAACGCCAAAATGGTACGGCTTCTGCAGATAAAAGGCAAGATCGTCTTCATCCGGACGGCGGACGACATCTCTGTCCTGCACTAAATCGCGAATAGAAATAATATTATTTCCAAGACGCGGCAGCAGGGTGATTTCCAATTCACGGCTATGTAGGATATACGTGTCGTAACCATTCCATTGGCCTTTGGTCACTTGTTTCATATCGATGCTCCTTTTCCCACTTGAAATCTGTCTGCAAGCAGTTGTGATGAAGATACTGCTGCAGGCGTGTCGTTGTGTACATGCCAGCTATTTCCTGCGCTGTTTCGTATGAAGAAGGCAGCAGGATAAGCAATTCCATCATAACAGATTTTGATGTCTCGGGTAAAAAAGTTCAACTCATTTTGACATTCGCGCCTGTGCGCATTAAGATGGAACTCTGAAAGCATTTATTAGAATTGAATGACATGAAATCGATGACAGGGATAAGTAGGCCAAGAGAATCCTCTTCAGAAAGCCGGTGGTTGATGTGAACCGGTGTGAGCTCTGTACCGAATGGACCCTTGAGTGTAGGTTTGAACAGGTTAAGCCAGAGATGGGCTTGCCCCACTAGAGTCTGCCGTTTAATCCACGTTACGGAACAATGAAGGCATTTCTTCGACTTGACTTGATTCAGGGTCAGGAGCAATGGAAGAAAAGCGAATAAGGGTGGCACCACGGTCTCACGTCCCTTGCGGATGTGGGGCCTTTTTGCGTTCGCAGAGAATGGCAGGAGTTTTTTTTATATACAATCAGGGAGGCGTTATGTGCAATGAAAACAGTACTTTCAGGTATTCAACCGAGCGGCAAGCTCACATTGGGAAACTATATTGGTGCAATCAAAAATTTTGTGAAACTTCAGCATGACTATCAGTGTCATTTCATGGTGGTTGATCTTCATGCCATCACCGTGGCTCAGGAGCCGGCAGCATTGCGTGAACAGTCGGAAGCTGTAGCTGCGCTGTTTATTGCAGCAGGCATTGATCCGTCGAAATCTAACGTATTTCTGCAATCCCATGTACCGCAGCACGCGGAACTGGGCTGGTTGATGACAACGCTGACCTCCATGGGTGAGCTTGAGCGTATGACTCAGTTTAAGGATAAATCATCCGGTAAAGATTCCGTTGGTGCCGGACTGTTTGTGTATCCATCATTAATGGCGGCTGATATTTTGTTATACAATGCTGACCTTGTGCCAGTAGGTGAGGACCAGAAGCAGCATTTGGAGCTGACACGTGATCTAGCAGGGCGTTTTAACCACCGTTATGGGGAGTACTTCACCATTCCAGATCCGTATATCCCACAGGTGGGTGCACGGGTAATGTCACTTGACGATGCCTCTTCGAAAATGAGTAAAAGTAACCCTAACGCTGGCAGCTATATTGCCCTGCTGGATCCGCCGGATGTGATTCGCAAAAAAATCAGCCGTGCCACTACAGATTCGGGACGTGAAGTCGTATATGATCCGGCAAACAAACCGGAAGTTAGCAATCTGATGAGTATCTACGCTGAATGTGCAGGTATGACGCTTAAAGAAGTAGCTGAGCGTTATGAAGGCAAGATGTACGGTCCGTTCAAAAAGGAACTGGCTGAAGTGGTTGTATCTGTGATTGAACCGCTGCAACAACGATATAATGAGATTCGTGAATCTGGCGAATTGGCGGATGTTCTGGATACGTCAGCCCGCCGTGCAGAAGAAGTTGCAGCTCAAACGTTGGATGCAGTGAAAGAACGTATGGGATTTGTTCCGAAACGTAAACAGTAGGGCTGAACAAGATCCTCATATTTCACGCATTGAATAGTTAACATGAATAAAGAGGAGCCCTATTGAAGGACTCCTCTTTATTTGTGCGTTCATTATTGAACCATCAAATGACCTGCTCAAGAAGTGGGCTCTGAAGCAGCCGAGCGAACTTCCTGACGTTCTTTTTTGGCGCGAATCACGAATCCCCAGCCAATGTTGGCAATGGACAGGACAAATATCAGTGCAGCAAACCAACCAGAGTAGGAGATCATAATTGCTGAAACCGTTAACAAAATAATCGAAGAGAATGCGAACCATAAGGATAAGCCTTTACTCATTGGGAAAAACCTCCATCTACAAATTTAGTAAAACTCCGTATAACCTGTAGCCTACGAGCCATAATAATCTTGCAAGCTTGCAATTACATTACAGACACAGATTGAAGGGAGATTATAAATATGGCTCAAGGATCTCGTTCTAACAACTTGGTGGTACCTCAGGCAAATTCTGCATTGCAACAATTGAAAATGGAGGCTGCACAGGAACTGGGTGTAACTATCCCACAAGACGGTTACTATGGTAACTACACTTCCCGTGAAACAGGATCTTTGGGTGGATATATCACCAAACGTCTGGTACAAATCGCTGAGCAGTCTCTGGCTGGGTCTGGCAAATAATTTATTTTAACCAACAGCAACAAAACAGGATAAACAGAAAGCCCGGAGCGGAAACGCTCCGGGCTTTCTCGCGTCAGTTCCTATGTCTGATTGTGCCTTGCCATGCTCACTTCGTCAAGGGCGTGCGGATAAAAGTTTTTTATCCATTTTCTCATCGCTTAACCAGCCTACATACGTATCAATCGTCTCAAAATTCCGATCCATCACAATTACAGCGACAAATGGATATTGTTTTCGGTGTCGATAACGTACATCTGCCCAGCGGACCTTGTAACCGGCAGGCAGTTCTTCAACCTCTGCCACCGCATAGGAGGTGAAATAGAGGAAGGCGCTGACTTCCGGTGATTTGCGTGAAGCAGCAACGGCGGCATGAGTAGAAGACGAGGCGTGCAGACTCCATACCAGATTAGAACCATCCATTTTACCGATCACATAACTGCCGTCCTCAACTCGTTTAACCACATGCCAGCGGTTCCAGGATATCGTTGGAATGACGATGTATCTTGCCTGCTCTGGGCTGTTGTCGAGACGTCTAACTTTTCTGACTGCTTGTGCACGAGCAATCGTTCGCCATATATAATACAAACCGGTCAAACTATACAACGTAACGAAGAGTGGTGCAGGGGCGATCAGATCAAAGGCCCATAACAGGATAGCTATGACATGTGTAGTGAATAGAAACGGATCAAAAATATGAATGATGTTCCAGGCGATCCAGCGTTCCGTAAAAGGCCGGGCGGCTTGGGTTCCATAGGTGTTGAACAGATCGGTGAATACGTGAAAGCCTACGGCCACAGCGGTCCAGGTGGCAACGTGTCCAATAGGGACACCAGGGAATATCAGTGCAATGACGCCGGTGATGAGCATAACCCATAACAGGAGAAATGGCAGAGAGTGTGACAAGCCCCGATGATTCCGAATGTAAAGCGAATTGCTTTTGAGACGTAACGCAGTATCGATGTCAGGGGCCTGGGAACCGGCGATCGTGCCAACCATTACCGCAGCTGCAAGCATGGGACTAGCCGCGACAACAGGGTCGACATAAGCCAGACCGGCTAAACCAATCCCCATGACAAAATGTGTAGAGGTATCCATAAACGTCTCCTTTGTGTGGTGTATCGTTCTAAGGCATATTACTTCTCTATCTAGGTGATACCCATATATAGTGTATAATATCCGTCTGTCAGGATGCAAAACATCCCCAATTTCAAAGTTATGACAATTTCCTGTGACATACCCAATAAATGTACGTAGTTTGTCAAACTATTTTGGAAGTTCCTATGATAAACTTTATATCGGATACAGTGAGAAAAAGCGCCAGAGAACGTACGATACTATTCGAATGATATATAACGCTAAAATAATTTATGGGCATTGTTCCTTTTAACCGTTACAATAATATAGAATCTCATAATAAGTAGGTTTCTTTGAATACATATGTCACAGTAGATGGATGAAGCGAAACAAACGTGATTTTGGGTTCACATATGTATGCGTATTCATAAGAGAAGATACAGAAGGGACGAGGAAGATGCTGAAAAAGTACAAATGGACATGGATGCTGCTCGGGCTCGCACTGATAATGGCTGTGTATCTGATGTGGGGCACCGTATTTGCCAGTAAGGAAAAATTACCCGAGATTCGTGAAATACAATCCTTTTCCATGGAAAATGTAGATGGCAGTACGGTATCACTGGAGGATACTCAAGGGAAAGTCCGATTGTTCTACTTTTATTTCACCAGTTGTCCGGATGTCTGCCCGATTACAACGTTTACGTTATCTCAGGTGCAGGATCTGTTGAAAGAGGACGACACCTTCGGTAAAGATGTCTCATTTGTATCCATTTCATTCGACCCGAAAGTCGATACAAGAGAGAAGATTAAGACGTTTGCGGACCGCTTCCACGCGGATTATTCCGGATGGTACTTCTTGCGAGGGGATATGGACAAAACCAAACAGTTGG
Source organism: Paenibacillus sp. UASWS1643 (assembly GCF_008693195.1). NCBI lineage: Bacteria > Bacillati > Bacillota > Bacilli > Caryophanales > Paenibacillaceae > Paenibacillus > Paenibacillus sp. UASWS1643. The sequence goes on from NZ_VXKZ01000112.1 coordinate 28,939, forward strand.
CCAGGGATTCATTCCAGATCCTGATCGAAGGGGAGAATAAGGACGATTTTGCCCATATGAACATGATCGGGTTGGTGGATGAGAACAACCAGCTGCGCAAGGTATATAACGCATTTAATACAGAGGACGTTGTGCCAGCTGTCATTGCCGAGGATATTCGTAATCTGATCAAGGAATAATCATCTGATCATCATACTGTAAAGGCTGCCTTCAGGTTGGATACCAACCCAAAGGCAGCCTTTTGGTATTTCATTTTAATAGGAAGGATGTTCAGGGTATTGGATGTATGTCTCTAACCCGGCCTTTTCCAGCTGGGCAATGATATACTCATCAGGTGTTCCTTCCACACCCGCATATCCTCGTCTTGTATACATCTGTACTGCATCCGGGAAAGCATCCCGAAGTACACCTCTAATTTTTTTGCCGGAACTGTCATTATCCATAAATAAATAAACTTCATCATATCCGACTTGTTTGCGCAATGTCTCCAGCTTAAGTGAATTAAGCGTTCCAAACGTGCATAAAATGTTGATTTCGGGTCCAACCAGACGTTTCAGTTTGCTTCGATCATTCTTACCTTCCACAATGACATGAATAGGCATGATATTCACCTCTTGTTCGAGAGCTTATGTCGACATTCCCCGGGAAATGTTGCAGCGAAAATCGACTGATTATATAAAATGGACTCCTTTCTTTACACGACTGCTAACTGGATAGAACAACCCATCAAGTTTGAGGTCTTATTTCATAAGTGCATCATTAGGGAAGTAATAGCTTGCAGTGGCCGTTCCGGTTACGGATCGTTCTTCCGATCGCTGTTGTCTCCATATATTTCTGATTTGCTTTTATAAAGGTAATATTTGGAGACAAAGGCGAACGCTATCGCTTCTTCAGAATCGATTCCGTCCCCTTCACTACTTTTGGCTCATTGTTCAACCTTAATGATGCTCTTCAATAAGATAAAACCTTCGGTGATTGTGAAATAGATCTCCCAGTTAGCTTTTATCAACGTGTAAAACGTTAGTCCATTTTATATAGTTTAGCTGTAAATGGGGGAATGATGCAAAGCTAATGAAAATACTCGCCTAATTGATGCCATAATGGTAAGGAGACAGAGTCTGATAGGAATTTAATTCATTATACTTTTCGGGTCGGACAGGGATGCTTCGCGTCTGGATGTATAGTATGGAAGCAGTAGCATACCGATCATTAACAAAAGAAACGCGATGAAATAGGGTGATAACCCGACACGAAGTTGCCCGGCTGTGATGGGGCCGATGAAAGAGCCGATGGAGGTGGCAATGGATTGCAGCGAGAAAATGCGGCCCAACTTGCTTCCTCCGCTCAGACGGATAAATAGGGTTGCCATAGCTGGAAAGATGATGCCTTTGGACATCCCAAGTACAAATAATACGGTGGACAACGGAACCTGCGGAATGGCTGCCATCACAAAAAAACACAAGGACATTAACAGTACGCCCGCAACCAGACGCAGCTTGGGGGAATACCGGTTGAGGAATAACATGCTGAGGGTGAAGAGTGCCCCAATACTGATTATAGAGAACAGCAGTCCGGTAGACATGATGGACGATTGTCCTCCGCCCCGCAGGGGTAATTCGAAGAAGAGAATCCCTTGGGCACAGGCAATCACCAGAGGCAAGGCAAAGTATCGCCAGGACACCGGCAGGAATGCACTTGTGGCATCTGCTGGTGAAACGTCAGGTTTGGCAGGTTCCGTTACTTTCTCATGCTGTTTGACGATACCGCGGGGCATCGTCATGAAAGCAATGACACCTGTGAGGATAAGCAGATAGCCCAAGCCTGAAAATGTAGCAGAGAATCCCATGGAACCCACAATGATCGCACCGGCTGCTGGCGATACCACAGATGCGAGGGTATGCACTACCCCGTGACCTGACATATACTTCCCCTGTTTCACCGGATCGCTGGATAACTGTGCAAGCAGGGCGAGACATGCAGGAGACAGGAAGGCCAGTACAAAACCGCTGATGGAACGCAGCGCCAGCAGTTGCCATGGTGTCTGGACATAGGCTTGCAGGAGCAGGATGAATCCTGCACCGAGCAGACTGAATACAATGTAGCGGCGACTGCCATGTTTATCGATTTGTGTTCCAGCAATCAGATTGCCAGGAAGGTGTGTTAAGGAATAGATGCCCATCATCCAGCCAATGAAGGTAGGGGCGGCTCCCAGCGAGATGGCAAAAGGGGTCAGAATGGGATACTGGGCGTGCAGATCAAATACAGCAAGGAACAAAAACAGGTATAGCCAGATGGCCGTTTTCACATAAGCCCCTCCTTGTTAAGCGATGCATGTTCAAACTACAGGTCTTGAACGTGTTCCCCGTTCGCCCGGCAGAACCTCATGGTACTACTTGTACGCCCGGCGGGACGAACTTAGACCGTTTATTTTTAAGGGAGAGGGCTTAGCTGACAGCAGCTTCGGAAATCATGTATAATATTCGGGAGTGTTACAAATGAATTCTAATACGGAAGGTGTAGTCATGAACATAGAAGTAATCAAAGAGTTTGTGATGCAGAACTGGCTGGTGATCGTGGTTGCATTGATCATATTGTTCTTTGTTCTGAATGTGGTCAAAACCGTATTGAAATGGGCGATTGCCATCATCATTATTGCGGCTCTACTGATATACAGCGGCATCTCCATTGATCAGATCAAACAGACAGTGACAGACGTACAATCCAGCACGATGGACACATTGAAGAAGGAAGCAACCAGCATGATGCTTAAAGAGGCTTCCAAAGCGAAATACGTCAAAGGACAGGATGGAGCGTTCACCATCACAAGTCCCAATGTGGAGATTAAGGGCAGAACTCAATCGGATAAAGTTGATGTGACCTTCCGCGGAATTTCACTTGGCGAATGGAAACTCGACAATGAAACTATACGTACGTTTGTCGAACAGGCACAGGAGAACAAAACAGCACCAGCATCGTAGTAAAGGGGGAATCGGTACGTGCTGCAGAATTGGCTGGACAGCCTGAAGGAATTGAATGGCATCACGATTATGCTGTTGCTGATTGTGGCTGCTTCATTATTGCAGGGTTGGTCCAGAGGGGCTTCGCGTTCAGCAGGCAGACTCTTTGGGTTCCTGATGGATGGCATTATGGCGGTCATTGGTATTCTGTTGTCGATCGGTTTAACATTGTGGCTTGCACCATATGTACAGCAGTGGCTGTCTGAGTATGCTTCTGCCATGCCTAATCGTGAGTTGAACCGGTGGGAACAGATGTATTATACGTTGGTTACGGCGATTGCAGATTTTCCACTAATGCGGTTCGCTGTATTATTTGTATTAAGCTATGGACTCATCCGACTGATTCTCGGGTTTCTCTCTTCATTTATTTTTAGCAGCAGGCAGGGGTCAGCCGAGGAAAGTGCGCCTAAAGGTATGTTTAGTCGGTTGACGGGTGCATTCATTGGCACGATCATAGGCTCCGTCCGCGGAATGATTGTCATTGCGGTCTTGTTCATGATTGTCAGTCTTTACCCCGGGAGCATGTTCAGCCGGTATGTGGAAGCATCTCCGATCTATATGCAAGGGGCCAAATCGGTTATCGAACCGTTGTCTGGCACGTTTATCAAGGACAAGCTACCCGTATTTACGCAGGCTGTGCAGAAGGAACTCGGCGGCATCCTGCAACGCAAATATGAAGTCATTGACCATAATATTCCGATAGATATTGAATCAGCCGCGAGTGAGATTGTCAAAGGCCAATCGACAGATGAAGCCAAAGCAAGAGCGCTATACGACTGGGTAGGTTCACGTATTCAGTATGACTATGGTAAAGTGGATGACTATGAGCAAAAGGGCATATGGCATGAACAGAATCCACAGAATACATTTGATACACGCAAAGGCGTATGTATTGATTATGCCCGTCTCTATGCGGTGATGGCCCGTTCACAAGGACTTGAAGTCAAAGTTGTTACAGGGCTTGGTTATAACGGCCAGGGAGGGTACGGTCCGCATGCGTGGAATGAGGTGTATTTGAGTGATTCCGAGAGCTGGGTTCCGCTTGACCCGACATGGGCGATCAGTGGAGACTGGTTTAATCCTCCGAATTTTGCCGACACCCATCTAAAGGATCAATCAGCTTAGAAATACAACGGACAAGGGTCCGGAATATGACGACGTTGCCAGGTTATCATGCCGCGAAGAATCAGTTTGAGCGGTATGCATCAAGTCATGAAAGAGGTAGGATGGATGAAAAAGCATTCCAATGAGAAGGATGAACTTACGGACAAACGGCGCTTCAGTTACCGAATGAACGTATTTTTCTTCGCTTCCTTTGTTATTTTTAGCGTTATTATTGTACGCTTGGCCTTTTTGCAATTCGTGGAAGGGCCGGAGCTTAGTCAGGAAGAAGCCAGTAACATTACCAAGGATGTGCCGCTTCCTCCTGTAAGAGGCACGATCTATGATTCCACAGGTGAAGTGAAGCTGGCTTATTCCAAGCCCATTCAGTCGCTATACTTGACGCTGTATAAAAACTATGGGGATGTTGATGGGAAACCAAATCCTAACATAGGGGAAGTGCAGGATATTGCAACCCGGTTGCATGATGTATTTGAACAGTACAAGCTGAAGGATTCAGAGTCACTTACAGTGGAGAAAATTATTGAAGAGATGGACTTGAACTCCCGCAAAGCGAACGGTTTTATGCCGCGTCTGATCAAGAGTGATCTGTCCGAGGAAGAAGTCGCTTATTTCCTGCAACATAAGGACGAGTTCAAAGGTATTCAGATCGTCGAGGAGAGTGTACGATTCTACGATCCGGATACGGTAGCGGTTCAGACCATCGGTTATCTGAAGAAGTTCAGAAGTTCGAAGTCCTTGGACAAATACAAAGAGGTGGACGAGGCCAATAAAACGCAAACGGATCCGGGCCTGGTGTATACGGAGAATGAATTTGTAGGCTTTGATGGACTGGAACTGCAATATCAGGATGCTCTCCGCGGCAAAAGCGGATATACATCCGTTGATGTTGATTTGCGTAACTTGCCTGAAGGTGTGGCTGGTTCTACCCCGCCGAAGAAAGGTTACGACCTGATATCCAGCATTAACAAGAACGTTCAGGTAAAAACGGAACAGGCCATTCTGGATCAGTTGAGTTGGCTTCATCGGAATCAGGTATCCGGTCGATTACATCCAAATGCCAAGACCGGATTTGCGGTTGCGATGGAAGTGGATACCGGGAAAATTGTATCTGCTGCCAGTATGCCTGATTATGATACCAACATCTGGAGAACAGGCAGTATCACAAATGATCAATATGATGATATCAAATATGTGTATCAAAATGGTACGATTCGTTCATTCCCTCCGGATGACTCTAAAAAGCGAGCTGAATCGATCGTGCTACTTGGCTCCACCATCAAACCGCTTAGTGTCTTGATCGGTTTGAAAGAAGGTTTCTTCACTACAAATACCGTATATTCGGATAGAGGTTCAACGACCTTTGGTGGGGACAACCGCAGAGTCCAGAATTCATCAGGGCATGTGTACGGTGCGATGCGCCCGCATGATGCGATTCGTCATTCCTCGAACGTATTCATGATTGATGAGATTGGCAAGAAGATGTACTCAAAATACGGTGCGACCGGAATTGACAAATGGGATGAATACATGAAGCAGTTCGGCCTTGGGGTATCTACAGGGGTTGATCTGCCGAATGAATTCCTGGGTATACGGGATTACATGAACGAAACGGAAAGCTCGTTGACTCGTCTCGTGTATGGTTCCTTTGGACAGCAGGGAAAATACACAACCATGCAGTTAGCACAGTACACGACAATGCTGGCGAACAAAGGAAAGCGGATGGAGCCACAACTGGTTAGAGAGTTCCGGGATTCGGAAGGCAACGTAGTCGAGAAAGTAAAACCGAAAGTACTCAGCACGGTAGAGTTTAACGATGCCTACTGGAATGAAGTACAACGAGGCATGGCAACCGAGGTATCTGCTTTTAGCGGATTCCCTTATGACTTTGCCAGAAAAACAGGGACATCGACACAGGTAGTAGGCGGTAAACTGGTGGATAATGGTGTATTTATCGCCTATGCACCACGTAATAATCCAAAGCTTGCTGTCGCTGTGGTTATCCCCGAAGGGGGCTTTGGATCGAGCAGTGCGGCTCCGGTTGCACGTGCGATCTTCGATGCCTATGACGAGGAATTTGGTCTCGACGGTGTACCGAAGAAAGACAAAAATAAAGATTCAGATTCGGAAGCAGGCACACAGTAATGTGAGGCATTGGTTACAGAGGGGACCCTTCGTGGGTCCTCTTTTTTGTTTTACGTGGAAAATGATCGTAAGAGTGAACTAATTAGTTGCATTAATATGTAACCATATGAGCTGTATCACGTTTATATAAGGGAAGGGTAAACGCGATCCGGAGAACGGGATAACGTTGATATGTCAGTGTTTACATTGAAATCGGTAGATGGGGTAGTGCAACGTTTCTGTTTACGAAAATGTAACCAAATATTGAAAGACGTGACAGCTAACCTTTGGTAGACTTGTATGAGAAAGGATTAAATTTTTGGATTGAACACGTTCACAAGACGGATTAAATATTTTATTTTTATAGAGGAACGGGAGAGGCTTAAAACATGTTTAACCGATTGAGGAAGAAACCCATGACTGAGGACGATACACCCGTCAACAAGCCTTCCACCGCAAGGCTGAATCTGTTTTTTTTCGCGGCATTTGTCATATTCAGTATCCTTATTTTCAGATTAGCCTTTGTGCAATTTGTGGAGGGTCCTGAACTGACGTATATGGAAACGAGTCGTAATACCAAAGACATTCCACTCGCACCTGTTCGTGGTCCCATCTATGATGCGACAGGGGAAGTCGCGCTGGCTTATTCCGAACCTGTACAGTCCCTCTATGTGCTGTTATATGAGGATTATCGGAATGATGAACGTAGACAGGAAGCAGAGGAACTGGCTCATGATCTGGCGGCTGTGTTTAAGCAGTTTAATCCAGGGGACAAAGAGCAGCCGGATGCGGAAGAGATCATCAAACGATTGGATCTGGATTACCAGAAAACATTTGGATATGTGCCGCGGCTGGTGAAGTCGGATCTATCGACCAAAGAAATTGCCTTTTTCATGGAGAAAAAAGCGGATTATCCGGGCGTTATGGTGCTGGAAGAAAACATAAGAAAATATGACCCGGATGGCGTAGCGGTTCAGGTTGTGGGTTACACCAGAGAGTTCAAACGTGCACCAGATTCCATTGCCAAATATAAGGCCATCCGTGAAGGGGCAAGTACCCAGCGTGATCCAGGGCTTGTCTATCATGAAGAAGAGAAGGTTGGGTTCGATGGGCTTGAGCTGCAATACCAGGAAGAACTCCGTGGACGAAGCGGATATCAGTCCATTGATATTGACGCACGTAATCTGCCAGATGGAACGATGTTACAAACACCACCGGAGAAAGGCTACAGTCTGGTTTCTACCATTAACAAGGAAATTCAGATGGCCACACAAGAAGCAATAACGGACGAATTGCGAAGACTCCCTAAGGCAATTACCGGATACGCAGTAGCTATGGAAGTGGATACGGGGAATGTGGTGGCTATGGCGAGTATGCCGGATTATGATCCGAACGATTGGGATTATGACAAAATCAAATATGTGTTCCGGAATGGAACCACCGAGTCGTTCCCACCGAATGATGACAAGCCTAGTCGGGCGGAATCCGTTGTACTTCTTGGATCAGTAATCAAGCCGCTAAGTGTGCTTATTGGATTAAAAGAGGGATTATTTACACCAGGAGAGACCTATCACGATCAGGGATATGCGGTTTTGGGGAAAGACGGACGACAAGTGAAGAACTCGCATTCTGCTTATAATGGTTCTATTACGGCGAGAAGAGCGATTGAGAAATCCTCCAATGCCTTCATGATTGATATGGTGGGTAAACGTTTGTTACGTAATTATGGCTCAGAGAAAGGCATCGATGTCTGGCACAAACACATGCAGGAATTTGGCTTGGGTGTTTCCACTGGTGTAGATCTGCCTAATGAATTTCTGGGTAGGCTAGAATATAAAAATAAAGACGAATCAGCTCTAACACGTTTGGCGTTTGCCTCATTTGGACAACAAGCCAAGTACACCACCATGCAACTCGCCCAATACACGACCATGCTTGCCAATAAGGGCAAGCGGATGGAACCACATCTGGTGAAGGAAATCCGTGATGCGGACGGCAATGTGGTGAAAGAGATCAAACCTAAAGTGCTCAATGAAGTTGATTTTGCCGATGCGCACTGGAATGAAGTGCACAAAGGAATGGTTACCAAAGTAAGTTCATTTGACGGTTTCCCTTACGATTATGCTCGGAAAACAGGAACATCAGAGCAGGGGACCGGACCGAACAAAAAAGAGAATGGTGTGTTTATTGCCTTTGCACCACGAGATAATCCGAAGCTTGCTGTCGCTGTTGTTGTACCAGAAGGTGGATTCGGGTCAGTCAGTGCTTCACCAATAGCACGGAAAATTTTCGATGCATATGATGAAGTGTATGGTCTCGATGGAACGCCGAAAGGTAAGAAAGACGAAGGGAAAGACAAAGAGTAATGCAAAAGAACGTCTCGGAAGTTAGCTCTTTTAACATCGTGACCGAAAGGTTTATGAAGTGAATTAAATATATTTGGACAGGCAGGGGAAATAATCCCTTGCCTTTTTTTTTGGCTTCGGATAAAATTTGCACAAGGGAAACATTATTAGTCTTGATTAAAACTTAATACCTTGTACAAAAAAATTAGATGTGGACAATACTTTTAGGAGAGGGAAAGGGGACGATTGAATTGTTAAAGGTGAAGATGAGGAGCATTCAGAGGGGGTTCATAACACTAGCAACTCTGGCTCTGGTTGTTGTTCTTGCGGCATGTTCAAGTGATGCAGAGACTGGCAGCGGCGGCAAGCTACAAGTAACCGCTACAACAGGCATGATCGCTGACGTAGCACGTGAGGTAGGCGGAGCATATGTTGATGTTACCGGGCTCATGGGCCCGGGCGTTGACCCCCACTTGTACAAGGCATCCCAAGGTGATATTCGCAAGCTGGAACAAGCAAAAGTCATTTTCTATAATGGACTACATCTCGAAGGCAAAATGACAGACATTTTGGAGAAAATGTCCTCAAGCAAGCTGGTTACAGCCGTTACAGAGAGCATTCCAGTCGAGGAATTACACTCAGGCAAAGATACAGGCGGCACGGAATATGACCCACACGTCTGGTTTAACGTCAGCCACTGGATGCATGCGGCAGAAGCCGTACGCGATACGCTCGTGGAGGCGGACCCGGACCATGCGGAAGAATACAAAGCTCAGGCAGAGGCGTATCTGGCGAAGCTCGAAGCACTGGATGCCGAGGTCCGTGAGAAGATTCTGGAGATTCCGGAAGCAAGCCGGGTATTGGTTACGGCGCATGATGCATTTGGATATTTCGGTCAGGCTTATGGCATGAAAGTGATGGGGCTTCAGGGCATCAGTACAGCAGCTGAATATGGTGCAAAAGATGTTAGCGAACTGCGGGATTATCTCGTAGATAACCATATCAAAGCCGTATTTGTTGAATCGAGTGTGCCTGCAAAAGCAATGGAAGCCATCATTGCCGGAGCCGCTCAAAAAGGACATACGGTCAGCATTGGTGGAGAACTGTTCTCGGATGCCATGGGGGCTGAGGGAACGGAAGAAGGCACATACATCGGTATGATTCGCCACAATGTTGAGACGATTGTAGAAGCTCTGAAATAATGAATCACATGAAGAGAGGAGTTACAGGATTATGGAAGATACAACTTTATTGGAACAGACTCCTACGAAACTGAACAATAGTCACTTGCAGGGAACGCAGCCAACATCGGCTCCTCTTAGTGTGAGGGATCTGGCTGTTGCGTATCACAAAAAGCCGGTGCTTAGCAGTGTATCCTTCGATATCCCTGAAGGGCAGCTTATCGGAATTCTCGGACCGAATGGCGCCGGGAAATCAACCCTGATCAAAGCTGTTCTGGGACTGGTACCGAAGATGCATGGTGAGGTACGGATCTTCGGAAAATCGTACCGGGAACAACGTCGTCGTATTGGATATGTACCCCAACGTGAATCGGTGGACTGGGATTTCCCTACGCATGCACTCGATGTGGTCATGATGGGACGTTATGGTCATCTGGGCTGGTTCCGTCGTCCGGGGAAAAAGGAGAGGGACCTGGCGGCACACTGCCTGGAGCAAGTCGGCATGGGCGATTACATGTACCGCCAGATCAGTCAGCTGTCCGGTGGACAGCAGCAACGTGTCTTTCTGGCGCGGGCACTCGTGCAAGACGCAGATCTGTATTTCATGGATGAGCCATTTGCAGGTGTCGATGCCACAACAGAGAAAGCGATCATTTCGCTTTTGGAACAGTTGAAGAAACAAGGCAAGACAGTACTGGTTGTTCACCATGATCTGGCGACAGTCGAGGAATACTTCGACCATGTGCTTTTGCTCAATGGACGACTGGTGGCAGGTGGTCCGACGAGCGAAGTATTTGTACCAGATACACTGCAAGAGACGTACGGAGGCCGGATTGCCATGATCGGAAGCCGGACGGAGAAAGGCAAGGTGTAGTACATGTGGAACTGGATCGTTGCCATCTTGTCCGACCCCAATACACGTTGGATATTGCTTGGCTGTCTGTTACTTGGATTCAGTAGTGGAATTATTGGCTCCTTCACCTTCCTTCGTAAGCAGAGTCTGATGGGGGACACCCTTGCTCATGCTGCTCTGCCTGGGATCTGTATTGCATTTATGTTGACGGAAACGAAGTCGGTCGGATTATTCCTGTTCGGTGCTCTGGTGGCTGGCATTGTCGCTACCTTCGGAATCTCATGGATTACACGCTACTCCCGGATCAAGCAGGATGCGGCGATGGGAATTGTGCTGACCGTATTTTTCGGGATTGGTGTAGTGATGCTGACGCGCATCCAGCATGGGGCGAGCGGAAGTCAAAGCGGACTCGATAAATATTTGTTTGGGCAGGCGGCATCCATGGTCATGACGGATGTGTATATCATGGGGGGCGTATGTCTCGTACTACTGATCGCCTGTCTGGCTTGGTTCAAGGAATTCAAACTGGTGAGTTTTGACCCGGGATTTGCACGAGGTATGGGACTGCCAGTTGCCATGTTGGAGCAGCTTATTCTGCTCTTGACGGTAATCGCGGTGGTGGCCGGGATTCAGGCCGTTGGTGTGGTGCTTGTTGCAGCCTTGCTGGTAACTCCGGCAGCAGCGGCACGTTGCTGGACCGACTCACTCGCACTGATGGTGGTGTTGGCAGGCATATTTGGTGCATTGAGTGGAGCAACAGGAACCATCTTCAGCACACTTGTACCTAATCTGCCAACAGGTCCTGTAACCGTTCTTGCGGCTACGGTATTGTTTGCCGGATCAGCCTTGCTGGCTCCACGTCGTGGATTATTAGCCAGGCGGTTGCGCAGTATTCAGGCGAAGTCAGCATATATGCGTGAAGAGCGAGCCACACTTCAGACCCTCGCCACACAGCGAAATCAGCAGGAACGGGGGGAGATGTAATGGCAACGTTTTGGATTATCTTGACGGCCGTACTGGTTTCTTCTGCCTGCGCCATCCTCGGTTGTTTTCTGATTCTGCGGCGAATGGCTCTGGTCGGTGATGCGATTAGCCATGCGGTTCTCCCCGGTATTGCGATTGCTTTCCTGTGGAGTGGTTCCAGGGATTCATTGTGGATGCTACTTGGTGCAACGGTGTTTGGACTACTGACGGTGTTCTTCATACAGAGTTTGCAGGCGGGAGGACTCTCGTCTGATGCCTCAATCGGAATTGTGTTTACTGCACTCTTCGCAGTAGGCGTCATTCTGATTAGTCTAAACGCTCAGCACATCGATCTGGATCTGGACTGTGTCTTGTTCGGGGAGATCGCTTATGTGCAGTGGGATACGCTGACCCTTGGGGGGACGGATGTTGGACCGAGAGCAGTCTGGATGCTGGGTATCACTTTGCTGGTCATCCTCGTCGTCATTGGGCTGTTTTACAAACAGTTCAAGCTGTGTGCCTTTGATCCGGCGCTGGCTGCGGCTTGCGGCATTCCAGTAGTGCTGTTCCACTATCTGCTCATGGGACTCGTATCGATGACGTCCGTAGCTTCATTTGAAAGTGTTGGTTCGATTCTCGTGGTGGGTATGCTGATTGTACCTGCGGCAACGGCTTACCTGCTCACAGATCGTCTGGGCAAAATGATTCTGTATGCCGTCTTGATCGGAGCAGCATCCTCGGTTGGAGGTTACATCATGGCATACGCCCTGGATGCTTCCATCGCGGGCTGCATGGTAGCTGTTGCTGGAATTTTATTTGTTCTTGCACTGCTGCTGTCACCGAAACACGGCATCATATTCCGATACGCTCGTCGCAAATTCGCGGCACGTTAATTCATAGAGATTGTTAGCCGCCTGCTTTACAGGCGGTTTTTTTGATTGGACTGTAAACGAAGAAAAATTCAATAGCAGCCCCTCCTGCTGGAGTGAGCTGCTATTGGGATGCCTAAAGTTGGAATGAGGTAGAAGAATATAACAATCCTTACGGTTTCAAAGGCACCCGATGAACCCCTTGGCTTCCTCCCGGTGCGGTTCCGAGATATAAATATTTCCCTTGGCTTACGGCCGTGGTGATGCCATACAATGTTCCTTCCGGATCATGCCAACTACTAATAAGCTCTCCTTCTGGTCCATATTCTGCAACAAGACCGTGTTTCACCGGGGCACTGGCTCCATTTAACAAGGACTGTGGAACTTTGGACATCGTCGCTGCTAACCAAGGGTGACTATGCATGTAATCGGCAAAAGACAGACGGGTTGTGAATACCCCTACCCAGAAGTGTCCCTGTGCGTCACGGGTTATATTGTCCGGAAACCCAGCCAGATTCTCCGCAAAAATATCAGAGGTGCCTTGTTTAGGGCCTTTTAACCAGTACCGGGTCAACTGATAATGATACGATTCTGCGACTAGCACGAAGTCTTCCTCGGCAGACAGTACGACCCCATTGGCAAAATATAAATCCTTAAGCAGAACGGTCGTCTGCTTGGTCAGTGGATCATATTTCAACAATCGTCCATGCGGTTTATTCTCGGCAATTTCTTTGAACATGACTTTGCCATAGTTAGAGGTATCGGAGAAATAAATCGATCCGTCTTGCGCGATGTCCAGTTCGTTCGCCAGGTAGATTGGCCCCCCATCTACTTCAGTGGTTAGTACTTCGATGTTTCCGTTCGGGTCAATGGACAGGAGCCCTTTCTGAATATCCGCCACAATCAAATTTCCGGCAGCATCAAATTTCAGGCCGTTAGGTGTTCCGTGGGTATCAGCGAATACCTCTGCTGGCTGTGCCTTGTCCTCGGCGTCAAAGGTTACTCTGTAGATTTTGCCGTCGGAGTCACCCGCATACAGTCGCCCTTCTTTATCAAAAGTGATAAATTCAGGGAACTTCGCGCGGTCTGTAACCAATTCAGCGGAGCTAAGTTTGTTGTTCTCTTTCCAGGGACCCTCCTTCTCAAAAGAAGGAGCAGTAGGTGCAGACCAAAGAGCGGGTTCTACCGGGGCGGGTATTAGCAGGAATACAATGATTCCCAGCACAATTACCCCTAACAGGGTCAGGCTCCATCTACGAATTTGTTGACCAGTGGATCGTTTGCGTTGTTTTTGTTCTGTTGACATATTAATCCTCCTAATAGTGTTTCTCTTGTCCTTTGTCATAGCGTGCAGTTAACTGCCACTACATGTTCCGGCGTGTCCTTCGCATCGACAGAGACGTTCTCCCCCTGTACCACTCACGTTGAGAGAGTTATCTCCGTCGAGCCTGGCACAGAAATAGAAATTGCACGCCACGGTTACGATTTTTCCACCCAAAGAGCATTAAATGATACGTTGTTTTTTTAAAGAAACAATGTTATCTTAACTCCAAAAAAAAATGAGCATGAGACCATTTTTGGTAACACTGTTTCTTATAAGAATCATAGTAACCAAAAGGAAACTATTGTGTCAAATTATTTTTTTAGCAGGATGACTTCATTGACAACTTTTCTGCAAATGGTTAGAATGCCTGTTAGAAGTCGGAAACTTTGTTTCCGGTCAGAAACGTGATAACTAAATGAAGGTGATCCTTATCAGTAACGAAGACAAGCTCTCACCATCCAAGGGGCGGGCATTAAAAACATATCAGCAAGCTCGCCTGCAAAACACGGAAAATCTCCGTAAGCTTGTGGTTGATGCGGCAGCAGCCATTTTGCAGGAAGAAGGGCCGGAGGCTGTTACTGTACGCAGAGTATCGCAAAAGATGGGCTGCTCTACCAAGATCATTTATAGTTTGTTTGTTAATAAAGAGGGTCTGGCCCAGCAGTTGTATCTGGAGGGCTGCAAATTGCTCGCCAAGTGTTTGGAAGAAGTGCCGCCGTCCTCTGACTTCTTGCAGCATTTACTGGATTTGGGGGAAGCCTTCTGGCAGTTTGCGCAGAATTATACCAGCTACTACAAGCTGATGTTCGGAGGGGCTTTTGCCGAGTTCAAGCCGGATGCAGAGAGTATGCAGGGAACGATGACTGCCATACACCGCTTGCTGATTCTAATTAGCACTGCCCAGAAGCAAGGACAGATTTCGGACCAGGAAGAGACCGAAACTCTTGTCAGTACTATATGGGCATCGCTGCACGGTGTAATCCACCTGCATATGGGCGGGTTCCTTGGTGATGTAAAGGCAGCCCATAACGTATATAAACAAACTATGAATTTGATGTCCCAATCCTTGTTTGCAGTATCCAAACCAGACAGAGGAGCGGACAGGGGATAATTGTATTTAATCTTGGCTACGGGTTAGGCTGGAAAACAGGCAGAGTGACAAAGGTTAAGCTAAAAGCGGTTCATCCTGTAGGAGGTGGATCGTTTTTTTATTTAGGAAATTATACATTACATAAAATGTAATAACTTCGAAGTGTAATCCTGAGCGGGTTATTTTGTTGCATACAGATGATCTGTGGTAAAATGTCGTTAGCTGTGACGTCCGGAGCGTCCGTTTTACGGATGCCGGGCGATCTTGTTGTGAAAGAATGTTTAAAATAGATAAAGAGAACCTTTAAGTTGAACTGGAGATACATTGGGTACGGAGAGGGCAGAAAGGACCTAGAGAAGGGATATTTGTTTATGAATTTACTTCTTGATGTTAGGTGTTATGAGCTTTAGATACAAAGGTGATGTAGTGAAGGGGGCGGAATCGATCTGAAGAAGCGATAGCGTTCGCCTGAAAGCTTTCTGCAAGAAAGCTGCTTCGAAAGCATACGCTGTCTCCGAATTTCTAACCTTTAAGAAGAGAGAATCTAGAGAATTCGGAGACAACAGCGATCGGAAGATGATCCGTACACGTAACGGTTACCTCGTATAATCTCAATACACTAAAGAAAAAGGTAATTCTGAAACAAAGATACTACCACTCGAAAGGTTTTCTGCCCGCGTAATGCCCCTGATGGATATCCATGAGTTCAACTTGGAGAGAGACAACCAAGGAGGAACTACTGTATGAGTGAACTGAAATACAAATTGCTTGCATTGGACATGGATGGAACATTGCTTAATGATAATCATGAAATTACACAGGAGACCGCCAAGTGGATTCAGATTGCCATTCGTCGGGGTGTGCATGTGTGCCTATCCACGGGAAGAGCCGTATTCCACGCGATGCCTTATGCGGTGCAGCTTGGGCTGGAGACACCGATGGTTACCGTTAACGGCAGTGAGGTATGGAAAGCCCCGCATGATCTGCATATGCGTCATCTGATGGACCCGGTATTGATTCGCAGAATGCAGGAGATCGGTGAGAAATATAACAGCTGGTACTGGGCATACTCCGTGGAAGAGCTGTTCAACCGTGATCGCTGGACGGACAATATTGAAGGTCTGGAATGGTTGAAATTCGGCTTTAATACCGAAGTGGATGAAGTGCGTCACCAGATCATGATGGAACTGCAACAAATGGGTGGCCTGCAAATGACAAATTCCTCACCCGTTAATATTGAGATCAACCCTGCTGGCGTATCCAAAGCTAGTGGTGTAGCGGAAGTCTGCAAACTGCTGGGTATCGAGATGTCCGAAGTTGTTGCTGTCGGAGACAGTCTGAATGATCTGGCTGTCATTGAGGCCGTGGGTCTGGGTGTAGCAATGGGTAATGCGCAGGAGCAGGTGAAGGAAGCGGCTGATCTGATCGTAGCGAGTAACAATGAAGACGGCATCGTCGAAGTGATCCGTGAACATATTTTGAAGGGGGAGTAACCTTTGCTCGCAACCATTGCCTGGATTTTAATTGTGCTGCTGTTTGCAGTGGGGATGGCTGGAACGGTATATCCCATACTGCCTGGTGCTGTAGCTATTTTCTTCGCGTTTCTGGTCTACGGCTGGTTCTTTAGCTTTGATCCGTTTGGTGTGTGGTTCTGGATCATTCAGATTCTGATTGTTGTTGTGTTGTTTGTGGCTGATTATGTTGTCAGCGCATGGGGTGTGAAGAAGTTCGGTGGCTCCAAGTTATCGACCACGCTGAGTACCATTGGTGTTATCATTGGTCCATTTGTCATTCCGGCATTCGGACTGGTATTGGGACCATTTATCGGTGCTTTTATCGGGGAACTGATCGGAGGGTCTTCACCTTCCAAAGCCTCAAAAGTTGGATTTGGTTCGGTCGTGGGGTTATTTACGAGTACTGTGATGAAAATTATTTTGCAAATCGTCATGATTGTTCTCTTTATTATCTGGGTGGTAAGATTCGCCTAAACGTTCAGGATTAGCTTCAACGGGATGCACGTCCGGTGTGGAGGAAAGAAGGGGAATTCGTTTGTCTAAGAAAGAAACATTCATTAGGGGTACGCTTATTCTGGCGGCAGCTGCGCTGATCGCAAGAGTACTCGGATTGGTTCAACGGGTGCCGCTGGAGCATATCCTTGGAGATGTCGGTAACGCATCGTTTACGATCTCCAATACGGTATATTTAATGTTGTTAACTGTAGCAACGGCGGGCATACCGAGTACACTTAGTAAAATGGTATCGGAACGCTATGCGCTCGGACGCGCGGGTGAAGCTCAACAGATCTACCGTGCAGCCCTGATCTTTGCGGCTGTTGCCGGGGTAGTCATGTCTGCTTTATTATGGTTCGCGGCACCTTATTATGCCACGTATGTCTCCAAAGTACCGGAGTCGGTCAGCCCCATTCGCGCCTTGGCTCCAGCCTTGCTGCTGTTCCCGGCCATTGCGATGATGCGTGGATATTTCCAGGGACGCGGCAACATGACAGCGGGTGGTATTTCACAGATTGTTGAACAGTTCGCCCGTGTAGGTACAGCCATTATTGTGGCTTATATCATGCTGCAATGGAATTATGATGACCAAACGATTGCTGCAGGTGCCTCATTTGGCGGGGTATTAGGAAGTGTGGGTGCATTTGGTGTCATGCTGTACTTCACCTTGAAGCTGCGTCGTAGCGACCGTGCGGCCCAATTGAATTACGAGCGTGCAGAGCAGTTACCGATGCGAGGTATCTACAGTGATATCTTCAAGCTGTCTATTCCTATTGTGTTGTCCTCACTTGCAGTTCCAGCCATTAACTTCATCGATTCATCCCTTGTGGTACCACTGCTTAGTGGCCGGATTGGACTCGAAGAAGCGACAGGTGTACTTGCGATCCTGGGTGCGAAAGCCCAAAGTATTGCGGGTATTCCTCCGATTCTGGCTATCGCTTTGAGTCAATCGTTGGTGCCTGTCATTTCAGCAGCATTTGCCCGCAAGGATGAAGCGCATCTGAAGAGCCAGGTTACACTTGCGTTGCGCATTTCGATTCTGACAGGTATGCCGATTGTCATTGCGCTTTGTGCGGCAGCATATTCGGTCAACGGATTGCTGTTTACCAATCTGGATGGAACGCCGATCATTGCCTTGTTAACATTCGGTACCATTTTCCAGATTACGATGATGACCACCAACTCCATTTTACTCGGGGTAGGGAAACCACGGATTACAATGATCAGTGTCGCAGCAGGTGTTGTGATCAAACTGATCGCAAGTCTGATTCTGGCGCCGATCTTTGGCATTTACGGCATTATTATTGCAACGGCCCTTTGTTTCCTGGTCATCACGTACCTGAATCTGCGGGTCCTTCGCAAAATCGTTGATTTCTCCATCATGGGAGATCGTTGGAAAGGGTTTATCATTACAGTGTTGCTTGCAGCAGGTGTAGGATTTGCAACGAACTGGATTGGGAATACGATCTTTGGACTGTTCCTGCCAGCGCGTGTATCCTTCTTGTTTACCTGCCTTGTGGTTGGTGTGCTTGTGGTGGTGGTGTATCTGGTTCTCATGGTTGTGCTGCGTGTACTGCGCAAGGACGAGCTGGGCAGTTACCCCCGTATTCTGCAAAAAATTCTTCGTCCACTTATGCGTCTTCAACGTGGAGCTGGGCAAAGAGGTTAAAAATACAAAGTGCATTATTCAAGCATAAATATTTTGTGAAAATAGGATATAAGCTCATGGATAAAAGCTCTGTCTGCTGTTAAGCGGACAGGGCTTTTTGTATAGATAAAGCGAGCTGATTGAATGAGCTCGAGATTAGCCTCGTAAGCAAGGATTAGCGGTATATCAGGGTATCCACATCATCCGTCTTTGACTGCTCCATATGATCCTTAGCATTAGTGTGTGATCGCTTTAGCATCATGAGCCAGTGCTGTTTTCAGCATGCCATACCGGTGTTCGTGACTCATCTCAAACAGCCATGGGCGGCGAGGTGCCGTCAGGTAACCGAGACTATCCCGAGTCTGAAGCCAGTCGTGTCTGGTGATCGGTTCATAAGGGGTGTCTCCCCATACGGAGAGCAGCTCCGGACTAAATAATCGCTGCCCTTCTGGAAGCCATTCCTCATCCAGTAACGCCTGAGCGTATAATGTATGTTCATTCGCCTCGTCTTCATGATTGGTAAACAGGCCAGGCCAATATTCAGCGCGCGAGCCACGATGGGGAACCAAACGTGCGAACTCTAACACTTGTGTGTGTACTTGCTCCACGCCAAACAACAAGGCATATAGGCCTTTGCCAAACATGATTCGCTCATCCAACTTGCCAAAATGTTCAATAACGCGTCCTGCGAGTCCTGCTCCCCGTCCAAGAGGAAAGACGATGTGATTCAGACCGGCCAGATTATGCAGATGGAATGCGGGTTTGGAAAGTACTTCTTTTTGAAAATAAGGATGCTGCACCACCCGGCTCTCGATATAGTTCTGCTCATTAATAATTAATGCCACACTTAGCAATGAACTGCATCGTTCCAGCCAAAAGCGTTCCCAAAACGGCGTCATAAACGCCGATACGTGAAAGTGCGACAAGAGATGGAAACAGCTTCGTCCGATCCGGCGACTGTTCATATACAGCAAAAGCTGGGGATATGCATCTTGGAAAATGAGTGCATTGCATCGCTCCAGCAGCCGATACATATGCTCGCGATCGCTTTGATTCTGTAGATTATGCATTAAGTCACTTTGAAGATCTGTCATGTGATATCCGCCGTTGCGAGAGACCATATGGGCCAGCAGTGCCCAATGCAGTTCGGGATATTGCTCATAACATTCCAGATAGGCTGCCGTGCGGGTGATATTACTCCGATTATGCTCCTGGGTCAGTGTCTTAATCTCTTCCAGAATGATGCAATCTTCTTCGCAGACGAGTGCGCTTTGAACCTGGTCCGTGCGTGCAAAAGATTTGCCGCTGGCAGGTAACAAACGCTCCACTTCAGACTGTAAGGCAGCTGCCGTATCGGTATCCCACTCGATGTCACGCAATGGGTGACGAAGCTGTGCTGAAGCTTGCCATGCCGCTTGTTTGCCACGCCAGATTTCACGGGCAGCACCCGGAATGGAACGGACAATCTGCAGAAGGGACCCGTGATGCTGTTCGCTGGAAGAATCGGTTCTGGTGGAAGTCATGATGTGACATCCTTTCATGATGTTCTGGGTTTAAATTCACAGACCATGTGGTTTATTCTAAGTATGCGCTGATTATTTGACTTCCACTCGCCAATTTGCTTCACTTAGGGTAAGACAAGGTACAGAAAGGGAGATGAACCGAATGGAACAGATTACTTCCAAACCGGCTTTTGATGTAGCTATCCAATCCCCACGTTTGACGATTGCCGTATTCAAGGCAGACTGGTGTGGCGACTGCAAATACATCGATCCGTTTATGCCTGAGGTTGAAGAGAAATATGCACGTGAACTGACTTTGATTGAGGTCGACGTGGATCAGGTTGGAACGGTTAGTGAAGAGCAGAATATTCTTGGCATTCCAAGCTTTGTGGCGTATTCAGATGGCCGCGAACTCATACGGTATGTGAACAAGCTTCGCAAGTCAAGAGAAGAGATTGAGCAGTTCCTGGATCGCGCAGTTGAAGTGTACAACACGATCCATAAATGATGTTATACAAGTTCAAATGATGAATATTCACACAGACACTCCGATGACAGAATAACCTTTTGATCGCTGTTATCCCCAGATTTCTTTGATCCCTTTTATTAGGGGGAAATCCGGGGATAAAGGCGAACGCTTCGCTTCTTCAGGCTATTTCTGTCCTCTCCGTTATTGTGTAAATTTTTCATTGAACTTATATAAATGTATGACAGGTTCATGTTGTTAAAGGGTATACTAGATGAAACGCCATTTCTCTTGAAATAGGGAAATGGCGTTTGTGTGTTCAGGATTCTGTTTAAGACCCAATTCAACTGGCATATCCCTCAATTACATAACCCCAATGACCTGTGGGTCATTATTTCACCAGACGTTAACATTTTGTCACAAAGCGCGACGTCAATGAACATTTTATCCGGTATAATGAATTTAGTTGTGAAATAAGTGTCAAAGTACCGAAACAAGCGGAGAATATTCTTCGCCATCTTAAACCAACAGCGGGTGAGAAAAAATTGAAACACTTAACTTTGTTTAAATGGTTAACCGTATTAACCTGTCTTGTCATGTTTCTGGCCACTTTTGGTGGAGGCATCGTAACCAAAACGGAATCAGGCCTTGGCTGCGGAACAGAATGGCCTTTATGTAACGGAAAACTCGTTCCGGCACATACTGTGGCTTCACTTATTGAATATTCCCATCGCGCTGTAAGCGCACTGGCTGGACTGTTGTCCATTGCCTCGTTTGTTGCTTTTCTGCAGTTCGGCAAGTCACGCCGTGACCTGCAATTGTTTTCTTTCTTAACTCTGGTATTTGTTATCGTCCAGGGAATCATGGGGGCTTTTGCCGTTGTCTTCTCCCAATCTTCAGCAGTCATGGCACTGCATTTTGGTTTTGCACTGATTGCTTTTGCCAGTTCCCTAATGATGGCGCTGGGCATAAGACAGGAGGCCAAAGATGGCGGATTGGAGCGCCTGAATAAATACCCTCGGGTTAGCAAAAAATTCAGGAATTTGGTCTGGTTCTCCACCATATACACATATCTCGTGGTATACACGGGTGCATTTGTGAGCCACACGGATTCTGCCGGCGGATGTTCGGGATTTCCGCTTTGTAACGGTCAGATTATTCCTGAGCTTTCGGGTGGGGTTGCAGTTGCCTTTGCTCACCGTGCAGCTGCTGCGTCGCTCGTGATTGTTATTGCGATCCTGGGTCACTTCGCGTACCGTAATCATCCGGACAACAAGGAAATGCGTACTCTGGGTGTGGTATCCGTTGTTCTTGTTCTGATGCAAGTAGTCATTGGTATTTTCATGATGGTGACAATGAACCGTCCGGAAGTATACATGTTTGTAGCTCTCGCTCATATGCTGGATATCGCCATATTATTCGGAGTTTTAACGTATATGAGTTTCCTGGTGTACAAGCTGCATCGCCCGGCTAATCGTTTCTAAGATATAGATCCATTCTTTTTCCAGAGGTACTTGGGCTAAATATGAAAGTCCACCATCCATTGATGTACATCATTGGACAGGTGGACTTTGTTTGATGTCAGGGGGATCAGGGCAACCTATGGCAAGCAGCAATTACACGGAATGGATGATGTGTTACGTTTACGGTGATGAATTCTTGTTGATTTGGAAAAGAGGAGGTTAGATATGCTGCGAACGTTGTTGGGGGAAAAGCCACGTATAAACGAAGGTAAATTGAAGGCAGCGATGGACGCAATGGCGCATACGCTTGAGTTATTTCAACGACAAATGCATGTGGACCATGATCCCACGCATGACTATCGGAAACTGTATGTGTGGACTCAGGGACTCATCTCCTCACTGGATGAACTGGAGCAAAGCTGTTTCGCTGCTGCTCATTTTCGCAATAAGGTCGTTGCAGGCTCAACGGAAGATATGACGGCGACTGAAAAAGCCGAGTATGCACGGTATGTGTATTTCTACAAAGATGGCTTTATCCGTTGCTTTGCCATCCTGGATAAGGTGGGCACGGTATTAAACGAAATATTCCAGTTGAATACTTCAAATACCAAAGCGCATTTTTCTTATTTTACAGTGTTAAGGCAGTTCGATTATGCAAGGGAGCATCATGATCTTGCGTTGCAATTAATACAGATCAAGGACTCTTATCGTGAGCCGATGAGCAAGCTGCGCAAACGACGTAATATGGAAATTCACTACATGAACTCAGAAATGCACGATGACCTTTGGCAGTTACACCAGACCTTGCAAGGTAAAGTAAAGTTGGAGGATCTGAATCAGCATGTGCAGGAAATGCGTCAGGGCGTGGATATGGTCTGTGAAACATTAACAGCCTCTTATCGTTATATCAACAAAATATGGAAAAGAAATAATTGCCTTTGACAAATCGGAATACTTGGAATATACTGAATTTCAATCGAATGTTACGCGGATATAATTGATATTTCGGAAGTTACGTTCACATTATAAAGCATAAACTACATGAACTTATAAAATCCTACAACAACATATTTCTTATCGAGAGCGGCGGAGGGACAGGCCCGATGAAGCCCGGCAACCGATTTGTAACGACATGATACATGTATCATTCGTTATAGATGTTAGGTGCTAATTCCTACAAAATGGTGCAAGACACGATTTTGGCAGATGAGAAGGTATATTCTTTCACGTGAAGAGCCCTCTTTGTATCTGCAAAGGGCTCTTTTTTGTACTTTAAGGGGAGTTTTCCTTTAGATCGGGTAAAGATACATGTAGGTGGTTGGAAAGGGGCAAGTGCGATTGATTGAATTAAAAGGTTTAACGAAAACGTACGGCAAAGGGGCAAAATCTACAACAGCGTTATCCGAGCTGAATTTGAGCATCCAAAAGGGCGAAATCTACGGCGTGATTGGCCATTCTGGAGCGGGCAAAAGTACATTGATTCGCTGCATTAATTTGCTGGAACGGCCTACGGAGGGTGAAGTATGGGTTGATGGGATCAACCTGACTGAACTGAGCAAAACCGAACTGCAGCAACAGAGACGCAAGATCGGGATGATTTTTCAACACTTTAATCTGTTATCCTCTGCAACGGTATATGATAATGTGGCTTTTCCACTAAAGCTTGTGAATACACCCAAGGATGCCATTGATCGCAAAGTGAAGGAAATGCTCAATCTCGTTGGTCTGGAGAACCATAGCAACAAATATCCAGCTCAATTATCAGGTGGACAGAAACAACGTGTAGGGATTGCGAGAGCACTTGCGAGTGATCCGAATGTACTTCTCTGCGATGAGGCTACTTCAGCACTTGATCCACAGACGACAAATTCAATCCTGAAGTTATTGCTCGACATTAACGAAAAATACAACCTTACCATTGTGCTGATTACACATGAGATGCATGTCATCCAAAACATCTGTGATAAGGTGGCTGTCATTCATCAAGGTGGTATTGTGGAACAGGGACCTGTAACCGAGGTGTTCCTGAAGCCGCAGCATGCGATTACACGAGACTTCATGATGCGTGACCATGAAGCTGGACTGGCTCTGGAAGAGACCGCTCTGGCGAATGCAGGCATTGAATTGCAGGCAGGTGTTGCTTCGAAACTTGTGAAGATATCCTTTCTGGGGAACAAAACGTATGAAGCGATTTTGTCGAGGACGGTACGTAAGACGGGTGTGGATTTTGCCATCCTGCAGGGTACAATCTCTACGATTAAACAGGTGCCTTATGGACAGCTGACCGTTCGGTTCGAGGGTGATTCCATTGCGATTGATCGGACGATATCAGAATTAACCGCAGAGGGACTTGATGTGGAGGTGCTTCGTTAGATGGATTTTTCAACAGTTCGCTGGGAAGAGGTTGGTAAAGCCTCTATTGAGACGCTGCAAATTTTGGGTGTATCAGGCTTGTTCACCGTAATCTTTGGTTTACCGCTCGGAGTTCTGCTGTTCATGACAGCCCGATCTGCTTCGATCAAATCACGGACGGTGTACATTATATTGTCCTTGATTGTGAATATTTTGCGCTCAGTCCCATTTATCATATTGATTGTTGCTCTTATTCCATTCACTCGTTCACTCGTCGGTACAGCTACAGGAGTGTTAGGTGTTATACCACCTTTAGTTATTTCAGCAGCTCCTTACTTTGCTCGATTGGTGGAGACGACGTTGCGTGAAGTTGATCGGGGTGTCATTGAAGCGGCACAGTCGATGGGCGCTTCGACCGGACAGATTGTAAGACGGGTATTACTGCCTGAAGCGTTACCTGGTTTGGTTGCTGGGATAACCATTACCATCGTTACGCTTGTCTCTTACACGGCGATGGCGGGCATGGTTGGTGGTGGAGGTCTGGGAACGCTGGCAATCAACTATGGGTATTATCGTTATCAAAATGAAATCATGATTATATCCGTAGTGTCGATGATCATTCTTGTGCAAATTCTCCAGATGGCTGGAGATCGCTTGGTTACATTTTTCACCAGGAAATAACACATAGATAACATGATGGATATGCATTCATGCGGACGCCACATGAAAAAAATGATTAGAGAAGGGGTTTTACACATGAAAAAATGGTCTTTTGCTCTACTTAGTCTTATGTTAATTGCGGTTCTCGCAGCTTGCGGAAACAATAAGGACGCTGATAGCGGCGCAGATAATTCAGCAGGTGCACCACGTACGGTTGAATTGAAAGTTGGAGCTTCACCTACACCACATGCAGAGATTCTGGAAAGCATCAAGCCTGAACTGGAAGCACAAGGTATTCGTTTGCAAGTCGTTACGTTCAATGACTATGTACAACCCAACCAGCAACTTGCTGATAAAAAATTGGATGCAAACTTCTTCCAGCACCAACCTTATCTGGACACAGAGAATAAAGAACGTGGATTCAACCTCGTTTCTGTAACACCTGTTCATGTTGAACCTTTTGGTGGATACTCCAAAAAGATTAAGTCTTTGGATGAATTGGCTGACGGCGCAAAAGTAGCAATTCCAAATGACCCATCCAATGGTGGACGTGCTCTGTTGTTGCTCGCGAAGGAAGGTATCATTACGCTGAAAGACAACACAAATATTACATCTACGATTCAAGATATCACAGCCAATCCGAAGAACCTGGATATCATCGAGCTGGATGCAGCTATGATGCCTCGTCAATTGGATGAAGCGGATCTGGTATTCATCAACGCTAACTATGCGCTTGAAGCAAACCTGAATCCAGCGAATGATGCTTTGTTGATCGAAGATCTGCAAGGTAACCCATACGCGAACATCCTCGTTTCCCGTGAGGACAACAAGGATGCAGATGCAATTCAGAAACTGGCTGCTGCCTTGCACTCCGAAGAAGTGAAAGCATTCATCAAAGAACGTTATAAAGGTGCAGTTGAACCTGCAACTGAATAATTCACGATATGTATGATATGATGTGAAGCTATTAAGAATAAGCCGTATATCTCTTCTGAAGAGATATACGGCTTATTTTATGTTTCTTAATCTGTGCTGACGTGGGGATTAATAAGGGAAGGGTTAGGGCTTATCTTGTTTCTCCGCGTTGGATGGATGCCCGGATTGGCGGTAGTATGATAATTCATTCTGATCAGCATACTGCTGCTCATCTGCTTCTTGCAGGTACGTTCTCTCGGAGGGAGAGAGTGTTTCTTCTTCTCCGTGTGAGCTTTTGATCTTGTATCTGATCCAACCGATTAACCCAAGGACGACAATCAGGATCAAGGCCCATCCTTTTTTGAGCAAAAGAAGAGCACTGAATTTCTGGGAAGCCGTATACCCGATCCCGCCCATCAGAAGACTGTTGAGCCCTATAGTGGATGTTTTGTCAGTCGAAGCATTGTACTCCTCGTAGGTATATCCTGCATTGATGCTAAGTCGATTAAGGACAGTTTCCTCGAATGCCTGGCGGCTCTGTTGAAAGTTAGCCGTATCTGTAACCAGAATGGCTGTGATGTACCCTTCGCGTGTCAGGAGTTTTACATTGTAATTGACCATGGCTTGCTGATCAGCATTCTTAAAACCAAGGGAGTAGACTAACTGATGTTTGGTACTGTCATATGCCGGTTCGATTTCCCACCCCGTTATGTACGTTCTGTATTCAGGATCAAGTTCTCTGTTATCTTCTTCTGTGCCTCGGATATAACTGCTTAACAGTTCTTCGGCACTCAAATTTTGATCGTCATCATGGATATGACCTGTTTTCACGTATTCAAACACAACATACCACGAGCCGAATTCACTATTGCTGGTTAGGCTGCCGATTTCATTCCCGTTAGGCTTCCCATCACTGTTAAGTATCGAGCGTTGGGTATTGGCCTTATCCAGATAGGAATGGCTTTCAGGGACTTCCAGGGTGGCCTTACCGTCCAGAGAGACAGATGCTGGTCCAGTAATCCAATCGTACTCATCAGGCGCTTGCTCGCTCTCACTTGCCGCTGATACCTGTAAGGCACTAGAAACTGTTAATAAACTCAACATTAAAAGCGTAAGAAATGATATCCATCTTTTGTTCTTCATATTCATGTAGAAGTCCTTTCGAGTTATATCCTCGACAGTACCATAGGTGTTTGATTTCAATCAAGATATATTTGGAATTTAAGGTGGATAATCCCTTGTGGATAAGCGAGTTGTAGGAGGACGATAAATCTTTTATACTGGATAGTGACTGCTCTTTGAAGAGGGGGATGAACGTGAAGGGAAAGGTTGCCCTCATAACGGGAAGTGCCAAAGGTCTTGGTAAAATGACGGCCCTCAGTCTGGCAGATCAAGGGTGTCATATTGCCCTCAACTATGTACACAGCAGAACAGAAGCTGAGGCTTTAAAGGCTCAGATTATAGCCAAGGGTGTGCGGTGCATTGCCATCCAGGCTGATATATCCAAGGTGGAAGATATCTCATCATTGGTTGAGCAGGTGGAAGGCAACCTGGGCAGCATTGATATTTTGGTGAATAACGCAGGTCCATTTGTCCGTGAACGACGATTATTTGCGGATTATTCTGAAGCTGAGGTCCAGATGCTTGTGCAGGGAAATCTGTTGGGACCGATGTTACTGGATCAGCGTGTATTGCCAGAGATGAGACGCAAGCAATGGGGGCGCATTATCCATTTTGGCTTCAGTCATGCTGGAGAAGCGAGATCTTGGCCTCATCGCGCCGTATATGCGGCTGCCAAGGTGGGTCTGGTATCTTTTACAAAGACACTCGCGGTTGAAGAAGCCCCGTATGGAATTACGGTTAACATGGTATGTCCAGGTGACATTCGTGGTGCGAACAAAGAGAAAACGATTGATGAAATGGCAGGCATCACCGACGAGGAAACGCCAAGAGGGCGACCAGGCAGCGGTGAAGATATCGCACGAGTGATTACGTATCTGTGCCTTGATCATTCCGATTTTATAACAGGTAACATTATGGATGTATCTGGAGGACTTGATCCGATTCGTCCAACCATACAGCGCGAGGATACTTAAAAGGTGAATTGAAGGATTGTACGTGGAAACGGGTCAAGGTGACTGTGAACATGGACTCTCTGCATATGCACACAAAAAAAGAGCCCTCCGCTTCATGCGAAGCGAAAGGCTCTTGAGGTTTATTTCGTGAAGGATTGATTAGAATACTTGTACGACTTCTTGTACACCCTCAACTTCTTCGAGAAGGGCACGTTCAATCCCGGCTTTTAAGGTAATGGTGGAGCTTGGGCAACTGCCGCAGGCACCGACCAGTTTCAGCTTAATGATGCCGTCCTCCACGTCGACCAGTTCCACGTCACCGCCATCGCGCTGCAGGAACGGACGAAGTTTATCAAGCACATCAGATACCTCATCATACATGGTGCTTTGTGCGTTTTCGCTCATATTGTTCAACTCCTTTCCTTCCTATATTATATTACAAATGGCCACAAATTAAAATGGTCAAACAAAGCAGGTGAACTTAAATGAGACCGATTATTGAATTTTGTGCCAATAATATGCATTTTGGCACAGATGAAGTCATGGATCAACTGGAAGAAAATCCAGACTATGACGTGATTGAATACGGCTGCCTCACCAACTGCGGCCAATGTTCTATGACTCCATTTGCACTGGTGAATGGCGAAGTTGTCATCACGGACAAAGTGGAAGACCTATATAACGCCATTCTGGCCAAAGTTGCCGAAGCCGATGCATGGGACGATCTCGATCTCGACTAACCGAGATGGCGCTTGGACATCCAGAGCACACCACTTTTCAAAATACGAGGTACACGTCCCATCATGGACGTTTTGCCCATCAGCCCAAACCCAGACTTCTTGCCGAGTGCACCGAGTGTGCCACGAAGCTTGAGTGGATGTGGATTGGGCTTTTCGCCTTTCCAGAGGGCATGCTGAATATGGGCGATCTGCTCACCCTGTACTTCCGCAGCTTGACCGCTAGGTGCATATGGTACACTGGCACAGTCACCAACGACATACACATCGGTATATTCCGGGATTTGGTAGTATTCATTCAGAACGACACGACCTTGAGGGTCTTTGGTCACGTCCAGATCCTGTACCACTTTTACCGGCTGAATGCCTGCAGTCCACACGACAGCATCGGTTAGGATCTGTTCATCCCGGTTATAGATGGCATTAGGTTCAACACGTGAAATGGCGATATGCCCGCGTGTCTCTACCTGATGTTCGTTGAACCATTCATGCACATACACGGATAGACGCTGCGGGAAGGCTGATAATACACGTTCACCACGATCCAGAATGCTGATGTTTAGATCCGGTCTGCTCTCACGAAGTTCGGCTGCCATCTCGACACCACTTAATCCCCCGCCTACGATATGCACATTGCCATAGGCTTTGACTTCATTCAGGCGAAGGTAGGTCTCGCGTGTTTTGCTAAAGCTCTGAATGGTACAGCTGTAGTCTTCGGCGCCTGGTGTATTGTGGAAACGGTCTGTACAACCAAGTCCAATGACAAGCTTGTCGTACACGAGCGGATCTTGACCTTCAAATTCAATCTGACGCTGCTCCAGGTCAATCGAAATAACTTCTCCATAACGGTAAGTGACTTTATCGCTCACTGGGAATTGGATACGCAGGTCATAATCAGATACGGTTCCTGCCGCGAGTGCGTAATATTCTGTCTTTAATCCCTGAAAGGGGCTGCGGTCCACCAAAATAATTTGTGTATCGGATGGAATTTTACCCTCCAGAAGTTCCTTGATGATGGTGAGGCCGCCATAGCCGCCTCCAAGAATGACGAAATTTTTCATGACTCGGCTTCCTTTCTGCATCAGTCCCACTGAAATGGGGCTGTAAACTGTGGAGCAGCTATGCAATAACATAGCTGCTCCTTTTGTTTGGTTTTGAATAATTAAAAAGTAGACGTCGAAAATTGAAGATATTATTCAGCAGTTTGCACCACTCGAATTCAAACGTCTCCCTATAATGAAAGCTGCGTTTTGGAGTGGTGCTGGTGCAATATTGGTTGTGGATGGAGTTATGTCCTATTCGTACACTTGAATTTCATTGTAGAACGTATCACGTTCTACCGGAATACGTCCTGCACCTTTAATGAGCCAAATGAGCTCTTTACGTGTAAGGCCTTCAGGTGTGAGTGCACCTGCCGCATGACTAATCCGTTCGCGAACGATCGTGCCGTGTGCATCCGAAGCACCAAATCCAAGAGCAACTTGAGCCAGCTGTGGACCGATGTTAATGAAGTATGCTTTGATATGATCGATGTTATCCAGCATCAGACGGCTGATCGCAATTGTTTTGAGATCCTCATAAGCCGAGTTACGACGCATAATGCTCGCGTTTTTACTTTTTGGCTGCATGGAAAGCGGGATGAAGACCATGAATCCGTTGGTCTCGTCTTGCAATTCACGGATCTGCACCATATGGTTGACGCGGTCCTCATAGGATTCGATCGATCCATACAACATCGTAGTATGTGTACGCATGCCGAGATCATGAGCTGTACGGTGCACCTCAAGATAACGATCCACGTTGGCTTTGTCTACACGCATTTTTTTGCGATATTCATCCGACAGAATCTCAGCGCCGCCACCAGTCAATGTTTTCAGACCTGCTTTTTGCAGCTCTTGCAGAACTTCTCTGATGCTGAGTCCGCTAATCCGGGTGAAGAAATCAATCTCGGCTGCCGTGTAAGCTTTCAGTGTAACATCCGGATATTTCTCGTTTAAAGCACGCAGGGAATCGACATAATATTGAAAAGGAACATGGTTGTTATGTCCGCCTACGATATGGAACTCACGTACGCCCGGATGAATATGCTGTTCCACATAATCGATCATTTCCTGACCGGATAATGTATAAGAGCCTTCTTCACCCTGGTCTTTGCGGAAATTACAAAAAGCGCAGTGGGCTTCGCATACGTTCGTAAAGTAAAGACTCATGTTCTCGATGAAATATACTTTCTTACCATTCTTCCGCAGGTTGGCCTCATTGGCCAGCTGGCCCAAAGTCAGCAGATCATCTGTTTCATACAGATATACGCCATCTTCTACGCTCAGCCTTACGCCGTTCTGCACTTTCTCAACGATTTCAGCCATTCTTTTGTCTGTGAACGGTGTTACCAATGTAGACATATTGTTTCCTCCTGTTCTTAACCGGATTTGAGTTGTGTGTAGGATCTGCATACAGAACTACATAGAAAAAATGCGGTCAACTGCCGCCTTCTTAGTTGGACTAACTCTTATTTACCCGGTGCAGCGTGTGCTGCATATGAAAGCTAAATTTTTTCAAAAAATGGAGTCTGTTGACTCATATATGCATTGGGGACTGTGTTACAGTCTCGAAATGTGAAAAAAATTACAACTCCAATTATGACCATCGTCTGAATAAGTCATGACAAAATATCGACATTTCAGTGCGACCACCTATTCATTATAAACCTCGTGTCGCGGGGGTTCAATACACTGGGAAGAAAAAGGAGTAAAGGGGGAACGCGGAAAGAGGCAAACATGACTTGAGACCCTTGACGGGGTGGAGTATAATTTAAAGAAGAGTTAGTGAAAGGTTGTTCAAAAAGTACGCTTTTGATTACGAAGGATGCCTAGCGGCATCTCAGCATCGAATATGGGATTCAGCCGAAATAGGCGGGAGGCTTACGAAGTATGTTTCCTTTGGAAACATTGTAGTTGCTCACGTAAGTTTTGCCTACGCTCCGCTACTCCATTTCTATCTTCATCCCATCTTATTGGTACTGAAAAGCGCCCTTTTTGAACATGATTTTATATGAAAAAGGAGAGTGACCTGGCATGATTAACATCAGCGAAACGGCTGCTGACAGATTGAAAGAGATGCTTGCACAGCAAGAGACACCTGGTATGTTCCTGCGTCTTGGCGTAGCACCGGGCGGTTGCACCGGATTTTCGTACGCCATGGGCTTTGATGATAAAGAGTCCGATGAGGACCTGTATATGGATATTCAGAACATGAAGGTTGTAGTCGAGAAGGAAAACCTGAAATATCTGAATGGACTTGAAATTGATTTTGAAGAGTCCGGTATGACAGGTGGGTTTACCATCCATAATCCGAACGCGGTAGCCACTTGTGGTTGTGGATCTTCTTTCCGTACGAAGGAAGATGCGGGTGTGCCGGATAAAGATTGTTAATATAGAAGGTGGTTGCAATGATAAGGCACAGTTCCAGCGAAGGACATTCGCTTGGGATTGTGTGTTTTTTTTTTTTTTTGACTT
Organism: Paenibacillus sp. UASWS1643; assembly: GCF_008693195.1. Taxonomy (NCBI): domain Bacteria; kingdom Bacillati; phylum Bacillota; class Bacilli; order Caryophanales; family Paenibacillaceae; genus Paenibacillus; species Paenibacillus sp. UASWS1643. The sequence continues at coordinate 61,169 of NZ_VXKZ01000112.1, forward strand.
TATGGCAGGGTAGCTGAGTTCTCTAATTTACCGATTCCAAGATATATATATACGGTATAAAATTACGCCTCTTCAGTATTGACATTTTGTTCCAATAGAAAGTATATTATTTGTGCAAACGTTTGCAGATTTGAGAGCACAGTATTCCTGCTAAAAAAGCGGATTCATAAGCCGTTTGTTCTAAGAAAATCTCTAGGATATCCCCTTTTGTACAAACGTTTGCACAAAAAGACATCTAAATTTGAACAGCACAGAAGAACACGAAACAACAGGGGAGAGGGAAGGAGGAGGAGTTGTATAGATACAAATTAGAAAGGGTCTTGAGTCAGACCATGCTAAAACGTTAAAAGGGTTAGAGAGCTTAGGTAAATAACGAGAATTCTTGTTTCCCATAGGGGAGAAAATAAGGGAGGAAGAACATGGATCTTAAGCGCAAGCTCGGCGCATTTCTGTTGGTATTATCGATTATTATTTCTACCCAAAATACAACGGCTTATGCCGAAATTTCGGCTTCTCATGTGTATCATAACCATATGCCCAATTTTTGGGCCTACTACGACACATCCAAGTATGCTTCTGCACCTGTGGGGTCCCCAATCCGCTACACATATGATGGGCAAGTCATCGATCTGAAAAATAACCCTCCGGCAGGATATCCATACTTTTTACCCGGGGGAATGCCTATGCCCCATGATGATCTCGTGGCGTATTATAGTCACCATGCAAAGACAGGTGCTTATCTGAACTGGCCATGGCAAGTTGCTGGTGACCTGAGGAACAATCACCCTGCTGCAGGGATGCAGGTAACCATGTCAGGTTCGGTATTGAACAATGTGAACAGTTTTATGTATACCAATAATGTAAACGGTTACAACAATAAAGATTGGGGTGCGCCATGGAAGAATGCTTACAATAATCTCAAAACAACGAATGGAGAACGGACGATGGATCTCATTCACTTCTCCGGACACCATACCATGGGGCCATTGGCTGGCAACGAATATTTGCTAAAGGATTTGATCTACCAGAATGCTGTGCTGGCACAACCTTTTTTTCTGGGAGACAGCTTTAAATCGTCCAAAGGTTTTTTTCCCACCGAGCTGGGTTTCTCGGAACGGATTATCCCGGTCTTGGACCAACTTGGCATTGAGTGGTCCGTAATTGGAAACAATCATTTTTCGCGAACTCTCCAGGACTATCCGCTACTGAACGATCCGGGCAAAGATACTATGGTGTCACCGCCAAACCGAGCGGATTTGCAGAATACGAGCAATGTGGGTTCGTGGGTATCTTCTCCCATGTTCAATGAGAAACAGGTGGTTCATAACAAATATCCATTTGCTTCTACGCCTCATTGGGTGCGTCATGTGAATCCTGAAACTGGTGCTGAGAAAAAGATTGTTGGTATCCCTGTGGCCCAGGCAGAGTCGTGGGAAGAGGGGTATCAGGGTTCAGTCAAGGCAGATGCGCTGAAGCCTTTTGAAGGAATGGTTGATCAGAAGCAGTTCTTCGTGATTGCCCATGATGGGGATAATTCTTCAGGACGTGCAGGATCAGAGGATACTTGGCGCAATGCAGGAAATGTGACTTATGCTCAGCCGGGTGTGAAGGGAGAGAGTATCAATGAATACTTGCGGACTAACACACCAAAAGCCGACGATGTAGTGCATGTTCAAGACGGTTCATGGATCGATACGCGGGACTCCTCATCAGATCCGACATGGTATCACTGGCGTCTTCCATTTGGAATCTGGAAGGGGCAGTTTGAAGCGTTTAACAAGGCTACAGGCCTTAATCTGGAGCCGAAGAAAAATCTGGATGGTGTACAGGAAGGGATGACCGTATCGTTTGAATATGGATACCATTATCTGGAGCGTAATTTTGCGCTTGAGCAAGCTGCACTGAATTATGCCAAGACAGCTGAACAGATTTGGCTGGACAGCAATCCGAACCATTGGAAGCCAACGACGGCACTAGACCGTGAGATTACTTATGAGGGCAATCAGCTTAATCCTTGGATGATGGCTTACCCGGTAAAAGGAGATCCTGCTAATAATTATAAGGGAGGTGCGAACCCGGCAGAGTTAAGTTGGTATTTCCTCCTGCCTGCACTGGATTCCGGGTTTGGTTATTATGATGAGAATGTGGATGATGGGGTAAAGCCGACGTTATCTTTCAATCAGTCCCTCTTCTTTTCCAAGCCTTATGTTAGTAGTCAACTCGCGAAGGACCGTACCGGACCATCAATGTGGTGGCCGCAGCGTTATCCATATAATCCTGGAAGCGCCAATGTCAGCAAGGCGGAGGGATGGACACTTCATTATTTTGACAATACGTTCGGCATTTATACCTATGCTTATGATGTTAACGGTGTGAATGATATTAAGGTGAAGGTACGGACACATCGGGATAAGCTGGCAGATGCCAAGGACAACACCTTCCGTGTGTACGATCCTGCTGAGCTCAAGGCCAAAGGGGTATCCAACATCGATCCGACGAAGGTTAGTAGCTGGCAAGAATATCCGATGACGAAACGTGATCTTAAATCGGATATGAACGGTGTGGCCTGGCAGCCAAGCAGCACAGATATGTTTAAGCGTGTGCCTGCTCAGGAGATCGGGGATATGTATTACACGTATTTCAACGATTTCCAAGATCAACTGGTCGATTATTATATTGAAGCTGTCGATGCGAATGGCAATGTTACGCGCAGTGAGATACAGACGGTATATGTGGGTATGGGGAAATATAAAAAAGACACATCGGGCAAAATTGTTGAGGATGCGAATGGAACAATCCAGGGTACACATCCGTTCCTGGTGGTCGATCGGACACCGCCTTCAGTGCCAACAGAAGTCAATGCAAAACGTGTGACAGATCGCAGCATTACACTGCAATGGGCAGCATCCACTGATAATGTGGGTGTAGAGGGCTATGATATTTATCGGGATGGGGTCAAAGTCGGAAGTACGCTGACAACGGAATATACGGATAGCGGTCTTGAGCCTAAGAAATCATATGCATATAGTATAAAGGCGAGAGACAAGGGGAATAATGTCTCTTCCGCCAGTTCAACTGTACAGATCCAAACGTTGGCAGCAGATACAGAGCCACCAACAGCGCCTGCAAATGTAGCTGTACAGCATGCTACCTCATCCGCTGTGACAATTGACTGGTCAGCCAGCCAGGATAATTACGGAGTAGCAAAATATGAAATCTATCGAGACGGTTCAAAAGTAGGGGAATCAACCAAACTAAACTATACGGATGAGTCCCTTGCACCGGCAACAGAATACGTATATACGGTTAAAGCGATAGATGCAGCAGGCAACGTTTCACCTGCTAGTGTGGCTCTGTCGGTACGTACCAAAGAAGGTAATGCGGTAACCATATATTATAAACAGGGCTATCCGAACCCGTATATTCACTATCGTCCAACAGGGGGGACATGGACGACTGCTCCGGGTGTGAAAATGATGGCAGCCGAGTTGCCCGGATACACCAAGATGACAGTCAATGTGGGTACAGCGACGGGGCTGGAGGCTGTGTTTAACAATGGTAGTGGCACATGGGATAATAATGGAGGAAAAAATTATCAGTTTCCATTAGGGGTTAGTACCTATAATTCCGGAGTCATTACACAAGGAGCGCCTCACGTGGATATAACACCCCCAAGCGTACCAACCGGTCTGACCGTGACTGCAAAAGCGGCTGATCGTGTAACATTGGCTTGGAATCCGTCGACCGACCATGTAGGCGTAACCGGGTATGAAGTGTTCCGTGACGGTGTCAAAATCGGCACGAGTACGACAACTGCATATACGGATAATAGCCTGAAGGCATCAACGAGTTATGTTTATACAGTCACGGCCTATGATGCAGCACAGAACAAATCGGATGCAAGTGCTGAGTTAAGCGTAACGACCGATGATGCTCCGAAAAGTAACAGTGTAACCATCTACTACAAGCAGGGTTTTGCCCAGCCCAATATTCATTACCGCCCTGCAGGAGGTAATTGGACGACACCACCAGGCGTTGCCATTCCGGCATCCGAGCTCACCGGATATAACAAAATTACCATTGATGTAGGAACTGCTACGGGACTGGAAGCGGTATTTAACAACGGTAGCGGTACATGGGATAACAATGCGGGACGGAACTATCTCTTTCCTCTCGGGGTAAGCACATACAACGCAGGTGTTATAACTACAGGAATACCTGGAAATGCAACGAGTACGAATCTTATTGGGAACCCATCAGCTTTCCTATCTGTTGAAGCGAATGGACTGTCTTTAAAAAGGGAACAACTAATCGCATGACGTAAAAAAATGCATGGATGCATTAAATCTAAGCAATATGAAGGTTAACGAACCACCTGGTCAGGCTACATTGTTAGCCCATTGCTGATACATTTTATAGTTAGGAGGCCTTGTACATCTATGGATGGACAGGGCCTTTCTAATTCGGAATGAAGAACGATAAAAGGTAGAAATCCTACTACAAATCTTTTCATTTTACGAGGTTTTAAAGAGAGAAGAGAATACGGTTGACAAGTTTAGTTGTAACAATTATAGTTACAATATAAAGATCAACATAAACAATATTGATAATTTAAAGGAGAGATCATGATGAATATTGCAATCATTGGTGCAACAGGCAAAGCAGGAAGTGTAATTTTGAAAGAAGCGGCAGACAGAGGGCATAAAGTAACGGCAATCGTTCGTAATGCATCCAAATTGGAAGATAAAAGCCTGAATACGCTGGAGAAAGATGTATTCGATCTTACAGCTGAAGATGTTAAAGCGTTCGATGTGGTTGTAAATGCATTTGGTGCACCGGCGGGTAAAGAAAACCTGCATGTGGAAGTAGGACAAGCGTTGATCAACATCCTGAAAGATGCACCAAATACTCGTCTGATCGTTGTGGGTGGAGCAGGAAGTCTGTTCACAGACGAGTCCAAGACATTGCGTCTCTTTGAATCCCCAGGATTCCCTGATGCATACAAAGCAACTGCAACGAACCAAGGCCAAAACTTGCAGGATCTGCAAGCATCTTCAGGTATTCAATGGACATTCTTGAGCCCGGCTGGATTCTTTAATCCAGAAGGCGTACGCACCGGCAAATATCAAGCAGGCAACGATGTTATTCTCGTGAATAGCGAGGGCAACAGCTACATCAGCTATGCTGACTATGCGATTGCTTTGGTTGATGAGATTGAGAACCCACAACACAAAAACGAGCGTTTTACCGTTGTTGGCGAAGTGAAGTAACACTTTTAAATTATTATATGGAACATACAAACGGACGCTGATCTCCACAGATCGGTGTCCGTTTTTTTATGTTATCGAAGAGGGATGTTCTGCAATAAAGTTAGACAGGTTAGATGATTATCGTTCAACTTCCAAATACTCCTTTGAATCTATGTTATATTATTCTAAATATGGGATGTAAATGCGATTATATGGAAGGCCTACTTCTTTTAATCAGATTTTCTGCGAGCCTAAAAGTATAAGGGAGTGAACAGTTGTGAAGATGTATTCTAATGGAGTTATACTATTGATCTTTGTGGCTTTAATGATTAGTGTATCGAGTGGTTCGGGGTTATCCCAATATCCAAACGTTAAAAATGCGATGAATCAAATTCACATCACTTCTCTTTATCCGAAAAATAAGAATGGACAGACATATGGTTCTGCCGCATATGCGACTTCTCCAGAAACGGAACCTGATTTAATCCTGGCTACTGGTGTGGATGGTACAGAAGGATATCTGCTGAAAAAAGACATGGATGGCGAGCAACCAAAAACACCTGAAGAAGCTATTGCGATACAGAACAGCAGATCACCAGACGGGTGGGATATTCCACTGTATGACAAGGATGGTGAAACCGTAATTGGTGTGTTTCATGTTGGAGGAAAGTGAAAGTAACCAGATTAGGATCAAAGTGACGCTACCATGAAACATCAATAAATGAACACCATTCGGCAGTTGATCAAAAGGGTCGGCTGCTTTTTAATTGTGCCAATGTACTGTATGCGTATTGAGATTAGAACTTAAGGGCAGTTTGACGTCTTATCAAAGAGACAAGTTCTTTGTCGTTGTACCCAGGGGGACCGTTAATGAAAAAGATAAAACTTATTGTAAGCATATTGATACTGGGGATTTTTTTATTTGGGGCGCTAGATGGATTACGTTTCAAAGAAATAAATGTAATACCAGGTGACGTCAAAATTGTGCGATCTGAAGAAATTAATGATTTTGGGAAAGCAGTGTTGTTTGAAGACAACCAAGATAAGACTTTTGGGATTGCTGGATTAAAGAAGGAGTTCAGAGTTCTATATCGTTATGGTATAAGTACAGATGGTCATTGGATTGAGGAGGGCAAACCATTTGAAGCTGCTGGGATTGGTGATTCAAACTATTTTGTAGTCGCGGTAAAAACAGCTAGGGAATCAAATATCAAATATGTTGCCCTTGGAAATCACATGGAGAGTGTTATGCCCTTGGAAAACTATGAATTATCTCTTGAGAATGTCAAAGCAAATCTTGATGGCTACCATTTGAAAGAGGTTACTGATAATTATGTTCTGTTTGTATTAGATGAGTACTCTGAGGATACATGGACAATAAGAGCCTTTAGTAAAGATGGAGATTTAGTTGCAGATAAACTATTTGGTGGGGAAGCAAGATTTATGGATCGGGAATGAACTAGTTTATACTAACGTGAAGCTTTTGCTCAAAGAAAAGTCATTTGAACTAGGCATGGATTCCGGTATGACCTATTACCCCTTTACTTAAACGAGGATCGAGGCGTATAATCCGTTGAGACATTAGAGCAATAAGAGGGGATATCGTTATGAATAATGGATTAATCAACGCAATCATTGCGTATATCATGTGGGGGGTTCTCCCGCTGTATTGGAAGTTGTTTGAAAATGTACCGGCAGGTGAGATTTTATCGCACCGGGTCGTCTGGTCATTTGTCTTTATGGGAATTTTCGTTGTCGTCCAACGTCGTTGGGGTGACATGAAGCGCATCTTGACCAGTCGTTCGACCCTGCTGTCCCTTACCGCGAGTGGGCTGCTAATTGCTATTAACTGGCTGATCTTCATCTGGGCAGTTAACAACGGTCATGTGGTTGAGACAAGTCTGGGCTATTATTTGAACCCGTTACTGAATGTGCTGCTGGCGGTTGTCTTCCTTCATGAAAAGCCAAACCGTGGGCAATGGCTCGCGATTGCCATCGCTGGTGTCGCGGTGCTTATCATTGCCATCGACTACGGGCGTTTCCCATGGGTCGCGATCTCGCTGGCCGTGTCATTTGGCTTGTACGGTCTGGCGAAGAAGAAGATTAAGCAAGACGCTTCTGTGGGTTTATTTTCGGAGACCGCTGTAGTTCTACCCGTCGCACTAGGCTACTGGATCTATTTAGCCATAGTAGGAAAAGCAACGGCATGGACGCTACCTGCGCCGATGTTCTTCGAACTGCTGCTTTCCGGCGTGGTGACGGCGTTGCCACTGCTGTTCTTTGCAAGGGCGGCTGCTCGAATGTCGTTGTCCACACTCGGCTTTGTGCAGTATATCGGGCCGACAATCATGCTGATCCTGAGTGTGTTCGTGTTCAAGGAAACGGTCTCGCCAGTTCTGCTCGTTGGTTTCGCGCTGATCTGGACAGCGCTTATCGTATACGCTGCCGCATCGATGCGTGCCATGAGACTTGCTAAGGTAAGCTGAACATAGAGGTATTCTGGTATCGCCATCACTGCTCTGTCTGCCGATCCGGTGGACAGGGCAATTTTTTGTTTGAGCGGGGACGTTAGCTCAACAAAAACTAAAAAGTAGCTGGATCAACATTATGGTAAAATACAGGAGCAGCAACTAAAAAGAGTAATCGAAAAACGAGGAGGCAACAGATATATTATGGTCAACGACCTGTGCCGTAAAGGTGGCTTGTTCTTTACAAAGAATAATGTAGTTCGGACATTATTTCAGTTTTCTATTTCAGCGATAATCGGTATTGTATATGGGTTTATGATGCTCAACGAATCGATAGGTGGATATATTAATAAATTGCTCCCGAGCACGGATGGTCCTGATGTTCATTTATATTTGCCCGTTGTGGTGACAGTGTTTGTCTACTCGTGTCTTATTCAGAAGAAACAGCGAATTGTTCTTGAAAAAATCTCATTTAGTTGTCTACATATTTTTGTTGCCCTGCTAAGTTGTGTTTCTGCAGTTGTCGTGTTATTGGTGATCTAATCCGGATTCCTAAGTATCTATACCTTCAGGCCCATCAACTGCATCAATGACACCGACAGCGATTGTTGTTACCGCAGCAGCAGCTAAAAGATTCTTGGCACCCAGCTTGACTCTGTCCTTATCTTCCTCTTTCATGCCCACAACAACATCTTTACCGCTGTTATATACATACTTGGCTGATATCGCTACACCTTTTGCAGTATTGGTTACAGCACCTCCAATATCGGCAAGCCCCGCGTCTATGGCGGTACCATCTTTTCGAATTGCACCACTGGCAAGATCATATGTCCCGCTAGCCAGTTGTCCCACGGTTTTGCCTGTATTTATCGTGGCTTTCTCTACGCCGTTCCCGATTTCTTTGATAAAGGGGCTTCCTGCAATCTCACCGACAACCCTCACGCTGCCGCCCAACACTTTTCCGGTAACTTCCCCAGCCAATTGACCTATCCCTTTTAAAAAACTCATCCATTTTCCCCCGCTCCAATAAGAAGTTGATCCTATGTGTTATCTCAATAAACTTATTATATTCATATGTAAGCCAAAAGAACATCAGTCTCCAGCCCGAGTGGTGCACCCCCCCTCGATTGATCGCGACACACTTGAGAAGTGCCCGATCCGCCCCCGGAACGTCCACCACGCTGCACTCTTAACGCACTTCATCACAAAAAGGCGCTACTCCCATAGGAATAGCGCCTTCTGCCCTTGTTTTACCTGACTACTTAATCCCAGTTGACTACACACGGTTTTAGAAGTGTCTCAAGGAGCAGCAACGTAGTGGAGGGGGCGGAATCGATTCTGAAGAAGCGAAGCGGTCGCCTTAATCCCCGGATTTTCCCCGAATAAGGGAATTCATAAAATCTGGGGATAACAGCGATCATAAGAATGTTCCGCCACCGGAACGCACCCTTAGCGCACCTCATCACAAAAAGGCGCTACTCCCATCAGGGATAGCGCCTTCTGCCCTACATTACCCTAATCCATTTGACTACACACGATTTTAGAAGTGTCTCAAGGGAGCAGCGACGTATGGAGGGGGCGGAATCGATTCTGAAGAAGCGGAGCGTTCGCCTGAAAGCTTTCTGCAAGAAAGCTACATCGGAAGCATAAGCTATCCCCGGATTTTTCCTAATAAGGGAATTCATAAAACCTGGGGATAACAGCGATCATAAGAACGATCCGCCACCGGAACGCACCCTTAGCGCACCTCATCACAAGAAGGCGCTACTCCCACCAGGGATAGCGCCTTCTGCCCTACATTACCCTAATCCATTTGCCTACACACGGTTTTAGAAGTGTCTCAAGGAGCAGCAACGTAGTGGAGGGGGCGGAATCGATTCTGAAGAAGCGAAGCGTTCGCCTTTATCCCCGGATTTTTCCCTAATAAGGGAATTCATAAAATCTGGGGATAACAGCGATCATAAGAACGATCCGCCACCGGAACGCCACCACTGCTCCCATCCAAACTTCTAACCTCTCCGTGTTCTAGTCAATAAATCCTTCCATGACAGCCGTCGGCATCATATTAGACTGCCACGCGCCTTTGCCGTAGCCGCCGTTGTATCCTGGTGTAGCCTGAGGCTCCCAGTAGAATACACCTTTTCCTTTGCCGTTTGGCAAATTGCGGATTTGGTTTTTCATCGCAGCAACAAAACTTTTTCCAGCTGCAGCCTGGTTATTGTCCATGCCAATTTCGGAGATGATGATCTCTTTGCCATAACGGTTGATCATATCCTTGGCGTTGTTTACCGTATTTGTTACAGCGGTGTTCCAGCCAGAAGCTGAAGGATAGAGGGACATGGCAATCATGTCAAAATTAGCTCCGTTATTGATCAAACCACCAATGTTCCATACATAGAGGGCGTTATCATCTCCACCTGCCAGATGCACAATGGTTTTGGTGCCGCTGCTCAGGGATTTTACTGCATTATGGCCTGTATTCACCAGCCACGCATAGTTTTTCATGTTGGTGGATGCTTTGCCATCTTCCCATAACATGCCGTTGCTTGTTTCATTACCGATCTGTACCCAGTCCGGGGTAACGCCTTTGCTTTGCATCGCCGTCATAACTTCACGAGTGTGGTTCCATACCGCATCCATGAGCTGTTGGAACGTATAGTTTTTCCAGGCAGCAGGTTTGGTCTGTTGACCAGGGTCTGCCCAGGAATCGCTATAGTGCAGGGTAAGCATCACACTCATGCCAGCATTTTTGGCACGTTGTGCGAGTGCAGCCGCACGATCCTTATTCATGTAACCGTTCCCATAATCATTCGAAGGATTAACGAATACCCGAATGCGAACGGAGTTGATTTGATAGTCTTTTTTCAAAATATCAATGATGTCACGCTGCACCCCGTTTTTATCTTTCCATTTGTAGCCTTGGGCTTCCATTCCGGGAACCCAACTGATGTCGGCTCCTTTGGCGAAACTTGGTGCTGCGCTGGCATGTTGACCTGCGGGCAACATGATGGAGGTGAATAACAAAACAAAAGCCAACATGATGGATGTCTTGAAACCCCTTACATTTTTGAACATTACAAGATGCCTCCTCGGATTTAGGTTGAGTTGCATCCTAATTATAGCCATCCTGGTTTGCTCTGCTAAAGGGTCCATTTCCAATATTTCGGGTGTTTTCTCAACCTCTCTACAGAAAATGAGAAAACAAAAAGCCGTCCGAAGACGGCTTTTCTACCCGTGGCGCTTTTTGAAACATTGATCCGTATCCCGCGCCTCCACCAGACTCTTTTAATTTGAGCTAGTGGATCGGGTAAGGGACACGTTCAACATGACATTAGAAATGTTGACGCACCTCCTTTCCTTGTGGCAAGAGTATACAACACCTTGTTTCGGAAAGCTAGTCTTTTTTACGTATTTAAGCAAAATTATTTTTCAGTCTGGAACATCGTGATATCTCGTGCATAATGGCTCTTTGTTCCGTCATTGTTTCGAATGCGTACACTGTCTTCACTGATCCGCTCCACAATGCCACAACCGACCTCGCAATAGACACCAGCCGGGTCTTCCTGCCACGCGCTTACCATACATTGAGATAGTGCAGCCGTGAAAAACTCTATATTTTTTTGTAACGTTCTAGGTTTGTTGGATTTCATTATATACTCCTTTAATCAAATATATTTGGAATGAGAACAAGCAACCGGACCAAATCACACTGTACTTCACTTTACTCTGTCTATTGACCTTTGTAAAGGGATGGAAAAAGTTGCGGCCATGAGGTATCATTTACATAAATTTTACGTAGCGTTTACACTGCGCTGACGCTTGATGTTGATTACGAATAGTACAATTATATGAGAACTTCTAACCAAGAATAGATATGCAACACATTCGGAGGCCATACATGCATAGAGACGTCAAAACAGGTAACTACGTTAATCGTGATTTGAGTTGGGTTGAATTTAATCGGCGCGTACTTCAGGAGGCCCAGGATCCAACAACGCCTCTGCTGGAACGCATGAGATTTCTCGGCATTGTCGCTAGTAATCTGGACGAGTTCGTCAGTGTAAGGGTGGCAGAGACAAAAGAGAAGATCAAGGCCGGATTCACGCAAAAAGATTTTACAGGATACACGCCTTCGGGATTGTACCGCAGATTGATCAAACGAACCGGGACCATGGTCGCCGAACAGTATAAAACGTATCGTGAACTCATTCGTCTACTCGCCAAGAAAGGCGTGAACATTCAGGAATATACAGATCTTAATGTGACACAGCAGCGCGCAATGGACCAATACTTTCATGAAATTATTTTTCCGGTACTCACACCGATGGCGATTGACCAGAGTCGCCCGTTCCCACTGGTACACAACAAGTCTGTCTATCTGTCCGTGATGTTACAGAAGGAAGGGGAGCAAGAGGGAGAGCCGTTTATGGCTATTGTTCAGGTGCCTTCCAATCTGCCGCGGGTAGTTCAGGCTCCCATTCGGGCGAATAGCAAAAAGAAAACATTCATACTGATTGAAGACCTTATCAAACATCATATCCATACGCTATTTAGCGGATATATCTCACTTGCTGCACAGGAATTCCGAGTGACCCGCAATGCGGATCTGTTCATTAATGAAGAAGAAGCGGAAGATCTGCTTGAGGCTATTGAAAAAGAATTGCGACGCAGACGCCGCGGGGCTCCTGTACGACTGGAAGTCTGCAAGGATTTTCGACCGGATGCCTTATTGGAATTGCAGGATGAATTTGATATTCAGGACCCGGTATATGAAATTGATGGACCACTCGATCTGAGTTTTCTGGCGGGATTTGTGGACAGTCTGGAAAGTTTCTCACATCTGAAGTACAGTCCGGTGAAGCCAGTCTACCCACTTGAGTTTCTGCCAAGAGAAAGTCATTTTGAGCTGCTGCGCAAACGCGATGTACTGGTGCATCATCCATACGAATCGTTTGAGCCGGTCACCGATTTTATATTGGAGGCTTCGGAAGATCCAAGAGTTCTGGCCATCAAGATGACTTTATATCGGGTCAATGGCGATTCACGCCTTATTCCGGCACTTGCACTTGCCGCTGAGAGTGGTAAGCAGGTCACGGTGGTGGTGGAACTGAAAGCCCGGTTTGATGAAGAGCGCAACATTGCTTGGGCCCGTAAGCTGGAGAAGGCTGGATGTCACGTGGTATATGGACTAGTTGGACTGAAGACCCATGCCAAAATCATTCTTGTCGTACGCAGGGAACAGCAGGGACTGAGACGTTATGTCCATGTAGGAACCGGTAACTATAATGAGAGCACAGCCAAAGTGTATACGGACGTGGGACTATTCACCTCTAATCCGATTATTGGGGAAGATGCATCCGAATTGTTCAATGAGATTACCGGATACTCCGGTCCGAAGGCATTGCAGGCGTTCCGTGTAGCTCCAGATGGTATGAAGGATGAGCTGTTTGCACTGATTCGTAGAGAAACAGAGCATGCGCTGAAAGGCAAACCTTCCAGAATCATTGCCAAGATCAACTCCTTATCCCATCAGGAAATGATTGATGAATTGTACGAGGCTTCTCAAGCCGGCGTGCAGATCGATCTGATTGTGCGTGGTGTATGTTGTCTGCGTCCGGGGGTAGAGGGGCTCAGTGAGAATATTCGGGTCATTAGCATTGTGGATCGTTTTCTGGAGCATTCACGGTTGTTTTATTTTGAAAATAGCGGCAACCCCGATGTATTCATCTCCAGTGCAGACTGGATGACACGTAACCTGAATCGAAGAATTGAACTGATGTGTCCCGTATTTGATCCAGAGCTGAAGAAGATGCTGGTCGATATTCTTAATCTGTCCCTTATGGATAATGTCAAAGCCAGAGAGCTTATGCCTGGTGGCAATTATGTATTTGTAAAAAATGAAAAGCCCCCGCTGAGAAGTCAGACGGAGGCCATGGGTATTATCCCTTGGAAGCCTGCTGAATGGAGTGCGTTAACGTAACTCCCCAGGCTTCCTTCAGATCCTTGACAGCCTCTTCCAGGCCATCAAGTTCCAGTAACGGCTCAGCTGTACAGGTGAATTGCACCTGCAGCGAGTCGTTTTCTTTTGTTGCTTCAATCGCAGCGATGCTTTCGGATCGATTGATGGCTTCCGATAAGCGCAGCAGAGAGCCAATACGATGAGCATGCCGCTCATCCGAGTTTTTCAGAATGTCCCGGTGCTTATTCAGAAGCTGGGGCGTTCTTTTTTTGGGATGATAATCAGCTGCACTGGCACTTAGAATGGTCTCCCGATGAGAAAGTCCATAGATACTTGAATTCATGATCCAATAGGCCGAGTGCTGTGTATAACGGAAATAGTTAATCTGCTTACCTGCCATGTGCAGCATGGAAGATGCATACAGGATTCGGGCATCTGCTTGATCAGGAGGGGTACCTTGTAATGCCGTATACAGGGTAACCGTATCCTGATGAATCCGTTGCAGACGTTTCTCTGGAATAGGCGGACCAAAATGGATAAAGTTGCGGATACTGTCCTTCAGCGCGTCCGGAACGACTGGCTGACCTCCAGCCATGTAATCTCGCAATAACCCGTCTCGTAGACCCGCACCACTAACCACATAACGATCTCCCTGAATTAACTGGAAGACGGTTCGCAGGATCAGTACGCCGGGCACAATGATGTCTGCGCGATCTTTGGCGAGCCCAGGTACCTTTTTGCGCTGTGCCGAGGTGAGGTGAGGCAAGGAGTTAGCGATGTTCTCCATCGCTTCCTCACTGATCTCATAATGATGGGTGACAGGCAAAGAATACTGGGTACGCTTCTGTTCCACTTTGGCGAGTGTACGCATTGTGCCGCCAAGTCCGATGAGTGGCAGGCCGGGATGCTCACGAATCCAATCCTGTCCACGGAGAGCCTCAATGACTTCGTTGCATAATGCATTTGCATTCGCCTCGGTCCACTGATCTTCGTCCCCGTAACGGGCATGTGAATTCACTGCACCAATAGGGAGGGAGATGCTATGTAACCTCTTCCGATCCCGAAAGACCGTGATCTCTGTGCTGCCGCCTCCAATATCTACGACGAAACCGTCTGCCAGATCAATGGACTGAGTAACACCAAGGAAACCGTAATAGGCCTCCCGATCTCCGGATACACATTCGATGGTAAGCCCCGTCTCTGTCTCCAGCCATTCAATAATCTGCAGGACATTGCTTGCATTACGAATGGCTGCCGTAGCTGCTGCACGGATCAGTTTGGTCTGATACGCTTCACAGGTCGCTTTGAATTGACGCAAGATGGTGATGGCTTTATCCAAAGAATGGCGAAGGATGGTACCATCGGGCTCAACAACGCTGCTCAGACGAGCGGCGTATTTGTCTTCATGAATGATGCGATAGGCTGCGTCCTGATCCAGTTCATATATAACTAGACGAATGGAGTTCGAGCCGATATCAATAATTCCTAAGGTTTCATTAGTACGTTTCATAAGCATCTCCTTCTACAGAGGTTCAACTACCCGAAGTGAAGAAGGGCAGCCATGGCTTCCGGTGAACCCGGCGGTGTGGCAGAGAAGGGCGTAGTTAGCATAACAACAATGATAAAGACGATGAAACAGGCAAATATAAGACAACTCACGGCAAAGCCGCGATTACGCTTTTGCATAAACAGTCGAATACCTGTGACAAAGAGAAGTACCGTAACAGCTACCAGAACGATCGACATTGCAAAATAGGCTACGCCATAAAGTGATTTGAAAAATGCTTCCATTTGTTCTGAACGCTCCTTAGATCCTCATATTTAAGCCCTTCCAAGCCATTCCTTAGTAGCATACGACAGATTGACTTGTTTGAAAAGGAAACCGGGTGCTTGTTCCCGTTTCCGCCATCACCCCTGGGACAGGTTACATGGAAAAGGGGCCTTTGCCGTGGACAGACATCCAAGAAAGCAAGGCTTCTGTTGAGTATGTATAAGGAAGGACTATTGTTTCAAGGAAGGAGATCAACCCATGTCGAGACAACTTGCAAGCAAATGGCGGAAGACAGCGGCTCTGATGAAATACCCGGTAGCGGCTGTCCATATCCCACAGACCAAGGCATTCAACTCGGGTAATCTGCTGCAAATGCTCAGTCGTTATGGAATGGTTTATGTCAAACCTATTGTAGGAGGCGGAGGTTACGGTGTCATCCGGGTATCGGCGAGCGGTGGGGCTTATCGATACACTCATATGAAGACAACCCGTTCTTTCGCCAGTTTCAGCCAGATGTATCGCTCTCTGGTGCGTGTAAAGGCTAGACGCAGGTACTTGATCCAGCAAGGCATTCATCTGGCAACGATTCAAGGGAGACCTGTTGATTACAGAGTCAAAGTTGTCAAAACCGAACGAGGCTGGGTATTCCGCTCTTTAGTAGGGCGACTCGCTCGTCCTGGGCTCTGTGTGACAAATCTGAGCAAGGGTGGCACCATGTTATCAGGAAGGCGAGCTCTTGGTTTATCCCTGCCACATATATCAGGTCGACATAAACGCCGGGAGATGCGTTCACTTACACTGACATGTACGTACATTATGGAAAGTCAGTTCCCTGGTGTAGGTCAGCTTGGATTTGATTATGGACTGGATTATTCAGGTAAGATCTGGATTTTGGAAGTGAATACCAGACCTCAATAGAAAATGAATGGGAAAACTCAAGAAAATTCAAGAAAAACCGATAATATATAGAAGAAAACGGTATGAAAACCGTTTGAAATTTTACATTACTGGGTAATTTACTCGCAACAAGTCTTGAAACTATGAATTTATTCCAAAAAAAATACGCTGATAAACGTTCTGACAGTAGTACAAACTTCCTGTGCATAAATATTGTCCACACTATACATGTTGATTACTCTGTATTTTTTCCATTTATCAACAAACTATGCACAGGATTTCCACATAACGTTGTGGATAACAAGAACGCTTGTTCTCTATATGAATCTCTGATATGATAGTTTTGAGGAAAAAAAAGGAAAGGTTGTGGCGGGAAATGGCTATGTTATCCGATGAGATGTTGTTGGATTCCTACCATAAAGCGATTGAGTTGAATCTCGAACGAGATTTCATCGCACTGCTGTTGGCAGAAATCCATAAGCGCAAACTGGGTACCGACGTATCTGCCATTCTTCACTAGAGATCCTCATTGCAGGCAATGTTACAGGTTTCCGGACAAGTCCCATAGTGAGACAGGCCATGGCGTGCTCGTCTGACAATGGTGACAGTACATCACATGATTGCAAACGTTTTCGACTTCGTCTGCCGTGTCAGAGGAAGGGTGGGATACGTAGGGGCTGTATGGTCCGGTGTAATCATCCAATTTGCCGCATTCTAACAGTCCCTGAAGGCAGTGGGGGCAAGCCTGCTCCGGTACAACCAGACCGTTACACAGCGGGCATATATAAGACAAGGGTATCCCTCCTGATATGGATTCACTCAGGAGTAAGATACCCTTTTTTGTATCAATATATGTTATTTCAGCAAAACTAGCGTTTCATGTTACTGCTGTGTCCTGGGGACAATTTGGCATCCGGATCGAAGTATACCTTTGCATTGTTGACGGCTGTTGGAGCTTCGCCGAATCCGACAGCGATCAGCTTCAGTTTACCTGGGTATGTTGTGATATCTCCGGCAGCGAAGATTCCTGGAATAGATGTTTCCATGCGGGAATCAACAACGATGGAGTTACTGTCAATTTCGATACCCCACTCGGCAATTGGTCCGAGAGAAGAGACAAATCCGAAGTTAACGATCACGTCATCTACTTCGATTTCCTGAGTTTCTTTGGTTTTCACATGGGAAAGGGTTACTTTGGTAATCGTGTCATCCCCATGAAGTTCCGTGATTTCGGTCGGTGTAACGACATTCACCTTGGAATTCATCAGGTTTTCGACACTGTGCTCATGCGCACGGAACTTGTCCCGGCGATGGATCAGCGTCACTTGCTCAGCGATAGGCTCCAGCATGAGTGCCCAGTCTACCGCGGAGTCACCGCCGCCACTGATCAATACCTTTTTGCCAGCGAAGGCATTCAGATCACTGATGAAGTAGTGCAGGTTGCTCTTCTCGAACTTGGCAGCACCTTCAAGCTCCAGGCGACGTGGTTCGAATGCACCTACACCAGCTGTAATAATGACGGCTTTGGCATGATATTCATTCTCATCCGTCTTCACGACGAAATGTTGTTCATCCTTTTTCTCCACCGATACAACCTTTTCTTCAAGGCGGATGTTCGGGTTAAAATGACTCATTTGCTCAACCAGGTTATTCACCAGTTCCTGAGCCGTTACTTTCGGGAATCCGGCTACATCATAGATGTATTTCTCCGGGTAAAGAGCGGCAAGCTGTCCGCCAAGCTGTGGCATACTTTCAACCAGTGTAACGGATGCCTGACGCATCCCACCGTAAAACGCGGCGAACAGACCCGCAGGGCCTCCACCGATAATAAGTAAATCAGTCATATCATGACTGGAATTTTGTGCAGTCAAGAATCAACAACACCTTTCATATTTTAATAGGTAGTTAACAGAAAGAATGTGCAGGCTACGTAACGTAACCGGCATTGGTGCTGAACTGTCTTTCCTATTATAAACGGTGTATTCAGGGTTGCAAAGTTAGCGGCGTCACGAAACTGGGAACAATTGATGAAGATCAGATGAGAATAGGATGAAATTGGAAATGAAAGGTTATGAAAAATAACAAAAAAAACCTTGATCTTTACTAGAAATACAGATATCCTTGACCTGTACTATGTGTTTTTTTGTCTAATTTAGAGTCAATATGTAATATGAAGAGAGAGCCCGTGTTTTGTAGAATCTTGTGGTTAATTTCACAACTTGAAACGATAACTTGCGTGCAAACGTATCAATTTCATAAACCCTTTAGTTGCTTCAATCAAGTCTAGATATAGATCAAAACAGTTCAATATGTCGATATCTAGTTTCATAAAATCCATTTTTAGTGAGTTATGAAATTGATGCAAACGTTTAAATAAATTCGCGAAGTTAACATTTGTCGTCATAATGGGCAAGACCTCATCAATATTTGTAAGTATGTGCATTTTGCATCTCACCCAAGATCGGGCTGGTGCAAGTGAAACCGGAAGGGGTATAGACATGAGCAGTATTCCCAAAATCGTCATCCTCGGCGCGGGCTATGGCGGGATTCTGACAGCCCAGCGGCTGCAGAAGGAATTGAACTATAACGAGGCCGACGTCACATTGGTGAACCGGCATGATTATCATTATATTACTACACATCTACATATGCCGGCAGCCGGCACGGATACCATTGAGCATGCAAGAGTCCCTATTTCCAAGCTGATTGATGAGTTCAAAATTGATCTGGTCAAGTCTTCCGTGAAGGAGATTCGTCTGCAGGATCGGAAGATTATTCTGGAGGACGGCACGTTATCCTATGATTATCTGATTATTGGACTAGGCGGTGAGCCTGAGACCTTCGGTATTCCGGGGATGCTCGATCACGCCATGACAATCCGCAGCATTAACTCGGTCAGACTGATTCGAGAACACATCGAATATCAATTTGCGATGTACAAAAACGATAACAAACGAAATCGTATTCGGTTTGTCGTAGGTGGAGCGGGTTTCAGTGGTGTTGAATTCGTAGCTGAACTTGCAGATCGTATTCCACAGCTGTGCAAGGAGTTCGACGTGAATCCAAAACATGTGCACATCTACAATGTAGAGGCAGCGCCTTCAGCTTTACCTGGATTTGATCCGGAACTGGTAGAGCATGCGATGAATGTGCTCAAGAAGAAGGGCGTTACTTTCAAAATTGGTGTTCCGATCAAGCAATGTCTCCCGGACGGGGTTATTGTAGGTGAGGGTGAAAAGCTCGATGCGGCTACAGTCGTATGGACCGGCGGTATTCGCGGTAACTCACTGCTTGAACAGGCAGGTCTTGAAGTGATGCGAGGACGTGTGAAAGTAGATGATTATCTGCGTGCTCCTGGACACGAGCATGTCTATGTCATTGGTGATAATTCACTTGTGTTCAACGCTGAAGGACGACCTTATCCGCCAACAGCCCAGATTGCGATGCAGCAGGGTGTGAACTGCGCCAAGAACGTTGTGGCATCCATTCGCAAGAAACAGCCTCAACCTTTTGTATTTACGAGCAAAGGCACGGTTGCCTCATTGGGTAAAGGGGAAGCTATTGCCGTTGTAGGCGGCAAGAAATACAAAGGCTGGAAAGCGGCTCAGCTGAAGAAGCTGGTTGATCTGCGTTATCTGTTCATCATTGGTGGTATCCCGCTAGTCCTGAAGAAAGGGCGGTTTTTTGGATGAGACATTGCAGTGTTCAGGTCCGGGGACTATTAACGCGTGAGGAACTGGATCGATACAACGCCCTGATGCAGGTCGGTGGTTATCTGGAGGAACAGGATCAATACGATCTGGCATACATTGTGCAGAAAGAAGTGGATATTCTCATTATGCCTGCGATTGAGCGGCTTAAAGAGAAGGGGCGGGACCGTGACCGGGCCACTGCCGAATTTCTCGAATCGCTGAAAGCGGTAGATGAGGAGGATGAAGATTAAGACTTTATATAAGTTGAACTAAAGATGTTTACACATCCACTTCAATGACAGAATAGCCTATGCTTCCGATGTAGCTTCGCTTTTTCAGGTTTTTTCTGTCCTTTCCGTTTTTGTATAAATAAATAGTTCAAACTATATAGATCTAAATCAAGCTTGAGGTAGTAGAATATTGATACACAATAAAGCACCGCAGACAGTATCCTTTTCAGGAGATGTCGCGGTGCATTATTGTGCTTGGCATCATGTTTACAGCTTAAGCATGTCTTCCAGTGTTCCTTCGTTCAACAGACTTCCCACATAGAACGAACCGAATTCGCCATAACGCGCGCTAACTTCATCGAAACGCATCTCATAGACGAGTTTTTTGAACTGAAGTGCATCATCCGCAAATAGCGTAACGCCCCATTCCCAATCGTCGAAACCGACGGAGCCGGTAATAATCTGTTTCACTTTACCGGCATAGCTGCGACCAATCATGCCGTGACTGCGCATCATGGTACGACGCTCGTCCATGGACAGCATGTACCAGTTGTCATTCAGCTCACGTTTTTTGTTCATCGGATAGAAGCAGATGTATTGCCGTTGTGGCAGAACGGGTTTCAGACGGGCGATAATTTCCGGATTTTGCATCGGGTCTTCGCCTTCTTTGCCAAGATAGTTGCTCAGTTCCACTACACTGACGTAGGAATACGACTTAGTTGTGTATTGGGCAAACATCGTTTTGTTAAACGCGTTCTCAACAGCCTTCAGATCTTCCAGCGTTTCACGCAGATGCATCATGACGAGGTCTGCTTTTTGACCTACAACCGTATACACAACGGTACTTCCTTTGGATGAATCCTCGACTTCTTTCCATTCTTTCCAGAATTCCTGAAGCTCGTCCAGTGCTACAGCGCGTTCTTCATCATCTGCTGCTTTCCAGGCGGCCCAGTTAATCGAGCGAAAATCATGCAGGGCATACCAGCCCTCCAGTGTTGATGCGGCTTCGTTCATTGGTTGTGTTCCTCCTGCAAGGTATATTTCCAAATCCCTATAAGAGGTTGTTCAAAAAGTCCGCACTGAAAACCAGTCTTTTTGAACACGCACTATAAGGGACGGGTGAGTGCTTTATCGTTTACATTGTATCCCAACATGAAGGAGAAGGGCAAATGAACAGTACATAAATATAGGGAAATTTGTCCAGAAAGTTCGTTGCTTCGCCACATTTTTTGCGGTACACTAACTACTATCCAGAAGTGAAACCCGAAAGTGTGAAAGAAGAGGTGAATGTCGCCCGATGCAATTTATACCTGTGTTGGTATTAATGGTATTATTTTTTGTTATGATGTTTGGTATCGGTTTCATTCTGAACATGCTGATGAAGACCACCTGGTTCCCTTCCTATCTGTTCATCATTGTAATTCTGCCTGTTGTTGTATACTCTCTATGGGATCATTCGTCGTCTCTGATGTCACATCTGGGTTCTTTCCAGCTTGTGGACTATATGACGGGCGTAGCGGGACTGGCTGGTGCGGTAATCAGTGGCTGGACGATTCAGAAGTTACGTTTGGGTGGGTACAGAATGTTTTAGATTGTTGGAACGAGGTAACGCATGCCACTGTAATCGCGTAAAAGTCTTGTCTTTGTCGTAAACGCTTACGAGTACAAAGGGAAGGCTTTTTTGCTGTTCATTTATACTAGAAGGATTATTGTACACTTGTACTTCATATACATCTGGAGAACATTCTCTTTAGATATTCCCTTGTATTCTGCGGCTACAGCTTTTATAGTATTCTAGCGGCTCTCGACATTTTTATTTTAGGAATTTGCTGAATTCGGCGAAAACGTGAATGATGTCGACCTAGGACGAAACGGAGCGAGAACGGGCCATCTTTTTACCTGTTTTTGAACATTTGAGGATCAGACATTTATGATAGAATAGATAAACATACTTTTGGGGAGAAGGAGATCAGGCTATGCGCATGAAGAATCTGCACCATTATACTGAACATCATCGCTACTGCGTATACAGGGAGTTTGGACTTAGCGCCCTGGATGACCGTATGCTTACAGGAGCATATCAGCCCATGGTAGGTGCTTTTGCGGTTGGCTTGTATCGGCTGTTGTTTCAGCATCTTCCCGGTGAACAGGTCGGTTATTCGCCGCTTGAACAGCAACGGAGGCTGTTCATGACACTTGGGCTAGAGCCAAGTGAAAAAGGTCGCAAATATTTGTTAGAGCAGACATCCAAGCTTGAGGCAGTGGGGCTACTTCAGACTTCACGGCTATATATACCGGAAAGTGATGATTACATCTACGAATATGAGCTGCAACCGCCGCTCTCTCCGGCAGAGTTTTTCCGGACACAGCATTTGACACTGCTGCTTCGTGACAAGATTGGCAAATTTGCCGTCCTTTCCCTGCGTTCCGGTTTCTCGGCAGTGGAAAATGGGGACGCGCCTTATCCGGCAGCCAACAAAGAGAATATTTCTGTTCCCTTTTACGATATATTTGAATTGAATACCCATGTGATTGATTATGAGTTGGAGCAGGCTTTGTCTGAAGTATCAACGACGGCCCAGCGGACAGGCACGAACGATGCAGCGGAAGAAAACAGTTTGAACTATGCCGACATTATTTTGCGTTTCCCGCGCGAGTCGGTCAATCGCCGTCATGTAGAGCAGTTGCGGTTCGATCATGAACAACTGGGCATTGTGAATTATGTGGTGAACAAGTTCAACCTCAGTGTGCAGGATGTATGCCGTCTGCTGGATGAAGATGATATCTTCACTCCACAGGGCCAGCTGATTCTGGATGATCTTCAGCATAAAGCGAGCATGCAGTTCAGACAGACGAAGAAACGCCATGAGCAACAAACTGTACAGGCAGCCAAGGTCGTGGCACTGAGGCAGCATATGGAGGAGCCAGAGCGGAAAGAAGACTCCGGTGAACCACCTGTTGAGCATGGGGTACAGATGGAATATTACGTCGAAGTACCTCCGCAATTCATGACGAAGTGTGATATTCATCAATACAATATGATGTTGCGTAACGAACCGTATACCCGCCTGTTGCAGACGTTCTTCCCAGGTGCAGTACCAGACAATCTGATTGATATATTTGAGAAAATTGATCTGAGCTACAAGTTGCCTGGTGAAGTCATCAATGTATTGATTCATTATCTGATGGCATTGCTTGTATCTGGCGGAGAGCAGCGGATTAACCGTAACTTCGTTGAGGCCATTGCCTCCAATATGTTGCTCAAGCAGGTGAACTCATATGAGAAAGCTGTGCAATATATTCGTGATCAGGCCAAGGTCAAAGGTAAACAGGCTGCTGGTGCAGCTGGAACCCGTACCCGTACATACGGCAAAGGAACCAAAGCTAAACCCGAAATTCCGATTGTACAAGACATAAGCAACGATGGGGATGCCGTATCTGAGGAAGAGTTTGAAGAGATGATGAGATTTGCCCAGCAGATGCAGGCAAGTAAACAAAAAGGAACTTCGTAACTCCCTGACCAAGAAGAAGTGCAAGTCCACCTTTTACCGAAAAAATAAGAGCCATTCGCAAAGTATTGATGCGAATGGCTTTTTATTTTTAAATCATGCTTTGTATGTTGCGACTTTAATCTCATCGGATAAACCAGCAATTTTTTTCAATATCCATTCTAAAGAGCGCATTTCAAGCAGAGAATTGTTTTCTATGGATCTATTCACGGGTTAGTGGATGTTCTAATTCTGCATGACCCATTAAACTGTCAGTTGCATCTCCATCAACGAGCAAATCAATATGGGTTACTTCATCAAACTGAAAAAAGGTTCCTTTCAAAGCATCGATCGCTAAGAGTTCTCCGCCAGACCCTAATCTTGCTTCATCCGGAATATGCACATCCAGCGTTAATTTCCCTTGATCAAAAGTAGCAGAAAGTAGTTCAATATTACTCCACAATGGAATTAGTTCGGTTTGACCACTACTTTGAAGGGCCGCATACGTCTTACTGTATTTTTCGGAGTCATCTTTAAATGTAATTTCCTTCTTACGTTGCTCTACTTGTAATAATTGATCATCTGCGTAAAACACCTCAATTTCTTGAGATTCTCCATTTTCTTCGCTTGGGTTAGCTATTGGCGCTGGTGTCGTATTAGCAGGATCGGAACCCTGTACTGGACTAGAAGAAGTAGGTTTGCTGCCACAGCCTACCACTAGTATGCTTATTGCACATATTGCGATAGCCACATAGATTCTTTTTTTCATAGAAGCACATCCTCTTGAATTATTCACTGTCCTATAGCTTCAAATACTCTTTTATCCCATCCACAATGGCCTGTGCTGCTTTATCTTGATTGCTTTCTGACATCATGGCCTCCTCCTCCATCTGGTTGCTTAAGAATCCGATTTCTAGAAGAACCGCAGACATCGTGGTTTCTCGAATGACCTGGTAGTTTCCGTTCTTAACGCCACGATCTTTAAATCCCAAGGCATCGATCAGATTTTTATGGATGAGAGTCGCCAGTGCTTTACTACTCTCACGTTGGTAATAATACGTTTCAGTTCCCGATATCTGAGGAGCAGCAGGGACGCTGTTACCGTGTATAGATACAAACACATCTGCGTTGAGATCGTTGGCAAGTTTGACACGTTCCGGTCGTGTAGGGTAGATGTCTGTTTCCCGAGTCATCATTAGTTCTATGTCAGGTTCCTTTTCCAAAAGAGCCTGCACTTTTAGCCCTAAAGCAAGGGCAAAATGTTTCTCAGGTTGCTTGGTGTAACTTATTGTACCTGGATCACTTCCTCCATGTCCCGGATCAATAACGACGATTTTTTTGCCGCTGTTCACAGGAGTTGCAGGTGCAGGTTCATTTGCCATACTTAGATCAAGGATAAATTTGCCGGCGATTGTCTGTTGTGTGTAATTCACCGAATTTATATTGTTTAATTCGATTACAATTCGAACCTGAGGAGGTTCATTTTTGAAAAGAGAATAACGTATGTCAGTAACACTTGGGAATTCGTTAACATCCAGTCTTCCCATGGATCCTCCAGATGGGACCTGTCCCATATTTCCGAAGTTGGTGGATGGGAAATCCAAAATAATTCGTTCGGGATTTTTAAGTGTAGATATGACTGGAGCAACTTCACGGTCCAATGAGACGACGAGTTGATTATTGGCATACGTTATATCATGAACCAGGTTAGTGCCTGCATCATTTCCATGAGGAGGTGAAACTGGTTGTAATACATTATTGCTGGTTAGCGTAACAATCTTGTTTTTGTTATTCCAGCCCACTCTCAGACCCATCTCTTCACTAACAAAACGTAGGGGAACAACAACCGTATTCTTGATCATTTGTGGAGCGATATTAAGTTGGACGGTGTTGTTCTGGACTGTAGCTTGATCCTTTCCAACGGTCAAGGAAATTGCATTAGAAGCTTGTTCTATATTTACATTTTGTGTCTTTTGGTCCCATTTCACGTTGAATTTTAAATTCTCGGCGACTACCCGAATTGGAATCATAATATTGTTTCGTACATTAACGACTTCAATATCATGGGGTAAAACTAGCTCCTGGCCATCTAAAATAATTTTAGTTTGATTCTTAGCTGCATGGGTATGCAGGGGAATTAGCAAGAGTAGCAGCATACTGAATAGTAACAGGATTATAGATTTCTTCATTTTACACCTCGGTTTTAATTTGCGTAGTACTAGACTCCTAACGGGGGGGAAACCAATCACCTCCTGTTTCTTTTATGAAAACCAAAATTTACTATAAAATTCCGTTCACTAATATGAACGCTACAAACGACATAAAAGTCGTAAAGAAAATCGGTTTACTACAAAATATGAATAAGAGAGCTGTTGTCAGTAGGTAGGGGATAAAGGAAGGGGAGTTAAATAATGCTGTTATTTATCGAATTTAAACCACTGCTGAGATTCTTTCCGAGTCATTTTTTTTACAGGTTTAACTTTTTTGCTTGTGGTATCATATCTGAAAAGAATCCATTGATCTGAAGGATACTCACTAATGTAATCCATATTTTTTCCGTTCTTATGCCATAAAATTAAACCTGTGCTAATATAGTTGGTTGCCCGAGGGAGATGAACTAAACGGTCTTTCTTCGTATCGTATATTGCTAAAATGCTTTTCTCCGTATTTCCATAAGCAAATGCAATGATGTCTTCTTTTGGTGACCAATTATAAGATGTAATGGTTTCGACATCTTGTTTACCTGCGTTTTCAAGATGTTCGTTTAAGATGATGTACTTATAGGTGTTGCAGAAAGCAATGGCTTGTAGACTACTCCAATCTTTGCTTAACATTATTCATTTGTAAAGATATGAAATAAAACAGAGGATTTAAAGTGAGATTTCAAACAGGCTGATTAGTCCTAGTTTGTTGTTCAACAATATGGAATAGACCAGTTAAACAAATTGATCCGTAACCCCAGGATT
Source organism: Paenibacillus sp. UASWS1643 (assembly GCF_008693195.1). Classification (NCBI taxonomy): domain Bacteria; kingdom Bacillati; phylum Bacillota; class Bacilli; order Caryophanales; family Paenibacillaceae; genus Paenibacillus; species Paenibacillus sp. UASWS1643. The sequence continues at coordinate 87,889 of NZ_VXKZ01000112.1, forward strand.
TTAATGGTATTTTTCAGTCTTCTGAGAAGGAATTGCATCAGAAGATGGTGGAATTTATAAGTAAGTAACCCATACAAAAGTGTATGTTGCCCGGGGGAAGGACCGGGCTTTTTTTAATTGACTAGATATGTTTCTAATGTTCAATACTCCAATTCATTAAGCTAACTAGCTTCAATCTTTAACTTTAGAGAACGGAGATTTGATTTTAAAGAATTCCTTATATGACATTGGTTTTCGGCCAATCAGACGTTCAAGATCTCCAGATATTTCGGAGAATTCTCCAGTGTTAATTCCTCGCACCCAACCTATTAAGAAATCAGTCATAAAAACAGGTAAGCCATTCGCCACCATAGTGTCTATATATTCTTTTTCGCTAATTGCCTCATAAGGGATATTGATCTCACTAATCTCCGAGAGGGCTGTAGCGATGTCTTCGAAAGAGCTTCCCTCGCTGCCACTTAGAGTATATGACTTATTTTCGTGTCCGTTTTGGGTGAGAACGGCTACGTTGGCTGCCGCCAAATCATTCAGAGATGCAGCGGCTACTTTACCGGAACCCTCTGGTACTCGCACACCGAATTTAAGCGCATCTCCGAAATACGAATGCATGACTTCAAGATACGGTGGATTCCGCAAAATGGTATAGTCTAATCCGGATGCTTTAAGCGTTTGTTCAGCAAATAAGTCTGACATCGATACTTCGGGCACAATAAGACTTGAATTTTCTCTTCGTATGATCGACGTGAAAATCACTTGTTTGACACCAGCCTGCTTTGCAGCAGCGATGACGTTGAAATGTTGTGTATTGCGATCGGTAAATGCTACCGCAGAAATGAGCATCACTTTTTCAACACCATCAAAAGCCCGTAGAAGAGAGTTATAATCAAAATAGTCGCCCTGGCGAGCTTCCACACCTTCTTTAACAAATCTTGCCACTTTATCAGATTCCGGATCACGGACTAATATCGCGACCTCATTTGACGGAACTTTTTCGAGAAGAAGTTCTAGCGTTCTGCTACCGAGATTACCTGTTGCTCCAGTAATAAGTATTTTCCCCATATTAACAACTCCTTTGAACGTCTATAAATACATGAAAATAGTTGTTTCACATTTCTCATCTTGAAAACTTACCGTCTTACATTCGTCAGTGTACTACCCCATTCACCGACTGGTTCAAGCCAGATCTCATAGATCACCACACACTCCTATTCTCAATTTTTTTATTTTCTTTATATTACAAGGCTCATTATGTACCATGTAGCACTTTTAAAATAGTACGTACTTTTTTGTTATATAGTAACCAAAAAGTGATAATTGTGATGAATCAGATCATAAATTGATTTTGAAATTACTCTATTCTACATTTAATCTCTGATATTCATCCTTGCTCAATGTCTTCTCTGCATAGATCTGACCCCAATCACAAAGAGTTCGCAAAGCGGGTTCAAGTGACATACCCATTTCTGATATTGAATATTCCACTTTTGGTGGTACCTGATTGTACATTTTTCTTATAATTAAATTATTGCTCTCCAACTCCCGCAACGACTGGACTAGCATTTTCTGAGAAATTGTTGGTATGAGCCTTTTTAATTCACCAGTCCGTTTAGGACCTTTTATTAAGTAATACAGAATAAGAGGTCTCCACTTTCCGCCAATGACATCTAAGGTAATTTCAAGATCACAATAAAAAGTTTTCATTTAAGAAACACCATCCCTCATTTAATTCCCATTATTATAGTACATGTGTTATGAAGGCATCAAAATGCCTAATTAAGCTAGCAAGTAGGTTAACGGCAAGGATCGTATGTTGGCAGAATTGTAATATCAGGAGAATTTATGGTTTTAATAGAGGATAATGATTACTTATTATTCCAGATATATGCTACTCTCTCTTTATTCCATAGTTTTCTTAACGGAAAAAGTGGAAATTAAAATGTTGGGGGTAATTTGCTTGCTTCTATCCGAACGATTGCCTATTGCAGCAAGTCTGTACCCTGAGGAACCTGCGTTAACGCGACATGGGCAAACGATGAGTTATGGGGAGCTTAACGGTCTAGTTGAAAGACTGAGTCATGCTCTATATGTTGAAGGACTCCGGGCCGGTGATCGCTTTGCCCTTTTAGGTGATCCAGATCCCCAGCTCGTTGTTGCGTTTTATGCAGCAGTTGGGATCGGGGCTATACCGCTCGTGCCGTCTCCTATGCTAACAGTGCCTGAACTCGCTGCCATATTTCAGGATGCAGAACCACATATGGTTATTCATGATGACCAACATGCTAAAGCAGCTATTGCCACGGTAAAGCTTCTTGGGTATTGTCCAAAACTGTTCACGACAGACGAAGAAGAGACGATTAGCAGTTCGCTCGCTGCTCTTTTACAGCGGGAACATGTGTTCTCTACAAAAGACCATTTCAAACGAAGTGTAGACGATACGGCAGTCCTGATTTATACGGGCGGGACAACTGGTCGGCCAAAAGGGGTCATGCATTCGCATCGTGGTATGGCTGCTTGGAATCAACTTACGCCTTCTGCAGGCTTCGGTCATGATCTCAAGCGTCGTGTGTTAGTGCTCAACTTATCCCATCTGGTGGGTCAGTTCCAGCTGTGGGCGACCATGGCTGCCGGGGGCTGTCTTGTATTTCTAGACGAATACCCAGCGGATGTACACCGCATTATGGAAGCTATTGAACGTGATCAGATTACACAACTCAGCACCGTAGGCCAACTGCTTCGTGATCTTACCCGCGAGGCATCCGTAGGAGGTAGAAACTTGAAGAGTCTATCGCTTATTGGCTGCGGAGAGTCCATTATTTCCCCGGATACACTTCAGGATGCCGTATCGCAATTTCCTGAAGCTATCATTGTGAACAACTACTCACAAGCGGAATGTGGAATGTCCATAAGCCGCCTTTTTCCTGCTCAGCATATGGGCGATCCTCTTCGCCTTCGATCCGTGGGTCGTCCTGCTGACTTGGCTGCCCAAGGTGAGCAGGCCTTCGAAGTTCGGATATTAGATACGGACGGAAGTGAGACAGTTACGGGCGAGGCTGGAGAAATCGTTGTTCGAGGTGCACAGACCATGCTGGGGTATTGGCGCCAGTTGGAGGCTACTGCCGAGACCATGCCCGATGGCTGGATTCGAACTGGGGATGTCGGTTGTCTGGATGTCGAAGGTTATCTTTATGTGTTTGATCGCTTGAAGGATATGGTTATTGTGGGCGGTTCCAATGTGTTCTGTGCCGAAGTGGAGCATGTTATTGTGAGCCATGAGTCGGTAAGCGAGGCGGCCATAATCGGACATTCTCTTCCTGGCGAAGGCGAGGAACTCGTCGCTTTCATAGTGTTACGGGATGGTGACAGTTTGGATCTGACGCGGGTGCGGGCGTTTTGTGAGCCACACCTTGCTCCGTACAAATGGCCGACTCAACTGTTCATTGTGGATACTTTGCCGAGAACAGCTGTGGATAAAATAGACAAAAAGCAGTTGCGCAAGCATCTATCCTCAATTTCATCCGAAGGACTATGCTAACGGGAATGCTGTTTAATAGCTGTTGGGCAGAATATTTATTGTTAGATCAACAAGAATAGCCCTTCAACTTCCTTTCGGAAGTGAAGGGCTGTTTGTTTTCATTACTGTTATGCTGGTGTACACAAAAAATACTTTGCAGTATTATCTCAAAATCGTAGTAGCCTGATTACCCGCATAATCCTCAATGACCAGCTTCAAAGAGCTGTTGTTGGACGCGGGTGTGAAGGTCAGTTCACTCAGCTTTGTTCTTCCCCGAATGATATACGGGAATTTCTGCGAAACGTAAGTGACTCCGAACTCACGTGCCACCCCATTTTCATAAACATAGATCTTGTACCAGTCCTCCAGATCGGGCAGGGCAAGTGTATATTTTCCATCTTTTACCCTGATCTTTTCCTTGGCGTATGGTGTAATCTGAAGATCTGCCAGCTGTCCGGTATAGGTTACCGGATTTTGGTCGCCAATGGCGATGTTCAGCACATAATGCTCACCATTGGTCGGAAGTCCGGTGAGGATGGCAGACTGTTTTCCTTTTTTGACCTGAAGCGACTTGTTGAAGGGTTCTTTCGTATATTCGGTTTCTAGGGTGAGCTGAATGGACTCGTTGCCTTTACCCTTGTCTTTATTTTTATCCTTGTCTTTATCCTTACCCGTATTCTTATCTTTGTCTTTGCCCGAATCTTTTGCCTTTTTCGGGTTTTTCCAGCTTATAATAGCATCGCCATTCTTTTTGAATTTCACATCAATATTCTGAACGGCTGCATTCAGGTCGTAAGGCAGGAAGGTTGCTTCACTTTCGGTACCATCTGCACCAACAGCACGTATGGACAGTTCACCAGAAGGTTGCTTAAGCGATTTAATATAAAAAGTGGAATCATACACGCCGCCAACATAGGCGCCATTTTCATATAAATTGTATTGCTTGACCTCTGAATAGTCCTTCATGTCCCAGGCGACAACCAGTTCATTGGTGTTGGTCAGTGCTTTGGCAATATGGAACCCGGTTGGTGCATCCGGTACAGCGGCTGAACCGTCGAACATACGAATCTCACCAATGTTCATCTGGTAATTCTCAATCGCTTTGCCATTCGGTTCAAAGAACAATCCCATAGCGGCAATGGTTTTGCCTTGATAGGCGCTCAAATCCAGCGAAGTTGTCTTCCAGCCTTCCGTATGCTGGCCTGAATTAGGCACCTGTACGTTGACTACGTTGGATGGATCGTCTTCGAAGATTAACCCAACATGCAGGGAAGAAGCATCGCTGGTGGACGGTTTGTTATACGTCAGTTCCAGTTTGGATTGTCCGTTGACGGACAGGTCGGTCTTGTACAGGCGCAGGAAGTTGTCCGTGTTCAGTGTACCGTTCACCACGAGAGAGCTGCCGCCATTAAACGCACCGATGGAGTCGTAGTTGTACCTTGCGCCTTTCTCATAAGATGGACCGTAGTCAAAATCAACACTGAGCTTGTCACCTTCACCTTTACTATCCATCCACCATTGCCAAGTGACAGGGATATCCTGAATGTTGATATTCGACCATTCTTTATCGTTCGAGACAGCGCCGTCTTCATAATATTTCAGACCGTGACCCGTATTGAAGCTGGTCGCAAAATTAGAGCCGTTGATAACGGAGCGTTCGGTCAGATAAGCGGCGATTCCATCCCAGTTTGCACCGGAAGCATACACATCCGACAGATCGGCAGACGCATTACGACGTGCATCTGTCGGGTCTTGATTTGGACCAGACCACCAGGCACGATCACGTACAAAGGTCATCCACTGGTACTCATCCTCCGCACGATGATTGGTGCTGCCATCACCCATCTCTTCATCCAGAGCGTTGTGGGTGAAGTCGGCACCTAATGTCGCGATGCTGTTCATCGGTTGACCGTTCTCATCCAGATTATGGCGCAGGTCATAGGATTGCTTCCAGCGGCCGAATTTGTCATGTCCACCTTCGACACCAGCAAATACGGTTTCCAATGGATCCAGTCCCAGACTAAGGGCATGATCACGGGAATCGCGGAGCATCTTATGGTTCCATACATAGTTCAGGAAGATGGAATCCGAAACTCTGCCGAGAACGGAATCCTGCACAAAGGGGCTGTTGAGCCCATTGAATTGGTTCTGGTATTGAATCTTGCCTGTTGTATTGATGGTGGAATCATACCACTGAACGTACAGACCTTTATCTCTTAGATATTTCATGAATTTCTTGTAGGAAGCGATATCCTCAGGGGCTACACCCCGGGCAACCTCTTCCTGATTGAAGAAATATCCATCGTAGTTGTAGTATTCTGCCATCTCGGCCAGTTTCTCGGCCACAGGGAAATTACCGTTTTCATCCTGGATCAGCATTTGTTTGTACGTCTGTGGTCCACGGTCATTGTCTGAGAAAAAGATGTTGGCAATCGACTTGACGCCATTTTTGTGGGCTGCATTGGTATAGGCCGGATTCGGAATGTTCAAAATGCCAAACTCGAAATATTTCTCCGTCCATTCCTTACTTGGGTCATACAGCTCCTCAGGTACTCCCGCAGAGGCCATGCCGTGCCAATAGCTGTAGTAGTCTGTATATTGCCAATAATTGAAGAGGTACTGGCTGAATTCATTGGTGTATGGTGTGCTATCGAAGAATGCATTGCCGTAATCCCCACTCATTGTGAACAGTTGGGTGTCCGGGCTAAGCTCAGGATAAGCCTGTGTGGCAGCGAACGCTTCATTACGGGGCTGCAAGGGAACATGGGCACGAAGTAAATCGCCATGGATATCACTTTCGGGTGTCCAGTTCAGAATCTGGGCCGAGGTGTACCCGTGTTGATAGGGCTGATTCACCCCTTTGGCACTTTCACCGGTGTAAGGGAGCGTATCTCCGGCATAAACGGATGATGCAACAACTTGTCCAAGCAGAGCCGTGGTCAGGACCATGGCAGTGACCTTGGGAATGAGGCCTTTTGGTTTGAGTTTGCGTGTCATGCTGTTCCTCCTTCAAGTGGAATGAATGTAAGGTATTCTTTTACACAAAGCTAAACTTATGGTTAACGATAGTGGATGAAAGCGTTTTTAAATAGGGTGAAATTAAAGAAACACAGATATAAACTAAAGAAAAGTTGCAGGTGACAAGTTAATGTCAGAAGCCTAATGATATAATTCTATATAAGTTGAACTAATTTTTTACACGATAACGAAGAGGACAGAAAAAAACTGAAAAAGCGAAGCGTTCGCATTTATCACCGGATTTTCCCCTTAGAAAAAGGGAATTGAAAAATCTGGGGATAACAGCGATTGGAAGGTTATTCTGTCATCGTAGTGTCAGTGTAAGTAATCTTTAGTTTAACTTATATAGTCAGGAAAACAGCATCGGAGGGAACATGCAACTTGAAAATTGTTAGCGTTTACAATAATTTCTTCAAAAATAATATGTTTATGAAAATGCTCCTGATCTTCTCGATGATATCCATTGTCACGATCATTACATTGTCTTATATCATCTTCCTGTCGGTGTCCGACTCCACGATTCGCCGGGAACTGGCGATCCAGAAAGCGGCGATGGAACATGTGGATCGGTACATTCATCAGCAGTATGAATCGGTACAAAACATGGTGAGGGACATGCATCAGAATGAGGCACTCTCGGCCAACATTACTTACCTGATGAATCATTCGTACGCTGAATATGTTCAGCACATGACGAATGGATATTACGCCAATCAGGATGACTATTCGGCCGATGTGTTGAAACATTTTCAGAACATTATGGATCGCAATTCGCAGATTAACCAACTCATGTTGTATAGCGCTGAGCAGCAGGATCTGTCTACCTTTAATCAACACAAGCAGTTCCGCAAGCTGGACACCAATGTGGCCCATTCCTATATTCCGGACGTGATGGCGATGGAAACGCCCAATATCAGTGCACCCAACTACTGGATTCGCAAAGAGATCAATCAATGGGACCCTGCGCTCTATTCGATCCGCGTACCGATTAATAATACACAGACGCTTCGAAATCTGGGCCAGTTTCTGGTGTTTTTTGACTCGGAGGGAATCGGGAATGCGCTGGACAACTACGAGAGTAATCTCAAGGGAGAAATCGTGGTGTTATCGGCGAAAGGTACAGTGTTATTTGACTCCAACAATCATTATTACGGGAAGAAGTACCCCTACGTGAATGTGGCCGATTCGCTGTTTGATCAGACGGATATGGATTCAATGAAAAAGGAGCAGAACATGTACGTGAACAAGTTTGTCTCCGCCGATCAGGGTTATGTGGTCATTGGCACCGTTCCGCTAGAAGAGATGGCTGAAACCTATGCGGGCATTCGCAATACCATCATCTCGATCAGTATCGTATGTATTCTGTTTGCCGTGCTGGTTCCGGCGTTTTTCATTATTAACTTTGCCAAACGAACCCGTCGAATCATTCGCTTCACCCAAAAAGTGAAATATGGCAATTTGACGGCTCGCATCGACGATCCGCGTGATGATGAACTGGGGCAGATATCCCATAGCTTCAACGACATGCTGGACGAGCTGAATCTGTACATTGAACGCGTCTACAAAGCCGAGATCAAACAGAAGGAGACGGAACTGGTCGCGTTACAGGCGCGTATCAATCCTCATTTTCTCTACAATACGCTTGAAGTGATTCGGATGAGGGCGATATCCCAAGGGGCGAGAGATGTCGGCGAGATGATCTATAGTCTATCCGTATTGTTCAAGGGCCTGGTACAGCAGAAGAAAAATTATACGCTGAAGGATGAGATGGAAGCTTGTCGCTTGTATCTGGAGTTATTCCGAATCCGCTACAAGGATATTTTCATATATACGATCCAGATCGATGCTGCCTATTATCAACACCCTGTGGTGAAACTTTCGCTGCAGCCCATCATTGAGAATTATGTCGTACACGGCATTCAGACGGAACGTTCGGATAACCGATTATCGATTGTTGTGGAAGAGACAGATGATGTGGTGCAAGTGGAAGTCAAAGATAATGGCAAAGGCATTGAACCGGCACGCCTGACGGAAATCCTTGAAGAACTGGAACGTCCTGAAGAGTCTGGTCAGATGTTCGGGCTGCGCAGTGTCCATAGTCGATTGCGCTTCCTGTATGGGCCAGAGTTCGGTATCACCATAGAGAGCACCCTCGGAGAAGGAACACGGATCAGGGTGCGTTATCCACATACAGAAGGGACAGGTGTGTAATATGTACAAGGTGTTTATTGTGGACGATGAGCCATTCATCATTGAAGGGTTATACGATATTCTGGATTGGTCTTCGTTTGGAATGGAAATTGTGAGCCATGCAGGTAATGGGCAAGCAGCGTTACAAGCGCTCTCTTCTCAGCCTGTGGACATTCTGATTACGGATATATCCATGCCACTCATGAATGGTCTCGATCTGATTCGGGAAGCAAGGCGAGTGCAACCTGAGCTTAAGGTCATTATCCTCAGTGGTTTCAATGAGTTCGAATACCTGAAGGAAGGCATGCAGCTGGGGATCGAAAATTATCTGCTTAAACCGATTAACGTGGAGGAACTGGAATCCACGCTGAGCAACACAGCATCCAAGCTGGATCATATGGTATCACCTCAAGCCGATGATGCTTATGGCATCCAGATTCTAAAAGATAACATTCTTCATCGGTGGCTTACGGGACAGATTGCAGCTACCGAATTTGAAGAACGTGCCCAGTTTATGAACCTTTCTTTGGATGCGCCGGACGTTGCTGTCGCTATATTGCGTGACAAAGACAAAGGGCAAACATTCGGCATGTTTGAACGTGTGGAGGAGATGCTGAAGGACAAGTCCCATCTGAATGTCTTTCATGACATCGATGGTGATCTCGTCATTGTTGCCAATGTCGACGGTAACGAGGATGAGGAACAGAAGTTAATGGATGGCCTTCAGGCTTTATCCGATGCCATCTCAGTAACACATCCTGCGGTACGTATTGGTGTGGGCAGGTTGATGAAGGGGATATACCATGCGCCGGCCAGTTATGAAGAGGCAAAAAAGGCGCTCCAATACGTGATGATCTATCCCGATCTGAAAGTCATCGACCATGCCATTCTGGATCGTTGCGGCAACTCGGCAGCGTCCTTCTTCATTGACTGGAGGGATTACGCGAAACTGATTCTGTCCCGGAATACAGAACAACTTGCGGACCGGATTCGTATGGATTTTGAACAGCATCGCGATGGGCTTACACCTGGGGAGTTACAGAATACCGCACTGGAAGTTGTGATTCGCTTCAAAATGGAACTGGAGGGCATCAAACACTCGGATGAGTCTGCCATATACCAACAAGGGCTTCAACTTGTCCTGGACAGTGGCACTTTTGATGAACTCGTGCGGGCGCTTCAGCAGGTTGGGTCGCAGACGATCCAATCCCTATTGCAGGATCTGAAGAATCCGATTGTAAACCAAGTGCTTCAGCATATCGACAAACACTACGCAGAAGAGCTTTCCCTGAAGCTGCTGGGTGCCCACTATCATCTGCATCCGGTGTATTTGGGACAATTGTTTCATAAGGAGACCGGGGAGACGTTTGCCGAATATATCAACAAATACCGGATTGAACGTGCGAAGGAGCAACTACGCAATTCCAATCTGAAGGTACATGAGATCGCCCGAAATGTGGGGTATTGGGAGACGGGGTATTTCTATAAACAGTTCCGCAAATATGTGGGGATTTCACCGACTGATTTCAAGGTGTTTGGTTAATTCGGTGACGGGTAGATCCAACCATGGGGACAGAGAGCCAAGAGACATATCGGGAACAGGAATGGCATGGTAGAAAATCATGGCATACGTTACCCGGCATGTCTCTTTCATGTAAGCGATTTATTTAAATAGGTACAAAATAGATGCCCAAGGACAATTTCTCTTTAATTTGTACCTCGAAAACTTAAGTTTATCTTCTTTTTGTAAATGCTTTCATTCGATAAGGTTAAAGCAGTTAGTAAGTAGAGCCTAAGGGAACACGAAAAGGGAGGATCAAAGAAATGAGTAAACAAAGAAAACGCTTCTCACTCGTTCTTGCATTGTTAATGGCCGTTACACTTGTTCTTAGTGCCTGTGGAGGAAGCAAAGATGCTTCAGAATCCGGGGGAGCTGGAGATGACGCGGTAGAGTTGATCTGGTATACCATCGGTACCCCTCAGAAAGACGTCAATAAAGTGATGGAAGAAGTGAGCAAGTATACCAAAGAGAAAATTAATGCCACGGTAACGATGAAGATGGTTGACTGGGGTGACTACCCGCAGAAGATGCAGGTTAACGTAGCATCCGGTGAGCCAATGGACATTCTGTTCACTTCTTCTGGTGGATTTGATTATGTACAAAATGCCAGAAAAGGTGCATTCCTTGAACTGGATGACCTGCTTGCTGAATACGGTCAGGATCTCACCAAGACCATTGATCCTGCATTCCTCAGCGGTTCGAAGGTAGACGGACACAATTACGGAATTCCAGCCAACAAAGAGCTGCCTCAACAAGAGGTATGGCGCTTTAACCAAATGCTGGTTGATAAATACAAGCTGGACACCTCTGGTGTCCGTACGTTAGACAGTCTGGAGCCTTTACTGAAAACGATCAAGGAAAACGAGGCAAGTGTAACACCTTTTGCCATGGATAAAAACTATGTTCCTTACGTGCCGTATGACTATGTCATTCAGAATCTGCCGATGGCAATCAAGCTGGATACAACGGACTATAAACTCGTGAACATATTGGAAACACCTGAAATGAAAGAAGCACTTACGACGATGCACAAATATTACAAAGCCGGTTATGTATCTGCTGAAGCAGCTACAACAGGTTCCACGAACGACCTGACAACATCGGGCAACTGGTTCCTGGATCGTGCACAGACACAGCCGCTCGCGGACAACCAATGGTCTGCAAGTTACGGTTATCAAGTCGTTTCAACACCTGCAAGTGAAGCAATTATAACGAATACATCTGTACAAGGTTCCATCATGGCCATCTCGGCCAACTCGGAATATCCAGAGAAAGCGATGGAATTCCTGAACCTGCTGAATACAGATCCTGTGCTGCGTAATATGGTGGACTCCGGTATCGAGGGCACACACTACAAAAAAGTGGATGACACGCATATGGAAAATCTGCCTGAATCGAAAAACTACGATATGCCTTCATACTCCCTTGGGAATAACATGCTGCTCTATCTGAACAGCAATGACCCGGACAACAAATGGGATGAGTTCAAGAAGTTTAACGCTGAAGGTACCAATTCCCCGATCCTCAGCTTTAACTTTGATTCAAGCAATGTATCTGCCGAACTGACGGCGGTACAGAACGTGAAAGAGCAGTATTGGGCAGCATTGATGACAGGTACACTGGACCCGGCAGCCAATCTGGATCAAGTGATTGAGAAGTTCAATCAAGCCGGGCTGGAGAAAGTAATGGCTGAAGCCCAAAGCCAGCTGGATGCCTGGAGAGCGGAAAACAAGTAACAGTACATCGCAAGGATCGGGCGGCTGCTTATCGCGTCCGGTCCTTTTTCATTCAAGCCTGAAGGAGGAACTCCACAATGACTACATTTTTGAAAAACCTGATTAGAAACCGGGTCATGCTGTTCATGGTGCTGCCAGGCGCCATCTGGTTCTTCTTCTTCTCCTACTTGCCTCTTGTGGGTACAGTGGCTGCCTTTAAGGAATATCGGTTCAGTCGTGAAGGGTTCTGGGCAAGTCTGATGAAGAGTGAATGGGTTGGCTGGGACAATTTCAAATTCCTGTTCAGCACAAGTGACGCATGGCTCATTACACGCAACACCCTCTTTTATAACATCGCCATTATCTTCCTGGGACTGGTATTTGCTGTGGCATTGGCAATCCTGCTCTCGGAACTGGTGAATAAACGACTCGCCAAACTGTATCAAACCGGCATGTTTCTGCCGTATTTTCTATCCTGGGTTATTGTTGGTTATTTCGCATTCAGCTTCTTGAGCATGGACCGCGGGATGTTGAATCAGATTATCGGCTGGTTTGGGATGGAACCAATTCAGTGGTACTCCGAGGCGAAATATTGGCCGTATATTCTGGTATTCGTAGCGTTATGGAAAACCATCGGTTATAGCAGCGTTGTCTATCTGGCTTCGATTCTGGGGATTGATAAATCGCTGTATGAAGCAGCCATGATTGATGGAGCAAGCAAGTGGCAGCAGATTCGTAACATTACGATTCCGTTGCTGTCGCCCATCATCACGATTATGACTTTGCTGGCCGTAGGCCGCATTTTCTATGCCGACTTTGGACTGTTCTATCAGGTGCCAAGGGATTCGGGTACGCTCTATTCCGTGACAAATGTTATTGATACGTATGTATATCGTGGTTTGAAAACTAGTGGTGAGATTGGGATGAGTACGGCTGCCGGATTGTATCAATCCGTCGTGGGCTTTGTGCTTGTTATGATCTCCAACTATGTGGTCCGCAAAATCGATAAAGACAGCAGCCTATTCTAGGACAAGGGAAAGGAGTGAACCACTATGGCTCAAGCAGGGCTTGTTAAAAAACGCGACTTCCACCACGTATCCAGCGGCTGGAACGTGATCATGAACATCATCGCTGGTCTATTCGCTCTGATCTGTGTATTTCCTTTTATATTTGTAGTTATTATCTCGTTTACAGACGAGAAAGCACTGGCCCGTGATGGGTATCGTCTGATTCCGGCAGAATGGAGTCTCGCGGCATATCAGTTTGTCTGGCAGAGTGGGGACACGCTGCTGCGTGCGTATGGAGTTACCATCCTGGTGACGGTACTTGGTACCATCATCAGTCTGATTCTCATGTCGCTGTATGCGTATGCGATTTCCCGCAAGAGCTTCAGATACCGGAGATTTTTCTCCATCTTTGCGATTCTGACCATGTTGTTCAACGGCGGGATGATCCCAACTTATATGGTCGTATCCCAGCTGCTTGGATTAAAAGATACGTTATGGGCACTGATTCTGCCGCTGGCGATGAATGCCTTCTATATTATGATTCTGCGTACATTCTACTCCACCAGTGTGCCGGATGCAGTCATTGAATCGGCGAAAATTGATGGTGCCGGAGAATTCTATACCTTTATGAAAATCGTAATTCCACTTTCCTTGCCGGGACTTGCAACCATCGGGTTGTTCAGTACACTCGGTTACTGGAATGATTGGTTTAATGCGCTGTTATACATTGATAATCCTAATCTGGTGCCGCTGCAATCCATGCTGATGCGGATTGAGTCGAGTATCCAGTTTATCCAGCAGAACTCTGCTAACAGTTCGATGAGTCTGGCAGCCATGCAGTCCATTCCGCAGGATACGTCCCGAATGGCAATGGTTGTGCTTGCCACGTTGCCAATTATATTCGCTTATCCGTTCTTCCAGCGTTATTTCGTACAGGGTCTGACGGTGGGCGCGGTCAAAGAATAATCGGATCAGGTTATAGGATTGGAGAGATGCAGATTGATGACTTATAAGGACCAGAGCAAATCCGTAGAGGAGCGGGTACAACACCTGCTTAGCCTGATGACTACGGAAGAAAAGGTAGGCCAACTTACGCAGCCATTTGGCTGGCAGACCTATACGAATGATCAAGGGAACATCACGTTAAGTGAATCCTTTAAACAGCAAGTGGAAAATGGGGGCATCGGCTCCCTCTATGGTGCACTTCGGGCAGACCCTTGGACTGGCGTTACGCTGGAAAATGGACTATCCGCCAAAGAAGGCGCTGAGGCGGTTAACCTGATTCAACGTTATGCGGTAGAGCATTCCAGACTGGGGATTCCCATTCTGATTGGGGAGGAGTGCTCGCATGGTCATATGGCCATTGACGGAACGGTCTATCCCGTTCCCCTTTTATTGGGGAGCACCTGGAATGTGGATCTGTACCGGGAGATGTGCCAGGCAGTAGCGAGGGAGACACGTGCTCAAGGTGGCGCGGTCACCTATTCTCCGGTACTGGATGTTGTGCGTGATCCGCGCTGGGGACGTACCGAGGAATGTTTCGGTGAAGATCCGTTTCTCATTGGAGAGCTGGCAGTTGCGTCCGTGGAAGGACTGCAGGGTGAAAGTCTTGACCGTGGAGATACAGTAGCGGCAACCCTGAAACATTTTGTCGGTTATGGCAGCTCGGAAGGTGGACGCAATGCAGGGCCTGTACATATGGGCTGGCGCGAACTGCTGGAAGTGGATCTGTATCCATTCCGCAAAGCGGTGGAAGCTGGCGCTGCGTCGATCATGCCAGCGTACAACGAAATTGATGGCACGCCTTGCACCGTGAATACGGAATTGCTGGAAGATGTTTTGCGTAAGGATTGGGGCTTTGACGGTCTGGTTATTACGGATTGTGGTGCGATCAACATGCTGGCAAGTGGGCATGATGTCGCAGCAGATGGAATGGAAGCTTCCGTACAGGCGATTGAGGCAGGCATCGATATGGAAATGTCTGGTGAGATGTTTGGGCAATATCTGGTGCAGGCGGTGGCAGAAGGCAAGCTTGATGTGCAGGTTCTGGATCAGGCTGTCTCTCGTGTGCTGGCCTTGAAGTTCAGACTGGGATTGTTCGAACAGCCTTACGTGGATGCCGATCGCGCAGCGCAGGTCATTGGCAGTGAAGCTCATGTTGAGTTGGCTCGACAATTGGCTGCGGAAGGTATTGTACTTCTCAAAAATGAGGCTGAAACGCTACCTCTATCGATAGCAAATGTGGGCCGGATTGCCGTCATTGGTCCCAATGCGGATCAGGCTTACAATCAACTGGGCGATTACACATCTCCGCAACCGAAGTCGAAAGTGGCGACGGTACTGGATGGGATTCGCAGTAAGCTTGCTAATCATGTGGATGGGCAAACGGAGAAGAGTTTTGTTGGTCCTTTGACTGGTGACAGCAGTACAGATCAGTTGTTATATGCACCAGGCTGCCGGATCAAAGGTGATTCGAAAGAAGGATTCGAGCGTGCCCTTGAAGTTGCCGGCCAGGCAGATACAGTCATTATGGTGGTTGGTGGCTCCAGTGCGCGTGACTTTGGAGAAGGAACGATCGATCTGAAAACGGGCGCTTCCAATGTCTCGGATAACTCATGGAACGATATGGAGTGTGGCGAAGGGATCGACCGGATGACGTTGGGTCTTGCCGGAGTACAGCTGGAACTCATTCAGGAAATTCACAAGCTCGGCAAGAAACTTGTAGTTGTTTACATTAATGGTCGTCCGATCACTGAACCTTGGGTAGATGAACATGCCGATGCAATTCTGGAGGCGTGGTATCCGGGTCAAGAGGGCGGTCGTGCCATTGCAGATATTCTATTCGGTGATGTGAATCCGTCAGGTAAATTGACGATCTCCATTCCAAAGCATGTCGGCCAATTACCGATCTATTATAACGGCAAACGTTCCCGAGGCAAGCGTTACCTCGAAGAGGATTTGGAGCCACGTTATGCATTTGGATACGGACTGAGTTATACCACATATGAGTACAGCGAACCGCAGCTGAGTGGTGCATCCATGACAGCGGGTGATTCAGTCACGGTATCTGTGAATGTGACCAACACTGGCCCTTATGCAGGTGCAGAAGTTGTACAGATGTATATCTCTGACGTGGTCAGCTCACTGACTCGTCCCGCCAAGGAACTGAAGGGGTTTGCAAAAGTTAACCTGGAGCCTGGAGAGACACAGACCGTGGAATTCCGAATCGGAGCCGAGCAACTGCAGTATATTGGTCGTGATTTGAAACCTGTCGTTGAACCGGGAAAATTCCATATTCATATCGGCAGCTGCGTTAACGATACGCAAATGGCCGAACTGACCGTAAGGGAGGCGTAAGACATTGGAACGTATCAGACGATTTATTCGCGAGTTGTCCGAACATCAGTGGTTGGAGCAATTACAGCTGCGTAGCTGGGACATTACCCGCGCTTATTATAATGTGCCAGGACAGTATGAGGATCATGGTGAGTACCCCGAAGGGCAAGATTTTGAGCGTTTTCCGAGCAAACAGGGAACGACTTATTTTTTTAGAACACGTTTGGAGATCCCTGCTACATGGCAGCAAGCACCTTATGGGCTTGTATTTGAGACAGGCGGAGAAGGTTTGCTTCGGGTAAATGGGCACTCTTATCAGGGCCTTGACCGCAATCATACCTACGTCACGCTTGATCCATCCAAAGTCGGAAACGCTCCAGAACTTGAGATTGAGATGTTTGACCCGGTACCTGAACCTGTGGACCCGTTGAATCAACAGGCGGTTATTCAGCCGCCGATCACATCAATTACGAGCCTGCTGGTGAGACCCAATGAAGCGGTTCGTAGTCTGATGTATACCGTCATTATTGTGCGTGATTCGGCTGTGTTGCTACCGGAAAGTGACTTTCGGCGGGTTCGCCTGTTAGAACTGGTGTATCGTGCGATGGATCAATTTGTAGGCATGTCAGCAGAAGAGATTGAGCAGGGAGAGGGTATTCGTCAGATTGAGAATAATCTGAAGCATCATGTGCGTGAGATTGGCGGAAACGCGGAAGGTCTGGAGCATATGGTGGGACAATCCCATATTGATATTGCCTGGCTGTGGCCTGTGCGCGAGACCGTACGTAAGACTAGCCGTACCTTCTCTACCGTGGATGCACTCATGAATGAATATCCTGACTATGCGTATTCGCAGAGCCAACCCTTGTTATATGCATTTTTGAAAGAGCATGACCCTGAGCTGTACGCGCGGGTGAAGCAGCGAATTGTAGAAGGTCGCTGGGAGCTGGTGGGCGGCATGTGGGTTGAGCCTGATCTGAACATCCCAAGCGGGGAGTCCCTGATTCGCCAGATGTTATATGGTCAGCGTTTCTATATGGAGGAGTTTGGCAAGACATCACAGATTGAATGGCTGCCGGATACATTCGGGTACTGTGCATCTCTGCCACAGATTTTGAAGCATGGCAATGTGGAATATTTCATGACAACAAAGCTCGGATGGAATGACACAAATGTGTTTCCATATGATCTCTTCCACTGGGTGGGCATTGATGGAACACCCATTCTGTCTTACCTCAATCATGGTGTTAACGAGCATACGTTGCCGAAGGACATTCATGATCACTGGCAGTCCTACCGTGAGAAAGCAGCGCATCCGGAGCATATGCTTCTATACGGACACGGAGATGGCGGCGGTGGCGTAACACGCGAGATGCTGGAGTATGTGGATCGCGCAGACCTGATGGTAGGTCAGCCTGCGAGCCGTTATAGCACAGCTGGAGCTTTCTTTGCCGGAATTGAAAAGGAGCAACCTGTACTTCCGAACTGGCATGGCGATCTGTATCTGGAGTTACATCGGGGAACCTACACGACCCATGCGCGCAATAAGCGCAACAACCGGAAAGCGGAAGTTCTATATCGTGAAGCTGAATTGTGGAATACACTCGCTCTGCCAGATATGGAGGCGGATACCGAAACTGAAGTGCGTTCAGCACTGCATGACGGCTGGAAATTAATTTTGCTGAATCAATTCCACGATATTATACCGGGATCGGCGATTACGGAATCCTACGTCACTTCGAATGAAGAATATGTACAGGTATTTGAATTGGGCAGAACCGGACTGGATCAAGGCATTGCAGCATTGACTACCGGTATCAACACAGAGGGACCGGAAGGTTCATTAGCCTATGTTGTATTCAACAGCCTGGGCTGGAAACGCAGTGCAGTTGTTCAATTGGCTGTGCAGGATAGCTTGGATCGTTACGGCATCGATGAAGAAGGCCAGCGCTTGCGGATGGATCGGGAGGATGGCAGTATGTCTATTCTCGTGACAGACATTCCGGCGTTTGGATATAAGACGATTTGGCTGGTACCGGAAAATACAAGGGAAACGAATGTACGGGAAATGACCACCCTTGCCGCACAACCAACCTTTAATGATACATGGGATACTGCCTTTTATCATGTGCAGTTCAATGAACGTGGGGAGATCACCCGTCTGTGGGATAAAACCGCAGAGCGTGAGATGTTGAAACCGGGTGAACGTGGCAATCAACTTCACTTCTTCCACGATCGCCCAACGCTCTGGGATGCATGGGATATCGACAGTCGTTATGAAGAGCAGATTGCTGGCGAAGTGGAACTGTTGGAGAAAAAGCTGGTGCTGGCGGGTACAACAAAGGATGTCCTGCGCTTCCGCTGGAAGCTACATCAATCGGAAATCACACAGGATATTGTCTTTTATCATGACTCACGACGAATTGACTTTCAGACACAGGTGAACTGGAACGAAAATCACAAACTTCTGAAAGTTGGTTTCCCGATTGATGTGGTGACCTCCAAGGCCACATTTGAAATTCCATTTGGCGCACTGGAACGTCCAACACATCGCAACACAAGCTGGGAACAAGCCCAGTATGAAGTCTGTGGACATCGCTTCGCGGATGTATCCGAATATGGATACGGCGTGAGCTTGCTCAATGATTGCAAGTACGGGTACGACGTGCAGGGAAGTACCATTCGTTTGTCCTTGCTTCGTGCACCAAAATGGCCTGATCGCACAGCCGATCTGGGAGAACATGAATTCACCTATTCGTTATATCCACACGATGGAGACTGGAGAACAGCACACACCGTACGTCAGGCCGCCGAACTGAATCATGAGGTGACGGTACAGCAAATGAAACAAGTGCAACAGACGGTGCAGGTACAACAGAGTGATCAAGTACAACATGGCGCAGGAGATGGCGACGATCCAACTCCAGATGTAACTGCTAATGCGGCACCTGTACGCCCGGCAACCGGAGCATGGATTAATTTTGATAGTAACCATGTCATTCTGGATACCGTCAAAATGGCAGAGGATGGACAAGGCACCGTCCTCCGTTTCTATGAATCGTCAGGCAAACGCGAACGCATCACATTGCAATGGCCACATGCCTTTGAGCAAGCCTATCACTCCAATGCCCTGGAAGAACCGGTCCAAAAACTGGCCCATACCCATGGTCAGATCACATTATCTTTTAAACCTTACGAAATACAAACCGTACTACTGCGGTAAACCTTTTTGAAATATTTTTGAGCTATACATGTTCAACCAAACATTTACACGATAACGGAGAGGACAGAAAGAATTCGAAGAAGCGAAGCGTTCGCCTTTATCCCCAGATTTTACCCTTTAGAAAAGGGAATCAAAAAAATCTGGGGATAACAGCGATCGGAGGATATTTCTGACCGCGCAGTGGTCCCGTGTAAATTTTATGTTTCATCCTGTATCGCTACACCATTCAATATGTTTAAGGAGTTGTACTCATCCATGGAACAGTTCAGATTACCGAAAATATCCATGCCACCTGTTGCTTTGCCACAATCCATTCAGGCCGTGCTCGAAGAAGCAGAACAGAAACTGGCTCACCGACCAAAGCTACTTCAATTATTCAAAAACTGCTTCCCCAACACCATTGAAACAACTACGAAGTTGATGGAGGACGGTACAACTTTTGTTATCACAGGAGATATTCCGGCTTCCTGGCTGCGTGATTCCGTGGAGCAGGTGGTACATTACATTCCGTTTGCAAAGGAAGACGAGGACCTGCAACGCATCATTGGCGGGCTGATCAAACGTCATATCCAGTATGTTCACATCGATCCATATGCCAATGCCTTCAATGAGACTGCTAACGACTGGCATTGGAACACTACGGACGAGACCGAGATGTCACCTTGGGTGTGGGAACGCAAATTTGAGATTGATTCATTATGTTTCGTTGTGCGCCTGGCCTATTTATATTGGAAGGAAACCGAGCTGACTGACATTTTCGATTCCAGTTTCAAGGCAGCGATGTGTAAAATCGTGGATTTGTTCAAAGTCGAACAGCATCACATGGAACAATCCCCATATCGCTTCACACGCAATAACGGTATCCCAACAGATTCCCTGCGCAATCACGGAAAGGGCATGCCAGTCAATTACACGGGTATGATCTGGTCCGGTTTCCGTTCCAGTGATGATGCGTGTGATTTCCACTACAATATCCCTGGCAACATGTTCGCGGTGGTAGCTCTGCGCCAAATGCAGGAGTTTGCCGAGTGGGTGTTCCGGGATATGGAACTTTTGCAGGAATTGAAGGATCTGGAGCAGGACGTAGATCACGGCATTCAGTTGTACGGTATTTATCGTCATCCGGAATTTGGACCGATCTATGCGTACGAGACGGACGGTTATGGCAACCACTGTCTCATGGACGATGCGGGTACACCGGGACTCATGTCCATTCCATATCTGGGTTACGTCACAGCGGATGATCCGATCTACCAAAATACCCGCCGCTTCGCTCTGAGCAAAGAGAACCCGTTCTATTATGAGGGTAAGGTTGCCAAAGGAATCGGTAGCCCGCACACACCACCAGATTACATCTGGCATATGGGATTGTCCATGCAAGGTCTGACTGCGCAGTCTGCCGAGGAGAAACTGGAGATTATTCGCATGCTCGAAGCGACAGATGCGGATACAGGTTATATGCATGAAGGCTTCCACGCTGATGATCCAACGATTTTTACACGAAAATGGTTTGCGTGGTCCAATAGTTTGTTCTCCCAGTTGGTCTATAAATCCATGAAGGATGGCCTGTTATGAGTATCCAACCTAATGATAAAAAGCTGATTATCTTCGCTGATCCTGCGTTTCCAATGGAAGGTGCTTTTCCAACCGAGCAGGCTCTGAATACATGGAAAGCAGTCAAAGAGATCACCGTTGTAAACGCCGAAGAACTCGCAGAGTCTTTGAAGACTACAGCAGGTGAAGGATGTCTGGTCAATCTGCATGCACCCTATTTTCCCAAGTCCGCCTGGACGGAGATTGCAGCTTACCTGCACCAGGGCGGAAGCCTGATTAGTGTGGGGGGCGCACCCTTTAAACGTCCGGTTCGATATGAGAATGGGGCATGGGTTGTAGAGTCCGAGCAGACTGCTTATCACCAGGAACTCTATATTCATGAGGCACTGAACGTATCTTCTGCCAATGTGCAATCGTACACTTCATCCGAACAGATACCGCTTCTCACTGGGAAAGAGGGGCTGTTCGAGAAGGCAGATACATGGAATCTGGTTCCACATACAACCAAAACAAGTGATCTGCCCCACCAGATGGGTTCATCCGGTCCCATGAGTACGCAGATTTATCCATTACTTCGTGGCATGAGCAAGGATGGACGTAGCATCGCCGCTCCGGTCGTTCTGTGGGAAAACTCCCGCGGGACTTTCGTTGGTTCACGATGGATATTTGTGCATCTGCCGCTGACCACCTCATTCTGGACGCAGGATGGCGCTGACGAGATGGTGAAGTGGGCGCAATTCTGTGCGCAAGGTGTAACTGAGTTATCCCTGAAAACGAATTATGCTTCGTATGAGCCAGATGAACGGGCTGTACTCACACTTCAAGGCCAGATTTTACAGCGAGCAGGCAATAGACTTACCGAGTCCGAGCTGTGGACGTTTGACATAACGGTCGAGCATGAGGATCGTATAAGTGGAACGACGGAGAAGGTATGGAGCCATCAACTGGAGATGGAACTTTCCGGTGAGCAGCGTTTCGAACGCATACTTCTCCCGGTTTCCATTGAAAGTGGGCTGTATCGGATCGTATGCCACGCGCAGGCACCTGACGGGGAAGTTCGGACTTTGCGTCAAGGCTTCTGGGGACAAGATGCAGCATTGCTGGCAGAAGGGGAAGTGATTACCCGCAGCAGAGATTATTTTGTAAAAGACGGACGTCCTCTGCCCGTTGTGGGCATGACCTACATGACCTCCGATGTCGCACGGAAATTTCTGTTTCTGCCGAATGCGGATGTTTGGGATCGAGACATGGCCCAGATGGCAAAAGCAGGAATCAACTGGATTCGGACGGGAATTTGGACCGCCTATCGCAACATGATGCAGGTGGACGGACATATGGCAGAGGATGTGCTTCGTGCCATTGATGCATTTATTTTAACGGCGAAGCGCCACGGCTTGCAGGTCACGTTCACTTTCTTCTCCTTTACACCGGAGACATGGGAAGGAGCGAATCCGTATTTGGACCCACAGAGTGTCGAAGCACAGAAACGTTTCATCCGCAGTATCGTCAGTCGTCACACGCATACAACACATGTGGACTGGGATCTGATTAATGAGCCATCCATGTTTGATCCGGTGCGCATCTTCTCAGCTGGTCCACGCTCGGCGAGGGATTCATATGAACAGCAAGCCTTTGTCGAATGGCTTCAGCAGCGGCATCAGACGATTGAAGCGTTGCAGGAGGCATGGAACATGTCACCGAAGCAGCTCCCCAATTTTGCAGCCGCGGTGATCCCGGAGGCAGAAGAGATTAACTTTGATGTACAGGACATGCACAAGGCCAAAAAAGGAACACGCTGGCTCGATTACTGTCTTTTCTCCATGGAAATGCACAATGTTTGGGCAAGAGAGCTTGTAGGTACGATCAAGGATCTGGTACCGGATCATCTGGTCACGGTGGGACAGGACGAAGCCCTTGGTGCACAGCGTCCTTCGCCATTCTTCTATGAACGAGAAGTGGATTATACAACCGTGCATTCCTGGTGGTTGAATGATGATCTGATCTGGGATGGCATTTTCGCTAAAACGCCACATAAGCCAAATCTCATCCAGGAGACGGGCATCATGTATGTGGAAACCCCGGATGGGCGAGCCAAACGTACGGAAGAAGAGCTTCGTGGCATTCTCGAACGCAAGTACGCCTATGCTTTCTCGACAGGCGGCGCAGGAGCGGTGCAATGGATATGGAACACTAACTTTTATATGGATAATGCCAATGAGTCTCATATCGGAGCCTTGCGTGCAGATGGTACGGAGAAACCGGAGGCGGATGTATCTTATGATTTCGGCCGATTCATGCATGGCATTCGTGATCTCTTTGAAGACCGTGAGCTGGAGGATATTGCAGTGGTGTTCCCGTATTCCAATGACTTCTCCAACCGTGCCCTGGCCTATGATGCTACTACGAAGCTTACTCGCGTGATGTCCTATGATTTGAAACTGCCATTCTGTGCGTTATCCGAATATCATTTGGAAGCGTTGGGGCAGCAACCACCGAAACTGATTATCGTACCGAGTCCGCACAATATGGACAGCGATGCACTTCAACAATTGCTCACGTTTGCGGAGAAGGAAGGTACAAGTCTGCTCATCACTGGACCACTGGGGCTGGATGCATACTGGAAGGCAACTGACCGGGCAGATCATATCGTAGGCAAACGCAGTCTGGGTAACGTGCAGCGGGAAGAACTGCTGAATATTAATGGCGTGAATCACCGGGTGACCTATGGACGGCGTCGTATCGCCGAGGTGGCAAAGGAAACTTTACTTTACAGGGATAATGGTACACCAGATGAAGTACACGTGCTGCCTTTGGGCAAAGGGAAATTAATCTGGACTCCACTGCCGCTCGAGTTAAATGGACGGGACGAGCCACTTGCTGAATTGTATCGTTATGCAACCGAGATTTCGGGCATCGGACAGGAGTTGGAATGGATATCTGGCGGAGATATCGCAGGGATCTACGGCCGGAAGCTGAGTTTTCCAAAAGGAAATCTGTATGTATTTGTATCGGAGTTTGCCTTGAACCATGAAGTTCATGTGAGAGATCAACGTACAGGTGTATCGTACTCGTTCCATTTGGAGAAAAATCGTTCGGTGCTGTTTGCGACTGATGCTTCCGGAAAGCTGACTGCGGTGTATCGCCCTGATGAGGTTGAGATTGAACAACAAGATGAAAGAGGTGGGATCACACGATGACCAAGAAGAAGAGAGCACATATTATTTCGCATACCCACTGGGATCGGGAATGGTACTTGCCGTATGAGAAGCATCATATGCGACTCATTCAGCTCGTCGATTCACTGTTGGATCAGCTTGATGAGGGATCGGACTATAAAAGCTTTTATTTGGATGGACAAACGATTATCATCGAAGATTATCTTCAGGTTCGCCCGGAGCAGAAGGAACGACTGGAGAAACATATCCGCAATGGACGGATTGTGATTGGACCATGGTACATTTTGCAGGATGCGTTTCTAACGAGTGGAGAAGCCAATGTGCGCAACATGCAGGTTGGACATAAGGATGCCAAACGTTACGGCACCCCTTCGAAAATTGGTTACTTTCCCGATACATTTGGATTGGTCGGACAGACCCCGCAGCTGATGCAGCAATCAGGCATTGATAATGTGTTCTTTGGACGTGGCGTGAAGCCTACGGGATTTAATAATACGGTTTCGGATGCCGGATATGAATCAAGCTTCTCGGAGCTGATGTGGGAAGGGCCAGACGGATCGAAAGTGCTCGGCGTATTGTTTGCCAACTGGTATTCCAACGGGAATGAAGTTCCAGTAGATGAGGCTTCAGCCCGCAAGTTCTGGGAAACCAAGCTTGCTGACGCAGAGAAATATGCATCCACCAATGAGTTGTTATACATGAACGGATGTGATCATCAGCCGATTCAGCGAGACCTGCCGGAAGCGATTCGTATGGCTGAGCAATTATATCCTGATATCGAGTTCGTTCACTCGAACTTTCCAGATTATCTGACTGCCCTGAGAGCATCGGCTGAACATGAGTTGTCCACGGTCAAAGGAGAACTGCGCAGCCAGCGTACCGATGGCTGGGGAACTCTGGTGAACACGGCCTCGGCTCGTGTGTATCTGAAACAGATGAACCAACTGGGCCAGACCATGCTGGAAAAAGTGGCCGAACCACTGGCATCCTCTGCCTATCTGCTTGGTCATGCTTATCCACATGATCAACTGACGTATGCCTGGAAAACGCTGATGCAAAATCACCCGCATGACAGCATCTGTGGATGCAGTGTGGATGAGGTGCACCGTGAGATGGTAACACGGTTTGATAAGAGCCGTCATGTAGCAGAGGCATTGATTGAGGAGAGCACCAGCCAGATTGCCGCAGCCGTGGATACCTCCATATTTGCACGTTATGGCGAGCAGGCTCGACCTGTTGTGGTGTTTAATACAACGGGTTGGGAACGCAGCGGTGTGGTTCAGATGGAACTGGACGCGGCTCGGTTGTATTTCCGGGATGGATATACATTGGAAGAGATGGCGACGCAGATGAAAGCCGTTGATCTGTTGGATCGCATACTTGTAGATGAAGATGGTAACCACATTCCATGTACCGTGGAGGATCTGGGTCTGCAATTTGGCTATGATCTGCCGGATGACCGTTTCCGCCAGCCGTATAGCTGTCGACGAGTTCGCATTCGTTTTGAAACAGAGAATGTAGCTGCATTTGGCCTGAAAACCTATGCATTGGTCAACTTTGCGGATGATGCTAAGAGTGATACTCCGTCAAAAACGACTACGCTGTTGCGTGGTGAACGTGGCATGGAAAATCAACATATGATCGTCACGATTGCAGACAACGGTTCATTCACACTCACGGATAAACGAACAGGCCGGACTTACAAGGACCTTGGCGTGTACGAAAATGTAGGCGATATTGGTAATGAATACATGTTCAAGCAACCAGAGAATGAAGTAGCATTGACAACACAAGCGCTTCAGGCTGAGATTCGGGTATTAGAAGATACATCATACTCAGCCTCGATCGAGGTAATTCATCAATGGGAAATACCGGAGTCAGCGGATGAGATGCTGGATCAGGAACAGCGAGAACTAATTTATTATCCACATCGCAAAGCCCAGCGTTCAACTAAAATGGTTCCGCTCCAGATTCGCACGGTTGTATCCCTCAGTCGTAATGGAAAAGGAGTACAAATGGAAACAACCTTCAACAATCAGGCGAAGGATCATCGGGTACGTGCTCTTTTCCCAACGGATCTCGTATCTGCTGTTCATCATGTGGATTCCATGTTCGAAATTGCAACACGTGATAACAAGCCTGCACCGGAGTGGCAAAATCCAAGCAATACACAGCATCAACAGAGTTTTGTAGATGTAAGTGAACAAAACGCAGGATTGGTCGTTGCCAATCTGGGCCTGAATGAATATGAAGTCCTTCAGGATGGTCGCAATACTATTGCGGTTACGCTGCTTCGTGCTGTGGGTGAACTTGGAGACTGGGGCTTGTTCCCGACACCTGAAGCACAATGCCTTGGTGAACATACGTTTAAAATCGAGATCATTCCGCATGATGGCAATGGTGCAGCGTCAGGTGCATATATTGAGGCGTATCAGTTCCAGGTTCCTTGGACGCTGGCACAGACTGAAGTACACCCGGGTTATCTGACACCTAGCAACACACCGTTTGCATGGCAAGGAGACGGTTTAGCATTTTCTTCACTCAAGGTAAATGAGGATTCCGGTGATGTGATGCTCCGCTGGTTCAATATGACCACCGAATCTGCCACGTTGAAGCTTGCAACATCACAAGTGATTCCACAGCCATTCGAAACGGCATACAAAAGCAACATCCTGGAGGAAGAGGGCGAAATGCTTCATTCCCACAACATAGAAGAGGCGTCGACATTATCATTTGCCAGCAAGGAATGGAACATACAGACAGGTTCATGCGAGATCGTTACTGTCGGCTTGCGCCGCTGATAGTAGTTGTTTAAAGAGTCAAAAAACAGACTTTTGAACACACACTAAAAGGTACAGGACTGCAAGTGTGCTCTATACTAGGCATTACGTACGGTGGTGGAAGGGTTACGCTATTTACCAGATGTATCTGTTGAGTTATTGGTTGTTTTTCTATAGAATGAACAGTAGAATTGCAAATGATCGAAAGTTCCTATGCCATCAAGATGGTCAGGGGTACACTTCAATTGTTCATTCTATATTGAAACATTAAGGGGGCTTGAAGCCATGGAATCCTTGGGAGGACTGCTTCAGCAGCTGAACCCTGCCTTTCGTGAGCAATCGCGGCGGATTGCGGCGGAATTGATGGAAAATCCGTACGTACGCGAATTCCGCGCAGGTCATCCTGAACTGCAAGATGCACAGCTCATGACCGATCTGAGCAAGCTGTTTCAGTACGCCAAAGACTCTAAGAACTGTGCGAATTGTCCGGGACTCGACAACTGTCCTAACGATTTTCAGGGCCACTTTTGCAAACTGGAAGTAGAACATTTTAACGGTAAACCCGAAATCATAGATATAAAGGCGCCTTGTTCCAAACATATCGCCCGGCAAAATGAACATGTCATTAAGCAACGCATTCGCAGTTTCTATGTGGACGAGCGTGCGCTCAGTGCTGGGTACAACGACGTTGAGATTATGGGCAAGGATCGGATGCGTGCTCCGGCAGTGAATCAGGTGCTTCGTTATATTAGGGAGACCAAGGAGAATGGATTATCTCCGCAAGGACTGTTTCTGGAAGGAACATTCGGGACAGGCAAGACGTTTCTGATGTGTTATCTGCTGCATGAACTGGCGGTTGCAGGCCATACGGGTGTCATCATCTATATGCCTGACTTTGTGGAGGATCTGAAATCCATGATCAGTGAAGGGCAGAAGCTGAAGGAAATGACGGATATTTTGAAAAGTTGTGATCTGCTCATCTTTGATGATATCGGGGCAGAGAATCTGAACCCTTGGGTTCGGGATCATGTGATGGGGTCTATTCTGAACTATCGGATGAATCGCAAACCTACGTTCTATACGTCCAATTACAATCTGGATGGGCTTGAAAAACATCTTAGTTTCACTAATCGGGACGGCGAGGAAATGAATAAAGGCCAGCGTCTCATGGACCGGATTCGTCCGTTTGTGGATGTCATCTCCGTTAGGGGTGAGAATCAGCGTGGCAAACGTTGAACCGATCTAATTGAACGAAATGGTTCTGAACCAGGTTAATCTTCAGATTATCTGTGAAGTTTACGATTTAGAAGCTGAGCTGATTGCAATCCAAAGCTAAAGTAGTCCCAAAAAAAGCCTGGCTTTCGCATTGTCGCGAAAACCGGGCTTTTCTGGTCCTGCGTGAGACCTGTGAGTGTCCTATTCGGTGAGGAATTTGAAGATAACCATACCGAAAAAGATCACTGTCATCAGGCCGGCCATGCCCGCAACACCCGCGATCAGATCAAATAGATCGTTGCGGGGTTCCTCGTTCACATGTTCACGCGGGTCGCTGATCCGCACATTTGCATCCATGTTATTGCCTCCTTATGGGGAAACAGCTTGCCCGTATGGGGGCTGAAACCCGGAGTAATTTTAGTATACTTGGAAAAGAAAGCGTTTGTAAAGATTTTGAAGTTGGTATGCCACATCCTGTAATTGTGAAGATTTGATGTTGGGAAGATGAACATTGCAGCGTTCAATTCACAAGTTTGACGTACCTGTGTTATACTGGAAGTGTCGTTCACGACGTTACAGGTTAAAATAAAACCGTAAGTATATATAAGGAGGACAATTTCATGGCTATTGTTAACGTATCCGATCAATCCTTCAACGCTGAAGTAGAAGGCGAAGGAACGGTTCTTGTTGATTTCTGGGCGCCTTGGTGTGGTCCTTGTAAAATGCTCGCTCCAATCCTGGAAGAGCTGTCCACAGAAGTTGGCGATGCAGTGAAAATTGCTAAAGTTAACGTGGATGAAAATCCGGAATCTGCTTCCCGCTTTGGCGTAATGAGCATTCCAACTTTGATCTTCTTCAAAGACGGTCAACCGGTAGATAAAGTGGTTGGTCTGAACTCGAAAGATGCGCTCAAAGGAATTATCGCAAAACACCAATAATTTACAGGCTTACACATACGCCTCCGGTTTACATGCCGGGGGCGTTTTGCGTCGAATACCTTTATATAGGACAATATAAAGTATACTATTTATATAAAATGAAACTGGAAATTTACATGATAACGGAGAAGACAGAAATGAGCTGTAGAAGCATAGCCGTTGCAATTTTTATCCGAGTTTCACCTTTAATATGTTTTGGACTAATTACTCACACAATAGCGGAGAGAACAGAAAAAACCTGAAAAAGCGAAGCGGTCGCCTTTATCACCGGATTTTCCCTTTTAAAAAAGGGAATCAAAAAAATCTGGGATAACAGCGATTGGAAGGTTGTTCTGTTATCGTAGTGTCAGTGTGAATTATCTTTAGTTTAACTGATATAAAGGTATTAAAATTCTTGTATTACGGCGATCAAAAGATCATTTTGTCATCGGAGTAACTCATGTAACGTGAGGATTTCAGCTTTTTCGGGAAGGAGGATTCACCGAATTATGGATCAATTCATGAATGATTTGCAGGATCAGGAGAAGGCATTGGAGCAGATTCGTCACAAGCTCGCTTTGCTGCCAGATATGTCTGGATGTTACCTGATGAAGAATAGTGAAGGCACCATTATCTATGTAGGTAAGGCTAAAGTTCTGAAGAACCGCGTACGCTCTTATTTTATCGGTAGTCATAACGGAAAGACTCAGCGACTGGTCTCCGAAATCCGTGATTTTGAATATATCGTGACAGGCAGTAACATGGAAGCACTCATTCTGGAGTGTAACCTGATCAAGAAACATATGCCGCGGTACAACGTGTTGCTTAAGGATGACAAAACATTCCCGTATCTTAAAATTACAAATGAAAAGCACCCCCGGCTGGAAGTAACCCGGCGTGTGCTGAAAGATAAAGCCAAATATTTCGGACCTTATCCGAACTCATATGCGGCACATCAAACGAAAAAACTGCTCGACCGCATGTATCCACTGCGCAAATGTGGTGTAATGCCCAAAGAAGTGTGCCTGTACTATCACATGGGACAGTGTCTCGCCCCTTGTGTGAAGGAAGTGGAGAAGGAGCAGTACGACCAGATTTCCCAAGAGATTGGTTCATTTCTGAGCGGTGGTCACGAAGAGATCAAGAAGGATTTGCAGCGTAAGATGCAAGAGGCTGCGGAGGATCTTTATTTTGAACGTGCCAAGGAGCTGCGCGATCAGGTAATCGCCATCGATGCAATGATGGAAAAACAGAAAATTACGATGGCCGATGCCAGAGACCGTGATGTATTTGGTTTTGCCATTGATAAAGGCTGGATGTGTGTCCAGATACTATATATGCGTCAGGGTAAAATGATTGAACGTCACGTATCTACCTTCCCGTTCTACGGTGAGGCGTACAGTGACTTCATGTCCTATGTAACGCAATATTACAGCGATAATCCGGCATTGCCACAAGAAATTTTGTTGCCGGAAATGCCCAAGGATCTTGCAACGGATAACGACAGTTTGGATATGTTATCTGTTGATGATGGATCGGTACCTGCCGCAGTTACGGTAGAGTTTGAGCAGGCGGGACAAGTGGAGCACAGTAACGCTTCCCAGCCACTGGTTGCTGAGGCTCGTGCAGCTTACGGAGGTTCCACTGAGGCAGAAGGTGAACAACCTGACAGTATGCAAGAGGATGCTCCAACAATGGACTCAACTGATTCAACTGAAAAGCTCCCAGCAGGTCTGGAAGACCCAACTCAAGTTGCCGCTGCTTTACAAGAGTGGTTGGAGATCAAAGTGCTCATCCCGCAACGTGGATTGAAACGCCAGATGATCACCATGGCCGTGGATAACGCACGTGTGGCATTGGAAGAGAAGTTCCGTTTGATTGAGCGAAATGAAGAACGTACATCCAAAGCTGCCGAAGGACTGGGACGTTTTATTGGACTGGATCAGCTTCACCGTATTGAAGCGTTTGATAACTCGAACATCCAGGGTACAAACCCGGTATCTGCCATGATCGTATTTACCGATGGTAAACCGGATAAGAAGGAATATCGGAAGTACAAGGTCCGTTCGGTTGAAGGACCGGATGACTATGAAACGATGAGAGAAGTCATCCGTCGCCGTTACGAGCGGGTATTAAAAGAAAATCTGCCCCAGCCTGACCTGATTGTGGTCGATGGTGGTAAAGGACAGATCTCGGCTGCGGTTGATATTTTGGAAAATGAGCTGGGGCTGTTTATTCCGGTATGTGGTCTGGTGAAGGATGCGAAGCATAAGACTTCACAGTTGATGATCGGCAATCCACCGGAAGTCATCTCCCTGCCTCGGGATAGTCAGGAATTCTACCTGTTGCAGCGGATACAGGAAGAGGTCCACCGTTTTGCGATCTCGTTCCACCGGGAACAGCGTGGCAAATCGATGGTGACATCACGTTTGGATGCCATTCCGGGTATTGGAGAGAAGCGGCGTAAGCTACTGTTGAAGCATTTTGGCTCTTTGCGCAAAATAAAAGAGGCCAGCGTCGAAGACTTCCGGCCTCTATCTATTGGTGACAAACTGGCAAATCAGATTATTGCAGCACTTCGTGATGAGGAGTCGTAACATACGGCTTCTCTTTTTGTTTTGGATTCAATTTGTAGACCACATATCCAACAATGGCCGGGAGTACAATCCAGAAGAGTCCCGCAGCCATATTCAGAGCATCGCCCATAAAGACCAAGCTGAGTCCCATCAACAAGCTGTCGAAGATCACATGGGCGAATACAACGGCAATGAAGCCGTGGCGCAGCATGATCAGACTGAACAGCAATCCAATCACCATCAGCTCAATGGGACGGGTGATTACTGGATAGATTGGATACAATGTGTGTCCAAGTGCCCAAATGATGGTTGGGATCAGACAGGCAATAAACGTGTTACGCACAATCTTCTGCATCATGCGAATGCCGAACAGTCGATAAACAGTTTCTTCACCAATACCGGCCATCCAGGCCATGATCGGGAAGAGCCAGGCATAGGACATATTAAATGTAGATTGATCTGCTGACGTCGTTGACCAAGTGCCGATGCTTCGCTCCAGAATGAAGAACAGGATGGATTGCACACCCAGTAGAATGAATGCCCACAGGTAACCAGCATACATACTGTGAAGTACATATTTTCCATATCCGGGTTCTTTGGCGCGAGGCCATGGGTTTAGACCTATTTTACGCCACATGCCGTCACCGGCAACAAGGGACAGATAGATGGTTGCACTCATGACCAGTGTAATACCCGTCTGCATTAACATCAGGAACGCTAACATGAAGCTGGAGAGCCCTTGTGCCTGAAAGAGTGGAATCATGTTCAGCGTACCAATTACCGAAGCTGCGAAATACACCAGTGAGAGAATGATCCCGCGTTTGAAAGATGTATGTGCTCGGGTCAGAATGCTATAGATGATTGCCAGCACGCCCAGTACAAAGGTCAGGAATGCATAGCCGCCATAAGTCATCCAATTGGCTTGACGCGTTTGATCTTTCACATAATCAGTATGGGATTCCGGGACCGAGAAGCCAGGATCGAACGATCGTACCGCACCCTCTTCAAACGTAAAATTCAGTTCAAGCTTGGAGTCTCCGATGGCTTTTGCAGAATCTGTATATTTCAGACCCGCTTCACCATCGCGAGTATCCAATTGAAGTGTTGGCACTTCATAACCGAATTCAGTCAGAACACCAGCAGCGAGCTGTTGTTTCTCGTCCAGAGATATATTGCCTTCAGCAAGTACTTGCGATGTGGTCACTCGTCCACTAACCTGCTCCGCCTCAATGGCGGTATAGAGGGAAGAAGGCAGTTCCCGTTTGAAGCCGACCACTTTTCCTGTTTTCATATGTACGTCAACATTAAGATATCCGCCTTTGTCCTGATCAGGCAAACGAACGCGGAATACATCGTAAGGATAGCTTGTTTCCCATTTCTGGTTATAGGTATCAAGTTGTTTGGTTTTGGCCATATACCCGTAGATATCGGAATGAGTCTGGTAGGTTACCAGGGTTTTTTCATCATCATTTGGCAGTGTATAGTCATTCACAGAAGCTGCGAATGATCGTGCGGATTGCGTCGCCTGCTCCTTGGTTATGAAGGACGTGGACGGAATTTCTGTCGTTTGTGATGAGGTAGCAGGAAAGATCTGAAATACAAAAAATAGAATCAGGCCAATCGCCGCAAACAACCCCAGCCGCTTGAAGTTAGCCTTGAGTTGCAAAGGCTGCCCTAAGGGATTCATGTAATGTTGTTCCTCCTTATTTAATATGGATATTAAAGTTAACATAGCACAGGCCAAGCACCGAATGCCAATGATGTAACGAAAACAGGTGTAAATCCTTGAAAATGAATGAAAAGGACCGAATGAATCTGATCCATCCGTCGCCATATCTGAGTTCTTCCCTTTTTGGCTGAATTCGATGCTATTTACACAAAAAACGTTTTGTCTACAAACGTCGCAGCGCTTATAATTTTGAAGCAAATGTGCAATGATTCGCATGTCTTTTGCCCAACAAGGGAACGAATAGAATATATTCCAACTTCATTATATATGTCGTTTTAATCTGAATCATACTTGTTTAACGTTTGGCAACAGCATTTCAAATGAAGAATGCTCCACGGGTGTGGAGTTATTTTCATTTTAGAATAGGTGGAAGATACTCAAGTGAAACTGAATGTTCAATGGATGCGTCTATCGCCACCCCGTATTCTTGTGTTAGGGTTTGCTGGCATCATATTGGTAGGCACACTGTTGTTAATGCTTCCGGCATCCAACCGTAACGGTGACAGTCTTGCATTTATTGATGCGCTCTTTACAGCAACTTCGGCTGTTTGTGTCACTGGTTTGGTTGTGGTTGATACAGGGACTCATTTCTCGGTGCTTGGTCAGGTTGTGATCGCGATTCTGATTCAGATTGGCGGACTGGGCTTCATGACAATGTCCACGTTGGTTGCCATTGCGTTCAAACGGCGGATCTCGCTTAGAGAGCGGTTGATTCTACAGGAAGCGATGAACCAGAGCACGATGGAGGGAATCGTCCGGCTGATTCGGAAAGTTGTGATTTACTCACTCATTATCGAAGGCATATGTGGCACACTGTTTGCCATCCGCTGGTCGTTCGACATGCCAGTCGGACAGGCGATCTATTATGGCTATTGGCATGCGATCTCCATGTTCAACAATGCGGGCTTTGATATGTTTGGGGAATTCCGCAGTCTGACCGGTTATGTGTATGACCCGTTGGTTAATTTTACAGCGATGTTCCTGATTGTCTCTGGCGGTATTGGTTTTGTAGTGCTGTCAGACCTGGTGGATTACCGCAAAACGCGGAAGCTGTCTCTGCACTCCAAAGTTGTACTGTTAATGACTGGATTGTTAATTGTGTTTGGTGCACTTGTCATTTTCGTATTTGAATTTAGCAATCCGCGGACACTGGGTGGCCTGAACTGGGGTGGCAAAATTCTCGGTTCATTCTTCCAGTCCATTACGCCGCGAACAGCAGGAGCCAATACGGTAGATATTGCCGGACTCAGACAGGCAACACAGTTCTTTATGATCATTCTGATGTTCATTGGTGCTTCGCCGGGTTCTACCGGAGGCGGGATCAAAACAACGACATTTATGATTATGGCTGGAGCGGTCATCGCCATGATGCGTGGACGTGAAGATATCGTGTTTTTCCGCTATCGGCTTGTACAGGAGCGGATTTTCAAGGCGCTTACCATTACATTGCTGGCGCTTTTGTTCATCATAGCTGTAACGATGGCACTGAGTACCACAGAAGACGCCAGTTTTATGATGATCTTATTTGAAACGACATCAGCCTTTGGTACCGTGGGATTATCGCTCGGACTGACGCTGAAGCTGACTACATTGGGCAAGCTCCTGATCTGTTTTACGATGTTTGCAGGAAGGCTTGGACCGATCACATTAGCGTATGCACTTGGGCAGAAAAAGGGTAAAGAGTTATACAGGTATCCGGAAGGCAAAATGATTATTGGATAAATCTATTTTAGTGAG
The DNA here is from genome assembly GCF_008693195.1 of Paenibacillus sp. UASWS1643. Taxonomy (NCBI): domain Bacteria; kingdom Bacillati; phylum Bacillota; class Bacilli; order Caryophanales; family Paenibacillaceae; genus Paenibacillus; species Paenibacillus sp. UASWS1643. The sequence goes on from NZ_VXKZ01000112.1 coordinate 123,134, forward strand.
TTATGAAATTGATTTGGATAAGGGGTTCGTGAAGAACAATGAAAACACAGCAGTTTGCCGTGATTGGGCTTGGGCGGTTTGGCTCCAGTCTGGCACAGGAATTAATGGAACTCGGCTACGAGGTGCTTGGAATCGATAAAAATGAAGAAGTCGTCGAAGACATGAGTGAATTGGTCACCCATGCCGTTGTAGCGGATGCCACAGATGAGGAAGTGTTGCGCTCTCTGGGTATTCGCAATTTTGATTGTGGTATCGTAGCCATCGGAGATGATATTCAGACGAGCATTCTCACCGCGATTCTGTTAAAAGAGCTGGGCGTCAAGACGGTCGTGGCCAAGGCCATATCCGTCCTTCACGGACGAGCATTGGATAAACTGGGGATTGATCGTGTCGTTTATCCTGAGCGGGATATGGGCATTCGGGTTGCCCACCAGCTGGTTACCCCGAACTTGCTGGATTACATTGAATTATCCAATGATTACAGTATTGTCGAGATGAAGGTTCCCGCCTGTCTGCACAACAAAACACTTTCAACCCTGAATGCACGTGTACGTTTTGGTTGCAGCATTGTAGCGTTACAGAAAGAAGCCGGGGTCATTATCGCTCCGACGGCACTGGATTCGCTTCAAATGGGGGATATCATGGTCATTATTGGTAATAATGCAGATATCGACCGATTTGAAGAAGAGGTTATCAGCCAGGAGAGCTGATAATTAAGATGAGTTAAATATGGAAGCCAGGCGTCAGAGCCTGGCTGATTCAGATCAAAGCTAAGGCGTCGTAGTCCTCCGTGAGGGCAATGGCGCCTTTGCTGTAAATAGTGCAGCCGTCTCCTTGACCCATTGTCTGGAGGTCTCGCTGAGGTCCTCTTTTTCCCCATAGATCATACAGGTTGTTCTGCGGGTTTGCTGTAATTGAGGCAAATGAACAGAAACAAGATCATTGTCTGCAAGCAATTGTGGACGAAGATATGACTTGGGCAATAGAGCAGCAGCTTTGGCGGAAGGCAGGAGGCGGATGATCGCTTCAAAGGAATCAATCTCCATGCGAATATCCGGCATCACGGCACAGCGCTGGAAGAGATCGTCCGTTAATTTGCGGTACCAGGTGCCTTTGGAGAACGTGATCATCGGCAGATCCTGCAAATGCTCCATCCCGGCTTCCTTACCGGACAAGGGGTGTGTGAGCGGCACAACCAGCTCCAGGTGATCGTCAAAGAGCGGCACACAGTTAAGCCCCACTTCGCTGATGGAGGAGGCGACAATGCCCACATCGGCTTTTTTGTCACGCACAAACGACACAATCTCATGTGTTTTACCCGTCAACAATTTCAGTTCGGCATTTGGATGTTTCTCCATAAAGGCATTGACGAGAGGTGGTAACGTAGTTTGAAGCGTCGTCAGACTGGCTCCGAGTGTAATGGTGCTCTGTTCTTCGTCTTTATATTGGGCCAGCATGGTGAGGAACTTCTGTTGCTGCTGCTTCTGTTCTACAGCGTAGGTATAGGTGAATTGGCCCACACTGGTTAACTCCAGCCGTTTGCCACGGCGGTGGAACAGGGCAACCCCGAGTTCATCCTCCAATTTGGAAATTTTCCGTGAGAGTGCGGGTTGGGACAAGTTCAGTAACTTGGATGCACGGTTCAGGCTGGACTGCTCCACGACCGCTGCAAATGCATTTAACTCCTCAAACATGAACAATAACCTCTTTTCCATGAATGTGATTCTTGCCCTTGCTTAATCGTTTTCCATGTTGTATGGCCTGTAAACCCAATGTTTCACTGCTTATACCTATAGGGTATAACATTTAATAATTATATTGCAATTCCCTTATAAGAAAAAAAGGAGTAACATGAATCGTGACACAAGTTGTTCACACCTGGGGAAAACGGAACAATTTGTCGAACCTTTTCATGGAAAAGGATTCGTGTCATGATAAGTGAAATCATTTATGAAAACGTTGTATTTAGCGAAAGGGGATCGACATTTTATGAAAGGGTTTTACTCCAGAAAGCTGCACTCCTTGCTTGGCGTCATTCCGCTCAGTCTGTTCTTTGCTGAGCATTTGGTGACAAACTTCACAGCAGTTGAAGGCGGCAAAGAAGCTTTTTACGGTGCCGTTGCATTTCTGAACGGTTTGCCTCTTGTTATTGTGATCGAGGCGTTACTTATCTGGCTGCCGTTGTTCTATCACGGTGTTTATGGTCTTTATATTGCCTATCAGGCCAAGCCTAACGTGGGCCGTTTCGGCAATGAGCGCAACTGGCGTTACACGTTGCAGAGGATAAGCGGTATCATTACGTTTGTATTCGTCATCTGGCACGTATGGGAAACGCGTGTACAGATTGCGCTGGGAAACGTATCCCATGAAGAGATTGGCGGCGTCATACATGATGCGGTGACGAATCCGATAACCTTTGCGATATATATGATCAGTGTGGTTGCGGCATCATATCACTTTGCCAATGGTCTGTGGTCGTTCCTCGTTAGCTGGGGAATTACAGTTGGTCCGCGTGCGCAGCGTGTATCCTCTTACGTATGTATGAGCTTGTTCGCAATTGTTTCCATCATGTTTATTGCTTCACTATTTGCTTTCCGGAGCATTGATTTCCAGGTAGCAACTTCAATGATTGACGCAGTAAAAACAGTTCTAATTTAAGCATTTAGTGTATAAATGCTGACTTATAAGGGAGTGAACAGCAATGGCATCAACGAATGTAATTATTGTGGGCGGCGGTCTCGCGGGATTGATGGCGGCGATCAAATCGGCTGAAGCCGGAGTCCATGTTCATTTATTTTCACTGGTTCCTGTTAAACGATCCCACTCTGTATGCGCACAAGGCGGCATTAACGGAGCGGTAAATACCAAGGGTGAGGGTGACTCCCCGTGGGTACACTTTGACGATACGGTATACGGCGGTGACTTCCTTGCGAACCAACCTCCTGTTAAAGCGATGTGCGAAGCGGCACCAGGCATCATTCACTTGATGGACCGTATGGGCGTAATGTTCAACCGGACACCGGAAGGTTTGCTTGATTTCCGTCGTTTCGGGGGAACGAAGCATCACCGTACAGCGTTTGCCGGAGCGACAACAGGACAACAATTGCTCTATGCATTAGACGAGCAGGTACGTCGCTGGGAAGCAGCTGGCCTGGTTACGAAATATGAGAACTGGGAGTTCCTGCAGGCGGTTTTGGATGATGAAGGCGTATGTCGCGGGATCGTGGCTCAGGATCTGAAAACGATGAAGGTACAGACCTTCCCGGCAGAAGCGGTTATTCTGGCGAGTGGTGGTCCGGGGATTATCTTCGGTAAAACGACCAACTCTGTAATTAACACAGGTACAGCGGCAAGTGCGGTGTATCAACAAGGTGTAAATTACGCCAACGGGGAGTTCATTCAGATTCACCCGACAGCCATTCCAGGGGATGACAAGCTGCGTCTCATGTCTGAATCCGCGCGTGGTGAAGGTGGACGGATCTGGACGTACAAAGACGGAAAACCTTGGTACTTCCTTGAAGAAAAATATCCATCCTACGGTAACCTGGTTCCACGTGATATCGCGACTCGTGAAATCTTCAGCGTCTGCGTAGATATGGGTCTGGGTGTGAACGGTGAGAACATGGTTTATCTCGACCTGTCTCATAAAGATCCAAAGGAACTGGATGTTAAACTCGGCGGAATCATTGAAATCTATGAGAAGTTCATGGGTGATGACCCGCGTAAAATCCCAATGAAAATCTTCCCGGCAGTCCATTATTCCATGGGCGGCATGTGGGTAGATTACAATCAAATGACTAATATTCCGGGGCTGTTCGCAGCTGGTGAATGTGAATATCAATACCATGGTGCGAACCGTCTGGGTGCAAACTCATTGGTATCTGCGATCTATGGTGGTATGGTGGCTGGACCAAAAGCGGCTGAATATATCAAAGGACTTAAAAAATCGTCTGCTGATATCCCATCTTCCGTATTCGAGAAACACACCAAACAACAAAGCGACAAATACGAAGGTATCTTGAAAATGCAGGGCACGGAAAATGCCTATGTCATTCATAAAGAGCTTGGCGAGTGGATGACAGCCAACATGACGGTTGTGCGCTACAACGACAAGCTTGAAGCCACGATTGGCAAGATCAAGGAATTGAAAGAGCGTTATGGCAAAATCAACATGTATGACAGCTCCGGTTGGAATAACCCGAGCGCAGCATTCACCCGCCAACTGTGGAACATGATTGAATTGGCAGAAGCAATGACTCTCGGCGCACTGCTCCGTAATGAAAGCCGCGGCGCGCATTACAAACCGGAATTCACGGAACGTAATGACGAAGAGTTCCTGAAAACGACCATCGCAAGCTGGTCGAAGGAAGGCCCGAAAATCTCGTACGAGCCAGTAGACGTATCCCTGATCCCACCACGTATCCGGGATTACTCCAAGGATTAAATATCACGGATTTATTTATAAGGTTAAATATTAAGCACCTGAACGAAGAGGCAGGAGAACTTTGAAGAAGCAGAGCTTCTTCAAAGTTACTGCCATTAACGTGAGGGAAATGCCCAGAAGAAGCAAGGGCTTAACGATGCTTCAGAACTTGAATACTGCCCATCCAGCATGAGTGGAATGCAGTTTCCAGCAAAGTGACTCAGTGCACGACGTAGCGGAGGAAGCGGAAATGCCCAGAAGAAGCGAAGCTCTCGCCTTTATCACCGGATTTTAACCCTGGGAAGGGTTGATCAAAAAATCCGGGGATAACAGCGATCAGAGGGGCATTCCGCTGACGAAGCGTCTGCCGTGCACCAAACCAGTAACTTTGCGCATCAGCAATACAATCATCGTCACCAGAGGAGGGGACAACGATATGGCGGAACAAGCTACAGCCAACAAAACCGTCAAGTTTATCATCACCCGTCAGGACAGCCCGGAGTCATCTTCGTACAACGAAGAATTTGAGCTTCCGTACCGTCCCAACATGAATGTGATCAGCGCCCTGATGGAGATTCAGCGGAACCCGGTCAATACAGATGGCAAATCCATTGCTCCCGTGTGCTGGGATTCCAACTGTCTCGAAGAAGTCTGCGGTGCCTGCTCCATGGTCATCAACGGCAAGCCACGTCAAGCATGTGCAGCCCTGATCGACAAGCTCGAACAGCCTGTTCGTATCGAACCGATGAAGACATTCCCGGTGGTGCGTGACCTGGTCATCGACCGTAGCCGGATGTTTAGCGCCCTGAAACGCGTAAAAGCATGGATTCCGATCGATGGTACCTATGACCTCGGTCCAGGTCCACGGATGCCTGAGAAGAAGCGTCAGTGGGCATATGAGCTGTCCAAATGTATGACATGTGGTGTATGTCTGGAGGCATGCCCGAACGTCAATGAGAAAACAGACTTTATCGGTCCAGCAGCACTGTCCCAAGTGCGCCTGTTTAACGCTCACCCAACAGGGGAGATGAATGCCGATGATCGCCTGGAAGCGTTGATGGAAGACGGAGGCATTGAGGGCTGTGGTAACTCACAGAACTGCGTGCAATCCTGTCCAAAAGGCATTCCACTGACAACCTCCATTGCCGAAATGAACAAACAAACGACCAAGCATATGTTCAAACGCTGGTTGGGTGTATAAACTCGTCATAACATGTGCAGAAGTGTAATCTGCAACTTAGAAGAAGTCGTGATCCCGTGCAGCAACATGCCGGAGATCCCGACTTCTTTTTGTAATGAAGCAGAGGAACCGGGCTACCCATGCAGAATATGGTATACTAAGGGGATGGATTAAGAGCGTAGAAGGAGGGGGAGATATGGCAGAGACACCGCGTCAGGGCAGCAACAACTCGCCGTCCCAGCGCTCGCACAAAGCACCAGGCGCAGAAGAGTCTGTGTTTCCTGGGGAAGAAAAGGATCATGATCCCTCTCGCCGAAGTTTCTTATTGCGCATGGTTTTGATGACAGCGGGTGCCAGTTTGCTTACAGGAGGTTATGCCTGGCTATGGGAACCGCGTCGTTTGGAGATCAAGCAAGTGGAGCTGAAACTTCCGAAGTTTCCAAAGGCATTTGACGGTTTGCGTATAGTTCAGTTCAGCGATGCCCATCTTGGTTTTCATACCGGGGTGAAAGAGCTGAAGAAGCTGGCAGCAACGATTGAGGAGCAGCAACCGGACTTGATTTGTTTTACCGGAGACATCGTCGAGAGGGAAGCAGAGCCGATGCGTGAATGTATTCCGGTACTCGCCTCCATGCAAGCGAAGTATGGCAAATTTGCTGTTTTGGGGAATCATGATTATCGGGGCGGACAGCAGAATGAAGTGACAACCATGTTCCGTGAAGCCGGATTCACTTTGTTACGGAACGAACATGTGGTGATTGAACAAGGAGGCGAACGTCTGGCCATAGCTGGCCTGGATGACGCACTTACAGGCAGGCCAGATCCTGCCCAAGCCATCAAGGGATTGGATCATGATGTGTGGAAATTGTTACTTATGCATGAACCGGATTATGCCGACATTGCCACTCCCTATGGTTTCGGATTACAACTTTCCGGTCATAGCCATGGTGGACAGGTGCGTTTTCCCTGGATCGGGGCACTGACAACTCCGCGAGGTTCACACAAGTATGTTCAAGGATTGTATTACACGGATGTCCAGGGGGTATATTACAGCACCCAGACACAAATGCCTGTGTATGTGAATCGTGGTTTTGGCATGACTCAACTGCCGATTCGTTTTCTGTGCAGACCAGAATTAACGGTTTTTGAGCTTAAAGGATCAACAACATAAAAGAATATAAGATGAATATACAACATAAAGGATTCAACATGAATGGAGGTTATCCAGATGGAAAGAATTGCGATTGTATCCGACATTCATGGCAACATGACTGCCTGGGAAGCAGTGTTAAAAGATATCCGAAGTCGTGGCGTGGAGCGAATCTTTTGTCTTGGTGACCTCGTGGGCAAGGGGCCAGAACCGGTACAGGTTGTGGATCAGGTGAGAGCAACGTGCGAACTTGTCATCCGTGGCAATTGGGATGAACTGGTTGCGGTTAACCAAGACAACGAGAACTTTACGTGGCAAGCAGAACGGTTGGGTGAGGAACGATTGACGTACTTGGCGGGCCTACCCTTCAGTCATCAATTTCAACTGAGCGGTCGCACCATCCGTCTGGTCCATGCTTCACCTCAAAGTGTGTACCATCGTGTACAGCCGTGGGATGCGATGGAAAAGAGGTTGGCAATGTTTGATCCTCCGGCTGATGAGCCTGAGCAAGGTGTTGCAGATGTTGTAGGTTATGGGGATGTGCATAATGCATACTTGCAGTATATGAACGGCAAGTTACTGTTTAATGCAGGCAGTGTTGGTAATCCACTCGATCTTCCACAGGCTTCCTACTGCATTCTGGAGGGTGAAGACAGCAACGATAACAATACCTCATTCAATGTTCAATTTGTGCGGGTGCCTTATGATATTGAGCAAGAAGTACAGGTCGCACAGTCGGCGAATGTTCCTGCATTGGATTTCTATATTCGTGAGATTCGTACGGGTATCTATCGCGGGCTGCAGGAGTAGTCAGCATCTGGGTCTTTTAGCGTGAGGAATTGAATGTTGCAATATATTAATACTAAAATGCGAATACTAAAGTTCGTGGATCAGTTCAAATGGTATTACGCCGGATCATCATCAGAGCATGCTTGTCTTACCGGACTAGAGCCCGTTTAGGCAAAAGGAGCGATTGTCATGCTTACCCGAAAAATGCTGGTTCAAGGTCTGCCGGCTTTGTGGACAGAGCGCCTTGTCCTGCGATCATTACGTCAAAGTGATTACAGCACATTATCGGAACTCTTTTCCAATCCTCAAGTCATAAGATATGTGAATAGGGGAAGCCAGCCCACGCCAATCAGGGCGAGACGGTTATTGAACCAGATACGGAGCAGCAGCACCAAGCTGGATTCGTTACATTATGGGATCTGCTGGAGAGGCAAGGAACAGGTGATTGGGATCACCTCATTTCAACACTGGAATGATCAGAATGGTACCGCACAGATTGGTTATATCCTGAACAGGTCCTGTTGGGGCAGGGGTGTGGCTACCGAGGCGGTACAGCGGCTGCTGCAGTTTGGATTTGACGATCTTCATCTGGGGAGGGTGGAAGCACGTTGTTATGAGGCCAATGTTTCTTCACAACGGGTGTTAAACAAAATAGGGATGTCCTATGAGCGGAGTCTTCCCTCGTTCGGACTGCATGATGAGGATGACGAGGGATCAGAATCCCTGATGGATGTTAAAGTGTACAGTATGTACCGGGAACAATACGCCCGCCCGCTACAGGAAAAAGACCTGCAAACCCTGGTATCTGACAAGCCGCAATGACATAAAGTAAGAGTAGTCAAACCTGAATGAATCGAACTTCAATCATTTGTTACACAATTGAAATATAGCTGCAATTGAACTCTAACAGACAGGGGGTAAACTTATCTCATGACCCCCTTTTTGATAATAGATAATGCTGTTGGGACCCGCGCGAGCGGGTTCATTTTTTTGTCCATATAAGTTAACTGTGGAGCATTTACACTGGCCACTCCGATGACAAAATAACCTTCCGATCGCTGTTATCCCCAGATTTTTTGATTCCCTTTTGAAAAGGGAAAATCTGTTGATAGCGTATGCTTCCGATGCAGCCTACAAAGCCCCCCACGGCGTGAACAAGCGCGCTGTGGGGGGCTTTGTGTTTACTCTATTTTACAGTGACACAACCTGCATCTGTTTCTTTTTGAAATACACCCAGTCGGTGAATCCGATCTCCTTGAGACGTGTACGAACGTCATCCAGTTCGTCTGCAACGCGCTGTGGTTTATGAGCGTCCGATCCAAATGTCACCTTCACTCCATAATGATGGGCGCGTTCCAGAATGGCATCCGAAGGGTACCATCCACCGCTGAGTTTGGTTTTGCCAGATGTGTTAATTTCGATCGCTACGTTGGATTCTGCAATGACCTGCAACGTTTCATCAATGGCCTGATCAGCGATAATTTCGGAGAAAGGTGGATAGTTTCCTTTCATCGCATCAATGTGTCCAAGAATCTGGAACATACCGCTGCGAGCCGATTCCCGGATTAGTGAATAATAACTCTCTTTCACTTCAACTTTGCGAGCATTGCTTAGTCCATTCCACCGGGTTTTGTTGAAGATACTTACATCCTCGGTATGATGAACTGAACCGATAATATAATCAAAAGGATATTGTCCCAGTGTGGTACGGTACAATTCTGCATAGGCAGGGAAGTAGTCGGATTCAATGCCGAGCAGTACATCGATTTTACCAGCGTACTCTTCTTTCAAAGCAAGGACTTCTTCCACATAATGCTGCAATTCAGACTTACCCATTGCGATCCGGGGAAATGCTTGCTCAAGCTCACTGCCAAAGTATGGCGTATGATCCGAGATACCGATGGCCTGAAGTCCTGCCTTAATACCTGCCTCTATATAATCGCGGATGTTGCCGTCTGCGTGACCACAACGAAAATGATGTGTATGAAGATCAAATTTCATATGGAATCCTTCCTTTCTCATGGCTCATTGTCATTCTGAACTGATGAATTGGGTTTCCGGCATGCCTTTGAGGTCACTTATAAATTGCTGCATCGCTGAGTTAAGGTAACGACTGGACTTATAGATGACACCAACAGGGTGACTGACCTCCAGCTCACTTAAGGGTATCATACGCAATGTACCTTGACGCAACTCATGCGCAACAGATTGTTTGGAGATGACAGCTGCTCCGAGATCAATCTCGACCATCCGTTTCACTTCTTCGCTGCTGGATAACTCCATTACAATATTAGGTTCAATATTATGTTTCTTAAAGATGGTTTCCGTAAACCTTCGTCCTACTGTATCAGGGGACAACAGAATCAGTGGTGTACTCCTGAGCACATCGACTGCAGCATGTTTTTTCTTCGCCAGCGGATGGGAAGGAGATACCACGAGTTCAAATGTGTCATAGTACAGCACAGATGTATTCAGGTTGGGATTACGCTCGGTGAGATAACCGATACCAATATCAACCAGACCATTTTCGACCTGGGTATAGATCTGTGATGAAGGAAGGGACTGAATACTGGTTTTGATCAGCGGGAATTGATCTTGGAAATAGGATAACACCCTTGGCAAGATCTGAATAGCAATGGAAGTTGTTGTGCCTAACACGATACGTCCCTGAGGCGTTTCATCAAGATCGGACAATTTTTGTTTCAACTCATCGACGATGTCGAGCATCCGTTCAGCGTGCTCCAGAAATACCTGTCCACGGTCTGTAAGGGTAACGGGTTGGTTCCGGTCCACAAGAACGGTGCTGAATTCGTCCTCCAGACTTTTGATCTGGGCCGAGACGGCAGGCTGGGTTAGGTTCAGAAGTTCTCCCGCTTTGCGGAAGCTCATCGTTTTGGAAATGGTAATTAGTGTCTCCAGTTGGCTTATGTTCATAGGTGACCTCCTTGCAGGCAAAGTATCTTGATTATGTAGTGTTTGGTGTGACGAAATCCCGTAACTGGTTATTGTTCCGTTATCATAAATTATAGGTGATTCAGGACAGCAGAGCAATGAAGGTAATTGTCAGGAGCAAAAGTAGTTCAAGAGACTGTGAAAAAAATGCGAATACAAGAATTTGATTTTTTTAACAGTTGGGTGAAAGCAGTAATAAAGTCCTAAATGCCTTTTGCCACGCACGATGATCGAAATGCTTTCTTCAAAAGAAGTGAAAAGCTCCGTGTATTCGCTAGAATCAGCTATAAACATTTGCCCCACGGATGACGATAAATTATAGTACACATGGTTTAACGAATTCTTAATGAATTCTTGTACGTGATAAAGTATAATAAATTTAATGAATATGGGACTTTTGGTGTGTGACCAATAACCCAGTGTGAGGGGGACATAGACAGTGAAAGCGGAAGTGATTAATCCTTTCCTGGAATCGGCACGGAACGTATTTGAACAGCTCATCCAGGTTTCGCCTTCCACCGGGAGTCTTGGCGTAAAAAATGTAGAGTACATTGCAGACCATGTCTGGATCGTGATCGGAATGACCGGACAACTTAGCGGAAACATTGTATTTGGAATCAATGAACAAGTTGCATTGAAAATTGTATCTGCGATGATGGGTGGTTTTGTCATTACAGAAATGGATGAAATGAGCAAAAGTGCGATTTCGGAACTGGGTAATATGATCAGTGGTAATGCCAGCACCATCCTGTCAAACCAAGGTGTTGTTGTCGATATTACACCTCCACAAGTGATGAAGTCCGAACATCTGACTACATTTAGTGCAACGAAAGCATTGAGCATTCCTTTGCTGATGGATGGCATTGGTGAGATGGATATTCAGGTCATGATCTCGTAGAATAGAGCCATATGCCTCAAGAGGCAATATGTGTTCAATACGGGAGGACATCGGGTATGTTGAAAGATCAGGTAGTGTTTATTACTGGTGCATCGAGTGGTATCGGTGCGCTGTGTGCGCAGATGCTGATTGAAGAAGGAGCCATCCCGATTCTGGCTGCCCGTTCACGGGACAAGCTGGAAGAGATTGGTGCCTCGCTGAAAGGGCAGCATGAATTACTCACACTTGATGTTACGGATAGTGAGCAGGTTCAGGCAGCTGTGGATGCGATATTGCATAAATACGGACGAATCGACATTTTGCTGAACAACGCAGGTTACGGGAAATTCGCAGCGATGACAGAGATGTCTGTACAGGAATTCGATGAGATGATGGACGTGAATTACATGGGCATTGTCCGCTGCACCAAAGCAGTGCTTCCACAAATGCTGGAACGTGGCAAAGGTCAGATTGTGAACGTGGCCTCCATGGCTGGCAAAATCGGTACGGCCAAATCCGCTTCCTATACAGCTACGAAACACGCTGTACTCGGATTTAGTAATGCGCTGCGTCAAGAGCTTCGCAAGACTGGCGTCATGGTGACAACGATTAATCCAGGTCCGATTGATACACCATTTTTCCAACGGGCTGACCCATCTGGCAATTATGTGAATAATGTACGTTGGATGATGTTGAAACCGGAAGACGTTGCGGGTCATATGATTCGGGCAATTAAAAAGCGCAAGGAAGAAGTGAATCTGCCAAGAATTGCTTCTGCTGGCATATGGCTGTACCAGCTATTTCCTCGTCTTGCAGATCGATTGTCGCACGGTGTAATGAATCAGAAGTAAATGTGATACGAGGCATCATATACGGAATGAAAGAAAGGCTCCGCCGAGGGGCTTTTCTTTTTTTGGCGTGTATACATACAATTCTGGAATAAGATTTGGTGCACGGGCTTTTTTCGCATATAATGAAAGGTAATGTGATGACAGGCTTCGGTTTTATACAAGCAACTTATATGTTCAACTAAACTTTTACACAATAACGGAGAGGACAGAAATAACCTGAAGAAGCGAAGCTAAAAGCTTTCTGAAAGAAAGCTGCATCGGAAGCATAAGCTTCACCTTTATCAACGGATGTTTCCTTTAAAAAAAGGAATCAAAAAAATCTGGGGATAAGAGTGATCGGAAGGTTGTTCTGTCCTCGTAGTGTCAGTGTAAATATTCATTAGTTGAACTTATATAACATCAAAATGAATAAATTAAAAGGATGGACATACATGACGAATCAAACATTTGCTTCAATTGGCGTGGAACAGGATCTGGAGGCCGTTCTGGCGAAACATGGCATTAACGAACCTTCGCCTGTACAGGCTCAGACCATACCGGTTATTTTGGAAGGCCGGGATGTCGTATCCAAATCCCAGACGGGAACAGGGAAAACGCTGGCATACTTGCTGCCAATGTTACAATCCATCAAAATGGATATCAAAGGCACGCAGAAACTCGTTATTGCACCTACGCAAGAGCTGGCGATGCAAATTGTTCGTGAAGCGCAGCGTTATGCGGAAGAACGTAAGATCGGCGTATTGGGTCTGATTGGAGGCGCAGCAGCTAAACGTCAGATCGAGAAGCTGCGTGAGCATCCACAATTGGTTGTGGGTACACCAGGACGACTGAAGGAATTGATTACACTCAAAAAACTGAAAATGCACAACGTCTCTACAATTGTTATCGATGAAGCGGACCAAGTGTTCCAACTTGGCGGCGTAAGTGACGTGAACTTTGTACTCAAGAGCGCATTGCGGGACCGTCAGCTGATCTTCCTGTCAGCAACCATTGATGAGCATACAGCTGGACTCGCAAAGCGTGAGATGAAAGAGCCTGTTCAGATCGGAATTGAACCGGATCGAGCTACCGCTGCGGGCCTTGAGCATTATTATTTTGTAGAAGAAAACCGTAACAAAATAGACATGCTGCGTCGTCTGGTTAGACAGTACAATCCGGATCGGGCGATCGTATTTGTGAATGCAACTGAAGATATTGGTGAAGTTGAAGCAAAAATGAATCATCTGGGCTTATCCGCTGCTGCGCTGTATGGGGATGCTGACAAAGTGACCCGCAGTAACGTATTGTCTGCCTTCCGTAATGGCAAACTTCAGTTGCTGATTGCCAGCGAAGTAGCTGCCAGAGGACTGGATATCGAAGGATTGCCAATGGTCATTAACTATGATCCTGCCTTTGACTCGGAGCATTATGTTCACCGTGCAGGTCGTACAGGCCGAATGGGACGTTCGGGTATTGTGCTATCCATTGTGGATGAAACACAGATTTTCATTATGCGTAAATTCGCACGCGAACTCGGAATCGAACTGTCAGAACGTGTACTCTTTGGCGGTAAAGTATTGGAGGCTGACCCGCGTCCGGACACGCGGCCTGAGGGACATTCCTTCTCCAGAAAACCAGGGCAATTCAGAGATCGCAAACCAGGTCAGGGTAATCGTAATGGGGGAACCCGAGCTACGATCTCCAATTCGCGTCCAGCAGGTAGCAAACCTACTGGCAATACAGGACGCACGGAGCGCGATCAGGATCGTAAAAACAAGGGAGCACCCAAGTGGAGTAAAGACAAAACGCCACGCTCCGAAGAATAGAATCTGACGAAAGGGGTGCAGGGATAGATGGAAAATGTTCAATCGCCTGTTCTGCAAATCAGCGGGTTAAGCGGAGGTTATAGTGCCAAACGGCCGGTCCTTCACGGCATCGATCTGGAAGTCGGACGTGGAGAGATGGTTGGACTAATCGGCTTAAACGGTGCTGGCAAAAGTACAACCATGAAACATATCCTCGGCTTGATGACACCTCAACAGGGTGAAGTACGAGTGATGGGCAAGAAGCGGGACGAGGATGCGCAGATCTACCAATCGGCCATGGCATTCGTACCGGAATCACCCGAACTGTATGATGAGATGACGGTAATGGAGCACCTGGAGTTTACGGCAAGAGCGTACAATGTGTCGGAGGCTGACTTCAAGCAACGTACGGAGAAATTACTGCAATTATTCCGTATGAATGAAAAAAGTACAAGTCTGTCGACTCACCTGTCCAAGGGCATGCGGCAAAAGGTCATGATCATGTGTGCTTTTGTGGCCGGACCGCCACTGTACATCATTGATGAGCCTTTCCTGGGGCTGGACCCGCTAGGTATTCGCTCCTTGCTTGATTTTATGCTGGAGATGAAAGCTTCGGGATCATCCATCCTGCTCAGTTCACACATTCTGTCCACGATTGAAAATTACTGTGACCGGTTTATCGTACTGCACCGTGGACAGGTTATTGCTCAAGGGACGCTGAATGAACTGCGCTCCCAATTCGGGGAATCGGATGCCACGCTGGAGCACATGTTCTATTCCCTCGTACAAGGCAGGGATTGAGCATGGATCTCAAGCTGCTATGGAAGCAAAGACGCACAGGATTCTGGAACGGAATTCTTCCTTATCTGGGTTATGTGATCCAGAGCGGTGTAGCTATGGTCTTTTTATTTCTCGTCATTGCGTTCTCCGCCTGGTATACATCGTTTGTCCAGAACATTCCGGCGGAATTTCCGATTCGCTGGATTGCATTGCTGCTGCTGGCGCCACTGGTGCTGTTTAGCAGTTATCGTACATACCTGCTTCCAGCAGATATTGTATTCCTGCGGCCACAGGAATACCGGATGCAGGAATATTTGAAGAACAGCTTTGCCCGGGGCATCATCTATAAAAGTCTGGGCCTACTGCTTGTGTTTGTTACACTGTGGCCTCTCTATGTCAGAGCAGATCTGGATGCACGGCCATTTGGCTGGTTCATCGTATTCCTGCTGCTGTGGAAAGGGCTGTCCAGTTATGGAGCATGGCAAGAGCTAAGAATGGTTCAGGTCGGGGCATCAAGAGGATACCGTCTCTTGCGATGGGCACTGGCTGTACTGGCGGTTGGCGCCTGGTTATGGCAACCACCACAGCGAAGCGTATGGTTCCTGTTGTTGCTAGCTGTCGTTTATATCGTTGCCTTGCGTATCCCGGTAAAACATCGGGTGGCGTGGGAACGTCTGATTCAGGTGGAGCGGGGGCAGGCTGGCAGGGTTATGCGGACGCTCGGCTGGTTCGTGGATGTGCCTTCATCTGGACAGAAAGTAAGTTCGCGTCGCTGGCTTAGCAAATTGGGGAGCGGTCTTCCCTGGAATGCAGGGAAAGCTTACCGATATCTGATTACCAAAACGTTTATTCGAACCGAAGTGTTCTCCATTGTATTACGTCTGGTTGTACTGGGTATGTTACTATCCTGGTGGACAGCAGGCAGCTACTTTGGTGTCGGGGTGTATCTGTTCTTCCTGTTGCTTGCAGGTGTTCAGTTGGGGGCGCTGCGTCGCAGTCATAGTGAATCGTTCTGGATTATGATCTATCCGATCTCGGGAGAAAGTCGTCGTTCTCAGGTGTTGGGATTCATATTCCATCTACATGCACTGGTTGCGTTACTCATGTGGTTGCCTATGCTGGCTGCCGGAGCAACCGGACTGAGTGTCACCGGAATAGCCCTTATTTTGGGTATACTGGTGATTGTGATCATGCGGCGTTCGCAAGGTAACAAGTGGTTGAAGGAAGAAGAGGACGAGTAAACAATCGATCGTACCTGTGCACCTCTCGCCAGCCAAGATGGTGGTTCGAGTTGGACGGTGGTTATTGTTCAACCAACACAAAGAGGGGTATTCCGGGCTGTGTCCCGGAATACCCTTCTTACTGCTGCAATCAGATCACTTGGTTCTCGCGCAAGTGTGTATTGGTACTAACAGAGGAACGATTTAGTGATAATTACGAGCAAGATGAACAGAACGAGAATGGCACCTGTGTTAGTAAATCCTCCGTAACCGCCGCATCCATAACCGCCTCTTGTATCTTCAACTCCAGACATGGTCATTCCCCTTTCAAGTGGTTGTTTGGCACGCCCTTGCGTACATCGTATATTATGTGCCTTGGGGTTAGGCTGATTGGGCCGATGCCCGGTAAAGTTGGAAATTCGAGCTTTTGGGCAGCTGTCCCGGTGTGGTAAGTGATATCTGTTGAGTTGTAAAACACCAAAAGAACCCTCTGTATATTCGGAGACATGTAACGTCGTTCCCGCATACAGAGGGTTCTTATATCATTCAGGGTTCAGACATGATCCTCTTTCCCCTGAGCTATTGAGATTGCGTTAATTCATTACTGTCTGTTTTAACTAAGTCGTCCGCAGATCCTGAACTCCACGATAGATGGTTTCATACAGATCTTCCAATCCGGATTCTTCAATACAGGAGAAGGCGATTCGAAGATCCGATTCACCCAGGGCGATTGTACCCACACCGTATTTGTGAAGTAAGTGGCTTCGAAGTTCTTCAGCGCCAACTTCTTTCAGCTTCAGGCACATGAAGTAACCGGAGTTGAACGGATAATAGTCCCATGCATCTCCATACTTACCGCTATCGAGAATGGCTTTTACCTTATTGGCGCGGCCTTTCATAATCTCGAACTTCTCTTGTTTCTGTGCTTCAAACTCCGGTGCTTTGAGCGCATCCAGTACAAAAGTCTGGGAAGGATGCGGTCCACTGGAGATCGTTGCCCGGATAATACCGAGTGTTTTTTGCTCCAATGCATGCAGAACGGCTGCATCTTCATGGGCATACGTAATGAATCCAACGCGGAAGCCCCATACGAACTCCTCCTTGGTTGCACCATCCACTTTTACAGTCAACACACGTGGATGAATGTTGGCAAGTTTGCCAAACAGGGATTCATGAATGGAATCTTCGAAGAACAGTCCGAAGTAGGCATCATCTGTTACAGCAACCACGTTAACGCCGGCTTCAGCTGCCTGAAGAATCGTGTTCACAATTGCATCTGCTTCTTCCGCTCCAGGCGTATAACCTGTTGGGTTATTCGGGAAGTTGAGCAGTACGATCGCTTTACCTTTGTCCTTTTGATCAAGCAAAGCCTGAAGCAGACCATCACTGTTGAAGTTCAACTGATCATCGAACAGGGGATAATGAACCAACTGGCCATGACGACGAATTCCGAAGGTCAGCTCGTAATTTTCCCAGTTTTTATCCGGATATATGACAGCGTCCCCTTCATCGGCGAACAGGTCGGCTACGATACTTAGTCCATGGGTTAATGCATTGGTTACAATTGGATTGCCAAACGTTTTGCCTTTCAGGGAAGGCGTTTCCTTCAGCATCTTGTCTCTCCAGACGGTCCGCAATTCAGGTTTGCCTGCAGGTGGAGCGTAAGGATACAGATCCTTTGGCTGGAATGCAGACAGCTTCTCCTGAATAACCTGAAGATGCATCGGCACACCACCCTCCAGGGCGATACCAATCGTGGCATTATGGGTCTTGGCCAAGCTTGCTGCTTCAGCAGATTGACTCAAAATCCCCTCTTTTGGAAAATAAATTTCTTTGCCAAGCTGTGACAGCATGGAGTAGACGTGACTGCTGCCTGTCTGAATACTTTCGTTCAACTGTTCAGCCAGTGGATTCATTCTTTTCATCCTTCCAAGTCTTTGTGATTCAACTGCCTAACATTATATCACCTTGACATGCCCCCGTCACGGAAATTACGCAATATGACAGTTATATCGCTTTACCGCGTTGTTGCAGAGGGTTTTCGAGTGGGTTATCGTTGAATTCAACCTTGGGAGTAATCCTTAAGAAATGAAACTTATTGCTGATGAAATGGACAATATTTCCGCATCATCTCAGCGGTTTCAGCATCTCGTCCCTCATTGCGCTGTTCCAGTTCACCACGTATGTGATCCAAGCGTTCAATGGACCAATTTTGTCCGAATTTAAATTTGGCAGTGACTCGTTCCGGCATAATTCTTACAACGGCTACAGCTTTGAGGTTTCCTGTGTAACGTGAGTCATTAGCGTCGATCGGTACATATCCGCCTTGCGGTTGGAGTTTTTCCATAAATCGTTGCAGCACCTTACCTTTGATGTCCAGATCTTTAACCGGTTCTGCCTGACCAAAGGCCATGACACTTTTGAAGAAAGAAGTCGCCGGACAAGCAAGCTCAGGATCACTGAAATAGGATGGAATCAAGGAGAATTCCTCAGCTACCGTGAAACTGACCGACGAATCCTGTTTAATCTGTTTCATCTTCTCGCCAGCCAGACTGCCGTGGAAATAAAAGCAACCGTCCATATAAACGAAATTCAGCGGTGTAACCCGTGGTTGTCCATCCGGACTGACCGTTCCCAGAAACCCGAAGGAGCACTGATCCAGAAACTCGGTAATCTCCTGTTCTTCATCTACTGTGAATTCTTTCCGTCTCATGCGTATTCCCCCATCAATATATAATAGAATGCCATCTCTTATGGATAACAATAGTTCATACATTGACAATGAAATAGATCCAATTTACATTCACTTTAGTAGGCCAATTAGTTGGAGATCACAGATGAATACAATGAAGAGAGGTGCATGATCGAATTGTGGCTGCCTATGGATAACTATGAAACTCAGCATCGATACAAGTATGAGGCAATGTATCATGCGTTACGTGATGCCATTCATGCAGGCACATTGGTGGGAGGTACGAGACTTCCTTCCACCCGTGAGTTGGCAAAGCAATATGAGATGTCACGTGGTTCGGTAGCTCAGGTATACGACATGCTGCTTGCGGATGGTTATGTCCATGCACATCGGGGAAGAGGTACATTTGTCACCGAAACATTATCCACTCAGGAAAATGAAAAACAGGAAGCCGTTCTCAAGCTGTCTGCTTGGGGGGAACGAGTACAGATGTTGAATACGCAACATGAAGTCCTGCGGACTCCAATGTCTTCACCGAAGGCGTCCGTCATTAATTTTCAAATGCAGCGCATGCCTGCAGAACATTTCCCGTTAGGGGAGTGGAAAAGCGCACTCGCTGCGGTTCATCGCAGTGGTTGGCGAGAATCCAGCGGTGTAGCGGGAGATCCGGAGCTGCGTGAGGCCATCGCCTCCCATCTCAGATGGACACGTGGTATTCAGGCTGAACCCTCTCAGATTGTATTGTTCAGTGGTTCAATGCAAGGCATCACCCTGCTATCTCAATTGCTGATTACGGAGAATACAGCAGTTGTATTGGAGAATCCGGGTTACCCGGGCATTGCCCATGCCGTCAAGTCCTGTGGTGGGCATATCATCCCGGCAGAGGTGGATGCCGCAGGCATTATTCCTCAGCCTTGGGAGGCACAGACGTTATTTGTCACCCCTACCCGGCAGTTTCCAACAGGGGCCGTATTGGGATTGGATAGAAGACGTGCCTTGCTTGCGTGGGCCTCAAAGCGGAATGGGGTCATCATTGAAGATGATTATGACAGTGAATTCCGATGGGGCGGAAGACCAATTGAACCCCTCAAAGTGCTTGATCGTGAACAGCGCGTCATCTACGTTGGTTCATTCTCACAAACGATGGTTGCTTCGTTCCGACTTGGCTATGCTGTACTGCCACCTGGTCTGGTAGAACCTCTCCTTGCCGCCAAAGCGTTGTATGAACCGGTACCTCCGGCGCTGTTAGAGCAGCGCGCACTGGCAAAATTTATGACCAGAGGAGGTTACCTGAGGCACTTACGGCGGTTAACCCGGTTATACGGGGAACGGCATGATTTTTTTGTCCGAGAGATGGAACTACAGTTGCCGGAAGCATTCACGATGCAGCTTGGTGATGCAGGACTGCATATCTACGCTACCTGGAATGGCGATGTGGACAGTTATCAGCGATTTAAAAAGCTTGCTGAGGAGGATGGCATATTGTTCCGTGATGCAGAGCGATATCGGCTGACTTCAGGTCATCCGGCGGCCTGCTTTGCTTTTGCACATCTGGAGAAAGAAGAGATGACAGAGGGAATCCGGCGAATGCGGTTAGCCTGGGAGAAGTGCACATTTTCGTTTCGGTGAATTCCGCTGTATAATGGGATAAGACATTTCGCTCCTGTAGGAGCAGAGATTATATATGAGCAAGTTGTATTTAATCATGCAAGATACTGAAATACATATGGCCTTGATTGAAGTTGTGAGATTCAGATCAGAATGATGCCATATGCAGAGAGATTAACTATCAAGGGGGAGTGGCGACATGCTGCAGGCATCGCCGTCATCATTTGTTATTTTGCCCGCTGTCGCCAAAATTGTCTGTGAACCGGGCTGGAAGTGGCAGAAACGGGAAAAACCGATGCAAAACTATGATTTATTTTATGTATGGAGTGGTGAAGGAACGCTTGTACTGAATGACCAGTCATATGAAGTTGGCAAGGGTAGTTGTTTTTTGTTCAGGCCAGGAGATCATCCTACTGCGACACATAATAAGCAAAAACCGTTGGTACTTACGTATATTCACTTTGATGTGGACGTGCCTGTTGCTGATGTTCCGCAGTCTTATCGTGAAGTACAGGAGACCGTGGAATTTGAGCACTTACTGGCACGTTATGTAAGACTGTTCTTATCGGATGTGTACGGACGCGATGAAGAGAGCCGATTGATTCTGAAACAATTGATGATTCATTTGCTGCGCGCCGATACAGAAGAACCTGTGGAGAAAAAGGTAAGCAACCAGTTGTCCGATGTCATCCAGGAGGTCGCCAATTATGTGCGTCAGCATCCGGGGATTACGCATCGGGTGGAAGATCTGGCTGCGCGGGCTGGCTTATCGCCCCGATACTTCTCGATCAAGTTCAAGGAACTGGTGGGATCATCGGTGCAATCTTATATTATCCGCATGCGTATTGAACGGGCGGAACATCTGCTGGTGCATACCGGCATGAATGTGACCGAAGTGGCGGATGCTCTGGGTTACCGGGATATTTTCTTTTTCAGTCGTCAGTTCAAGCAATACACCGGCAAAAGCCCGTCCGAGATTCGTTAAAATTCTGATGTGAAGAACAGGAAACCGTTTCAAGTCTGGAACGCAAGGGTAATTATCTAGCATTCCAGATGACCAAAAAGGGGGAACTTGTGATGAACGGAAAACGTCGGGTCCGCAACCGGGGATGCTCTACGAAGGGATGCAATATTTTCCGGAACCGTCTGCGTCGCTTCAAACCGGCAGAGGACTTGCAAGATGTGTGGTTTTGAGAAGAACTCAGCAGACCAATAACGACGGAGCGAAGCTTCGTATTGCATGTATACATGGATCAATATGAAGGCATAAAGAGGATGGCGCAATACCTGGTTACAGGTGCTGCGCCATCCTCTTTATTTGCGTATGACTCATTTAGTTCTTCGGTTTCAAACGACCAAGCAATGCACCCATTTTGACCGAATCGCCTGGCTGTAAGCCCGGGTTTGGTTCGAATGTGCCACTCTGCGTCAGCAGCACAACGGTGGAACCGAATTCAAAATAGGCCAGATCATCGCCCTGTGCCCAGGTACTTGTGTCCGCGTTAGCATACTGTATGCTACTCACGTTCATCGCACCCACTTTGACAACCGCCACTTCACCGTAATCGTGTGCGATATACGTAATGAGCCGTTCGTTTCGACTAAGCACGGATCTCATATGGGTCAGGCCAAAGTCATTCACGGGATAAACTTTGCCTTTGATGTGTTCGCTCTCTATTTTGCGGCCGCTGACAGGTGCATGAATGCGGTGATAGTCGCGAGGGCTGAGATAGAGGACGAACCCGTACCCGTGCTTGTACTTCTCCAGATGGGGAGAATGGTTTAATAATTCAGCAAGTGTATAATTTTGTCCCTTAACATTCAGGAGTGTCCCTGCAGATATTGGACCGGCTGCCGTAATCTTGGCATCTACCGGGCTGATCAGTGCATGCTCTGAAAGTTCCAACGGGCGCATGCCCGGCTTTAATTTGCGGGTAAAGAAATCGTTCAGTGAACGGTATTCCTTCCAGTCTTTCTCGGCCTCCTGAACAGGGATGTCGTAGGTCCGGACAAAATAAGGGATAAATGCCTTACTTCCCCGGCTTTTGGAGAAGGCTCCCACTGTCCGGGAGATCCATTTGCGCGAAGAAAGCTCGGTCATTAATCGCAACAGCGTTTTTGCCATGAATATCCCCCTTAGGGTTAATGCGAACTTCAAGGCCGGCAAGACCGGCCGTTCTGCATAATATTGACACAGAATGCACACGAAATCAATATAGTCTCCTATCGTATGTCTGCGGTTGTCTCGGAATCCTCGAATTCTGTTCCAGCAGCAGACGCCCATAAGCCATTGGTTTGCTGTACGTTGCCTTCCAGTGTTCCGACATCCCCGCCTTGCGAAAACCGTAACGTTGATCCCGTCCATTGCATTCAATAAAATAGATCTGGCCGCTGCGCGTTATCCCGAGATCAAGACCCAGATCAGCCAGATGTGGCAGACTGGCCGCCAGGTTCTGGGCAATTCGAAGTGCAACGAGTCCGATTCTGTATTCCAGTCGAGCCAGGTCAAAGCCAGATTCTCCTAATCCAAGGGCCTCTGCGAGCTTCATGACTTTACCTCCCTGGGCGATATTGCTGACAAACGTATGGGCAGGAGCCGCTTTGGCAAACATGCCTGTTATTCCCCAAAGACCATCGCCGCCACGTTGTACAGATACCCGCAAATCTACCGGCCTGCCCTCATAACGTACCAGTGGGATACGCTCTTCAATGAGGTAGGCATGGCGAAAGATCCGCCTTAGGGTGGCGGAAGGAAGCTGTCCTTTGCTCAATCGGAAGGTAGCCCACCCTTTGCGTGCAGCCTTCGTCTCACAGGTTAGTTTCCACTGTCCATCTCGCTCAAAGACTCGCATAATACCATGACCGATGCTGCCACTGCATGGTTTGATGACGAGGTCATCATATTGTTCCATCATATAGGCCAGAGACTCTGGCGTAGCTTTAACTGCATGGGGCAGGTGTTCTCGCAAGGCGAGGTCCTGATGAAGCATGTCATGAATGTGATCTTTACGGTACCGGTTGCGAACGTTGAATACCTGGATACCCTGCAACATCAGCTTGGTAATCTGATGCTGTTCCGTCCGGCGAAGCTGGAGTGATCGGTTATGAATGACGGAGGGCAGTGGCATGCGCTCGCGAACATATCTGCCTTCTTTTTTAACATAGGCAAGACATGTTTTTTGATCCGAATCGATATCTTCCAGCCTCAAAAAGCAGGGAGTTAATCCATAACTGGCCGCTGCCTGTTCATAATTCGCGAGTGATTCCTGACCGGTCCTTCCGGCCGGTATCCCCCGGTACATGCGTGAATCGAACATAATGCCGATCGTTTCTTGGAGCATGACCGTTCCTCCTTCGATGTTATCGCGACCATGGATCGTCCATTCATGGAATGCCGGCCTGTCACCGCATGGCTCAGACATCGCGATAACGCAGACCGGTGTGTAAGATGCATCGCCAAGCACTAGTGCTTGCTCAGAGCGTGTCTAAAACTCCGAAGGAAGCAGGTTTTGCCGAATTTTCGTTCCAAGCAAGGAAGTTTTCCGCAGGCGTGCCGGGGCACGTCAAGGGAAAGTGACGTAGCAGGGGGCGAAAAGACGGTGAAAGATGCACTTCAGCGAGTTTTCAGACACGACCTAGATATAATATCCTATGACATGACTGGGACGGGGGCGTGGACAGCCGCCTTTCCTCTGCTGCCCTGACACGCCTATTTCCACGAAGATCATCGAACCTTCCTGTCTTGACGCCTGTACATTCGTGCTCTGGAATCCGTAAAAGTCATAAATGAAGTGGCAGATGCCCATATGGAAGCATATGATGCCGGAGACGAACGTTAGAGGAAGGAGCAAGCTGCATGAGTAAAAATGGCAAAAAGAAGGTTCCGACGCCGAAACTGCGGCATGTGAGCCCGAAATTTAAGGAATTGGAACTGACCGATCGCCGGGCAGACAAGATGAACTCAGGTTTCACTGTGAATAGGGAAGAACGCTTGAATACGAATAAAAGGGATTCGAGAGCTGTTCAGGAGTCGGAAGAATTCCTATTTGAACCAACGGAGCTACCTGCTTCAACAAACGAGCTGGAAGAGCTAGAGATCGAAGCCAAAATCAAACCGGAACCCGTAGAGTCTGATAGCAAGGAAGTTGAGACACAAGATAGCACGGAAAAGCAGATTCAGGTTAGCAGCTTGGCTCCGGTTGCTCTGGAAGAAGAGCAGGACATCAACAAACAGGAGATAACAAACAAGGATCGGCTGCAAATCCTGAACCAAAACCAGATGCCGGGTCATACCGGACACTACATTTACACGGACGACTTGAGTGAATTTGCTGTTACGGAGAGCAAGTTGGCTCCTTTCTCTGTGGATGCCTCCAAGCTGAAACCAGATGCGGTCGGCAGTGAAGCATTGCAGGATTATGCGGTGACCAGCATTCACATTGCCGACGGGGCCATCGTTTCGGCGAAACTTGCGGAAGCGTCTGTATCTGAGGAGCACCTGATTGACGGCTCTGTGTCTGGTCATAAAATACGAAATGCTTCTATTGCCGGTGAGAAAATCAGAGATGGCAGTATTACTTCTCAGAAGCTTGGCAATCAGGTCATCGATTCGGCCAAAATTGCCGACGGTTCCATCGGCACAAGGCATCTCAGCCGCATGCTGGTAACGGAAGAATTAATCAAGAATCATGCCGTAACTGGAGACAAGATTGCGATTAGCGGGGTGGATACAAGACATCTCACGGGGGGAGCTGTGAATACCTCCAAATTGGCTGACGATGCAGTGACTACTTCCAAAATTCGGGAATCTGCAGTCACAGGCAGCAAAATCGAAGAACTATCCATCGAGTCTCACCACATTCAGGCAGGTGCTGTTAAACAGACACATCTGGCAGAAGGGTCTGTCGGTCGTTCACAACTATTAAGTGGCAGTATTGGAAGTGACCAGATAGAGGATGGATCCATACAAACAAGACATTTAGCTGAGGGTTCACTAACTGGAAGACATCTCCTGGACGGTTCAATCGGATCAAGTCAGATTCGCGCTCATTCCGTTGGCAAGGAGCAGATTGGCAATGGAGAAGTGGGCAGTGAGCATTTGAAGGAAGGTGCAGTAACCAGCAGCAAACTGGCAGACCAGTCTGTGGGAACAGCAAAATTGCTGGAGCAGTCCATTACGGCATCCAAGATCTCTGATCAGAGCGTCATTTCTTCCAAAATTGCGGATGAAGCCGTACAAGGTAAACATCTTGCCAAGGGGTCCATTCGTGCGGAACACATTGCGAATCGGGGAATCACACCGGTACATGTGGACAATTCTGCAATTCACTCCATTCACATTGCAAGTGGAAGCATCGAGGCAACTCATCTATCTGCCGGAAGTGTGTCCGGAGACGCTCTTGCAGACGACGTGGTGTGTGAGCGACATCTTGCAGAGTCGGCCGTGGGTACGTATGAATTGCAGGATGCGGCCGTTACAGACGTTAAACTCGCGGATGGAAGTGTGACAACAGAAAAGCTTGGAACGGCATCGGTAAGTAGCAGAGCGCTTGCCCCGGGAAGTGTTATATCCTCGCATCTTGCGAGTGGTGGAGTCACGGGTACACATCTGGCTCCAGGCAGCGTGGGTTCCGAGGCGCTGAGACCTTATGCAGTGAAATCGGAACACCTGACAGAACATGCCGTAGGTGTACCTCATCTCCAGCCGGGCAGTGTTGAAACGGATGCAATTGCACGGGCCGCGGTCACAACTGACAAATTGGCTCTTGATAGTGTAACTTCAGCCCAGCTGGCGGGTGGGTCCATTTTTCCGCCTCATCTAACAGATCATGCGGTTACCTCCCCCAAGCTCTCACCAGAAAGTGTTGCAACAGATAAACTGGCGGATTTTGCTGTCACGTCAGCTAAACTGGCAGACGGCAGCGTGACTTCTTCCAAGATTATGGCAGAAAGCATTAACGCCAAACATATTCCAGCAGGAACCATTCGTGGGTATCACCTGAAGCAGCATTCCGTTTCACTGGAACATTTGTCGGAAGAAATACGCTCACCGGAATTATTTGCTGATGGCAGTATTACCGGCAACAAACTTCGGCATGGCTCCATAAATGCGGACCATTTGACAGCAGACTCGGTATCCGGGACAGAATTACAACAGGCTGCTGTAGGTAGCGAGCACTTGCAGCCATCCGTTGTACAATCCGTCCATCTGGCTGAAGGCAGCGTGAAATCTGACCATTTGGGGACTCAAGTAGTGAGCTCACAGCATCTGAAGGCAGACATCATTCATGAGGAGCATATTGCTGAACAGGTGGTCACATCGCATCACTTGGCACCTGGAGCTGTCGAAACAGACCATCTGGCACCTTTATCCATTACAGCGGCTCACCTTCAGCCAGGTTTGATCAGTGGTTTGCATCTTCAGGCAGAGTCGACAAGTGCTATTCACCTGCAGCAAGGAGCTGTGCATTCCCGTCATATTCAAGATGGTGAAATTCTTCCTCATCATATCCATGAACGCAGCATCGGAACGTCTCATCTGGAAGAAGAAGCGGTAAGTACGATTATTTTGCAGGATGAATCTGTAACACGCTCCAAACTAGCAACGGGTAGTGTGGATGGCAGCAAATTAGCCGCAGGAAGCGTATCGGCTACTCACATTGCCAATGAAAGTGTGCAAACCCGTCATATCCAAGAAGGAGCAATCCTTGCTGAGCATATTCATGAGTGCAGTATTGGCTCAGTTCATCTGGATGAGGAGTCAGTAAGTGCGATTCATTTGCAAAATGGATCTGTAACAAGTGCCAAACTGGCGGATGGCAGTATAAACGGGAGCAAATTGCTTGAAGGAACCGTATCGGGGATTCATATTGCGTCCGAAAGTGTGCAAACCGGGCATATTCAGGCAGGGGCCATTCATGCTGACCATATTCAGGAGCGCAGCATCGGCACAACCCATCTGGAGGAGGAAGCAGTAAGTGCGATTCACCTGCAAAATGGGTCTGTCATCAGTGCCAAACTGGCCGACGGCAGTGTAACCGGCAGTAAGTTGATCGAAGATGCGGTGTCGGGAATCCATATCGCCTCTGAAAGTGTGCAATCCCGCCATATCCAGGCAGGAGTAATCCTTGCTGACCATATTCAGGAGCACAGCATTGGCATGCTTCACTTGGAACAGGAAGCAGTAAGTGCCATTCATCTGCAAAATGGATCTGTAACAAGTACCAAGTTGGCCGACGGCAGTGTAACCGGCAGCAAGTTGCTTGAAGGAGCCGTATCGGATATCCACATTGCAGACGATAGTGTGCAATCCAGTAAGATTCAGGCAGGAGCCATTCATGCTGATCATATTCAAGAGCGGAGCATCGGCACAGCACATTTGGAAGAGGAGTCGGTAAGTGCGATTCATTTGCAAAATGGATCTGTAACGAGTGCTAAACTGTCTGATGGCAGTATAACAGGCAGCAAGTTACTCGAAGGTACGGTATCCGGGATTCATATTGCATCGGAAAGTGTGCAATCCGGGCATATTCAGGCAGGAGCCATTCAAGCTGATCATATTCAGGAGCGAAGCATAGGCACAGCCCATCTGGAAGAGGAAGCAGTAAGTGCGATTCATCTGCAAAATGGGTCCGTAACAAGTGCCAAATTGGCTGACGGTAGCATTAGCGGCAGCAAATTGCTCGAAGATACTGTATTGGGGAGCCATATCGCATCGGAAAGTGTGCAAACTCGCCATATCCAGACAGGAGCGATTCTTGCTGATCATATTCAGGAGCATAGCATTGGTACGTCCCATCTGGAGGAAGAAGCAATAAGTGCCATTCATCTGCAAAATGGGTCCGTAACGGGTGCCAAACTGGCCGATGGCAGTGTGAGCAGCAGCAAACTGCTTGAAGATGCGGTGTCGGATGTCCATATTGCCAATGGAAGTGTGCAATCCCGTCATATCCAAGAGAGAGCCATACATGCTGACCATATCCAAGAGCGAAGCATTGGGATCTCCCACCTCAAAGCGGAATCGGTAAGTGCGATTCATCTGCACAATGGTTCCATAACAAGTGCCAAAATGGCTGACGGCAGTGTAAACGGTAATAAATTGCTTGAGGGTGCGGTATCGGCTATCCATATGGCAGACAAAAGTGTGCAATCTCGGCATATTCAGGATGGAACGATCCTTGCTGATCATATTCAGGAGCGCAGTATTCGCACAACTCATCTGGAAGAGGAAGCAGTAAGCGGGGTTCATCTGCAAAATGGGTCTGTCACCAGTGCCAAATTGGCCGATGGCAGCGTGAACGGCAGCAAACTGAGTGAGCAGAGTATTACCTCTAATCATTTGAATGCGGGGATTGTAGGTCCAGCGCATCTGAGCGAAGAGATATGGAATGCGATTCGTCAGTTCAGTGGAGAAACGCTGGAGCAACTGGCAGCTATCAAAAGACAAGAGGGATTGCTTCAACCAGAAAATGAAGGTGTACAGCAATCACAGCAGGTAATCGTCGAGGCATTACCGAGTGCTGGTCTGGAGCAACAACAAGAGTTGATATCCCAAACAGATCAGCTTGGCGAACCATCGGCAGCTTTGTTCACGACGGAGCAGGCAGATCAGGCTCAGCCACCACAGCTTGAACGGTCACAGGAGTTCGCTGGAACTACGGAGTTTATGTTGAGTGAACAATCGATTACACAAGAGCATCTGTGTAATGATGCCGTGGGCAGCAGCCAGTTGCAATCGGGTGCAGTTCAGGCCAAACATCTGGCCTTCCAACCCGTTCGCAGCGTAAGCAAGCAACCGGTTGTACAACAATTCGGAATGGAAGCTTTTGTACTGCCAGAGAGTGAAGGAAGCACAGAGGTAACCGTTGTTTTTGAAGAGTCATTTGCTTCAGAACATTATGTGATTGTGGGCATGAGTAATGATCGGGGATTCCAGATTTCCTTGCTCTCGCAGAGTGAGGATGAAGCGGTACTTGAAGTGTCACGTACAGCAGATTGCAAGCATACGTACGGGTTGTTGTCATGGATTGCTGCGGGACCTTCGCAAGGATAGTGCAGGATTGTATCAGTAATAAATAAATGACAAAAGCGGTGTCCAGAGTTGTCCGGGACACCGCTTTTGGTTGATCTAAGCTTAATCCGTTCGGACGGTGAGGGGTGTCAGAACGTTTTGTTACCATTTATGATGAGTACATTATAAGTTCATTAAAATAAGATTTTACAGGCCTACAGCTTGATACGCTTTGGTAATAGCATTAGCTTCAGCGGAAGTTGCTCCGTACAGATCTTTGGCTGCTTGAATGGTAGCTGTTTTGGCAGCGGCAAATTTGGACGTTGGTGTCAGGTAGTTCACCAGTGTGCTGTAGAAAATCTGGATCGCTTTATCCCGGCCGATTCCGGTGACAGTCACACCATTATGTGTTCCGCCTTGAGCAGCAAGGTAGTAAGCTTTGTTGATGATACCACTGTTGGTATGGACACCGCCGTTGTCCTGTGTGCCTGTGTAGCGATCGCTGTATTTGTCAGGTTGACCATACAATGTAGGATTGGAGAGGGAGCGCAGCGCATCTCCTGGAATGTTAGGTGTGTAGATATCATCACCGAGCAGCCAGTTTTTGCTTTGGATCGTATTACCGAAAATATCGGCAAAGGCTTCGTTGAGTGCACCTGGTTCATTACGATATTCCAGATTGGCTGTGTACTCAATGACACCATGCGTCAATTCATGACCCACAACATCGAGGTCACCAGACAGGGATCGGAACGTCGTTCCGTCTCCGTCACCAAAGACAATCTGTGCCCCGTTCCAGAAGGCATTATTGTAATTGGAGCCGTAGTGAACGGTTGATCTGATCAACAATCCGTTACCATTAATACCGTTACGGTTGAATTTGTTTTTGTAGAAATCATACGTAGCAGCCGCATGAGCGTGAGCATCTACACCTGCACGATCAGTCCATATATTATCCGAATCTGTGAGCAAGCTACCAGGCAGTGAGGAGCCATTGTTTGCCGTGTACGTTTGGATGCCATTGCCGCG
The DNA here is from genome assembly GCF_008693195.1 of Paenibacillus sp. UASWS1643. Taxonomy (NCBI): domain Bacteria; kingdom Bacillati; phylum Bacillota; class Bacilli; order Caryophanales; family Paenibacillaceae; genus Paenibacillus; species Paenibacillus sp. UASWS1643. Next base: position 153,479 of record NZ_VXKZ01000112.1, read on the forward strand.
AGTGGTGTCTTTCAGTTGGAAGGTGCTGCCGGATTGGGTGGTTGTCAGGGTTTTGGTATCTCCAAGCACACCTGTACCTGTTCCAGTGGCAAAGTTAATGAGGTCAAACTGGGATACGATACTGCCATGCACTGCGTTAATGAAATATTTGGTCCGTAGAGGGGCAGGTTCCAGTACGTTTACTTCCGTAATGTAAACCAGATACGTCTGACCATCTTCTTCATGATGGTAGATGTTCAATTCAGCTTGAGGCGTGATTTCCGCGGCGCCAAGCTCTCCAATCCGGGAGGTTGCTTCTTCGGTTGCAATACGGATCGCGTCTTCTCCGCTGATCTCGGCTACACCATCATTCGGAATGGCCTGCTCTTCAATCGGTGGAAGATCGCCAAGTGCGGAGCTCACGGCTCCGGTTTTGTCCAGGTGGACCGTCTGTTCTGCACCATAAACCGGGATACCTTTAATATACTGTTTCAGGCGGAAGTGTCTTACGCCAGATGTATCTGTGTTTCTTTTGACAATTTTGAGTTGGGATTTCACATCGGAATTCAGGAATTGTTCCTGCTGTCCAAGGTAATTAAAGATGGTGTCATCTGTTCCACTGTTCAATGGAATACCCTCCTCAGAGGCATAAGGGGCCTGAAGTGGAATGGATTGATCAGACACTGGAGCTGCAGTAGCAGAGGATACGGAAGCGAGCAAAAGAGCTCCTCCAAGAATTGTTGGCATAACTTTGGCGAATTTCATAGTAAACTCTCCCATTCTTAAACTTATTTTTTGGTTGGAAAATGTTCATGCCAGTCTCGGTTGGAATTCCGTCTGCAACTTGGGCAGCGCGGAGCGTGGGGCTGAACCTGAAGCGTGGAATAAGACAAGAAACGATTGGAACAAAATCGGCTTGGCCTTAGCTCGGGAAGTGTTAAGCACGACACCAAACAAAAAGGATAACCGTTTATTCAGTTCAGCCCGAAGGTTTAATCGTCTATTGTGTTCCTCTTTCAGAAAGCCGGGGGTTGTTCAAGTGCGCAGGTAGAAGATACTTTCACGGAAAACTGGGGTGTTCAATCCGGGTTTGCGTAAATGACAAAGGCAGTGTGTTCTGAACGGCATCACTCCTCTCAAGAGTAAAATGTATCTGCTTAACAGGTTCTGTGAATGAGTTCATCATCTAATCAACCTAAGGTCAATAAATTGATTTAAAAAATATATGGGAACTTATGTTCACCACAAGGTTATTTTTGTAAATAAAACTGCTTGGAACGTATATTATCACAATGTAAAACTTTGGAAAAGATACAAATTTAGATTTTTGTTAAAATTGTATCTGAAGTAGGGGAGAGGTAGCGTTTTTTACATATTTTGGCGTATTTTGTCTAAAAACAAGGCCTGTACCCTCGTGTTCACAGGGAGAACCTGCTTAGTGCAAGGACAAACGCCGTTTCCACTGCTCCACGAATACATAGAATAACGTGTACTCCCTTGGCATGCCGATGATCGAATGCGGGAGGTGAAACTGTTGCGCAAAACCCGTACCACAGCACGTTATGCAACCCGATCCAATGTGACACGAAGAAAAACAGTGCTGAAGAAACGAAGATGGAAGTCTGGACACAAAAAGGGTACAAAGGCCTATACGTTCGTTATTCCATCCAAACAGCTGATGTCACAGGCTGAGGATAGAGTAGAGAATGGAGCGGAAAATGGCATGAGTGATGCTCCTTCACACAGGGATGTTTCTCAGCGACCGATGCTCTCGGTCATTATTCCTGCCATGAATGAGGAGAAAAGGATTGGTGCAGTTGTCCGTGAAGCGCGGCGGATATGCCGTGATGCTGAAGTGCTTGTCGTTGTGAATGGTTCAACAGACGGTACGGCTAACGCAGCCAAACGGGCTGGAGCACGAGTGCTCACGTATGCAGAAGCGCTGGGGCATGATGGAGGGCGAAAAGTAGGCGCAGCGGAGGCGCGCGGTCAGGTATTGTTATTTACTGATGCAGATATCGCAATTCCCGCAGAGCATCTTGCGCCTTACGTGAAGGCTGTGCTGAAGGGAACGGATGTGGCGCTTAACGACTACCATGGGCCGGTCACTCATCATCCCGTTCATCCGGTAGTGGAGGCCAAACACATGTTGAACAGCATACTCGCAAGATCCGATCTCCGGGGGGCATCCATGACAGCTATTCCACATGCAATAAGCCGAAAAGGACTTGAGGTCATGGGGATATCCTCACTGGAAGTTCCGCCACTCGCACAAGCGAAGGCAGTGATCGGCGGACTTCGGGTACGCGCTGTTCATCACGTACCTGTGGGTAGAATGAATGCAGTACGAATCAAGAAGCGAAGCGGACCTGATCCGCTCAGTCAAGTGGTACTGAATGATCATATGGCAGCGATCAAGTGGATTACGGATACGCTCGGTCCCCGCGGAGGTTATACCGATCTGCAACGTGTTCGCAACCTGGTGAGGTAAGCATGTCGCATCGGATGATGCAGCATGCTGGAGGTGAGGAAATGAAAGGACGTTCAGGGGTTGTCCGCCGCAGGCGGACAACAAATAGACAAACGACAGCAGGAAGAACAGTAATGAACAAGCGTCTTAGGAACAAGAAACATTTAGATATTAAAAAAACGAAAAGAAGCCGATCAAAGTCTGGCCAAGTAGATCTGCACTTGATGTGGAAAGCGGGGCAAGTTGCAGGAAGCGAGGCAAAGGCGAACAACACAGTATCAGAAAAGCACGCACGTCTCGTATGGAATGCACACGCGGCGAACGTTGCGGAGCTAAGCAACTTCGAGCTAGCTCTGAAGGCAGGTAAGGCATTTATGCAAGGTTATGCTCAGGCCTCGGGGCATTCATTCCAGATCTTGCCGCTACCTCTTCGTCATTCGGCTGCTGCCGTTGTCTGTGCCTGTAATGAGGAACACACGCTGGGGCAGGTGTTATTGCAACTAAAGCGGTTGCCTCTGACGGATATTATTGTGGTACTGAATGGAACAACAGATGACAGTTTGAAGCAGGTACTAAGGCAGCCGGGACTTACAGTAATCTATGAACCGGATAGGGCAGGACATGATGTGGGCCGGGCACTTGGAGTCAAGATGACGGATGCGGAGACGGTACTTTTTGTGGATGGAGATATGGTCGTCTCGGCTGAACAGCTTGCACCCTTTCTGTTCGCGGTTGATCGGGGACAGGATGTGGCGTTGAATAATCTGACGTCTTTGCTTCCTGCGTTTGCCGGGCAGGATGAGGTAAGCCGGATCAAAGCGTATCTGAACCGAACATTAGGCAGGGCAGATCTTGGTTCCAACTCCATGACAGCCGTGCCTCATGCATTATCTCGTCGTATGATTCAGACCGTGAAGCCAGCATCACTGGCCGTTCCACCTAAAGCACAAAGTCTAGCTATTCAGCATGGAATGAACGTCTCGGCACCAAGTCAGGTGGATGTTATTCGTTCCAATCGGTTGCGTCCTGGTAACACGGGAAGTGGGAATGATGTCGCCAAATTGATCATCGGAGATCATCTGGAGGCCCTGGCTACATTGCTGGGTACAGGTTGGAATCCAGCCCAGGCACATACACTGTCCCGTGTAGAAGTGGCTTACAGGAGGAACGCCTAATGACACTGACGAGTATGATTATCCCAACTTACAATGGGCTGGATCTGATCAGGCCCTGCATCGATGCCATACGTCAATACTCGGGCGATCCTGCGTCATATGAAATTATCGTGGTAGATAACGGTTCGACGGATGGAACGGCTGAATATTGTGCGCTGGAGCGAATTCGATTTGTAAGGTTCCCGGACAATCGGGGGTTTCCCGCAGCGTGTAACGCTGGACTTCGTGCAGCTTGCGGGGATGAGCTGTTGCTGTTGAACAATGATGTTACGGTCACGCCCCGTTGGCTGGAGAACCTGCGAACGGCTCTGTACAGTGACGCAAGTATTGGGATCACGGGTCCTGTTACGAATTATGCAAGCGGCATCCAGCAGATTGAACTTCAGTTTCGGGATATGGAACATTTTCAGGAGTTGGCCGATTCCAATAATATTGCGGATTCTTCAAGGTGGAGAGAAGTGCGCCGGATCGTCGGTCTGTGCATGCTGATGAAACGAGATGTCGTGGAATCGGTTGGACTGCTTGACGAGGCATATTCACCGGGACACTATGAGGATGACGATTATTGTTATAGAGCAAGATTGCAGGGATATCGCCTGCTGGTATGTGGAGATGTTCTCGTGCATCATCAGGGAAGTGCCAGCTTCCAGAAGACAGATCCGGTAGCGTGGAAACAGCTGCTTGAGCGTAATCGTTCGATTTTTATGAACAAATGGCATGTCGATCCGCTTGAATATATGGACATATCCGATGAAGGAGGGAACGTGGAATGAAAGGTGTAATTCTTGCCGGCGGAACAGGAACTAGACTGTATCCGCTGACCCGGCTCATTAACAAACATCTGCTTCCAGTCGGTAAACATCCGATGATTATGTATGGCATCGACAGGCTCCGCCAGGCAGGCATTGATGAACTATTGATTGTGATCAACAAACATTCCGCCGGGTTATATACAGAGTATCTTGGTGGAGGAGCGGAGCATGGGGTGAAGTTGACTTATCGCATTCAGGAAAAGGCAGGCGGGATTGCGGAAGCATTGGATCTGGCAACTTCCTTTATTCTTCCTGGCGAAAAATTTGTAGTGCTTCTCGGTGATAATCTCTTCAGCGATGATCTGAAGCCTTATGTGGACCGTTACATGCAGCAACCTGCTGGTACAGCGCGAGTTCTGCTCAAAGAGGTGGATGATGCAAGACGTTACGGGGTGCCTGTTTTTGATCCAAAGCATCCAGAGCGAATCTCGTACATTGAGGAGAAGCCAAGCCAGCCGAAAACCTCTTATTGTGTGACGGGCATATACATGTATGATGATCATGTATTTAACCTGATTCGAAACATTGCGCCGTCTGCGCGTGGAGAACTTGAAATTACGGATGTGAATAATCACTACGCGTCTGCTGGCGGACTGGAATACGACATTTTGCAGAAATACTGGAGTGATGCAGGTACATTTGAATCGCTCCAGGAAGCAGCTGTCCGTATGAAAGGACAATTGCCCTAAAATATATGCGACTGATGCTGCCGCTGTGCGGTGCCCCATGGGAGCAGAACACTCTGCGCCGGAGCTGGAAGGATGCTCCGGCGCTTTGCGCAGCGACAATCCTCGTGCATGCCAAAGGAGGGAATGGCGTGAGAGTAGTGACACGCACCGGGGCCGCCAGGGCCTCCGTGTCGGGTAAACCCCGGGGCATCCACCCGGCCGTATTTATGGGCAGTGGCACTTCGGTAGCAGCAGGTACAGGGTCTGCTGGAGTCAGAGGTGTGAAGTCAGGGAAACGCAGTACCCTGACCAAAGCGGGTACATCTGCCGGCGCAGCGCATAAGGTCCGTGCAGGCAAAGCGAGCAACACGGGCAGTGTTGTTGGCAGAGCAGGCAAAGCTGGCTCTGCGAGCGCGAGCAAAGCGGCAAGAGCCAGCCGCATCGGCAAAGGCAAAGCCGGCCTGCGCCAGGCCAATGCTTGGCGCAGGCCTGCACCCGCGCGGGGCCGGCGTGCCGCTGCCCGCGCCAAGCAGCGCACGGCGATGCGCCGTGCGCCCATGCCAGCACCGCAAGCCAGCACGCCACAGGCGATGCCTGCCAGCGGTGCTGGCCCCGCCCCGCGCCAGGCGACACATCCGAAGGGTGTCGCTCCCGCGGGGCGGGATGGCGCTGCTGGCGCGAAGGCGGGCAGCGCCAAGGGCTTGCCTGCGCCTGCACAGCTCGCGGAACACGCAGTGCAGGCGGAGGCCGTGCCCGGCGGCTACGCCGAGGGCTACCGCGACGGCGTATTCGCCGGCGGGGAGGCGCTGGTGGCGCAGCACATCCCTCCGGATCACATTCTGCCTGCCGTGGCGGCGGCAGATCTGATCGCGGCGGGATTTCGCCAATATGCGCCCAGCCTGACCCGGCTGTCCAGCCCGCATGAGATGGCTGGACACATCATGGCGGCGCTGGATGCGCAGCGCCCCTTGTCTGTCGTTCGCCTCGGAGATGGCGAACTGCTCACGCTGGCAGCCGATACGGTGCTGCCAGGTCAGGAAGTGCAGGAGCTGGCACCGTTTCTGCCCTATGCAGGGGTGCCATGCTCAACGCCAGACATCCGCGCGATGCTTGCGGAAGCCATACAGGCCGCCGACTGGGTTGGCGTGCCGATCTCGCGGGCGCCGACATTCCAGGGGCTGTTATTTCCGGTATTGCACCACTTCGGGATCGACTGGTCCCAGCTGAAATTGACCAGTTCCACGATCAATTACAGTCTGCATCAGTCCGGCCTGGTGTTGCCCTTGCTGCAAGGACGGCGGGTTCTGCTCATAGGCAGCCAGGCACCAGAGCTTGCGGCACTGCTGCATAACCGGGGGATTCATGTCACAGGTATCATTGGTTCTGTGGCGGGAGTCATGGATATTCCGAGGGTAATGCAGCAAACCGCAGAACATGCTTTTGATATCGCTTTGGTGGCGGCGGGAATTCCGGCGGTCATTCTGTGTCGGCGAATTGCAGGTGAACTCGGCAAGGTCGCTCTGGATTTTGGACATTTGGCTGACAAACTGGTAACAGGAGAGCTTCAACTCTAGTGGACCGTCCGGGGGCTGGTCATGTGCGTGTTAGCCTCACGGACAAGTGGAAATGGAGGGAGCAACATGAGCACACCCGATCAACAGCGCGGGGAAGGACGTCATGGTCGTAACAACAAGGTTAATGCTCGAAACGTCATCCGTCGGAATGGCCACAGTCATCACAACATCACTCCAAATATCAGCACTCACAGTGACAACAGCCGCAGTGAAAACAACCGGAATGGCAGCATGAGCAGCGAAAAAAAAGTGGCCCGCCGTGCCACACAGCACGATGTCTTGCGACCTGCCATGGCAGTCCTGCATGCAGCAGGTCGTCGCTCAATGCGGAAATCCAGACGTAAAGGCAAAAGCAGGCGCACAGCCAAAGGCGCCAGGCTCTACAAACAGGGGTATACCAGAGGATACAACGAAGGTGTCCGCCAGGGACAGAGCTCGTTTGGTCTTGTTTTTGAAGGAGTTAGCATCATTATCCCCACGTACAATCAGCGGGAATATGTGCTGCAATGTGTGTCGAGTATCGAAAAGCATACCCCTGCCCCCTTCGAGATCATTGTCGTGGATAATGCCTCCAAGGATGGAACTGCCGAGGCCATGCTCCGCAAAGGTGGTATGGTGAGGGTGGCTGCCCTCGATAAGAACCGGGGGTTAGCCGGAGGTGTCAATCATGGGCTGATGATGGCGAGAGGACGACATATCATCGTGCTGAACAACGATACGCTCGTTACTCCGGGCTGGCTGGATAACATGATGACTTGTCTTGCAAGTGATCCGAAGATTGGTGTGGTGGGTCCAGTGACCAACTATATTGGCGGGGATCAGCAGATTGAGGTTCCGTACCGTGAGGTAGAAGAGATGTGGTCTTTTGCCGCCACACATAATCGTCCGGATGCAGACAAACATCGAATAACCGATCGCCTGGTCGGATTCTGCTGGCTGTTCTCACGGGAGCTGCTGGAACGGGTAGGTTATCTGGACGAAGGATACGCGGTGGGCAATTTCGAAGATGATGACTGGATCATTCGGGTGAAGCTGGCTGGATACCAGCTTGCGGTAGCCGGGGATGCTTTTATCCACCACTTCGGAAGTGTCAGTATGAAAGCCTTGGGTGAGCAAGACTTTGCTGTAGTGAATAAGGATAACGAGCAGTTTTATAGCCAAAAGTGGGGAGATCCCCATGCGCTGGTTGCCGAAACCTGCCGCTTGGCTAGACAACAAACCTCTGGTACCCCATCCGGTCAACAAGAGGATGGTGACACAAACCCAATGGATCCGCGTCAGCGATTCTCAACGCAGGGCAGCCAAGATCCAGCATTACAGTTCAGACACAGTTATGATTTCTACCCGGAAGGTTCGTTCCTGTCCGATGCCAAAGGAGATGTCTATACTTTAACTGGCGGTCGGCGGCGTAAGCTGAACATCCCTGTACCGCGTGGAATATCTCCTGTTCAGGTTGCCAAGCCGGATCTGCTCGCCATTCCTGCCGGAGAAGCACTGATATCAGCGGGGGAGTTGCATGGATGGCCGAGGGAATCACAACAGGTGCATACGACAGCGGTTTATGGTTCTCACAATGGCTGGGCAGAAGGAAGTATTGTTGCTGCAGTGGATGCACCCGAGATTCGATATCAGATCAGCGGAGACAAGCGGAGACGATTTGTATCGGTCTATGCGGCAGAACGTTGGGGTGTACATTCTGGGCATATTATCAGCGTGTCTGCGGACCAACTGAATTCGATGGAAGAAGGCTGGCCTATTATCGCCCCACCTCAGCTCTTGAACCCAGATCTGTAATTTCAGGCGATCTAGTTATACGAATCAGCAGCATGATGCGGAATGGAAAATGTGGCGGTACCCTGTGTAATCGCTCGGATTCATTCCGCATCCGAATATTACATATGAGTTGGTAGCTATATAAGTTGAACTAAAGATTATTTATACTGACACTACGATGACAGAATAACCTTCCAATCGCTGTTATCCCCAGATTTTTTCGATTCCCCTTTCTCAAGGGGAAATCCGGGGGGAGCGTATGCTTCCGAGGCAGGTTTCTTGCAGAAAGCTTGTAGCTTCGCTTTTTCAGTTTTTTTTCTGTCCTCTTCGTTATCGTATAAATGATTAGTTCAACTTATATAGACCACTTAAAGTATAGCGATTGAGGGAGGATGCACGGTGAAGAATTCTATAGTTAACCAAGCTGAACAGATTGCCAGTGATTTTTTGCTGGAAAAAGTAACATGCTCACATCATATCGTGGGTAAAGGTTTTGTTAATCAGGTCTGCCTGGTGGAAACGGCAAGTCATAAAGTGATTGTACGGATGAATAATCCAGATACATATCCCACCTTTTTGAAAGAAAAATGGTGCATCGAACGAGCAACAAGTGCCGGTATTCCTGGGCCACAGACATTATCCGTTGGGGTCAACGCTGAACATGCCTATATGATTCAAACGGTTGTGGAAGGGGATAACGGATTGGATACGACAGTGCCCCCGTCCGTGATTTGGAGGAAACTCGGTGAGTACACACAACGTATGCAATCCATCCCAGTGGCAGGTTTCGGAAGGGAAATGCACGATCCCGTACAAAACAAATTTTACTCTCCCCCTCATGCAGGATCAGATGGAAGTTGGCAAGGATATGTGCAATACAATATCAATAGTCTGACGGAGCAGGACCCGCTGATCGAGCTTGGTGTGATGACGATGAAGGAATCACAGTTCGTAAGGCAATGGTTCGAACAATTGAAATTGCAAAAGTTCCGCTTTGGTTTATGCCATGGCGATCTCTCCTTGAAGAATACAATCGTAAGTTCAACGGGTGAGATTACCCTTCTGGACTGGGGGAATGCGGAGGTCAACGTCGTGCCGTATGGCGATATCACTCAACTCATGCAATGCCAGCTAAGGGGGGAGGGTCCTGACAAGGAAGAATTGAGAGCGTTTTTAGAAGGCTATGGGACAAGTACACAAGAGCGAGAATGTGAACTGAATCAAGCCAGGTATGTGTTGTTATTGAAAGCTTTCGATACCTTGAGGTGGGCCATAGATCGAAGTCCGGATCAGATCGAGTTGTACACTGATTTAGCAAAACAAGCTTTTAACCAGGTTAGGAGGGGCCAATAGCGATTCATTCCTGTAGAATAAGCCATCTTTCAAATTTATAATTTAATCTTTCTATTTGGTTATAGGTTTATTCTATTAGCAGATCCATTGACGCAGGAAGGGCACGGGAGTACATTTAGAGCCATAATTCTTATTTAACGGATGGGAATTGAAGGTCTAGGGCGTTCATATTCAATCGCCCAGATCTTGATCTTAAAAACAATCAGGAGGTATGTCGATGTCATTATCAACCAAAAAAGTCGTGCTGTGGAGCAAAACAGGCTGTCATTTCTGCGGGGAAGTGAAAGCATTTCTGACAGAGCGAAACCAGCCTTTTGAGAACATTGAAGTGCAGGGTAATGACGTGCTGCGTGATGTGCTTGAAGCAAAATATGGCATTCGGCATGTACCTGTCATTGAAGTGGGAGGGGACGGCAAGTTTGAAGCCTTGCTGGAACCTGATCTGGAGAAGCTGGCGGAACTTCTGGCACGAGCGGACGAAGCGGCAGCAGTCTAACGGGAGTTGATATATACCTTTGGAGCAAGCCGTTCCGGCTGCTGCATGATGCAAGATCGCATTTGTACAGCAGCCGGAACGTTCATAACCTAAGGCTCACTTGGGATGTAAATGGTCTTATTTACATCTTCAATGTTCATATAGAAAAAATCTATTAGTCACGCTGTTGACCCTTTTAGGGGGGCAGTGATAAGATTTGTGAAATTAAAACAAACCAAACTCATAGGAATAGTTAACTTTTAAGTTATTTCGCATACGTAATCAGTTCAGTTGGCCCTTGATCATTCTTTTGAAGATTCTAATCCAAGGAAGGCGGAGTGCATATGACAGCGAAACGCAGTTTGAAATTTGGAGCCATTATTCATGGGGTTGGAGGAAGCAACACCACATGGAGACACCCGGAGGTTCTGTCGGATGCCAGCGTTAACTTTGGATTCTACAAACGTCAGGCACTGAAAGCGGAGGAAGGCAAGTTCGATCTTGTTTTTATCGCAGACGGTCTGTATATTACCGAGAAATCCATTCCGCATTTCCTGAATCGCTTCGAACCAATCAGTATCCTCTCCGCTTTGGCTGCCGTTACTTCACGCATTGGACTGGTGGGTACCCTCTCGACATCCTATAGTGATCCGTTCACCGTAGCCAGACAGTTTGGTTCCCTCGATCAGATCAGTGATGGCCGTGCAGGCTGGAACGTCGTGACTTCTCCGCTGGAAGGTACAGCGAAGAACTATAGCAAGAGCAGTCACCCTTCGCATCCGGAACGTTATCGCATTGCCGCGGAATATTTACAGGTAACCAAAGGGTTGTGGGACTCTTGGGAGGATGATGCCTTTGTAAGAGACAAAGAGAGCGGTGTATTCTTCGACCCATCCAAACTGCACACGCTTAATCATGAAGGAGAGTTTTTCTCCGTACAAGGTCCGCTCAATATTGCCCGTTCACGGCAAGGACAGCCGGTGATTTTCCAGGCAGGTTCTTCGGAAGATGGCAAAACGCTGGCGGCGCAAGAAGCGGATGCTGTCTTTACCGGACACGATACGATTGAAGATGCACAGGCATTCTATAAGGATGTCAAAACACGTGCGGCTTCCTATGGACGTTCTTCACAGGATATTGTTATTCTGCCAGGCATCAATCCCATTGTTGGACAGACCGAAGAGGAAGCTGAACAGAAATATCAGGAGATCGCGAGCCTGGTTACCATTGATAAAGCGCTGGATTATCTGGGACGTTTCTTCGAACATCATGATTTCTCCCAATATCCGCTGGATGAACCATTCCCGGAGCTGAATGGCATTGGAAGCAACAGTTTCCGCAGTGGAACCGACAAGATCAAGAAGGATGCCAAAGAGCAAGGATTGACCTTGCGTGAAGTAGCTCTGCGGGCAGCAACACCACGAAGCAAATTCCTGGGCACACCGGAGCAGGTCGCTGACAAGATTCAGGAATGGTTTGAGACGGAAGCCGCGGATGGTTTCATTATTGCTTCGGAGCTGCCAAGTGGATTGTCTGATTTTGTGGAACTGGTTGTTCCGATTCTGCAAGAACGCGGTCTGTATCGTACGGACTATGAACACGATACTTTGCGGGGGAATCTTGGGGTACAGATTCCGGTTAACCGTTACACGGCTGCAAAGAAGCAAGTTGTATCTGATTTGGCATAACTGAGATGAACCCTATTCAATGTACACTACGTTTCGTACCATCTTAAAACCGACTTAACTCATAGGATATATAGAGTATTGGTATAAACATCAATTTAATGACACCTGTATACACAGAGGGGGAAGCGATATGAACAGGTCTATCTCATGGATGAAATATATGGCATTGGCAGCAGTATTGGTGATGGTATTGTCCGGTTGCGGAGCAGCGGGAGGCAGTGCGAACAGTACGGCACAGGCATCAGGCGGGGGTCAGACCGGGCAAGCGGAAGGAGGCAACCTGACTTTTGCACTTGCAACTTCACCGGATACGCTGGACCCTCATCGCAGTGGGCTTGCCGTAACGGTGCGTGCCATCCGAACGATCTACGACAATCTGGTCGTGCAGCTGCCTGATGGTTCCATCAAACCTTGGCTTGCCACGGAATGGAGCGTATCTGAGGACGGCAAGAGTTATACGTTCAAGTTGCGTGAAGGCGTGAAGTTCCACGATGGCACACCGTTTAATGCGGAAGCCGTGAAATACAATCTGGACCGGGTGATCGACCCAGCCACCAAAGCTGCCAATTCTCTGGCCCTGATTAGACCCTATAGTTCCTCCGAAGTCATTGATGAATATACGATCAAGGTAAATCTGGAATCACCATCGCAAGCCTTTCTTGGCAACTTGAGCCAGGCACTTCTGGGGATCGTATCCCCTACAGCTGCCAAAAAATATGGCGACCAGCTGGGTAAAAATCCGGTGGGCACCGGTCCGTACACCTTTGTGAAATGGGATGAAAATGCGGACATCGTCGTTGCCAAAAACAAGGATTACAAATGGGGACCTGAGACGGTTGAAAATAAAGCTGCACCACATGTGGATACGATCACATTCAAAATTGTACCGGAAGAAGCAACGCGTATCGGAAGTGTACAGAGTAGTCAGGTACTCGCTGCCGAGACGGTTCCACCGCAAAATATCGCTGCATTAAAAAACGATCCGAACCAGCAATTGTTACAGGCCAATACGGTTGGACTGCCGTACACACTCTTTTTCAATCTGCGCAAAGCCCCTTGGGATGATGTGAAAGTAAGGCAGGCGGTACAATCCGCCGTAGATGTGGAATCGATAGTCAAAACATTGTATCTGGGCAACTATGAACGTGCGTGGTCCGCACTGTCTCCTGGAATCCTGGGTTATGATGCATCGCTGGAAGGTAGCATTAACCCGGACATCAACAAAGCCAATCAGCTGCTCGATGAACAAGGCTGGGTGAAAGGCGCTGACGGTATTCGTGCCAAAGACGGCCAGAAACTGACCCTGCGTTATGTTGATGGTTCGCCCAATCGGGAGAAACGCAATGACATTGCTGCCATTATCCAACAACAGTTGAAACAGGTTGGCATTGCCGTTGAAGTCGAGATTACAAAAGATATCGCAACAGTCATCTATCAGAACTGGGATTATGATCTCTATGGCAACAGTCAGGTCAATTCTGATCCTAATGCCTTGTACGCTTTCTATCATACGAGTGCAAAGGGCGAGCGTCCGACATTGTCCGGTTTGTCTGATCCAAAGATCGATGAACTGTTAGAGCAGGGAGCGGTTGAGACAGATCCCGATAAACGTGTCGAGATATACAATCAGATCCAGCAATACCTGATTGAGCAAGCGGTAATTCTACCGATCTATGTATTCCCGTATACCGTCGCAGCATCCAAAAAGGTCGAAGGTATCAAGTTTGATTCATTGGGTTATCCACTCTTTAATGATGTTCGTATTCAGCTTTAACAGAGGTTGTTCAAAAGTCCACTTTTGATCACGAGTCATGCCTAATGGCATGATCAGCATCGAATATGAAATTCAGCCGAAATGTCCGTTGCTCACGTAGTTTCCTACGCTCCGCTACTCCATTTCTAGCTTCATTCCATCTTCTCGGTACTGAAAACTGGTCTTTTTGAACACGTACTATAGGAACGACCAATCCAGATTCAGGAAGGAGATATCCCGGTATGGTTCAAACGATACTGTCACGACTCGCAACATCGCTTCTGGTTATATTCGGAGCTTCGGTGCTGGTGTACTGCATCATGTATCTTCTGCCGGGTGATCCGGTGCTGCTCATGTTGGACCCATCCTCGGCTACCCCGGAGATGATCGAGAATCTGCGGGTTCAGCTAGGACTGGATCAACCGTTTTATATCCAGTTTGCGAACTATTTCGGTGATATGCTGCGTGGGGATTTCGGTAAATCAATGATCAATTCGGATCCGGTATTGCCAAAAATACTAGAACATTTTCCAGCGACACTGGCACTGACCGCACTCAGTTCAATCATTGCCATCACGATTGGAATAACACTTGGTGTACTGTCTGCGATTCATCGCAATGGCGTGATTGATTTCGTCGCCCGGCTCGTTGGACTGTTCGGCATTTCCATGCCAACCTTCTGGACGGGGATTCTGCTCATCCTGTTATTCTCGGTACAGCTTGGCTGGTTCCCGGCGATGGGTTCCGACGGATTCAGCTCACTGGTTCTTCCGGCTGCCACACTGGGTCTCGTGGGTGCAGGATTTATCGTACGGATGGTACGGAACAGCATGCTGGAAGTGATCAATGAACCGTTTATCGTGGCGTTACGGGCCAAAGGACTTTCGGAACGTGCGATCATGTATGGTCATGCACTGCGTAATGCACTTATTCCTGCAGTAACGGTAATCGGCATGCTGATCGGTGATCTGCTTGCGGGAACCGTTGTGGTGGAAACTGTCTTCTCCAGACAAGGAATCGGTCGAATTATTGCCGATGCGCTAATGGCCAAGGATCTTCCAGTGGTGCAAGGTGTGGTTTTCTTTACATCTATCATCTACGTTGTCTTGAACCTGCTGGTGGATATCTCGTATTCGTACATTGATCCACGGGTTCGGCGTGCAGTCCGCACATAATCATGGATGGAACAGTCAGAAGTGTCCTGACGCGGAGTATGAAAGGAGGAGTTGTTGCTCATGAGCATGAAACCTTTGGCTGGTGACAAAAAAGCATGGGCGGGCAGTGTAGGACGTATCCGTCTGTGGAATCGCCGCCCTTGGCGCTATCGCGTCTCATTCGCGGTATCCCGATTATTCTTTTATGCAGCATTGCTGGTGGTGGTGTTTACCGTGGCATGTGCGATTGTACCGGGCTGGATTGCGCCCTATGATCCAACTCAGATGATGACGGATGCCATACTGCAGGCTCCTTCTGCTGCGCATCTGTTCGGGACGGACTATTTTGGCAGGGATATCTTCAGTGTGGTTGTGCATGGAAGCAGGGATTCGCTGCTCATTGGATTTGCTTCCGTTCTTGTGGGCGGTATTGTCGGTAGTGCGCTTGGTATTATCTCCGGTTATGCCGGAGGCGTTGTTGATACCGTCACGATGCGGGCCGTCGATATTCTGATGGCTGTACCCGGCGTGCTCCTGGCATTGTCTGTTGCAGCTGCTCTCGGGCCAGGACTGATGAACATTGCACTGGCTGTTGCGGTTTCCTCCATTCCCGGCTACGCACGGGTGATGCGTGGGCAGGTCATATCAGTTAAAGGTCTGCCTTTCATTACAGCGACACGTTCACTGGGCGGCTCCAATGCACGTATTTTCTGGAGACATGTACTGCCACATTCATTGTCACCCCTGCTGGTCATGGCTACGCTGGGCGTAGGGACATCAATTTTAACCGGCTCCGGACTCAGTTTTCTGGGACTTGGGGTGTTGAAGGAAATACCGGATTGGGGCGCATTGCTCTCGCAAGGTAGGGGTTATCTGACGGTTGCCTGGTGGATATGTACGTTCCCGGGTCTCGCGATCACTTTGTTTGTACTGGCGGTTAATCTGATTGGAGACGATATTCGCGATCGGCTGGACCCCAAAGTAAAAGGAGCGGCTTGACCGCTATTCCAAGGAGGAGATATTCATGTCACATGTTGTCATTATTGCCGGATCACCTTCCAAGCGTTCGCGTTTGACAGGTCTGACGGATTACAGCAGCCAAAAATTAACGGAGGCAGGCATCACCGTCGAAGTTATTCACGTTGTGGATCTGCCCGCTGAGGATCTGGTGCAAGCCCGGTTTGACAGCTCATTCATTCGTGATGCACTTGCTGTCGTGGAAGCGGCGGATGCAGTTATTGTGGCTACGCCGGTATACAAGGCGTCGTACTCAGGAGTGCTCAAGTTGTTTCTGGATCTGATTCCGCAAGAAGGGTTACGGGGTAAGTTGATACTCCCACTCGTCATCGGTGGCTCCATTGCTCATCTGCTGGCCATTGATTATGCATTGAAGCCTGTACTGGCAGCCCTTGGTGGAAGACATATTCTGGGTGGCGTGTATGCTGTGGATCAGGGAATCGAACGACTGGATGATGGGAAATTTGTGCTCTCTGCGGATATTATTACACGTCTGGATCGCTCACTGGATGAATTGTTATTGACACTGGAAAAGGATGGGATTACGATATCGTAAAACCAAGTAAATGTATTGGATAAATCGATATAAGATCAAACGTCTGCGGACGTGGATACGGAGGCGCTCATGAATATCGAGAATATTGAAGCATTTGTATATATCAATCATTATGGAAGCTTCAATAAGGCTGCCGAAGTACTCTTCCTGTCCCAACCTTCGGTCACAGCTCGCATTCAGTCACTGGAAAGGGAGCTGGGCTGCAAGTTGTTTGATCGGCTTGGCAAGCAAATCGTGCTTACAGAAGAAGGTCGGAAATTCCTGCCGTATGCGCAGCAAGTGCTGCAAGTGATTCAGAAGGGCAAGCAGAAGATTCAGCAGCGCAGGACAACACCGGATGCTCTTCGGCTCGGTAGTACAGTATCGGTATCCAATTATGTGATTCCCGATTTTCTACCCAAGATCAAGGATGCTTACCCCGAAATTAATATCAAACTGACGACAGCAACGACGGATCAGCTGATTGCCAAACTGCTTGGTCAGGAGATCGATCTTGCTTTTGTGCGCAAGGTCATGCACCCTGCGATCCGTACGGTTGCTTTTTATGAAGATCCGATCCAGCTCTATGTGTACAAAGGGCATCCATTCATTGAGAGCGGGCATGTCAGCATGGAAGCCATCCGGAATGAGCAGCTGGTCTTTTTTGAATGTGGTTCACTGGACTGGCTTCGCATTCACCGGGCTTTCGACTCGCTGGAACATCCGCCGAATATTACATATCATGTCGATAATTCGGAGACGGCGAAGAAACTGGTTATGCAAGGGGCAGGCATTGCCTTTCTCCCGGGACTCACGGTCAAGAAGGAAGTGCAGAATCAGGAGCTGTTCCCCATTCAGGTACATGAGGTAGCAGGTGTATCGTTGCAGATCAGCGTCGTCACGTTAAAAGAAGAATATTCGCCATTGGCAGAGCCCTTCGGGGAACTGCTGCGGCAATTATAAAGTGTCTAACGTTGAATCTGACTTTTACACCAAAACGGAGAGTGCAGAACCAATCTGAAGAAGCGAAGCGTGCGCATTTATCAACAGATTTTTCCCTTGAACCAAGGGAGTACAGAAAATCTGGGGATAAGAGTGATCGGAAGATGGTACTGCAATCGAAGTGATAAAGTGTAACATCTCTAGTTCAACTTAATAGTGATTCAAGAATAGCGGTTCAGCACAATCAAGGAGGAGAAGGATATGAGTATTCGTGTTGGCATTTTGGATCAGACCCCGATCTATGAAGGGGAAACGGCAGTAGATGCTTTTCGACATACGATTGAGCTGGCACAGCGGGCAGAGCAGCTGGGATTCCATCGATTCTGGGTATCGGAGCACCATGATTCAGGGCATGTTGCAGGTTCCTCCCCGGAGGTACTCATCTCCCACTTGCTTGCGCATACGAAGCGGATTCGTCTGGGGTCGGGCGGAGTAATGCTTCAGCATTACAGCCCATACAAAGTCGCCGAGAATTTCAATATCCTCGCAGCGCTCGGACCAGGAAGAGTTGACCTGGGAATCGGTCGTGCACCAGGCGGGTTGCCCCGTTCGACACAGGCGTTGCAGGAAGGTATTCAGGAAGCCGCATCTCTTCAAGAGAAAATTGTTCAGGTGAAACGATACATCCACAATGAGCCCCTTGAAGATCAATCGCATCCACTTGCAGGTCTCAGCGCTTCGCCTCTATCCGACATTCCAGCGGAACTGTACGTACTTGGTGCCAGTGTTGATAGTGCGGGCATGGCTGCAGAACTGGGACTTCCATATGTCTTTTCACTGTTCATTAACAGTAATATAGAGGTAGCACTTCAAGCGATCCGTGTATATCGTGAGCAATTCGATCGTTCCCAAGGACGAGAGCCTTACCCTGCACTAGCCATATCGTTAATTGTGGCCGAAAGTGAGGAAGAAGCGGAAGGACTTGCGAGCGAGCATATGCTGGTGAAGATTCATTTGGAGAGTGGTAAGGTGCTGACGGTTGGTTCTGTGGAACAGGCAGAAGAATTCGGCCGTCAATCAAACGAAACCTATCGGATCGAAATTTTGGAGCCAAGTGTGACCCGGGGTACGAAGGAAAGCGTAGGTCAGGCACTGCTGAAGTTCCAGCAGGAGTTTGCTATAGAAGAGTTCATTGTGACTACAGCTACACGGGACTTTGCCAAGCGCATTCGTTCATTCGAATTATTGCGTGAAATTTTGGTAGAGCAGGGACTAAGCGAATTTGCACTGGAATCCAAGGAAGAAGCAGCAATCGGATAGAAGTAGACAGTGAATATAGCAGTGAATATATACGAATGGGAGGCCGTGTGATGAAAAGTGATCTGGAACAGCCTAAACAGCAGGCTGAGCAACAAGTACAGGGCCCCGAGCATGAACTTCATGGTGAACGGGCGGAAGAATTCGCGGAACGTTTAATCACCATTCGGCGGCACATGCATCGTAACCCGGAATTGTCCGGCGAGGAAAAGGAGACGACGGCAGCTATTCGCAGGTGGCTGGAAGAGGAAGGCGTCCGTATTGCAGACGAATATGGGCTGCGGACAGGACTTGTCGCTGAAGTGGGTCAAGGGGACGGTCCTGTGGTTGCCCTAAGAGCAGATATTGATGCGCTGCCCATTCAGGAAGAGACAAAGCTGGAATTTGCCTCCCAGGTAGATGGAAAGATGCACGCTTGCGGACATGACGCACACACGGCAATTCTGATCGGTGCTGCACGATTACTGAAACAACGCGAGTCCAGTTTGCCGGGAAAAGTACGGTTGATATTCCAGCCGTCGGAGGAAAAAGCAACGGGTGCACGCCAAGTGATCCAGAGTGGTGCATTGTCCGATGTTCGGGCCGTATTTGGATTGCATAACAAGCCTGATCTCCAGGTAGGTACGGTGGGTATTCGGGAAGGCGCATTGATGGCAGCAGCAGACGGTTTTGTTGTCAAAGTGGAAGGTGTAGGCACCCATGCAGCCGTGCCTGAAGCCGGCATTGATCCAATCGTGGTTGCCGCACATATTGTTACGGCATTACAGGCCATTGTGAGTCGCAATGTGGGAGCACAGGAGAGTGCTGTAATCAGCGTCACCAAGCTTCATAGCGGCACAGCCTGGAACGTTATTCCCGATGAAGCGATCCTTGATGGCACAGTGCGTACCTTTGATGAGAAAGTGCGTGCACGGATTCGCGAACGTTTCAATCAGGTAGTCGCCGGTGTGGCCGCAGCCTATGGCACACGGGCTACGGTTCGCTGGATTCAGGGACCGCCTGCCGTGGTCAACGATGAGTCTCTGGCATCTGCGGCGGAGCAAGTTGCAAGTGAGATTGGATTAAACAGTGTTAGACCGCTACCTTCTCCAGCAGGTGAGGACTTCTCTTTTTATCAAAAAGAAGCTCCCGGCCTGTTCCTTTTCCTGGGCACCTCTGGCCCGCATGAGTGGCATCACCCTGGCTTTGATGTGGATGAACAGGCGCTGCCGCTGGGAGCACATCTTCTGGCTGCACTGGCTGAGAAAGCACTGCACAATGTGCAGGCACATCAAGAGTGATGAGTATAGTGAATCACTGGATCATATCCAGATTGAAACGGTTCCGTTCGACGGCAGCCGTTTTTCGTATTCCCTTTTTTAAGTGAGAGCGGGTAGGAACGACGATTCGCTGAATCTTATCAGACGGTATAGTTATGGCTAGGGCTGGCGGAGAAGCGTCAGCTCTGTTTGGGCTTTCTTATAGGAAGGGCTGCTAAAGGTATTGTTAAATTTTATTTTTTTTAATGGAAATATTTGTTGACGCTTCCCAAAAGGATGTGCTATATTTTTCTCGACCTTTAATCGTAATAATTACTATTAGATAAAAAAGAAGAACAGGAGTAGTCGCTGCGATGAAACAGGAGATCGATTTTATCAAGTTCAGTCCCACCCAAAACATGACGATTCTGGTTAAAACGGATCATGCAGCAGAGAAATACAATCATATTGCTACCCGTTTAATGTCGTATGATAACGTTTACGCCGAACAAGTGGGATTCATTGAACCAACGAGGAGACCGGAAGCTGTGGCCCGTCTGGAAATGGCCGGAGGAGAGTTCTGTGGCAATGCCTGTATGGCACTTGCAGCACACCACGCATCTGAAGCAGGACTGGCACAACAGGAGTCTATGGATATCATGCTGGAGGTTTCCGGAACCGATCAATTGATCATGTGCCATGTGAAGAAGCAGCAGCATGAATACAACTGTCAGGTAACCATGCCGGTTCCCAAACAGATCGAGCAGCGAACAATTCGATATGAAGGCATCGAGCTCGATATGGTGATCATCCGGTACGCTGAGTTCATCCATATCGTGATTGAAGTCGATGACTTTGACGATACGATGAAGAAGAGGGCACAGACCCTTGCAAGATTACTGGGATTAACCCTGGGAGATAAGCTGATCGGTATCTTGTTATATCAATCACACTTGGAAGAAATGGCCCCACTCATCTATGTTCCGGAGCTGGATAGTCTGATCTGGGAGAGAGGATGTGGATCCGGTACGGCCTCCGTCGGAGCCTATCTCGCATGGAACCAACAGAGAGGAATTACTCAGTACATCAAGCAGCCTGGTGGTGCGATCAAAGTGGTAGCCCAGTGGGATGGCGCAGAACTTGGGAGTATTACGATTGAAGGATCGGTTGGCATCGTGGCTCAAGGCAAAGCCTTCATAGATGCTCCAGCAGAATGGAGCGTTATAAACGCATGAGGTACATGACATGATCGAGACAACGTATTGGGGGAAAAGAAATGATCACATTGGTTCATTTTCAGACATGTTTGAGTGAATTTGCAGAGAAATTCGATAAGCTCGCGAGCAAGTATGATCATACGATTCAGCATAGTTCGGAGCTGGAAGCTGTGATCAATGACTACTCCCGCTTTGTGACCAATCAGGAGAATAAGGCAGCCTGGGAACAGTTGGAGCATTCGGAGTTGGAAGAACTGGATTCGCTTGTATGGCAGTTAAGAAATAAATCCGCCCAGTGTGTGGCGATCATGGAGAAATATCGTGCATTGAAGTTAGAGAACGGGGATGTGCAGATTGCCGATTATTTCAAAAACATAGAAGAATGTATCGATAAAGAATTCGGCAGCTTCCATGTCACCTCCGATTCCAGAGTGTTGTTGGTAGGCTCCGGTTCCTTCCCAATGACACCATTACTCATCGCCAAGCGAACAGGTGCACAGGTTGTCGGGATCGATATTGATGAAGAATCCATCACACTCGGGCGAAAAGTGGTGGAGACACTGGGCACGGGTCTGAAGATTCGTTTGGAGTCAACATTGCTGGAGAATCTGGATTATACCAGGGAAGCAACCCATATCATTTTCAGCTCGACCGTGGCCCCTAAATATGAGCTGCTCGATCAACTGCATGCTCTGACGAATACACAGGTGGTTGTAGCCATGAGATACGGTGATCAGTTGAAATCTTTGTTCAATTATCCACTGAAAGCGACGGACAGCAACAAGTGGAAGCTGGTGGATACGATCTTGCGCCCGGATGATGTGTTTGATATTGCGTTGTACCAAAAAGCATAGGTATGCAAGTGCATCCAAGTGTGTCCAAAGGGATTACAGATTGAACTTTGAATATAGGAGGCATATATGAGCAATCTTCAGCGAATTCTGATACTCGGAACCGGCCCTGCATCCATTCAGCTTGCGGTAACGCTCAAAGATCATCTCAACTGCTGTATAGGCATTGCGGGGAGACAATCGGTTCGTTCAGCATCGATTTTTTCAGCCCTTGAAGAGAGCAATCAACGTATTCAGGTCAGCATTCAAAATGAGAAACATCAATCGCTCGCAGGTGAATGTTTCGTTGATCATGTGTTCAAGGGATATGACACCATTGATGGTGAGTGGGACACACTCATTTTGGCTGTAACAACGGATGCTTATATCGATGTATTGGAACAAATGAAAAATGAATTCATCAAACAACTGAAATGTATCATTTTGGTTTCTCCAACGTTTGGGTCGAATCGACTTGTGACCCATTATATGAGAGAGCGGAATGCGGAGCCGGAAGTGGTCAGTTTTTCTACCTACTTTGGAGATACCCGTTGGATGCACGAACATCCGTCGAATCATGTGATTACTACAGGGGTGAAGAAAAAGGTTTATATCGGTTCCACTCTTTACCCGTCTGAACAGGTGAGTAAGCTATGCCAAGTATTTGAGCGTTTGGGTATTGCGCTGGAAGTGATGCGATCCCCACTGGAGGCGGAAACGAGAAATATTTCGTTGTATGTGCACCCACCCTTGTTCATGAATGACTTCTCATTAGAGGCCATCTTTGGAGCATCGGATATTCAGAAATATGTATATAAAATGTATCCCGAAGGTCCGATTACTCAAGTTTTGATACGGGATATGCGGGCACAGTGGCAGGAGATTATGAATATTACGGAACGGCTCAATATCCCGGGAGTGAACCTGCTTCAATTCATGACGGATGACAACTATCCGGTTCGATTAGAGAGCATATCACGCCAGGATATCGAGAATTTCAATCAGCTGCAGGTCATTCATCAAGAGTATTTATTATACATACGGTACACCTCATTATTGATTGATCCATTCTCGGAACCCGATTCGGAAGGCAAATATTTTGACTTTTCAGCAGTCCCATTCCGTCAAACGTTCATGAACCGCGAAGGGGAACTGGACATCCCCCGTATGCCCAATGAAGATTACTACCGCATCAAAATCATTCAGGGCATAGCCAGACATCTTGAAGTGAGCTGTCCAACTATTGATCAATTTATCGCCAGGTATGAGGCGAAGATTCAGGAAGTGGCTGACGCACATCCAGATCAGCGCTTGTCCGATGCCTTTGTGATCCAATCCTTTGACGAGGATATCCGCATGATCTGCACCGGACTTTCGAGTAGTTGGGTCTAGTTATATTAATTTAAGTAAGTTGAATTTAGTTTTACACAATAACGAAGAGGACAGAAAAAACCTGAAGAAGCGAAGCGCTCGCCTTTATCACCGAAATACTACCTTTAGGAGATAGATTCAAGAAATTCGGGGATAACAGCGATCGGAAGGTTGTTCTGTCATCGAAGTGGCAAGTGTAAATTTTTAGTTTTGCTTACTAATCAGGAGGAAATGTTGTGAAAAAGGGTCTTACTTTTACATCCATACTATTGCTGGTGTCTGCCATTGCGCTGCTCGCCGGATGCGGACAGAGCCCAAAAGAGAAAGAGAGCGCCCAAACGGAGCCTGCCAATAGCCAGGTACAAACAGAACTCATCTATGCTTCTGCCAAAGATATTAATGATATGAACCCCCATCTGTATACAGGTTCCATGCCTGCGCAAGGAATGGTATATGAGTCGCTGGTGGAAAACACACCTGATGGGATCAAGCCATTACTGGCTGAATCATGGGATATCTCCGAGGATGGCAAGACCTATACCTTTCATCTGCGACAAGATGTGAAATTCCATGATGGAGAGCCGTTCAACGCAGAGGCGGTTAAACAAAATATCGATGCAGTACAGGCGAATGCCGAAAAACATGCCTGGATCAAGCTGTCTACCAAAATCACGAGTGTAAAAGTTATCGATGAGCATACGGTGGAGCTGATGCTGTCGGAAGCCTATTATCCGGCACTGGTGGAATTGTCCATGACAAGACCTTACGTCTTCATATCACCCAAGGATTTCAAAGATGACGGAACCAAAGACGGGGTAAGTGGTTTCCACGGTACAGGACCTTACAAGCTTACTGCTCATAAAGTCGAAGAGAACGCCACGTTTGAAGCCAATGAAGACTATTGGGGTGGTGCACCTGCAATCAAGAAGATCACATCCAAGGTTCTTCCGGCAGGAGAAACAACATTCCTGGCATTGCAAAAAGGAGAGATTAACTTTGTGTTCACCGATGACCGGGGAGCAGATAGTATCGATGTCGAGGCCATGGACCAATTGGCTGAATCTGGTGATTATCAAGTGGTTCGAAGTGAAGCGATGAACACCAATATGATCGTAGCCAACAGCAGTCGCCAGAATAGTCCGGTTCAGGAAACGGCAGTGCGGGAAGCACTTTGGTATGCCATTGATCGCGAAACGATCAGTAAAGATATTTTCAACGGAACGCAGACTGTAGCGGACACGCTATTTTCGGCCAATGTCAATTACGCCAAGGTAGACCTTAAGAAACGGGAGTATGATCCGGAATTAGCTAAAAATCTTCTGGACCAAGCTGGCTGGACATTGGCAGACGGTAAAGGGGTGAGAACGAAGAACGGTCAGCCTTTAGCCATGAAATTATACTATGACAGCAATTCGTCTTCACAGAAAGTACAGGCCGAATTGATCCAGTATTCCATGAAAGAATTGGGAATTCAGCTTGAAATCTTGGGCGAAGAGTCCACTTCCATTGCGAATCGGAGAGCCACCGGGGAATATGACCTGCTCTTTAATCAAACCTGGGGACTGGCCTATGATCCACAGAGTACCATTGCTGCATTTACGTCAGATTCAGCATACAAGCATACGACAAGCGGAATTGCCGAAGCGGATGAATTGTACAAGAAAATCGATGCGGTCATGATCTCCACGGATGAGGCTTCCCGCCAATCCCTGTATGCCGACATTATGAAGATCGTCCATGATGAAGCGTTGTTCATTCCGATTACCAACGGACGTGTCACCGTTGTCGCTCCCGAGAATCTCGATGGAATCTCATTCAAGCAGACCCAATATGAACTGCCATTTGAAAAAATGAATTTTAAATAGAGCGGAGATGGATATGGGAAGTTATATCGTCAAAAGGATTCTGTTAGCCATCCCTTTACTGATTATTATTTCATTTATAACGTTCGTTCTGATTAATCTATCTCCCTTGGACCCGGCGGTTGTTGTGTTACAGGCACAGGAAGTTCCACAGATCACAGAGGAATTAATTGCCCAGACCAACAAGGCATTGGGGTTCGATCAGCCGTTCATGATCCAGTATGTGAACTGGATCATGGCTGTTGTGCAGTTGGACTTTGGCAACTCTTATGTATCTGGTGAACCCGTATGGTCATTGATGGGGCCGGCTTTTATGAACACATTGAAGTTAACGCTCGTCTCATCGGTATTCATTATTGCGCTGTCCATTCTGCTGGGTGTGATCTGTGCCATGAGAGAAGGCAAGCTGCTGGATCGATCGGTCAGAGGCATTTCCTTTTTCCTTACGGCCATGCCATCCTACTGGCTTGCAGCCATGATGATCTGGTATTTTTCCGTCAAGCTGGACCTGTTACCTACTAGTGGCATGGACTCGTATCGAAGCTACATTCTACCGGTGATCGTAATCACGGTGAGTTATACGGGTATTTACTTCCGAACGGTTCGAAGTTCCATGCTGAGCAATATGAATGAGGACTATGTATTATATGCAAGGGCAAGCGGCCTGAGCGAGAAGAAAGTCACCTTGCATATTCTGAGAAATTCATTACAGGTGGCCGTGTCCATCTTTTGTATGGCGATTCCGATTGTGCTAGGCAGTACGGTAGTCATCGAAAATGTATTTGCCTGGCCCGGGCTCGGAAGGCTCAGCGTAAAATCCATTTTAAGCAGGGATTTTCCGATTATTCAGGCGTATGTTCTGATGTTGGCTGTCACCTTTGTCTTGTTTAATACGTTATCCGACATCATTAATGCGGCGATGAATCCCCGTCTGAGAAAGGAATTCTGATGCGAATATTGAAAAATCTGAGCAAAGACAAGCTTGCCATGACCTCCTTGGTGGTGATTATCGTCACAATTATGGCGGGCGTTTTCGCTCCTTTTATTGCACCGCATGATCCGGGACAGGTGAATATGAAGCTTCGTTATGCCTCCTCGTCCTGGGATTACTTATTAGGCAATGATCATCTGGGCAGATGTGTATTATCCCGGCTTATCTATGGTATCCGTCCAAGTGTGTTATGGGTTCTGGTTGCGCTCAGTCTGTCTGTTCTGATTGGGGCTATTGTTGGATTCGTCGCGGGTTACTTCAAGGGGAAAGTGGATGCATGGATCATGAGAGTCTGTGACATTATGCTATCTTTCCCAGGATATGTGATGACACTGGCAGTGGTCGGCATTTTGGGTGCAGGACTGGAGAATATTTTGATTGCCTTTGTGTGGATGAAATGGGCCTGGTTTGCCCGCGTTATTCGAACATCTGTGATGCAATTCTCCGATATGGATTATGTAAAATTCGCCAAAGCTTCCGGCACGCCCAATCTGAGAATCATAACCAAACATATTGTACCGGTTACCTTTGCCGATATTGCTGTCATTGCCAGCGGTTCCATGTGTTCGATGATGTTGCAGATCTCCGGTCTTTCCTTCCTGGGGCTTGGTATTCAGGCTCCGCATGCGGAGTGGGGGATGATGCTTAATGAGGCGAGGGAAGTCATGTTCTCCAGACCTGAATTGATGTTGGCACCAGGCCTGGCCATTGTAGTGGTGGTGTCTGCTTTTAATTTTCTATCAGATGCCCTTCAAGTGGCTCTGGACCCCAAATTGATGACCTCTCAAGGTAAGTCTGACAAGTCTTACGAAAGTGAGGTGAGAAAGGCCGCTTATGAATATAGTCGAGGTTGAACATTTGAAAGTATGGGACACCAATACAGACAAAGTGATCATTCATAACAGTTCATTCGAAGTCAAGCAGGGAAGCTGTATGGCCATCGTGGGGGAAAGTGGTAGCGGCAAGTCCGTCACGTGCAGGGCCATCATGCGACTGAACAAGCCGTGGATTCGCCAATCGGGCAAGATGTTATTCCAGGGCGAAGATCTGAACCAGCTTTCGGAACCGGAGATGCGGCGTAAGCGGGGCAAGCATCTATGCATGATTTTGCAGAATGGCATGAGTGCATTTGATCCTTCCTGTGTCATTGGTGTTCATATTCGGGAGACGCTTCAGCAGCATTTTGGCTGGAACACCCGCGAGATTGAGCGGAAAATCATCAATGCCATGGAAAGCGTCATGCTCAGACATCCGCGCGAGATTCTGAATCAATATCCACATCAGCTGTCCGGTGGGATGCTGCAACGAATCATGATTGCACTGGCATTGGTGCTTGAGCCCGATCTGATTATTGCGGATGAGCCGACAACGGCGCTGGATACGATCTCCCAATATGAAGTAGTGGAGCAAATGATTCAATTACGCGAACGCATGGGCTGTTCCATGATGTTCATCTCCCATGATCTCGGCGTCGTGCAGAAGATTGCCGATGACGTGATGGTCATGAAAGACGGCAAGATCGTCGAGCGTGGCAGCATGCATTCTGTTTTGACAGAGCCGAAGCATGCCTATACGCAGTATCTGGTCTCTACCCGATTGGAGCTGAGCAATCATTTCAAGGCATTGATGCAGGGGGACTTATAGATGCTAAAGGTGGAAGGTATTGAAAAATCATATAACCAAGGCGGACTGTTCTCCAAGCACAGACAACAGGTATTGAAACAAGTTACCTTTGAATGCCAGCAGAGCGAGTGTTTGGGCATCATTGGTGAAAGCGGAAGCGGTAAATCTACATTGGGCCGTCTGATTCTCGGCATTGAACGGCCGGATCGTGGAACGATCTCGCTTGATGGTAAAGACGTACAGGATCGACGTGCACGGATGGGTAACATCAGCGCCGTTTTTCAAAATTATACGTCTTCGATCAATCCATTTCTTAATGTGGAAGCTGCCATTATGGAACCGATGCAAGCGCAGGAAAAGCTGCGAAAGGATCAGGGTAACTCAGCGAAGGTGGATCTGTTGCTCAACCAAGTTGGACTGGACCCTTCCTATAGATCCAAATATCCGCATGAACTATCCGGCGGGGAGGCTCAGAGAGTGTGCATTGCCAGGGCCATCTCCACCGCCCCCAAATGCATCGTGTTCGATGAAGCGATCAGCTCACTGGACGTGTCTGTTCAGATTCAGGTGCTGCAACTGTTGAAAGAGCTTAAGGAAATCTACAAGCTGAGCTACGTCTTTATCACGCATGATATACAGGCGGCAGCCTATATCTGTGACAGGGTGATCATTTTCAGAGAGGGTCAGATTGAAGAGATCGTTCCGATTGAGCAGCTAAAGGATGTTCAGTCAGACTATGCGAAGAAATTATTGAAGCATTTAATTACATTTCAGGGGGAACACCCATTGTGAGTGGAGCGATGTCTTGGCCTTTTCTGCGCTTGTACATACTGGTTCTTCTATATTTCAGTGCCAATGCCATTCTTAACGTGATCATCCCATTGCAAGGGGAGTCTTTGGGTGCGAGCGGTACAACGATTGGACTGATCATGGGCGCTTATATGTTCACAACCATGTTTTTCAGACCATGGGCAGGTCGGATTATTCAAAAGCATGGTCCGATCAAAATATTGCGTCTGATTCTAATCATCAATGGATTTGCGCTGATTTTATATACCTTTACGGGACTCGGAGGTTATTTGGTTGCTCGTATTTTGCAGGGTGTATCGACAGCGTTCTTTTCTATGGCTTTGCAGATTGGCATTATTGATGCACTTCCGGAGAAAGATCGGTCACAGGGAATCTCGTATTATTCGCTATTCAGTTATATACCGGGGATCGTGGGGCCTGTTATTGCGTTAGGAATCTGGCAGACGGGTGGTATGGATTATTTTACAATTGTTCTGATCGGCATTGCCGTCTGTACCGGCGTCTTCGGATATACCGCCAAAATGGAACCAAGCAAGGAGCAACCTGCTGAGAATCTTTCGGAGCAGAACGTCAGTATGTGGGAATCCTTTGGTCAGTTGGTGAAGAATCCGTTTCTGTTTCGATGCAGTGTGTTAATGCTCGCCGCTTCCGTTGTATTTGGTGCGATTACCACCTTTATCCCGCTGTATGCGAGTCAAGTACCAAATGGGAATGCGGGTGTGTATCTGATGCTTCAGGCCGGGACGGTGGTGCTGGCTCGAATCATGCTTAGGAAAAGGATTCCGTCTGATGGCAGTTGGCATTCTCCTTTCATGATGGGCACCATGTGTCTACTCGCCGTAGCTGCGCAATGTGTCAGTTTTGCCGTGACAGGCGGGGTGGTCTTTTTCTATGTGGGCGCTGTATTCATGGGAATCGGTCAGGCGATCCTGTATCCGACACTCACGACCTATTTATCTTTTGTGTTGCCTAAGCTGAACCGGAACGTTCTGATCGGCCTATTTATTGCGATGGCGGATCTGGGTATTTCTCTGGGTGGTGTGATTATGGGACCCGTCGCTGACTTCTCTTCCTATTCATTTATGTACATGATCTGTGCTATCCTAGGAGCGGTAATGATCGTTTTTGCCTATGAACGGCGTAGACCCGTGACAGGTACATCTATGAATTGACTGCCAGAAGAGAAAGTGGTGACGAACGTTTGAAGGCTTCAATGACGGCAACATCCAATGGAAAATTAAATCCGGTATCCTTTTCGTTTATCCGGTTTTATATGCTGGCCTTTTTATTTTTTGCGGCAAATTCAGCTTTGACGATTATTCTGCCTTTGAGAAGCGAAGCCGCGGGATTGAATCAGGCTGAGATTGGTTTGATGATGGGGGCATATATGTTCACCTGTATGCTATTGAGACCTTTTGCAGCACAGCTGCTGGGTAAGCATGGGCCGCTTCGTGTGATGCAATGGCTATTGCTTTTACACGCCGGGACGTTGCTGCTTTTTGTTGTTTTTGGTGTGGAGACGTATCTGTGGTTGCGAGCCCTGCAAGGGGTGGCTACGGCCTTTTTCTCCATGACGATGCAGGCAGGCATTGTGGAAAAGCTGGAGGACAAAGACCGGGCACAAGGGCTGTCCATGTACACCCTGTTTACGATGGTTCCTTCTCTGGTCATTCCGATCCTCGCCATACAAATCTGGGAAAATGCCAGTGATCTGGCGTTTACGCTGCTGATGATCGGACTGGCGGCTTTGCCACTTCTGATTGGATATAATGTGGATCTGCCACGGAGTACCGTGCAGAACAAATCGTACACCTTGGGTGACATGTTTCGTTCATTCGGCGGCATTTGGCGCAGTACGCCACTGCTGATCAGCAGTGTGGTGATGTTGTTTGCGTCCTGCGTCTTTGGGGCGACAGCGACCTTTCTTCCCCTGTATATGGTATCCACTGGACTGGCGAGTGCAGGGGTATTTCTAACGATACAGGGATTGGTTGTGATCCTGTGCAGGTTTATTTTGCGTAAAAAAATTCCGTCCGATGGTAGCTGGAATACCTGGCTGATGGCAGGGCTAATGCTGTGTGCAGCACTGGGGACCCAGTTGCTCAGCCTGATGGAGATCATCGGGCCGTTGGTTTATCTCTCCGCAGTGTTCAGCGGCTTTGCCTTGGCACTGTTGTACCCGACATTAACCACATACCTGTCTTTTGTGTTGCCTGCAGATTCCAGATATGTACTCATGGGGATCTTCATGTCCTCGTATGACCTTGGATTCTCTTTGGGCGGACTGGCGATGGGGCTTATTGTACAGGTAAGTTCGTATTCGACCATGTTTATGATCTGCACGTTGCTCTCTATTGCAGCGATGGTTCTGGTGTTGATATTCAGGCAACGGATGGAAGCGGGCAATAAGGCCAGATCTGTGGTAGCAAGCTGAATAGTAAAGTAAAGGCTCATGAACTGAATTTTCCGGGACGTATCGTCAGGATACGAAGCTGAAGGAGACAGATCATGAGTCTTTTTTATATCTAGAATTTATAAGTTTTCAGCGGAGCAGGACAATTCGATTATCGCAAGAAAAACTACAACTGAACGCGGTCTTCCTTTTGTGAAAGTACGTCGATAAATGTTTTTCTTATCCATTTTTCTGGACTATTTCGTAAAAATAGTTTGACAACGACCGTGCAACAGGATTATAGTCATTGTTGTTAATCGTAATAATTACTATTAAAGTTTGAATCACGCAGACTGCACATATAAGGAGTAGATTTCTATGACACAAAAGCAAGTTCCGGTAACCGTACTGAGTGGTTACCTTGGTTCAGGGAAAACGACGGTTTTGAATCACGTGCTCAACAACAGACAAGGGCTTAAGGTTGCCGTAATCGTCAACGACATGAGTGAGGTCAATATTGATGCAGCGCTGGTCAAGGGGGAGGCAACCTTGTCTCGAACCGAAGAGAAGCTGGTGGAGTTATCGAATGGCTGCATCTGCTGCACCTTGCGGGATGATCTGATGCAGGAGATTGAGAAGCTGGTGAATGAAGGCAAGTATGATTATATTTTGATCGAATCCACTGGCATCAGTGAACCTGTTCCAGTTGCACAGACCTTTACATATGCCGATGAGGAGTCGGGTATTGACCTGACTAGCCTGGCCCGAGTGGATTGTCTGGTAACGGTGGTGGATGCCAATCGATTCTGGCATGATTTTGGATCAGGACAGAGTCTTCTGGATCGTAACCAGGCGACCGGAGATGAGGACACCCGTGATGTTGTAGACTTGTTGATTGATCAGATCGAAACCTGTGATGTGCTACTGCTGAACAAATGTGATCTGGTCGATGACACCGAGCTGAACAAGCTCGAAGGCATCATCCGCAAGCTACAGCCTAACGCCAAGATCATTCGGACCCA
This sequence comes from Paenibacillus sp. UASWS1643, assembly GCF_008693195.1. NCBI lineage: Bacteria > Bacillati > Bacillota > Bacilli > Caryophanales > Paenibacillaceae > Paenibacillus > Paenibacillus sp. UASWS1643. The sequence goes on from NZ_VXKZ01000112.1 coordinate 185,520, forward strand.
GAATGGACAGGTGAATCCGTCCGAGATTCTGAATACAAACCGCTTTGATTTTGAGAAAGTGAGCATGTCCGCTGGGTGGATTCAGGAGCTGGAGAAAGAGTCGCATACACCGGAAACGGAGGAATATGGTATTGGTTCCTTTGTCTATCGCCGGAGAAAGCCGTTCCATCCTTCCCGTCTGGCTGAATTCATGAGTTACTGGCCGGAAGAAGTGGTACGAGCCAAAGGTTTAGTATGGCTTGCGGCTGAAGGGGATGTTGCTGCAAGCCTGAGTCAGGCAGGACCATCCATTCAATTTGGTCCTGCAGGACATTGGGTCGCGGCGTTGCCGGAAGCGGACAAAGAAGAGATTTTACGTAACGAACCGGATGTGCTGGAGAAATGGGATGCCCAGTGGGGAGATCGCCAGACGGAGCTTGTCATGATCGGAATCGACATGGAACGTGCGAGCATTGAAGATGAGTTGGACCAGTGCCTGCTTAGTGATGAAGAAATGCTGGCAGACTGGGGCCATTTTGATAATCCACTGCCATGGCCTGTGGAAGCTGTATAAGTCAGAGAGGACAGAAAGGACCTGAAGAAGCGAAGCTAAAAGCTTTCTGAAAGAAAGCTGCATCGGAAGCATATGCTTCGCCTTTATCCCCGGATTTCCCCTTTATCAAAGGAATTAATAAAATCTGGGGATAACAGCGATCGGAAGGTTGTTCTGTCATCGGAGTGTGCAGTGTAAATATTCTTTAGTTCAATTTATAAACATAAATTCAATGGATAAAGGAGCTATAATTCATGGCTAAAAAATCTAAAGTGGTACGTGAGAAGCAACGTCAGGCGATCGTGGCAAAATATGCGGACCTGCGCCTGGAATTGAAGGAAAAAGGGGATTACGAGGCATTGCAGAAATTGCCGCGGAATGCATCTCCGACTCGTTTGAAGAACCGTTGTGAAGTGACAGGCCGCCCGCGGGGTTATCTTCGCAAGTTCAAGGTATCTCGGATTAAGTTCCGTGAATTGGCACATCAAGGACAGATTCCTGGTGTAACAAAATCCAGCTGGTAACATGATCAAGGGGTGATACTTTGCTGAAAGGGTGTGCATCTTCATGTTGGACTCGTTTACGTTACGAAGAATTCAATCGGTGATGAATGGCTATATTCACGAGAAGGTTCCTGCGCCACTGCGAACGATGGTGAAGTTGACATATGAGATGAATGATAATGAATTGATCCTGACCGAAGAAAGACCCGCCGAGGAACGGTATCAATGGGAGAAGATGCATATTGCCCGATTTTACTGGGAAGAAAATCAGTGGAAGGTGTTTGCCAGAGATGAACAGAGCAGCTGGAATCCGGTAGATGTTATTACACCTTGTTCCGATTTTGAAAATGTGCTCGAGCAGGTGGAGCGGGATGAGGCTGGGCTGTTCTGGCGGACGTGAGCGAGTTCAAAGATAACCACATTCAGTGGCTATCTTTGGACTTTTTTTGTGTCCAAGAATCACTGAAGCAAAGAGGAGGGATCTTTTGATCTTCCTTCCTTAATGGGCAAAAGAATAAATAAAATATGTTTTACAATAAAAATTTATTGTAAAACGATAAATATTATGATAAATTCATATCACTTAAAACAAGTGAGGTGCTTTTTGTGAAGCGAGGTACAACCATCTTTTTAAAATTGGCCGTGTTGCTTATTGGTGTTCCCATTCTTGCCTTATGTATATTCGGCATACCCTGGTTAGCGAACAATCCGGTAAATCCGAATTATGCAGGTGCACTATACCCCATAGTGATTATTATGTATGTGTCAGTTATTCCGTTTATCGTTGCACTGTACCAGGCATTCCGTCTGCTGAGCTACATCGACAAAAATGAAGCGTTCTCTCTAATGTCAGTGAGATCCTTAAAAACAATAAAATATTGTGCTATTGTAATCAGTAGTCTCTATTTTGTGATGTTGCCTTTTGTTTATGTTGTAGCAGAGAAAGATGATGCCCCAGGCCTCATTCTAATGGGAATGATTCCTGTTTTTGCTTCATTGGTCATCGCAGTGTTTTCTGCTGTGCTCCAAAGATTGTTACAGGAAGCGATTGATATCAAATCAGAAAATGACCTAGTGGTCTGAGGTGAATATATGGCCATTATAATCAATATTGATGTGATGTTGGCAAAGCGGAAAATGACGGTTACCGAGCTTGCAGAGAGAGTTGAGATCACGATCGCCAATATTTCCATATTAAAAACAGGAAAAGCAAAAGCGATCCGTTTATCCACTCTGGATGCCATCTGTAAAGCACTGGATTGTCAGCCTGGAGATATTTTGGAATATAAGGCTGACGAGGACGAAGATACAAATGAACATTTGTGAAAAATGACCGAAGAAGACTCTGCATGTTGTATGCAGAGTCTTCTTTTGCGTCAGCTTGTTCAAGGAACATCTGCCTATAACGAATGATTGTGCATCATTCGAAATTGCATAGGTGTTACGTTTTCCTGGGTTTTAAAACAGCGGATGAAGTAGCTTGACTGTGAAAATCCCGTTTCCAGCGTAATCTGCTTAATGGAGAGGTTGGTTGTTGCGAGTAGCTGTTTCGCATGTAGTAGCCTGGATTCCAAGAGGAATTCAGGGAAAGAGATTCCAAACGTCTGACTGAACTTTCGGCTAAAGTATGTTGTACTGTATCCGGCAATCCCGGCAGCGTGGTCTAGTGTAATGTGCTCGTTACTATGGGAACGAATATAATTCCCTGCTTCACGAATTCGCTCTGAAGTGTGATTCAACGAAACATTGATTTGGCTCGCTGCGGATTGCAATCGGGTCAGAAGCTCATATAGTGTAGCTGCCAGACTGTGCTCGTCCTCCACTTGATAGCCTCTTCCGAGCTCCAGTATTCGATCCATGAGCGCGGTGACCACCGGGAAGTTGGAACATTGAAACAGCCAGGGCTCGTCAACGCCTTTTCCATTTAACAGTTCTTCGAGACGAACGCCGTAGAAGTGAATCCAACGAATACTCCAAGGATCATCCAAATCGGAGTAGTAGGTTTGTCTGAGACCGGGACCATAGAGGAAACCCTGTCCTTGCATTAACTCATATCGTGTGGTTCCGGTGTCCAGGAATCCTTTGCCGTTCAGTACAAGGTGCAGATTGTAGCATTGATCCAAGTTAATTTCAGTGGTGCCATATTCTCGATGCACACGGTGCTTCGGAAAGTCACTGTACCCTCCAATAAAATTGGGAAAACATACATGTCTGGGGAAAATCGGCTTGGGGAGAAAGATGTGTTCTTTCACGTGCATCCTCCATTTGAACGCAATATTTTTATGTAGTGAACTAAAATCAATTCAGTCTACTGTTATTTGAATCTTGAACAATGACAATATTTTATTATAAGTCGCATAATCTTGTCATTTATTATATGTGAAGGTTCCAATAGAATGGAGACAATATGGCAGGTTAAGGGGGTAATTAAAGGTGGCAAAATCAATCCAAATGGATGAATTAAAAATGGGGGTCTGTTATTACCCTGAGCACTGGTCGGAAGCGTTGTGGGAGGACGATTTCCGTAGAATGAAAGAGATGAATATCACAGTTATTCGGATGGCTGAATTTGCATGGTCCATCTTTGAATCGGAAGAAGACCAGTTTGATTTTAGTTTTTTCCAGAAGGCACTGGATCTGGCTCATCAATATGGTTTGAGCGTTATTTTGGGAACACCGACAGCAACTCCACCAGCGTGGTTAACATCAAAATATCCTGAAGTATTAAACGCAAATAAGGACGGGGTGTTGTATCAACACGGTATGCGGCGTCATACCAATTACAGCAGCCCAATCTACAGACAGCAATGTGAAAAAATCGTGCGCAATATGGTGATTGCCTATAAAGATCATCCGGCTCTTATTGGATGGCAGATCGATAACGAATTCAATTGTCATATGGATGTTTTCTATGCTGAGGCGGACCATGTCGCCTTCCGTGAATGGCTTAAGAATCGTTATGAATCGTTGGAGAATCTGAACCAGGCTTGGGGAACCGTTTTCTGGAGTCAGACCTATACCGACTGGGAGCAAGTTCACCTTACCCGAAATATGGTCAGCCAATCGCCAAATCCTCATTTGGCACTAGATGAAAAGAGATTCATCTCAGCTAATACCATTTCATTTGCCAAGCTTCAGGTGGACATCATTCGGGAACTGGATCCGAAGCATTGGATCACAACAAACGGTACGTTTGGACACTTGGATAATCATGAAATGACAGAGGATTTATTGGATTTCTTCTCTTATGATTCGTATCCGCAGTTTGCCACGATCTTCCCTGGGACAGATGATAACTCATTACAAGATCGGGCCTGGAGCATGAAACTGTCGAACGTTCGTAACATGTCACCGAACTTCTGCGTCATGGAACAACAGTCTGGGCCAGGAGGCTGGGTTGACAGTATAGGCATGGGTACGCCAAGACCGGGACAGATCCGATTATGGTCGTATCAATCTGTTCTTCACGGAACGGATCTGCTCGTCTACTTCCGCTGGCGGACGGCAACATTTGGCACCGAGATGTACTGGCATGGCATCAATGATTACCATAATCAGCCCAACAGAAGGGTACGCGAGGTTGCACAAGTAGGGGAAGAGTTTGTCAAGATCGGGCGTGTTATTGCGGGCACTACATATCAAGCCGATGTTGCGATCCTACAGGATTACGATAACCTTTGGGACGGGGAGTTGGACGAGTGGCACGGTCCGCTTCAGCAACAGAGTGTACGCTCCTGGTATAAGCAGCTCCAGTATCGTCATATTCCGACGGACATGGTTACACTGCAACCAACGACAACACTGGAGGATTTATCTGAATATAAGGTGATCATCTATGCTCACCCGGCCATCATGACAGACGAGACAGCAGAACTTCTCCAAGCCTATGTCAGTCAAGGAGGCACTCTGTTTTTCGGTGCTCGCACCGGATATAAGGATCTCAAGGGGCATTGTTATATGAGACCCTTCCCTGGGGCTGTCGCTGAGTTGTGTGGTGTAACCGTAGAGGACTTTACCTTAATCAAAGGAACCATTCCAGCAGCCAAACTGCAATGGAATGGGACGAGTGAGCGGCTTCAGGAGGGAACGTCAACGACCGGATTTAACGAAGTTCTTCATGTGGAGCATGCTGACGTGCAGGTCATCGCTGAGTATACATCCGAATATTATGCAGGTAGTCCTGCATTGACCAAACTTACGGTAGGTCAGGGGCAAGTATGGTATTATGGAGCGGCTTACAATGAACCGGTCGTTGATGCTCTACTAGATGAAATAGGGCTATCTTCACCTGTGGGTGACCTGGTAGAGGTACCGTCCGAGGTTGAGCTTGGTATCCGTTCCGGTAAGGATAAAGCTTATGTATTTTTACTCAACTACTCGGATCAACAAGTACCCATTCAGCTTAAGAAGCAAGCAAAAGAGTTACTGTCAGGTACAACACTTCAGAATGAGATCAACATGCCCGCGTATGGTGTGTTCATTTTTGAGATCGATTTGCCACATTAAGAAATTCATTCATCCATATCATGCGTTATATATAGAAAGAAACACCAAAAACGCCTTGCATCCATTGCAAGGCGTTTTATATATGCATGATGTAATGTTGAATACACGTTGAGTATGGGCTGTTATTGTCTACATTTCGTATACCTATGCTTCGTACAAAATTTCACCTGTCCGGGATACATCATATCCCTCGAATGATTGCAGTTCCTGCCTGAACTCCGGCGATTGGAGAATCCGCAGGACCAATTCGGCCCAGGCTTCATTATCTTGTTTCCTCAGCATGACTAGATCATAGCGCTCCTGAGTGAGCGGGACAAAATCAACCTGACCCACAAGTCGTGCAGCCTTTTCAATGCCAACTCCGACATCAGCTTCACCTGAACTGACTTTGGCAGCCACGCCCATGTGACTGGTTTCCTCCATTTCGTATCCGATCAGACCTGCGGCAGGAATTCCATGCAGTCGAAGTTGCTCATCCAGCAATACTCGTGCGCCAGAACCTATCTCCCGGTTAGCCAGTCGAAGTTCAGGCTTGCTCAGATCGGTCCAATTCTGTAAGTTCTGTGGATTGCCACGCTGTACATACAATCCGGCAGGACGTGACAGCAGGTTTACCACAACATAGGACCGCCCCGTCAGAATTTTGCGAATATACGGCAGATTATACTCACCGGTATCTCCGTCGAGCAGATGGGTGCTGACCAGATCGGACTCACCACGATACATCGAAATAAGCCCGTCCAGACTGCCCATGAACGAGCGGAGCGGACGGATGTCCCGGGTTTGTTTTTCCATATGGCGCATTAGGATATCCAGACTGACGTCCTGACCCGTTATGACCAGATGCCGTGGTACAGCAGTTATTGCATGAGCAGAACTCGCTGGAGTAATCGCATGCGCAGACCCAACGGGTGTAGTCGATAGTAAGGAAGTTCCCTGAAAATCACCCTGACCTGGCTGAGTCTCTGATGCCGAGGTCTGATGAGGAGTCGGGATACGCTGACCTGAGGACTGAAGTTGCTTGGAGCGACGTTTATATGCTTCCAGATCGGTTGCATCAATTCGCATTTGTTTACCTACACGGTATGCGACGAGGTCTCCTTTTTTGATCAGGTCATAGACCGTCAGTTTCGATATTTTGAGCAGCTTGGATATTTCTTCGGTTGTGTAGGATTGCTCCTCCGTCATAAGTGAAGATCCTCCTTCAAAGGTATAGAGCAATTATGGTTTTGTTATGAATGTTTCTTGTACTATATCATTAATTGAGGGATGCCATAAACCTGAGAACACGCAATAAACGCATAGGACAGGTAACAAAAATCAAATGTGATCTTAATCACCTTCCCATTTTTTTTGTCATGTGTATAATTAGATATAATCAATTATAACTAGTTATAACCAAAGATAACGTTGGGGGAGAAATGAATGAGAAAGAGAATCGGATATGTGTTGGGAAGTATGTCACTGGGATTGGCTCTTGTATTGGCTGGTTGCGGCGCAAGCACGGGCACTACGGATACATCCACGGGTGCAGAACAAACAACCTCAACGCCAGCGGCATCAGGTGAAAGTTCATCAGCAGGAAATACCGATCCGCAGGAAACAGTAGATCTGACGATCTCTGCGGCGGCCAGTCTGACCGATGCGATGAAAGAGATTGAAACCAATTATGAGCTAGCTAATCCTTATATAGAACTTAATTTTAACTTTGGCGCCTCGGGTGCCTTGCAACAGCAGATTGAACAGGGTGCGCCGGCTGATGTCTTTGTATCGGCGGCAACAAAAAATATGAATGCGCTAGTAGATGAAAACCTGATTGCATCGGGTGATCAGAAGAATTTGCTACAGAATTCACTGGTGGCCATAGTGCCAGCAGATGGGAACCACACAGTAACCAGTGAAAAGGATCTCACCAGCGACTCCATCAAGACGGTAGCCATTGGGATTCCGGAAAGTGTTCCTGCGGGAACCTATGCCAAGGAAGCTCTGACCAATGCCAAGCTGTGGGATGAACTGGAAAGCAAACTTGTGCAGGGGAAAGACGTTAGACAGGTTCTTCAATATGTAGAGACAGGTAATGCAGATGCAGGATTTGTATATAAAACAGATGCTCTTACTTCGGATCAGGTGAAAATTGCGTTTGAGGTGGACAAGAACAGCTACACACCAGCCAATTATCCAATAGGTATTATTGAAGGAACCAAACACCGTACAGAGGCCGAACAATTTTATGCGTATTTACAAACCCCTGAAGTGCTCGATATCTTCGCGAAATACGGATTCACAATTCCGGAATGAATGTGAAAGCCATAGACTGGTCCGTATTCTGGTCACCGGTGCGCTTGTCACTTCAGGTTGCGCTGTTATCCAGCGTGGTGGCCACTGTGCTCGGAATCGCGATAGCCTGGAAGATGTCACGTTCTTCATTTCGGGGAAAGATTCTGCTGGAAACGGCATTTATGCTGCCGCTAGTCCTTCCCCCGACAGTGGTTGGATTTCTGTTACTTGTCATACTGGGGCGTAAAAGTCTGTTTGGACAATGGATTGAAGCCATATTCTCCGCACCGGTTATTTTCACCTGGTGGGCTGCGGTGATTGCTTCGGTGGTGGTTGCTTTTCCACTTGTGTATCAGACGATGAAATCGGGATTCAGTGGTGTGGATCGGGATTTGGAAGATGCAGGCCGTTCGATTGGGGCAAATGAGTGGCAGGTTTTTCGTTACATCTCCCTCCCGCTCGCAGGCAGAGCATTGATGACCGCTTTCATCCTGGGCTTTGCCCGTGCACTCGGGGAATTTGGTGCGACACTGATGATTGCAGGCAATATTCCGGGCAAAACACAAACGGTACCTACGGCAATCTATGTCGCTGTGGATTCGGGCAATCAGACCATGGCCTGGGCGTGGACTGTTTCTATTATCATCATCTCGTTTATCATGTTACTGATGACCAGACAGCAGCGAGATGGAAAAAATAACTGACATTGCATGTGTGCATATTATATAAAACATGACGAAAAACCCGTGTTAAGGTAAGAAATGATTCCTTAATACGGGTTTTTCGTCACAGATTTAATATGTATCAATACCAAAGTTATGTGAATTTTACCTTAATGGAAATGTAAAGCTTTTTTAACATAAAAAAATAAAAAATTTCCCAAAATTTAATCGTTCAGTACTCGCTTTCAGTGGGCTTGTTCCTGTAAGATAGAAGTAATGGATTCCAGCCAAGTACTGAAATAAGGAGAGACGACGATGAACACTAAACCTGATTGCGGCGTTTCGTTGCAAATCGATGACTATCTGGATCTTTTGCATTTTGCCATCCAAATTCAGGATCAGGAATGGCAGCAATCCCTTATCCGCCAACTCAAAATATTTCAGACGGCGACGGAGCAGCAACGCACACCTGAAGAGGAATTATGGACACGGTTTGATTACATCAACAGCAAACTGACAGGTCTGTGCCACCAGATTCATGCCGCTCATTCCATGGATGAACGCAAGAAGTTCGAGGAACGGATCGGTCTCTTACAATTACAGCGAGTGGAAGTTGCACGTAAAATTAAATGGGCGAGTCGCAGATAGATGAGTAGTGTATACACCAAGTGATGCACCGCCAAAATGGTATAATCAGTGAGAGTCATACAAGAAGAAGTCATCCACCAATCGATATGGGGGATGGCTTTTTCTCGTACTATAGAGAAGTCCTATAACCATATCAGGATGTCCTATTAGTTTAGTTATTGCCCTCAGATGACTTGTAGTGATATTCTTTGTTCAACCTAATTCCGACTATACAAGTAAGAATGGTTTGTTAATAGGTTAGAGGAATAGGAGTACACATCATATTCGCTGTGATAACAGCCTGTGGAGGAGATTGGGAATGGTTAAAAAACGGGGGATTCAAAAATTCCGGACAGCACTGCTGTTCATTACAATGCTGGCGGTACTTGCTGGATGCAGCACAGGAACTGCAAGCAATGATTCAGAATCTGCTTCGGCAGCAGGCGACACCAAAGTGAAAAAGATCATTGTAGGAACAGGTACACAGTTCCCAAATGTCTGCTTCATTGATGAGAATGGCAAGTTAACAGGTTATGATGTGGAACTGATCCGGGAGATCGACAAACGTTTGCCTGAATATGAATTCGAATTCAGCACGATGGATTTTAAAAATCTGCTGCTGAGTCTCGAAACGAAAAAAATTGACCTGATCGCTCACCAGATGGAAGTGAATGATGAGAGACAGGCCAAGTTCCTGTTTAATGATGAAGCCTATAATATTTTTCCAAATAAAATTGTCGTAAGTCAGAAAAATGAGGAAGTAAAATCGATTGAGGATCTGAAGGGGAAAAAACTGATTGTTGGTGCAACAAGTAATGCGGCTGTACTTGCTGAGAAATGGAATGCAGCGAACGGCAACGGGATTGATATCGTTTATTCCGGAGCAGGTGAGGATACCATTACCCAGATCAAAACAGGCAGGGTGGATGCAACGATCAGCACCCAATTTGCCATTGATTATCAGAATAAGGCGGTTGATGCCCAGTTGAAAACGGTAGGCGATGCCCTCTCCAACTCCAAAGTGTACTTCATTCTGAACAAAGATGAGCAGGAGCTCAAAACCAAAGTGGACGAAGCGCTCAAAGCGATCAAGGAAGATGGAACATTAGGCAAACTGAGCACAGAGTGGCTTGGAGCTGACTATACGGTTGAAGAGTAGTCTGAGAAAGGTGTGCAGCGGTAATGGGAAAATCATTTGATCTGTCATTGGTTCTGGATTTCATCCCGGAACTGCTACGATATTTGCATATAACACTGATTGTACTGGGTGGTTCCATCGTGCTCGGACTGGTGGGCGGCGTGCTTCTGGCCATTCCCCGGCTGTATCGGATTCCGGTACTAAGCCAGTTGGCTACCCTGTACGTCTCATTCATGCGGGGCACACCGATCCTGATCAAATTGTTCCTGGTGTATTACGGACTTCCCGAGTTGCTCAAACCCATTGGCATCGACCTGTCGAGAACCGACCCGTTGTTATTTGTCATTGTGACCTATGCGCTTAGTGACGCGGCATCCTTTGCCGAGATCTTTCGTGGAGCGGTGCGCAGTGTGGATAAAGGTCAGACGGAAGCTGCCTATGCTGCGGGTATGACCACATTCCAGTCTTTTCGGCGGATTGTTGTTCCGCAGGCACTGATTGTTGCTTTTCCGAACATGGCCAATACGTTAATCGGTTCATTAAAAGATACATCTCTGGCCTTCTCCATTGGTGTCATGGATATGGTGGGCAGAGGGCAGACGTTAATTTCGGCTACATCGCATGCACTTGAAGTGTATATAAGTCTGTCTGTGGTCTATTATGTCATTGTCATTGTACTCGAAAAAGGATTTGCCTTTGCAGAACGCAGACTCCAGCGTCATGAACGCAAGAGGGTTGTACACAAACCGGCAATTCGAGCCAAACGCCTGAAACGAATAGCGGGGTGAGCATATGTCGATTGATCTCCAGTTTATCTATACATCTTTTTTTCAAATCCTGAAGGCATTGCCACTGACACTCGTCATTACGATTGTGCCGTTGATTGCAGGCTTCGGAATCGGTCTGGCTACGGCTCTGATCCGTATATATCACGTGCGGTGGATTCACCGCATTGCTGACTTCTACGTTTCATTTCTGCGTGGAACACCGATGCTGATGCATCTATTCCTCATCTATTACGGCATTCCGATGATTATCGATAAGCTGGCGGAACGTTACGGTTGGGCTTTCCAATCCTCGTCGATTCCAATTCTCGTATTTGTACTGATTGCTTTCTCGCTCACTGCGGGCGCCTATATGTCCGAGATTATCCGCTCAGGCATTCTTGCTGTGGATATCGGTCAGATGGAGGCGGCTCACGCTGTAGGCATGAGCACATTCCAGGCTTTAAGGCGTATCATCATCCCTCAAGCGATCGGGGCGGTATTGCCTAACCTGTGCAGTATGTTTGTTGGGTTCCTGCATGGATCAACACTCGCTTTTACCGTGTCTCAGATGGACATCCTCGGTAAAGCGGATGTGGTGGCATCCGTCAGTCTGAAGTTTCTGGAGGCCTTTATCGCCGCAGCGTTTATCTATTGGGGGCTGACCATCATTGCGGAGCGGATCACTGCTCTGCTTGAGCGTCGGGTTGCCGTGTACAGCAAAGGAGGCGTGTCATGATTACACTAACGAACATACACAAAACTTTTGGCAAGCAGGAAGTATTGAAGGGAATTGATCTGACCGTGGAACAGGGCGATGTCGTAGCGATCCTTGGACCAAGCGGATCAGGTAAAACAACGCTGCTGCGCTGCGTTAATTTTCTGGAACGTGCCGATGAGGGCGAGGTTCAGATCAGTGGATTAACCGTCGATTGCAAGCATGCACGCAAACATGACATTGTGCAGTTGAGACGAAAAACGGCGATGGTGTTCCAGCATTATAATCTGTTCAAACACAAGACGGTGCTGGATAACGTCACCGAGGGATTAATTATTGCCCAGAAAATGTCCAAAGCCGATGCCCGCACGCGTGCCTTGCGTGTGCTTGAACAAGTCGGACTGTCCGCCAAAATCAATGAGTATCCAAGTATGTTGTCAGGTGGGCAACAGCAACGGGTGGGCATCGCCAGAGCATTGGCACTGAATCCCGAAGTGATTTTGTTTGATGAACCGACATCAGCGCTGGACCCCGAGCTTGTGGGTGAGGTGTTGTCTGTCATCCGCTCCATTGCTCAAGAGGGGATTACCATGATTGTAGTCACCCATGAAATGGGATTTGCCCGTGAGGTGGCCAATCGGGTTGTTTTCATGGATGGAGGTTCCATTGTGGAGGAAGGAACCCCGGAAGAGGTGTTTGTACGTCCCAAGCAGGAACGTACTCGCCAATTCCTCAGTCGATATTCTTCCGACTGGAGTTATGTCATCTGACGATATAGGCGCAAGCTGTAGTAACTGACGATCCCGGCCCGGCATATGCTGTAACAGGCAAATGCTGATAGGCCGGGTTTTTCTATGGGTGAAGCAGGCCGTGACGGTAAGGAGGAGGACCATGCAGAGCAAAATCGATGAAATTATCACACATATTGCACACTCTCACCAGCAGATCGCACGTGTGCTGGATGCCAAACGCCAAGTCGCTGTACGCATGTCTGAAATCATCAATCATTTGCCAGATATCGAACCGGAGTTGGATGGCGTTGACGGTCTGCTGGATAGCTCTGGGCAAATCAACAAAAGCATTATCTCTTACTTGGGGGGCCTTGCAGATCTGGAAGAGGCTGTAGCCGAAACGCTGACCCAAGTCATGCGGGAGATCGCGGTTCAAGAAGAAGAATAAGCCCGGAAGGCGGGTGAAGGAACATGAGTAGAGAACAGAGCCTCATTCTGATGCTGGACGCAGCAGCCAAAATGCAGTGGAATATTGCCCTGATTCTGGAGGCAAAAGCGATTGAGGCCGAGAAGGTACGGAACTGGACGCTGAATCATTTGAATGGGGATACCTTTCTGACGCATGGGGATCAGGTAGGCGAGCCGCTCAAAATGCATGATCAGCTGGTGGAATTGCTGGAAGGATTAACCCGGATGGAGACCGGACTGTGCAACAATCTCAAAGCGGTGATGGTGCAGAACGATAGCGAAGATGGCGGCGGTATGGACGGTGGCATGTTTGGCGGCATGGATCTGGGAGACATGGGAAAATGAGTCTGATGCGGCGTGAGCAGGAAGCCAAACTGGCGCTCATTGAATCCATTGCACACAGTCAGCAGGCGCTGGCACGCATTCTGGACAGTGTAGCCAGTGTAACCGCTCATTCGGAAGTATCTGCCCGCAGTCTGGCAGAGAACATTCGTTTGCTGAGTCGTTATCAGGCAGAAATGTCTCGTATGGTTACGGGAATCAGGCTGGCCCGAATCCAGCATGGGGAGCCTGGCTTGCCGTGGCTCAAAGACCCCGGGTGTGCAATTCGTATCGTTCGGGACATACAGGAGGAATGTTGACATGTTAAAGAAGAAGAAAATACGACTGAGAACCAAAAGAGCTTTGTTAATCCGTGGAGCCCGTCTGCGCAAAATTCGCAAACTGCGTGCGCTCAGAGCCAAACGTGTTCTTCACAAACGCCCACTTAAAGGACGCAGTGCGTGGCTCAAAAAAAAGAAACGTGCGGTACGGCGGCACCGGAGTCCAAAGCCCGTACAACCAGTCGTCCCGGCTACCCCTACCGATCCGAACCCGGATGGTGCGTACAGCCAGGGATACAACGAGGCGTACAACGAGGGATTCAACGCGGGTTTCGCCAAGGGATTCGAGGACGGACATCAGCTGGCGTACAAAGCACAGTAACCGTGTAGACAGGATTATTTCTGCATGGAATGATACCTGTCTAGCAGTTAGCCCGGGGGACAGATCCCTCCGGGTTATTTGCATCGCCGCAAAAGCGGACATGCCCGTACAGGCGGATGTGGAGGGCAAGCGCCAATTTTGCGCCTTGCAGGACACCCGTCCATGATGCATCTGACCCCGAGGCATATCCTTTAGAGGGAAGACCAATCTCGGGGAGAGTCTGGAAGTGAGATCTCCTGAAGGAAGACAGGGTGAAGAATGTGGCAAAACGAAAGCACCGTCCGCTGACCGAAGCGGAGACGGCTTACCGCGGCGGATATGCAGAAGGCCGCAGATTCGGCGGCTGTCAAGCCATGATGGAGCGGGTGCAGATGTTTGAACCGACCCTGCGGGATATGAAAGTGTTATATATCCCGCAAGGATTCGATGCCATCGATGAAGGTGTCACCTTGGCTCTGCAGCAATCTGTACGTGAATGCGTTGTTGGATCGCCAGCAGCGATGTTGCAGGAAGCCAGTCAGCATCGGCCCGATGTTGTGCTCGTCATGAATGGTCTGCATGTATTTCCCGCAGATCATGTGGAGCAGGTGAATGGCATACGTGCACTCGGTATCCGAACTGCCGTGTGGTTTGTGGATGATCCGTATTTCACCGAAGATACAACGTCCCTTTGCCAGCACTATGATGTCGTGTTCACGCATGAAGAGGCCGCGGTGCCCTTCTATCTGGCACATGGAGCGAACCAGGTCATCTATATGCCACTCGCGGTGAATCCAGGCATGTTTCAACCGCGGCGCGCGGCACCGCAGCATCAGCACGACATTTGTTTTATCGGTACCGGATTCTGGAACCGGATTGCCTTGTTTGATGAGCTGGCCCCTTTTCTTGCGGACAAAAAGGTATTCATCGCGGGTAGCCAGTGGAATCGGTTGGCACGCTTTGATGTACTAGGCCGTTTCATCCACGAAGGATGGATTGCTCCTGGAGAGACAGTGGATTATTACAATGGCGCCAAGATTGTCATTAACATTCACCGGACTTGCGAGAATGGGGAAGACAATCGCAACACACATCATCTTGAAGGTCACTCGATTAATCCACGCACGTATGAGATCAGCGCCTGCGGCACAATGCAGATTACGGATGCACGTGCAGATTTACCCCGTTATTATAAGCCGGGATATGACATCGAGACGTTCACTAACGCTGCAGAACTTCAGCGCAAGATCCACTATTATCTGAAGCATGAAGAAGAACGACAGGCGATGGCGTGGCGTGGACTTCTCACCACGATGAACCAGCATACATTCACTCGCCGGATCGGTCAGTTGCTGGAACATTTGTAATCCCCGTCTGAAGTGCAGCACCAACGAGAACCCTATCCCAAAAAATAAAGGAGTGGCGGTATGTCTCTCAAACACCGTAAAACCAAAAAGGTCCATGCACCCGTACTAAGCCTGGCTGATCAAGCACGCAAAAATGGGCAACATGCCGGATATGACGCAGGTAAGGAAGAAGGATATCTGCGCGGTCGCGCCAACTATATTGTGAATTGTGCACAGGAACCGTTGCCTTTCCGACAGCTTCACGTGCTGTATGTATCCTCGGGTAAAGGCTTCCCTTACTCCCCGTTGGATGAGGCCATTATGGCCACGCTACAGGGTATGGTAGCTCAAGTAACCCTCTCTGATCCGCGTCAACCGGTTTCTGAAATTGCGCTGCAGACGCGTCCTGATCTTGTGCTTGTGCTGGATGGAATGGATATCCCCATCGAGCATATCGATGCGATTCGCCAAGCGGGCATTCAGACGGCGATCTGGCTCACGGATGACCCGTATTATACAGATATGACGCTGGATATTGTGACACATTTTGACCATGTCTTCACGTTGGAACTGAACTGTATTGATCTATATCGACAAATCGGCTGCGCGTCAGTTCACTACCTCCCTTTTGCCGCATTCACTAATCATTACTTTCCGATTACAACACCTTCCCCGTTAAAACGGGATGTCAGCTTTATCGGCTCGGCCTACTGGAACCGGGTATACTTCTTCAATCCGATCATGCCTCAGTTGATGTCACACAATACGGTATTTAACGGAATCTGGTGGGACCGTCTGCCTGACTATACTGCCTATGGAGAGAAGATTGAGCTTGGGCGCTGGATGAGTCCGCCGGAGACCAATGATGTGTACAATGGAACCAAAATTGTCATCAACCTGCATCGATCCCACGAAGATGATTCCGTCAATAATAATCACCTCAAAATCGCGCCAGCTTCACCGAACCCGAGAACGTTTGAAATTGCCGCGTCCACGACGCTACAGCTGACCGACGCCCGGGATGACATTGCTCGTTTCTACAAACCGGGTGTGGAGATTGAGACATATTCCTCGCCGCAGGAGTTACTCGACAAAGTGGAATATTATCTTACTCATGAAAAGGAACGCCGTGAGATTGCACTTCGTGGACTTGAACGTACACTGAAAGACCACACGTATGGCAAAAGAATTAATGAAATGTTAACCATCATATTCCCTTAATTCTGGCCGGGAGGAGGTGTGCACAGTACCCTGTATCCGATACCCGTGTACAGGGTCCGTGCGGCCATGGCAACGAAACCAAAGATGATGTTATTTTCACATGTGTGCAATACTCGCAGCATTACAGGCGCCGAGAAGCTGCTGCTTCATTTTATGAGAGAGATCGGTGCGATCTTTGAATGTGTGCTCGTAGCCCCTCAGGAGGGGAAGCTTGCGGGGCTTGCGCGGAGATTCGGCATTCAGGTCAAAATATGCACTTTGCCGATGCTTCACGGTGTGTACACACCTTACCTGGGCATTGCAGATGATGCGGAGCATCTTCGTCATACACCAGCGTATCAGGAAGTGGTCTCCCTCATACGGGAGACTGCTCCCGATATGGTGTTAACGAACACCTGCGTTAATGTGATGCCGGCTGTAGCGGCAAAGTCCCTTCAGATTCCAGTCATCTGGAAGATTACCGAGATTATTCATACGAATGAACATACAACCGAGGCGATCCAGATGATTGGCCGTTACGCGGATTGGATTATCGGTATATCCGAGACAGCGGTAGCCCCATTCCAAGAAGCCGGCATGGCTGACAAAGTAACCATCATTTCCCCAACTTGGGAACCCGCACTACCTGCACCGGACCGCTGGGTTCATCTGCGCGAACGCAAGCGTAAGGAGCTCGGTTTCAAATCATCGCAGACCTGTATCGGTTATATTTCTTCATTTATATATGATGCCAAAGGGTTGAAACCATTTGTGGATATGGCCTTGAGGATCTGTGAAACGCATTCGCGCTGTCGCTTCTGGATCATCGGGGCACCATCGGATAAAAAGTATTACGACGAGTGTGTATCACGGGTGAGAAAATCCGGGTATTCACGCCGGTTTACCTTCACCACATTTGAAGAGAACGTATCTCTGGCGTATACCGCGATGGATATCCTGGTCATCCCAAGCATGGTCAAGGAAGGATTTGGCATGACCGCACTGGAGGGTCTCTATTTTGCCAAACCGGTCATCGCTTTTGCCCAAGGTGGACTGAAGGAGTTAATGGAATCCGTAGGCAGTGATGCATTTTTGGCCCCGCCGGGCGATACCGAAGCGCTTGTCACCTTGGCAACAACCTTGCTGAATGATGCAGAGCTGGCCTCAAATACGGGGTGGCGCAATCGGACAGAAGCGGAAAGGCTCTACGGCGTTGAAACCTACCGAACGAAACTGCATACGATGGTGACACAGTGGTTATTGCGTTTTCCCGGATGGTTTGCTTATATCCAACCTCCGAATGGACCTGTGTATACCCATGGGGAGGGAGGACTACGCACTGTACTGGTTCTGGAGCCGACTACGGTTCGGGCACTATTATTCCCCCTGACCGTCATACAGGCGTTGCCACATTCCTCATTACCTCCAATCGCATTGGGTCACGATGCTCCTGTTGCCTCAGGTACTGGCCCAGCTGTAAAGCCGATTCAACAGAGGGGCAAAACGCGGAAACGTCGTCGCAAGCCACTTGCACCTCATTCTCGCCGAGACCGTGAGGGGCTGAAACGTACTTCCGGAACTGGCAGACGTAAGGGGAGAACCCGTACAACGAAGGGACCGCGTCCACATATGGGGAAATCGGCTAATCGCAGACGCAAATCTGCCAAGGCAGGACGTAGCCGAGCAGGGCGCAAGGGTTCCAATACAAGATGAAGGCAGGGATTACGATGAAGATCATGACGGTGCTGGGTACGAGACCTGAGATCATACGGCTCAGCCTGATCATCTCCAAGCTGGACCAGTACGCGTCCAAACATATTCTGGTGCACACGGGACAGAACTTCACGGAAAGTCTCAGCGGTCTCTTTTTCAAGGAAATGGGCCTGCGCGCACCGGATTACGTTCTTCAGGATGAAGCGGCCACTCTGGGACGACAGCTATCCTCGATGTTTACGCAGATGGAAGATCTGATATTGCAGGAGAAACCCGATAAATTGCTGCTGCTTGGCGATACCAATAGCGCATTATGTGCAGTATTGGCTGAGCGCATGGGTGTTCCTGTTATTCATATGGAAGCAGGCAATCGTTGCTTCGACCTGGATGTGCCTGAAGAGAAAAATCGTAAGGTTATTGATGCCATCTCCACCGTTAATATGCCTTACACGGAACAGAGCAAGAAACATTTGGTCAGCGAAGGGGTACCAAGCAGGCGCATCGTGCTAACGGGCAATCCCATCTATGAAGTAATGCAGCACTACGACGCGCAAGTAAGTTCCAGCAAAATACTCAAAAAGCTCAAGCTGAAGTCCGGGCAATACTTCCTGGTTACTGCCCATCGAGCCGAGAATGTGGATCATGCCCCTCATTTACTGGAGATTATGAAAGGACTGAACCAGGTCGCAGAGGAACACGGGTTGCGTGTGATCTGCAGTATTCATCCGCGTACCGCGATCCGGATTGCGGAGCATCTGCAACTGGAGATGAACCCGCTGGTGGAGTTTCACGAGCCGTTTGGATTCTTCGACTTTGTAATGCTTGAACGTCATGCACGCTGTGCACTTACGGATAGCGGTACCGTGCAGGAGGAGTGTTGCATTATGGGCGTGCCGACCGTAACGATGCGTCGAACTACCGAGCGGCCGGAAACGGTCGATTGCGGCAGCAATGTAGTCTCCGGTCTGGATGCCGCGCGCATCGCTGATTGCGTGAGAGTCATGACAAAGATGTCTAGCGACTGGGATTGCCCGCAAGGTTACAAAGCCACAGATGTATCCAGTAAAGTGGTTAAATTTCTGCTTGGAGGGAAAATGCATGTTTGAAAATAAGCGTATACTCGTGACTGGCGGTACGGGATCATGGGGTTATGAACTTGTGGCTCAACTACTGCCCCAGCAGCCCAAAGAAATTATTGTATATTCCCGGAACGAGTCCAGCCAAGTGGCTATGAGTCGTGAATTTGAAGACCCACGTCTTCATTTCCGGATTGGAGATATTCGTGACAAGGACGCCTTGACGGCGGCTTGCCAGCATGTGGACTATGTATTTCATCTGGCTGCGCTCAAGCATGTTCCGGTGTGTGAAGACCAACCATACGAAGCACTCAAAACCAATGTGATTGGTACACAAAACGTAATTGAGGCTGCTATTGAAAACAAGGTGGAAAAAGTAATCTATATCTCGACTGACAAGGCTGCCAATCCGTCCAACTTCTATGGCATGACAAAAGCGATCGGCGAGAAATTAATTGTATATGCAAACTTGTTACACAGCGATACCAAATTTGTTACGGTACGGGGCGGAAATGTACTAGGAACAAATGGAAGTGTGGTACATCTGTTCAAGAATCAGATCCGCCAGAAAGGGCAGGTCTCCATCACGGATATGAGTATGACTCGATTCTTTCTTACGCTGAAGGATGCAATTACCTTGCTGTTCAAAGCTTCGGTGGAAAGTGTCGGCGGAGAGATCTTTGTCATGACGATGCCTACCTGCAAAATCGTTGATCTCGCGGAAGTGCTGATTGAGGATTCCGGTGTGGAGAATGTGAGCATTGTGGAACGAGGCATTCGTCCAGGAGAGAAAATCCACGAAATATTGATGAGTGAATTCGAGAGCATGACCACCGTTGTCTACGATGAGCAGTACCTGGTTATTCTGCCTACCCTGGGTATACCGGGTCTGCGTGAACATTATACCAATTGTCCCCCGGTCTCCTTTAACAGTTTCAGTTCTGAACACCAACTCATGACCAAAGAGGAGATTCGTGAAATTCTGATGCGCGGAGGATTCTTGTCATGAAACTGCTGATACTTGGTGGAAACGGAATGGCCGGCCATATTTTGGTCGACTATTTCCGCCGTCAAGGTGTACACAGCGTCTTCTACACATCTCGGGATGTAACGGACCCCAATGGTCTGCTCCTGGATGTGAACGACAGCTTCATGGTTGATCGATTGGTAGAAGCTGTGCACCCGGATGTGATTATTAATGCTGTAGGTGTGTTGAACAACTTCGCAGATGAGGACAAAATTACTGCATATCATATTAACGGTTTCCTGCCACATCGTCTGCGGCGGGTTGCAGATACGATTGGTGCACGCCTGATTCATATCAGCACGGACTGTGTGTTCAGCGGGGAACGGGGAGCATACCGGGAAGATGATGTTACGGATGGGACCTCAGCTTACGCCATCACCAAAGCACTTGGCGAAGTTCAGGATGAAGGTCATCTGACGATCCGTACGTCCATCATTGGACCCGAGATTCGGCAGGGCGGCATTGGTCTGATGCAATGGTTTATGTCCAGCACAGGTGAAGTCGGCGGGTATACCCGCGTATTCTGGAACGGTGTGACCACACTTGAGCTGGCCAAATGGGTAGACCATTACCTGGCTTCACCCGTTAGTGGTCTCATCCATCTAGCTCATCCGGTACCTGTGAGCAAGCATGACCTGCTTGTGTTATTCAAGCAGACCTGGGATAAGCAGGATGTGACGATTGTACGTGATGACAGTGTAGTGCAAGACCGTACGCTGGTGTCCACTCGCGAGGATGTGAAGACAGACCTGCCGGATTATTCTACAATGCTGAAGGAGTTGGCATTATGGATGGAGCAGAGCTGAGAGGCAAGAAAGTGCTGATTACAGGCGCCTCCGGTTTTACCGGGCGACATGCCGTATCTTATTTTCGGGAAGTTGGTGCAGTGGTTGCGGCGGTAGTCCGGAGGCCGGATGTGTATTCATTTGGTAAAGGTGCACAAGTCCATGTCTGTGATCTGAACGATAAACAGCAAGTGCGTCATCTGATCGGCGAGGTGCAGCCCGACTATGTGCTGCATCTCGCTGGCAAAAATTCAGTGCCTGATTCGTGGTCTGATCCGCTACTGGTCCTGGAGACCAATGTGATGGCCGTGCTGTATCTGCTGGATGCGCTTCGCAGTTGTCCGACAGCACGAACCGTTATTGTAGGATCGAGGTTAAAATATACGCCGGAACCTGGGCGGATTCCCCAGCCTCCGCATCCATACAGCCTCAGTAAAGCGCTGGAAGAGATGGTGTCCTTGTCGTGGATGTCGCTCTTCGGACAACAGATCATGCTGGCGGAGCCAGGCAATCTGATTGGTGCGGGTCCTTCCACAGGCATCTGTTCACTGCTTGCACGCCATGTTGTTGCCTGTGAGCAGGCGGGCAAAACCGAGGCATTCCGTCTGTCCGGACGGGACAATACGCGTGACTTTCTGGATGTGCGGGATGCCGTCAGAGCGTATGCGACACTTTTGATACACGGGTCCAGCGGTACAGTATACCCGGTGGTGTCTGGAGTCGAGCGCAGTCTTGGTGAAATTGCAGATCTGCTATTGTCCATGACAGCAGCGGAAGTCCCTGTTCGCTGGGATGGGGCATCTTCTGGTCCGGATGGTTCGGGGAAACAGGAGGAATTATCACTGCTGCGCAAGCTTGGCTGGCAGCCGATGATTCCATTTGCCACATCGCTTCAGGATATTCTGAGTGATGTTCGTGTCCAGCAAGGGAGGACGACAAGATGAATCCGAGAGTATCCATTGTCATTCCATTCTATAACTGTCCTTATGTGCCTCAGGCAATTCAGAGTGCACTGAACCAGACGTATCCCGATGTGGAGATCGTTGTTGTGAATGACGGTTCAACCCGGCATGCAGAGTTGCTTCAACCCTATCTTCCTTATATTAATGTGCTTGGCAAAAGCAATGGCGGGACGGCTTCGGCACTTAATCATGGCATCCGCCATGCCTCTGGTGATTATGTAGCCTGGCTCAGTTCGGATGATTATCTGTACCCGGATAAAATCCGGCATCAGCTGGAGTTTATGCAGCGTGAGCATGTGCTTGTCTCTCATACGAACTTTCACTATATCAACGAGCATTCGGCCGTTACCAAAATGCATGGTGGACCTGAACCGATGTCGGATCTGGACTTACTGCGGCGGTTTGTCCACGGCAATCCAGTCAACGGTTGTACTGTCATGATCCGCAAGGATCTGTTCAGCGGAGTGGGATTGTTTGATGAGCTTCTGCCCTACACGCATGATCTGGATCTCTGGATGCGGATTGTACTGAATGGTCATCGGTTCCCATACCTGAACGAACCGCTTACTGCCTATCGGTGGCATGGGGGAATGGGATCAGTTCGTCATGCGGATGTCATCGGCAGAGAAGCATCCATGGTATGGTCCAGATATCGGGAACCGCTGTTGCAGCGAATAGCGACGCTTGGCGGGTAGCGTAGGGAGGGCAGTTATGAAAGCCAAAAGATGGCTGATTAACGCCCTCTTTGCGCAGCATTTTACCTAAGACAGTAAGAGGAGGGGAAGGCCCGAATGGAGCCAAAAGTATCGATCGTCATTCCTTTTTACAATTGTGCTTATATCGAGCAGGCTGTTCACAGTGCCATTCACCAGACGTATCCGTATATCGAAGTCATCGTAGTGGATGATGGGTCAACTGAGCACGTGGAGAAGCTACAACCATTCATGGATTCCATCCGCTATATTCACAAAGAAAACGGTGGAACAGCGACAGCATTAAATGAGGGCATCAAGCATGCAACAGGGGATTACTTTGTCTGGCTCAGCTCAGATGATGTGATGCTGCTGGATCGGGTAGAGAAACAACTGAAGTTTATGCGAGAGGTCAAGGCTTCATTCTGCCATGGTGCCTACCATTATGTGAATGAGAAGAGTGAATGGTTGGATACGGTGCATCCGGAAGTGGGAAGTCGTCTGGAAATGTTGCAGGTACTGCTGGAAGGTTGTCCGATAAACGGCTGTACTGTCATGTTAGAGATGGAAGCATTTGAGCGGTTTGGACTGTTCGACACTGATTTTCGCTACACCCATGACTATGAGATGTGGATGAGGCTGTTTCCAATGTATGAGCTGTTCTACTACAATGAACCTCTGATGTGCTACCGATTGCATGAGTCAATGGGAACCAAACGTCACTTCAAGGCACTGGTTGCCGAGATGAAACGGGTTCAGGCGAAGCATCGGCCGATTCTGTTCAATTTGCTTCAGGTTGGCGGGTATTGGAAGTAGATGGATTTGGCAATGATGGCTGAATGGAATAGATGTTAAATGGACAGGAGAGCACCCTTATGAAACATTTTTTAAGTGTTATAAGTGGTAAGCTCTTTTTTTGCTCTATGGACAGATTCGTGGACAGAAAGGTGAACGATTGCTGAAGTCTCTGTATAATGAAATGATTCATACACGGAAGGGACTGGACTATGCGCAGATATCAATATCTTAAACCCAACTATTAATAAACTAATGGAGGTAAGAGTATTGATTACAGAGTTACACACAGAACGGTTATATTTGCGAAAAATGGATGTAGCGGATTCGGCCAGTTTGTTTAAGATTTGGTCTGATCCAGATGTAACTAGATTTATGAATATCACTCATTTTACGGATGAAAATCAAGCTATAGCCATGATTAATCTTCTGGATGATCTTTCTCAGGAAAATAAGGCCATTCGGTTCTCTATCTTTGCGCAAGAGTCCAACGAAATCATAGGTTCATGTGGTTATAATTCACTGGATTTTGACAATCTTAAAGCAGAAATCGGGTATGACATTGCCAGATCACACTGGGGGAAAGGATATGCTGCGGAAGCGATCTCTTCTTTGTTAGCTCATGCATTCTCGACTATGAAGCTGAATCGAATCGAAGCAAAGGTTGATCCCGGTAATGTGAATTCTATCAAGCTATTACAAAAGCTCAATTTCACATGCGAAGGTACCCTCAGAGCATACGAGAGGGTAGGCGAAACGTTCAGTGATCTGAATATGTATTCCAAGTTGGCGACAGATTAGAGAGATCTGTAATAGCGTGTTCTCGGTCCGTTAGAACACATTTGAAGCGAGCAAGGGGTGTCCTCAGTCATTCATATGACAGATGGGACACCCCTTGTTTGATATTTCGGCATGTTATATGAAGAAGGCATATCATTGGACAACTCAATCTTTTGAATTCATGATCGCCATGGATGCAGGATCGGGAAATACATATCCTTTAGGCAGCTTCTTCATCAATTCATTCATTACAGCGTAATCCACGTCGATGTGAGGTGTGGAAACTGGAGTCGAAAACCAGCGATTGTACAGATCACTCGGTACAAGTAACGTCATATCGTATGTCCTCCTCTGTAGATGGCTTCTTGGTAGACTTGAAATGTACGCAATCCCATCACTTCCAGTGAACGATATTGTTCAGCCCAGGCTTTCGCCGCCGCACCCACTGTTCTCCGGGTAACATTATCCTCAAGCAGTGCATCCAACAGTTCACGGAGCGAGTCGACATCCTGCGGAGGAACAACCCATCCCGTACGTCCAGGTTCAACCATCTCAGGCATGCCGGCTGTACCACTGACGATAACAGGTACACCCGCCAGTTGCGCTTCGGTAACGGAGAACGGCTGGGTGTCCTGCAGGCTGGGCTGGACATAGATATCTGCATGGCGCAGGAAGGAAGGAATATTGTCCAGCTTGCCCCAGAACACAACATCGGCTCCAATACCCGTTGACGCGGCCTGTGAGCGCAATTCATCGGTCAGATTGCCTTCTCCTGCGATCCAGCAGACCCAATCGGAACGTTTGTTTTTCAGACTGGCTAAGGCCTTGATTAACACATGAACGCCCTTGATGTATTCAAGTCGTCCGGTAAAGGCAATGACTTTCTTGCCCGCAGGTGGTCGCTGGCGGAACTTCACAGCTGCTGAGGCACGGTAGGCTGGGAGATCTACAGCATAGGGAATCTGTCTGAACTTTGATTCAGGAACGGCAAGCTCTGTAAGCGTACTCTTGATCCAGTGGCTTGACACGAGAATGAGCTCGGACTGTGCTGCACTTCGCTCTTCCAATGAGAGAAAATAACGTCCACGCTTGGATTGCAAATATGAAGGGAGAGTAAGCTGTGGGTTGGAATTTTGT
The DNA here is from genome assembly GCF_008693195.1 of Paenibacillus sp. UASWS1643. NCBI lineage: Bacteria > Bacillati > Bacillota > Bacilli > Caryophanales > Paenibacillaceae > Paenibacillus > Paenibacillus sp. UASWS1643. Next base: position 210,922 of record NZ_VXKZ01000112.1, read on the forward strand.
GCATCGTAAAAGGCTTCGCGTGCAAGAGCGCCATGATAGCTTGTAACCAGTGGGATATTGCGGTTCAAGATGCGTTTTATGGCTACGGCAGCTACTGGATCTTGCGCATGAATAACGTCATAGTGGTCCACCCCCAGATAAGCAGCTGCCATCTCGAAGGCATATCTATTCAGTTCATAATAAGCGAGAAGAGGATCGGCAGTGAATTGTGGCAGATCAGTCGGATTGAGTTTGGCTTGCAGCATGGGCCACACCTTATCCTTGGAGAAAGCGCGGTTCAGATTACGAACATATACTTCGTTATTGGCACCATTTGTGCCCATGATATCAACCTCTACACCAAGTGTGATCAACCTGTCGGCCAGTTGTTTAACATATGTCCATATGCCTCCCATATGTGTAAGCTCCCAATACGTAACGAGCAGAACTTTCATAGCTACCTCCTTGTCACGGCCTGCACCGGCCGAGCTTCTATCCTTTTATTCTATGAAAAAAGAGGACCGGAAGGTCGGGCATTTCCGTGTAATTGGTCGAAAATGGGTGAATGCAAATGGCAATGGACGAGAGGAAGCATATCCTATGTACAGGAAGGTTCATGTGCTCCGAAGGAGGGATCTACAGTGGCGGTATATTTACTTGAGATTCATGAGAATCTGTTACAGACATTTGTTCCCGTCAAGTACATGGATGTGGAGTTGGCCTATGTGGGCGGCGAGGAAGGGACGGATGTATTTGTTGGTGGAGCCAGTATTCACGGAGAACTGTACCGACACCTTTTTCACCTAACGTCAAATTCGGGGGGAGCGTGCGGTAATCAGGTCATTCATAATCTGGATGTGTCATCCGAGCCTTATGAACTGAGGATCATCAGCAACAGCTCTTTACCGAAGCATCTGGTTATTCGAATATATTGCAGAAGTATTCACGGTCAGACATTGGGCATACTGTCAGAATATCAGATGATGAAGCTTGCAGATTGATATGGACATCATTGCATAGTCATGATTAACCAACGTGTGGAGCAGGGAAGGTGCCTGTTCCATTTTTTTGTGGTGCATCCATAGTAGAAATGTCTGAAAAAATAGCTTGACAGCAAAGGTATTTTCATTAGAATTAGATCAGTATTAAACGAAAGTTTAAAACGACGATTTAAAACGATAGTTTGAAATTAGTCGTCAATATAGGCTGAGTGAGACGCATGGATACGCCTGCGATCTCCTGGCTGGAAAAGAGTGTGGAGAACGTGAAAGAACAAACAGCAGTATCCCAGGAGCCCGCAGAGTTTTCAATCAAAACGATTATACTGCCACTCCTGGCTATTATCGTCGGAATGATTATGGTTATTCTGGACAGCACGGTGGTGAACGTGGCCATTCCGAATCTCGTTCAATATTTCGAGACCGACCTGAAGACCATTCAATGGACGGTTACGGGTTACACCTTGGCTTTGTCTGCAGTTATTCCACTGGCAGGCTGGTTAACGGACCGCTTTGGTGCCAAAAGAGTGTTCTTGTTCACGATTGCCATGTTTACCTTGGGTTCTGTATTATGCTCGATTGCCCAATCGCCTGAGCAATTGATCATTTACCGTATCATTCAAGGCCTTGGTGGAGGCATGGTTGCCCCTATTGGTATGGCGATGGTCTTTCGTCTGGCTCCTCCTGAGCGAAGAGGTTCCATCATGGGGATGCTGGGAATTCCGATGCTGCTTGCCCCTGCATTGGGTCCGGTGTTGTCCGGGTGGTTTATTGAATCACTGAGCTGGCACTGGATCTTCCTGATTAACTTGCCCATTGGTATTGCAGCTTTCATTCTATGTATCAAGTTTTTGCCCGATACAGACCGTGGACGTACGCCTGCACTGGATCTGCTGGGCATGATTCTGGCGCCAATTGCATTCTCGATGCTCGCTTACGGTGTGAGTGAGGGTGGAACGAGCTGGACGTCTGCAACAACTTTGACGGGTGTCATTGTGGGTGGTGTTGCGCTCATTTTGTTCATTATTGTGGAGCTTCGTCATCAAAATCCTTTGCTTGAACTCCGGGTATTCAAATCATCTGATTTCTCACGGGGAATTATTCTTGCATGGGTGTCACAAGTGGCGCTGTTCGGTGCGATGATCCTGATCCCGCTTTATTTGCAGCAGATCAAAGGATACACTGCACTGGAAACAGGATTGATTCTACTGCCACAGGCGTTGGCTTCCGGAGTAGGTATGCCGCTTGGTGGTCGGTTGTTTGATAAAATCGGTGCTAGACCTTTGGCCTTCGTGGGTCTGGGTATTATCTCGGGAGCATTGTTTATTCTGTCCTCCATTACGGCAGAGACAGGTCTTGGCCTGATTATAACGGCTCTGGTCATGATGGGTCTGGGTATGGGCTTGTCCATGATGCCACTCAATACACATGTATTAAATGCTGCACCGCGCAAGTTGGTTGGACGGGTTACACCGCTCACCGCCGCTGCACAGCAAGTGGTTGTGTCCTTTGCGGTTGCAGGGCTTACAGGCTTCCTTACTTCAAGAATCGCAGACAATACAACGAGTACAGAGCCGACCGCTATCGTGCATGGTTTGGTGGCTGGTTTCAATGATACGTTCTTCCTGGCCGCTTGTATTGCATTGTTCGGATGTTTGCTCAGTCTGATTTTGCGCAAACCTAAGCCGATGCTGGAAGAAGAACTTCAAAATGGCGACAAGCCTGATCCCGCGATGATGATGGGACACTAAGATTTCTTAAAAGCCATACTAAAAGGCAGTTCAGAGAATTTTTGCTGAACTGCCTTTTTTGCTATGCTCAATGGAAAATTCGCAGTGCTGTCATCATTTCACGGAAAGAAATGGCATATCGATCTGGTGAAAAAGACAAGCTCATATGCTGTCTGCCCTGAATGCGAATATACTCACGCAGTTTCTTGTTATTCATGAGGTCCCTTGCTTCGGCTACAGCGGCCTCTACATTTCCAATTGGATAAAACTTACCAGTCTTATTATGTGTGATAAATGAACGCACACCATCCGAATCCGTACTGAGCACCGGGCAGCCACAACTGATGGCTTCAGCGACGGCATAACCGAATCCTTCAAGCAGGGAAGTGGATAACATGATGCCCCCTGAAGCGGCAATCATGGAATAGTATGCAGGCATCTGAGAATGAGGAACATTGATAAAAATGCCAATCCGATCCTCAAGCCCGTATTCTGCCAACATGTGCCGGAACATGACTTCATCTTCTGGATTAGCCAATGTTGGATCGTGGAATAACCATAGTCTGGCTTCCGGATTTTTTTTGACGATTTCACTCGATATGATTAAATATTCACGCCAGTTTTTGTTGTGTTCAAGTCGTCCTACCCAAGCCAGCACCGGATAGGGTGGGGTATCCACCAAGATTGGTGAGAAGGTGTCCGTATCCAGCATATTGGGAATAACAAACCGATGAAGCCAAGGACAGATATGAATGAACATATCCAGCAGGTGATCTGTGGGAGGTATAACGGCAGCATCACAATGAGCTTGGAGGTAGGGGACACCCATCTGTATCGTTTCCAGAGCTTGATCGCGTGTTCCGAGTCCCTGCGCTTCAAAAATAATTCGTCCGGTATAACCAAGTCCTCTCAAGCGTCCGGGCATAGCGATGTCTGAAGTGGCAATGATGGCATCATAATGATGAGTATGAATGATATGATGAATATCCTCGTCACTGGACGCGGTGAAAATGGGCGTATCACTGTTGTTCTGTAGTCCCGAGCCTGTGTTGAGATACAATAGGTGCGCTTCAATGCCATGGCGTTTCAGAACAGCGGTACGCAGTCGATTTAACGTATCCACGCCACCGCTTGGAACATAAAACGTGAATAATACTTTCACACGATTCACCCTCTGACTTTTGGTCAGGAGCACATTCTCCTGTACTCTATGTTACGTTGGCTTTAAGCGCAGGGTGTGGGTGTTGGTCAGAATGTTCACATTTTGGACAAATATTTTTAAGCTGTCTTTTAAGTGTCATTAAGCTGAGGCTAGGATAGCTCACGTAATATACAAGGAACTTCCCGTGTCTATCATCTATTACATAAGTTCAACGTAACATTTACACGATAACGGAGAGGGCAGAAATAACTTGAAGAAGCGAAGCGTTCACCTTTATCAGCGGATTTTTCCTTCTGAAATGAAGGAATCAAAAAAATCTGGGGATAACAGTGATCGGAAGGTTATTCTGCCATCGGAGTGCAAGTGTAAATATTTTCAGTTGAATTTATATAACGAACGATGGTGCACGGGTATTTTAACGGGAAAGGATGAATGATGTGCTCGAAGTGAAACAGGTCAGCAAAGTTTACGAAGGGCAGCGCGGCGTACATCAACTGGATTTCACCATGGAACGTGGTGAGATTGTTGGGTTTCTCGGGCCCAATGGTGCCGGAAAAACAACAACGATGCGTATGATTACAGGCTATGTGCATCCAACCGCGGGTTCCATTATGGTGGATGGGGTATCGGTGCATGAGCAAGGCCAGCGTGTTCGTTCGAAGATTGGGTACCTGCCTGAAACGCCGCCACTGTATCCAGATATGACGGTGCAGTCCTATCTTAAATTCGTAGCCAATTTGCGAGATGTCCCGGCACGTGAGGTTAAGCTGCGGGTCAGTGAGATGGTTACCAGACTGGGACTTCAGGGTCGGGTAAGACAAATGGTACGTGGGTTATCCAAAGGATACAAGCAACGCCTTGGGCTGGCAGGAGCCATTATTCACAAGCCTGATCTGCTGGTCCTGGATGAGCCAACATCGGGCCTTGATCCAAATCAGATTATCGAGATTAGAGATCTGATTCGGGAACTTGGGGAGAACCATACAGTGCTGCTCAGTACGCATATTTTGCCTGAAGTGAGCACGCTCTGTAATCGAATGTTGATCATCAATCAGGGACAGCTCGTGCTGGATGGTTCACCTCAACATTTCGGATCAGCAATGGGGGATCAGTTCAAGGTGTCGATTGAAGTGAAGGCCACTGCTGAGCAATTACATAATGTGCTGACACCATGGGAGAAGGTGCGGAGTGAAGTCATTCAAGCGTCGGATGTGAATACCAGCAAAGATTCTTCACCTACTTCAGATTCAGCGGAAACGGTTAAAATGCTGCTTACTGGAGATAACTCGGAAGATTTCCGGGAGGAGTTGTTCTACCTTTTGTCAGGTGCAGGATTACCGATACTGGAGATGAAGAAGGAGAACCTGAGTCTGGAGCAAATCTTCCTGAAGCTGACCACAACCGAGGCAACAGACACAGGCGCAAATTCGGCAGATGTGGATAAGGTTACTGGGTCAGAGATGGATCAGGACGTAACTTCGGACATCGACTCGTCGAGTATATCGGGAACATCAGTTAGTACAGCAGCCGATGCTTCACCCCATTCTCGCAAAGGGGAGGACTCCAAATGAGACGAATGATGGCGGTATGTAATAAAGAGCTGCAAGCTTATTTTCTGTCACCAACGTCCTATTTTGCTTTTGCCGTCTATGTACTGATGACCAGTTTGCTGTTCTATTCAAGCTTTGTATATTACCAGCCGAGTATTGTCGATTATCGTCTCGTGTTGGGCGATACGTTGTCCATGCTGCTGTTTGTTGTGCCGTTGTTAACGATGCGACTGGTTGCAGAGGAATTTAGACAGGGCACGGATGAATTGTTGCTGACTTCTCCCGCACGCGTAACCGAAATTATTTTTGGCAAATATCTTGCTTCTCTGGCCATTCTTGTCGTACTCATCCTGTGCAGTCTGGTGTACCCATTCATCATGTCGTTCTATGGGACATTGGATATGACGACGGTATGGATGTCTGCGCTAGGGTTATTTTTCCTGGGTGGAAGCATGATGGCGATTGGACTGTTCGCATCTACATTATCCCAGCATCAGATGGTGTCTGCGGTGGCGGGTTTTATTATTTTGCTCGTTTTGTGGATGCTTGATTCATTCGCAGGTAATACAGGATCTGCTTTGCAGCAGTGGCTCGACCCGTTTGCCCTGACTAACCGGTTCGACAGCTTCATGAAAGGTGTGCTTAGTGGGCCGGATATCTTGTACTATGTCACCCTTTCGGGTGTGTTTCTGCTGTTAAGCATTCAAATTGTGGAACGGAAGCGGTGGAGGTGAGAAGATGAAAAAATGGTTAAGTCATACCAACAGTACCGTGTTGTCCGTAGCGGTGATTGGCATCTTTATTTTGCTAACACTGTTCCTGAATTCACTTGGCGGCTTCCAGCTGGATCTGACCTCGAACAAACAATACACGTTATCAGACCAGTCTCTTACTGCGATCAAAAATGTGAAGGATGACGTCAACATTCTGGTGTTAACCGTCGAAAATGCAAACAACACCGTCCTGAACCGTGAGGTCACGGATATGGTCGAGGAATACACGAAACGCAATAGCAAGTTGAAAATAAAACAATATAATCTGACGCAGGAACCTGCGCTTGCATCCAAATACGGCATAACAGGCAGCTCCATTGTACTGGAGCAGGGAGATCAACACAAAGTGATCGATATCGCCAGTTTGTTCACCGCGACAGGTGACGGAAGTGACGGATCATATCAGTTCACAGGTGAGGAAAAACTTACGCAGGCGCTCATGAATATGTCATCCACTGAGATGCATAAAATGGTCTTTCTGACTGGACATGAAGAGCTGAGTCTCGCTCAGATGACTACGCTGCAATCCTCCCTGGAACAAAATAATGTGCAGACGGAAGAGTTGCAGCTGAATCAAGCAGGGAAGGTTCCGGAAGATGCAGATGTACTCGCCATTATTGGCCCACAACGTGATCTCAGTGATACGGAAATGAAAGCCATTCGCACATATCTGAGTAATGGAGGCAAGCTGTTATTATCCCTCGGCTTTGTGGAAGATATGAAATCCAGTTGGAAAAACATCGATGCCCTCATGGCTGACTATGGCGTCGTTGATGAGCATGCGGTCATGGTGGATAATCAGCAAGCCAGTACGATGGGGCCACTATGGGTGGTGCCGGAGTATGGTACACATGCAATTACGGACAAACTTGCTGCAAGCCAATTGTATCCGATGTTGTCGTTGTCGATTGCGCTGACCAGCAAAGAACAGGATAAATATACCCTCTCACCGTTAATGCATTCTTCGAATGACAGTTATGGGGAAACGAATATCGGCGGCTTATTGCAGAATGAAACAACCAATGATGCCGAAGAGGACATTCAGGGACCCGTTGAATTAGGATATGCAGCCGATACGACGGATGGCAAACCGAAGGCGGTTATTCTGGGTTCGTCCATTTTCATGCAGGATTCGGAAATTGCGAATGGTGGCAATCGGGACTTTATTTTGAATACGGTAAACTATTTGAGTGAGAAAGAAAATGGATTGACGATTCGCCCAAGGGTACAAGCCGGGTATGAGATGGCATACCTGAATGGCGAACAGGCCAGAACGATTTTCTTCGTGGCTATTGTAGCATTCCCACTCATCTTTGTTATCATAGGTGTACTCTTATGGTGGAGGCGCAGACGGGTATGAGAAAATGGGTCCCAACAATTCTGGTGGTCATCGTACTGATTGTGGGCTGGGTGTACGCGGCCAGTCAAAATTATTTTCGAGAAGAAGAAGCGGTGCAAGCCAAGTTGCTCGGTATTCAATCCGGGGATATTCAATCTATCACAATACATGACACAACGGAGGAGACATCTGGTACAGCAGCATCTTCAACCCTGACGCTTGAAAATGGTGTATGGCAGATGGTTGAGCCAAAAGCCTATCCTCTGAACGGTTACAGTGTTAGCAGTTGGTTAGATGCTCTGAGTGGTGCGAATCAGGAACTGGTGGTGGAAGAAGCGCCAGCGGATCTGAATAAGTACGGATTAGGGACAGATGCTACACGTATGGATATCAAACTCAAAGATAATCGGGAGATCAAACTGGCTATTGGCGGCCAGCTTCCAGCAGATGATGCACGTTATGTGCGTGTTGATTCGGGCCCTGTGGTTGCCGTGCAGACAGAGGCGATTACCAGCATAGCCTTGTCTCGTCGTGATTTGTTGGACACTACACCTTTTAACATGGATGAGACAAATGTTGGGTCTCTGGAGTTGGAAGGTGAAGCAGCTACCTGGATGTTAACATCGCCATCGGAGAACGATGCGGCAGAGCAGGCCTGGACACTGAATGGAAAAACGATTGAAGCTACAGATGCTGTATCTCTAATCGGTAAAATCAAAAACCTGTCAACAGCAGATGATGTGCGCAAAGCGTCCAAGCTGAAAGGTGCTGTTCCACGATTCACCTTGTCTGTTGAACAGACGGTAAATGGGCAACAAGTTCGAGATGTGTATCGGGGGCTTACGGTGCCATCCAAACCGGATCAGATTTGGGTCATTACGCCGGATGGTCAATGGGCATATGCCATGGATGCGACAAGTCTAACGGAAGCCGAGAAATTCCCGGATACAATTAAAGCATCAACTACTTCTTCAGAAGAGTCATCGAGTTCTGCAAATGACAAAACGACTTCCCCATCAACAGACGGGAAATGAGCGGGGCGGAATATAAGTGATATTATTGTGTTGAGATGCGAGTATTATTTCGAGCAGTGCTGCGAACGCAGCACTGTTTTTTTTATTTTATATAGCGAAGAAACACCTGAATCTACAGGGAAAGGTACCATATCCTTTCAGCATATCGGTACGTACAGAAGCGCATCCTATCTTTGTGACCAAAACCAACAAACATTGGAGGATGAGTACATGCCAGCAGTCAAAAAGGCAACAGCTATTACGTTATCATTATCTACTGCAATCTTTGTAATGGCCGGTTTGACAGGTTGTGGCACGAATCGGGATACCAACAATATGCATACGCAAAGTGTTCGTCAGCAAGCCAACGGCATCAACCGTTATGGTGTGGAAACAAATGGAATGGATGGCATCCGTGCAAAAAGTTATCGCATGCACAATGTTACTGACCTGAAATCCAGTGAAGAGCTGGCAAAACGCATCACGGAGATGAAGGAAGTTAAATCCGCCCGTGTCATGTTAACGGATAGTAATGCTTATGTGGCGGTTCGTTTGGCAGATGGTCATGCAGGCAAGTTGGAAAGCAAGTCCAATGGTCGTACGAGCATGCTGAATGGAACAATGCGTAATCGTGCCAGTGATACCATGCGTGGGGGCAACATGAATCACGATATGGGTGGTATGCGTGTGAATGGTGGTACGGGCACAATGTCTCCATACAGCACTAGCGGAATTGCTCCAGGACTGAACACAAATTCGGCTACGGATCGCAGCCATATGGGGAATGACCGCAGCATCTATGGAACCATGGGCACAGGCACCATTGGTATGATGCGTGGTCTGACAAACAGCGGCAAAGCACGTGGGACGGACGATGGGCATTATGGTATGAAAAGTGAAGGACAACGTGTAGATAGCACGGACGATAACACATCAGCTGAGATTAAGGGTAAGATTTCAGCCAAAATCAAGCAGTTTGCACCAAACATCGAGAATGTATATGTATCAGCCAATCCGGAATTTGTGGAGCATGTCGAGAACTATGCCACAGATATTCGTGATGGTAAGCCAGTCAGTGGCATGATCGATACGTTCCAATCGATGGTGGAGCGCATTTTCCCAACGAACGGAACAGGAATGAATCACCGCGATGGCATCCTTGACGATGGCCTGATGAACCGTAATCACAATGATGGCGGCATGATGAACAGAATGAATCGGTAGTTTTTTAAGACATGAACAAGGGTGCCTTTGCGCAGATGGTAACATCCGCTGCAGAGGCATGTTTGTTTTGTTTTACATGATCCAATACATATACAATTGCATACGTTCTCTTTGGACAATGAATCACATGTTTACTGCCCATTTTTCTTATAAAACTGAACCAACGCCCTTGACCTGACATAAGATGAGTTGACTGTATCCCCTTAACCTTGTTACACCAACACAACCCGAGCAAGGAGGGGTGAACATTGAAGGGTATCGATCATAAAAGCAAATTTTTGTTGACCCACCGTGAACGCGAAGTATTCGAATTACTGGTTCAAGACAAAACAACGCGTGACATCGCAGGGCAGTTATTCATCAGCGAGAAAACGGTGCGTAACCATATTTCGAATGTGATGTATTTTGAAATTGTTTATAAAATAGGCAGAATTAACGGGTGGAAAAGAGTTCGTGTGTGTTGTATATTTTTACAGGTTGACGTGACGTAAACCCGTTCACTTCGCAACTTTTCACAGTCAGATTGAAGGGAGTCAGAAGGTCTGAATTCGATTATCGTATCGCGATTTAGCGAAGCAAGTTGAGTCCTAACCAACTTGGTTAACACTGATCCATGATGACTTGAATCAGACAAAGGGGGGTCACACATTAACTTTTCCATAGTATATTATGTACCCTCTTCAAGTACCCGTAAGAAATAGTTATCGATTATGCAATACGTCAATATGACGATTCCTTTCTGACCCTGTGAAAAGTTTTCCACCCCTTACCTATTCCTCCTGTTTGTCATAGTTTTTCGGGATTCCCCGAATAAGTCTATACATATCAACCATTTCCCATACTACCCACATGACAATCTGACAAGTTTAACTGTGTACTCAGTGTACACATACCTGATCCTCAAATTTGAGGGACAGCTTCCACGAACATTTCGGGGAAGATTATGTACTAAGTTGTCTCACAATGATAGACATCGAAACAATCAACAGTGGAACGATAGAAGCACCCCACCCCAATGGAGTGCTTGCAGATTAATTATAAAGTTCAAGAATTTTCTCTGAATAATACAAACTTTTCTTAATATATTTCCTTTCTAATTCAAGACTTGCTATAACCTTTTGAACCTTTAACCCTCTGTACTACGTTCGATTTGTACCTTAGTGATCAAATGTTTAAGTTTCTTGATTTGCTTTTGGTAATACGCCACTTTTTCTGCTACAGTGCTCTCCTTTTTAGCAGCGGCTTCTACTTTAGGCTAAAGGACTGTAATCTATAACATTATTGTTTTTCTCTATTATAATTGACAGATTTAAGGGGATATTTTATATTGGAAAAGATTTCAAAAAAAATGTAATGTTTTTACTTTTTTTTCAAGGGCGTAAAAATAGCTCATTGAAACGATTGTTAGGATTATTATTAATGATCGTTCTAGGAGGTGTGATTGCAAAAAAACTTTAATTTCATGTTTGTAGTATTGTTTTTTTTTATACAAATGAGATGAGAGGAATGATTTTTTTTGAAAAAAATAATGAGCAATGTGATTGTAGGTGCACTTGTACTTTCCATGAATATTCCAGCTGCTCAGGCTCAAAGTAACCCATCTGAGATTGATACTCAAGATATTATTCTACCAGACCATAATTTTGATGATTCGTATGTTGAACCTAGTAGTCCATTACAAATTGAATTGAACACTCAGGATAGAGCGATTAGCTTATCTGCCGTGACAACTAGTTATTCCCTTGCAAAAGAATTGTTGAAGAATTACTATGAAAATATCGATCTAGGAACAAAGCAATTAGATAACAAATCAACTGTCAGAACAGAATTGCTTGATTCCGAACTGTCTGATTACTTGGAAAAGAAAATGAAAACAAAACAATTTGTGGTAGATGCCGCAAATGCACAAAAAGAAAACTACGTCTTGAAATTCAATTTACTGTCCTCTGAAGTTACCGAAGAAGGCATCCTCTTGACAATAGGTACTGAGGCCTCATTCAATTACGTGGGTATGGAAGTGGAGTCTGGATTTGGCGAAGTGTCAAAAATGTTATTTCGCAATACAGATGCAGGGCTTACTATTTCAGATTGGTATATGCCATATGACTATTATGATGAATATGTTAGAGGTGAAGGGGATCATTTAAGTAATCTCGTTAATATCAACTCTAAGCTGGATAGCTCTTATACCGCTAAAAGACAAGAGGAATTAAACGATAAAATCACCGATTATTTTTCTGTTGATCGCGAAGCTCCAGTACAAATCAATAGTTTAGAAAATGACGGATCATCTAATCAGGTTATTACGCCTTTTGCAACCTTATCTTCATTAAATAAGACAGCGATAGCAAATTACGCGAAAAATAATAAAGCAAAAGATCAGCCTGCAAGTGGTGGTTCGAATGTTTCTTACTACGATTTCTCACAAATAACTGGAAATTGGGACTGTACAAACTTCGTATCTCATGCATTACTCGCTGGTGGTGCAATTACTTACGATACTAATGGAACAGGCATTGCCTCTACAGGCTGGTATTATAGAAGTTTGAGTAATCGAGCTTCATCCTGGTCAGGTGTACCAAACCTGTATAATTTTTTGGTGAATAACACAACGAAGGGTCCGGCTGGGACGGGTACTACATACTCAACGTTCAAATATAATGCTAGTGCAGGCTATCCATATCAAATTGGAGATGTATTGCAATTTTATTTGAGCGGATCTTACAATAATTGGCGGCATTCGACTATTATTACTGAATACTACGAAACTAATACGATGTCAGTTCTTGGAGCATTGGTTACAGGACGCTCTGGTAAAAATAGTTATAACAACAACCAAAAGGCGGAGGAAATTTATCCTGGTGATAGCAAAAGGGTTATAAAATTGACTGGTTATTACAAGTGAAAAATTTGAGGGGAGATGCACAACACTTCATTGGTTTTTTGAGGCGTTGTGCATCAAACTAATTTCTCCTCCTTAATTATCTGTAGTTCGAGAATATTTTCATAGGAGGAAACTTAATGAAACGTGCTTACCTGTTATTATTGATTTTATTAACTCTTAATGCATGCGAACAGACTAGTACTAGTGACAATGAAAATAACAATGTTCCCGTTGTTGGAGATATTAATAATGCTGAAAACACAAGAGTTTCGCCTGTAACAAAAGGAAATTCATCAAAAGATTCCTCCTATTTTTTAGCGAAAGACGAAAGTGGTCTAACCGCTTCAGATTTTGAAACAGCATACAAAATGTGTACGGAAGCTCTGTCTGAATATTATAGGGCGATCTGGAACGGTTCTGACATTGAATTGGATACTTATATAGATAACGAAAACCTTAAACAATATACGCAAAAAAAAATCACCTCTCAATACGATTTGTTCCTTAAGAACAATCTTACTCATAATTTGGTGACAGGCGTTGATGTTGATGCAGCAGAAGTAAAGTATGTTGGAGAGGGTAAGAACTTTTTCTATCTTAAATTAGATGCACAAGTTAAAAAGGATGTAGGCAGTTTTGCTGAACCTACTGAATTTCTTGTGCAAAGTGCGAATGGAAAGTTAGTCATTGTTGACTGGTATACTAATGCAAAGGATAGTTATGATTTCACTGTACGTGGAGAAAATCAAACGATCAATAATCCTGATATATGGAATAATAACGATTTTATAGGAAATAATTAACTAATTGCAGTCTGTATGTAAAGATCCTTCCGACATGAATTTTCCGCTCTTACCATACCCCGTAGTAAGCTGATAGGTGTCCTCATTGCTAATTCAGCGCTCCATCTGTAAAGTTTATGTCTAAGTATCGAATGTATCATTTAAAGTGAGCGGAGTTTCAACGTCCATTGATTATGTGGCTATGAGAGCTTAATGGATGTTATAAATTGATTTTTTACTCAATAGGACAGTGATTGATGTATAGAAGCATAAAAAGGCGCGGGTTACAGGGGCGAATTCAGCACTTTGACTCGCGCTTTTTATCCATGCTGTAGTACCAAAGGGAAACCTTTGAAGTCCTAATTCCATTTTGAATGGCTTAATTAGGTTAACTTTCAATCTTGCTTAATTATCTTTTCATCATAGTGATTGTCCAGATGGATTGTCCAAATGTTAGAATGAGTAAATAAACCTTAAATAAGGATGACACTGAGCGGCATAAATCTGACACAAACAATATGCACTTTTACTGATTTATACGGATATCTGGAAAATAGGAATGAAAGCAAAATATTATATAACATGAAGAGAGCGTTTACTAATAAAAATGCTATAATTCGGAAGGACTATATTATTTTAAATAGTAGTATATATAACATGTGGGTAGGTTGTAACCATGCATCAAGAGGGACAATCAAAAGAATGATACGGGTGCAGTGATAGGAAAAATACTAATCTGAGGAATTGTAATTACAGTAGACATCACAGAGAAGCAGATTAAGGCGCTTAGTATCTAGTCCCAAACAGAGTGGAAAGAATTTCGACAGACCATATTATCAAGCTATGAAGAATGTGCTTCGTAAAGGTGATATTCTCTTCGTTAAAGAGCTGGATCGATTAGGACGGAATGCAGAAGAGATAAAGAATGAATGGCAGGATATTGCCCAGAACATAGGTGCTCACATTGTCATAATTGACATGCCACTGTTAGATAAAAGGCAATACAAGAATGGATTAGAGAAGGTTATAAGCAGTATTGTGTTAGAACTTTTATCATATATGGCTGAGTCTGAACGTTGAAGGAACTAGATATGAAGCCCAATACATTCTATCGAAGGGTAAAGGAATATGAACATTCATTAGCCTAGGTCATGTGCTTAGGCTTTTTGTGATTCGGGAATTATCTTAGATATGAGATTGATTATGTATGGGGTATATTTACACCTGAAATTAGCTGGTATTTTCCAAATAGTGCTGTAGCACTTGTAATTGTTTCATGAAGTTGAATTAGCTGATCTATTAATTGGTGGGGGCTATTTTAAATCTCAAATAGTATCCATTTTATAAAATATACCTCTAGCACTTCCACTTCGACACGAAGGTTAACAATGCATGATTAAAATAATATGAATAATTTACTCACCATGCTGCCATCGATCTACACAAAATAACCCTCCATCAGCCATCTCTCAATAAGACAAAGACAAGTAAAAAAATTAATCAACGTACATTTTTATACTTTGGTAATGTAATTTTATAAAAGAACTATATCTTAGAGTGAAATGACTAACAATTATCTTTAGACTATAAAATCAAAGGGAGACCAAAGATAGTCTTTCAGCTGTCTCCCTTATTGTTTATGCGGATTCAACGAAGAAATATAAAATTCCCATTACGACCAATATAGCTACAACAACTATCAAAATCCACATAAGTCCATTTTTTTTCAAGTTATCATCACCTTTTTGAGATATTTTAGGATATTTGTTTCAATATTCCTTATTAATGGCAACTTATTAATATCACCTTGCCTATACTACTATATAACCAATTGAAGGAATTGATTCAATGTTAAGGAAATTATCAAAAAGTTCACTCATACTATTTCTTGTAACAATGTTATTTGCATCTATAGCATTTGCAGATGCATCATCAGAACCAGTAGAATACACTGTTGAGGAATATGTAAATTATTTAAATCAACTTATTAGTGAGGGAGATACAGGAGCAACTGAGACTCTAGAACAATTTACCAACTTAGATCCCTCTAAACAAAACGCTTTCCTTAACTTCATCGCTTCAGAAGATTATGTAAATGCGGTAGGCGAAATGTTATCAGGTAAGGAGGGTTCATTATATGAAGACAAGTATAAGGAAATTTCTATTGATGTTGAAACTATCACAACAGAAGATAGTCAATCAAATCATTTTTCACCGAATGCTTTAGCTGCACAAGCCAACCAACGTGCATCAGTTAGCCGCTCTGTTAAATTAGCAGTTTTCGGAATTGATACAACCACTATCACTCTGACAGTAAGTTGGGAACATAATGGAAGCGTGGCAGTAAAACCTCTTCAAGTCATACAAGGTCATACGAATAAGAACCCATTATACCTTTTGAGTGAAACATCAAACAACAATCCTGGTTTCATTTCTGAAGGCTACTTCAATGCATCGGGCACTTGGACTATGAGAGCGACAGGGGCTGCTGGCTTTATAAGCGATACATTAGGAATAAATATTAAAGCTTCAACGCCATCTCATAGATATTATTCTTTTACAACCAGTCATTCTAATATGACACCTACCAATGGTTGGGTGGCGTTTTAATAATAGAATAATGGCATGGTGATAAATACAAGGAGTTAATGATGTTTACTTGTTAAATTATAGGTAATACACTTATAAGTAACTTGATAATACACTGAATGAATTTGAGATGAGGAATTGTAACTGTTCTAATGTTAAGCAATTTAGCACTCAAATATAAATAAATAACAAATATAGGTAAAACTTAACCCCTCTTGAGATATTATTCTCTTGAGGGGTATTTTTTTCATTTTTTAAACTTGTGTATGTTTTCTCGGAGCACCTGTTTACAGTAAGTTGGACTTAATCCATATCCCTTATAAATTTGAGTAAAAGCTAATCCATCAACAAAGTGCAAATCATATATCCTCTCAAAGTTACGAGCACGTCTTGTTACTCCTCTTTCTTTAGTTGTAAGCAAAATGGTTCGCTTATCCTTATACATTTGTTTTATAGTCCACCAGTCTGTTTTAGTGGCTTCTGCAATTTGTTCAAAACTAGCAAGTCTTCATTGTACATTTTCAACATCTGAGGATAAAGGTTCTCAATACTCTCCCATGTAGGAAGGGGGATTCAACTACCCACTTAAGCTTATCGAAGTTGACTGAATCAGAGACGTAGGAATCATTTCTAATCAAAGGATTCCCAGTGTTACCATATTAACTTTCGGGGAAAATTCATATAAGGCACAGGCTAAGCCAGTTTATGCATTTGAGATGAGAAACAAGCAATCCAATGTAATTCCCACATTTAGAAGATATGATTCGATAACAGAGGCAAAGAAAGACTTGGTTTACCTAAGCTAGAAAACGATACTGGAGTTTTTAAAAACACTCAAGATGGAAAAATAGTTTTGATCAATCGGAGCAATCAACGACTGGTCAAAAAAGCATTGAAGTAAACAGTAATGAGAATGAACAGAAAGTGTATAAAGGATACATACCAGTAGGACAGATAGAGATTGATGGTCAAATATACAATGTGCATCAACCGTTTACCTTTGAACAAATGCAAATTAAGTTGAAGGATTAAGAATAGAAATACATAACAAAAGAACATGTAAGGTTATCTCTAGACTCAATTGTAATCCATCTATTCATTGCACTCTAAGCTACACTAAACACAAATGGAACATGCCTTTGAATACTGAGTAGTCTCGTGGGGTATCAGGGTGACAACTATATCACCTCGAATATACAAGGTAAGTAGGTGAGTGAATATCCAATGTGCAGCAAAAACATTGTCTGTCATTCGTCCAAGCAGCATTCGCATACATTATCCGTACGAAAGTCATACGGGTGGTGTACAACGGATGAAGGAGACAAACAATCAGAAAAAATCTAAATCATTCAACTTTATTTTTATAGATGATGACCGTAGCGAAGAAGAAGCAAAAGCAGCAATTCAATTTGTAGTTGATACTGTAGTACAAAGAGCGATCAAAAATTTCCCCGCTACAGACTATGATATCACAATTAAATCTACAGACTGAGGGGAATGTCACATGAGATATGAGGATGCAGCAATATATGTTAGGGTATCCACAACAAAGGAGTCACAAAAGTTCAGTCCAGAACACCAACGGATGGATTGTGAAGAGAAAGCCAGACAGCTAAGTTTAAAGGTTCGTGAAGAGTACATATATGTAGACAGGGATAGTGGTACATCCATTGTTGGAAGACCATCTATTCAGACACTAATTGAGGATGCAGGTAAGGGTTACTTTAAAACCATCCTCTTTTCTTCTTTATCTAGATTCTCTCGTGATACGTATGACTCGTTAGGTTTGAAGAGAATTCTTGTGGATAAGCTTGGTTTAAGGGTTGTATCCTTGGACGAGAACTATGATTCACAAGTTGATCATGACGAGTTTAAATTTCAAATATTCTCAGCAGTTAACCAAAAGTTGAGTGAGCAAATTAGCATATCATCACGAAGAGGTATACGTCAGTCTGGAATGAAAGGAAATTATATAGGTACTATTGCACCATTGGGCTATGACAAAATAAAGGTCGATGATAGGAAAACCATTATACCTAATGAACGTGCCAGGATCGTTCAACTCATTTTTGATATGTATGTCAATCAAAAGATGGGTGAGAAAGCTATAACAAAGTATCTGAATAAAGAGAAAGTTCCCTCTTACAGAGGAGGGAAATGGGGAGTAACGTCTGTAGAGCGTATACTAACGAATGAGATATATACAGGTAAAAACATATTCAATAAATTTACAGTTGTAAAGGTTTATAACGATATCAACAATATCTCTGATAAATCTAGAAAGTTGGTTAAGCGTGACAAGGCGCAATGGGAAGAAAGCGGTAAGCAGACTCATGAAGCAATTGTTAGTGAGGAGCTATTTAGAAAGGCACAGGAGATACGGTTAGAGCGTGGCGGTGGAAAGCGTGGAGGGGTAAGAAACAAGGTCAATGTATTCGCTGGTATAATCAAGTGTAAGCATTGTGGATCATCATTAAACATAGTGACATCAAACGGCAAGAAGAACAGCTATCGTTACTTAGTTTGTTCTAAAAGAAGAAGACAGGGTGAAACTGGATGTGAAAATCACAATAGGATTCCATACGACGATTTCAAAGATGCTCTTATTGAAAGATTGAGCGAGAAACTTAGAAGTAAAACAAAGTCGGGGATGACTGTAACCTTCACTAAAAAAGCGAAAAAAGATACCGGAAAGTTAATCGTTAAATATGAGAAGCAGATACAGAATGCACGTAAATTGCTTTTTGAAATCCGAAAGCAAAAGTTAAACGATGAAATTGATGATGAGCAATATGAGTTTGAGAAGGAACAGTATGAGCAAGAGATCAAACAGAAACAGGAACAGTTATCCAAGATGAAAACTGATTTAGAACGAGCTTTGAATGACAATGAGCAATTTAATGCAATAAACATTTCACTTGAGGAATTGTCTAATCTGAGTCAATTTACTGAAGTAGACCAAGTAAACCTGATTCTGCGAAAGTTAGTTTCGAATATCACTGTTGATAAATCAAACAATGTTGAGATCCATTCCGTATTGGGTAGGCTATAGTTTTTTTGTGTGTTTCAAACCATATTTCAAATGTGATGCAGAAACTCAATGTTAAGGGTCGTTCGCAGGCAGTTGTCGAGCTGATTAAGCTTGGAGAACTGAAGATTTAGTTGCGAATTACAGTTAGGATTAAGTAGCAGCATGAAAGCCTTTCTCTATTCTTTGTCATGAAGAATGGGGCAAGGCTTTTTTGCTGCAATGGACCATAAAATAAGGGAGTTAACAATAAATTGAGGGAAGATCCGAAACGTAGCATCGCTTGTTTTCATTATTTTAGTAGACCATAATGATTACATATATGAAACAAATAAGCAGTAGAATTGAAACAATGCAATGGTTTGAACGATAACAGTGATCGGAAGATTATTCTGTCAGCGAAGTGGCAAGTGTAACTATTCGGTATTCAATTTATATAAAACATGAAAGGACGAGCTGAATGGACCGTTTCTTAAATGAATTCGAAGAACAATTTCTAGCCGGGTTTCTGCCCGATCTGGAACAGACGCTGGCTGAGGTGCAACATGAGAAAGTATATGCTTGTGCATTTGGAACGGACAGTGATTGGGTAACGCTGTTTATGGCGGTGAATACCGAGGAATCCCTGGCTAGGCACATTTCGAGTATGAAAGAGCAAGGGCTATGTGATAGTGAGGAGGACGAGATCTATTACAGATGGGGCTGCTCCGAATATCAGTATGGCGAGGATACGCACTTTAACCATATCAGCCGATTGTTGTATGAAACAGAGGAGGTCCAGAAGTACAAGGATGAGATCATTCGAATCATCGCCAAAGTTGTCAATGAGACAGCGGATGACGTTTTTGCTCGATATGGACAAACGAAAGCAGACATTACGTTCTTTGTTTCTCTCACAGATGACGATCTGGCGGAGGAGATTGAAAATCAATCGGTTCATCAAATGACAGTCCCCAGCTTAGCCAGTGAGTTCTTAAAACGATATGATGACATGAATTAGAACGAGTTAACTTGAGTTGAAATTTGAGTTAAATGCAAATTGAATGAAAACGAATTGAATCATTGTACAGCGAAAGTCTTTCCTATTTCTTTATCTAAAGAAGGGAAGAGGCTTTTTGGTTTTAGCGTGAAAAAATGAAACAAGCGAATTCATATCACTTTATCACGTATTGATTTCTATTCATTCGAATGTACGTTCTCCATCTTTTCTTCGAAAATGGTTGATAAAAGAGCCGCTCCAGTTCCTCGAACTGTGCTTCATTCAGATGAAGATGGAGCGCTCTTTTTGCTATTTTGGCGGCAGGCTGGGAAGAAGATTTCCGGCCTCCGGCTTTTCGTTTGATCGGAATATGAAATTGCAGCAAGTCTTCAAGTCGATTCCAGCCTTCCCAACTCAGCCGACCTCCGCGTTTCCAGTCAATAGCATAGAGGGCATAATAGGCGCGTGCTTCTGTTTGTTTGGTAGCAATAATCCAGATGGAAGGAATGAGCTTTTTCCTTTGTCTTTGGTTCATTAAATTGCTCCTTCTTTTAATATGATCATATCTCGATTCTCAATATAAAGGACATCCACTATGCGTATCAAGCAGGGAGGGTCTATACACGCTCAGCATACTTGCAAAAGTCATGTTAAATTCCTCTTGATTTGCAGTATCGTCTTGATTAAAATGAAGTTATAAAAATAATTTTCTTAATTTATTTAAAATAAATAAAAATAATTTTCATAAAGTGAGGTCCTCATGGCAGCCATATTACGTGCGTTGCAGCAAGAATTGAATAACCTTCCGTCTCAGGAGCGACGTATTGCCGAAGTCATTATGCAATCTCCATCGGACATTCCCGGCTGGACGATTAGTCATCTGGCAGAGCAGAGTGGCACAAGTGCGGCGACGGTAACCCGCTTTTGCAAGTCATTTCATTTTAAAGGCTTTCCCGATTTCAAAATGAAACTCGCCGCAGAATTGTCCCACGCTTCTGATGAAACGGCGTATCAGGATATTGTAGCGGGCAATTCTCTATCCAAAATAGTTGAAGCTATCGAAGCCAACCACCTTGCGTCTATTGCAGATACTACCCGTTTGCTGGATTTGGGCAGATTGGAGCAAGCCGTGCAATTATTTTGCCAGGCTCGCCGCATCGATCTGTACGGTGTGGCTACGTCTTCAATTGTTACACAGGATTTCTATCAAAAATTGGTGCGGATTGGCAAGAGCTGTACGGCTTTCTCCGACTCACACATGCAGATTACATCCGCATCTTCGCTCACCGAAGGAGATGTGGCAATGGCGGTATCCTATTCAGGCGAAACACCCGAAACTATTGATGCGCTGCATTGTGCCAAACAGGCCGGAGCTTCTACGATTTCATTGACTTCCTACGGAAGTAATACACTCGCAACGGTATCTGATATCCCACTGTTCACCTCTTCTCTGGAAGAAGGTATGAGGCGTGGAGATATGGCTTCACGTATTGCACTGTTGCATGTGGTCGATATTTTGTTCACAGGCATGGTAAGTGCCGACTTTGACCGTTTCATCCCCAGACTGGAACAATCCTATCACAACGTGCAGTCCTATCGCGTACAACACAACGGAGGTGCTTAACTAGATGAACATACGTATTTTTGAAAATGAAGAAGATTTAAACGCCACGGGTGCTGGCCTCATTGCCAGTTTGTTGCAGACTAAACCACGGGCTGTACTGGGGCTCGCAACAGGAAGTTCTCCTGTAGGCATATATAAACAGCTTATCACGTTGTACCAGAAGGGACTGGTCAGCTTCTCACAGGCTTCTTCATTTAATCTGGATGAGTATGTAGGACTTCCAACAGAACATCGTGAAAGTTACCGCAGTTTCATGAACGAACAACTATTCCATCATATTGATATGGATCTTGCGAGAACGCATGTGCCTGATGGTCAGGCTGCCGATCTGGAACAGGAATGTAATTCCTATGAACAACGGCTGGACGATCGTGGACCGGTAGATCTGCAACTGCTGGGCATTGGACATAATGGTCATATTGGCTTCAATGAACCGGGAACCGAACTTACAGGACGAACGCATGTCGTGGATCTGAAAGACGAGACGCGAAAGGCAAACGCACGCTTCTTTGACAGCATCGATGAAGTTCCGGCTCAGGCGATTACAATGGGTGTCGGTACCATTTTGAAAGCCAAACAGATTCTGCTTATTGCTCGTGGCGAGGAAAAAGCCGAGATTATTCGCGAAGCTTTTATGGGCCCAATCACAACGGCCTGTCCTGCATCGCTTTTGCAATGTCATCCAAATGTGGTGGTATTGCTGGACCGTGCAGCAGGGAGGCTGGTGAGATGACCGGAGCAATTAGTCATGAACCTGGGAGCCAGCGTGATGAAAATATTTCTCTTCTTCGGGGCAAGCTACTCCTTTCCAATGAGATATTGGAAGACGGTGTATTAGCCTGGAGGGATGGAAAAATCCTTTATGCTGGGGTACCGGAAGGTCTTCCTGAACAGATTCGGCGAGAAGCTTTGCCGCTGTCTGTACCGGAACGCGGCCTTATTGTGCCTGGATTCATTGATATCCATGTGCATGGTGGGAACGGAGAAGACTTTATGGACGCAAGCCCGGAGGTGTTGGACAAGATCACTTCTTTTCATAGTACGCAGGGAACAACAGCGATGCTTGCAACTTCCATGACCGCTCCAAAAGAGCGACTGGACAGCGTACTTGCTGAAGTGGACCGCTACCGTTCAGGCGAAATGCCATATGCACAGCTTGAGGGTGTACACCTGGAAGGTCCGTTTTTCAGTCCGAAATGGCCTGGCGCGCAAAATCCGGAACACATCATTCTGCCTGATGTATCCTGGCTTGAAGCATGGGAGAAGCAATATACCGGTCTTATCCGTCAAGTTACGTTGGCACCGGAACGTGAAGGCGCAATGGAAGTCATTTCATGGCTGCGTGAACAGCGGATTACAGCGGCACTCGGCCACACGGATGCGACCTATGAAGAGGTCGAACGTGCAGTTGAAGCAGGACTTCATCATGCGGTACATACGTTCAATGCCATGACACCGCTGCATCACCGGCTACCCGGGGCTGCCGGAGCCGTGCTGAGTGATCCACGCATCAGCGCCGAAGTGATTGCTGACGGCATTCATGTACACCCAGCGGCGATATCAATTCTCGCTCAATTGAAGCAACATAACGATCAACTCGTGTTGATCACGGATGCCATGTCTGCTGCGGGATTGGATGATGGGGAGTACAAGATCGGCGACCTGCCTGTAATCGTGAAGCATGGAGAGGCCAGACTGAAGGACGGCGGCGCACTGGCGGGAAGCACACTGACGATGATTCGCGGTTTCCGTTACCTGGTACAGGAAGTGGGCCTGAGTCTGAACGCTGCATCACGTGCAGCAAGTCTGACACCGGCACGCCTGCTGGGCATTGATCATCGGACAGGTTCCCTGGCTCAAGGAAAACAGGCAGATGTCGTTTTGCTAAATGCGGAGCTGGATATTGAGGGTGTGTGGGTGAAGGGCAGACGGATCGGTTTGTGATGCATCGGTCTTCGGAGTTAAAACTTGGCTTCTATCTGTGGAGAGGCAACACCTTGCACAATATGTTAAAATAGATCTCAAAAAGACGGGATCTGCGGATCACGCATAACGGAGGCGTGAAACATGGAACGTAACGCTATGCTCGAACATGATCCGTTCATCACAGTGTTGGCGGAGAAGTTGCACATACACGGATACTATGCCTTTTATGGCGAGCATTACAATGAGACCGATATGGAGCTGTACCGCAGGCATCTGTTTACATCATTCAGCAACATCGTATGGGTAGAGCTGGATGCACGCAAAAAGTATATGATTGTCGATCATCGTGGACGCAACACGGTCATGAAACTGATCGAGGGTATGCTGAACACACGTAGAACTCTGCGAGCGAACCAGGCAATGGCAGGAACGGACACCTCTGGAGTCCAGCAGGAAATTGCACACTTATCCAAGCTTGTGCACATGCTGAAGTTCACAACATTCCGCACATAAAGGGAATGAGGGGAGTAGAATCTGGAGGATGTCCCGAAAGTGGGTTACTCCTTCTAGTTACAGGGCTAATGAACGTACATTGAAACGAATAGATCTAGATCACCAATTATAAAAGGGGTGTACCGTCATGAAGTTGGACGGCACACCCCTTTTGTATACTTATATACCTACCTACTACCCTACATTTGTAAAATAGGCTCAATCCTAAAATCAGTCTGCGACAAGCTGCAAGGCAGTGAAGGGGACGAAATCGATTCAAACAAAAACGATGACCTGTAGGCCACCGTTTTTGTAATATCTACCTGCCCCTCTATGAAGTTGAGTAAATAATTTACACGTTAACGGAGTGGGGAGAAAAAAGCTGAAGAAGCGGAGCGTTTGCCTTTATCACCCGAATTTCTCCCTTTAGAAAAGGGGATCAAAGAAATTGGGGGATAACAGCGATCGGAAGCTTATTCTCCCCGCGTAGTGACCTCGTGTAAGAGTGTTTACAAACTCTTCAAGAACTGAACAATCGTCAACAACCCTTTATCAAAGTTCTCCAGGTTGAAGTGCTCGTTCGGTGCATGCAGATTTTCATCCGGCAAGCCAAAGCCCATCATGACAGCAGGGATTTCGAGTACACGTGAGAGTTTCTCAACAATCGGGATGGAGCCGCCATCTTTGGTAAAGAGGGCACGAACGCCATACACGTGCTCATATGCATCTGCTGCTTTTTGCAGAATTGGATTGGAAGGATCAGTGTTGAAAGCAAAAGCTTTCTCGATCTGTTTCACATGCAGCGTTGCACCCGGTTGAACGTGAGCGCGCAGATGTGCTTCGATACGATCCAATACATGTTGTGGGTCTTGGTCCGCCACGAGGCGGCAGGTGATTTTGGCATGAGCTTCCTTCGGAATAACCGTTTTGCTACCTTCGCCTTGGAAACCGCCCCATACGCCGTTCAGTTCCAATGTTGGACGAGCGCCTACACGTTCCACGAACGAGTAACCTTCTTCGCCGTACAATTGCTCCAGCCCGAGGTCTTGACGAAGCTGTTCTTCATTGAAGCCCTGTTTCACAAATTCTTCTCTCATCTCAGGAGACAGTGGCAGTACGCCGTCGTAGAAACCATCTACACTCACGCGGCCTTGCTCATCATGCAACGAAGCGAGCAAGGATACGAGTGCGTGCAGTGCGTTGGGTACACCGCCACCAAATGAACCGGAGTGCAAGTCGGTATTGGCTGTGTTCAGATCTACGTGAAGCGAGCATAGGCCACGCAGGCCTGTAGAGATCGCCGGTTTACCTTTTTCAAGCAAGGACGTATCCGAGATCAGTACCATATCTGCACGCAGCTTGTCTGTATGTTCATTCAGATAGATGGGCAAGTTCGGGCTGGAGATTTCCTCTTCGCCTTCGATGCAGAACTTAACGTTAACCGGAAGTTCTTTGTTTTCGGCAAGCAGGGCTTCTACTGCCTTGATATGTAGGAAGATCTGTCCTTTGTCATCCGTTGCACCACGAGCGAACAGCTTGCCATCACGAACGGTAGGTTCGAAAGGAGGCGTGTCCCACAGGTTAAGGGGGTCTACAGGTTGTACATCATAGTGTCCATAGATCAGAGCCGTCGGTTTGCCGGGTGCATGCAGGTGATCTGCATAGACAATCGGATGTCCAGCCGTTTGAATGACCTCTACGTTTTCCATGCCTGCACGTGTGAGCGCATCTGCTGCCCATTGTGCTGCACGGTTAATATCCTCTTTATGCTCTGAAATGGCAGAGATACTTGGAATGGACAACCATTCATTCAGTTCTGCCAGGTGTTTTTCTCTATTTTGTTCAAAATAAGTCTGTTCTTTCATTAAAAAGGCCTCCTTCATGTTTGCTATATCTCATTGTAATCCATTTTGTCATGTTAATAAAACATTGGTTAAAAAAATGATCGGTTACAGATCGTTTCATTCACCTGAGGATTGTGCGTATAATACAAGAAAAGGATTTCATCCATATATTCTCAGGGGAGTTGAGGAAGTTTCCATGACAGTCAGACCCGATGCAAGCAGGCAGGTGAGCAGCGATGGAGCCGACTAGGAGCGATCGAATATTTGGCAGATTCAAGCGGTTATCCGATTTGAAGGCAGGAAGGCATAAAGGACGATTTTATCGAAACAGCCTGATGCTTATTTTACTCATTGCCAGCATTCCCGGACTAATCACAGGTATCGTCATGTATCAACAGGTTGTTGGCCGGATGGAAACCGAGTTTAATCAGATGCATCAGAACCAGATCGAGAACCGGGCACGCAATGTGGATGACCAGCTGGCTTATCTGGAGATGAACTTATCCCATTGGGCTTTTGAACCGAGGTTTGGCAATGCATTGCGAACGCTGGATTTTGTGTATTATTTTAACGAAACGCAGGAGATTGTGACTACCTTATACGTATTACAAGGTTCCCATCCACTGATCAAGTCAGCACAGCTGTATTTGCAGGAGCCTAAGCCAATCTTGTTTAATCGGGATTATACCGAATTGAACGATGAAGCCAAAGTACAAGCATATGATCGATACCTTTCCATGGGGAACCACGTGTACTGGACAGACTGGGTTTCCAGCATCAACAGAGATACCGAACCTTCGACCAACGATAGTCTACTGCATACGGATGCAGGCAATGCACTTGTTCTAGTACATAAGATACCGGGGGAGAGCATTAATCCGTTTGGTGCACTGATCATCACGCTGGATAACGAGAAAGTCGCCAGTTTATTGAAAACGCTTACTCCTTATGACGAAGGTTTGACGTTCCTCATGGATCAGGAAGGAAACACTCTGGTTACCGGGAATCCGGGAACGGCGGGAGAGACTTCTGCTTTTGAGCAGCAGCTAAAAGAAGAAGTAGCCCTGCATGCGGGCAGCCGCTCATTCCTGTTCCGATATGAGGATCAGACCTATTCTGTCTCATACGGTTCATTGAGTCGGATCGATTCGGACTGGACTTACGTCTCCGCAGCACCTTTGACCTCTGTCACTTCGCCAGTCAAGCTGGTATCCAAAATCATCGTTATTGCGAGTGCAGGCAGTCTCATCCTGGGATTGTTGTTATCCTGGTTTGCTTCCCGCCGCATCTATTCGCCTGTAGCACGGATGCTGCATCTGCTTACGCCTGGCAGAAACGAAACAACACCAATGGATGCCAAGCTGGACGAGTTTGAGCTGCTGGAGCAACAGTGGAACGAACTGACCTCCCGGAGTGTCACGGCACATCGCCAATTGCAGGAGCAGCTGCCCCATCTGCGCGACAGCTTTGTCTTACAACTTGTACAGGGGCATCTATATGCCTATAACGAGCAGGATCTTCAGCAGCGCATGCGTCATCTCGGATTTGAGCTGGAGGGCCAGCAGTATTTGCTGGTGCAGATGTATTTTACGGGGTACGAGCAGCTGCAAGGCAGATTTGGAAGCCAGGACACGGGATTAGTCACCTTTGCAGCAGTGAATATCACTCAGGAAGTGGCGAAAAATTATTTCAAACAGATCAGTGTCATGAACTTTCATGACCTGTCTTCCGCCATGCTTGTAATCGCTCCTCAGGATGAACCTGTCAAGTCACAAGCGCTGTTATGGGGACAGGAACTGGTGGAGGTCATTGGACGGACCCTCAAAATGAAGGTGACCTTGATGGTCAGTCGCCCAGCAGCTTCACTTCAGGAACTGCCCGGACGATTTGTCGAGATGGAACAGGCCGTGGCATATCGCAGTGTGGAGGAAGGAAGTCAGATCCTCGATCTGGAGGATGAGGAGTGTTTCCGCAGAAATGAAGCGGCTTCCTATCCGCTTGGGCTGGAACGGGAGTTGTTACAGGCGGTCAGGCTGGGCAAACAAGCCGAAGCGGAACGTGTGCTGGAACAATTCATGAGTGAGATTACACGGACGGGCAGTACCGAATTTCAGGTGCAACAGATGATGCTTCAATTGCTCGGCAGCATTCAGCACATGATGCTGCAAACGGGGGTCACACCGTATAAGCTGTTTGGTGGTTGCAACATGTATGAGCGCTTATCCGGTATTCGTGAACCTGTACAGATGAGGCAGTGGATGATGAATGAGGTATTCATACCTTATATACAAGAGGTTGAAGCACGATCGCAGGAACCGCTGAAACTGGTGGTGGAACGAACGATGTTGTATATCGATACACATTACCGCAGCGACATTTCGCTGGAAAACTGCGCTGACGAGGAGCAGATGACACCCTATGCACTGAGTAAGGCTTTCAAACAGGTTTCAGGCATTAATTTTATTGATTATTTGACACGTGTGAGAATGGATGCGGCGAAGCAATTGTTACGTGAGACAACGATGAAAATTAATGATGTTGCGGCGGCTGTGGGATATCAGCATAGTTATTTTAATCGGATTTTCAAGAAACAGGAGGGAGTTACCCCGAGTCAGTATCGCGATCAATGGTTTGGACAATAACCGTTTATATCTTTGTCATTCATTTCAGACCGGCATTCAGCTTTAGTGGATGTCGTTTTTTTTCTTTTTTTTTACCGTGATACAAAGAAGGATAAACCCGCAAAAATGTGCAATTCTACCTGCTACGTTATGTTCAGTTTCTTGTGAAAATGGCGTTATAGCGTGCTTTCCGACCATCATGACGTATTGATGCAAAAAATGAAGGTTGCTGGAAAAAGATCGGCTGTATAGTCTGAGTATTAGGTTGATTGATAACGCTTACATCGTTGAGGGAGGGGAGACATGATGAACGGGAAGACGGGCTGGAATACCAACGGCGCTGCAACTGCTCAAGCGGATATGGCCACAAGGCCATTAAAACAGGAGTCCAATTGGAAAAGGCAGATTAAACGAAACAAATGGTTATATGTACTTGTGCTTCCCGGCTTTTTGTACTTTGTCATCTTTAAATACTTGCCCATGTGGGGGATCGTCATTGCCTTTCAGGACTACCAGCCTTTCCTGGGCATCCGGGAGAGTAACTGGGTAGGGCTAGAGAACTTTACGAACTTTTTCTCCAACCCGGATTTCTTCCGACTATTACGCAATACGCTGGTTCTTGCGCTGTATGATCTTATTTTCTTTTTCCCGGCACCGATCATTATAGCTTTATTATTAAATGAAATTCGGGTCGCTTTCTTCAAAAGAACGATTCAAACGCTGGTCTATGTACCCCATTTTGTATCCATGGTGATTATCGCCAGTATCACGTACGTGTTTCTGACCCAGCAGGGCGGGGTGTTATACGACCTGATCGCCTGGATTACAGGCAAGCCTATTGATGTACTCTCCAGTCCGGGTTCGTTCCGTCCGCTGATTATTGTTCAGATGATGTGGAAGGAGATGGGTTGGGGCACAATCATTTTCTTGGCAGCCCTCGCAGGTGTCGATACGGAACAATATGAAGCCTCCATTGTGGATGGCGCCGGACGATTACGGCGAATGTGGCATATCACGCTTCCAGCCATTCGTACGACCATAGTCATTTTGCTCATTCTCAGACTGGGGAACTTCCTCGATACCGGATTTGAGCAGATCTATCTGATGACCAACTCCCTCAACCGGGATGTGGCAGACGTATTTGATACGTATGTGTACACGGTAGGGATTACGCAAGGTGCATTCAGTTACAGTACTGCTGTTGGACTATTCAAGTCTGTGGTGGGGATTATCCTGGTGCTTGGCAGTAATAAACTTGCGAAAAAATTCGGCCATCCCGGAATTTATTAAGGAGGAGCGCCCATGAACAGCCGTCTATACAACAGCCCTGCCGGCAAGGTATTTGATATCTTCAATTACGTCATGCTGGGGATTCTGGGCATATTAACCGTCCTTCCGTTCCTGTATATTATAGGGAATTCTTTCGCAACGGAAGCCGAGATTACCGAACGCAGTTTTTTCCTCATTCCGAAGGTGTTTTCCTTCAGCGCGTATGAGTATATCTTTTCATCGTCCACGATCTTTCGCAGCATTGGTGTTTCCATTTTCATCACGGTGGCAGGTACACTGGTCAATCTGTTTTTCACACTAACGATGGCTTATCCACTATCCAGAAGTGACTTTTGGGGTCGCAACGTCATGATGAACATGGTAATTTTCTCGATGTTATTTGGCGGTGGCATGATTCCAACGTATCTCGTCATTCGTGGACTGGGACTGCTTGATTCCTACTGGGCCCTTATGCTTCCTGGCGCGATCAGCGCTTTTAACTTAATAGTTGTCAAAAACTTTTTTCAGCAAATGCCGCCCGGGCTGGAGGAAGCGGCCCGTATCGACGGCTGTTCGGATCTCGGGGTGCTGTGGCGAATCGTTCTGCCTTTATCGAAGCCGGTCATTGCCACGTTTGCCTTGTTCTACGCCGTAGGCCACTGGAACAACTTTTTCTCGGCACTGCTGTACATTTCCGACAGTGACAAATGGCCACTGCAAGTCATGCTGAGACAGATCGTGTTACTCTCGCAAGCCAGTGTCGGAGATATGGCAAACATGGACCCCAATTTTGTACAGCCCCCAGAGCAGTCGATCAAAATGGCTGTAATCGTTGTAGGTACGATTCCGATTTTGCTGGTGTATCCGTTTTTGCAGAAGCATTTTGCCAAAGGTGTCATGTTAGGTTCAATCAAAGGCTAAAGCCAAGGGGGAGAACGTATGGGACAAAAAACGGGATTCAAAAAAGGGGCACTGCTACTCTCTGCGTCACTGGTACTTAGTACAATTCTGGGCGCATGCTCCACGGACAAAGCAGATTCAGGAACCGCTGCGGGTGGTACCGATCAGCTCACGATTATGCTACCGAACTTTGAAGCGGAGAATCCGCCGGACAACAGCCCTGTGATTCAGAAGCTGGAGGAATTGACCAAGGTGGATGTGAACCTGCAGTGGGTGCCAAGCAGCTCGTATGAAGACAAATTCAACATTACACTGGCCTCGGGAAAGCTGCCTCAGATTATGGTGGTGTTAGGGAAGTCTCCAAGTTTCATTAATGCGGCACGAACCGGAGCATTCTGGGAGCTTGGTCCTTATCTGAAGGACTATCCGAACCTGAGCCAGATGAATGAAATCATCATCAATAATGCCTCTATCGATGGCAAAACGTATGGGATTTATCGGGCTCGCCCTCTGGGACGTAATGGGGTGACGATCCGTAAGGACTGGCTGGAGAATCTGGGGCTGGAAGAGCCAAAGACGATTGATGAATTTTACAATGTATTGAAAGCGTTCACGAAGGATGACCCGGACGGTAACGGAAAGGATGATACGTACGGTCTGGTAGCCAGCAAATTCACGGGCCCGTGGGATAACATGCAGGTATGGTTCGGTGCCCCCAACAAATGGGGAGATGATGGCAACGGGGGGCTAATCCCTGCGCATGAGACACCAGAATACATGGAAGCACTGAAATTTTTCCGCCAGATCTACAGCGAGGGTCTGGTGAACAAGGACTTTGCGGTAATGGATGCGACGAAACTGCCTGATCCATTTGTGAATGGGCAAGCGGGTGTCATGGTGGATGTAGCAGACAATGCCCAGCGCATGGACCAGAAAATACTTGATAAAGATCCGAATGCGGCAGGACGGGTGGATGTGCTGCAAGCCATGGAAGGTCCGAAGGGGCTGCGGGATATGCCAACGTCCGGATATTCCGGAATGATTGCCATCTCCAAAGGCAGTGTCAAAACGGAAGAGGAACTGAAGAAGGTGCTAAGCTTTCTGGATCAACTCAATGAACCAGAATTGCAGGCGCTGCTTGGGAATGGACTGGAAGGCAAGCAGTATGAGAAAAAAGGGGACTACATTATCCCATCCACTGATAAGCTTGCTCTCCGCGATCTGCAGGGCTTGAATCAGATTTTGATGTTTGTTCCCGAGGACAAGACGCTTCGCGTACAACAGACACCTGTCCGTGAAAAGGTTGCACAGGTGCAGAAGGCCAACGAAGAGATTGTCATCGCCAATCCTGGTGAACCGCTGATCTCTGATGTTTATGCTCAGAAAGGACCGCAGCTGGACAATATCATTAACGATGCACGGATCAAATATATCGTAGGTCAGATTGATGAGAAAGGATTCGAAGATGCTGTTACCCTGTGGAAGAACAACGGCGGAGACGATTATGTGAAAGAAGTCAATGAACTGTACGCTGCACTGAAGTAGTCTTATAAGCAAAAGCCCGGCAGCCGTGCTTTCAGGGTAACGGGGACAGCCGGGCTTTTTTTATCGCTGTAATGGCTTGATCCGTGAACAAAAAAATCATCCAACTTTCTGGAAATTATGACTTCCTGAATATGGTTTTTGATGTATAATCAAAGCGAAACAAACCTATTTGAACTTAAATGAACGTTATTAGTAAAGTTTAACGACCACTCTTGAACATGCAGGGAGGAAGGCAACATGTGGAACGGGGATGCATTTGAAAATCCCGAGGCGCAGTACAGGGTCCATCCCTTTTGGTTCTGGAACGGGGATATGGAAGAAGAGCAGATTAAGCGGCAGGTGGCTGAGATGGCCGCGCAAGGTGTAGGCGGATTCTTTATCTGTCCACGTCAAGGACTGCAAATTCCCTATCTCTCCGAAGCGTGGTTTGATAAGGTGCGGATTGCAGTGGAAGCGGCGGCCGACCATGGCATGCAGGTATGGTTATATGACGAATATCCATATCCAAGCGGGATGGCTGGCGGGGAAGTGACCCTTGATTTCCCTGAAGCGAAGCAGCGCCAGCTCGTGCATCATCAGTTGGTGGTTCAGGGCGAGGAAGCTGTGGATCTGGAGTTGCCATGGGGACGAGTCTTGGTTGCCAAGGCGATTCCCAAGGATGCACAGGGCAAACGGTTGTGGCATGAATCCATTGATTTGCGCAGCAAAATCGGCAATATCCAGACCGATCAGGTCTATCAGGAGACCGGACTCACATCGTATAACCGCAAGCGGTTCTTCACCTACCAAACAGCGTTCCGCTTGTTGTGGGATGTTCCCCCGGGTGATTGGGAGTTGATTATATTTCAAGAAATGGAAATCGACGACTTCAAATATTACGGCAACTTTGTTGATCCTTGTCACAAGGAAGCGATGAGTCGTTTTATTGAACTGACACATGAGCGTTATAAGTCAGCGGTTGGAGATCAATTTGAAAGCGTAATCAAAGGCATGTTCTCGGATGAGATTGCACCGCTGGGCCGTATCCCCTGGTCCCAACAGCTTCCCCGTTATTTCAGTGAGCGTTGTGGTTATAGTCTGATCGATTCGCTACCGGCGCTGTTATATGGTGATGTTCCGGACGCGCATCGTATTCGGTATGACTATTACCAGTCACTGCACCTGCTTCTCAGGGAGTCCTATCACAAACAGGTGCATGATTGGTGTGAGGAAGCAGGAATCCAGTATGCGGCTGAGGTGCCTGGCGTACGGATGACCACCCAGTTGTTCAGCCATATGCCAGGTGGTGATTCGGCCCATGAGAAAATTGGACGATCCTTATCGTGGATTCTGGAACGATACGGCCAAAAGATGCGTGACAATCCCAAGATGGTCAGTTCGCTTGCCCGGCAATTGGGCCGAAGCCGCAATCTGATTGAATGTTTTCACAGTGTGGGCTGGTCGATGACGCTACAGGATGCCAAGTGGATGATCGATCGAATGGCCGCCATGGGCACCAATTTTTATAACTTTCACGCCTTTTTCTATACGATTGGTGGGCTGGCAAAGCATGATGCACCGCCATCTCAATTTTTACAGAATCCCTACTGGAAGCATTTCCGGCAGTTGGGGGATTATACCGGACGTTTGAGCTATCTCATGAGCACCGGAGCAGCAGATATTCGTATTGCCGTGCTTGACCCAACGACGACATTCTGGAGTCTGATGGGTAATCCGCTGCATGGATTTGAGTATAGCGGCGAAGACGAAGCAGAACGGGTGCAACTGAATCGTCTAACGAAGGACTGGATGAGGATCACGACACATCTGCTTGAGAACAGACGTGACTATGATCACCTTGATCCCGAATTGTTGGCTGAAGCTGACTTAACGGATGGCATCATTCAGATCGGCGTTGCCCGTTATGACGTACTGATTCTGCCACCGATGCTGAATCTGGAGGCCGCGGCCTGGGAACAGGTGAAGCGATTCGTTCATCAGGGAGGGACCGTCATTTCTGTTGGGATGCCTCCACATATTGCGATTCAGCCGGGAAGTCCGGAGGGAGATGAAGCTACCCAGTTCTTTGGTGCGGGCGAGCAGCCGCAAGAGGTGTACTGGGGCCGTGGAGGGGACACGGGTCACGATAACCGTGAAACCATGTGGCATCAAGGTGAGGGGAATGCTTATTTTCTACCCGCAGGAACGGGGCAGGGAGATGACTTTTCGCTGGAGCTGATCTCTCTCCTGCTCGATCAGGTGTTACCCGAACCCATCTGCTGGATTATGGAGGAGGAGAGCGCCTCCCTGTTGATGCACACCCGTCAATTGTCGGCTGGAGAGCACATGGTTTTTTTGACCAATCAGGAGGGTCAGGACCTGAAGGGACAGTTGAAGCTGGTCGCCAGACAGCTGTGGGATGGAACGGAGCTGACAGAGGGTGCTTGTCTGGTGGCAGAACGACTTGATCTGGAGACCGGACAGCTTCAGACATTACCGTATACGAGCAGTGGCGGGGAATGTTGTATTTCACTTACGCTGGCGCCTTATGAAGCACATGCTGTTCGTCTTACTTTACAACCTGCGAAGGAAGAGGCATTAACAACGAAGGTGGATGTAACAGACAAAACTGGTTCGGGGTTCGTAACGGCTGTATCGGCAGGAGCTAATCAGGCCCGTAAGATCATGGTCCCTTCGGAAGGGCCATGGCGACTGGAAACGGTGCAGCCTAACATTTTGCGAATGGGACAATTCCATCTTCAGGCTTCCAATGCTAATGGTGTGATTCTGGAAAGCCAGCATGTAGCTGTAAAACCGTTTATTGATCAGGCGGCAGAATTATCGGAGCAGCATCTGCCAGTCCAGTTTAATCAGGTGTTTGGCACACCGAAAAAGGCATCCGTTGCTTACCCGATCGAGTGCCGTTATACGACCACATTTGAGCTGAGAACGGCATTGTCTGCATGCCTTTTATTCATGGACAGAGCGGCGATCTCGGGCACTTGGTCGATGGAGATTAATGGGCATCTGCTTGAAAAGGAACAATTCGATCCAATTGAAATAACCGACCACAATAATATCGCTTGTGAAATTACAGAGCTGCTGCACAGCGGTCTTAACGAAATGACGGTGATTGTGCAGGTAACGAAAGATGAGGATGGCCTCGTGGATCCCCTGTATCTACAGGGAAGATTCGGCGTGGAGTTCCATCATGAAGGCATGGCTTCGCTTGTACGGGAGTCGGACACGGCCCTTCGTATCGGACCTGAACCGCAGCCGCTGTATCCCTATTTTGCCGGGGAAATGAGTTATAAACGCACGTTCTGGCTGGATGAGCCAGGGGAAGATATTACCTCGTTTGAACTGGAATTTAGCGATTGGCGTGTGCAGGATGTGGTGGAAGTGCGGGTGAACGGACATAGTCTGGGTGTGAGATGCTGGTCTCCGTATCGCTGGAAGGGAGAGGCCTCCTGGTTGCGTCCGGGAGACAACGACATTGAAGTGCGGATTACCAACACATTGATCGGCCTGCTGGAAGGTACGTATTTTGATTCGGAACATCATCAATTACAGGATGCAGGTCATGTACCTGTTGAAGAATTAGGATAAAGGAGTGGAAGTAAGGGATGGGACATCGTATTCAGTTTGACCGCTATCCAGGTGGTGTGATGAAAGCGTTAACGCTCAGTTATGACGACGGAGTGGTGCATGATCGCAGACTGGTGGAGATCTGTAATCGGTATGGTCTACGGGGAACCTTTAATCTGAACTCCGGTACCCTGGATAATCCAGGCCGCATTGAGGCGGGGGAAGTTGCTGAACTGTATGCGGGTCATGAAGTGGCCGTTCATACGGTTACTCACCCTACGCTGCCTTATGTTCCGAATGAACTATTGACCGAAGAGATTATGGAAGACCGAAAAGCCTTGGAGCAGCTCGTCGGTTATCCGGTACGAGGCATGGCTTATCCCAACGGAGGATATGACCGTGCGTTAAGTACAAAGCTGGAGTGGCTTGGCATCGATTATGCTCGTACCGTTGAATCACATGGCAGATACACGTTGCCAGACCGTCCCCTTGAATGGCACCCGACCTGTCATCATAACCATGATCTGGCGGGGCATGCCAAACGTTTTATCCAACATTCCAAAACAGGTACGCCACTATTACTCTATGTCTGGGGTCACAGTTATGAGTTCAATGACAACGACAACTGGGAGATCATCGAACAGTTTGGTGAGCAGATTGGCGGCAGGGACGATATTTGGTATGCCACGAACATCGAAGTGATTGCCTATTGGAAAGCGGTGCAACGACTGGAGTGTTCAGCCGATCGATCCATCATCCATAATCCGTCTGCCATCCCGGTTTGGTTCACGGCAGATCAACAGGTTGTTGAAGTGCATGGCGGAGAGACATTGCGGCTAAGCGAACGAATCAAGGTATAAGGAAGGAGCTGACGATCATTCGTTATTTTCATGAGAACGAGGCGATTGCAGGCAAGGTATACGATTCAATTCCGGATATATTGACTACGGTGGCTCAGCGTTATATTGGTGATCATCCGAAACATTCATTTTTGTTCAGAGCTTATCATCAGGGTGGTTTTCGTAGGCTTGGCGACTATCGCTACGACCTGAATCTGAATGAGAAATGCGTAGAGGCGCATGCAGGGCAGTACGTGTATGTATGGGGCAAGTTATGGAGCGAGCAGAATACAACGTTAAATACGGGCCTGAACTGTTATAGTCCGGTGACGATCTATGTGAACGGCGAAGAGGTATTCAAGTCTGAGTTGTTGCAGGAGTTGTTTCCCGAACGAAGAACCCAGATTCCGATTTCCGTGAACTATGGCTGGAATGATGTGTTGCTATGTTTTGTCAAAACAGAAGTAGGATTCGGCGGTATTTACGGAACAGCCTCATTCAAAAATTTCCCGCTGCACTTCCTCACTCCTGGGGCAGATCGTCAAGGACAGGAGGGCTGGTTATATTCGGAACCCGTCGATGAACCTGTATTATCTCTTCCTCGTGACGGCATGACGGAAGAAGAAACGGGCCTTTCCTGGTATCCGCGAAGGGGCTGGACAGATGAGGAGCAGAGCAAGGGTTCATTTGCTCGCATCTTTGGTGCGGAACAACCCGCTGTGGCTTATGCATGGACGAGACTGGATGTAATCTTGCCGGGATCAACGCCAATTATTTTAAAAGGAAATCATGATGGAGCTTTGACCCTGTATGTGGGTGGCACGGAAGTATACTCTGCTGGAAGTAGCGGTAACTTCCGCGTTGAACTCCCACGCCGTTACGGTTCTTCGGATCTGGTCGCGAAAGGTGAAATTCAAGCACTTGGTGGATCATGGGGATTCACTTTGGAAGATGTCGAGCGTTCGGGTTCCACAGGCTGGAGCCTGAAACCACCTCATCCGGTTGCAGGATGCTCTGACCCCTGGCTGTACACAGGTATGTTTGCTCCCGATGCAGAACCACCCCATGCTGACATCGTGCGAACAGATACCGTGTTTGATGATGGCGCACAAGGTGTATATTGGCGGGTAGACCTTCCTGATACCCATGTTCGTCCTTACCTGGAGAATACACATTACGGGAAGTGGAATTATCCGCTCGGTGTTACCCTGCTTGGACTGCTCCAGACAGGACAGGAATTGGGACGGGATGATTACATTCAGTATGTGCGGCAACATATTGAACTGAGTACTTCATTCGACCGCTATGGTCTATGGGATCGGGAAGGATATGGTGCGGCAGGAATCAATAATCAACTGTCTGCCATCGACAGCCTGGATGATTGCGGTTCGTTTGGGTCTACGCTGCTTGCTGCGATGGAGTTGGGTGATATTCGTGGGGGAAGAGATACCGCGGATCGGATTGCGGGCTACATTACGGATGAGCAAGAACGTCTGGAGGATGGTGCCTTTTACCGGGTTCGCGGCAGTGGGGAGATGCGTCAAGAGACGATGTGGTGTGATGACTTATACATGAGCACACCTTTTCTGATGCGTTATGGTCAGTTGACAGGAGATAGGGCGTACTGGGATGATGCGATCAATCAGTTTCTGATGTTCCGTAAATACCTCTACCTTCCCGATCAACAGATCATGTCCCATGTGTATGATTTTGTGCGTGGTCGGGCGACAGGTATTCCATGGGGACGAGGGAACGGCTGGGTGCTCTTTTCATTAACCGAATTGTTATCCATCCTGCCACATGATCATGCGAAGCGGCCGGAACTGTTACGTTTCTATCGTGATCTAAGTCAAGGTTATCTGGCGCTGCAAGGGGAAAATGGACTTTGGCATCAGGTGCTGAACCGCCCGGATTCGTATGAAGAAACCTCCTGCACCTCCATGTTCATCTACGCTTATGCCCGTGGTATTCGGGAAGGCTGGCTGGAACAGCCGGAGCCTTATTTGGAGGCGGTACGTAAAGGATGGGAAGGTTTGACGCGTTTGTCGATTGACTATAAGGGCAATGTATATGGGGTATGCCGGGGTTCCGGGTACTCGTTTACTGCCTTGTATTATCGCGATGATCTGGGATGGAATCTGAACGATACCCACGGGATTGGCATTGTGCTCTTGGCTGGCATTGAAGTGCATAAAATGAATCAGCAGCTCCGTGAGGCGCATATCGATTCTTCGGTTACAGCCGCGCAGCGCTGATGTTTGACGCAACGAAACGAATGTATGTTGATAGCTTTCTATAGGTAGATTACCAGCTAAAGAAAGCGGCAATGCCCTCAGGCTTGCCGCTTTTAGTTTTATTCCAATCCCGAATTTGATCAGCATGATAGCAATATATAAATACACTTACCTTCACCCAATAATATGAATAACTGCATCATTAGCTCGGATCAAAATAACTCTAATTGCTCCGGTCCTTCTTTCTGTTCTGGTTCAGTACGGTCAGGAAAAGGCTTCACTGGCAGGTCCAGCAGGTCCATCATCATCTGTGCATTCGCCGCTGCATCGCCACCGGAGTTATTATTAAAAATAACATAGACATCCTTGCTCTGCTCTTGCAATTGCTCCAGATACCCTTTCCATTCCAACAATTCTTCCTTGTTGTAACGGTACAGGTAACGGGTCTCGCGCCAATTAGGCGCACCATTCTGATGCCAGCCGGACACGTTGCGTCCGTGCATGCGAACCAGCGTCATCTCCGAATCCGTCGCCTGTGGCACGATAGGAATGGAACCTAAACCTGCCTGAGGTTCGTCACAGACACTATGAATCCAGCCTTGCTCCTTCATGAACGAAAGCGTCCGCTCGCGCATGCCATCTTCATACCAGCTGCGATGGCGGAATTCGAGTGCGCACGGAATGCCTTCCATTCGAAGTTTCACTTCACGAAGCTCTTTGACGTTGTCCTTATTGCACTCAAACCAAGGTGGATATTGAAACAAGGCTGCCTGCATCTTGCCAGCTTCAATGACGGGTTCCAGTGATTCCCGAAAAGCCTTATACATCTCCGACGTGCTGGTGAAGTAGGGTTTGCCTCGCAGATGTCCGGTCATTCCCTGATAGGCTTTGATGATAAAAGCAAAGGATTCGGGCGTCTCTGCAGCCCACCGTGCCATTCGATCCCGGGGTTGAACGGCGTAGAAGGAACTATCCACCTCCACGGTGGAGAAGTATTGTCCGTATAGACTGAGCTTGTCTTTGGCTTTGGTACGGTTTGGATAGAGATCTTCCTGATCCCCCCATCCGGTAAGTCCGATGTGAATCATAAGAACACCTCCTGTTGCTTATAATTAACCGATTCGCAGGGGTATGCGTATGTCTAACATTATATCGTGTGCATTTTGGCTCTTCAATGTAGATGATCTACTGGAATTTTTTGAGTTTGCAGAATAAAGACGGTACAATACATTAAAGCTAGGGGAAATGATCAGGCTTGTACAACAGTGACTATAGATAGAGAGCCAGTGACAAGTGGAGGGCGAGAATGGATGACGGAATGGTATGAAAAGAGTTTTGGAGAAGATTACCTTCTCGTATACAAGCACCGGGATGTGCAGGGTGCCTATCAGGAAGTACATAAAATGATCAATTGGTTGAAGCTTGAGCCCAATGCTGAAGTATTGGATCTATGCTGCGGTATGGGACGGCACTCCATGGCACTTGCTGATGCAGGATTGAGAGTGACCGGAGTTGATCTGTCCGATGTGCTTCTACGTGAAGCGCGCCTAATGGACACCGAACACCGAGTATCGTGGTGTCATGCGGACATGCGTGAACTCCCGCTGAAAGGTGGCTTTGACGCTGTAGTTAATCTGTTCACATCGTTTGGTTATTTCCTGGAGGACGGAGAACAATTGAAAGTATTACGTGCCATTCATCGCATGCTTCGCCCGGGTGGCAGCTATATTATTGATTTTATGAATACGGCTTATGTGACTCGGCATCTGATGCCACACTCCGTCCGAGAGGATGAGGGGCAGCGGATTGAGGAGTATCGCAAGATTGAGGAAGGTTTTGTGCAGAAGGAGATTCGCATTACGGACACCACATCCGGACATGAACCGCGGGTATATCAGGAGCGTGTAAAGTTGTATACAAAGGATCAACTGAGCGAGCTGTTAAGTAAAGCTGAACTTCACGTAGATCAGGTACATGGTGGCTATGACGAAGAGAAATATGACGAGCAGACTTCTCCACGCATGATTTTTGTTGGCCGTCGTCCTGTGGAGTGAACAGAAACAGTCTGGAAGGGGGATAACATGAAGCGCACAGAAGAGATGCCCATGACAGAGGGCATACACCGGGTCAAGATCAGCATGTCGTTTCCCTTGCGATGGGTGAACAGTTATGTGTTATCAGAACCGGATGGGAAGATAACCATTATAGATCCGGGACCGCGCAATTCGGAAACAGAACAGGAGTGGAGTGAAGCGTTGGCAGCTCTCGGTCTGATCTTTAGCGATATCCGTCAGATTGTACTGACCCACCATCACCCCGATCATCTTGGATTGTCGGGTTGGATGCAACAGATGACAG
This sequence comes from Paenibacillus sp. UASWS1643, assembly GCF_008693195.1. Classification (NCBI taxonomy): domain Bacteria; kingdom Bacillati; phylum Bacillota; class Bacilli; order Caryophanales; family Paenibacillaceae; genus Paenibacillus; species Paenibacillus sp. UASWS1643. Next base: position 252,171 of record NZ_VXKZ01000112.1, read on the forward strand.
GTGCACCCGTTCTAATGTCCACACGTTCCCGCCAAGAGGCCGATTATATGTGGGGACCTGATTCACACATCAATACAATATTACCTGATTATTATGGTCGTCATGGTATGCCGGAAGACAAGACTGAGCAGATACATGAACATATGAAGGCATTTGCTTCGCAGATCACGCCACTTCCGAATGTCACACCTGTTGAAGATGGCGAGTGGCTCGATATGGGCGGGAAACGTTGGATTGCTGTGGAGACAGGTGGACATGCCCCAGGCCATTTATCCTTTTATGCGCCGGAGTCCATGGAGATTCTGTGCGGAGATGCGGTTTTGCCACAGATTTCACCGAATATCAGTCTGCAACCCGGCAGTGACCCTCAGCCATTATTGTCTTATATGGAAGGATTGCAACGTCTTGGGGAGCTGAACGTCAAGCATGCGTATCCGGGACATCGGAATCCTTTTGCCCAGTTCTCCGAACGGACAGTACAATTGCTGGCTCATCACGAGGAACGTCTTCAGAAGATGACGGAGCGAATTCAGGAGTCACCGGCGAATGCTTATGACATCTGTGTGCACATGTTTGGGAATCGGCTGGGTACCCATCAACTGCGGTTTGCCATGAGTGAGACGTTGGCCCATTTGCAGGAGTTAATTCGACGCGAACTGGTGAAGCAAGAGCAACAAACGGATGGCACGTTCTATTTTCAAATTTAAACGGAATGATGATATTGTTATAAAATGATAATGCGATCTTATATAGAGGCTCGGGACAGGAAATTCACCTGTTCGGGGTCTTTTTAGCCTCTCTTAACGGTTCATTCATCTATTTTTAAGCCAGCGCGCCTATGATACATCTATGAACTTCGCTAGGGCGTGTCTTGAGACACACCCTAAAGAAAGCAGGGAAGAGCGATGACCAGAAGAAAACGGAATCAATGGAGAAAATGGCAAGCTTCAGCGGCAGCAACGTTGACCGTGGCTGCACTCTTTCAATATGTAAGAACTTCGGATGCCTTTGATGTGGCTTATGCAGCAGCGAATGGCACGGATACAAGCGTTACTGCTTCAAGCCAGGTGGATACGCGGGATGATGTGATGGATGAATGGATCAACAGCACAACGGACAGCAACAACTGGAATACGCAGGACAATAATAATGATGATAGTCAATATAATGGAACATCCGATAGCACACAAGCAGCTCGGCCAGATCAGAGCGTGAGTAACAAGGATAATTATTCAGATTCTCAGCGTATCGGGCAAAATAACCAGGGTAAAGACTCTGGATACAGCAGTGGCAACTATCAGTCACGTACAGGTGCATCATGAGCCGCACGGAGCAAGTTGCTCGTCCGCTCCGATTTCAATTCCGTGCAATGAACACGGATGTTGAAGTGCAGCTGTCCGCTGGGCAGGAAGAAGCTGAACATGCAGCAACCGTGGTGAAGAATTGGTTTGAGACGCAAGAGCAGCGCTTCAGCCGATTTGTGGCAGACAGTGAACTAAATCGTCTGAATGGTTCGACCGGATGGATCCCCATCTCCGCTGCGATGGATGAAGTTTTGAGCCTGGCCTATGGATATATTGGACTGACTGAAGGGATTTTTCAACCGGGTATCTCGCAGGCTCTTCAGGCTTCGGGATATGATCTAAGCTTCGAGAAGGTGCAACAACGACAACCGCAACGTCCGCTGCTTGAACGCATTTTGCGAACGAGAACACCTGAAAGCTCAGGAATGAGGGAAGATCGTCATGACCACAGTCGTCCGGGATGGATTCAGCGGGAAGGTAGTCGGATGGTTCATCTGGACCCTGGAGCTGAGTTGGATCTGGGAGGGATCGTTAAGGGATGGGCGGTGGAGCGCATTGCGGACTGGTTGCAGCGAACATTGCATATCCCGGCGGGTTTAATTAACGCGGGTGGAGATATTCAAGTATGGGGTACACCGGACTATCCCCAGTGGACCTTGCAAGTAGAAGATCCTTTGCAGAATCAGGGTGCTGTGTCGGGAGCGATCCGTTTACAGCGAGGAGCTGTTGCCACTTCGGGTATTTCCCGCAGACAATGGCAGAATACGGATGGAAGCTTTGCACACCACCTCATTGACCCACGGACGATGGAGCCGGCAGATACGGACGTATTGCAGTGTACGGTTCTGGGACAGCATGCTTCGCAATGCGAGATCATTGCCAAGACGGTCTGCATTTTGGGTAGTGCCGAGGCGGTGGGTTGGTTAAACCGACATTACGATCGGCATGACGTCTTGTGGATGACACGGGATGAGAGTATTTATTTTAGAGGGAATACGGATACGCTCGCTGAGCACTGGCCCGGTTTTGATCCGGATCATCGCTTCAGTCTGATATAAACGGGGACAAGTCTAACAGATATGGGGGAGCCGGTTATGGCACAATGGATTGTAGATTACCTGCCGACGTGGAATATCATTCGAATTAGTGGAATTGCTGCTTATGTGCTGCTCTTTGCCGGTGTATTTCTGGGCATTGCACAAGGGATGCCTATGGCCAAAGGCAAACCTAAAGCGACCATGTACAAATGGCATACTCGAACGACCTGGCTCGCCTTCGGACTTGGACTCGTGCACGCATTAACGTTATATATTAATCACTATAGCCCGTTGACCTGGGGAGAAATTCTGATTCCTTTTACAGCCTCCGTGCATCCGATTGGCAGTGGTCTGGGAACGATAGCCTTCTACGGATTAGTGATTGTCCTGTTATCCAGTGATCTGCGGAACAAGCTGGGCTGCAAATGGTGGTTCATGTTCCACATGCTGTCCTACCCGGTGTTCATTAGTCTGCTGGTTCACGGCATGGTAACAGGATCAGATTCAGGCAACATTATCATGCGGATGATGTATGTATTTACCGGACTCAGCATCGTTGGCATCACTGTGCTGCGTGGCATGTTGCGAGAGCGCAAAGGCCCGGAAATCACGATTGGACCGAAACAGGCAACATCTGGTTCACCTACCGAGCAGAATTGGGTTGAAGGTTTTGGTTTGGTGGGAACGGTACGACCTAAACATCTGAAATAAAAACATGTGGATCATCAAAAAGTATCTTACACATGCAAAAAAGCGGCCATCTGGCCGCTTTTTCCATGAACAGTTATTTCACGAAGCATCCATACACATGTCCAATGTTCCACATGACTTCAGATATGAAACGAGTTACGCATTATACAGCGTCATCACTGACAGGTTTTTCTCCCAGTGCTTCTTCAAGCTCGGATTGTTTGCGATGGGCGATCCGACTGCTCGCTGCCGATGCAATCGCACCGACAATATCATCGAAGAACGTGTGGACAGGGCCCAGGCTCTTGTCATTAAGTCGTTCAAGCACCCCTGGTTTCAGCTTGTCCACATAACCATAATTCGTAAATCCAATGCTGCCATATACATTGACGATGGAGAATGCCAAAATCTCATCCACGCCATACAGTCCTTCATCGTTCTCAATCATCTCCTGCAAAGGAGATATGAGCTGCCCCTGTTCTGCCAGAATATCAAGCTGAATCCCGGTCAGAACAGCGTTCTGTACCTCACGTTTACGGAGAACCATCTCCACATTTTCGATACATTCTTCCATCGTAAGACCTGGATAATATTTTTTCTGCAATAACATGACCAGCTCTGCGATCTCAGGGATCGTGACGCCCCGCTTATGCAGCCATTCCCTTGTTGCCTCCGCCACTTTGCGGCTATTCAGGCTGTAAGGGATTTTTTCTTGCTCAGGATGTTCCATGGGCGATTCCTCCTCTGAAGTTAGCAATGTCCCTACTCTTGCTTCCTAATACGTTATTAACCTGTTTTACGTTTCTTTAAGATAATATATAAGTTTTTAGCGAAGCGATTATCTTTTAGTTATTTTTTGGACAAAGGCTCGTATACATGGTAGTACAAACTGTAAAAATGATGAGGGGGAACGTGATCATGAGAAAGATCCAATCTTTGCGTACGGTATCGGCAGCAGCGTTGCTGAGTATTCCTATGGTATTGTCAGGCTGCGGCATGTTTGGAGCACAGTCTTCCGAAGCTGTTGATCCACCACCGCCTATTCAGGAAGCAGCCATGATTCAAGCAGCCGAAGGGAATGGTGCGCTCGCAACGCTTCCATTAACGACGGTATATCTGCAAGACCAGCAGGGGCTGCTCGCTCCGGTATCCCTGACACTTCCTTCTGGAACAGACGCCAGCAGTCCAAAGACAGCACTGGATACACTTGTCACAGGCGGGGCCTATGCAGGTATGCTGCCTGAAGGATTCCAGGGCGTTCTCCCGCAGGGAACGGTTGTGCAGAATGTAACGATTCACGCGGATGACAAGTTGGCGGTCGTTGAGTTCTCGGGTAATTTTGCCAAGTATGATGCAAAGGAAGAACGGAAAATGCTGGAAGCTGTCACGTGGACATTGACGGGAACTCCTGATGTGGAGAATGTGCAGATCTGGGTGGATGGCAAAAAGTTAACGCAAATGCCGGTGAACAGCACGCCGCTGCCTGAACCGCTGAATCGGGCTGTGGGAATCAATCTGGATCTGGGTGATACGTTTGTGACGAACAGCAGCCCGGTAACGGTCTATTTCTCCGCTGCTTCGCCAGCAGGCATCCAATATTATGTTCCGGTGACACGTCTGGTTACACCTGGTGAAGATCGGGTGCAGGCAGCATTGAATGAACTGATCAAGGGACCTGACAAAGGTGGCGAATTGGAAGAGGTCATGACAGGCGGAACAGAGCTGCAATCGGTCAAAACGGCAGAGGATGGCACGGTAACGGTTGCCTTGAAAGATGATATGTTTGCCGAAGGGGATATCGTGCCAAGCGAGCTGTTACAGTCTGTCGTATTAACTACTGCGGAGAACACAGCCAGCAAGGATGCCAAAGTGCAGATCGAATGGAATGGCCAAAAAACGGTCATGGGTGACGACAACAGGGATTACAGTGCGCCGGTTTCCAAGCCTGAATATATCAACGAAATTCCGATTTAATGAGCAAGGAATGCTTAAGGATGCTTTTAATCGAACTCTTTGGTAAAATATAAGGGATTCGTAAAAATGTTAACAAGCTCAACATTACAGGATGCTTAAGTCGTAGGAGGCAGAAAATATGAGATCAAACGGACGAACCAGCGAACAGCTGCGCCCGCTGAATTTAACAGTGAACACGAATAAATACGCCGAGGGCTCTGTACTGATTGAAGTTGGAGATACAAAGGTGATCTGTACAGCTACAGTGGAGGAACGTGTTCCTCCCTTTATGAAAGGGCAAGGAAAAGGCTGGGTAACAGCTGAATATTCCATGTTGCCACGTGCAACACATACTCGGAACCAACGTGAAGCCAATCGCGGCAAATTAACTGGACGCACCATGGAAATCCAGCGTCTGATTGGTCGGGCACTGCGCTCGGTAGTTAATTTGCAGGCTCTTGGTGAGCGTACGATTACGCTGGACTGTGATGTTATTCAAGCTGACGGAGGCACACGCACAACGTCCATTACCGGTGCGTTTGTAGCGCTGGCACTTGCCGTGAACAAGATCTCCCAACAGCACAAACTGCAAGTGTTCCCGATTACGGATTTCATTGCCGCAGTAAGTGTGGGCGTTGTGGGTGAACAGCCTGTACTGGATTTGAACTATGATGAAGATTCCAAAGCCAAGGTAGACATGAACCTGGTGATGACAGGCGGCGGCAAATACGTCGAGCTTCAGGGAACAGGTGAGGAAGCTCCATTTGATCGCCGGGAACTGAACGCGATGTTGGAACTTGGTGAGCAGGGAATTCTGGAGATGATCGAGCGTCAAAAAGAAGTGCTCGGACCGATTGCGCTCAAGATCGGCGCGCGTGGATTAGGGGAAGCTTAAGATGAGTTTGGACAGCCCAATCCTCATTGTTGCAACCCGCAATGCGGGTAAAGTCCGTGAATTCGCTCATGCTTTCGCACCGCTTGGTAAAGAGGTTAAGAGCATGTTTGACTATCCGGAGCTGCCGGATGTGATAGAAGACGGCGTAACGTTTGCGGAGAATGCCTGGAAGAAAGCCAAAGCGGTTGGTGATGCGCTTGGTTTGCCTGTTCTGGCAGATGATTCAGGACTCTGCGTAGATCTGTTGGACGGGGAGCCGGGAGTATATTCAGCGAGATATGCAGGCGAAGGAGCAACGGATGCACAGAATAATGCGAAGTTGCTGGAGACGCTGGAATCGTTGAAATCCGGTGAGGACACCGAACAGCCGCTACTAAGTCCGGCTCGTTTTGTCTGTGCGTTGGTACTGTACGATCCGACAACAGGTGATAAGTATGAATCGGAAGGCACTGCCGAAGGCTGGATCACGGCTCAAGCTGCAGGTGCTGGCGGTTTTGGATATGACCCACTCTTCTATGTACCTGAATACGAGATGACGATGGCAGAGCTGACGCTTGAGCAAAAACAGGCGATTAGCCACCGTGGTCACGCGCTGAGAGCGCTTGTATCCAGACTTGAAGGCTGAGACTAAACGAAACATCTTGATTTAAATTCATGATATGTGAACATCAAAGCGTTAATGGAGGGACAGGACATTCCGATGGAATGGTTCACCCGCCATTAACGCTTTTTGTATGAAATGAAGTGTTTGAGCGGGTTTGGTGAAGGTCCATCCATATACCTATGGTGAGGGCTATTTTTTGTGACTACATATCAGAACGTATGTTCTTTTACCTACAAGAGAAATGGTTTACATTGCACGATTGGGAATCTCATTGGGACTGGAGTTGGAAGAAGTTGCAAGCCTTGTGTGGTATGGGTTAACATTCAAATTAACCAATCATATATGAACCTTAAACGGAGGGATCTACTCATGCAAGAAGTGAAGCTTGTTGTATCTTACGATGATTATGAGGACGGCATTCGTATGGAAAAGTTAATAAAGGAACTGGCGGCTAAACCGGAGGCCAGCTCATTGGAAAGTCTGGTCATCGGAGATTGGGGACAGGCTTATGAAAATTCGCCTGATGAGTTCATGGGTACGCTTATCGAGTCGGCTCCAAGTTTTCCGTCATTGAAGAAACTGTTTATTGGAGATATGGGATTCGAAGAATGTGAAGTATCGTGGATTATCCAGACCAATCTCACACCGCTGTTAGGTGCCTTTCCAGAATTAAAATCATTCTCTGTAATGGGCAGTAGCGGCCTCAGTCTGGAACCACTCCAGCATGCCAAGCTTGAAGAATTGATTATTATTTGTGGTGGTCTCCCGAAAGAAGTGTTATCTTCAATCACCCATGCCAAGTTGCCTGAATTGCGTAAACTGGAACTGTACCTGGGTGTGGATAATTATGGTTTTGATGGATCACTTGAAGACGTACTCCCTTTGCTAGAAAAAGGATTATTTCCAAAGCTGGTTTACTTGGGTCTGAAAGACAGTGAAATTCAGGATGAGATTGCCAAAGCAGCAGCTGAAGCACCTATTCTGGATCAACTTGAAGTACTGGATCTATCGCAAGGAACGTTGTCCGATGAAGGGGCTGAGGCGTTGCTTGCCAGTGACAAGATCAAGAAACTGAAACATCTTGATCTAAGTTACCATTACATGACCAATGAAATGATCAGTCGCTGGAACGAATCGGGTATATCTGTAGATATTAGCGACCAGCAACAGAGTGATGAGGATGACTGGCGTTACCCGTCGTTAACGGAATAGATGATGTCAGGTGTTACGGAAATGAAAGAAAGCATGCATAAACCGATAGGTATGCCTGATCCAACGCAAGATCAGCCCTTTTTATTGATTGGAAACCCTGATAACCGACGAACACAAGGGCTGCAAGAGGCTAGGCATAGATTAGGGCTGAAACCTGCGGTTGTACTGCCATATGCTCAATTGCTCCAGAATTGGAGACACGGACGAACCGTCGCTGATACAGTAGATGCGAATCTGCCTGTACCCCTGATTCGAATAGATGCTCCAGGAGAGGATTGGGAAGTGGAGCGTGAACTACTGTTCCTTGGAGCTATGAACGATACGTCAACATTAACGGGTGGAATGGGTACAGAAGCATTTTTCGCAGAACAGGCACTTACGCTGGAACAGGAGTGGGGAAGAATATACGCTCCTGCCCAGTGGTTCCGTGGCTGGAAAGAATGTCTGGATCGAATTGGCCGTGAGTCTCGGGAAATATGGCCTGTAGTCCGATTCATGAATGATCCCGCCGATATCCAATTGATGTTTGACAAGAGAACATGTCAGCAGCATCTATCTTCACATGGAGTTGATGTACCTCCAGCGCTTCAATCTTCGCAGCCAATCTGCGATTATATGGACCTGCGTAGCTCAATGAAGGTTGCCGAGATGCATCGTGTGTTTGTGAAGCTTGCGTGCGGCTCCGGGGCTTCAGGAGTTGTTGCCTATCAAGTCAATCCTCGAACGGGTGATGAAATCGCTGTAACAACGATGGGGATGGAACAGAGACAGGGCAAGACGATTTTCTTCAATGAAGGACGTCTACGCAAGTATACCCGCAGTGAAGAGATTATTACGCTGATGAACTGGTTATGTGCAGAAGGTGCACAGATTGAACGATGGATGCCCAAAGCCACGCTTGATCAACGGGCCTATGATATTCGCCAACTGGTTGCGGGTGGACAGGCAGGTCATGCGATTATGCGGTTGAGCCATACGCCAATTACCAATCTGCATCTGCGTAATGAACGGATGTTGCCTGCTGAAGCAGGGCTGGATGAACAGCGGATGTCGCTGGTTCGGTTGGCAGCGCAAGCAGCCATGTCTGCATTTCCCAACTCGTGGTCAGCCGGAATTGATTTGATGCTTGCTAGTGGTTCGAATCCGCGTGCTTATGTGCTGGATGTGAATCCGTTTGGAGACCTGTTATACAGGGTTGAGCATCATGGCCTCGGAACCTATGAGTGGGAAATGGAACTTTTACGAAAGGAGCCTATTCAACATGCCTGATATGAACACCATCGTGGGCTCCCATGATCTGTTAATGATTACGCTGGATACGTTACGATATGACGTAGCCAAGCTGGAAGAGGAGAATTGTCCTAATCTATGTGGTTCGGGTTCGTGGGAGAAGCGTCATACCCCAGGCAGTTTTACATATGCGGCGCACCATGCTTTTTTTTGGTGGTTTTATGCCGACCCCTGCCAATACAGATAAGGCATCTCATGTAAGGCTATTTCATTCCCGGAATACCGGACTCAAGACACATCCGCACACTTGGCTGTTTGATACACCGGATATCGTATCCGGGTTCGCAGCTGAAGGATACCGTACCATCTGTATTGGTGGTGTCATCTTTTTTACGAAAAAAAACCCGCTTGCGAAAGTATTGCCAGGTTATTTCCAACACAGCTACTGGAGAATGAACTTTGGGGTAACCAACCCCAAATCAACAGAGCATCAGGTACAGCATGCATTAAAGTTGCTTGAACAGACAGCGGAGGATGAAAAGATATTTATGTTTTTGAACGTGTCTGCCATTCATGGCCCCAATCGTTACTTTGTAGAAGGAGCGAAGGAGGACTCGGTGGAGACTCAGCGAGCTGCACTTCGATATGTAGATGAGGCTCTTGGACCATTGTTCGAGGCGATGAGGAAACGCGCTCGGCCTGCGTATTGCCTTGCTTTTTCCGATCATGGTACAGCTTACGGTGAAGACGGATATCAAGGTCACAGGCTCGCACATGATGTGGTGTGGACGGTGCCTTACCGTGAATTTTTAGTATAGAATGTATTGATCTTATGAGGACAACAACCGGAGACAGGAGGAAACCAATGGAGAAACATATACAACATACAACAACAGGCCATTCCACACAGTCCGGATCCAATATAGCTACAAGTCTCAGTGAAGTACTGGCATTCCCTTATCGTTCTTACTTATACTCGTACCCACACAAGACCGCCTATCGGGAGCTTGACCCACCACTGCCGTTAGGGCCACTGTGGGAACGAGAAAATACCGATACGTATTTTTTATATATGCATATTCCCTTTTGCGCTGCTCGTTGCGGATTCTGTAATCTGTTCACACTGCCGGATCGACGGGATGATACGCATGAACGTTATGTAGATGCGCTGGAACGTCAGGCGAAGCAGTGGGCACTCATTACATCTCGAAGGCCTTATTCGAGGTTCGCGATTGGTGGAGGAACGCCTACGTTATTAAATGAGGTTCAGTTGAATCGTCTGTTTGATATTGCTGAACATGTGATGGGGCTGGACCCTGCACAAGCATCGATTTCGGTGGAAACGTCGCCGGATACCGTTACGGAAGCCAAGCTGGCCATCATGAAGGAACGAAGTGTGGATCGTGTCAGTATGGGCATCCAGAGTTTTATTGAAGCTGAAGCCTCTGCCATCTATCGTCCACAAAAACCGCAGGAGGTTGAACGAGCGCTTGAGAAGCTTACTCGGTATGATTTCCCATTGCTGAATCTGGACCTGATCTATGGTCTGCCGGGTCAAACGGTGGAATCGTGGATATATTCACTGGAAAGAGTGTTGGCTTACGAACCGGGTGAAATCTTTATCTATCCCTTGTATACACGGGAAAATACAATCGTGAAGCCTGATGATATTCGCCGTCAGGGACCTGACATTCGGATGGAGCTGTACAAAGCTGCATGTGAGATTTTAAAAAGTAAAGGTTATGTGCAATATTCGATGCGCAGATTTGCCAAGGAACATTCGTCCTCCAAAGTGCTTCTGCCTTATAGCTGTCAGGAGGAGGGCATGGTTGGTCTGGGATGTGGCGCACGCTCTTATACGAGTGAAGTACATTATGCTTCCAAGTATGGCGTGAGTTACAAGGCCACACAGAGCATTATTGCAGATTATGTGGCAACTGAGCGCTACGATGTAGCGGATTATGGTATTGTGTTAAGCCGTGAGGAACAGAGACGTCGCTTTATTCTGAAAGCTTTGCTGCATCGGGAGGGATTGGCGTTGTCTGAATACCATCAGCGCTTTGGTACCGATGTGATGTCCGACTATGTCTGGTTGGCTGAACTGTTGACAGAGGGCATGGCGGAGCTGGAGAACGATGAGGGCAAGCAGGTGCTGCGTCTGACAGAAGAAGGACTGGGTTACTCCGATGCGATTGGAGATTGGCTTATATCTGCCGAAATTCGTGAACAGATGGAAGGGTTTGTTTTCTCATGAGAGCAACTTTGTATTATCGGGGGAAGTTGTCTTCCTGTAATTACGACTGTCCATACTGCCCTTTTAGCAAAACCGTGGATTCCAAAGAGACGTTGGAAGTGGATGAACAACAATTGCGTCAATTTGTAATTTGGGTCAGGGAGCAAGAGAGTGCCGGGCATCAATTTTCGATTTTCTTCAATCCCTACGGTGAAGCTTTGGTGCGTCGTTGGTACCGGGAAGCAATGGTTGAGCTGTCACATATGCCACATGTGGATAAAGTTGCAATTCAAACCAACCTGTCCGTCAAGCTGGATTGGGCGAGGGAGCTGGATGCGAATAAAGCTGCCTTTTGGGCGACGTATCATCCTCGTGAGACAAAAGAGGCTTCTTTTGTAAAACAATGTCTGACCTTGCGTCAGATGGGACTTGCTTTTAGTGTCGGTACTGTCGGACTCCGTAGTGCTTTCCCCGCAATTGAGTCCATGAGACAGGCTTTGCCGGATGATGTGTATATGTGGGTAAATGCCTTCAAAGATCGGCCCAAGTATTACACGCCGGAAGAGATTCAGTTTTTACGTGGGCTTGATCCGCTTTTTGAAGGTAATCTGCAGGATTACGAGAGCTTGGGCAAACGATGTGCTGCCGGTTCGGAAGTATTTTATGTACAGGGGTCAGGGCATGTGAAGCGGTGTTACAAGGATCGCCGGATTATTGGGCATCTGTATCGTGATGGTTTGCAGGCTTTGTCTGAGGATCGGCCTTGTCGCATGAAAAAATGTGGCTGTTACATCGGTTATATCCATATGGAGGATTCCCCGTTCAGGGAAACGTTTGGCAGTGGGTTGCTTGAGCGAAATCCGGTATTCATTAACCGATAAGCACGGCAAGGGAGAACGAAATAAACATTAAAGTAGGTTCACTAAAAATGTAACGATGGACGGGTTTCAATGTCAATTTCAGCACATATGAATTGATTTATGTATAACAATAAGATGTCCGGTGAGCAACAGTTATGCTGTTCACCGGACGTCTTTTTTTGTGAATGGAAATCAGAAAGGCAATTCTATCGAATAGCGACTTTATATGTTCGCAACCAGGTATTAATCTGAGTCAGATATGCAAATAACTGTGGCCCTGACATTAACTGTCCGAACCAGGGAAGATTGGAAGCTGCATCGGGTGAAGACGCAAGATTGCGGATCTGAGTTTTGTCGATCAAAGGCAAAATAGGTGATGTGGGATCATCCAGGATATCAAGTACCTGTTGTTTGACCGCGGCCAGATATTGCGGATTATGTGTTTTTGGGTATGGACTCTTTTTGCGATATAACACATCGTCAGGCAGGACACCTTCGAGTGCTTTGCGCAGAATACCTTTTTCCCGCCCGCCGGTTATTTTCATTTCCCACGGGATGTTAAACACATATTGAATCAGACGATGGTCACAGTAAGGTACCCGCACTTCCAGTCCTGCCCCCATGCTCATCCGGTCTTTGCGATCCAGAAGTGTAGGCATGAAACGTGTAATGTTCAGGTAGGACATCACCCGCATTTGTGCAGCTTTACCTGTTTCTCCATCCAACAGAGGCACTTCAGCCACTGCATCCGAATAGCGGTCTGCCAAATAGTCGAGTGGCCGAATCCATTCCCTAATGTCCGGGGATAACAAGGCTGCTCGCATATCAGGCGCTACAGACCACGGAAACGTCCCGGAGTTCAGCATATCTTCTCGATGGAACCAGGGGTAACCGCCAAACACTTCATCCGCTGCTTCGCCTGAGATGGCAACCGTGGCCCCTTTTTTGATTTCTTTACAGAACAAATAGAGCGAGGAGTCTACATCTGCCATACCTGGCAGGTCCCTTACTAGCATGGCCTGTGTCAATGCATGAACCAGTTCTCCGTTCTCAATCTCAATCCAGTGATGGTCGGTCTTGAGTTCATCCACCATTCGCTTAATCCAGGGTCCATCCGCACCCGGCTGAAAGGAATGCGCCTGAAAATGCTTGGCATTATCCACATAATCGACAGAATACGTACTGACTTGGCCTTGCCCGGTCCGGTTGTAATAATCCACGGCTAATGCAGACAAGGCACTGGAGTCCAGTCCTCCTGATAAAAGAGAGCATACTGGAACATCCGAAGCCAACTGGCGCTCCAGTGTATCTTGCAAGAGAGATCGTACCTCGGCTGCCGTCTCTTCCAGGTTATGTTCGTGGTTCTGGCTTTCCAGTTTCCAGTAGGCATAGGTTCGGATCCCGTTTCGGTTATAGATCAGCGCGTGCGCAGGCTTGAGTTCGCTTAGTGAAGAGTATACGCCGTGTCCTGGTGTCCGTGCAGGACCTACGATAAACACTTCGGCCAATCCTTCCGGGCCAACAGCGGCTTCTACATCTGGATGAATAAGCAGAGCTTTGGGCTCTGAGCCAAATACGAGTGTGTCTTTGGCATTACTGTAGAACAGAGGTTTCACGCCAAGGCGATCTCGTGCGATAAAAACCTGTTCGCGTCCCCCATCCCATATGGCAAAAGCAAAAATACCGTTAAACCGGTCAACACATGCCGGTCCCCACTCAATATAAGAGGCGAGCAACACTTCCGTATCACATTGCGTGCGGAACTGATGCCCCCGCTGGAGCAATTCCTTTTTCAACTCGGGTGCATTGTATAGTTCTCCGTTATACACGACGGTATAGGAGGAATCTCCCTGTAACGCATGCATGGGTTGTGCGCCGTTCTCGGGGTCCATTACACTAAGACGCCGATGTCCAAAGGCACAAGGATTGGAGATCCATGTACCTGAAGCGTCGGGCCCCCGGTTCGACAAGCTATCCGTCATACGGACCAGCAGCTCTGATTCCTGGGTCAAATCCCGATTCCACTGTATGAAGCCGGTAATACCGCACATGGTTTGTTCATCCTTTCTTGGTCGAGTCATTCATCCGTATGGCTGCTTAATTACTGGCAACCAGCAAATGTTGTCTTTTTCGTCAGAGGTCGTAACAAATATATGCCGAAAGCAGGCATAAAATGTCTGTCCTCTTCGGAAACTAGTTCTAGGGACAACGGCCTCAACATGCCTGTGAAGGAGAGAACATGCAATGGACAGTATGAAGTATTATGTGTCTGTCATGGGCCGCTCCGTTATTCCGGATCCGTCGGTAACATCGTATGAATGGATCATTCAGGCAACGCCGCAGGAAGCGGAGCAATTACTGGGACTACTGAGCCTCATGCAGGAAAAGGAGGAAGAGGCCTTTCCTGGCATGGTATTCCCATGGCCAGATACACCGGAGGAGTCCGTAAACCGAGCGTATGAAACGGTATTACAACAGGTGTATCGGGAGATTTACCGATTGGGCACACCAGAGACACGATACCAGATTGAACAAAGTACATGATAAGCACAAAGGAAAAGGAGCGCGATGACGAATGTATGCCATTCAAGATGCCAAAATACGCAGATTAACCGAGGTGGATGGATTGTCTTGTGCAGAGGTTGAAGTGCAGCCTGGAAATGCCGGAGATCCGTCGTTACTTGTATACGTGGCCTCAACCCAGCCCGGAAATTCGCTGGAAGTTGTTCGGATTGTACGCAATCACTCCGATTCGGCGATCGACTGGTATAACAATAATATGCATACTGCGTTTGAAGAGGCGACAAATACCGCATTTGAGAACAGTGAAGGCATGACAGTCGAAGAAGATAAAGCTCGGTTTCAAAGTGAGTTGTTTGCCTTTGGTTTGCTTGGTCCAACACTTCAGCGTTATCTGATCGGGCAGGCTTAACAGGTAACGCTCCAGCAATACATGTGGTGTTAGCGGGATAGAGTTCGATGTTGAGCTATATGTAGATGTGACCTGTTGCTGTTGCTGTTTGCTCTGACTGTATCTGTAACTGGAAAAACCCGCCGTTGTTGAACGGCGGGTTTTGTTATGCAATGGTCAGATCAGGTGGAGATGTGATCAAGCATACTCGCGCAGTACTTGAATCCCTTTAACCACATTGTACACAAAGCTTAATCCGTAGATCACAAAGAATAGAATGACAAACCCGACGGCGGAACCCAGACTATGCGCAGTCACGAAGAAATAAAATAACGGAATGGCAGCGAGAAAGGGGAATACATGTGAGAATAAGGCACGTTTTGCATGTCCCTCAATGTAATCATCCTTGGCAACAATCCATATAATGATCGGAAACAGGAACGGGGCAAAGAAAATACTGAAATAGGATAGTGCTGATAAAAGTTGTCTCATGACGATTCTCTCCTTCAATGGATCATTGAAATGTATGTATGCAAAAGATTACCCAGCAATTCTGACATTGAAAATGTCTGCTGTTAATCTTACTCTAAATGTCCCAATCTCCTCAATATAACCTGGTTCAAGCTATCATATTCTCAAAGGGGCTGGAGTATGAATAATACGATAAAGTACATTTTTGAACCCGTGGTTAAGTATAATTATTAATTTTTTTATAAAACTATTGAAAAATATAGAAATCAGAGTATAATAAGAACCGCGCCGAAAATTTATTATACATATTTGTCTCAGTAGCTCAGCTGGATAGAGCAACGCCCTTCTAAGGCGTCGGTCGGGGGTTCGAATCCCTCCTGGGACGTAAAAAAACAAGAAGCTTCCTTTGGGAAGCTTCTTGTTTTGCGTTCAAGGGAAGAGAACCCCAATGGTTCGTCGAAGCATTCGCTTCGTTAGCACTGCATCGCAGTCTCGACTGGAAGGAGAGTATCCCTCCTGGGACGTAAAAAAAAGAAAACTTCCTTCGGGAAGTTTTTTTGCGTTTTGAGGGAATTGGTTTATTGGTTATACCTATAAACAATATAGAATTTATATATTTAAAGAATAAATAATTCTATGCCACAATGAGGATATCAATAACGAAAGCGACGGTGGTATTCATGAAATCATTAAATCAATGGCAAGCAGATGAGTATGACAACAAACTGGCTTTTGTGTCCGGATACGGCAAAAATCTGATCTCTTGGCTTCAACCCCAAAAAGGGGAATACATTCTTGATCTGGGTTGCGGGACAGGGGATTTGACGCATGAAATTTCACTGACCGGAGCTGAAATTATTGGCATGGACGCATCGCCAGACATGATTCGCCGTGCGAGGAAGAAATTCCCTGAACTTGAGTTCGTGGAAGGAGACGGTCATCAGTTTGAGACGAAAAGACTGTATGATGCCGTTTTCTCCAATGCAGCCCTGCACTGGATGCGAAGCCCGCGATTAGTGGTGGATAGTATATGGAAATCTTTGAAGCCTGGAGGGCGTTTTGTCGCAGAATTTGGTGGTAAAGGGAATGTACAGACCATTGTGAATGCATTAGAGCAGGTTATGGAGCGAAACACGGGCATTCGTGCTTCTGAACGTAATCCTTGGTATTTTCCTTCGATCGGAGAATATAGCCATATTTTAGAGCAACGTGGATTTGTGGTGCGTCATGCCTATCACTATGACCGTCCTACCAGACTGGCAGATGGTGAGCAGGGTATAGTAGGCTGGTTGGCTCATTTTGGAGGCGACTATTTTGCAGGTCTCAGTCATGAAGAGATACAACAAATATGCCATGAAACCAGTCAGATCGTGAAGCCTCACCTTTGGAAAGATGATGCTCTGTATGCCGATTACAAACGTCTGCGTATTGAAGCCGTGAAGCCAGAATAAGTAGAATTTTGTGATATGTAGCAATTTTTATCGATGTTAAACGAATTATCAAGATCCCTTGTATGCTAACCACGCTTCCTCTGTACACCAGGAATCTCTTTCGAATAAAGAGGCTCTTGGTCTTTTTTTTGATGCATTATTTTAAAAATGAAATATTCAAACGACAAATAATTACAAATGGATATTTTCATCATACTCAAGACCCATATAAGTAATTTCTATATCATATTTGTAAGTATTTAGAAGGAAAATGTGGTATTTTGATAGAATAATTTACCAGGGGTCAATCCTTCTTGCAGATAGGTGGTGAAATTGGAGCGCGTATTGCAGTACGCACAAACAGCAGGAACCCATTATTTGGTGACGTATTCACATTTAAAAGGAGGGGCAAAGCCTTGAGTAAACGATTGATATCCACGTTATTAAGTGTCCTAATGGTCTTTTCCATTATTCTCCCCGCGGCTGGAGCCGCTCCCGCAGATTCAGTTATTCAGCTTGACAACTTACCCAGTACAGCCGAAGCCAAACAATGGAGAGAGATTCTTGCAGGACGGGAAGCAAAACTTGCCGCAGATCCATTTTTGGATAAAAGCTTGGAAGGTCTGGGTGGAGAGAACACCCGAGTGATCGTTGAGCTTTCCAATAAACCTGTTGCAGTAGCGCAAGGTGAATCAACCCTCTCCGGAAAATCTTTTACCTCCTCTATGGAAACAAAGGCTGTGACTCAAGTTGAACAACAACAACAGTCATTTGTACATAGCCTCACTCAGAAGAAAATCAAACATGAAGTATTGGAAGAATATGCATATGCTTTGAATGGTGTAGCGATTGAGCTTAAAGGAAACCAGGTGGGACAATTGCTTCAAATACCTGGCGTGGTCAGCGTATATCCTGACCTTGAAGTTACAATAGCGCCAGAAACAGATGAAGTGAACCCGTACATGAAAGACACAGCACCTTTTATTGGTGCACCTGAAGTATGGGATCTGGGTTACAAAGGAAATGGCATTAAAGTCGGAGTCATTGATACAGGCATTGACTATGAACATCCTAATTTGCAAGAAGCCTACAAAGGTGGATGGGATTTTGTTGGAAACGACAATGATCCGTATGAAACAACATATCAAGAATGGAAAGGATCGGGCGAGCCTGAGCTTAACGAGCTTGGAAGCCCCTATTACACATCTCACGGTACACACGTAGCGGGTACCGTTGCTGCTCGCGAAGCGGGGGACTATGGTATTGTTGGTATTGCTCCTGAAGCAGATATCTATGCTTACCGTGTACTTGGACCGTATGGTAGTGGTCAAACCTCATGGGTACTCGGCGGAATTGATCGTTCTGTTCAAGATGGCATGGACGTAATCAATCTCTCGTTGGGTAACGCCGCCAACGACCCGAGTTATATTACTTCAGTTGCCCTGAACAATGCGATGTTGTCTGGTGTGACAGCGGTTGTAGCAAGTGGTAACAGCGGACCCAACCGTTATACACTCGGTTCTCCAGGTGCGTCTGCAATGGCTATTACGGTAGGTAACTCTACAGGACCTAGCCAGCTGATTACAGCTGATACTCACTTCTGGATTGGTGAGGAAGGCGAAGAGACACAACCTGATCAACAACCGGTGCCAGAGGTTGAACAATCTCCTGAACTGGGTACGGCACCTGGAACAGAAGAGTCTAAAGGTTCAGAGCAAGGTGTACCCGCAACTGCTATTGAGGAAAGTGCAGCAACTGTGGAGGACGCGGTTTCTGATAAAACTTTAGTTGCTGGATCAGAACAAAATGGAATTACAGCTGAAACGCCTGTCGACGCTGAAGTTCCGAATGTAGAAGAAGCTACAGCAGAAGAAAATACTCCATCTGCATCACCTTCTGCACCGGTTGAAGCTTCTCCTGAAGCTGCCCCTGTGGAAGAGGAGTCTGTAATTGCTCCGACTGAAGCTCCACTGGCTATTACAGAGTCGGTTTACCGTCTGGATCTGATGGGATGGAGCTTGTCAGCAGACCCTGAAACTGTTTTGACAGGAAAATATGAGCTTGAATTTGCAGCACTGGGTAAGCCAACTGATTTTGAAGGCAAAGATTTTACAGGTAAAGTGGCATTAATACAGCGTGGTGAACTCGCATTTGTAGAGAAAATCGCCAATGCCAAAGCGGCCGGAGCCTTGGCTGTTATTGTGTATAACAACATTCCCGGTCCAATCGGTGTAAGTCTGGGCGATAACTTTGAACTCATTCCAACACTGAGCATGTCAAAGGAAGATGGAGATGTGATCAAGGCTGAGCTGGACGCAGGCCAAGCCGTTGAAGTGAGCTTTAGTGATTTTGAACGTTCCCAAACTCCGGGCGATGAAATGAATTCATCCAGTTCACGTGGACCTGCAAAGGTAACACTGGACATCAAACCGGATATTGTTGCACCAGGTACAAGCATTTTGTCTACGATTCCTGCCTACGGCAAGGATGAGCCAGACGCAGATTACGCACAAGCTTATGATCGTAAATCAGGTACAAGTATGGCTACACCTCATGTAGCAGGTTTGATTGCGCTGCTGATCGAGAAGCATCCGGAATGGACACCATTTGATATCAAAGTTGCACTGATGAACAATAGTAAGGTGCTGGATACAACCAAGTTTGATGTATTTGATCAAGGTGCTGGCCGTATTCAGGCTGTGAACACCATCGATCCCGCTGCTTTTGTCAAAGTGCTTGATGTTACTCAATACACGGAGAGTGGCGCAGTTGTAGAAAAGGAAAATATCACCGGAAGTATCAACTACGGTAATTTCCTGAGCACAGATGAAAAGACGATCACCAAAACGATTAAAGTTGAAGCGCTGAATGGTAGTGGCGGGGATTACACCGTAAATGTGAATCCAACTCGTAATGTCGCTGGTGTATCTGTTGCCGTAGATAAAAGTTCCTTCACTCTGAATGGTGAGGAAGAACTTGCAGTAACAATCACCGTTCCACGAGGGGTTACTGCCACTACGGAAGCACAAGGATACATCGAGTTCTCAAACGGAACCAATACTTTTACTGTGCCGTATGTTGCTCATTTCAACGTTACGTTGAGTGGAGTTAAGTATATTGAAACCGTAAAAGGCACTGAAAAAAATCCATTCCACTATCCATTGAAGGCTGATGGTACGTTGGATACCCTTAATGTAGCGATGGAATTTTATAATCCAATGACATTTGCCCTGATTGAGATCTATGATGGTCTTAATCCGGAAGGTGGATATTATCAAGATGGTTATATCGGCTCCATCTTTGGCAACTATTTTAACTTCAATGCCAATGCAAGATACAACCTTGCTTGGGACGGCTCATATGCAGATTACACAACCGATGAAGTGACTGAGATTCCGGATGGTTTATATACGGTAGACATCACTACTATTGGTACGGACGGCAAAACTTATAAGGAAGACACTTCGCCATTTTTGGTGAAAAAGACAGCTCCGGCTGTAACTGCACCAGAAGCGTTGGAGTTCAAAGAGGATGAGTCTGCTGTTCTTAATGGTAGCGTGGAGGACTTGTACTTCCGTGTAGCTCCTGCGCTTGCCAGCGGATGGGACATCACGTTTGATCCGGCAGCTTCCCTGGAAGCAACGTATGTTGTGAAAAAAGAGGATGGTTCGGTTTATAAAGAAGGAGTCTTTGAAGTGCAAGCTGATGGCAGCTTCAGCCTTCCTTTGGAGGGAATTGAAGCAGGCGAGTATGCTGTTGAACTTACGGTAAAAGACCAACAGGGGCTTTCGGGCACAGCCAATACGGCACTGAAGTTGGAAGCCGTGGAGACCGAACCTGAAACTCCGGCAACTAAGGCCCCAGGTACGCCTGTATTGTCTCACAATAACTGGGTAGGCAACGGCTTACCAGAGGGCGCGTATATCGTTACAATGAACCTGTGGTGGGGCGAGAACGCAACTAGCTACAAGTTATATGAGGACGGGGTTTTGGTTGATACGCAAAAGTTGACTTACAACGCACCTTGGGCGCAGTTTGCTCAGACGAAGATCACGGGCAAAGCCAATGGCACGTATACGTACGTGGCTGAGCTGACTAACGACAAGGGAACAACGCGTAGTCAAACGTTGACTGTTCGGGTTACCAACGCAACGCCAGGCAAAGCGGTTCTCTCTCAGGATAACTGGGATGGCGACGGCCATTATAAGGTGACCATGAACCTGTGGTGGGGGACCAACGCTACAGAGTATCGTCTCTATGAAAATGATAAGTTGATCGATACGCAAGAACTCCGTTCGGCTACACCTTATGCGCAAAGTGCTGTGACTACACTGTCCGGGAAAGCATCGGGCACGTATACGTATCGGGCAGAGTTAATTAACGCAGCCGGCGTTACCAGCACAGACACGATTAAGGTAAAAGTGAAGTAACTTCATTCCTCATTGAAATTGATTAAAATTGAATAAATTAATGAAGGAATTGTTCTATGCATAAACGGCCTCCATCCTGATTTTCAGGATGGAGGCCGTTTTGTTTTTCTATAAATAAATTGTATGGCTAACCGATCATTCTATTTTTGCTGGCCTGAATCCCTGCGATTAGCAAAGCGATGGCCAGAATGACCTGTATAAGCAACGGAAGGGTCCATCCTTTTGTCCAGTCATGAAGCATGCCGAACAGTAGAGGTCCCACTGCAGCAAGCATATATCCGAAGGACTGAGCCATCCCGGACAGGCTGGCAGCTTGTCTGGCATCTTTTGTGCGAAGGACGAAGAACATGGTTACCATTCCAAATGAAGCTCCAGCACCTATTCCTGCCAACGTGACACCAATGGTAACGAGCGAAGCGATACCAGTTAACAATAAAGCATACCCGACAATTAAAGAAGAGCACGTTATCGCGGTTAGAACACGCTGATCTCGCGTTCGGCCAGCGAGGATTGGAACGATAAAGGTAGCCGGTACACTAACCATCTGCATTAGGGAGAGCATCCACCCTGCTGAGGTGGGGCTGAATCCTTGCTCAGCGAGAATCTCGGGAAGCCAGGTAATCGTTGTATAGAATATTAGAGACTGCAGACCCATAAATAAAGTAATGAACCAGGCCAGAGAAGAGGTCCGTAGACGTACAGGCGTCCCTTCACTTTGTGTGGCTATGAATAACATTCGCTGACGTCCTGCGGCGATCTGGGGGAGCCACAGGAGAAGCGCCAATATGGACAACAAGGCCCACATGCCTAACGAAGCACGCCAACCCATAGATGTGGCTCCTGCTACGGGCACACTCACACCTGAGGCGATGGCGCCAAATATGTTCATGGATACAGAGTATAATCCGGTGACGATACCTACCCGCAATGGAAAATCACGTTTGATCAAACTTGGCAAAAGTACGTTGCTTAATGCAATGCCGCACCCCAAAATTGCGGTTCCTGCATATAAGGAGAGAACTGAAGGCAACAAGCGTAAGGCCACCCCAATGGTTACAATCATAACAGCCAATAGCAGAGCAGATTCGAGTCCTAACCGCTTGGCTAGACGTGGTGCAAAAGGAGAGACTGCTGCAAAGGCAAGCAAAGGAAGTGAGGTCAGAAGCCCAACCATTGTATGGCCGATACCTGTATCTGAGCGGATCATCTCCACTACAGGTCCGGTTGCTGTAATCGGTGATCTCATGGTAGCGGCGATGACGATAATGCCTGCTAACAACAGGCCGAATCTTTTGGATGTCGAAGAATGCTCTTCCTCGGTATGGATAGGTGAGTGCTGCTGTATTGAAGATGACATTGATAAAATCTCCTGTTTCCTAAGAAGTTAATATGTATGGATTGTTACATAATCCACTCCGTAAGCATAACATTCTATGTCAATATTGAGCAATGAAATGAAAAAAACACCTAATGGACCGTGGGTGCCTCGTGCGGCTGCTCCAATGCAGCGACATAGAGCATATAACGAAGTGAATGCTCCGACGAACCGTTGGGATTCTCATCCCCAGAACGCAAAAAAAAGCTCCCCGAAGGAAGCTTCTTTTTAATACGTCCCAGGAGGGATACTCTCCTTGCAGTCGAGACTGCGAAGTGGTGCTAACGAAGCGAATGCTCCGACGAACCGTTGGGGTTCTCATCCCCAGAACGCAAAAAAAGCTTCCCGAAGGAAGC
>NZ_VXKZ01000113.1:0-401743 GCF_008693195.1 Paenibacillus sp. UASWS1643
TTCCCACCGCTCCTGGCGGTTGAAATCGGATGCCAAACTCACCCCTGCGGCTCCTTCCTCCCCCTCACTGCTTGTGCTCCTTGGCACGGCAGCTCGCTCTTACCGCGCTCGCTGCTCGCCCCCTTACTCCTCCGCTGCGCTGATCTGCTTGCCCCAGACCGCCACACCGCGGTCATTAAGACCTGTCACCACCAGCGCGGGCTGGCTTCGCTCCCAGTCCCAGGACGGGAGCAGCTTCAGCTCTTCCGTGGAGGCTCCGCCCCATGGGCTTTCTTTCCACTTCAACGTCAGTGTTTGTTTGTCATCAAATGTCCAGGTTCCTGAACCTTTTTCGCTTTTAATTTTACCGTTGCTTGTTAGGGTATAAGGCACGGCTTGAATCTGCCCGTCCACGGACGGATCAATCGCCATGCCTTCCCATTCCCCGGCAATCATGGACTTCGGAATATCCTGTGTAGTCTCACCTGCGTAACGTTCAGGTGAAACGACAGGCCAGCCGTCCTTCGTCCATAACATTTTGCGTACATGCAGATATGGCCAGTTTTTATCCGTCTCACCCCGTGCATGATGCACGATGTAATAATCATCTCCGTCCTTCAGAACGGAGTTATGTCCAGGCGCAACCCAGCCCTCACCTTCTGTGAAGCGGTAACCGCCGAGAATTTTGGTGCCGATCTCATATTGCGGCAGATACTCCGTATCCAGCATGTTATTGCCGTTTATGTCCGTGTACGGTCCTGTGATTGAATCAGCACGCGCAACCCGCACGTTATAATCTTCGAACAAGGAATCATATGAAACGAACAGATAATACTTTTTGAACTCCGGGTTATACACAATGTATGGACCTTCGACTGCACCTTCTTCAGTTGCACGATCCCGAGCGGCAATGCGAGTACCATAACCCTCGTCCTTGAACTTCCCGGTGTCGGGATCAAGTGGCGCAATGTAGATGCCGTCAAAGAATGAACCATATACCATCCACGAATTGCCCTCAGCATCTACGATGGGATTGGCATCAATGGCATTTAATTTGTCCTGTTCATTCGCAGAAGTTTTCACAACCAGTCCTTCATCTGTCCAAGGACCATCGGGAGATGAGGATGTCTGAAGACCAATAGCCGACTGGGTACTGCCAAAAGAAGAAGCCGAATAATACATCCGATAGGTATCACCAGCCTGAATCACATCCGGTGCCCACAGATTGACCGCACCTGTCCAGTCCAGCGCTTCTTGCGGAATACCCGGGAGAGCCTGACCTACCCAGTTCCAGTGGATCAGATCATCCGATTTGCGTACCATGACGCCGGGTTTCGCTTCTCCTGCTACACGAACGTCTGTGGAATAGATGTAGTATCCCTGGTCTGTTTTGATAATGGCCGGATCATGCGCATTGTTCACCGTCCAACGGGATTCATCGTCCAAAATGGAAGTGTCATACAACTGCGTATCTTGAGGAGCTTCAGGAAAGACGGGACGGGACACCGTTTCTCCTGCTCCAGAACAACCCGTAGCTCCACCAACCAACAATAGCAACATGGAAGCAACCACCCCTCTCTTCGAAAATGTCCAACCCCGGAATCTCTTCCGCTGATTCATCCCTTCACTCCCGAAATGGCAACCGATTCAATAATCTGTTTCTGGAAGATCAGGAAGATGATTAATACCGGTAACAGAGCCACAATCGACGCTGCCATAATAAGTGGATAATCCGTCTGGATTGCATACGTGGCATTGAAGTTGGCAATGACCAGCTGCAGCGTCTGCTTCTCCGGTGAATTCAGATAGATAATCGGTGCAAGATAATCGTTCCAGATCCCCATGAACCACAGAATTAACTGTGCAGCAACGGCAGGTTTAATTAACGGGAATGTAATACTGGAATAGAGCCGGAAATAGGAACTTCCATCAATTTTGGCTGCTTCTATAATGGCATCTGGCACACTAAGCAGATATTGCCGGAGGAAGAAGATCATAATCACATTACCGAACAACCCCGGTACAATAAGCGGCAATAATGTATCTGTCCAGCCAAGCTTTGAGAACATCATGAACTGTGGAATCATGACTGTTGGATATGGAATCATCATGGAAGCAAGCAAAGCAAGAAACAGTTTGTTTTTATGTGGAAACCTCAATTTGGCAAAAGCAAACGCAGCGATACTGGATGTAAACGTACCGACGATCGTTACACTCACCGCAACAATGAGGCTGTTTTTGACCCCGCTTAGCAGAGGGCCTGCTTCCCATATTTCCTTATACTTTCCAAATTGAAACACTTCAGGTATCCACACTGGTGGAAGCGCGAATACATCCTGCTTCTCCTTCAATGAGGTGGATAGCATCCAGATCAGTGGTGCAACCATCGCAATAGCACCGATCGCGAGTACGATAAAAATGATCGTGTTCGTTAAATTCCTTTTTTGACTGTAAGACATCTCCGATTCACTCCTTCCCTTGACAATTAATCCCCATCATAGGCTGATTTTTCGTTCATTTTGAATTGCACCAAGGTAATGACAAAAATGAAAATACCAAGAATCATAGCCATGGCTGACGCATAACCCATTTGAAGGTTACTGAAGGCTTTCTGCCAAATATAGAAGACAATCGAAGCCGATGAATATTCAGGACCACCTGTAGGCGTCATAATGTTCATCTCGGTAAAGATCTGGGAGCCGCCAATGATATTTGTAACGACGAGGAAAAAGGTAACAGGCTTCACCATTGGCCAGGTGATATTGCGGAAAATCTGGAACCCATTGGCTCCATCCAGTTCAGCCGCCTCATAATATGTACGTGATACACTTTGCAGCGCTGCCAAGTACAATAACATGGTGTATCCCAAACCTTTCCATACCGTCATAATAATCAGTGCTGGTTTGACTGTGTCTTTGTTCGCGAGCCAGTTGGGACCCTCAATGCCAAACAGGCCGAGGAACTGGTTCACCAGACCGTAATCCCCGTTATACGCCCAGTTCCACATGATGGAAACCGCAGCCAGGGAGGAGATGACCGGAATATAATAAATTACACGGAAGGTCGTAGTCCCGGGAATTTTACGATTCAAACCCATAGCTAGCAACAATGCCAGCAAAAGGCCAATCGGGATCCCGAGCATTAGGAAGAATGTATTAAACATCGCTTTGTAAAATAAGTCATCCGTTAGCAAGTCCTTGAAGTTGGCCAATCCGATAAAGTTCATCTGTCCCAATCCATCCCAGTCGGTAAAGGAACCATAGAGGGAGTAGAGGAATGGGAACATGACAAAGATCAGCAACCCAAGAATCGGAGGTAAGATAAACAGATATCCATAGAGCATCTCTTTGCGATACAAACTCGATTTCGTAATCACGGTGTTCACCCCTGTTTCTAGTATCAGCATGTGGCATTCTTCGATTGAACCTTGCCGATCAACGAATGCCACATGCCCGTATGGAATCCAATAAGTCCCAATACGAATGATGCCAGCAGCATGATTGCAGGCTGCCGGCATCACCCTTTCCTATCTACTATTTCTGAGATTTCTGTTCCTGTTCAACCGCTTTGTCGAGCAGCTTCTGCATTTTTGGCTGTTGTTGCTTCACATAATCAGCGGCTGTAATCTTGCCATCTAATACCGGCTGGATGTCTGTGAAGAAGAGGTCATACCACTCCGCATTGTACGTGTAGTTACCTGGCAAAGAACGTCCGTAATCCTCTACGATATCAATGAATTCCTGCTTGTTGGATGGTTTCGTGGATGTATCTTTGGCCCACTCGTCTGCCATATCAAGCAGATTCGGAATCTGTACCTTGGCATCTACCAGTTGCTGCATACTTTCTTTCGAAGCGGTTAGGTAGTTCACCAATGCTGCCGCTTCTTCCGGATGTTTCGATTTCGCAGATACCCCAATTCCCAGGGAACCAATCCACGTAGCCGACTTGCCAGTCGATCCCGCAGGGAAAGGTAACAAATCATACTCGAAAGGCAAAGTCTCGAATGTACTCATATCCCAAGGACCTACAGGGAAGAAGGCCATTTCCCCTTTCATCCAGCGTTGATAGGTATCCAATGTTTGCGCTTCCTCAATGGAAGGTGTAATGTTGTATACGTTCTGCATATCCGCGAAGAATTGCAGAGCTTCTGCGAATTTCGGATCATCAATGGTCACCTTCGTTTTGCTCTCATCCAGCCAGTCCCCGCCATTACTCCATACAAAGGATTGCAGTGCCCACTGTACGTTAAAACCTGTACCGAATACATCCGGTTTACCGTCCCCGTTGGTATCCTTGGTCGCTTGCTGATTCACCTTAATGAACTCTTCCCATGTATATGGTTTATCCTTGTCAGGGAATGGAATGCCTTCTTTTTCAAACAAAGTCTTGTTGTAGCCTAGTGCAAATGGCCCGAGGTCCTTCGGCATGCCGTAAAGATCACCCTGTCCTGCCATCTTGCCGTCATAACGGTATAGATCCACTCCATATTTCCAGATGTTATTCAAATCAACATCCGCATTATTTTCAATGTATGGTGTAAGATTCATGAGAACATTGCTGTTCACATAGGCCTTAATATCGCCTGGGTTAAAATAAAATACGTCAGGCAAGCTGTTGCCTGTAATTGCCGCTCTCAGCTTGGTTGCATATTGATCTGCAGCCGTTACAATAATTTTGACTTTCACACCCGGATGATCTTCTTCGAATTTCTTGACCACTGCCTGGTATGCTTTCTGCTCATCTGTGCCCCCGCGGAACATAAACGTTAACTCCTTGTCCCCACTTGCACCGCCGCTTCCTCCTCCGCAGCCCGCAAGTACCAGTGCACTTACCAGCATAAGAAGCATAAATGTGACCCAATTCTTTTTCTTTACCATCTGAACCCCTCCTGATCTGGACTTGTAACCGTATTCAATTGGATGAAATAGGATTTCTGTTGTTAATTTATCAAATCCAGATCACTTTAGTCAACACTTTTATAAAACATTTTATATTTATCTAAAATAAATCAATACTTCGGCCATCCATTAGCGTCCCACAACAAGTCATTAATCAGCAATTTTGGATTGCCATTATCCTCTGCATCATAGGCATGTCTTGCGATGACATTGCCGTTGTACACGTCCTGACCACCTGGACCTTTCCATTTCACATTGCCTGTATCCAATATCGTTCCGCCACCATTCAGCATATTAACTCCGTTTTTGTCCACATAAGGGCCTGTTATACTGGTCGAGCGTCCATAGACCATTTTGTAGGTACTGTTCACCCCTTGGCAGCAAGAATCGATGGAAGCAAACAGGTAATAGTAGCCGCCCCGATATACAATACTTGGTCCTTCAATAGCACCTCCGTTATTCGGGCGCGCAGCAATGGAAGTTATACTCCCCGTCGGTTTCATCGTATTTTTGTCCAGCTTGACAATCTTCAGACCGCTCCAGAAAGAACCGAAGGCCAGCCATGGATTGCCTGAAGCATCAATGACCAGATTCGGATCAATGGCATTATAATTATTGGCGGTCGTGGTTTGAAGCACCAATCCTTCGTCCTTCCATTGCCCTGCTCCAATGCTGTTCGCAGACGCAAGACCAATCGCAGACCGATTGGAGCCAAAGGTGGAGATCGAATAATAGAGCCATACTTTTCCGTTATACTGCTCTACATCCGGTGCCCATACATCCAATCCGCTTTGTCCCGGAACGGCAGAAGCCCACCATGACGGCTTACTTAAGAAGATTTGTGGAACACGATACCAGGACGATCCATTATCGGATTTCAATACTTGAATGCCCGGGCCGGTTGAAAAGGTGTACCAGGAACTGCCCTCTTTAATAATCGACGGATCATGAACAGCGGTATCTCCGGTCAGATTCCAGAACGCCGCCAAAGCTTTTGACTGACCTGCGAGCAGTAATACCATCACAAGTAATGCCGGTAACGCCAACCGTTTCCACTTAAACCTCTTCACATTGCTTAACTTTTCCAAACCAAACTCCACCTTTCCTGATCAAATGGTTAATTAGGTTCATGAAGTAATGAATCAATTTAGGTATAATAGGATTATAAAAGCGGTTACATTACATTTCAATGGTATATTTCAAATATATGTGAACTGATTAACACTTATTTTAACCGGAATAGTGAACAAAATATAGATTATATTTTCGTATTTGCGCTATACACAAGGGTTTTGGCTTCTATTTCTCCACCCTTCCCTTCCATGAGGGAATGATTTATAATTATCTGAAATAAAACATATAAATGTGCAAATGTCTGTGTCGAAGACTTTGTTCAGAACGGGGAAAGGAAATCCACCTATGATTTATATTAAAGATCTGATGTCGGGTGTGAATATCTTCAAAGCGCTCAGTTCGGAAATCCGGATTCAGATCATCGAGCTGCTGGCCAAGAACCAAAGTCTTAATCTCAATGATCTTGCAACCAAGCTGGGACTGAGCAATGGCGCTATCACAATGCATATCAAGAAGCTTGAAGAGAGCGGATTGATCGAGATCAACACCGCTGTTGGCAAACATGGAATTCAGAAGATATGTTATCTTAATGAGGAAAAATTGATGGTTGATTTGCGTTCACAGGAGATTAACAATCGTTATGAGGTGGAAATTCAGGTCGGTCATTACAGCGATTATCAGGCTGCACCTACATGTGGTCTCGCTACCCGGGACAGCATTGTTGGAGAGTTCGATGATCCGCGTTACTTTGCTGATCCACTGCGAATTGATGCGGAGATGATCTGGCTGGCTGAAGGTTATCTCGAGTATCGGATTCCCAACTATCTCAAACCTAATCAGTCCTTTAGCGAAATTCAGTTGTCGATGGAACTGGGATCGGAGGCCCCTGGCTTTTGTGACAATTACCCTTCGGATATTTATTTCTATGTCAACGGTATTGAGATTGGCTGCTGGACAAGTCCGGGCGATTTTGGCAATACACGCGGTACCTTCAACCCGGAATGGTGGCCTCCGCACTTGAATCAGTACGGCATGCTGAAGCTGATCCGGATTACCCAGGAAGGCAGCTATATCGACGGATGCCGCATCTCGGACGTGACGTTGGACCAGATTGGGCTGGATTACAAAAGCGATATTCATTTCCGCATTGCGGTTACGGACGAACCTTTGAACAAACGGGGTTTAACGATCTTTGGTAAAAACTTCGGAAACTATGGACAGAATCTGCTCGCTCGGGTTCTCTATAACGTGCAAGAAGAGTAGCGCCGGCTCTGACGATTCACTCGATATTAATTAAGTTCGACCGATCTGCTAACGTAACTGTTCAATACAACAACAATCATGTTTCTTCACAAGGGTGCTATCCAGCACTCTTTTTTTGCTCTCACCGAAGAACTTGTCCAATCATGTTGGAACAAAACGTACTGGATGATATGACTCCTTTAGCCCCTCTGTAATTCCCATATTGTTTACCCTGGCGTGATATAATAATGGCCTGTAATGACAAAATGGAATAACGGGCGGGGATACCTTTTGAAATTGGAGCGATTAATCTCAATCATATATAAACTGCTGAACCACGAAGTATTGTCTGCTTCCACCTTGGCGGAAGAGTTTCAGGTGTCCCCAAGAACGATCTACCGGGATATTGATGTGATCTGTGCTGCCGGCTTTCCGGTCGTCTCCCATCAGGGACTCAAAGGCGGCTACGGCATGATGGACGGATACAAGATGGATAAAAGCTTGCTCGGTTCTTATGATGTTGATTCCCTGATCACGGTCCTGAGCAGTCTATCCACAGTATTCGAAGATGCACGTGCACAAGGCACGATTGAACGTCTGCAAACGATTGGACCGGAGCATCAAACCTCAAGTCTGTCGGTGGATCTGGAGACTCGCCGAACAGAACCTGACGCCCTTCCTCATCTGCGTAAAGGTATTACGGATCATCAGGTTGTCCGTTTTGACTACATCAATACAAAGAATGAACATACACCCCGCCATCTTGAACCGGTAAGGCTTCATTTTAAATATCGTAATTGGTATGTTTATGGATTTTGCCAGACACGGCAGGATTATCGCGAGTTCCGGCTTTCCCGGATGATGAATGTGCAACTGACATCGGAACACTTCCACCCCCATCTTGAGCTTCCCCAAGAGAAGGTTGTGTCAGATCCGTCATGGCAAGATCAGGTAAGTGATGTGGTATTTCGGGTGAACCCGGAAGCGCTCGCGGAAGCCATGGATCATTTTCAACAGGCAGATAAGCAATTTCACAAGGATGGAAGTATGACGATGCGTATCCAGGTTCATCAACCGTTAAAAGCCAAGTGGTTATGGTCGTTTCTGCTTAGTTTGGGTAGTGGCGCTGAGGTGCTTGAACCGATTGAATTACGAGGCATTCTGAAAGAACAACTTCGAAATGCACTTAAGCTCTATGAAGAAGTATGACACGCTGTTGTCATACTTCTTTTTTTATAATCATCTCAGTAAGTTAACCCAATCCATAGCCAAATTAAAGGAGACGATCATCAATGAATCATCCGGAACAAATGTATAACTACCACGCATGGGCCAACCAAACGATCCTGGGCAGAATCAAGGAACTGCCCTCTTCTGTACTGAGTCAGGAAGTGAATAGTTCATATCCAACCATTGCTCACGCACTCAGCCATATCTATACAGTGGATAAGATGTGGTACCTGGTGTTAACTGGCACCGGTATGCCCGTGGCACTGCAAGCATGCATACCACTCAATAGTGAAATTCACGGTTCTGTGGATGAGTACATCCAATGTTTTACCGACCTGTCGGCACAATACAGTGAGTGGTTACGAGACCGAGCTGATCTGGAGCAAACCATTCTACTCGATAATCCATTTGCAGGAATTCGCAAAACCAGCTTATCGGATATCGTAATCCATGTGGTTAACCACGGAACCTATCATCGAGGCAATGTTTCTACCATGCTGCGTCAATTGGGGCATGCCTCCATCATGAATGACTATTCACTCTTTTGGTATCAGGAACAGGCTCAAGTATAGTTGATAATCGGATGGAAAATGTACATTGTATCCCCGTGACATCGAGGGATGAATTGAGAAATTGGTTGCGGACGCATGGAAAAGTTGAGAAATCTTGCTGGGTAATGATAAGCATAAAACCCGTGCCGAATACCCTGCTGTATTTGGACGTGGTTGAGGAGTCGCTGTGCTTTGGCTGGATCGATGGAGTCAAAAAGAAAATATCCGAGACTCAATTAGCACAGAGATTATCTCCTAGAAGTAAACGCAGCTCATGGACTGAATTGAACAAGGAACGTGTCCGTCGACTTGAAAAGTTGGGCTTCATGCATGACGAGGGTAGAGAGGTTCTTCCTGTTATGGAGCCAAATGCTTTCATAATTGATGGTGTGATCGAACAAAGGTTGAAAGAAGACCATCAGGTTTATGCAAATTTCATGGCCTTCCCTACCCTGTATCAAAACGTTCGGATCGATACGATCCAAAGTGTTAAGAATCAGCCAGCATTATTCCAGAGCAGACTGGATAAATTCATAACCAACACAAAGGAAAATAAAATGTACGGTCAGTGGCATGACAACGGACGGCTTTTGGATTATTAAAAGCCCTTGAAAATATGAAAGCAGGACCTCCTCGTAGGATGGTCCTGCTTGTTTTTTTTGGATTTATACGTTGGCGAATCTCGGCCCAGACTCTCTGTTCACCTCTCCCCGCTCACACATCATATTCATTCGGGTGTTAATGAGTCTGCCTGTATGTTTTGGGAGACTTGCCAAAGGCTTTCTTGAACTGGCGGGTGAAATAATTACTGTCGTTGAATCCACATTCATACGAAATTTCCGTGATGGACAGATTCCCGTTTTTCAACAAATGACAAGCCTTCTCCAGACGCAACTTTTGCAGATAAGAGATCGGGGTCATCTGATAATAGGATCGAAAAATCCGGTTCAGATGCCTTATTGAGATATTCGACTTCCCCGCAATATCCTCCAGCGACAGTGGCTCCAGATAATGATCTTCAATAAATGAAATGGCATTGGCCAGATGCATCAGATTATTACCTTCGATCCCTTTCTCCTGCGTATCATACTGCCTCGACAAATAAACAACCATCTCCGTAAGACGTGAGATCAACATCGTCTGATACCCTTGCTGTTTACTCTGATACTCCTCAATCATGAACGATATCAGTGATTCTACATACTCCAGACTGGAAATGGATAACGCCAATTTACTCGGAAAGGAGTGAATATTACGATAAAACGGTTCCAAAACAAACAGAGCTTGGAAGCCGTTAGATTTTCTCAGATCGGGCCCAGCCGAAGCAAGCATCTCAGGACTGAACATAATGTTACAGATCCTAAAATCATAAGGGTCTTTATACGCATGATGGGTGTCGCCATTAATCACAAATGCGTTCCCTTTTTTAATAAAAAATTCTTCGGTGTTCACCACATGGGTTGCATGACCATTCAGAACAATCACAAGTTCCGTAAAATCCATATGATTATGAAGCTCCATGTCCTCAACATGTCCACCGTACTGAATAAAAAACGGAAATTGTTGATGATCCGAGGTAAACCATCTCAAATATGCATTACTCAAAAGCATTCCCCTCCGCAAACCATGTTGGGTTGAATGTCTATATCATGCTATTCGAGGACCGAAAAATCAAGGTTGGAAATGATTAAAGACGATATAATGCCACTTGTAGCAAGGATATCTCTCATACGTCCAGGTCCATATTACACTTTCGACATGAATAGGAGCATAACATGATGAAATATACCAATCCGGTAATTCCGGGGTTTTATCCGGATCCAAGTATATGCCGTGTAGATGAAGACTATTATCTGGTAACCAGTACCTTTGAATATTTCCCAGGTGTGCCCATCTTCCACAGCAAAGACCTTGTGAACTGGCGACAGATCGGCCATGTCCTCACAACAACGGAGCAACTCCCTTTAACGAACGCAGGCAACTCTGGCGGCATTTTTGCCCCAACACTGCGGTACCATGATGGCTGGTTCTATATGACAACAACCAATGTCAGTGGCGGCGGAAATTTTTATGTACGTAGTGCCCAGCCCGAGGGACCATGGTCTGCTCCGATTTTTGTTGATCAGGGCGGCATTGATCCCTCTTTTCTCTTTGATGAAGATGGACGTGTGTATTTTCACACAGCCTGTAACGGCGATGAAGGCGAGGGCATCTATCAGTGTGAGATAGACATCACGACCGGAGCCAGACTAACGGATAGCCGATTAATTTGGACCGGAACCGGAGGCGCAGCCCCCGAAGCTCCCCACATGTATAAAATAAACGGCCTCTATTATCTGATGATCGCCGAAGGTGGAACGGAGTATGGTCATATGGAGACCATTGCCCGGAGCACAGAGCCATACGGACCATTTGATCCGTGTCCTCATAATCCAATTCTGTCCAATCGAAGCATGAAAACCAGTATCCATGCAACTGGACATGCAGACCTTATCCAGATCCAGGATGGAAGCTGGTGGTCCGTATGTCTTGGCCTTCGTCCAGCAGGTTACCCCATGCGGCACCATCTGGGACGTGAAACGTTCCTTGCACCTGTCACATGGACGGATAACGATTGGCCGACAATCGGTGTAGATGGACATATTGAACCGGTGATGACTGGACCTTCATTGCCTGAGCACCCTTGGTCACCTCAGGCTGCCCGGGATCATTTTGACGAACCATCATTAGGCATGAACTGGATCTTCTTACGTAATCCGGCTCCGGGTAGTTGGACGCTCACTGAAAATCCCGGGCAGCTCATCCTTCGTGGTCATTCGGTTTCACTCAATGATGGACAAAATCCTGCCTTTGTCGGGCGTCGATTAAGCCATTTTTTATGCAATACGGCCACCGAGCTGTATTATGAGCCAAATGCGAGCGGTGAGGAAGCTGGATTAACGGTATTTATGAATCATAAATATCATTATGATTTGGCTGTAACTCGGATTGACGGTCAGAAGAAAATCGTATTGCGACGAACCGTCGGCTCTATGCGAACCGAACAGGTGCTTGACTGTGACAAGGGGCCTGTTGTATTACAAATCAAGGCTGACCGTAATCACTTCACGTTCCTCTACCAACAAGGTTCATCCGATGCCATTGAAGTGGGTTCAGGAGAAACACATCTGTTATCTACCGAAGTGGCGAGTGGTTTCACTGGTGTGATGATCGCCATGTACGCTTATGCTCCATCGGAGGAGTGTACACCTGCAAATTTCGATTGGTTTGACTATGAACCTCTGAACGAATAATCGTTTTAACTCCTATATTCAGTAATAGAAAATATAATATATGATCAGCTAAAATTATCCCCTTAAAGTAGATACTCTTTGAAAAGCCTTGTGTGGTAGCATAAGGAAATGAGTGAACTTTGAGGGGATTTTGCTATAACTATATCTTTCTTACGGATTGCACTGGAATTTATAAAAGAATCATTGCTTTATTAGAGAAGTTCTCCTAGTATTTTTAGAAGGAACACCCCAGCAGCTACCATCTTGGCAATACCTTCACTGCCCATATGAGAGCGCTATCGCTGCAGCACGAAAGAAAAACGGGAGGTTGCAGATATGAAATGGAATCACTTCAAGTCCAAGCTTCTGTTTAAGTACACACTATCCTATATCTCCATTTTCCTTATCCCTCTTGTTATTTTAACCATCATTATTTATCACAACGCTGTGGACACGCTCCGTTCAGAGATTGAACAGACCAATGTCAATCAGCTCACTCAAGCCAAAACGGTCATTGATGATCGCATGAAGGAACTCCAAGACATCGCTTTTCGCATCGCTTACGATGAGCAGTTAACGCGGTATTGGACCCACCATCCGTACTATAGTCGGGAATCAATCGGCTCATTGGTCAAATACAAAGCCACCAGTTCCATTATCGATGAGTTATTCCTGTTCTTCCGTGGAGATGATAACATCTATTCTTCTCAAGGTTCTGAGAACCTGGATGTATTCACTGGTCGCTACAAATTTACTACGTGGAACAAAACAGACATGATCCGGGATTTGAATAGCGTACAATCCCCCACGATACGTCCAGCGGAGCAGGTCGTCCAAGGAACCAGAATACCCAATTCCATGCTGGCCTACCTTGTACCGATTGCACCTAACAATACGCCCGCCCATGGAACCGTCATGTACCTGATTCACGAGTCCAATCTGACGGGCCTAATTGATTCCATCCTCAGCGACTATCACGGGATGACTTATATTTTCGATAATTTCGGGCAAGTACTGGCAGCCAATTACAAGGGAGAAATCATATCCGAACAGGAAGTTAACGCTCTGTTTGCTCTTGAACCCGGAACGCACAGCATCTCCTTAAATCAAGAACCACATTCGGTTGTATCCGTTAAATCGGATGCGGGTTGGACTTATGTAACCGCTATGCCCAGCAACCAATTTTTTAGCCGAATCGTTCATATTCGCACCTTTGTTGTTCTTGTTTTCTCCTTCATGGTGGTGATGGGCACGTTCCTCGCCATTATGTTGGCCCGAAGACAGTACCATCCGATTTCAGACTTAATGGAGTTCATTCGGTTGAAGAATAATCCTGATCCATCCTCCACCACCAACGAGCTGGAATGGATTAAGAAAACACTGCATGATTATAGTCAACGCGTAGATCTTCAGGAACCCTATGCTCGCAATCATATTTTGCTCATGTTGCTGAAGCACGGTCACACCGGAGATTTTCCCTCTGAGTTTACGGATAAGCTTGGCATACGCTTTAACCGATCCCATTATTTTGTCATGATCATGGGCTGGGAAATGCATGCTTTTCCTATCGGTGATAACCTCGAGCAACCTACTGTCATGCAGCTGATGAACGATGTGGAGCTGCCGGAGTGGTCTGCTTATGCTTACGGCGTAGAGCTGCCACAGGCAGACCAATTGGCCCTTATCGTGGGATTCGATGCCGAAATTGGGCATGAAGGTAGCCTGAATACACGTATGGAGCCTATCGTTGAAAAACTGCAATGGATGGTGATTGAACACACCGGGGTCGCGCCCGCGATCGGGATAGGCAATCGGTACACTTATCCGAAACAGCTGAATCAATCCTACATTGAGGCCTCGACCGCTCTGGAAGCATCGATGCTGCATGGACAGGGCAGCAGTACATACTTTAACAACCTTTCCGGTTCCGATGTACAGGATTCTTCCTTCTGGGTCCCTAAGGATGTGTTATTAAAGCTGGTTCAGAGCTTAAAACAAGGCAGCTATGATGTGGCGGTTCAGATGGTGTCGACTGCGTTGAATACCCTGAAATCCGAAATGCCGTCTGTACCACTGCTGCGTTGCATCTGCTTTGATATTCTGAATACCATGCTCAAAACCGCTTCGGAGCTTGGAATCCATCATGTGGTTGATCAACTTCCAAGGATCACTTCCTACGACTCGTTGGAGGATTTGGAGAAAAAACTGACAGGCCTCGCCGCCGAAATCTGCGCCCATGTCGAGGCGAAGAGTGAGACGGAAGAAAGCTCTCTTATGGATGAAATCGTTGCGTATATCGATGCCAATTTCTCTGATTATGATCTCAGTTTAGGTACGATTTCATCGAAATTCACGATCTCTTCATCCTATTTCAGTCGTTCTTTCAAAGAAAAGATCGGCATGAACTTTACCCAATATATCTGGCAGAAACGGATGGATGAGGTCATTCGACTACTGCTGCATACTACCGATCCGTTAAAAGATATCATCACGCGTGTCGGTTACCTGGATACACCAAACTTCATCCGCAAATTCAAAAAAGAGACGGGTTATACCCCAGGGCAATACCGTAAAATGCACCGTCCCAACGGCTCCGCCGATTCCCCTGATGATGATGACGAGGAATGTATTGGATAAAGGGAGATATCGTCTCTGTGATGGTTACATCTCAGAACAGTAAACAATGTATATGAGAGCGAATAACAGTGCCTGATTCATTAGACCAAAATAACGCAAACAAGGGCCGTCCTATACGTCATGCTCATGACGTATAGGACGGCCCCTTCGTATGTTTTTAGTCCGAAGAAATAATCTGAATCGTCGCGGCCGGCGGCCTTATCCGCTTTTCCCAGCCGGAAGAACCTTCAGCCCTTGATGTACTGCACCCAGCAAACGGTGAGTCGGATCACAGCCGTACTCCCAGAACATGATCCCGGCCAGACCTTGATCCTTTACGTAATCACATTTGCATTGGATCGATTCTTCATCATCATAAGATATGAGGCTGGACCCATTAAACAGAAACGGTGCACAGGCTTCTTCATCCCAATAACGAGTGTAACCATTCTTGTTAATGTACTTCGCTTCCAGCTCGGCAAATGACGGACCGTAGCCGCCTGTGCTACCAGCCATTTGATGGAGCCCGTGGTTTCGGTCAGGAACCTCATTCCAGATCCGGGAATAGAACGCAGCTCCGATCACAATCTTCTCCTTCGGGACACCAGCGCGAACAAACAGGGCCACGGAAGCATCCGTACTAATTCGAAACAGATCTCCTGTTGGCGTGTACAGATTCGTATGGTGTCCGGTCAGAACCTGAAAACCGCCGCGCATATCATAGGTCATCAACTGCACGTAATCCAGGTACTGCTGCACCTCGGCCATCTCTGTGCCATCAACGTAGTATTGATCAGCCCCTGCTGCAATGGTGAGCAGATAATGACGGCCATCCGCTTCTCCCTTGGCACTCAGTGCCTCCCGCATCGTCTTGAGAAGTAAGGTAAAATTCCGTTTATCATCAGGACTGGATGCGATACCAGCTTCACCGTAACAAGGATATTCCCAGTCCAGATCGATCCCGTCAAAAGGATATTCCTCCAGCGCCCTAAACGCCGATGCAGCCATGCTGTCCCTCCCCGCCTGGGTTGAGGCGGCTTCGGAAAAACCGCCAGCGCTCCATCCGCCTACAGACAACAGCACTGTAAGATTTGGATGCTCCCGCTTGATGTTCTGGATCACATGGCCATTTTTTAAATGCTCGGTAGTGATTGCATCATTCTTGACATGTCCGAAGGCTATGTTCAGATGTGTTAACTTTGACAAATCCTCATGTGTCATGTCAGGAAGAACTGAATCAACGGCATAACCCGCAGCAATATATTTCATCACTCTCTTCACTCCGATCCAATCGATGATTGAGATATCGCAGCAGCAATCTGCAAGGCTTCCTTCCCGGTACCAATCTTGTACCCGGAAGCCGAATAACGAACTTGATGCAGAGTATCCAGCACAAACAGATGTGGATAACCCGCTTCATAAGCTGCAGGCTTCGAATTGAAGCCTGACAAGGAAGCATAACTGGAATCTCGTACAAAAACCGTACGTACAGGCAGCTTTGGATAACCAACAGGGTCAAAAGAAGCGTTCCATTCCATATCTCCGATCATGAGTACGATTGGTATACCCAGCTTATCCAGCGGCTCTGCCAGCTCGCATAGTTCACGAATCAGATGTTTGGTCGGTTCCCGCTCCGGTTCAATCCAGGCAGCAATGGCACCCTCCGATCCCAGAAGTTCCTCCAGTTCTACCTCTGAACCATCCAGACGGGTCAGTATACTTCCTGGTGCCAGTTTACCCAGTACAGGAATATCAACCTCAGTCTCGCGATAAGACAAGACAACCTCAGTGGTATCTCCAGCGCTCACGGTAAAGTAACCGAATCGTACTTTTGCCGTTCCATCTTTCAGCCTAACGCCTGTAGTTAAGCGATAAGCTCCTGCCTCAACCTCATATGGCTCACTATAGACATCCGTACTGCCATAAGGATAAATTAACGTCTTGTAGACGCCATCTTCCAGACGGGCAAACGAGAAATTTTCGAAATAAGATGCTTCAGGTGTATCCTGCGGAACTTTTATATCCCTATGAAGTTGGATCATTCCCCAGCTTGTGCTCTTCAGAGTTTGAGGTGAGGTGAGACTAAACACTGCATCCTCCCAGCCTCTGTCACTTAGATACTGTGGTTTCTGTGCGCTCGGATGTAATCGGGCCGGAATACCCAAACTGCGACATACAGCCACAAACAAAATATCCAGCGACTGAGAGTCTCCCTTCATTAGACTAAACGTCCCTATTGGATTCCCTTTGCCTTTTAGATTAGGAAGATCTTCATAGTATTCATATTGCTGTTCCAGCATTCGGGCAATTGTCGAGGGATTCTCCCTGAACGCTGCCGCCTCATCTGCCGAAAAGGCATTGTGGAATACACCTCGATAAGGGACCAGCATCTCATAGGAAATCCGCGGACACAGGATGTATCTCACAAATGTATCTTCCGCCCAAGATCCTTGCTGCGAGAGCGCACCGATCAGATGATCATCCAGCGTCTGGCAAAAAGTATCAATTAAATCTTTTTCATTCATCGACTCCAGCAACCGGAGCGGCCACTCACCGTATGGATTGGAACGTTCCTCTAGGAAAGCTGCAATTTCCCGGCTGTTCCCCCGTGCCTTGCGGAGAATATCCCATACACGTACCGAGGGCAGTCCAACCTTTTTAGCCAGTGCGACAGCTTCCTCCTCACTCAGGAACGTGTCCTCATACTCGCTCCGGGTCTGCGATCCTTCCTCCAGACGACGATTATGAATCTCAATCTTCTCTTCTGGTAATGCAACCATGACCTCTCCCTCCCTTTCCGGAGGAGGAACCATATCGAAATCTGCAATCCCTGTAGGCTGCTCTGATGAATTCAGCACAAGCTCTATAACCTTGTTTTCCTGAGCCTTAAATAGGATCTCACTCCACTTGCCGCCGCTGACCGCACGAATCAAAAGGTCACCACAGCCAGTCTTAAAGGTCGCTTCCCCTTGTGCATCCGTGCTAATTTCGGCAATCGGATAGAATTCAGCCGTATTGTACAGCTCAAAACGAACACTCGCGCCGGGTATGGGCTCTCCCTGTTCATTTTTCACCTTCACATAGATGTTGCGTGTGGGCGCATAGTTCTCAAGCAAATTAATTTCCGTAAATCCCTTTTCCGAGAGCGTAATATCCTCTGGTCCGGGATAGTCGGCATAGATCCTCGTATTAATCAGCATGGCCCTGCGGGCTGGCGGGCTGAACCACCCCTGGTTCAGACGGGCTTCAGGCTCACATGCCCCGATGTAATACCATTGACCATCTGCCCAGGCTTCTACCCAAGCATGGTTACTGTCACAGTGAGCCCAGCGCGGTGTGTAGACCTGACGGGCAGGTATACCGATGCTGCGAAGAGCGGCCACCGCCAGCGTGGATTCTTCGCCGCATCGACCACGAGCATTCCGGATCATCGTCAGCGGTGATATCGTGCGCAGATCACTGCCAATATAGGTCGCTTTCTCATGACACCAGTAATTGGTCTCCAGAATGGCATCAGCCATGGATAACTTCGCTGTCCGCTCGGCTAATTCGTCATATATCAAACCGCGAAAATCTTCAATATTTTCCGTATTTATGCGATAAGGAAGTACAAAATGAAGGAACAAATGATCAGGAACGCGTTCTCCCCAAGGCACACGTTTGCGAGTGTCCAAAGCCCGGCGCACATGGCTCAAGAACAAGTCCCCGTTATAATCAGCCATGTCGTTTACCGGCATATAGGCATAGACATACTTCAACGCCCATGCCTCTTCATGCGTTAGCTCCTGCTGAAAAACATGAAACAATTCCGATTTGCGGGCCTCTGCAAAACGTACCTTCTCCTGGAACTTCTGCTCGATTCTCTCCAATGACTGTGCATCAAGGGAAAATACCAAGGTTTGGCTGGTCATTGCGTTCTCACTCCTTCCACAGCTTTCCGTCTTCCCGAATACAGATCAAGGCCGTTCCGTCCGAAGACGGTGCAGTAATCTGGAACAGGCTGCGAGTCGTTTCAATAACAGGCTCACAGCTCCACGATTCCTCACCCATAAGCAGCTTCACATCCTGTGTAAATTCACCATGGGTTTCATAATAATTACGTTCACGGTAGTAGAGCTTGCGAAGCTCCCATTTGATTCGTTCGTCTTCCGGCAACTCAAACGACTGATCCGTTCCGTCATCCGAGAATACAACATAACCCCATAACTCCGGGTAATGCATGTTGATAATGCCCATAGGTGACCACACCCAGTTGTCCTCCGGATAAGGTTTGCCCGTATCTGGATTCGGCACCTTGCGGTATTCACCGTCCTGTACCTCGGTCTGCCACTCCACACGCGAGAAGTTGACGCGCCAGAATTCACCTGGTGCAGGTGGACGGTTTCCTTCGGCACATTCCTTTAGACTGGTCCAGGGAATCGCGACTTCCACGCACCATTTCCGGTTCTCTGCACCAGGTCTGTTCAGTTCCCCATCGATATATACGGCCGTCTTGAGACCGTTGATATCCCAACCGTTAACCGGAGGCCCACCATCCCGATACGGCTTCACTAATAACAGGTCCCATACGGTATTGAGCGCATTGATCTCGAACTCATAATATTGATGGGAATCCCCGTCGGGATCGATAAAAATCTCAAAGTCATTGTCATAAAAAATAACGGAATCACGCTCAGTCAGGGTAGCCCATATCTGATCTTCAATCAGCTCGGCAGCAAAATAGAAATAGTCGTCATCCCACAGCATTTTTACCCGTGTCTGTTTCTCTGGCTTCGGACGAAGATCACCTTCGATATCAACGAAATCCTCCGTCCAAAGAGCCGCATTCCAAAATGCCTTATCCACACGACCGTCTAACACCAGCGGTTCCTGCGCACGCTTGCATATATAATGTTTGGGAGCATACTCAATCCTGGGTTCTGGCACTCCACTTCTGTTCATGTTACTCTCTCCAATTCGAAAGGGAGGGCATGCATCTACCAGCACACACCCTCCCCGTAATGGTTAGTTATGGGTGACAACGGCTCCAGAGCCGCCGTACATTTCCAGCTCCTCATTGAATTCGAGCTTAAGAACGGTCACCTGTTCATGCGTGTCCTCCGGGGTCATCTTGATCCACGTTGTCCCCGGGATATTGAACCAAGGCACACCCCCATGAATCTCATGATTAAGCTCTTTGCCCGAATGCAGCACGGTAATTTTCTTGATCGGATTGCAAAGACCCTTGATGCACACATTCTCTTTTGGATCGTCATACACAAACAGGTACAGCGTCTTTCGATCCTCGGATACGGTGCTTCCCCCCAGATAATAGCGAGGCATAATGCCTTCAC
This sequence comes from Paenibacillus sp. UASWS1643, assembly GCF_008693195.1. Lineage (NCBI taxonomy): Bacteria > Bacillati > Bacillota > Bacilli > Caryophanales > Paenibacillaceae > Paenibacillus > Paenibacillus sp. UASWS1643. The sequence goes on from NZ_VXKZ01000113.1 coordinate 20,196, forward strand.
CCGTGCCGAAGACGGCCTCTTCATGGGTTCGGATCCAAGCTCCCAGTCCAAGCAGAATATCCTCCTGCCTCTGATCGATGGTGCCATCTTCACGCGGACCGATATCCAGCAACATATTACCGCCCATGGAAATGCAGTCACAGAACATTCGAATGATCTGATTTAACGACTTGTATTTATGATCTGTTGGCACATAACCCCATGATGTGTTGATTGTGGTGCAGAATTCCCAGGGTCCCTCCGGTCTTGTAATCGGAATGCCCTGCTCAGGCGTTTTGTAATCCCCATAACCTTGAAGGCGGGAGTTGATGATGATATCCGGGTTAAAAGATTGCAGATAATGCTTGAATTCCGGCAGATTCCACTGTTGGGCGCTCCGTTCCCAGTCCCCATCAAACCACAGCAGATCCACCTTTCCGTAATTTGTTAAAATTTCTCCCAGTTGATGGTTATTAAATTGCAGGAACTTCTGCCACTTTTCCTGATCTTGAACACCGTCCACAGGACTTGAATACGGATTGACACTGATAAGATCCTCAGGTACTTTTCCACCTTCATACACGCTAGGATAATCCGGGTGTGACCAATCAATGAGCGAGAAATACATCCCCAGATGAATGCCCTTTTCCCGAATCGCTTCCGCATATTCCTTCACAATGTCACGATTCGCTGGTGTCTGTTTGACAACATTGAGATCGCTATATTGCGTATCCCATAACGCAACGCCATCATGATGCTTCGTTGTCAGCACCGCATACCGGGCACCAGACTTTTCAATCAGGTCCGCCCACTTCTCCGCGTTGAATTCCGAAGCCGTAAACCCATCCAGTTGCTTCATATATTCGTCGTAGGACATCCTGCCATTATAGAAGGACCAAGACTCCGCAACCCCGTCTACCGCATAGATGCCATAGTGGATGAATATCCCCAGCTTGGCTTCTTCAAACCATTTTTGCATAACGGTCCACCTCCCCCGAGAATTCTTATATGCGAAAAATTAATGCAGCTAACTGTCTTTCTGCATGGGATGTACCTCGATAGGCTTTATTTCCCCGAATTCCAGCGGTCATATGCCCCCTGATACAGTTCGATGATACGGTCACTGCCCATTTTCTTCATCTGTGCAATGTACTTATCCCAGTTCTCAAGTGGTTCCTGGCCGGTCACAAACTTCGCTTCCATCTGTTTAACGTACGTATCCAGGTCAGACAATAGAGCGGTTGCTTCGCTTTGCTCTTCATTCGTCAAATAAACGTTAGGAAATGGTGCTTTTCCGATAGGTACCAACTTCTCTTGATTCTGCTGGTCAATCCACTCATCAAATTCGGTGCGAAGACCCTTCGCTACTTCGGGATCATTAATGCCCGGTGTCAAGATACCAAAGTTCGGAGTGATTTTACCGCGGTATTCCTCACGATCCCCACCCCCGGGAACGGGGAGCCACTCTTTTACGTGATTTTCCTTGTCTTTGAATTGCCATAACACACCTTCCGGACCTTGATTGAACAGAGTCGCACCTTCATAGCTGTACAAGTAATCGATCCATCGCATCGTCGCCTCAGGTGACGGGTTACTGCTCGTAATTGCAAAGGTACCGCGAGCCGACATACCCGGGTGTTTGCCGTATACCGGGGAGTCTGCCACTTCGCTCTTCACGGGTGTCATCAGCGGATGATCCGTGCTCGGTTCACCGCCGAGCGTGAAGTATGGATGGTAATCGTTGAACAGTGCAAGTTTGTTGCTTTCACCTTTTGCTTTTTTCTGATCGCCTGTTTGAGAGAAGGTCTCATGATCCAGCAAATCTTCCTTCCACAAGCGATTCATGAATGTCAGATACCCTTTATAACCTTCTTCTTGATAAGGGTAGTGGACTTTTCCGTCCTTATCAGAATAGATGCCTTCGTTGTACATTCCCCAGAAGCCGAAGAAAAACATGCGAAGATCATCCAGTTTTACAGAAGTCAGCGGAATTTCATCCTGCTGGCCATTGCCATTAGGATCTTCTTCTTTTACACGCTTGAGATACGTATACAATTCTTCCGTGGTCTTAGGCTCTTCAACGTTAAGTGCCTTCAGGAATTCCCCGTTGTACCACATTGGGCCTCTATACCACACGGCGGCTTTATCAATGAATGGGAGTGCATACATATGTCCATCAGGTGTTGTAAATGATTTGCGGACATCCGGGTTCTCATCGAGAATCTTTTTGATATTCGGGGCGTAACCCTCGTCAATGTATTTTTCCAACGGGATCAGAATGCCCTGACTGCCATATGTCACCTGCTCGGCTGGCTTGAGGTCCGCAGCATAGAACATATCGGGCAAGTCTCCGCTCGCGAAAACCAGATTTTTCTTCGTTTCAAAGCTGTCGATTGGTGAGAGCTGGTACTCCAGCTTGATGCCCGACAGTTTCTCCATTTCTTGCAGCACAGGCATCGTGCTCCAGTCGGCTACGCCCGCATCCTGGGACATGACCTTCAACGTTAGCGTTTTGTCTACAATGGGGAACCCTTCTTTTTTGACCCCCTCTACTTTGGAGGTCGTGCTTCCGTCTTCATTGGTTGAACCACAAGCTGCAAGCAATGTTGCGAATAAGGTGAGACAGAGTGTAATGGATGAAGCCTTGCGAAGCTTTTTCATAACAACAACTCCCCTTGTTTAATGTGGTATATGGATTAAGATCATCCCTTAACGGAACCGATCATAACACCCTGTACAAAGTAACGCTGGAGGAATGGATACACTGCAATGACTGGTAGGGTGGCAACAATAATGACAGCATATTTGACCAGTGCAGCGATCTCCGCTTTGGTATTCATCGCCGTTGCTGAAGACGTATCGATAGCGCCTCCCCCTTGAGCAGCCATTTCCTGAAGCACCAGAATCTGGCGCAGAAAGAGCTGCAGCGGGTACTTGGAAGAATCATTCAGATAGATCATGGCACTAAAATAGCTGTTCCAGTGTCCGACTCCATAGAAGAGCGCCATCACTGCAATGATTGGCATGGAAAGCGGGAGCACAATCTTGATGAACAACCGGGTGTTGGTACACCCATCAATATGCGCCGCTTCCTGTAACTCCTTGGGAATGGTCGATTGGAAGAACGTCCGGCATACGATAATATTCCAGATGGATGCAGCCCCGGGCAGAATAAGTGCCCACATGCTGTTCACCATACCAAGATCCTTGACCAGCAGGTAACTTGGGACAAGCCCTCCGCCGAAGAACATCGTTACCATAAACATCGCCATGAAGAATCCGCGTCCCACAAAATCCGAGCGGCTGAGTGCATAGGCTGCCGGTAGTGTAACAAGCAGGTTTACGATGGTGCCTACAACGGTATAGATAATCGTATTTTTGTACCCAATCCAGATGTTGGTGTTCTCAAACACCCGGGCGTAACCTTCAAACGTTATCCCTTTTGGAAGCAGCCACATCTCACCGGAGGCTACATATTTGGGATCACTGATTGAAGCACTGATGATGTATAACAGCGGATACAGCACAATGACGAGCGCTACTGTCAGATAGATGTAATTGCACAATAAGAACAATTTATCACTTCTGCTTTCTTTCACAGCGGATGACATGTGTATTCCCCCCTTTTACCATAGGCTGTTTTCACTGGTACGGCGTGCAATCTGATTCACGGTAATAAGCAGAATCGCATTAACTACAGAGTTGAACAATCCCACCGCCGTAGAGAAACTGTACTGTGCATCGACCAGACCGGACCGATAGACAAATGTTGAGATGACATCGGACGAGCCCATGTTCAGCGGATTTTGCAGCAGCAGAATTTTCTCAAATCCGACGCCCAGAATACTGCCCATATTCAGTATTAACAAGATGGTGATCGTAGGGATGATCGCTGGAATGTTAATATGCAAAATCCGTTTAAACCGGCTCGCACCATCCACCACAGCCGCTTCATGCAGTTGCGGGTCAACACCCGATAGAGCGGCAAGGTATATAATGGTGCCCCAGCCTGCACTTTGCCAGACTCCCGACAGTACATACACTGTCTTGAACCACGCAGGGTCCGTCAGGAATTGAGGTGCCTGGAATCCAAGAGCCTGTACCAAATTGACAATCATGCCTGACGAGGGTGATAAAAAGGTAATGATCATCCCCGACATCACAACGACCGAAATGAAATGCGGTGCATACGTGACGGTCTGCACAGTACGCTTGAAGAAGGAATCCTTCACTTCATTGAACGCTAACGCAAGAATAATCGGCAGTGGAAAACCTATAGCCAGCTCATACAAGCTGATGCTAAGGGTGTTCCATAATAAATCCCAGAAATAATACGAATTGAAGAAACGGATGAAATGATCAAATCCGACCCATGGGCTTCCTGTGACACCAAGCGTTGGGATAAAGTTTTTAAATGCAATTTGTATGCCGTACATCGGACCATAATGGAATATCAGAAAATATAGAAAGGCTGGTGCAATAAACAGATACAACTCCCAGTTCCGAATCGTCCTTCTCCATAATTTATTTTTCTTACTGCTCGGATTGGTGTATACCGATAAGTTTTGCGATAAGGCGGACTTCCCATCTGGTTGCATCAGTTGTTTCCTCCTTTTTTGGTAACGCTTACATACCGAGTTTATGGTTCATTTCCTAATCCGTAAATATGCCATTTCAATCTTCACTTCTAAAATCACGGAATATACTGTTACAACGGGGGTTTACACTTTTGTTGCCAGCTTGTCATTGTCATTTCGGGGTTGTAAAACATGTAGAATTTGACCTATTTCCCTCCTGTAGTTGTCATTGAGAGTTTCATCATATGAACTTGAAAGATGTCAGATCCAAACTTAGGTTAGAAAACAGACCTTAAAGTCAAAACCCACATATACGCATGGGACACGGTATTGATGTCTACAGCCATCATACTTTAATGTAATATTATCTGTCATACATCTTTCACACATTACAAACCTGTAATGGCTTGCCTTTATTCTATATTTCTCCTCCCTCTTTCGTATATATGTTGTTTTTATCTTTGGCTTCAGGATACATAAACGCTTATAAACACTGGAAATATGGAATCATATATGTAGATTTTGCACAAGGTGTGGAATCTGAAAACAGTAGATATTTCGGAAAAGACCATTAAAAAAAGCCATTCCGCTAACACGAACTGGCTTTACATCCTAAGCAGATATCCATTTCTTTATAAAAAAACGACAGGATTATTTACACTGAATGTAATATAAATGATCATATGAAAACCTGTGTACAGTTTCAACTCAAATAAAAAACAACTCTCCATACATGTATGAAGAGTCGTTTTGAAGATACAAATCGGTTTTTACCATGATTAGTTTATAGGGTTTGCAGTGAATTTACTTACCAGAAGGTTGAGCTTCTGCTGTATACCCTGTTGGGATATCCGTTTCTGCAGTCACATTTGTGATAACCATTGGATACATCATGTCTGGATCAGGTGGAATAATGGAATAAAGCACAATCGCGCGTCCATCCTTCTCCAACTTCACATCATCAATCTTCAATCCATAACCAGGGTGCGGCATTTCAGCACTGAGTTTAACTTTGGTTGTTTTGTCATCAACCTTGGTCGTTGTTACTTCAGGTACAATCGCTTGTTGGCCTTCACCTGGATTGGTTGGAGTTGGCTCTGCTGAGCCGCCATTGCCGTGTTTATCCACAAATTCGAGTGCATTAAAGATCATGCTTGCAGCCTCCATACGGGTAAGCGACTGATCTGGACGGAAATTCCCGTCCTTATCCAGTTCAATGATGTTCATGTTCAGCAGGTTCTGGACTGCAGATATGGCGTCCTTACCGATTTTATTTTCGTCCTTAACAAGATTATACTTCATGATGACCGGATAATTCCCGGTTGTGTTAATCCCTTCATGTAGCAAAATGACAAACAGTTCACGCGTCATCTTGCCCTGTGGGTTCACTTCAACCGGAATGGACAGTCCATTCTGAGTAGCGGCCTGCACCGCATCGGCATACCACGTATCCGGACTGATTTTATTCTGAGCGGATGCTTCCGCAAATTCATTTTTCAGACCAAATGCGTTCACAATCAGTTGAACACCCTGAGGCTCGGACAATGCAAGATCTGGACGGAACAGATCCGCTGTTACTCCGTTAACAATGCCTTTTGATTTCAATGAATCCACAACCGACTTCTGACCTTCATCCTTCACATCTGTAAAAGCAAATACCGATGCACCTCCTGCTGTCAAAGAAACGCAGAGTGCAAGCGTTGCAGCCAATCCTTTTTTATGTTTCATTTCCTGGCACCTCCATATGATTAGTAAAGCCTATTTTTTACCTCTTCATTCCTACAGACGGGGTGCCCCTAGAAAATGTTTCAGTAATTTCGACATCTGGTGAATACAACACGGGAACACGGCATAGAACTCTTCTCCGTCGTAGCTAATCCGATTCACCTACGGTTTGCTAACTGGCTTCGTTGACATCCCATCGGATTAGCGCAAAAATAAGAATAGAGAAATCCATCGGATGACGGATAAACAACGAACCGGATCGCATACAGTAAGAGGGCACGACGCGCTAATAACAGGTGTCGGCCCTTTTCTTGACTCCACCCGCTGAACTGACTTCACCTATAACAAAAGGAGAACAATGCTTATGTCCAAGAAAGGATTACTTCGCGGTTATGTTGTGTCGAACTGGCCTGTTTATCTGGTTGCTGTTCTTCTGATTATTGCCTCCAATGTCGGGCAAGCATCCCTGCCCCGCATACTCGGCAGCTTCACGGATCAATTGATGCAGAACACACTTCAGATGCAGACAGTCGTAAGGTACAGCCTGTCTCTTTTGGCTATTGCTATTGGGTATAATGTGCTGTTCGGTACCGGACAGTTCATGATTATGAAGCTTGGTCGACGCTTCGAATTCATGACGCGTGAGCGTATATTCAGTAAGTTTTCCGAACTTAGCGAACATTATTTCTCCAAACAGGGGAACGGAAAGCTGCTCAGTTATGTCATGAATGACGTTACTTCCGTACGTGAAGCAATCTCCAATGGCGTGACGCTCATGACCAATGCCACCTTCCTGCTGTTGTCCTGCATTGTCATGATGCTGCTTAGCGGGATTCCGTTGACGCTCATTCTAATCAGTGTTGTTCCTTTGCTGGCGATTCCATTTCTGGTCGTGTTTTTTGGTCCACGGATTCGCAAGCGCTCTCGCGACGTGCAGGAAGCTCTTGCTACCATGACGGAATCGGCGGAAGAGCAGCTGGGTGGCATTCGCGTAACCAAGACGTTTGCCATCGAAGAGAGTGCTCGTGCTCGCTTTGGAACTACCGTTGATGCAATCAAGAGCAAACAGCTTCGTCTGGTTCGTCTGTCTTCGTTGTTTCAGGCTTTGCTCCCGCTGCTGGGAGCTATCTCATTGGTCGTTTCTCTGCTTGTCGGAGGTATTATGACCATGCAGAATTCTATTACACTAGGGAGTTTTGTCGCCTTAACCTTATATCTGCGCATTATCATGGGACCGCTTCAACAGATCGGCAATGTTATCAATACCGTTCAGCGCTCAGGCGCATCACTGGAGCGGGTGAATGACCTGCTCAGCGAAGTAGCGGATGTACGTGAACTTCCTGAAGCCACATCGCTCCAAACCGTACAAGATATTTCCATGGAGAATCTAACCTTCTCCTATCCCGGCAGTTCATCTCCTGCTCTCAAAAACATTCAACTCCATATTCGTGCCGGGCGAACGGTGGGTATTGTAGGCAAGACCGGCTCAGGTAAAAGCACCCTCGTTAAGCTGTTGCTGCGTACATATGAACCACCTGAAGGAACAATCCGCATCAATGGTACCGATATTCGGCAGCTGTCGCTGGAAAGTCTTAGATCACGCATCGCCTATGTCCCTCAGGATGGATTCCTGTTTAGTACCACCATCCGGGATAACATTGCATTCAGCGACAGGGAAGTATCGCTGGATACAGTGGAACATAGTGCACGACAAGCCATGATCTATGACAATATTGTCCGTTTTCCTGATCGCTTCGATACACGTCTTGGTGAACGTGGACTCACCCTGTCTGGTGGACAACGTCAGCGAACCAGCCTTGCAAGAGGACTGATCAAACAAGCACAGTTACTTATTCTGGATGACAGTATGAGCGCGGTTGATGCTGTCACCGAGAGTGGTATTCTGAGCAGTTTGCGCGAGATCGGCAAGGGCAAAACCACATTGATCATCTCTCATCGCATCAGCGCGGTCCGTCATGCGGACGATATTATCGTTCTGGATGAAGGGCGAGTCGCTGAGCAGGGAACACATGCTCAGTTGATGGCTGCCAAGGGGTTATATGCGGCCACCTACCGTTTGCAGGAGGAGGGATTACATCATGTCTGACGCTAACCCTGAACTTCGACCAGATGCAGAAGACGATCATAGTAAACGAACTTCGTTCAAAGCGATGATGGCATACGCCAAACCGCATAAATGGGCTTTTGCCGGCATCTTCTTCTGTTCACTGCTGGGCATATCGGCAGATCTGCTGCAACCCTATCTGGTGAAGATCGCCATCGATGATCATCTGGCCATCGGCCAGACCAGTGTGGGCTTTCTCGTTCAGCTCGCAGCCATCTTTCTCGGGCTGGCTGTCATCAGTTTTATTTTTACCTATATCCAGAATAATCTGTTGCAGCATGTGGGACAGAACATTGTATCCCGGATCAGAAAGGACCTGTTCAAACATATCTCCAAGATGTCCATGTCCTTCTTTGACCGTTTCCATATCGGGAGTCTGGTTACAAACGTATCCAGTGATACGGAGACCATCAGCAGCTTTTTCACCCAAGTACTGCTCAGTTTGATTCGAGATGGCATGATGCTGGTGCTCATTATCGTCTTTATGTTCCAACTTGATCCTGTGCTGGCGAGTTACTCCCTGATCGTTCTGCCTGTCATTGCAGTGGTTGCGGTATTATTCCGTAGTCGACTGCGGAAAGCTTATCAAAATGCTCGTACCCGGCTTTCCCGTTTAATCGCTTTTACGGCGGAGAACTTGTCCGGCATGTTCTTGATTCAGGCTTTTCACCAGGAAGAGGAACAGAAGAAACGTTTCTCGGAACAAAATGAGCTCCATCTGAAAGCCAACATTGCTCAAGCCCGTTCCAATGTCATATTCAACCGGACGTTTGATATCCTCGGCAATGCGGCACTTGTCATGATGGTCTGGCTTGGAGGTCGCGCCGTACTGGGTGAGTCCCTGCAAGTCGGGGTATTGTATGCGTTTATCAGCTATATTCGTCAGTTCTTTCAACCGATTAACCAGATTACGATGCAATGGAATACATTCCAGTCCACGACCGTATCGATGGATCGCATCTGGAACATCCTGAATACACGGCCTGAAGTTGCTGATCCCAAACCCGGGATAGCCTCCTCTCTGGAACCACAAAATGTGATGGGCCAGATTGATTTTAATGATGTGTCATTTGGTTATCGGGCAGACCGGCCCTTGATCCAGCAGATGAACCTGCACCTCTATCCGGGTGAAATGGTAGGTATCGTGGGCACAACGGGCGCTGGAAAAAGCACCCTGATCTCCCTGCTCAATCGCTTCTACGATGTAGACAAGGGCAGTATCGAGATTGATGGTACCGATATCCGGCATCTGCCGCAGGCTAAGCTTCATCGTATCGTGGGTCTGATTCAACAGGAACCCTTCCTGTTCTCCGGTTCCATCATTGATAATGTGAGGATGTTTCGTGAGGATATTACGCGAGAGCAGGCGATTGAGGCCTGCCGATTTGTCGGAGCACATGCGATGATTTCACGTTTGCCTCAAGGATATGATACGCATCTATCCGAACGCGGAAGCGGACTGTCCGCCGGGGAGCGGCAGTTGATATCGTTTGCCCGGATCGTTGTGTTCCAGCCCCGAGTGCTCATCCTTGATGAGGCAACCGCCAATCTGGACTCACACACGGAACAGCTAGTGCAGCAGGCGCTGGAATCGGTATCCCAGGGACGCACCACCATTGTCATTGCTCATCGCCTGTCCACGGTGATGCATGCCGATCGAATTCTGGTGATGGAGAATGGTGAGATTGTAGAGGAAGGGCCACACCAGGAACTAATCGCTGCCAAAGGTGTGTATGCAGACTTGTACACCCATGCGCGTGATGCAGGTAAAAATTCAGCTATATCAGGGTAATGAACCTGAGTTATAGTAAATACAGAACGTTGAACATGCCGCTCTGCTTATGCAGGCGGCACGTTTGGCATATCGATCAGCATTGTTAATTAGGAGGAACATCTATGCATCAACCCGAAACACCCAAGCGCGACCATCAGCAAATTCGTTACCGACGCAGCACAGCTCTATGGAAAGGAAGTTTATGCTTCCTGTTCCTTCTCTTGTGCGTGAGCTTATTATGGATCATCGTGGACGGACAAGCCGAAAGACTTGAGACGATATACTATTTCATCGCAGCCGTACTGGGTATGTGGTTGATTGGACCGCTATTCTTCATGTTTGTGTCACGACTAACCAGAACCCCTGCCACGTTGTTATCCTGGAATGATGATGTGTTGAGCACGGGCAAACGGAAGATTTCTTGGAGCCAGATTCGCAAAGTTGAACTCGCCTCACCTGCCCGCAGCAAGTGGCTCCTGTCTGCTTCTCCCATGATCGTTCTGTTCCTGAAGGACGGCACACGTTCTCATATTCAGACAGATCATCTGCTGAGCAAAAAAGGGCTGAACCAGGCTGTGACTTTGCTTCAGGAGACTTTACAGGAACAGCAGCAAGCTCTTTGAGTACCGGGATGGATGAGGACAAGCTCCCCACATATCACTGTGATTTCTCTACACCTATGGACAGGCTGACTTTGTAATTGCCGTAAGGTAGCAATGCTTCAAGCAGTTGGCCAAGCTGCTCTGTGGTGCCGGTCTGCACTCTCATCAGATAACAGCCTTCCCCGCTGACGCGATGGACTTCAACAATGTCCTTACGATCAGTAATGAATGTACGAAAGGCGGCATGTCTGTCACCGGAGTTCAAGAAAACCGTGACAAATGCCTGTAGGCCGAGGCCCAGGCGTTCCGGGTTCCATTTTACCGTATACCCTTCAATCACATCCAGGTCTTGCAACTTGCGCACTCTTGCACCGACGGCCTGTCCCGTGAGATGAACCTGTTCACCGATCTCTTTGTAAGAACGTTTGGCATCCTGAATCAGGATCTGCAAAATACGGATATCCGTGTCATCTATCATTTCATTCATCTTGCCTCAGCAATCCTTTCACGGTGAAATTAGTGTGGTCTAATTCCATTCATCATGTTATGTACTACATTAAACGGGTTGTATACCATATAGGGTAATACTATTAAACAACCCGAAGGAGTGCAAATATAATGAAAATTCAATTGATTCGCAATGCAACACTGTGGCTGGAATACGGAGGGCTGAACATTCTCGTTGATCCAATGCTGATGGACGCCGAAGTCATGCCCGCATTCCCCAATACACCCAATGAGTTACGTAATCCAAGAGTAGCTCTGCCTGAAACCGATACGGATTATCTGAATCCAGATCTGTTGATTGTGACACATACCCATCCCGATCACTGGGATGAAGCAGCAGCGAAACAACTTGATAAAGACATTCCTCTGTTCTGCCAGCCTGGGGATGAAAATGTATTTTTGGGTGCGGGATTCACAAATGTAACAGCTGTCGATGAAAAATATGAGCATCACTCTGTCCGATTCGCCCGTACATCCGGGCATCATGGTACAGGTGAAATCGGAGAACGTATGGGCAACGTGTCCGGTTTCGTACTTGAAGCAGACGGAGAACCCGTCACCTATATCGCTGGGGATACCATCTGGTGTGAAGAACCTGCTGAGGCCATTCGTCAATATACGCCTGAAGTCATTGTTGTGAATGCCGGAGGAGCACGCTTCCTGGAGGGTGATCCCATTACAATGGACGGGCCTGACGTTGTAGCCGTGAAGCGCCATGCGCCGTCTGCTCATGTCATCGCTGTGCACATGGATGCGATTAATCATTGTGTGATGTCCCGTAAGGATCTTGCCACTTATCTGACATCCGAGCAGTTGGGTGGGCAGGTACTCATTCCGCGTGATGGTGAAAGTTTTGAGTTTTGAAACAGAAGCCAAGCTGATGAGAAATAACCTTTCAGACAGGTAGGGGAATTGCAACGAACGCAGCACACGCTATTAGTCTGTTCTAGGCTGCTCTAATATTCTAACGAATCGTGGATACGTTATTTCCGCTCTGAGCATGCTTTTCCCGAGATTTATCCGTCCTTTTGCTAAGCTAACGTGTCTTAGATTCGTTAAATTTCGAATATAAAGATAATCAGCACAATAAGGTGCCCCAGATTCGTTAGCGCGTACACAGATGACTATGTACTGTGCTGTGAACTACATGTTCAATACACGCGTTTCATCAATACGTTGCTTGACTTGTCTGCCACATTATTGCTCGTGGCGCCGCGCCTTCCGTTCCCCCATAAAATACAACGAAAAAGGTGGATGCGATCAACTCGCTACCCACCTTTTTTTGATTCACGGAACACGTTGATTACTGTACTTTCAAACGGATCACGTTCCATGATGCTTTCGCCAAACTCGCCGTAATCAGGGTATCGGATACAACTGCACCACCGCGATTATGAGGAGCAACGCGATTCGGTTGTGCGGCCGTATTCGAAGCTTTGAGGTCATCACTTTCCAACACGATATGTTCAATCAAGCTGCATTTCCCGAAACTGCGCAGATCCACTTCAAGCGGAAGCGATTCTTCCAGATGACGGTTGACTGCGAATACAGTCACTTCACCCTGCTCTTCGTTATGAACTGCAATGCCCTCCAGATAAGGAACATCTGTGATTTGTTTTGTATCGTATTTCGGAGATTGGATCAATGGCACCAATGCTGTTCCGCGTCCGAACAAGGACGTATGCATGAATGGATAGAAAATCGTCTGTCTCCACGAACCACCGCCCGTCTCTGTCATGATCGGCGCAATAACGTTAACGAGTTGTGCCAAACATGCCATTTTAACCCGATCCGCATGTTTGAGCATACTGATCAACATACAACCAACAAGCAGTGCATCCTCGTGGTTGTAGATATCCTCCAGCTGTGGCGGAGCAATCTGCCACGGATCCATTTTGGAGTCACTTTCATGGGAGTGATACCATACATTCCACTCGTCAAAGGACAGATACATGGTCTTTTTGCTGCGTTTCTTCGCTTTAATATAATCACAGGTTGCCTTCACGGTATGGATAAAACGATCCATTTCAAGCGAGCGTGCCAGGAACGTTGGCGTATCCTGCTCCTGATTACCATAGTACTGATGCAGGGACAGATACTCCACATGATCATACGTATGATCCAGCACGGTTGCTTCCCAATCCGGGAATGAAGGCATATTCAGATTCGAACTTCCGCAGGCTACCAGTTCAATGGTCGGGTCCGTCCACTTCATGACTTTAGCCGCTTCAACAGCTGCACGTCCATACTCTTCTGCCGTTTTGTGACCGATCTGCCAAGGACCGTCCATCTCGTTGCCCAGACACCATGTTTTGATCGCATGTGGCTGCTTGTATCCATGCTTGATGCGAAGATCACTATAATACGAACCTTCCGGATGGTTGCTGTACTCTACAATATTGCGTGCTGCATCCGCGCCCCGTGTTCCCAGATTGACGGCCATCATGACTTCGGAATTGGCCTGTTTCGCCCAGTCCACGAATTCGTTGAAGCCGAATTCATTGGTCTCGATTGTTCTCCAAGCCAGTTCCAGTCTGCGTTTGCGTTCTGATACAGGTCCTACCGAATCTTCCCAATTGTAACCGGATACAAAATTACCTCCTGGATAACGTACAATCGGCACGTGCAACTCCTTGACCATCTCCAGTACATCCGTGCGAAAACCCTGTTCGTTCGCAGATGGGTGCCCAGGCTCATAAATTCCACCGTACACGGCGCGTCCGAGATGCTCAATGAATGAACCGTATAAACGCTTATCAACTACTCCAATAGTAAAATCCTTATCTACCGTCATTTTTGCTTTTTCCATAATGAATTTCAACTCCCTAAGATTAATATAAAAATTAATTGATATTCTATGGATCAACGTTCATATTTATATTAAAATCGATTATAGCCTTAATTTCAACCTGAATTTTGCAAAATGTTATTCTTTTTACTGAATTTATGTTTAACTTAATTCTATATAGATAAAATGGAGGAACAATTGTGATTAGAGCAAATACCGATGCCGAGTGGCTACCCCTATATGAAGCACTTGCCAGTGAAGTACGTTTACAGATTATCCGCCTTGTTGCCGAGACACCCATGAATGTGAAAGACCTTGCTGCCTCATTGGGTCTGAGTAGTGCCATCGTGACCATGCATGTCCGCAAACTTCAGGATGTGGGCATTATTCAGTCCAAAATGATACGCAAAGACGGTGGCACGCATAAAATGAATAGCCTTGCTGTAGACTGGATTGGCATCTCCATGCCGCAGGAAAGCGGCACAGCCCGCAAGCTGCACGAGGTTTCTGTACCTGTAGGACACTACACCCACTTTGACGTCTATCCGACATGTGGTCTCGCTACATCCACTCAGGTCATTGGACAGTACGATGACCCTCGCTATTTTCTCGACCCCGAGCGAATGCATGCCCATATTCTGTGGCTTGGCCGTGGATTTGTGGAATACAAAATTCCAAACTATATCTTATCCGGTCAGCAGATCAACGCCATTGAATTGTCCCTGGAGATCGGATCAGAAGCCCCATCGGTTAATCCAAATTGGCCCTCGGATATTACATTCATGCTGAATGGCATCCGATTAGGGGAATGGACAAGCCCTGGAGATTCAGGCAACGGACGTGGCATGTTCACCCCGGAATGGTGGAGTGACAGTGTCAATCAGTACGGCATGCTCAAGGTACTGCGAATTACCAATGAGGGTACGTTTATTGATGGACAACATCTATCCGACATCACACTCGCAGATATCCCGGTTGAACGCAACCAATGGACTCTTCGTCTTTCGGTGGAGGAAGATGCTCAGCATGTAGGCGGACTTACCTTATATGGCGAGGGATTTGGCAACTACAATCAGGATATCCTGTTCCGACTGTACTATCACGATTGAGTTATTCGGAACATAAATAACACAAAAACACCTTCCAACTCACCTTTTAAAGGCAAATGGAAGGTGTTTTATATGCACATGAACATGCGCGGAATATCCAGTACGGTCCTTTTTCTAAACTATAGTGCACTGCCGCCAAACAGGAAGCGATACTCCCAGTGTTTTCCGGAGATTTCACTTGTCGTTACACCACCGCCAGCGTTGGAATACGTATGTAATACTTTTCCGTCGCCCAGGTAAATCCCTGTGTGCGTAATGGTTGCGTTGGATTTATTCACGCCCGAATAAGATGATGCAGAGCTGCCTTTATACGACATGAAATACATCAGATCACCACGTTTCAGGTTTTTCCAGTTGGTCTGAACCGCTCCCTTAGCTTTCACATAGGCTCCCTGTTTACGAGAATCAGCTGGAAGCTTGATGCCAAGTGCATCGATAAAAGCCTGACGTACAAAGCTGGAACAGTCAAATGTAGCTGTGCTGTTACGACTCGCTCCGAATTCATACGGTGTACCCCAATATTTCATTCCCGCCGCAATGACTTTCTCCACAGACGCATTGCCGGTTTCCGATGTGCCACTATTCGAACCCGATCCGCTTGTACCGCCACTAACAGCTTGTGTGTATTTGGATGAAGAAGATATGTAGCCTGTCCGATTAGCAGAATCCTTAATCTTATACCAATTCGAACCGGATTGCTTAAGCACTGTTACCGTTTCCCCTTTAGCGACCAAGCGAACAATCTTCGCAGAAGAAGAAGGCGTTGTGCGTAGGTTTACGCCCCAAATTACTTTTACTTGTGAATTGTCAACAGCAGCTGCCGATACCTGTGCCGTTAGTGCTCCTGTCGTCAGACTTCCCATCAGCATCGATGCTGTGACACTTGCCGTAATAATCGTTTTCTTCCAATTCATGATGTCGAGTTCCCCCTGATGTTACAGAATTTTAACCTGGCTTGCTTCTCCCCGGCTTGCCCCATTGTAAACGGGCTATCCATAACGTTCATCAGTCAAAAGTCCTGTATTGGTGCAGGCGCACTTGAGCACTAAGTATCAGGGTCTGTCCATCATCTATTGGCAAAAAGCACTGCTGATTCCTTCTTTTACAAAGGTTAAATTATTGTAACTATTTGATATGCTTCATTTTTCCACGATACAAGAGTTAGGTCAATTCTCATCCAGGACATGCGCCATACGAACTAGATTTTAATGTTTAAAATCGCAAATATGGTAAACATTACTATGGTTCAATTTCTATATACTGTTCCCCGTATTCACATTTCTGCCTCCAACCTGGATACAGATCGATTTATTAGCAGTGTCCGTTTGATTATTTCGTATTTCATTTTTGCTTTTCCATAAAAAAAGAAAAGCCAGGGGTTTCTCCCCGGCTTAACCTGTATGATGAGTAACATCACTCTACAACTGGTCGATCAACTCATTTAAGGTTCAATTCCCCATACCTTGGCGCCATCCTGATAAGCTGTCACTTTTGTCCAGGCACTGAAGGCCGATTGGTTGGAATCAAAGGAATAATCATTGGTTTGATCAAAATTCGTCCAGTTGTTTTTCGAGAAACGTCCCTGGATGATTCCGGTTTCGGCACCTGCGGCCAAACTGCCGGCACCTGCTTTGAATTCAATCTCCAGATACGTATCTGCCGTGCCCTTGGCCGGATCCATCGAAACAAAATGCCCTTCCACGTTACCACTGCCAATCTGTGCATAATCACACCAGAAACTCAGATCAGCGGCACTATCCTTGGTGAAATAATACCGGACCTTCACTTTGCTCAAGTCCACAGCAGTTGTACCTGTATTCTTCACATTAAATTGTGGAGTAATCGCATTGACCGAAGTTCCTGAACTACCATTACGGTATTGTACTTCAAGCGTTCCCGTTGTAACTGGAGGTGCCAATGGGGTCAACACCAATACATTTGAATTCGTCTGACCACTCGTATTAATGGCTACGACTCTATAATTATAAGCCGTACCATTCACCGCTGTAGCATCGGTATACGTGAGTGTGGTCAAACCTGTCGCCAGATCAGCATATGCCCCGGTGCCTACCGAACGTTGTACCTTATAACTTGATGCTCCAGTTGATGCAGTCCATGTCAGTACCGCCTGGGCATCGCCAGCCGTTCCAGTAAGGTTGAATACGCCTGGCACAACGGTACCTGCGAGTGGTGTTGCAGATGCCTGTGTCGACGGTGCAGACTCACCTACGGCATTCACCGCAGTGATGACATAATAATACGTTGTGCCGTTGGTCAAGCCTGTATCCGTGAATGTCGATCCTGTGACCCCTGTTTCTACAGACGTATAAGGACCACCATTCACCTCTGCACGCTTCACGGTATACGAGGCTGCACCAGCGGCTGCGTTCCAATTCAGGACCACTTGCTCACTTCCTCCAGTTGCTGTTACGCCAGCAGGAGCAGCGGGTACTTCCACTTCCGGACTATCGGAATCTCCGAGGAGACGATCATACTCGCCGTACGCTGTAGCCATATCCACCTGTGACCAGAACCGGTGATACGTAAAGGTTGGTGCACCATTTTCCCACTGCTTCGTGGTCGGGTTATATGACGTTTTGTACAGATTATCCAGGTAAGCCCATGCCGGATCTTGCTTGATGGCCGGACGCAGATCGGAGTATCCAATGTATACGCCATTGCCACCTTTCGCCGGATCGGAAGGTACACCTGCTGTACCTGGAATCGTGTTGCCTTGACCAAAGGTTCCAGACCAGTTCGCCGGGATATAGATCTCTTTGGCAAAGAAGCGGAAGTAGTCTTTACGTTCTTCTTCCGTAACAATCCCCACACCATCATTGTAATCCCAAGCTGTATCCAGCAAAGCCTCGGCCAAATCCTTGGCTTCTTGGCCTTCCGCGCTAAGTGTGCCGTTTTCTGCCTGTGTTCCCGCTGCGAAGAAGGTCAGAGCTTTAACGTAACTTCCGAGAACTCCTGTGTCCTGCACTGGATCTTTGGTCGTTACACGGAAGTTCGGATTTTCCGTAAACGAACTGAATCCGTTCCATTTGTCAGGTTGACCCTGCCATTCCTGACCACCCGGAATCCAGAACTCTCCCGGAGCCGGCGTTGTTGCTACCTGAACATTAGTTCCACCCAAAATGCGCTGTCCAGCCGTATTCAGATAATAGCCTTGCGCATCCGTCACCGGACGCTCATCCACAAATACATAATCCTTACTCCAGTCGATCCATTTCGTGATTACCTTTTTGGCCATCTGGAAGTTCTCAGAGGTCAAATCACCGCTCTCCGCAAGAATATAGTACATCTCGGCTACACGCTCCAGCGGCCATGCCTGGAATCCAAACCAGGTGTTGGAATCCGGATCACGATATACAGGTGCCTCCTGATAAGCCATGTCGTAGAATGTACTTACGCCTGCCGGATAGGCTTTGTATGAACCATCCAGACTGTTCGTTGCTCCCCCGCCAATAGCTCCTTCATGGGATTGTAGCCAAGTGTAGAATTCCAACTGACGTTTCAGCGTAGCATTCCAATCTGCCTTCGCTGTTGCTGATTTCGGAATCAGGCCGCCTGCCGGATCAGACAAAGCATACGCTGCAACCGGGTTTTGATAAGCCTGATGGGTATGGCTCGCTCCAATGCGCCAAGCCCAATCCCCACCTTGACCCAAGCCACCGCCCCAAGACGTATACCAAGCCATGAGATACATGTTGGAATCCTTGCCTGTACCCGGAGTTGGCGTACCGCTCTTTGCACTTCCAATTTTCTGGAAGTATTTATCATACATACCATAGCGCAGATAGTCCCCCATCTTCTTCGCTTTATCCAGATATTCCGGATTGTTGTATCCCATCTCCTTCGCCCAATACAGCACCTGTACAGCACGCGCATCGGCATCCGTTGCGTTAGTGTAACGCCATTGCGCTGACGGTACCTGAGTTTCCTTTGTGAACAAGCTCATGAAGCCTTCGTTTGCCTTACCAAAAGATTTATCATCCTGGGATGGATGCGGAATGGCTTCCCACACAGACTCCTGCTCCCCACGCTGGAACGTGTTCACATAGGTAGCTGTATGTGATGGATTCAACAGGTTGCCATACCCATACCAATCATCCACATCGACCAGCCAGTGCATGAGATAGGTCTGATTGTCACCATAGGTCGCCTTAAGTTCGGCATCAATCGGGTCTTTACCCGCTGCATATTGACCATTAAGTTGCGATGGATATTGATCAGGGAAAGGTTTTTCCGCTGCATACGTAGCAGGGCTGTTTGGGTTATATGAGCTCATCGTTGGCTGCTCTTCCTTGCCGTCACCTTCGTTGACCGGGATAATGTATTTCTCCATACTGTCCCAAGCTGCTTCCAATTGGGACCAATCTCCCGTGTAGTGACCATACATGGTTTCCAACCACAGCCAGTAACTGTATGCCTCTGACGTCGTCATATGACCATAATCCGGGGCCTCACTCAACAGCGTCTCAATGGAATGATACGGTAGACCCTCTGGCGAAAAATATCCGTTCGCCGGATCTTTCAACTGATCATACAATTGCAAAAACCGGGCTTCATTAATGCTGTCTGCCTGAATCTCGATGGCCTGATCTGCGGCATGTGCCGTCTGTGGCCCTGCCCACAGTCCGGTGTATCCGGTCAACATGACGGTTCCCGCCAGCATGGCTGTTAAACTTTTTTTCGCAGCTGATTTCAACATTAATATATACCTCCCTGGAATAGTGGAATATAAGTGCGTGTTCAAAAAGAGCGGTTTTCAGTACCGAGAAGATGGGATGAAGCTAGAAATGGAGTAGCGCAGCGTAGGGAAAACTACGTGAGCAACGGACATTTCGGCTGAATTCCATATTCGATGCTGATGATGCCACCAGGCATCCTTCGTAATCAAAATCGAACTTTTTGAACATCCTCTATAAGTGCTGTTGGTCTGCCCATGCTGCTCTTCGTCTTCTGACATTCAGCCAGTTACGGCTCCAAGCCCCATACTTTGGTGTTTCCCTGATACCCGGTTACCTTGTTCCATGCGGCAAAAGCCATCTTGGAAGCATCATAGGAATAATCATTACTTTGATCGAAATTGCTCCAGTCATTTTTGGAAAAGCGTGCTTGAATCACGCCGGTCTCTGCTCCAGCGGCCAAACTGCCTGCTCCCGACTTGAAGCTAATCTCCAGATACGTATCTGCGGTACCCTTCTCCGGATTCACTGCGACAAATGTACCTTCAACATTGGCCGTGCCCATCTCGGCATAATCACACCAGAAGGTCATTTGATCCGCACCATCCTTGGTGAAATAATATCGGATCTTCACGGTACTGAGATCAATCGCCTGTGTTCCGGTATTCTTCACGTTGAACTGCGGAGTCACCGCATTACTTGAATTCCCGGACCCTCCGCTGCGGTACTGCACTTCGAGTGTACCGGTCGTCACCGGAGGTGCAGAAGGCGTCAGTGCCAGGACATTGGACAGTGTCTGTCCGTTCGCATTCACGGCTGCAATCCGGTAATTGTACGTGGTGCCATTCAGCGCTGTTGTATCGGTGTAAGTCAACACGGACAATCCGGTTGCCACATCTGCATATGTCCCACCTGCTACCGAACGTTGTACCTTATAGCTAGTCGCGCCCGAGGCTGCTGTCCAAGTCAGGACCGACTGCGCATTACCAGCTGTCCCACTTAAAGTCAGTGCTCCCGGCACCGTCGAAGCTGCTTGCGGGGTAGCCGACACCTGCACAGAACCCGATGATTCCCCTGCTGAATTCACAGCAGTCACTACATAATAATAAGTTGTCCCATTGGTCAGTCCTGTGTTCATGTAGGTCAATCCATTAACACTTGTTGCAACAGTTGTATATGGTCCTCCACTCACCTCGGAACGCTTCACCGTATAAGATTCGGCCCCGGATACAGCGGCCCAGGTCAGGTTAACCTGACTGCTTCCCGCTACAGCCTGCACACCAGCAGGTGCGCCTGGAACCGTGACTGGTGCAACACCAGGCTCCTGTCCATACACCTTCACCCCTGCATCATAGACTGGAAGGTATATGCTCTTCACAGGAGTACCTGTGGTCAGCGTCTGGAACGAATGATCATTGCTGGCATTCCATGCACCCTGTGGGCCTGTAATGCGGAACTGTACTTCTTTACGATAATTTCCTTCCCCACCTGGATAGATCTTGGTATTACCGAAGTTCGCCGTAATGGCATAGATATGCTGGGCTGCATTCACCACAACGGGTTGGGATACCGTCGCCCCCTCCGTATAGGAGGTTGTCACTTGCACGTCCGATACGCTACGTCCGGCAGCATACACTTCACTCAAATCCAGGAAATACTTAAAAGACAGTTGATCTCCCATTCGGGCAGGCCAAGCGGAACGATTATTAAGCTGTGCTCTGATTTCCGTATAATTGGCACCTGATGATTTGATCGCAGCCTCCACAAAGAACTCATCTCCCTTCACCTCAGGTGCAGGGAAGTTCGCAAGGGGCTGATGATTCTGACCAAATAGCAAATTCATCTTTGCCAGTGCGCCGGTAAAACCAGCATTGTAATCGGTTGCGACCTCATTACTCACGTAATCCCCGATATCATCGGTATATCCATCCGATGCATCCGGGCCACCGACCATGGCACCATACAGAATGTGGCGATGGTTAGCCGGGATATCTTCGTTATTCAGCCATGAACCGTGAGCGGTCCGATGATGCGGATGTTGAGGTGCATTTTGCCCATATCCGACCACATAACTGCTCTGACGCGGATTATCGCCCAGAATATAATTCATCTGTGAGACAGCAAAATCCTGATATCTTGACTTTTTCACAGGATCACTGACCCAGTCGGAGTATACAAAAGAAATAAAGGATGCATTCGCTGCATATCGGAGCGAGCCCCACTGATCCAGCCACGCCAGACCTCCTGGCGTATACTTGACTCGTGTCCCATTGACTCCAACCGTCCAATAATCCAGATTGCGCTCAGTCGACTGAATAAATCTCGTCGCCTCCGGCATGTTCAAACTGGACGTAATTCGGGCAAGCAGGATCTGGGCACCATAATGTTTACTGTCCCAACCTTGTGTCCAGGTATACGGCCAATTGGCTGGGCCTCCGCTAGAAGACCACCGGTCCGTAGCCGCAATGGCTTTGGACAAGTAAGCGCTGTCATTAGTGGCTAAATAAAGCCATGCTCCACCCCATGCCAGCTCGTCTTCGTATCCTGTCCACGAATTATAAAACGCTGCAGCATCAGTGATACAATCGGTGTATTCCCCCCGATATGTATCTGCGAAGTTGTACAGCTCTTTCGCATGTTGGAGCAGTCTGGCCGAATATGCCGGATCATCATCTGCAAATACAATCGATGACGCTGCCAGTGCTGCAGCTGTTTCTGCCGCCAGATCACTGCCCGGGCATGAGGCATCAATCTTGAACGAAGGACGGTTCATCTGCATGACTTCTGCGGGACCCCACCAGGCATGGTCGGTATTACCTGCCCCCACTTGTCCCCATAATTCATTTGGTTTCGTATGCGCTTTCATAAAATAGTCGGTCGCCCATCGGATATTATCCTTGATCTCCTCCAGTTGTCCGGCCTGTTCATATCCGTCGCCATATTCCACGACAGACCAGGCGAGCATCGTTGCGGAAGCAGCCATCGGAAAACCAAACTTCACGTGATCTCCGGCATCATACCATCCTCCGGTCAGATCAACGCCTACATCAGACCCATCCTGCATGCCCGAATTACCACGCCATTCGACCCGATTACTGGCTTGCAACGGACCCGAACGCTGTGCCTCATAGAAGTAAATGGCCTTTTGCAGTGCTTCAGCATAGTTCTGATTTCCGGCGGCCGCATCCGCCTTACGAACTCCTGTGCCCATCGATAAACTCCCTGCCAGTAGTCCTGCCGTTAACGCGATCATAGCGACTCGTCTCCACCAGCTCCCCTTCATGTTCAACTATTCATCTCCTCTTCATCAATATTCCGTATGCATTACTCTGGACTGCAAGTTTATATCGCTCCTCCCCATGGTGTATTTCAGTGTAAGTTCCACCATTAATTACCATTATAGCCGTTTGTTTTACTAGCTATATAAGCGTTGGTGACTTCTGCAATAACATTGTTGTGACCTGCTTTGCGTCATGCGACAAAAAAAGCTGTTTGTCTAACGCATATAAGCGTTAGACAAACAGCTTCTCGCCCTTGCTGTAATCAAAACCACAGATCGAATGGTATTCTGACCATCTCATCTGTATGTTTCTGTACACCTTAGGTGTCAGAACATCTCATTAGTTACACTTTGAACTTGTTAATCTGCTCCTGCAGTTCTTCGGCCATTTTGGATAATGAACCTGCAGATGAAGCAATCTCTTCCATCGAAGCCAACTGCTGCTGAGTTGCGGCAGATACATTATGAACCCCGCCCGCTGCCTCTCCAGCAATGTTGGAAATTTGACTTACATATCCTACAACCTCAGTTGTACTCGCCGACATTTCCTCTGAACCTGCAGACACTTCTTGGATTTCACCCGCAACTTTGTTGACCGCATCCGAGATCTGCTCAAACGCTTGTCCTGCCGCAGTAACCATCTCGATTCCTGCTTCTGTCTCACTGCTGTTCACTTTGACTGCCTGAACAGCATGATCCGTATCTTTCTGAATCAATTGAACGAGATCCGTAATTCGTTGCGCAGATGTAGAAGATTCCTCAGCGAGCTTCCGCACTTCTCCCGCAACTACGGCGAAACCACGTCCATGCTCTCCTGCTCGTGCGGCTTCAATGGCTGCATTCAGTGCAAGCAGATTGGTCTGCCGGGCAATGTTGTTGATTACCTCGGTGATGGTACCAATCTCTGCTGAACGTTCCCCCAGCCCTGTAACCAATTCTGTAAGCGAAGCAATGGAATTTCGAACAGAACCCATCTGTTCAACCGCTTGCTGAATAATCATATTTCCTTCGGAAGATTGATTCGCCGCATCTACAGCAGATACGGATACACTCTGTGCAAGCTCGGCAATCTGCTCTGATCCGAGAGCCATCTCATTCATCGCCTGTGAAGAGCGCTTCACAATATCAACTTGATCAGACGTACCTACAGCCAGTTCCTCGACCGTTTGGGAAATCTGTTCCGAGGCTTGGGTATTCTGCTCTGCACTTGCAAGAAGTTCCTCCGATGAAGCGGCTACCTGTTCGGAAGTCATCGATACCGATTCAATCATGGAGCGCAAATTGCCACTCATGGTATTGAAGGAAGCCGCAAGCGTTCCCAATTCGTCTTTGTTCTTGAGCACAATCGTCTCACCCGTCAGATCACCGTTGGCAATCGCCATGGCTGCTTCATTCATCTTTTTGATTGGACGTGAAATGATGCTTGCAATGAAGAAGGCAATAAATACAGCTACCAGGAATGCAAAAATCGTCACTGCCAAAATTACATTAAATGTATTCTCTGCCATCACTACAGACTCATTCGTTGCTGCATCCGATCCTTCATTGCCTAAAGTGATTAACTTGGCGATAGAGTCGTTTGCTGTGTACCACATTGGATAGGCTTCAGTGTGCAGTCTACTTGCTTCTTCATAGTTATTTGCAATACCGAATTCTATGAATGCAGGCATTTTCTCCACATAAGCATCATAATTCGTACTGAAATCATTGTAGAGCTTCATTGCCTCATCATTGCTCTCAATGTATGTGAGCAACTGTTTACGCTCATCCTCAATCTTCGTGAGGAGCAACTTTAACGCTTCATTCGCCTTGACATTTTCTGCTTCGTCTTGTTCAACGATAATCGCCAGCGCCAACCGCTCTACGTCTGAGATATCACCATTCATCAATCCCAGGAGGCTTACACTCGGCATCCAGGTCTTATCTACAGCATCTGCTTTATTAGACATATCATGGATCTGTACCAGCGCATAGCCACTTACAATAATCAACAGAGCCACGACTATAAGAAAACCAGTCAGTAGCTTGCCTCGAATCGTTAACTTCAATCTCCCCAACATGTTTCCCCGCGTGTCTTCCATGTGTCCCACTCCTCAAATAATACATATTTATAGTATATCGTCACCTATCGTCATGAATTGTAGATGTTAGAATTCATTTTCTATAAATTTCATATAACTTCGAATATAACGCAAAACAAGTCTCCCATCTCTGGCAGAACCAGAGATAAGAGACTTCTTTTCTTTCATTAAACGAAGCCACACCACCACTTCACTAGACACTGCATTCTGACGCTATCGAAAAACACGTCGGTGTATGTTAATGAAGAAGTCGGGAATCGACTTGGTATAATTGCGGGTTGTAATCAGCACCACACTAAGCAGACTTCCGAGAATGAATCCTCCCAGAATATCTCCTGGATAATGCACACCAACATATACACGCGACACCCCTGTTAACACAGCGAGTAACAACATCCATGAACCGAAGCGACGTCCAATAAAGAATGAAGCAGCCGCTAGAGCAAATACAAAGGAAGCATGTTTACTTGGAAAAGAAGGATCAGGTACATGGGCAACCAGCTGATGTACAGTCCCTTCTACAAAAGGTCTTGGATGACCGACCGCTGGTGATATTCCCCATTTGGCCAGAACTAGCGCTACAATGGAAGCCACACAGGCATAGAAAACAATTCGTTGTTTCGATGGATCGCCGAGAAACCATACGATAACGAGCAGTGCGATCATGACCCAAACCGCATACTCTGATGATGTGATCATAAACCAGTCCAGAAACGGTATTTGGTCTGCAAACTGATTAATCCAATTAAATAGTGATTGATTCATAACTGGCTTTTAATACCCCCATTACACAAAACAAGATTATTTTTTACATAATAAATATACACTAACTATTTGTCAAACAATCCTCACATTGACCGAAGTTACGAAATCAAAGAGGACATTTTGCTTTCTTTTTGTTAAACTAGTTTGGGTTACATATCAGTTCAATCATAGAAAGGTGAAGATTATGCTTAAAAAATGGTTATGGGGTACAGCCCTGACCCTGGCACTTGCGATTACAGGTGTCGTTGTATATTACGGATATTCGATTGTTCATTTTGCCAATAGCATCTCCACTGCTTCCGGGACTTCATCCAACTCGTCCTCTTCCGGCACAGACAGCGATTCAGACACACCATCTACAACGATTCCCAGATGGGAGGGCCAGGAACGGGTGAACATTCTGCTCCTTGGTGGAGACTCAAGAGGCGACGATGCAGGGCGTTCGGACTCTGTCATGGTGGCATCCATCGATCCAGTCACCAAGAAAGCCCATCTATTCTCTGTACTGCGAGATACCTATGTAGCCATTCCAGGGCATGGCAAAAGCAGACTTAATGCAGCCTTTTCCTACGGGGGTGCGGAGCTGACCAAACAAACCGTCAGTGATCTGCTCGGCATTCCTATTCAGCATTATGTCTACACAGACTTTACAGGTTTCATGGCACTCGTTGATGCGATAGGCGGTATTGAGATTGACGTGGAGAAAGACATGTATTACACCAGTAAAGCAGATAAACATATGTACGACATTGACTTGAAAAAAGGGTTGCAGCAGATGGACGGCAAAACCGCCCTGCAATATGTTCGGTTCCGGCATGATGCCACCTCGGATTTTACCCGTACCGAACGGCAGCGGATCTTCATGACCGAGCTGGCCAAGAAAATGCAGAGCACCACGTCGCTCTTCAAAATCCCGGATATCCTGGAAGCCATCGCTCCTTATATTGAGACAGACCTTAGTCCAACCCAGATGTTAAAACTCGCATCACTTGGCTTCGATATCCATGTGAACGATATCGATCAGCAGCAGATTCCACCGAACAAACTACTCACCAATGAACTGGTCGGCTCAGCTCAGGTGCTGGGTGTTGATGTGACCAAACTCCAGTCCTACATTCAGAAACTGTTTGAAGAAGATGCTGAGTCCTCAGAGACTCCATCATCAGAGGAACAGAACTAAAACAAGCATGAAATATATCAATAAAAAAGACGGCCAAAGCCGTCTTTTTTATTACCTATTTTCTCCATTTAATGCAGCCTTAATGTTTAACGGGTACCCTTATATGATGAACTCCGGTTCCTGGAGGGAGGATTACAATGTGAAAAAACCGCGCATAGCGGAATGGACCGAGCTGCGGGGCATTGCCTTTCTGGCGATCGTCATGCAGCATAGTATCGCTGAGTATATCTATCGCGCTGATATTGAACAACCGGATTCCATTATGCTGACCATGATTTACCATCTGACCCGATTTGGTACGCCAACGTTTGTATTTCTATCGGGTGTATTGTTGTTTTACCATCATCGTAACACCAAACCGGAATATCCTCGCTTCATTCGAAAGCGATTTGGCGATATCTTTATGCCGTTTGTCGTATGGACACTGATCTACTGGCTTTCTGTCCGTATCTTCACCCCCGCGTTCTGGCTTGCAGGCATACCGGATTTTCGCAGTCTGATTCGTGAACTGTTTGTCCCGCAGACGGGATATCATCTCTGGTTTGTCATTATGGTGTTTCAGTTCTATATTCTGTTCCCCCTGTTCTGGACAGGAGCAAAAGCCATCCAGAGACGTATCCAGAACGCCTCACGTTTCACGCCCATGCAAATCATTGTGGCCCTCATTGTCTTGGCAGCTGCTTTCTACGGCCTGCTTATGAAATGGTCCTACTATAATATGGGGGGCTGGACAGAATCCATGTCTGAGCCTTGGTCAACGTTACTGCAATATCGCTCCTATTCATGGGTGATGTACTGGTTCTACTTTTTACTGGGTGCCGTATGTGCCTGGTCAGTGGATAGCTGGAGGAGTTGGACCACGAAGGTGCTGCCATGGACGATCTGTCTGTTTATAGGGATGTATATTTGGCTTGGTTACGATGTGCTGCGTGGGTCCGGGAATGTTGTTAATCTGAATATCTCCACCTATCTGAAACCAACCACATTCCTGATCATTATGGCTCAGATGTTTATGATGTATGGTTTCCTTGTACTGATGCGGGGCAAAGATACACGGTTTCAGCGCCTGTTATCCTGGATTGGCCGCTATTCATTTGGTGGATATCTGGTTCATGCACTGGTGATCTACGCGATCGCTTATGTAACCAGACCGCTTCAACTCAGTGGATGGCATCTGCCTGTAACGTTGCTATCGTTCCTTGTAACGGTTGGTATTGCTCTTGCAATCAGTTGGGCATTATCCAAGCTTCCTGGCTCACGTTTCACCGTAGGGTTAATGCGTAAACCACGTTCTATACCTAATTCATTTGTTAATGCGGATAAGAGAAACTCACCCCAGCCAAGCCCCTCACCTATTCCCGCTCACAGTCGGGGAACGCGTGAGACATTATGAAATAAGGAAGAGCGTCCCCTTACGGAGACGCTCTTCCTTATTTCACTTCACTCGAAGTTGATCGTCCAGGAACAGGTTCCTGGGGACCCGGGGCTGGATGCACGTTGCCCTTCTGATTCACAAATCTCTTCAGATCACCCGTTAATTGTTCCTTCAGCTTGTCCACCAGCTGCGTTTCACTAATGCCTTTTGCCTGAGCAATCTCAGCCAGAGATTTCCCTCCCTGAAGCTGCTCGTGCAATTGAGCAGGCGTGACTCCAATAAACCGGGCAATTTCGCCCTTATCCACCATGGAACGTTTGCCATGGTGGGCAAATTCACGCCGCAAATCACGCAGCGGGGTATTGATGACCTTTTTCAACTTAGTATCCATGTCCGCCTTCGTGGCTGCAGCTTGTTCCTTGGTGAGGCACCCCTCATCTACAGCTTGATCCAGACGCTGTGTAAGTGTAGGCTTCAACTTCTGCAATAACTGCTCCTCACTAAGTCCCTTACGCTCTTTCGCAATCTGCGACAACGTCTTGCCAAGTTCCATCTGTTCTTTCAGATCCCGAAGTCCAACCCCAAGTAAGTCTGCCGTCTCACCAATCATGAACAGACCGTGTCCTGCCTGCATGCATGGCTTCGCTGGTTTGCCGGAGGAAGAAACTTTTGACGCATTGCCATGTTCCTCAGCCCAAACCGTTGAATCAGCAAATGCTACATGTCCTGTTGCTGCTGTTATAACTACGGCTGCCAATCCGGCTGCCATCCATGTTTTCCATTTCAAATTCATTTTTCTGCCGCCTTTCCGATGTCGAAATCCTGTGCTTTCCTAGTTTGAGCCTAAAATCCACTTTTTTATGCCATAAAATACAAAAAGTCATCATTTTTCTCACAATTGATCACAAAAAATCCTATTTTTTTCATTTTACTTCCGCTATAATGAATATAACTTCATGATCTAGTCGAACAGTCCTGAATCACCTTATCGCAGGAAGGACGAGATGTAACAGTGCGGAAAGATTGGTTAGATCCGTTTAGCTCCGATCTGGAGATGGTGTTTGCTTCAGCGGAACAGCTCGTACGGAAATATCCCGAACCCTTGTCAGGACATGCATTGGAGCAACTTCATTCGGTTAATCCCCTGTTACGAGATTCGGGGCACAGTTATATCGGGTATATCATTCCACTATGGATGCAATACTCAGATAAACTCCCACAGGAGAAAGCACAACAATTAAGTACAGCCTGTCTCATTCACATGTTATATTTTCTGAATCAGGACGACGTGATGGATGAACAACCCGAGAATGCCACATTGAAGTTATCCCTTGGTAATCTATACTACATGGATGCCCTTCAATCTTACTCGGAATTATTCGATCCTTCCTCCACGTTCTGGATCTATTTCAGACAATATGTAGTGGATTGGGCCGTGAGTGTCACGGGTGAGCATTCCATTGATTATTTCCAACAGAATCCCTTGTTGATTGCGCAAAAGGCTGCCCCTCTGCTCATTGGAGCTACTGGTGCACTGCTTCTGCTGAATCAGTCCGACGGGATCATCCCGGTGTGTTCTGCCATCAACATCACACTCATGACACTCCAGATGACCGATGACTTCACAGACACGCAACAAGATGCTGTGCATGGAAACTACAACAGCTACCTCTCCCACATATCCGCAGCACTGAATCACAACTATCCAGTTCATCCTCTAAGCGACCGTATACATGACAATGTATACAATACACAACTCATGAACTCTTACGTAGACATTGCTTATCACTATAATCGTACATTAACATCGTCTAACTTAGGAATATCGCATCTCAAAGCGTTTAATTCTTATTTATGCAGCACTTTAGTACAAGCTGTTCAGGACATTACACAACGGAAGAAACAGCTTCTCCAAGGCGGGTTTCATCACTGGATTAGCGAGCAACAGTTGGGATTCTGAGCATAAGGACTAAGCTGATTCAGTTTAATTTTAAATATGAAGGGAATGTTGACGATGACGGTATCAGAGAAAACGTTGCATGAGGATATTATTGAAAAGGCTTGGACTGACGAGCACTTCAGACAACAATTGCATTCCAATCCGAAGCAGGCGCTTCGTGAAGCGTTCGGCATCGTAATTCCGGAGCACATTCAGGTACGTACTGTTGAGGAGCAGCAGAATGACTATGTGCTTGTCATACCTCCCAATCCTTCCAAAGTAAATTATGATGTGAATTGCGGACCTTGGAGAAGTTAATTCGGGTGAGCTAATCTTGTAGTGTAAGAAATCAGGGGTAGGAACAAAAAAAGCCGCTGTATCCTTCTGTGAGTTCGTCATTCGACGAACTCGGCAAAAGATACAACCGCTTCTGTTCCTACCCCTTTGGTGCTTGTAAAGCTGATCTGTCCTTGCATCGCTTCAACAATTCGGAATGTCACCATCATGCCCAGGCCTGTGCCTTTGATTTTATTGGAGAAATAAGGCTCGCCCAACCGGGAGAGTGCCTCCTCGTTCATCCCTTCTCCGTTATCCCTGACATGCACCTTAATCATTCCATCCTGCTTGTACGCCCAGATATCAATCTGGCCTTGTCCCTGCAAAGCTTCAATACTGTTCTTGATAATATTGATAAAAGCCTGCTTGAACTTCGAGGAATTACCTCGAATATATAGATCTGGCGGAATGTCGGTGGTGATTTTACCACCTTCCAGATTAGCCATCGGTACAAGAATGCCTTCAATATGATTGAATTCATCCGAGATATTGAGCGAGATAATATGGTCAAACTCAGGTTTTGCAAAGGTAAGAAAATCCGTTATGATGCCCGATGCCCGATCAAGTTCTTCCAGTGCAATTCGCACATACCCCTTATTTTTGTTGTCTTCCTGTTCCGTCATAAGTTGCAGGAACCCTCTTGTCACCTGAAGTGGATTACGAACTTCATGGGCAACAGAAGCGGCCAATTCACTAATAATCTCCATCTTTTCGGATCGCTGCAACTCATTGTTGAACAGCTCCAGTTCCTTGGAATACTCTAGAACTTTAGTATGTTTTTCGGCAAAACGACTTCCGAGAATGGCAATCAACGAGATCACAAATGCAACCATGGACCATTTCCACCATAACAGATGATACGTCCCACTCCGCTGATAATACCACAACAGTTCAGCCACACTGATCAAGGCAAATGTACCGAATCCCGTCGCAAGCAGCATAGCTTCCCGATTTCGTTGCAGCGCTTTAGCGATGGTACCAACCAACAGGATTGTCAGCAGAATGACCAGCACAATGCCAACCACACGTTGTACGAGCAGATTGTAGAGGATCTCCCATTGCCCACCTGAAGTAACATAGATAAATAGAGAGAACACAGCGATAACTGAATATATGAATACTATTTTTCGCAGTTTGGTGAAGATTCCATGCAGTCCTGGCCCGATAATCTGTTCAAAAAAATAACATAGCGCTGGCATACCCAGCAGCATCGCCAGATCAAAGACTACGGAATACAGGTCACCATATACCTGATAGAACGTATACAAAAATTGCGAGTACGTGATAATCATCGTGCCAATGGAACCCATCACAATGCATAGCGAGATCCATAATCCCTTATGGAATTTGCCAAGGAAGAACGTACAACTCAGCATCGTAATCGCTGTGAAAACAAAGGTCGCGCCCAAAATTACATCAATAAGTCCGTTATGAATATATTTCTCCTGTAACGCGGCATAAGGTCCAACCTGAACAGTACCTTGTATCCCCAGACGACCTTTTTCATTTTGTGACCATACATAGAGCGTGTCACCTGAATTTTCGCTGGATAAGGGCAGCAACACAGCATTATTATCATAATTGTAATGGTAGTTCTCGTAGACCTTGCGGTCTTCCAGATAAACAACAATATGATTGCCTTTAATGTTCTCAAATCGAATGGCTGAACTTTCCTCACTCAACTCAGGAATGGTCAGGCGAGTCCATAAAGAATTCGATCGATCCGTATTGCTATACTCTAACTTATCGCTGCCCTGCTTTTCCCATATCTCGTCTGCTCCCTTAACCTCACTGATGAACCCTTGATCGTCAACGTTCCCCCATTTTACTTCCCATCCTGTAATGGATACAGGTTGCTGAACCGCTCCTGTAGTTGCAAAGACTATCCCATGTGGCATGCCTAGAATAATCAATACACTCATCCATAAGATGACGATAGCTTTGGGCACATTTTTCATTCACAGCACCTCAAAGTTCTAATTTTCCCTATCTTAGATTCTCTCATTTATCATTCGCCACCGTTTGTCACGTCACCTTCTTGAGATAAAATGAAATTTCACATTTAAGTCGATTTATAGTCTTATTTCCATTTTATTGTTAAAGTTATCCGATTAATCACGCAAGTCTTCGAACTGGTTCACTATCATTTCCCGTTCTTTCTGTTCAACTTGACTGCGAAATTCAAGCCACTGCTCTGTCTCCTCATCATCATAGATGGTCCATATGTCGGAAAAAAGGAAATCCCGTAACTGTACAACTTGCCCGGACCATATACCGCCTACCCAAAACAAACCATCTGGACGACGGATGACGGTACGGGAGAACCCGGGTGTGGACGCCTTTTGTCCGATACGGATGCGTGTGATCATATTGCCCAGTGTGAACCAGTCCACATGAAATTCCTCCCTTACATATTCAAGCTTCATCATAACATAGGCAAAATAGGAAAAGCTGTAAAAACGGTGGCTGCGATTCAATCCTTTGCTCCGGGTGTAATGGTTTCTCAAAGCAAACAAACATGCTAAGGAGATGATTACAATGAATGAGCCACATCGTACGGTTGAGGTGGAACATAAGGATGTTCAGCATAAATCGGATTCAAGTATGGTCGCTTCCACATTTATTAAATATGCCGCATATATCATTATCTTTTTCGGATTCTTATACTTCTTGGTTAAATATGTATTCCCCAAATTCTAAGGCATTCATATCGTAGTGAACACCCGGAGATAATAACCTGTGCAAGATTACAACACCAGCGCTTTGGGTAACTACGGGGTAAGAAGTTTTGGACAACCGACAATGAAAGGAAGTGTTACTCATGTCTGACAAACCAATTAGTAACGAAGAGAGCGACCGCTATTATGACCGTTATCAGAGGTCCCGCGATATTCCCCCAGAGACGGAAGTCCCGGAAGGCGATATGGATACCTTTGATGAAGTTTCCGGCAGACGGATTGTAACGGAATATACGGATCCGGCACCCGTAGCCGCAACTGCTGTGGACGAGCCGGAATTGGATTCACGTTTGGCTGAGACACCGCTGGAATCTGTACCGGATGCAGATCTTCTACAACCGAACAGTCCGGTTGATCCTGCTGCACCCGATCCGGATGCGCTGCATGGTACCGATTTGCTTAATGGTGCTGGTGCGGATGCCAAACCGGAGAACGACATTCCACCACGCCATTAACGGCTGTTATGACATCCTGAATTAGGAGGTGCATACACGATGAAGGAAGATCGCCAAAAGCATGTGCATGAACCGGATAATCTCGTGACCGAACGAGATATTGACCCGGACTTCGGACTATTCACTGAGGACTCCTTCCCCGAAGCACTTGAGGATGAGGATCAACGTGATGCGGTCGAGCATGCCATTCCCAAAGAGAAGGCTTCTCGTAAGCCCTCTTCGGATGACTAACTTATATAGATCCGTAGTAGACTTAAAAAAGATGACGTCTGTATTTTCACAGCGTCATCTTTTTTGTTACCTGTAAGTTCACTTACTCTTAGTGATTCAGCATCATCGCTTAGCGGGAAACTTACTTGCCACGGGCAGTTTGTGATCCAATCCTGACCACTTCGCTACAATCGCAGTGATGATCAATGCCACTCCATTAATAATAAATATCCAGCGTATCGGCAGCCAGCCCCCAAGTACACCACCAATGATCGGCCCTGCCATCGTCCCGATCTGGGCAGCGGACTGATTCAGA
Source organism: Paenibacillus sp. UASWS1643 (assembly GCF_008693195.1). Classification (NCBI taxonomy): domain Bacteria; kingdom Bacillati; phylum Bacillota; class Bacilli; order Caryophanales; family Paenibacillaceae; genus Paenibacillus; species Paenibacillus sp. UASWS1643. Next base: position 54,751 of record NZ_VXKZ01000113.1, read on the forward strand.
CTAAAGGCCCTGCCCCGGAAACTCGATGCGGTAGCCTGCACAATCATGGCGTTAATCGCCGGAAATACAGCCGCAAAGAATAACCCATACACAAATCGTAAAATGCCGAATGCTATATAACCTGTTGTAAAGAACTGTAGAAGATTCCCTACAGCCCCACCAACCAGTCCAATGATCAACACTTTACCGTATCCAATCCTTGAACCAATCTTGCCCCACCGCGGCGCCATAATAACTGTTGCTACCCCCACCGCTGAGAAAATAATACCCGAGCTGAGTGAGGCACGATCCGGTTGAACGCCCATCTCCATCACATATACCGTCAATAGTGGCTCCAGAATCATGACGGAGAATGTACATATACCCATCATGCCAAGCACCGTCATAAACAAACGATTTGCTCTCGCTTCACGAATGTCATCCATGACGTGGGAACGAGCTTTGTTCCGGTTGAAGTTCTCTTCTTTTACCCAGAAGGTTGCGATGATTGCTGAGACTAACACAACAATAGCCGAAAACAAAAATGCATTCCGGTTACCATAATAATGACTCACCACGCCACCAATTAACGGTCCGATAATACCACCAGTGGCTCCTGCAGTGGACATAATACCAAGGGCATAACCAGTCTTTTCTTCAGGTGTATTCGTACCTACCAGAGCAATCGCTGCCGGAACAAACCCTGCAAGCAGACCCTGAAACAATCGAACAACAATCAGCGAATACGGGTCCTGCACGAAATAATTGATTAAATACAAGACGGCAAGGCTGTATCCCGACCGGATCAGCATGGGCTTGCGTCCGTATTTATCAGCCAGGGATCCCCAGAACGGAGATACGAGTGCACTCGCGAGAAACGTAATGCCAAATGCCAGTCCTGACCATAACTCCAGGTGATCACGAACCCCCAAGTCAGTACTTAGAAACAGGGGCAGAAATGGAATCGAGATCGAATACGCGGTGCTACAAAAAAATACACCAATCCACAATATGACCAGATTGCGCTTCCACGAGAAGTTCATATACCCGCACGCCCTTTCCGTTACTGACGTCGGGACTGCCGTGTATTGGAGCGGACGGAACAGACCCGTACGTCCCGATGCGGAAGCATTTTCCTTATTTTACACCCATCATTCCACGAAGACCATCCCTTGTTCACCACAAACACATGTATTACATTGCCATCCTGTCCACAAAAACGGTATGATAGTTGGGTAAATATCCAAATATGATTTGGAGAAAATATATAATGCAGAGATGCAAGGAGGAACGTTTTCATGTCTTTACATTGGAAAAAAAATACAGTGGTCTCGCTGGTAATCGCGATGCTGCTTATCGTCATTAGTGGTTGTGGACGCCCTTCGAGTGGCGCTACAGAAACACCAGCTCCAGTTGAACCAACGGGTCCCAATCCGGTAGCTACCATTGAAATGGCAGATGGACAGAAGATCGTCATTGAGCTGTATCCGGAAATTGCGCCCAATACGGTGAACAATTTTATTTCACTAGCGAATCAGGGTTTCTATGATGGCACAATCTTTCACCGTGTTATTCCAGGTTTCATGATTCAGGGCGGAGATCCAGACGGTAATGGTCGAGGTGGCCCAGGGTATGCCATTAAGGGTGAATTTACATCCAACGGTCACAAAAATCACCTGAATCATACTCGCGGAGTCATTTCTATGGCACGCGGAGATAATTTGGATTCGGCTGGTTCTCAGTTCTTCATCATGTTAGCTGACGCGGATCATTTGGATAACGCCTATGCTTCCTTCGGTAAAGTAACGGAGGGCATAGAAACTGTGGATAACATTGCAGCTCAGGAAATAGGTGAAGGTGACAAACCCGTTAAGGATCAAGTTATGAAAAAAGTTACGGTAGACACCCACGGTCTGGAATATCCAGAACCGGTAAAAATGCCTTAATTAACATCCTTGCCAAACGGATGATAATCCATGGTTATGACTTGTTAATAAACTCTAAACAAACAAAAGCTCTGTCCTGTGCGAATCTCGCAAGGCAGAGCTTCATTTATTGATTTTAATGATAGCGGTTACATATATGACTTTATAAAAAATGACCTCTTCCGGCATCATCCTCAATACATCCATCCCATCAAACGTAACCAGCCGATAATCGCAATCCATAACGGGCAGCTAAAGGCAACACCCCATGCAAGCCCTTTCAGTAAACCACGGTTTACTTCCACGAACAACGACTCCTTTCTCCAGGGAATAGTCGCAGTATCGGTAATAGTATATGATTTTATACCCGATTTCATTCGTCACGCAACCCTCATTTTCCTGCTTTTTGTTCCGCAGTTTCATGGAATGCATTACGGGAACCTGATATACTATGACTACTGTACGAGAAATGGAACCTGATTCATGTTTGGAAAGGAGATTTTCCTATGGCAAAATCCAAAAAACGCCCCCCTGCTCCCAAAGCAGTAGCACAAGATAAACCTACAACACTGAAAGATCTACTGAGCAGCGATGTGCTGGAGAAGCTGAAAGCTCAGGCGGATGAAGCCAAGGCTGCTGAAGCGGCTCTTAAAGAGCAGGAACGTCAACAGGCAGAAGAAGCTCGCCAAGCGGAGCAGAAACGCCGGGATAACGATTTCGAATATTTGCTCAATAACAGTGCAATGGACTGGAAGAAACATAAGTAAGTTTCGGACATGACTTGAATGAGTTTCCCACCATTCACATGCCAAAATAAGTTCACAGCAGACAGATCATGAAGCTGATCTGCTCACAGAACAGGGCCGCATTGCGGTCCTGTTCTTTTTGATATAGACACATATGATTCACCAGTCTTGAGCCGGGTATGTAAAAGTAGAGCGTACAACGATAATCTATACCATACGGAGGGATCAGAGATGACAGAACAACGTTTGGAAGGCAAAGTGGCGATTGTAACCGGAGGTGGATCGGGTATTGGTCAGGCTACCGCTATTCGTTTCGCCGAGCATGGAGCCAAAGTGTACATGCTGGATCGTACACCCGAAAATGCGGAGGAAACCAAGCAGACGATTGAAAAGGCTGGCGGAGAAGCGTATGTGATCGAATGTGATATCTCCAAACCGGATAATGTGCAGAATGCGATCAATCAGGCTGCGGCTGAAGCGGGTAAACTGGATATCATATTTGCAAATGCCGGCATCAACGGAACGATGGCCCCGATCGAAACGATGGAAATCGAGGACTGGGACCAGACGATGGAGATCAATATGCGCGGAACCTTTGCAACCGTCAAATATGCCATCCCCCATCTGAAAGAACATGGCGGCAGCATCATTATTACCAGTTCCATCAACGGTAACCGGGTCTTCTCAGGGATCGGTTTCTCTGCATACGCTTCCAGCAAAGCGGGACAAACTGCGTTTACAAAAATGGCTGCACTCGAGCTGGCTCGTTATAAGATCCGTGTTAATGCCGTCTGCCCAGGTGCCATCGATACCAACATTGATGATAACACCTACCCGTCGGATGATCTGAAAGAAGTACAGATTCCTGTTGAATTCCCTGAGGGTCACGAACATCCGCTCAAGGGCGAACCTGGAACGTCGAAGCAAGTGGCGAACCTCGTTCTGTTCCTCGCTTCCGATGAAGCCTCTCATGTTACAGGTACACGAATCTATGTGGATGGTGCGGAATCTCTGCTCCGTGGATAAAATATAAATATAAGTTGCCCCCTTTCAGGGACAACGTCCAAACATCCCGTAAGCATCTGATCCGTTCAGATTACTGCGGGATATTTTATATATAGTGAAGAGCATTTCGCATAAATCCCGTGAGCGGTAGAATTAGAATTATGCAAAATGCTGAGAATTATAATACGGGCGGGCGCATGCAAGGATTACCGCTAAACTGCATTGCTTTTACCTTTTTTCATACGATGGTTCAACCAGTCTGGAATGGCAAAGAGCAAAACGTACATTAGCGAGAACAAGACTAGCGCAAGTATCTCTTCCCCAAGAATATACATGGGATACGGACCTAGCATATCAAGCACCGAGGGTGTACTTGGTTTATATCTTAGAAACATGTAATTCGCGTCAAGCATGACATCTACAACGTATACGATTAATGCCGCCACATTCACAAATATCATTGAACCTGCTACAGATCTCCAGCTAGGTCGCAGCTGTTCCACCCAGGTCATGTAGAGTAAAGCCAGAATGATACAGGCATGAGCAACGAAAAATTGAATGAATCGAAAATGTGCATAACCATAACCCAGATTAGGAGTCAGGATCGCCATAAGGGCTCCAGCAATGCCTGCAAACAGCAGCGCAGAATGTAACAGTCGACTGCGTGTCAGTAGTAACAACGCCGATAATAGCAGAGACAGACTGCATAGTTCGAGTGGCAGTGACGTCTGCAGGCTCCATATCCCTCCATACACATACCAGAGCTGCAGCACGATTTCGCAGGCAAACATGATACAGGCCAGAACAATCCGCAGTATGCGGCGTGCCCTCTCTGACCATGATCGAAGATGGTGTCGAAGCAAAAACATCAGTACAATTAATGCTGTAATTACGCTAATTGAAACGATATGTGAAGTGGAGAACAGAATAAACGGCTCTGCATCATAAGGGTCCAGCCTTGGTGGATACGCCATGCATCTCTTCTCTCCTTTACAAGGATCTCACCAACATTATCTCTCTTTAATGTTAACTTTTTCATTTTGCCATTGAATGAAATTACTGTCCAGTTGGAATTCTAAATAAGCATTGTAATTTAAATATCTTTATGTTAAGATAAATTCAGAACCAAAACAAACGAAAAGTTAGTAACTTTCTTAATCGAAATAAAATATACCGTACTTAACAAACGTTCAACTGAACATTCACACTATCCCATTTCATCTAGGAGGAATTATTATGCAAATCAAAGGACTTCACCACGTATCAGCTCTAACCGCACATGCCGATCAGAACTATCGTTTCTACACCAACATCATGGGTCTGCGCCTCATTAAAAAAACAGTCAACCAGGACGACGTGTCTGTCTACCATCTCTTCTATGGCGATGAGAAAGGCAATCCGGGTACCGAACTTACCTTCTTCGAGATTCCGATGGCCGGACAGACTCGTGAAGGTGTGAACAGCATATCTGGAACGTCACTGCGCGTTCCAAGTGATGCGGCACTTACTTACTGGCAGCAGCGTTTTGACGAATTCGAAGTCTCACATGGAGAGATTGTTGAACGGGGTGGTCGTGCGACGCTCTCATTCACAGACTTTGAAGGACAACGTCTGATTCTGGTCTCGGATGAAAACAACACAGGTGTCGCTGGTGGTAAACCATGGGATCAGAGCCCTGTGCCTGCCGAGTATGGCATTATAGGTCTTGGCCCTATCCATCTTACGGTAAAAGATGCTTCTCTTACCGCTCCGGTTCTTACCGAACTGCTCGGTTTCAGAGCTAAAGGAAGTTACCCAGCCTTTACTCCAGGTCAACCTGATGTACTCGTTTTTGAATCCGGTGAAGGTGGCAGCGGCTCCGAGGTGCATGTTGAGGAACGGAATGACCTTGCCCAAGAGCGTCCTGGACGTGGCAGCGTACACCATGTTGCGTTCCGTGTGGATAACGAGGAAGAACTGAAACAATGGGTGGAACGGGTTCGTAACTTCCAATTCCCTAACTCCGGTTTTGTAGATCGCTTCTACTTCCGCTCCCTGTACTTCCGTGAAGCAAACGGTATTCTGTTCGAACTTGCAACCGATGGTCCGGGATTTGATACAGACGAAGAATTGGAGCATCTGGGTGAATCGCTTGCTTTGCCTCCATTCCTTGAAGGTCGCCGCGCCGAGATTGAAGCTAATCTCAAACCGCTGGATACCGTCATTCGTTAAACATAAAAACGATTATCACAATGTGTGTTATGGACTTGATCCAGCAACACCATCGTTGATAATCGTTTTTTATTACGTCTATTTTATTTAACCAAGTATGATGTGGTAAGAGGCACAAACAGCGATGAAACCGGATCTTCAGATACAATCTCGACATAGACAGCGTCTGTACCTTTAACATCCACATCTAGACTCATCATACCGCTTTCTGGAGTGATATTGAACTTTTTGAGTGTCGCGAGATCCTGATCATAGATATGAATCTCCTGATTTCCTTTCAGCGCGGCAAGTTCCAAGTGCAGAGAAGAATACTTTTTACCCGTATTAATCTGGATATCATCCCCCTGTTTCGTAGGATCATTATGCAGATAAACATCCTTGTAATCCTTGCCTTTATATGTGGTATCCTTAGGATCTTTGGTGTGCCAAGCGGTAGAACCCAGTACGGATGTTCCAAGTGCACTCAGCGTTACTTTTCCGTTGGTTACGGGCGCAGATCCATTCGTTCCACCGATCAGGACGGAAGAAGTTGCACCGTCATAATTGATTTCAGTTCCAAGCAGTGTTCCAACCGCACGAACTGGCAAATACGTTGTTCCGTTGTACGTAATAGGCAACACCGTTTTACCATTGGCATCCTTCGCTGTCACGGTCTCGCCATTCAGTTTCAACGTAATTTTGCTATTCAAATACGCTTTAATCTGTTCCAAACCTGTTGCTGCAAGTGCACCTGTCCCGATCCCAAGCGTTAGTGTGCCTACCATCAAACCCATTACAACCTTCTTCTTCATCCAAATCCCTCCTGAACGTTAAATGATTAGTCCTTTATACATTTAAACGACTAAAGTGATAATGTCAATTGTTAACTGCATTTTTAGTCCATATTTCCTATCAGTAGGCAGCACAAAACGAGGCTGTGTGTCCCGATTTTTTTTCAGCCTCGTCCTGTTCCCTGCTGCCTATCAAGGCAGAAAGGCAGATATTCTTTATACATGCTTGTCTGGCAGAACTTCACTTTCATCAGGAGACCTGCCAACCCTCGTCACACCAGATGTCTATATGACGCTATCAATCAAAGGATTCATAATATTCTTCTTCATACACTTCCATGCTGTATTTCAAATTCGCAACCTTCCACTCGCCATCCTGATACTCATAAGCGAATGTTAGATCACCAGCATATAAAGCCGCACCGTAAGATCCTGCTGCGGATACGACAAGTTGGCCATTCTCCACGCTGTAATAGGTTACTCCACCGAATTTCAACTCTTTGTTATATACGCCGCCACTCGTATCTTCTTCAATCTGTAAAGGTTCTGCTTGAACGCCATCAACATTGACATCCACATCCACACGGTCTGAGCTAACCGTAACTACCGACTTCACATGCTGTTTCGCAATCTCATCCAGAGATTGCATCTTCATCTCTTCGAGCGTTACCGGATTAATGATACGTGCTTGTCCCAAATAAATACCTGTTCCATGCCCTTCCGTGTACAGAACAACGATCTCTTTCTGTCCGTCTCCATTCAGATCCAGCTCGTGCACTTCGGGTTTGTAAGACCCGCCTTCTCCTTGCCAATCACTAAATTCTCTTGTCTTGCCGTCCACTTCCAAAATCATTCCGTTATATATATATCCTGAACCCTCAACTTTCATAGGGTATAATCTGACCTTCTCATTCTCTGGAGCTACCGAAACGTATCCCTCTTTCACAGGGGTTGATTCCTGTGTTGTCTTCGCTGTGTCATGCAATTTATCTATATTGGAAGCCTCGACCGCTGCGGTCTGGCTGGATTGATCATCTATATTAAGCTGTTTTTGCGATTCATTCATGGTTCTGGCAGCCGAAGTTGTACTAATCGTAGCTACCGCCAAAATAATCATCAGCAGGATACCTGTCCAAGTTTTCAATATACTGGGCTCCTTTATCTGTTGTGATAATCCTATTATATCTTCATTTATCGCCCGCAAGTTGCGAATTTGTTAATCTTTCATAAAATAATCTTTACAAATTTCTGTTTTCACGAAAGAACGTTCGGCTTTAACCAGAATAAGCAAATTATTATGCCAAAACTGTTCTCAAAAAGCAAAAAAAATCCCGAACACAGCTTAAGGCTGCATCCGGAATGCTTTGGTTTTGTCCAATAACCGATCGGTTAATTGTCTCAGTTCTTCAGCCGAGGATGAAATCTCCTCCATGATGGCTGTCTCTTCGTGTGCGGCATCCATAATTCGTTTCGCTTCATCCGAGAACGATCCGGCTTTCCCCTGGATCTTCTTCACATGACCATGTGTTTGTTCCACACGTCCCGTCTGCTCTGCAATTTTGGAACCGATATCATGCGCACCCTTCATAAATACTTCCACCGTGCCCGTCAGCTCATGCAACGTCTGATCCACAGAGATGGTCCGCTCCGATTCATTAACCACGAGACCATGCTGCTCATGAGACAGTTGTGCTGTCTCCCTGATTCGCTGCTGCACACGACTAATCAGCTCATTAATCCGATGTACCGATTCCTTACTCTCGTCTGCCAGCTTACGAATCTGCTGCGCCACGACTGCAAAACCAGATCCTTCTTCGCCAGCTCGTGCAGCCTCAATGGAAGCATTCAGGGCAAGTAATCCTGTTTCCTCAGCAATATTTTTGACTGACTGGGTAATTACCTCGATATCAGAGGCTTCCTTCTCCAATAGTAGCATAATGTCGCGGGAACGATTGTGTGACTCAGCCAGCTCGTCCATGCCTTTCATCAGCGATGAGAATGTCTGTTTTGTATGATCTACCGATCGTTCCATCTGACCGGACATCTCTGTCATGTCCATGGACTGGCTATGCATACGCTGGAAATCGTTCAGCATCTCATCCGCAGTGATCAGGGATTGATGGGAAGTAACCTTCTGCTCTTCTACGCCTACCGCAATATGATCCACCGCTTCTGACATCATCTCGATCTGCTCCGCAGCTTGGGTAATCGCTTCACTCAGAGACTGTGCGTTCTGTGAAGTCGTTCTTGTACTGTCTGCAATATCATTTACAATGCTTCGAAGGTTAGAAACCATTGCGCGAAAAGCATCATATAATACTGTAAGTTCATCCTGCGTGCGTCGCTGTGGAATTTCGGTTGTCAGATCGCCCGCTGAAACCTGCTGTGCAGCCCGGGACAGGTGAACGATTGGACGAGTCAGCCAGCGTGAGGCAAACCATCCCAAAATCCCGTTCCAGCATACTCCCATGATCAGGATAATCGATATGTATACCCAATTCGGAATATCTAATGTAATCCAGTCTTTGACAAAAAATATAAAAAAGCCGCTAGTTCCGTAGGTAATAATCGAAATCAGTACCAGACCTGCGACAGTCTTTGCTCCTAAAGTCCATTTCATGTGCACACCCCGTAGTCCTTTTTTCCTATTTTACCAATCAAGTACCAAATTTCATGTGATATACATCACTGAAAACGTTCTATTCCTCCCATACTTGCCGTTCATGCATGACTTCTCTACCATAAAGCGCATAATGTATAAGACAAGCTTGGACACTCCTCCCTTTCTTAAAAATTGAATAATATTCCATTTAATATCTCTAATTTTATTTATTATCGGCACAAGAGGCCAAATGATTTAGATTGGCATCCATTTTGCTTAAATGATATACTGAGTGCGCTTCAGCAATGCTGAAGCCGAACTATTTTTATTGATGCCACTGGAGGCGAACGAGATGTCTACTATGTCCACACGGACGGAGAAAGATTTTATCGGTGAAAAAGAAATCCCGGCTTATGCTTATTACGGAATTCAGACGGTACGGGCCGTGGAAAACTTCCCGATTACCGGCGTTCCGGTACACCGGGAGCTGATCACGGCTCTGGCTGCGGTGAAGAAGGCAGCAGCGATTACCAACATGGAGTTGAAGATGCTGCCAAGCAAGATTGGCGAGGTGATCGTCATGGCGGCTGAAGAAATGATGAAAGGCCATCATCTGGATCATTTTATTGTAGACTCCATTCAGGGCGGTGCAGGCACCTCCATGAATATGAATATGAACGAAATTTTGGCCAACCGCGGGCTGGAACTGTTAACTAAAAGCAAGGGAGACTACTTCCATTGCAATCCCAATAATCATGTAAACATGTCCCAGTCCACCAATGACGTGGTACCTACAGCACTGCGTATTGCGGCGTACCAACTGTCGGAGACGTTACTCGCTACCATGAAAAGACTGCAGGAGGCGTTCCATAAAAAAGAAGTGGAATTCAACGATGTGGTTAAGGTTGGCCGTACCCATCTTCAGGATGCCGTGCCTATTCGCCTTGGACAAGAATTCGGCGCTTATGCCCGCGTCATCGGACGGGATATCGAGCGTCTTGAATTCGCCAATCGCCGCCTGCTTACCATTAACATGGGTGCAACTGCGGTAGGTACTGGACTTAATGCCAAACCCGAATATATCGTCAAGGTTACAGAGCACCTGTCAGCTGTTACCGGACTTCCACTACAAACAGCTGAGGATCTCGTGGATGCAACGCAGAACACAGATGCCTATCTGGAACTTTCAGCGGCGCTGAAGGTATGTGCGGTCAGCCTGTCCAAAATCTGTAATGATATTCGCATGATGGCTTCAGGTCCGCGTGCAGGATTCAATGAATTGCTCTTGCCACCGCGTCAGCCAGGTTCGTCCATTATGCCGGGCAAAGTCAACCCGGTTATGGCGGAAGTCATTAACCAGGTATCCTTCCAGGTGATGGGGAACGACCATACGATCTGTATGGCGTGTGAAGCCGGTCAATTCGAGCTGAATGTCATGGGCCCAGTTATTGCGTTCAACTTGCTGCAATCCCTGAAAATTATGAATAACGGTATCGATGTTTTCACACGTTATGCAGTGGAAGAGATGGAAGCTAACCGTGAACGCTGCGAATTAATCATGAAGCAAAGTTTCAGTGTAGTCACGGCGTTGAACCCGCACTTAGGTTATAATGTGGCAGCTTCCATCGTGAAGGAGGCGCTCAAGACTGGACTTTCCTTGCAAGAAATTATTTTAGAACGCGGATTGCTGACACCGGAAGAACTGGAAGAGATTCTTCATCCGGAACAGATGACTACACCAGGGATTGCCGGAGAACACTTCCTGCGTAATATGGAACGTTTGTAGGTAATCAGGAAAACTGGTGCAGAACCCAAACACGAATAATTAAAGAAGAACCCCCGCAGACCGTTTATACGGTTTGCGGGGGTTCTTGTATTCTGAGATGATAAGACGCCAGCTATTTGATTAAGCCCATCGTTTACGCTCAAGGGAAGGCAGAATCTGAAGTTCCTCCCTGTACTTGGCAACCGTTCTGCGGGAGATAACAATCCCCTCCTCGGCGAGCAGTGTAGCCAAATGACTATCCGAGTATGGACGCTGAGTCTGTTCCATGCGAATGATTTCTTTTAATCTGCGTTTCACCGCTGATGCTGATGTTTTATCCCCTGACGTTGTACTGATTCCGGAGTCAAAAAAAGCTCTGAGTTCATACACACCATGTGGGGTCTCAATGTATTTACCGTTCACCGCACGACTTACCGTTGATTCATGCATGCCAATCTTCTCTGCAATAACAGCCAGATTAAGTGGTTTTAGCGCGGATGGACCTTTGACCAAAAATTGCTTTTGCTCTTCCATCACTGCCGCCAGCACACGCACTAAAGTCCTGCGCCGCATGTGTACACTCCGAATGATAGCCCTTGCCTCTGCCACGCGGGTAGACCAAATTGCGTTCGGAGCCTCTTCCCTGATCCAGCGGAAGCACTCTTCATTCATTGATACACGAGGGTTACCTGCTGCATGCAGACTATAATGGACCTCACCGTTACGCAACCCGACAACGGCATCCGGAATAATGTAATGTGGCCGTTCTGTACATCCGATGGATCGACAGGGCTTGGGGTCCAGACGTGTAATATAGTCATAGGCAGTCTGAGCTTCCCGTGAAGTCATACCTAATCGACTTCCTGTTCTACCTGGGTGAAAAGGAACCAGTGCTTCCAATCCGGCTTCCACCATCCGCTCCGCATTCAGCGTTGCTGATGGATCACGTCTAATCTGGAGCAACAGACATTCTTGCAGATTCCGCGCCCCTACACCAGCAGGGTCCAGCGATTGGAGAAGCTCCAGTCCCGCTGCAATTTTGCTCATCGGTTGCTCAAGCGCTGCTTGCCCCTCTGCCAGTTCAACGGTGAGATAACCATCATCATTGACGCATCCTGCCAAATATACTGCCACACTCTCCAATTCGTCCGGAAGTGTCATCACTCGAATTTGCGCAATCAGCAATTGTTCCAGTGTAGACTCGGCACCTCTGACCTGAAGCAGCGGATCGTAGGAATCATGCCTGCGCTGATCCAATCGCCGTGGCACCCTGGCGAGAGGCGCAGCTTGTTCTTCCAGTTCAAGAACTGGATTTTCCTCCGCCGCGTCAAGCAAGTAACGAGTCAGATCCTGGCCAGACATGGTCAGCAAATGAAAGGATTGTTTCATCTCCGGCGTGATGGACAGCCGATTACGTTGTTCCTGCACCAACTGAACACCTAACATCCGTTCCCCTCCTTATGCGTTGCAGGGATAATAGCATACTATTCAAGCGAATGTAAGAAGTTTTTCGTCTAACCATGAGTTTCTGTCTAGTATTTCTCCGATACCAGCTTCGCCTGTGTAAACAGCAGCAGATAGTCTCTTCCACCTGCCTTGGAATCCGTGCCTGACATGTTAAATCCGCCAAATGGATGCGTGCCTACCAGTGCTCCGGTACATTTTCGGTTGAAATACAGATTACCCGCGAAGTACTCGCGTCTGGCCTGTTCCAGATGTTCACGATTACGCGAGATCACCGCGCCGGTCAGACCATAGTCTGTATTATTGGCGATATCCAAAGCATCCTGGAAAGATTCTGCTTTGATGAACGCAAGCACAGGTCCAAAAATTTCATCCTGAGCAATCCGGGCTTTGGGGTCCACATCGGCAATTATGGTTGGTTCAATGAAATAACCTTCAACATTCCCTGTACCGCCACCGTGCACAAGACGACCCTCTCCCTTGCCGATCTCAATATACTCCGTGATCTTCGCATATGCCTTGTCATCGATAACCGGTCCAACCTGACTGCCCACTTCAAGTGGACTGCCCATCGTCAGTTTCTGTGTCCGTTCAATCACTTTTTGCAATACTTCATCATATACATCCTTATGAATAATGGCACGGGAACACGCCGAACATTTCTGCCCGGAGAAACCAAATGCCGAAGCGGTAATGGACTCTGCCGCAAGCTCCAGATCACTGTCACTGTCTACAACGATGGAATCCTTGCCACCCATCTCTGCAATGACCCGTTTGATCCATTTCTGGCCTGGAGCTGTACGTGCTGCACGTTCATTAATTCGCAGTCCTACATCTCTGGAACCGGTGAAACTGATAAAACGAGTAAGCGCATGATCCACGAGATAATCGCCCACTTCACTGCCTGGTCCTGGTAAAAAGTTCACGACGCCATCCGGCAGGCCAACTTCTGCGAGCAGTTCCATAAATTTCGCGGCAATTACCGGAGTTGTGCTGGCAGGCTTTAATACCACCGTGTTGCCAGAGACCAGTGCAGCAGAGGTCATGCCTGCCATAATCGCCAGCGGGAAGTTCCAAGGTGGGATAACAATGCCAACGCCCAGCGGTATATAACTCAGTTCATTATCTTCCCCTGCAATCCGCACGAGGGGCTGGGGTTCACTCAGTCGCTGCATATCCCGTGCATAGAATTCCATAAAATCAATGGCTTCCGCTGTATCCGCATCGGCTTCAGGCCAGGTTTTGCCGGCTTCATAGACCATCCATGCGGAGAATTCATGCTTGCGACGGCGCATAATGGCAGCTGCTTTGTACAGATAACGAGCCCGTTCATTCGGATCGGTATGTTTCCAAGTGCGGAATGTCTCCGCCGCTGTCTGAATGGCCTTTTCGGCCAATTCCTGATCTGCCTGATGGATCGTTCCGACGACTTGATTCTTGGCCGCGGGGTTCACGGACGTTAACGTGCGGCTGCTTGTTATTTTTTGCCCACCAATAATAATCGGGTATTCCTGCCCAAGTTCAGCTTCTACCTGACGAAGTGCGTCTTCAAATGCTTCCTGGTTCGCCTGGACCGCAAAAGGTGTGAATGGTTCGTTAACAAAAGGGATATTCATCAATGATTCCTCCTTCAGGATGTGGGGTTCGCTGGCTGCTCGCCTGAATTTTTTTGCATGTTACTCATCACCAAATATATGTAGCAAAATCCGTGCCAACTCCGGTTGGGATTGAAATATTTTTCTCGTTCAATTCAACTACTGAAAATTCACACGGGCCACTCCGATGACAGAATAACCTTCCGATCACTGTTATCCCCAGTTTTTTTAATTCCTTTTTATAAAGTTAAAATCTCCATGAAAAATAGTAGACCATCGTCAAATCTGGCACGTTTCTTGCTTGAATTAAGGATGCACAATGCTGAAGGAGGAAACGAAAATGAGTGTAGGAACGGAAATATATCGCAAAACCTTATTAACCGTGGCAGGCAACAAAGCTGTAGAGAACCTGTCCATTAGATATGGTAAGAAGCTGGCAGGGAAGTTTATCGCAGGAAACACCTTGGAAGAAGCTCTCAAAGAGATCCACATACTCAATAATAAAGGCATTATGGCTACGCTCGATCATCTAGGCGAAGGTATCACACGTCTGAGCGAAGCGGCATTATACAGGGATGAGTATGTACGACTGGTAGAAGGCATTGCACGTGAAAGGGCAGACTCCAACGTCTCGCTGAAACCAACCCAGATGGGCCTCGCACTTGACCCGGAAGAGGGTTATCGAAATATCCGTACCGTTGCCGCACAAGCCAAATTACATGATCTATTTGTTCGAATTGATATGGAGGATAGTCCATTTACTCAAGCAACGTTGGATATTGTCCGAAGACTGCACTCGGAAGGACTGCATAATACAGGCACAGTATTGCAAGCCTACCTGCATCGCACCGAAGAAGATACACGCGATATGATTCGGGAAGGCATTCGGCTTCGGCTGGTTAAAGGTGCTTACAAAGAACCCGGATCAGTCGCCTATCAGAATACTTCTGAAGTCATTCATCAATTCAAAACGATGATTCGTAATCATCTCGATCAGGGTGTATACACGGCGGTTGCCTCGCATGATGATCACATCATTAACTGGACGAAACAATACGCCAAAGATCGGGGAATCTCGCCGGATGCCTTTGAATTCCAGATGTTATATGGTCTGCGCATGAGCGAACAGGAACGTCTCGCCAAAGAAGGCTATCGCATTCGTTGTTACGTACCTTATGGCACCATGTGGTATCCGTACTATACCCGCCGTTTAGCCGAAAAACCGGCTAATCTCTGGATGGTCGTTAAGAATATGTTCCGTTAAATGATAACCATGCTCTCCTGTTTTTTTTTGGGAAAGCATGGTTATTTGAGCTATAAACTGAATTCTCATTCTTAACACGAGATCCATTCACATGTCTAAAATTTAAGAAGCCTCGAATTGAAATGTCTAATATAATGGACACTCCTGTACCTGTTCAACCTCGTTCAATCCCCCGCGGTCCTCTTTCCTCCGGTCTGACAGCTCTATTTAGCAAGATTACAAACGTCAGGTTTCATAACATTAAGTCCACTCAGAACCTTTAAATTCCAGCTACAAGCAACACTTCTCTTCACTTCAGTCTTATGTAATCGCATACATTAAAAAGCGAAAACTTATTTATAGAGTTCAATATCCCAACCTGCCCAATTGATGTCAAAAAATATATACACAACTACACCAGAACGTTATAATAAACATAATTTCACATTATTCATTTTGCCTAAGTATATGCTGCAACCGAGGTGATTCTGATGAGACATTTACTACCTGAGCTGAAAGCTTTGTTACGAACCGATATGTGTATTCTAGATGAAGCCCTGTATGACGAACACCCACTTCAGTCTATACCTTCAGAACTCCATATAGGTACGGACAGACCTGTCTTTATGCGCTGTAATACAGAATACGCCTGGTTGTACAGCCAACCCAATAGAACAGTACCATACGGCCGTCTTCCTGTGCCTGTCGTCTCTGCTTCGATCGAACTTGCGGAAGTGATCCCCTTATTTGCTACGAGCCCTCTTCTATTAATAAAGAATGATCAGGGCGAATATGAGGGATATATCTCCGTATCCGATGTTTTGCATGCCATGATGCATGCGCATCGCCTTATAGAAGCTTATTTTGAGACCACACTGGAGACAGCAGGCTCAGCTCTGACATTAATTAATGAAGAGGCCAAGGTAGCCTACTGGACAACTGGGGCGGAGCATGTTTTTTCGATCAGCAAAAAAGACATCATTGGACAACCCGCAGCGGACTTTTTCCCTCCAGATCGGCTACAGTCTCTCAAGACGTTGTATACCGGCGAAACGGTCTATCGCAAACAGCATCAGCCACGGCCCGACTTGTTCGCCCTGATTAATGCTCGTCCTGTCCAACTGGATGGACATATTGTGGGTGCAGTTGCTGCCGAAGTGGATATAACAACCGAAATCCGATTACATCAGGAACTATTACATATGACCTCCAAAGTCCAGCACCTGGAGAAAGCCGTTGCTCGGCTACGGCCCGAATTAGATCCATTCGCCAGAATCAAGGGCAGCAGCACGGTCATTAAGCAGTGTCTGGAGACCATTCGTAAGATCAGTACCACCTCAGCAACCGTACTTATCCTCGGAGAGAGCGGCACAGGCAAGGAGTTATTCGCCAAAGCCATTCATGATCTTCGTGAATTGCAGACTGCACCATTTATCGCTATTAACTGCGGGGCAATTCCCGCTTCATTGTTTGAAAGTGAATTATTCGGCTATGAGAAAGGTGCATTTTCCGGAGCGGATCCCAAAGGAAAAAAGGGCAAGATTGAGCTTGCCGAAGGGGGTACTCTTTTTCTGGATGAGATCGGTGAGATGCCATTGGAATTGCAAGTGAAGCTGCTTCGGGTGTTGCAGGAGAAGAGTTACTTTCCTGTGGGGGGAACACGCATGAAACAGGCCGACTGCCGGATTATCGCTGCAACCAACCAGAACCTGCTCAATATGATTTCCCGCAATCAATTCCGAGAAGATCTCTACTATCGACTGAATGTCATTAACCTTGTCATCCCTCCTCTGCGTATGCGCAAGGAAGATATATATGAATTAACCCAGACGTTCCTTCAAGAATTCTCATTGCTCTATAACCGTCATATTGAGCTGGTTCCACCTGAAGTGTTCAAGTTGCTGTTCCAATATGATTGGCCAGGCAATGTACGTGAATTACGAAATGTGATCGAACGCCTGACCATTCTGACGACAGATGGTGAGGTGAAGCAGGAATATCTACCTGATACCCTCACTTCCCTCACCATGCAAGAACAGTCTGAAGGTCAACTGACATCCGGAATTCATTCACATGCCAAGAGCGAAAATCAGAAACCTCAGGATTCGGCGAGAGCAGAATCAGAACAAGAACCTCGAACGGTTGCAAATGTGGACGAATTAGATATCTCGGATGATTCCGAACTTGTCTCCGGTGTTACCTACCAGCAAAAATTGGACACCCATGAGGCCCAACTTCTAATTCAATATCTGAAAGCAGCAGGTGGCAATAAACGAACACTCGCCAAGCAACTTGGCATCTCCAGGGCAACGCTCTATAATCGCATGAAGAGGCTTGGTCTATGACCAGCCTCTTCTTGTCGTTATTATCGGTATATGAATGAATAGAAACCTACAAAATCCGCGCCAAGCGAGTCAGCGCTGTTCTGAGATGGCGATAAAATGTCGCCCGACTCATGGAACACGTCTGGGCTGCGGCAGTTGGATTGCCAGCATGCGTCCAGTAGGCCGCGTATAACAGCATCTGATCCTGTGGAGATAGGCCATGCACTCTGCCTTCCAACAGATCCATGACATACAACTGTAACTGGATTCCATCCTTTACTCCTCTAACCCTGCCAGCATATTCATGCAATTCTCCCGGGGAACGAAGATCCCCCAACATCTTGCGAACATCCTGTTCAGTCCAGATTACACCATCCAATTCCGTTGTTTCCGGCTGTGTACGATCCTCTGTTGATTCCGGATCAAGCAGAGACATGACCCACTCTCCGAATTGGCCGTTACGCAAATCCAAATCAAGAACGTCCGCCTGGTCCTCAAATCTGTCGCAGACACGAGTGCGGGTTCTTCGCATCCGAAATCCAATACTTTGCAAAAATAGTTTCAGGTGAGGGTTCGTTGCAACGAGCATCGCTCGCGCACCATCACCCAGCAGAGACAGCCGGTCCAGTGCCATGTATCCTACCAGTTCTTCTCGTTTATAACCAGGCACATCATCTCTTGCCGCAGCTAGCAAAGCAAAGTGAGTATCACTCTGATCCGGGTCATTTTCGAGCTCTTGTGGTGTAAAGCATTCATGCATCTCATTTGGAAAATATTTCAGGAGCAGCTCACTGCTATCCCTATGTACAAGTACTGTGATAAACATGGCGATCGTCTCCCCGAGCTTGTCACGCATCAATACAATCCCTTCGGGATAACGTTGTGCAAGTTCATCCAGGAAGGGACCATAGGATAACGCCTGTCTTGGTTCCACGCTGTACTCGCACCATTGCTGTAACAGGCTGTGCAGAACGGGCATATCCTCGCTTCTCATCGTTTCGAGAGGTGAGAACAAGGAATCACGGGACACATCTGCGTACTTGCGGTATTGAAGCATGGATTCCTGACAGAGCAACAGCATCTTCCGGGCGATCTGGCGACGCTCATGTGGGCCCGCCTGCTCATGCAGCGGTTTCAGCAGCTTCACGATCTTGATACGCATGGTCTGCAACCGATGAGGCTCACGTTGGCGAAAATCTCGTAGTAGATGTACTCTGGCCATATCATGCAGGGCAAGACCATCCGGGCCGGAACGGATAAACGACATCTGTCTCAGCATGTGGTACTCTTCTTTTGTCACGGTCATATCCAGTACTGATGATAATAATTCCTGATTAGCTGTCTCAAGCAGTGTCAGTACCTCCACTACGGGATGCAGACGGGGTGTGGTAAGTTCCAATAATAATCGAGCACTGATCATATGTGACAGTTCAGCCCATTCCGACTGTGGAAGATTTCTCCTCTGATCCGCAGCTTCTACAGCAAGGGCCAGCCCCAGCGGATGTCCATCGGTCATTCTCGTAATGGTACCTGCCATCCCCTGATTCAGAAAGCCTGCCACCGTGATATATTCCGTAATCTCATCAACTGTGAAATGTTGAAGCCGCATCTGTATAAACCTCTGATGTAATCGGGGATGTGTCCGCCAGGTGGACGCCAGTTCCGGGCGTGATGCAAGAATGACAAGTATCCCTCTCAACGGAAGTTTGGATACAAAGACTTCCATGAACCAGCTTTCTAACAGAGCGAGCTCTTCATAATTATCCACGGCCAGGACCATTCTCTTCTCAATCGATGTGTCTCTCAGCAGATTCAATGGTCGCGGGTATCCCTCACTATCCATTGTTTCCAAACCTAATGTAGAGGACAAATAATCCATAAAAACGGAAGGTGTCCCCCCACATGATCGGCCATCCATCCAGATTGCCGTCGCACCTCGATCTCGAGAGACAGATAACATTTCTGAAAGCAAGGAAGATTTACCAATGCCACCCATGCCGGTAATTGAGAATATGGTCAATGGGGCTTCCGGATTATTAAACCACCGCTCCAGTGTCGTCAGTTCCTTGGTTCGACCAATGAAACGTTTGCCATCCTCAACATATTTGTCGTATTGAGCCTCACTACTGTTTCCCATATATGTCCTCCGTACTAGATACTGGTACTTTTAATGTACTTTATTTTCTCACAAAATTGAGACTATATTGAGACGCGCAATTGGGTGTGAAGTGATAGAATCTTGTTAAAAGCCAATTTATAGGAAATATTCAAAACAGCGGACATGGAAACGTTTAACACGGTATATAGACGCCTCCACGCTTCTTCTCAACGTAATGAATCATTCCGCCGATCAAGCACAACCAACATGCATAAGAGCTTTACTGATCTCGAATTCATGCTTCCCTTTCATTCCCTACTACCAGCCCGATATTCCAGGAAAGGCGGATTTGTGTGAGAATAAACCTCGATATCTGTAATCTGAGCGGACAACTTGGAATCAATCCCAAACGACTCAATGAATGGCTGCACCAAAGTGGCATTTCAATGGAGGACAATGAAGCAGAACAGGAAGGACGTCCCGACCGGTCGTCACCCCCGTATCGGCTGGCTGCTCCTTCATCATTATCACTGGCACCTTCCTCCGGTCAAACGAAGCTTTATCGGGGCCGACGCTCCACATCCACTCTGCAACGCCTGCCTGCTTCATTACGACATACCCGGCGAATTAGTAAAAACTGCTAGACTGTGCTCAAGGTAGTGTAAGATCGATGCACAGTCTGTCTTGCATCCCTTTCACCTCATCAAGAGGATTGCCACTGTCCATTCTCAATCATCGCGTGCGCGAGCAGCGCCATCTCCAGACAGATTCTTCTCCCTTGATCCATGTAACCTGGACCCATCAGTTCTTCCAGCTTCTCCAGTCTGTTGTACAACGTTTGCCGATGAATAAATAACTGGGCGGCCGCATCCCGCTTGGAACCAAAGTTCTGCAGGTAAGCATCTAACGTCTCTACCAATCGCAGGTGGTGCGTTTGGTCATGTTCAATCAACATACCCAGGTGATCCTGGACAAAGGGTTGCAGGAAGGATTGGGGTAACGCCTTTAACATTTGATATATACCCATACGTTCGTAAAAGTGAACATGTTCCATCGAATCTACCGATCTCGAAACTTCGATCACCTGGTAGGCCTCCTGAAGGCTCTCCGGCAGGCTGGTCAAACGGTTGCGTAACTTGCCAAATCCTACATGAATCATAACCTGTTTCAAGTTACGACTGGCAAACCGTTTCACGTCCTGGGCAATCCCTTCCAGTAATCGCAGCAGTTGATGACGTGCAGCGGCCGTTACCGCTTCCTTCGCACAGCACAGATATACCTGGTTGTTCTTCAGCATAATCAAGCTAGGCAGATTGTTCTTCTTGAGCAGGGAACGCAGCAGGACAAGAACATCCTGATGATTGGCTTCCATTCGCTCCCGGCCTGTACCCTTCAATTGATGCTCAATCTCGATGACCCCTCCTGCAAACCAGTACTGTCCCTTCACCAGCAAACGAAGCCCCATTCGGGTCTGAGCCTGTTCCTCCTGATGGATGTTGCCATTCATCAGATCCTGGATCAGTTCATTCTGATTGCGGACCATCTTCTCCTCAAGAAACTGGGAACGAAGCGTGAGCGCTGCCGCCGCCTTCGCTGTATAGTCGAGCAACAGCTTGAGATATTCAACTGGAGCCGCAGGATGCACAATCATGCCTACAGCAGAAAATACCTGGCCGAAACAGACGACCGGATGACATAACAGAGCCTTCTCTTCGTTCAATTGGAACCATAATTCGGTATCTGAATCATTCAGATCCAGATGTTCTACCTCTTGCTCATACCAGGTATAGATGGCCTGTTCCATCTCCGGAACAAGTTCGGGCACAAAACTGCCCGGCTCCATGGACGAAATGTACACCACCGGTTTTGCAGCGTACTCATACAACAGGTTCAGCACAGCAGACATATCCGTACTCTGTAATGTTCGTTGCTGAAGCTGACGAGAGTATGCTTCGAGACTTTTCAGCAGTTGATGTTGATGATTAATGAGCAGAGAGTGAATATCCTGTGTAATCTCGACAAAACGGACCGGTTGCTCAAATACGATCAGCGGAAACTGGTGTCTGTCCGCCAGTTCAATCAGTTCTTCCGGGATCCCGTATATGCTGGTACCAAACTCCACACATAACCCCGCTGCCTCACTGCCAATGAGCTGGAGCAGATACTCTTCACGCCCTTCTTCCGATTGAAGCCACAGTCCAGTGGATAAAATAAGATCATGGGGGCTTACGAATGGAGATACATTCGTAATCTCCAATACATGAACCCAGCCAACCTGACGGTTCACTCCATCCTTCCCTGCCGCTAGTCGTGCTCGGCCAAATACCGGACGTGCAAGGATATCTTTGATCGTAAACACACGGTCATTCCGCAATGGCGATCCCTCTTCGTGTTATTTTTTCTTACATTATAATCCATGGACAAATGTCCTGAACAGTCTTTTTCGACAATATGTTGAGTTCAATTCCTAAAGATTAGACATCAAGTAAGGTGCAAAACGATTATTCAAGTCATAAACTTGTAGTATAAGCTAACAACCAATAAATGGACGAGGTGCATGGTGATGAGAATCGGAATTCCCAAAGAAATCAAGAATAATGAGAATCGTGTAGCAATGACTCCGGCCGGGGCTGCTGATTTCATCAGAGCCGGTCACCAGGTACTGATTGAACAAGGCGCGGGGATCGGCAGTGGATTCACGGATCATGAATATCAAACTGCGGGCGCCGAGATTCGGATTGATGCCAAGTCAGTGTGGACCGAAGCCGATATGATCATCAAGGTGAAAGAACCGCTTGCCAGTGAATATGGATATTTTCGTCCGGGACTGATTCTGTTCACCTACTTGCACCTCGCAGCGGAACCGGAGCTTGCCAAAGCCCTTATTAAAAGTCGGGTAACGGCTATTGCGTATGAGACATTGGAGGTCAACAGTGCTCTACCCCTGCTAACCCCTATGAGTGAAGTTGCAGGCCGCATGGCCTCCCAGATCGGAGCACAGTTACTGGAGAAGACCGAAGGTGGCAAGGGCATTCTGTTGTCCGGTGTACCAGGCGTCAGTCGGGGGAAAGTGGTCATTATCGGTGGCGGAACGGTGGGAACAAATGCAGCCAAGATTGCTATTGGTCTTGGCGCCGATGTGACCATCCTTGATCTGAATCTGAATCGTCTGCGCCAGTTGGATGATATCTTTGGCAATCAGATCCACACGCTGGTATCCAGCCCATCCAACATTGCAGCAGCTGTTGCGGCAGCAGATCTGTTGATCTGTGCAGTGCTGATTCCGGGCGCCAAAGCGCCAACACTTGTCAGCGAGCAAGTGGTTAAGACGATGGCACCGGGTTCGGTCATTGTGGATGTGGCGATTGATCAAGGTGGGATCGTTGAGACCATTGATCACATCACAACCCACGATGAACCGACCTATGTGAAACATGGCGTCGTGCATTACGCGGTGGCGAACATGCCGGGCGCTGTGCCGCGTACATCTACGGTGGCGCTAACCAACGCCACCATGCCTTATGCGCTGCAGCTGGCCAACCACGGTGCAGCCGCCGCGATTCGCGGCAGTTCGTCCATTCGCAGCGCGGTCAATGCGCTGAATGGACACATCACGTATGAGGCGGTTGCCCGCGATCTCGGGCATGCCTATGTTCCTGCGGGTCAGGCGCTGGAGAATGCCGCCGCCGTCCAGTAATCTTGAACTGATCGTTCCACCCCGGTGCCATGTCGCTAGGCCTGTGGAACGCGATAGAAGCGCGAGTCGGGCAGATGATGTACCCGGCTGGCGCTTCTTGATTTTTTTCACATATAGGATAGATTGTTGGTTGGTACAAGACCTTTAGGTTCCTCCGGTTTTGGCGCTTCAGACCGCTCGCTCACTGCATACTTCGCGGAAGTTGCAATCCCGGCAGGACCGGTGCGATGGCATCGCTGTGAAGTAGGTGACGTCCTTGGGGCGGTTATAATACTCATCCTCCACGCAGGATCGCATCTCCTCAATGTAACGACCCACGTTCTCCTCCACCTTCCGGATATCCTCTTCTGTGGCTGTAAACTCTCGGTGTTTTCCGGTTAACAGATACTCCACTCTCAGCTCAATCTGTTCCAAGGGAACCCGGTAGTGCTCTCTTACATAGGATGCGTACAGCATTAGCTGATCGGAGAAGTCATCTTCCTTGCCGGTCTTCCAGTCCACAATGACAATATTGCCGTTACTGCGCCGATACAATAAGTCCATCTTCACATACACGCGTGTATCGTGCAGCATCATGGTATCCCATTTCTCAATCTCCAAAATATCCGTACTCGCGCGGGACAGGTCCTCCCACGTGAGCGTCTGATACAGGTTACCGACACAGGCCGAAGCTCGCTCTTTGATCGTCGCTATTCGGTCATTCAACGTGTCATCTCCGTAATACATCTCAGACAACATCACCCGGTTCTTGGGGTCTAGCCGCCACTGATCCTGGTCCATGGACTCCACATACGCCTGATTGAGCAGCTTGCGCATCGTCTGTTCCAGAAAGTGCTCACGCGGTTTATCTTTACCTTCTTCCCTGCTGCGAACCGCAGATTCACACATCCGGTGGGCGAGGTCACCGAATACAAGGTAAAGATTACTGAGCTGCTTCAACCGATACAGACGTATCTGCATCTCATCAGCCGACTCTGCCTTCCAGCCGTTATGGGCTCCATAATAATGATAATAATATTTGCGCAGGCACTCATCAAACATACTCGCCCGCGACTGCGAATAAGACCATTGCGGGTATTGTGCCATAAGAATTTCTGCCTTTCTGTATGCCGGATCTGCATGAGATCCCTTAATGCTCACAGTATAAAGCCCGGGCAACCTTGTCGCAAGCTCGCTTCCGTTATTTTCTTCTGACGCAACCGTTTCCGATTCGATCCGTATCGTTTATATAGTAACATCACCAAAAGATGAAATTGCGGAGCAGAACGCTTAATATACTTTATAGAGGGCAGCGAATCCGGGACCTGGATGCTAGTACGGGTCTAGCCCGGGGCCAGTGCGGGCCCGGCGCTAACGAATCTCACACACCTTATCATGTGGATCTTGAGGTTTTACAGAA
Organism: Paenibacillus sp. UASWS1643; assembly: GCF_008693195.1. Taxonomy (NCBI): domain Bacteria; kingdom Bacillati; phylum Bacillota; class Bacilli; order Caryophanales; family Paenibacillaceae; genus Paenibacillus; species Paenibacillus sp. UASWS1643. The sequence goes on from NZ_VXKZ01000113.1 coordinate 79,574, forward strand.
TCTAACGAACCACAGACACTCTAATTAGTCTTATTTCGGTTGTAGGACGTATTTATTGCAAGCAAATGAGTCAATAGCGTGTCTCTAATTCGTTACATTTTTAGATCTGGCGCTTTACGTGAAATAAGACTTACTCGGTTCGTTAGAAAATGATTATATGAAAAATATTGTACAGGCATATCCTAAAAGGAGGCACCACCCATGAATCGACCGGATTGGTTCCAGGCGGAAGAAGCATTACAACATATCCAAGTCATCGGAAGCGACCGGAATGAGCTCGTGAACATCATCGGCGATGCAGAAGGATTGAATTGCATTGGCACAGGTACGGATGCGGCTGTATTTACGTATGACGGCTTGCCGCAGTATGCCTTCAAGATGTACTCGGATCATGCCTTGGACAAACTCGAAAATGAAAAACAGGTATACGAGCAGCTCAAAGGCCTGCCATACTTCCCTACCTATTACGGCAGCGGCCGGAATGTACTCGTGATCAGTTTTGAACCCGGGGATACGTTGCTGGAATGTTTGGAAAAGGGAATCCACGTCCCCGAGCAGGTGATGCTCGATGTGGACGCAGCGCGAGAAGCCGTTCGCAGCCGTGGGCTGAACCCTCGCGACATTCATCTAAAAAATGTAATTCTCCAGAACGGACGCGGGAAAGTGATTGACGTATCCGAGTATATTCAGGACGGCAATGACAATCGCTGGGAGCATCTGGTTTGGGCCTATCACAACATCTATCCACGGATCAAAGGAACGCCCATATCTCCACGCATGCTGCAAACGATCAAATGGGGATACAATCAGTTCGATCATGCCAACGTCAAAATGGACGACCTCGCCAAGAAAGCCAATCGTCTGTTCTCCAGATTTATGAAATGAGCACGTTGTACACATAGATGATTGTCTTGATATTATTGAATCAAAACCACCCGGATAATAAGCCTTGAAGAGGCCTTTATCCGGGTTATTCTTTGTATATGTGCGTATGCGTATGATTATGGTTACGGTAATCACTGCCGTGTGCTCTGCTTCTACTTCTACTTCTACTTCTACTTCTGCTTCTGCTTCTGCTCACATTTGCGACTGCGAGTTACTTAGGGTCACAATCATCTTTATAGACATTTTATTCGAGACTAATGCTAAACCGGTCGCGCTCAACCTTCTTTTCTCCCCCGTCCCTGCGAGGGGGTCATGCCCTTGTATTGTTTGTATAACTTCGTAAAATAATTGGCGTTATCACAGCCGACTCTGACGGCGATCTCTGAAATGGTCAGACTACTGCCTTGCAGCAGTTGCTCTGCCTCACTCATTCTGCACCCGTTCACGTATTCCACAAAAGTACGTCCGGTCAGCTTTTTGAACATTTTGCAGAAGTGATACGCATTCAGTCCCACGTGGCTTGCCGCTTCCGTAACAGACATCTTACCTGTGGGGTCCGTTTCAATCTGTGCAATCAACTGTTTGAAACGTTCGCGGTTTGGAAAATACGATCCGACCGATCTATCCGGTAGCTGCTGCGGCATAAAGGTTCGCGCAAGCAGGGTGAATAGCGGGAATTTCTCCATAATCCACGCTCCAAGTGTCCGGAAGTTTGGCTGACGGATTCACACGGCCATCCATGATCTCGACAAGCGCTTGGCCGCCAAGCAAGGCATGCAGCTTGGATTTCACCACGAGCTGATAAGCCGGGGGCTGTAACTCCATTTCCTCCACAGCTTCATTCAGCAAGGAGTAATAGCCTGTACAGGCTGTGTTTTCCTCTGCCGGTTTGACCGGAAACCTCACCCTTCCTTCCAAATACGGCGCGACATATTGCTCATGCACAGGATCATGAGTGAAATCATGGAACAGTGCACGGTTGACCACAACGGAATCATAATGCACATCCCCCTCGTCCAGAGCATATCCGACATGCAATGTACCTCCAGGAATGATAATGACCTCACCTGCTCGAACCTCATAAGGTTTGCTATCAATATGAAAAAGCGCACTGCCCTTGCGCATGATAATCAACTCAAAATGTTCATGCCAATGCAAATACAGAATACATTCTTCAGCTTTCATATCTGAACACCGATTTTGAAACAGCTGAAATGGATGTGATTTATGGTCAATTCGGGTATTTTCGTGAAGCGCTTTCAGATCCAGCACGACTTCTTCCCCCTCTTCACAAGATCCGACTATTATTACACAAGATTGTTTAGAGCCATCCCGTTAATCCACGGCTATAATGAGTGTGTCACGAAGTACTATAAGCCAATATTGGAGTGAAATACAACCATGAATAAATCATTACGCATCGGTACCCTAGTAGGCGGGCAGGACGCCGTCCGCGTTATCCCGCAGATCATGCAACACGGCTTTGAATCATTTAACCTGACGTTCTGGCAAACAACTGGCGACCTGGATCTGGCTGAGACAGCCAAACGTGTCCGTGAAATCGTGGACGAACAGGGTATTGTCATCTCCGCGGTGAGTGTATTTGGTAACCCGCTCACCGGAGCGGGAGACAACGCGGATACACTCGCGAGCTGGGAGCGAGTCATCGATCATGCACAGCTCTTCGGTGCAGATATCGTCTCCGGGTTCACCGGACGTCTGACCGATCAACCCATTAACGAGTCCATCCCCCGGTTCAAGGAAGTATTTGGTGAACTGGCACGCCGGGCAGCAGACCGGGGTGTACGGATTGCTTTTGAAAACTGTGATATGGGAGGAACCTGGCAGACAGGCGACTGGAACATTGCCCATAACCCGACGGCCTGGGAGATGATGTTTGATGCTGTTCCAGATGAAAATGTAGGCTTGGAGTGGGAGCCTTGCCATCAAATGTCCAGCCTGATCGATCCTATTCCACAGCTACGCAAATGGGCTCACAAAGTCTTCCACGTACATGGCAAAGATGCCACGATTGCCTGGGATATTGTCAAGGAATACGGCGTGCATGGACCACGTGAATTTGTCTGGCACCGCACACCCGGCTTCGGGGATAACAACTGGGCAGACATTATCACCATTCTGCGTCAGAACGGTTATCAGGGCACGATTGATATTGAAGGCTGGCATGATCCCGTTTACAAAGACGAACTCGAAATGACCGGACAGGTGCATGCATTGCGATATTTGAAACAATGCCGCGGCGGCGATTTTGTGCCCAATCCGGTATAGGAAACCATGCGAGCTGTATAACACAATCCATATGAAGGAGATGAGCGGATGAGTCATCCTTATCAGGTAATTATCGCTGGCTGCGGTGCCATGGCGAACACATGGGCAGACTACGCCTTGCAAAGACCGGATACGGAGATCGTTGGGCTGGTCGATCTGTATGAACAGACAGCCATTACTTTTGCTACTAGACATAGTCTCACCTGCCCTACGTTCACCGATATCCGTGAGGCCATTCAAACGACTGGTGCAAATATCGTATTCGATGTCACGATTCCGGCGAGTCATTACGGCATTGCCATGACAGCGCTGAAGGAAGGATGTCATGTATTTGGCGAAAAACCACTGGCAGAGTCCTTCTCCGACTGCACAGATATTGTGCAAACCGCTCGCAGCACAGGACACATTCAAGCCGTCATGCAGAATCGTCGTTTTGATCCGCGTATCCGCGCCTACCAGCACCTCATTTCCGGCGGAGCTATAGGGCAGGTAGGTTACGCAGGGGCTGACTTTTTCCTCGGGCCACACTTCGGCGGATTCCGTGATCTGATGGATAGTCCGCTGCTGCTCGATATGGCCATACATACCTTTGATCAGGCACGATATATACTCGGGGCCAACCCGGTATCAGTGTACTGCCATGAGTTCAATCCTCCAGGTTCCTGGTATCAGGGCAATGCGATGGCGTTATGTATATTTGAAATGTCCGACGGGTCCGTACTCAACTATCGCGGATCCTGGTGCGCAGAAGGCGTACCCACATCATGGGAAGCAAGCTGGCGCGTAATCGGTGAAAAAGGAACCGCCATCTGGGATGGTCATGATGACATTTATGCTGAGGTGGTTACTGCGCAAAGCCTGGATGCTGACGGCAAACCATCCTTTTTTCAGCCAAGTGAGCGCATTGAAGCGGAACTGCCGATCATGGAGAAAACAGGACACCATGGCTGCCTAGAAGACATGTTTGCCGCACTGGAATCCGGCCGACTGCCTGAGACCGATTGCAGTGATAACCAGTTCAGCATGGCTATGGTCCTCGCTTCCCTGGAAAGCGCCCGCACAGGACAGAAAGTCTTCATCGCCGATCTACTGAAAAACACATAGCGAAGCGCCTGTGTTTTTCAATTAAACAAAGCCCAAACTGCAAAGTTCAGCAGTTTGGGCTTTGTTGTTTTTACCTACTCTTCTATTCTAAAAATGATGTCGTTCAAAAAACAGTCGCGCTCGATAGTAAAAGTAGTGCAGGGAACGAAATCGATTCTGAAGAAACGAAGTGTTCGCCTTTATCACCGGATTTCGACTTTACAAAAGTCGATCAGGAAATCCGGGGATAACAGCGATCAAAAGAACGATTCGTAACCGGAACGGCTGCTTCACGAGCAGTAAGAACTCTTTTTTTATAATGTATCTTTTATAGAATTCCTTTTTTCATTGCCTTATACACCAGTTGCGAGAACAGACTGTTGGACCAGGCAAACCACGGTCTTGTGAACGTGTTAGGATCATCGGCGTGGAAACCCTCGTGCATATATCCGGTACCAGCATCCGTGTTCTCCAGCAATTCAATCATGGCCAGCATTTCCTCGTCATTGTCTGCGGTCAAGCCCTGCATGGATAGCGCCATGTGCCAGATGTATCCCGGCGGGGTGTGGGGGCTACCGATCCCTTTGGCTACCTTCCCTTCATAGTAGAACGGATTCTCCCTACTCAAAATGAAGCGGCGTGTGTTCTGATACACAGCATCCTCCACCGGAGCAAACTCCATATACGGGATGGACATCAGTCCAGGCGTGCCCGCATCATCCATCAAACAAAAGTTACCGTAACCGTCCGTCTCATAGGCATAAATCTGCCCATACTCTGGATGACGATAAGTACCATACAGGGAGATCCCATGCCTTATTTCTTCTTCCAATCGAGCCATCCGGCTCACCAGTTGTTCATCCCGAAATACCCACTTCGCAATCTCCCCCATCTGGCGCAAGGTTACCGCAGCGAACATATTCGCCGGAATATTATAATGAAAATCACAGGCATCATCGCTCGGACGGAATCCGGACCAGATCATACCCGTGTAATTCACAGGCATACCCAACCCCTCATTACGCAGCGTATCATGAGCTGGACAATTGCGACGCATGAACCGGTAAGATGAACGCTCTGCATGATGCTGCTCTGTCTCCCATAGGTCTACGATATTCCCCATCACTTTCTTGAAGCGCTCGTCAAATATATCCGTGAGTTCAGTTTCCCGCCAATATGTATAAGCTAGCTTCATGGAGAAACAGAGGGAATCCAGTTCAAACTTCCGTTCCCACACCCAAGGTGACATCTCCGTCTCATCATTGGCATCCCAATGCCATCCATTCGCCGTTTCATTGAACGCATTGGCATAGATATCCTTATCAGCATAAAATGTATGCTTTTTGATCAGGCCTCCGATGATTCGCTGCAACTTCTCGTCATCCTTCGCAAGTGGAACATAATGCATGACCTGCTCTACGGAATCCCTTAACCACATCGCGGGAATATCCCCTGTTATCACAAAGGTTGTTCCATCCTCCAGTAGCTTCGTGGTCGTTTCCAGTGTATTGGGAAAACAATTACGAAACTGAGTCAGCAATCTCGGTCGATGTTGCAAACGCTCGTCTGCCTCAGTCAGAATATCCTGCACAGCTTGTGGCAACTCCAGATGCGGCATAGGGATTTTCGGTAATCTGAACTGTTCCATGGATTTCGTCTCCTTTGAATTGAGGTTTTATGTATAAGTTGATAAAAGATTATTTACACTGGCACTACGATGACAGAACAACTTTCCAATCGCTGTTATCCCCAGATTTTTTCGATCCCCTTTCTCAAGGGGAAATCCGGTGATAAAGGCGAGGTTTATGCTTCCGATGCAGCTTTCTTTCAGAAAGCTTTTAGCTTCGCTTCTTCAGTTTATTTCTGCCCTCTCCGTTATCGTGTAAATGTTTAGTTGAACATATATAGATTGGATCTATCACTCCAATATATATTGTTATTTTTGTTATGATAAATTATAATAACATTATTATTTGTAAGTGTACTGTGTCCGAAGATGATCGTCAATTCTTAGAGGTCATCTCAATGGATTTATGCAGTTCGCTCACATACGAAGGAGTAATGATATGTCACGCAAAGTATCCATTCAGACGCTGGCTGACCAGCTCGGATTATCCAAATATGCCGTCTCCCGCGCACTCAGTGGCAAGACGGGTGTCAGTGAAGCGACACGCGCACGGGTACTGGAACTCGCTCGGGCATTGGGATATCGCCAAAGCACTCCGGGTACTGCCAACGGTCCTGCTACCGCAAACCATGTTGATCCTTCCGATCCCCCGTTTGTTCTCATATGCATGAATCAGCTTAACCGCGGTGAACCCCACTACTGGCAACGTGTTCTGTCAGGCATGATCTCCGCCTGCAATGAGCGTGGTTGGCATCATGCCATTGTATCTCCCTCACTCGGAGTGACGGACGAGAACACCTCTCCCGAAAAAGCTATTGCTCCTCATTTGGACTGGGAACGTTGTGCAGGAATTATTGTCATGGGTGCTTTTCCTCATACGGTTCTGCAACGCCTCTCTCAGACGGGTCGGCCTATTATTCTCGTAGATCATCAGGAGCCGCTGCTGAATTGTGATACGATCAGCCATGATAATCTGGAAGCTGGCATTACTGTTGCGAGATATCTAATGTCTATGCATTGCCGACGGATCGGCCTCATCACAGATGATGGTCGTGCTGCAAGCTTCGCGCAGCGGAAGATCGGGATTGAGTTGGCCTTAAATCATTTCCATGTGGATAAAAGTCATACGACCAGCTTCAGAGAATGGAATATTCCGTATGAGAACGGCGAATGGGTTAACCAGTTGGCTACCACCATTCAAAACATGCCAGATGATGAACGTCCCGATGCCTGGATTGGTGTTAATGATGATATTGCCTTGCAGTGGATGCACAAATTACAGGAGATGGGCATCTCCACACCTAAAGATTGCCTTGTCATCGGTATCGACAATGTACACTCTGCCGTTACGTCTTCCCCGCCTCTGACCACAGTTAATCTGTGCAAAGAGGAACTCGGACAACGTGCCGTTGAAGCTTTACAACGCCGGATCGATCGCCCGGGAACGCCGAAGGAAACCGTTATGTTATCGACCACCTTGATTCCAAGGGAATCTGCATAATTCGGAAAAGGTAACCGCTTTTTTCTGAAGATGAATTCGTTAGGTACTTGCCTTCGCCGTAAATCTGGTACATACAAAAGAGGCCCCGCATACCATTATGCAGTGCCTTTTCGTATATTAGGCTTATATCCTTATATATCTATACATTCACACTTAAATCTGTTGATCCATCCTTATACATCCATTCGAAGTTTTCATTTACTTCATGGCTGAGGATTGTACTATGGTTATTTCAGCCAAGGCAGGCTATCGTACGATGGAAGATCCACTTCCCAATTCACATCGCGATACTCTCTATTGACTACTGTTCTTTTCAAAGTGAATTTTGTACCCTTTTCTTCGTTAAACCCCCGAATTTTTAATTGCAGATCATCTTCAACGTATTCACCGTTATTATTAGGTTGATCCGGATAACCGTTCACTTCAACAGGATACTCTTTTCCATCCGAATCTACTGCAACCCAGCGATCACCCATGAAAGCATTTCGGAACGTCCCACTCCCCTTCAGAACTAGTGAATACCCTTCCTTTACATCAATCTTCGGAGGATCATACGATTCCATCAGTGGCTCGTACTCAAAATCATAGAATAATATTTTATCTCCAAGCTGTTCAAATTGTGCAAAAGTATAAAAATTCGTGTCCTTACGCCTCTTCTCCAGATCAACTTCCACTGATTTCTCTTCCTTCACCGGGAGGGTGTAACCATCCAGAACAAAGCGAATGTTCTTCGCATCTACCGTTACAAACGCAGGGTCCCATGTCTCTGACAACTTCAACGGCCCACCATTCCTTAAGTCACTCTGATCTTGGAGTCGAAACTTGGCTTGACGGGCATCTGGTCTTATTCCATTGAAGATTCGATATTCATTTGTTTCAGGAATCTCAAGATGGTAGATGATACTCATATAGCTCGCCCAATTCTCATCAACTTTGCCACGAAGCTTATCATCCAGCTTCACATTTAGGTCAAGCCGGGTTCCGTTTGGCGTGCGTACAAGCTGTGTCATATCAAGCTTTAGTCCTTCTGGCGTCGTATATGTCTTATCCATAGAATTTTCAACAGCCAATAATTTAGCTTTGGTCATATCGATATTGAATTGGAAGCTCCAATCCACCGTAACATCTCTATCTTCGTAGGATTTTTTCTCGTAATCATAATATCTGCCCACATTTAAATTACGCAGTTCACCCCGCACGACCACCTGATCCGGAATTTCATCATGCAACTGGAAAACCACTCGTTCAGTTACGGAGCCCTTCGTTCTGGTATCTCTTGCAAGAGTCGCAACCTGTCGCCCCTCTTCATCCGTAATATGAATTCTCCCCATCCCAGACAATAACCGTGACAATCCTAATCCATCAGGTGTTATTTGTTGCATGGTCATCACAATCTGAGAACGATCGACCAGAACATCTTCAATCTTGAGCGTATAGCCCTGGTCATTAATATTGATGTTCGGATTAACGACAAGCCCGAGAGGTTTAAGACGTTTGTAATCATCTGCAAAATATGAATATTTCAATGCTTCAGGCACAGGGATGTTAGGCAATGGCAGACGATCCACAGCATTTACCGCGGGTTGTGCTGGCTCTGTTGTTCGGTCAAAAGCAAACCAGGCCCCTCCGGCAAAGATCACAACTGCCGCGGCGGCGATCCCCGTCCGGCGCATCCAATGCGCTCTCATGGATTTTTTCACGAATGGATTTTCAGCTTCGCCACTTTCCATGGACACGCCATCCAGCTTCTGCATGAGCTTAAGCGTAAAATCCGCATCCGGCTCCTCTCGATACAAATGCTCCTCCCACAACCGATCCTCATCCCTTGAAATAGGCTTCATACGTAGCTAAACCTCCTTTGCGTTCCATTTGCTTCCTCAGCGTCTTTTTCCCGCGATAAAGGGCGTTGCGCACTTTGGTTGAACTCATGCCAGTAATATCCGCAATCTCTTCATAGCTCAACTCGTTTGTGTACTTCAGTAATAACACCAGCCGATACGAATCAGGCAACTGTTCGAGATGTCGATATATTTCACGCTGCATCTCTTTATGCAGCACACGTTTCTCCGGTGTTTCATTACTGACAGGTTCGATCCCTTGATCGACCACAGTCATCACGGGTTTCTTTTCCCTTATAAAATCCCGCATCCGATTCACCGCAATGGTGTACACCCACGACGAGAAACGACTCCCCTCCCGCCGTGACGGGAGATAGCGATAGATGCGAATGAACGTATCCTGAGCGAGATCCTGTGCATCCGGATGACTCGCACCCATTCCGCGCATGATGCCGTAGACTTTATTTTTATATCGATCCACAAGCACGGAGAACAACTGCTTATCCCCTGCAACAATGCGCTCAATAAGCTCCTCCTCCGGTATCTGTTGAGTCATGTAATCCCCCTTCTCTACAGCTTCCATGCATGGTTCTGTACTATATAGACGGAAGCCGTTCCCGAAACCTCTCACTTTATCCAAAAAAAAGAATTCGCCCTCATCGGCGAAGCCGACAGGGTGAACTCTGCGTACCAACATTCTGTGATTGTCGCTGCACATTCTCTATAGGTTTCGTGGTAGCCTATTACTGCTGCTATCTTACCTCTCCTGTCTTTCTCACCCCTTAATTTTCCCTATTCTTGTCCGCAACAAAATCAGCAAGCTGTGAATAAATCGCCACAATCTCATCCATCGACATGCGCACAAGTCCACTGGACGATGGAGCGACGAACTCCTGAATTTCCTTGACGACCGGGTCGTCCTGAAATCCCCATTGCACTTTGGAACGCTTGCTGTACTGGGTGTATACCCCTTTTCCTACAAAACAGGCGATGTCCGGCCGGTAGTCCTCCAGCTTTTGCCGCAAAATCTGGCGTCCTTCTGCGTACTCTTCCTTCATAATATCTTCCACACCTCTGGTGGGCCGGGCCACGATATTTGTGAATCCGTACCCCAGCTTCAGCAACTCTCCATCCTCTTGTGCATCATATAAACGCGGGGTTAATCCCGATCGTTCAAGAATGCGCCAGAACCGGTTACCTTTGTAAGCATAATGATGACCCGTCTCTCCAGACGTAATGCTCGGATTGAAGCCAATAAACAATATCGATAAACCAACATCCAGATGATCTGGAATCATATGCAACACCTCCTGATCTTTTTTAGCCTATTCCCACATTTGGTTGTGTATAAAATGATATAATGAGCAAAGCATTTTCGAAATCGGATTGAAATTTTCATGAAAAAGGAAGCTGAACTAATGATTGCAGACATCATGCTTGAAGTCGTCCTGCCCGTCTTTCTCCTCATTGCCGTCGGGTCCTGGATGCAAAAGGTGTTCAAGCTGGACTTGTACACCCTCGCGAAAATCAATTTCTATTGTATTACCCCCGCAGCCGTCTTTATGAGCATGTATCACTCGGATATGTCGGGCGAACTGCTCGGGACAGTGACACTCTTTTATGCGATATATGTATTGATTCTCTATATTGTAGGTTCTGTATTTGCGCGTTCACTTAAGATGAATAAAGGCATGAAGGCTGCCTTCAACAACAGTATTATGCTGGATAACGCAGGCAACTATGGATTGCCCATCAATGCACTGGTATTCCGCGGCGATCCACTCGCCTCTTCCATTCAGGCACTGGTCATGTCTTTGCAGGCATTACTGACATTCACCTATGGCGTGTTGTCCATTCAGGGCGCGAAGCTCAAAGGTAATTACCGTGCGGTGATTATTGGATTTCTTAAAATGCCTGTTCCGTATGCGCTCTTGCTGGGGATTCTGTTACACATGTGGAAGGTTCCCTTGCCTACGTTCCTGTCCATGCCGCTGACCTATGCGCAGCAAAGTATGGTTGCCGTGGCGCTTCTGACACTCGGAGCACAGATTGTAAAATATCCAATTCAACTATACCGTCTTGATGTGTATATTAGCACATTTTTGCGACTCCTGATCGGCCCGGCTATCGGAATTTCGATTGTGCTTCTGCTTGGGTTGGAAGGTATCGCTGCACAGGCACTCATTATCGCTTCGGGTATGCCGACCGGTGTCAACGCATCCATTCTCGCGGAAGAATACGATAACGAACCCGATTTTGCAGCCCAGACAGTGCTGATCTCAACGTTGCTTAATATCATCACAATTACGGCACTGATCTCTTATGCCAAAACGTTCTGAAACGAAAAATAAGTCCATGACCCATGAGCAGGGTTGTGGACTTATTTTTGCGGTGCTGAAACTATGATTCAAACGTCGTTCGTTCAGGGAACTTGCCGCCTTCCCTGAATAAACATCGTACCAGTCGCTGCGCGGCTCGGTTAAAGAAAAAACTCGGACTTACCCCATCCACCTGGACAGGTTCCAGTTCCCTCACACTTTCCTTGATCTTATTCATCTCAATGAGCCCCATCTTTCGCTCATTCGGTCCGAAGCGATAAATAACCTTCTCATCGTCCTCCGTCTGTTTCACCAGCAGAATTACGGATGCCATACAGGTTACCCCCTATCGTTACGTTATGAGATTCCATTAATCACTTGCCTACTATAATTATTACCCAGATTCTAGGGGAAGGATATAGGACTTAAGTTAGTTATACCAAAATTAAATATCCTGATATAAAGATTCTCTGGAATGAGTCGTTAGGCTCACAAACACCGTGTTAACGCTATCCTTTTGGATAGTCACTGTCATGAAAGTGCGTACTGCCCAAGTTGTTTTTCTCCGGTTATACTCATTTTAGCTCGAATTCCAAAGGAGAGATTCATATGACTACAACTCAAATCTATAGCCACGGTGTCCCGTGGGAAGAAGCATTTAGCGTGGCTCAGGGATACAGCGTTAACGGTATGATCTACATTGCAGGGCAATTTTCGCATGATATGCAGGGGACGTTTATTGGTGTCGATGATATTGAAGCACAGGTTCGTCAGACACTGGATAACCTGGATCGCGTACTCGCGGGATTTAATGTGACCAAGTCGAACATTGCTGAACTGGAAATTTTCTTGGTTCACCCACAGGAGCATCTTGAGCCATGTGTTGCCGTGTATAAAGAGTACATTGGTACGCATCGTCCGGCTGTCACGATGGTTGGGACATCCGGACTCGCCTTTCCTCATCAACTGATTGAGATTCGCGCCGTTGCTCATACCAACTGATCCAAGTCATGTCAAAAGTTATAGCACTAAACACACAGGCCTGATAAGAAACTTGCTTTAACGAAGTCTATACACCAATGAAGCCGGTTTGGATTAACTCCGAACCAGCTTCATCTTTATTTCTTATTCTTTTACTTTAACAGTTACAAACGTGGGTCTACTCGCTCCGACTCCAGCGATAACGTCGCCAGCACGCATTCGTGAATTCGTTCCACCGGCTCTCTGCGTATAAAGCGCTCAATCCCCTCCATACCCAAAGCACTCTCCATTAAGGCGTGACGTTCTTTTTTGGACGTTTTGCGTTTACGAAGTCGGGATAGATTCTCGGGTACCAGGTAATCCATCCCATAGATGATGTGCAAATATGCACGTCCTCGTACTTTAATCGCAGGCTGAATCATTTTGTTGTTATTCCAGGCGCAGAACGTTTCAGGTTTGATGACAATACCTTCATGTCCTTCCGCTGTAATCTCATTCCACCAACGAATAACATCCGCTTCATCCGCCTCATTTGCAATTACGCGATATTCTGTCTCCATCATCATGGTCGACATGCGAGCGAACTCACGGTTTTGTTCCATATGCCATTCATGTGTTTGCTCCCAAAATGCTCCCATACTATGTGCTAGTGTGTGAAACGGTGCAATTCGAATGTCCCCGATATCATCCACATCCCAACAGTACTCCTGGAATACATCCCGAAATGTCCGGGCACTGGCAAGTTTTCCTGCTGTCTCCTGCAACCATTCATCTACATTCCGACCTGCTGTTTCAGCTTCACGCAGTTTGTCCAGAACCGTAGAACGATCCATCATGGAGGCTTCGGCAACGTGTGCATATTGTGAAGCAATCAGCTCACGCGCCTTTAGATTCCAAGGAACAATCTCGGCATCGAGCAGTACAAACTCCGTCTTATGACGATCAAAATAACCATCTGCGGTCAAGTCCGCATGTAACTTCGAGAGCACACTCTGCTCTGTCGAAGGATCAAAAAAGGATCGTCCCGTCCTTGTCACGATGTTCCCCAGCATGGGCCGGCCCACTCGTTGCACCGCAGCTTGCTCATCACGGAAAAGAAGTACAATGGCCCGGCTGCCCATGTGTTTCTTCTCGGCAACCATACGGGTAACTCCCTGAGAACGATAATACTGAAATGCATCCTGTGGATGCTCCAGGTATCCCTCCACAGAACATACACCCGGCGGCGGACTCATCGTAGGCGGGATGTAGAGCAGTTCTTCCAGCGGTACAGTATAATGGGAAAACGTATCAATTGCCGTCTTCGCCATCTCACCGTGCACAGACACATCCAGTTTGGATGCTGTCTGAACCGTGAAACCCTCCTTGAACTTACGTATGTTAGGCGGAGCAAAACGCCGCTGTTCCCAGCGCTTTAATGGACTATCCGGATCTCCCGCATAATCCTGCTTCGCCGAAACACTGACTGCCTCACGTTCTGGCATTCGCCAAGCAGTGAGCATGCCACCAAAAACGACACCTTGATCAATATTGACTGTATCATTCACAATTGTAGGATATGGACGAGGATCATGTCCCCAAACAATGCATTCACCCGAATTGTGATCCACGTACCAATCCTTGCGCACCGGCCGACCTTGCTCATCCATCCCATCCACATCGCCATATCGGCAGTAATCCTGAATGCGTTTGGACTGTTTGCCGATAAAATGATCTCGAATCCCTGCGTGTGCAACAACGACTTGTCTTACCCCGTTCCGGGAAAACACCAGATGAGATGGTGCTTCAAGCAGAAATGACCTAAGCTCCGCACGTACTCGCTTCGCCGTCTCCTGACCGTGCTCCTGCTCAAACTGTCGCAACTCCATCTCTACCCGTTCGTCACCATGATTCAGCGTAACATCACGACCATCCAGATAACGTGCAATCTTCCAGCCGTGATTACTGTCAATCATGTAGGCTAGCTCGGCGGCACAATGACGTTGCCAGAACAACAGACATTTTAATGATTCTGGCCCACGGCTCGTTACGTCACCGACTGAAACCAATTTTCGTCCTTCAGGATGACGGTACAAGCCACTTTCATCCTCGTCCACATACCCGAGACGCACGATTAATTCCATCATTTCTTCGTAACAGCCGTGAATATCTCCGATGATATCTATACCTGTACCCATGTCAGTCACCAGCGGATTGGATGTGCGGACAAACGTAATCTCATCCGGTTGCTTCAGCACATAACTGGCATCGAAGCCTTCCTCACGGATCAAGCGCAATGTGCGCTTGAACTGCTGCACCTGTTGTTTCACCCGTTGGCGTCCACGCGGATACTCCCGCTGGGCATCACGTTCCAGCAGTTCTTTTTCCGGAATATCCAGCACAACAGCAATCACAGGCACATGAGCCTTTCTTGCCACCTGAATCAGTCGCTCCCGATCCTCTGGATACAGATGTGTCGCATCCACCCAGGTCAGCTTGTTCAGACGACAGCGGGTTGCCAGCATCGCCTCCATCGCTTCAAAGGCTTTGGCCGATACTTGCTGATACTCGGCATAGATCACATCCGCTTCACTGCGGGGACGGTGTTTCCAATCCACATACTCATCATCTCCAACCAGCATGCGGAATTGATCGGACGAGACGGCTTCCGTGCGCCGAATGACGCTTTCTTCAACGAGGCGATCCAGCAACGTACTTTTGCCACTGTTGGATGGGCCGACGAGAACGACAATGCCTGCGTGGGGTAGACGAATCTCACGCTGTCTTTCCTCCGTCACACTTTTCCGATCCTGACGTTCTCTGCCTTCATCCGAGATTTCGTTTGGTCTCATTTTTCTCCTCATGATTGACTCTCCTTTCTCCGCTCAAAAATGACCAGTTGGGTAGGTTGTCCATAGCCTTCTGCATTCTCACCAATACCCTTAATCTCGTAGCCATAGCTCCCCTGTTGCGTCCATTCCTCACACCGGATAGCCAGCTCCGCACGGGTCCACTCAAAACGGTGGTCATGGTGACGGAAGCTTTCCTGCTCCATTGCGTACACTTCGTTATATTCCTTGTTTGGGGTAGTAACTAGCAGCACTTCTGGCTGATATTCGTTCATGATTGTATCCATAATTCTGTTCAGACGATATTCCTCAATATGCTCAATCACTTCGCACAGGATCATGACGTCCTGGTTTTGCATCTGCTCGTCAAAATAAAAAAGTGAACCGATGATCGGCTCCGGCATAGCCACCACTCCAGAACGACCCTCCAGCTTCGCGAAGCGCTCCATGGCTCGGAGCCGCGACTGACCGGAAGGTTCAACGGCCAGAATCGATTCCACACCGGGAACGTACGCCAAACGAGCGGACAGCTTGCCCTCACCCGCTCCCATATCCACAATGCTTCGTTTGACTGGCAACGCTGACACCACATCCGTAATCGCTCGATAACGCAACTCGTTTAACCGTACAGGAGTTTCTGATTGTACGCCATCGCTAACGGACTCGGACTCACGTTGATCTTGTTCTCTGTCTTCCTGATGTCCCACGTTATTCTCCTGAATAACCGTGTCTGAGGTGTGACCTGTTTCTCTCTCCTGTCCAAGAGACGCAGACAAGGCACCTTCTTGTCGCTCATACTGCCGGATCAGTTCGGCAAAACGAAGCGTACGCTTCACAATGAGTTCTTTCAGTGGATGAGCATCCAGCCACCCTTCACCGTAACGTTTGACTTTATCGATCTCATCTTCACTGATGAAATAGTGTTTGTAATTATCCAGCACTGGAATCAGCAGAAAAAGCTGACGCAATGCATGTTGTACCGTGTTACGACCACGCAAGGTGATATGGCGAACTGTGCTTTTATTTTTCAGATCAAAGGAATAAGACAGCTCTCCACGTTCCATCGAAACTGCGTATCCTAATGGCGAGAATAATTCCTCCACAACCCGATCCGGCAGGTCGGATGCCACCGGTCCAAAGGTCAGTTCCAATTCGAAAGAGTGACCTACCCATTGCACATAGTCTTCCTTGGGCTTGCCATTCAGGGCCGTCCCTAACGCCCCACGTATGTAGGAGCAGAACAGGCTGCTGGTCACGAACTCACGATCATTGATATATTGCGTTATGTCATATCCATCAGGTGTGCCTCTGACCAGATCCACAGGATCAGGCTCGGCATGAATCAGCACTTCCGTTTCATTCTCAGTAGCGGTGGTGTACACCATTCTTACACGCACACCTTTGTCAACGCGGTCATATATATTCAGCGGGTTCTTCGCTAACAAATGGGATACAACCCCCGCGTTAGCGCCGCTTGCTTTCAGGATCAGATGCATCGTTCTCCTCCTTTTATTTGAAAATTTCATCACGCACCAGAGCAACGCAAGTGCATGATGGCGCTAACGAATCGCTGGCGTCTTATTTCATGATGAGAAGCGCCCCCGGAAACCTAACGAACCAGAGTCACGCTAAATGAAGCTAAACCGCCCTTTTCCATCCTTTTATCCGACATTTCCGGAAAATAACGTGTCCCATGTTTCTTACATTTTAATAGGACACTCTGGAGGCCACATAAGACGTCCTATGTTTCTTAGAACATGCTCTCCATCGCCATTCGTCGCAATCAGCCAGCCGACTTGGACTTTATAACGTTCGAGACGCGAACATCCATCATTTGATCGCTCGCCTGGGTGAAGGAACGTCCTAATTATTCCCCTTCGCCCCATACCTCTTGCAATGCCAAACGGAAAATCCGGTCCAATTCTTCAAATTGAATAATCTGCTCATTCTCCATCTGGCCAGCCAGTCGTTCAAAATGCTCGATCTTCTCGGCTAAGAAAGCCTGTATTGCTGGCAACTGCGGCTCCAGATCCAGTTCCTCACCCGCCTTTTTCCGGCGCAGCAATTCATGAATCTCCGTATATAGCGGTGTAGTCGCAGGCACAAGTTCTTGCACCAGCTCTTCGAATGCCATCGGTGGCATCGCATCATAACGTTCAATCCAGCCACAAGCGAGCAATGGACGTAGAACATAGAAGTACTTTTTAATCCTCACCCGCTCACCTTGTAAATAATCTCGAAAATTGCCCTTTGCCATATTCAGATAATGATACATACAAGACTTGGGCGAGAAGGTCAACGGTGACAGTGCACGGATATGCTGTGCCACGCTATACTGTTCATCATACTGAATCGGGGATTGCAACCATTCCAAGAGTGGTGGATTTGATTTGCGAAACAGCTTCAACGCCTTGCGCAGATCCCAACCATTTACATCGAGTTGATCACTGATCGGACGTTCGATCACATCCCTTTTATCCTCAATCGACAAGTACCATTCCAGCGGTCTTACATACAGAAAACGCACATCATAATCACTATCCTGTGAAGGAAATCCCCACGCTCGACTGCCCGATTCACAGGCATAGATAATCCGTACCTGCTCCTCCTGTTCAATCTGCTTCAGCTGTTGTCTAATCATATCTCTCATTTCTTCATGAACGTAGGTCATGGTCAGCCGCCTCCAAATTCCCTCAATTAAATCTCGATCTCTCTCACCCGGTTCGCGAGTGTATCATATCCTGCCACAGTCTCGGCAATATACGTCAATACCGTTTCACTCCAACCGTAGATGTAAAAGGTTTTGCCATCCCGTGGCGGTACCATTGCCTGCCGATAAGGTGCTATATCCACAATAAATGCTTTCAACTCCGGATTCATCATCCGGCGATATCGCTCAAGCTCGGCATATAACGGACTGCCTTCATTCTGCTGTTCATCAGTGATCATAATGATCTGATCCACTTTCTCTCCGATATCCCGAAGCTCGCGTACAGGCCGCCCCGTGTCTGTTCCACCTTGTGCACGAATCCGGTGAGCTTGAGAAAGAATGCTTTCATTCATCTTGGGACGAGCATCCTCAACCATATGGTCGAATAACCAGAACAGTGCGTTACCTCTTGTTTGTTTGTAAAGCGCCAGTGCCAGCACCGAACCAATCCGTAAATAATCCCCTTGCATGGAACCGGAACGATCCAGGAAAATAGCCGTTCTTCCCGGCAGCGTTGGCAGGTTGCCAATGGATAGCTCTACCGCTTGTCGCAAAGCATCCCGCAGCTCTTCCCTCGCAATCATTTCATATGCACTGGCGAATCGGAAAGGCAATATGCGCGACTTACGCAGGGCTTCTGCATCCGTTAAACGACCTGTTACGTAATCGATATTTTTTGACTTTTCAAAAACACCTGCTCGATCCATTGCGTTCAGATGGCGCAGCAATGCAAAGGTCGGCATTTGTGACATTAACGCCTCCCACACCGTACGTGTCGGCTGCATGATCGAGGTGACCACCGAATACGGAAGTTTACCTTTCTCGATCAGATGCATCCGGCTTGCGGGGTTGGGCGTAGCTTTCAGCTTTTCCAGCGCCTGCAACTGCGGAAGTTCCGTAAGATCCACCTCATGCCCGCGCAAATAACGAAACAAGGCTTGTTGCTTCGTATCTATCGGCTTGGGATGTGCTGTAGCAATCATATCGCCCAGACTGTATCCACGCCCACGCCCGTTGTATTTGATCGCCCAGTATTCACTGATCCCGTTCAAAAAGAGACTCATCTGACGCTTCACCGCTCGGCCGCCCTGCCCCCGCCCCATTCCTCTCAGAATGGTCAGAAAATCGGCCAAATCAGCCGGTGTCTGTACGACTTGGGAGAACACCTTTGCAAACTGATCCGCGTCCACCTTGGACAGAAATGCCAGCCCGTATAGAGGCTGTAACCGCATCAAACCTTCATTACGAGCATAGACCAGCGCCCGCGCCATAAATCCTGCATCGACCTCAGCCATCTCCTGATGACTGACCATCGCATCGTCCATCAGTTGCTGGGTATCTGCATAGAACGTATTGTTTAATGTATTGGTCATCAACATCTGTATATATTGTTCCTCCACCAATCGCTCATAGGCTCCGTAGCCCCCATGATTACGTGTCGTTGGCTGAGGTTGATTAAATAATTGTTTCGCTCTGCTCATCACTCATGACCTCCCGGTGTGAGTCTATTGGCTGTTCTTTCATAATAAAATGTTCCGAGGAAAAAGGTGGGAAGGTATAATACCCGCTCTACCGCTGAGCTACACCGCCATGAACGGCGGCGATTGGATTCGAACCAACGACCTGGTCGATTAACAGTCGAAGTAACCCTCCCTGGCGCCTCGGAACCTTGATCCACAGTGCTTGCTGCTGCCCCGCTTCACATCCTCATTATGCCTCACACATCTGCACGCGAACATGGCGAAAGTATGACGACGACTGAATTTTTGCAATGGAGTCAACCTTTATAAGTTTAAAATGAAACCTGACTCTCTTCCTGCTACAATAAAGGGATATCGCAAATGGGAAGTTCACGAATGTTTCTGTACCGCAGAATTATTCTGCCAACATCGTCGTCCATTATATCCGCCTGACTCCAGGCCACCAAGGAGTGAATACTCATGGCTAAAGAGAGTTTTGACAAAGAAATTCAGTTCTTACGCATGTTATCCCTGACCAGTGGTGCGTATAACCGCAAACAGTATGCCGAGCGGCTTGGCATATCCGTACATACCTTTGATAAAACCAATCGCAGGTTAAAAGAAATCATGCAGACCGTCGCTGATCAGCGTTTAGGTGCCGAAGCAAGCCGGGAAATGGCAGACCTCGTTCGTTTCCAGTACGGAGAATCCGCAGAGCCCATGCTGCTCTTCCTCTTCCGCGCCAAGTCGATGAAAGAGACTGAAGTTCAGCGCCTTTCCGTCCTTTTGCATACTCTACAGAATACAGCCCTGACCGCGATGGAACTGCTGGACGCCTGCTGTGCTGATCTGCCGGAAGATCTGGCGTTACCTGACGAGAAAACCATTCGCTCTGATCTGAAGTATCTGGAAGAGGTTGGGGTTATTCGAAAAGAGCCTGGTGGCAGACCGTATCGCTATGCCTTGCAACAGGATGTCCTTACCGAATTAACAGTGGAGGAACAGCTGGAGTTATATGATTTTGTGGATATGATGGCAAATACCCAGGTTCCTTCCGTACAGGGGTACTTATTGCGGGACAGTCTGAAGAAAACTATTACTGCAAGTTTTCCACAAGAAGAAGCGACCGAACCCTATATCTACAAGTATCACTATTATTCTCGTATCCTGGACGAAGCTCATCTCTACACGCTGCTTAGTGCGATTCGTCAGCGCAAGCGTGTGCAGTTCCTATATTATTCACCGAAAAAACCATCCAGCTACAGTTCACAGAATACGAATCCACGCTTTGAACGTGAAGCAGGTGGGCGATCCAACCGGATCGTGCCCCTTGAAGTGGTCTATGACCATCAGTATGGTCGTTGGTATGTCATTGGATTTCAGGGCCGCCGCGGCTTTGTGAAATTCCGCATGGAAGGCATAACCCAACTGGAGGAAGAGGATTCCGTAGAAGAGGAATACATGCTCGAGTTGAAGCAGCAGTGGACTGACATCAGTCGCTACAGTTGGCTGGTAGATACGGGGAATACCGTAACAGTTCAAGCTCGATTTTTCCATCCGGAGCGAGGTCAGCGCAACTTCATTCTGGATCGGGTTCGTCTGCAAGGTCAATGGGGCAAGATTATACCCGAAACGGATCATACCTTTCTCTACGAAATCCAGGTTAACGGTACCACCGAGATCAAACCGTGGTTACGGAGTTTTGGCTCAAGCTGCGAAATCATCGCACCTCAGAGACTACGCCAGGAGATGATCCAGGAATGGAAGGAGATTGCGGAATATTATGAACCTGTTCGAGAAGATGTTCAATTACCAGATGATGACCCGACTGAATGAAACCGGACTGTTCACCTGGACCTCACAGGAACGGGCCTGGCTTCGCATGATGCTGAATCACCCTGCCGCAAGAGAAGCGCTGAGCGCTGTAACATTGGATAAAATGCACAACATGCTGAACGGTGAGCAGGATCTGAATCTTCAGGACTATCTGACCGAAAAAGCCAAAAGTGAGGAAAACAGTGTCTCTCACCCACTACTTAGACCATTACGGCTAATCATTCTGCATCATCAGGGATTTCGAATGACAGGCCGCGTCCGCAATGGACGCACAAGCCATGATGAATTTGGTTTCCCGTATAAACTGGAGTATTCCATGGTCAAAAAAGAATGGTATGTGCTCTGGTACGCGCCTCGCTTTGACAAACTCATGTCTACCAAGCTGCACAGCATCGTTACAGTGGAAGCTCAACCGGTTGACCCGGATACCGCTTCTGGCTACACTGCCCGAATTGCTGCAATTACGGAGAAGCGCAAAACGACCATCACCATCGAAGTATTGCCCGAGTTCAATCAGGAACTGTCCCGAATCCTCTATGCATTCTCCTGCTTCGAAAAACAGGTCGAGTACCTGGAAGCCAAGCAGACATATCGGATCGAGCTGACCGTCCCGCGGAATGAGATGGATTACGTCTTATCCAAAATGCGTTTTCTCGGTAAACGGGTTCGAATTGCTGACCACACAGTGCTGCGGGAGCGAATGTCCGAAACAGCTGCCAAGGCATTGGCCCGTTATGCAGAAAAAAAACCTGATATGCATCCCGAACGCGCGAATGAAGTTCAGCACCGCCAACGTGAGGAAGGCTCTCTTGCAAAAGCCGATGGCCAATGATTTTGTAAGATTGGGTTAACCATAACTATTGCTCAAAAAAAACCATATACAAAAAAAGGTCTGGATGATCTCATCCAAACCTTTTTTACTGTACTTACTTGCTGGTAAAACGGTCTGTAACCCTATGATCAACCAAGAGCTTTATCTCCTGTTACTTGCGATCCAATTCCTGTTTCTGACACATTCGCATGATCTGGTTCAACCGGTTCTGAAACAACTGCTTTGGCCAAGAACACGACGAATCAGCGCTACCTTATTACGTACCTCCACCATTGCTGGCAGCCGAGTTCCGTCTTTTATTAATCGCGTGCACGCCCATGACCACTGCAATTAATTCATACGTGTCCAGTTGTTCCGACTGGTTATCCAATACAAATGCCCCTGAACTAAACCAGCCGCTGGTGCGACGGAAACTTGCCACGATGCGTCCACCACTTCCACTGATATCATATTCATGCGAGAATGCCGGAGCAGACACATCGTACGTACCACGCGATCCTGCATCATACTCATACTTTTTGCTGAAGAAACTAAACCTCGCTCGCAATACTCCCAGATGTGTCCCATCTGCTGCAGTGATATCCCAACGATTAGTTAACATGCGGAATTTGCCGCTGCAGACCAAACCCGAGTTATCTGATACATCGAGCGAAGAGCCAAAAACACTTTTCAAATCCAGGTGTCCTGCCTGTTCCTGATTCGGATTCATAATCTCGGTGTAACCCGCGTTAAAAAAATTATCCCTGAAGTATAGTTCCATAATACGTTCTCCTTTCCCTTACATATCCCCTTTCGTTCTCTTTAACCTAGTCTCACATCGTACACACATTATATCTATATTTACGTATGATTAATTGGATTGGATTCAAAAAATCAGATCATCACTGGATGTAAAAAAACGAGCAACCCTAGTTGCTCGCATCAAGTTCAAGTTATCCTGTCATCAGACTTCAACTTTTTTGTTGTTCAGATAAATGGTAGCCCACACCAAGATAACTGCTACGATGACTTCAAATACAATACTCCCCCACATACCGTCCGACCATAATACGCCATTGGCTGTGATTGCAATACCTGTACTTTCTTCGGTGTAACGGAACATCTCATTTGGACTGAAGCGTCCTGTCATAATTATATTCTCCAACCAGCCAATCAGATTAACGAGGACTAAGAATGCAACGATTCCGATCCACGGCCCGGTTCTCCAACGGAAGCTGCCCGCAATCGAGATCGAAAGAAAGATGATGACAGTCATAAATACGATAACCCAAGCGATAAACAGCAACAAACTAATATAATCCGAAACATGCAGACCCGAAAGATCAATATTGGTAACCATGTTCATTCTGAGCTTCATTGAAATATAAATGTAGGCATGGGTCGTAAATATAATGACTAATCCCAGCCCGCAAAGAGCTCCAAAGAGCAAAGGAGACAACACATGGGATAGCCCCGTTACGGGTAAAAGACGGCGATTATAAGAGCGGATATTGGACGTGTATGTTTTGATCATTTTCACATAAATAGCCACACCTACCCCAACATAACCCATAATGCCAAGCACAACCCCTGCGACCTCAGACATAAAAAGGGAAAGCGCCACTTGCGCAATAATCAAAATAACCAGCCCGGCCAGCAGTGTATTCCAGTTCCTTCTAAAGTCATACTTCAATAATGTCATCATTCCGCATAGACCTCCTTGAACATCTCATCCACACTTTTCCCATATTTCAGACGGAGCGTTTCCACTTCTTCCCGCATCACCAGTTGACCTTCACGAATGAAGACCACTTCATCAAAAATCCGTTCGATATCATTCACCAGATGTGTGGAGATAATGAGACTGCTGTCTTCATCATAGAATTTGACGATTGCATCCAGAATCTTGCCTCGCGCAACCGGATCTACTCCGCCAATCGGTTCATCCAGTAGATACAGACGAGCCTTACGGGATAGCGCCAGTGTTAGTTGTAGTCTCTCATTCATACCTTTAGATAGATGCCGCACCCGATCACTCTCGACAAGGTTCATGAAATCGAGCATCTCCCGTGCCTTCTCCTCGTCAAAATCAGCATAGAAATCGCGGTAGTACGAAATCGCATCCCGCACTCTCATCCACTTCTCGGTTAATGGACGATCCGGCATAAATGAAACCAGTGACTTCGTCTCCAGCCCAACAGGCTTACCTGTGACTTGAATCGTTCCACTGCTCGGATGCAGCAAACCTGCAACCAGTTTCATGAGCGTGCTTTTGCCACTGCCGTTGCTACCCAGCAAACCTACGATTCGGCCAGGAGCAATATCCAATGTGATATTACTGAGCGCTTTCTTACTGCCATATGTCTTGTTAATCTGGTTCAGTTCAAGGATGTTACTCATGCGTTTTTCCTCCCTTTCCTTCCGCAACGGCATCGGCTACGATCGATAAGATATCCTGCTCTTCAATCCCCAGTTCCTGCATTCCGGTCAGAAAGCGTTCCAGCAATTCACCGGCCATCTCTTTTTTGATCGTCATAATCTTCCGCTCCTCATTGGTTACATATCTGCCCAAGCCCCGTTTGGTTTCGACCACTTCTTCTCGCTCCAGTTCCTGAAATGTCCGTTGTACTGTATTGGGATTGATCTGTAATTCAGCCGCCAGTTCACGAACCGAAGGGATTTTGTCACCTGCCTGAAGTGTCCCGGTTACAATCTGTCTCTTGATGTACTGCATAATCTGCAGATATATTGGTAAGTTGTTATCAAATTCCATAGTCACAAAGCACTCGCTCCTCTCTGTACTGGTGTGTTAGTTAAATAGTACACTAGTAAAATAGTGTTGTAAAGCCCATTTGTTAAAATATATATTCGCTTAATTGAAGGGCAAGCTTCCGCTATTGATATCCATACAAAAAAAGAGCAGATCGTGAAGATCTGCTCTGTATCGCTCAATATTCATATTTTCACCTTGCTCATATGCTCATCGTTCAAAGATACCATCTACACGATGTTTAAAGGTACCTTGCCTTTAGGTGCAGGGAAAGCTTCATCCAACCGGGTCCGTTCTTCTGGTGTCAAAACGATGTTCACTGCTGCTGCATTGTCTGCCACATGATTCAGCTGTACCGCTTTGGGAATCGCCAGCACATCTCCGTCCCTGATCACCCAGGCTAATGCGATCTGCGAAGTCGTAACTCCTCGATCCTGCGCAATCTCCTGAATGACGGGATGCTCCAACAATTCACTTCGAAGTCTGCCGCCCTGTGCCAGTGGACAATACGCCATAACAGGAACGCTACGTTCGCGCATCCAGGGAAGCAGATCATGTTCGATACCACGCGAAGCTGCATGGTAAAGCACCTGATTCACCATGCACTGAGCACCCTCCGGTAGACTCCATAACTCCTGCATATCCCTTGTATCCAGATTCGATACACCCCAGCGAAGGATTTTACCAGATTGCTTCAACTGTTCCAAGGCCTGAACCGTTTCTTCGAGTGGCACTCCCCCTCGCCAGTGGAGCAAATACAAATCCAGATGATCTGTACCAAGACGCGTAAGACTGCGCTCACAGGCCGTAATCATCTGCTTGCGATCCGCATGATGGGGATACACTTTGGATACGAGAAAAACTTCGTCACGATGGCCCGAGATGGCCTTTCCCGTAACAACTTCTGCCCCACCTTCTGCATACATCTCCGCCGTATCAATCACGGTCATTCCCAGTTCAATACCGGAACGCAGTGCCCGTATTTCTTCTTCTTGGCTGGATTGCTTCTCTCCCATGTTCCATGTGCCTTGCCCTATCGCAGGCAGGGCAGTTCCATCCGGAAGTAGAATCGTGCGTGTTGCATCACCATGCATCATCTATATTCCTCCATTCTGAAGACTTATGGACATTCTGACCTCTCTAACGACGGTTATACGAATCATATATCATGTTATCACTCACATGTCTCCAGTGGTTCATCATCATGATATACAATTGATCCAGTGGCACTGTGAGGCTACTTTGGGCAACGCTGATGGTCGCATCGACCATATTGCTGTTGACCGTCATCAATTTGCGTTTCATCCCGTTCTGGCGATCCAGAAAGGCTTTCTCGTCCCACAATTTAACCCCGATCATTTTCTGTCCCATTAATTCATACATAAAAATATTCTCAACGTCTCTCCAGGCCACGGCTCCTCCTGAGGTATAAGAAGATGCATCCAAAAACCCATCCTCATCGATGACAAAAGAAGGTTCCTTCTTAATCATCTTTACCAGACTGTAGCAGAAACATAGCCCAAAAAACAAAATGGATAGAAGTCCAATCACATCCGAAAGGATGGAATCATTCGTACCTGAAGAACGATCAAAAATCAAAAAAAATCCGGCTGCCACAAAAAGTGCCGCCCCTGCCGTAAGCCACGCCATTCGTTTCCGGTTTGGATATTCTACATGCTGCTCATAGGATGTGCTCAACGTGACGTTCCTCCTCCATTGCGACTGAATCATACAAGTTCTATATAAACGAATGGCTATGAACCAAATACCTGATTGTAGAACAGGAATTGCATTGTCCATTAAACCAAATTCACCAATGTTAAACATTAAATTAAGACCATTTTTCTTCATTTCTGCGGTTATTCAACATTAGGATTCGTCATCTTTCGAGCAATTCCTTTAACACACCTATATGAATTGAATAAAGAATATTTACATGGGTCACTCCGATGACAGAACAACCTTCCGATCGCTGTTATAAAAGTCTCCCCTCCCATCCTTAGTCATATTGTCCTGTCACTTGCTTTCCGTTAATATAAATGGAAAGGTTAGGAAATTAACCAATTCTAATTCATGGTGGGAGGACAAACAATGATGAGTCAGCGCGGCATAACATCGGAAGATCTTTATCAGATTACATGGGTTAATGATCCAACTCCGTCCCCTCAAGGCGGACAACTGGTATATGTAAGCCGGAAAACGAATGAAGCACGTGACGGTTATTGTTCTCACCTGAGACTGCTGCATCTGGGGAGTCAGAAGGACAGGCCCTTTACCTCTGGAGAGAAGGATCATTCCCCTGCCTGGTCGCCGGATGGGTCTCAGCTTGCCTTTTTAAGAGAGGTTGACGGGAAATCCCAAGTGTGGATTATCGCATCAGATGGCGGAGAAGCACAGCAAATCAGTCACCTGAAACATGGCGTCAGTTCCCTGCTCTGGTCACCAGATGGTCATACCATACTTGTGAAATCATCCGTGGATATGAGCGGAGATGAAGAATCAAAACATACCGATTCTAACGACGATGATCATAAACTGCCGCAAGAACATGTTGTGGACCGAATTCGCATGAAATCAGATGCCAGTGGATTATGGAACGGTCGCCGTTCCCACCTCTTCGCTCTCGCACCGATCGATGCGGAAGCAATTCCTGTAACTACAGGTCATTATGACGTTGGAGACTATGCCTGGTCCCCGGACGGAACATCCATCGCTTGGATTACGCAGATGCCTGAAAAAGGCGAGGACCATAATGATTACACCCTGACCAATCATGTGTACCTTGCCAAGGCAGACGGTTCGGATGTGCAGCAGTTGACCCCGGAAGGGTATACATTCAGCCGACTGACATTTGCACCGGATGGACAATCCCTGGCCCTGCTCGCCAGTGACCGTTCCTATGGAAATGCCACACTTGTGAAGTTGTACACCCTTCAGTTATCAGGTGGTGAACCTGTATGTCTAAGCACGGATTGGGACGTACAGTTAAATCACAGTATTGTTGGTGACATGCGATCACATCTGACAACCACGGGACCTGTATTCAGTCGGGATGGTTCATCCATCTTCTGTCTGGCGACTATCCATGGTAGTGTACGCATCGCCAAATTCGCACGAGACGGCAGCAGTGCCGACTATATATGGCCTGACGAACGGGAGATTTATCAATTTGCCGAGTTGGAAAACGGGCAGATCGTTGCCGCTGTTGCAGATACACAAAATCCTGGTAATCTCTATATGTATGAACAACCGGAAGATCCCGGGGTAGAACCGATTCAGCTCACCCGCAGCAATTCACAGCTTGAGGATGAGGTCCATCTTAGTGCACCAGAGACCTTCTGGTTCAATTCCTCGGATGGCCTGCGGCTGCAAGGGTGGATCATGAAACCTCGTGGCATGGTCGACGGGGTCAAAATCCCGACCATTCTTGAGATCCATGGCGGCCCGCACATGATGTATGGTTTTACTTTTATGCACGAATTTCAGATTCTCGCCGCACAAGGCTACGCTGTTATATACATCAATCCACGCGGAGGGCTCGGATACGGGCAGCAGTTTGTAGATGCCTGTCGTGGCGATTATGGCGGTGGCGACTATCGCGATCTCATGGAAAGCGTGGATTATGCCCTGTCCCAGTATGAGTTTATCGATGAGTCCAGACTGGGCGTAACCGGTGGCAGTTATGGTGGCTTCATGACCAATTGGATTGTTGGGCACACCGACCGCTTCAAGGCTGCTGTTACCCAACGTTCCATCTCCAACTGGTTATCTTTCTACGGTGTCAGTGACATTGGCTATTTCTTCACGGAGGATCAGATTGGCGGTAACGCGTGGGATGACACGGAAAAGCTGTGGAAACATTCACCGCTCGCTTATGTCGGCAACGTCAGTACTCCGCTGCTCATTTTGCATGGCGAACAGGATCTGCGGTGTCCAATTGAACAGGCGGAGCAGCTATACATTGCGTTGAAACGGCGCAAGCAAACCACTCGTCTCGTTCGTTTCCCAGGGGCCAACCACGAGTTGTCTCGCGGGGGTCATCCCCACTTAAGGGTACGCCGTCTGGAGCATATTGCCGGTTGGTTTAACGAGCACCTGTAAATAACTGCAATTTTCTGAGCATAGAACCAGATATGTTCAACCATAAAAGCCGCCCGTTGGAATCTGTTACGATTTCAACAGGCGGCTTTTGGCGTTACCTTTTGGAATAATAGAAGAATACGAATCATTATACTTTGAATGACTCAAGCACGTTAGTATAAGGACGTGTGGTTGTACTCGTCGCTTACTCCTCACCCCATACTACGGTAACTTCATTCAGGTCCTTGTTGGTCGCAGATACAGAACCCGTGATCGTTACGGCATATTTACCGTCTTCACGACCCACGATACTGAAGCCGTCTGCCTCTATATCCTGAGTATTTTGAGTCAAGTTTTTGGTCTGATAGTAGTCCTTATAGGATGTTCCAACGGTTAACAGCGTTTCTTTTGTTGTGTACGTGAGGACAACTTTTTTGTTGCCATCCATGATGTTCTCAACGAGACTTGTCGCCTTCGCATCCTTCGGTAATGGGAAATCTGCTGGCAGATACTTGGACTTCACGCCTGCCGCCTGTGTGTTAGTCCCTGTTGAGGGTGAGGTTGATCCGCTGTTGCCTGTGGATGTGGACCCACCGGAGGAGCTTGAGGAGCCGATGCTCACTTTATTGTTTTGGGAATCATACTTCACTTCGGTCTTCAGTGCATCCGCAATCGAACGAACGGGGAGATATGTACTGCCCTGATATGTAATTGGCGCAAGCTTTTTGCCCTGGTCACCTGTCGGTGTGAATTTCTGTCCGTTCACTTCAATGGCGAGTCCATGGTTCAAATAAGCTTTGATCGTCTCCAGTTGTGTACCTGCATATACCCCTGCCGATCCGGTCAACACCATGCCGAACACACTCGCAGTAATCAACCACTTTTTGCTTTTCATCCTTAAACGCCTCCTGAGTTCAAATGTCAGCCTTATGCATCATACGATTCAAGACGATCGCTCGATGTACACGAAAGACTCATGTAGTTATGCTCATCTTGTATGGATACGAGCTTATTCGGATAACAGCCCGTTGTTCCACCAAATGTTAGCAATATAATAGCATCTGACAAGGGGTTGTAAATAATATATGAACAAAACAGGACCAAGGGCGTACAAAAATAGTCTTTGTTGTATGCCTGCTGTTCTCTGGCTCGTTAAGTTGTTCTTATATGAATAAAGTCCTGAATTCTGGACCATACATATGAAGCTAATCGTACACGCACAACAGTTGCGAAATTAACCAATGTATTAGATAATTATTTGTCGATTTGTGATCAAAGGAACGGAACTCAAGGGGGATTAAATACGATGAATAACAATAACAGTACATTTGACCAGTCTATTAACCGGATCTCTACCGGATCAGAAAAATGGGATGCGCTTGAGGATATCTTCGGTGCTGCTGATGCGCTTCCGATGTGGGTGGCCGATATGGATTTTGCTGCTCCACCATCCGTCATTCAGGCCCTGCAAACACGGATGGAGCACGGGATTTTCGGTTATACAGTGCGGACTGAAGCGTATCATACCGCTGTTGCAGACTGGATGGAACAGCGCCACAACTGGAAAATTAACGATGACTGGATTGTGTTCACTCCAGGTATTGTGCCCGCACTCAGTATTGCTGTACAACGATTCACTCAACCGGGAGATGCAGTGGTCATCCAAACTCCGGTGTATGCGCCCTTCTATGAAGTAGTACGTGGTCAAGGTCGTGAACTGATCGCCAATCCTTTGGTAGAGAATAACGGTCATTACACGATGGATCTGGAACAACTGGAATCCAGCTTGAAGACCGGTCGGGTCAAAATGCTGATTCTGTGCAGTCCTCATAACCCGGTTGGACGGGTATGGACTCGTGAGGAGCTTGAAGGGCTTACGTCACTGTGTCTGCAATACAACGTACTGATGGTTTCAGATGAAATTCATGCCGATCTTGTTCATCAGCGCGGAACTCATACACCACTGACCCTGATCTCGGACGCCGTCTCTGATCTAAGTATCATCTGTACGGCTCCAAGCAAAACGTTCAATATTCCTGGCCTCTGCACATCCAATATCATCATCCCCAATGCCAAGTTGAGGGAATCGTTCGCGCAAGGTGTGAAAACGATAGGACTTGCCAGTATCAGTACGTTGGGAGCTGTTGCAACTGAAGCTGCATATAACGGTGCCGAGGAATGGCTGGATGAGTGCCTTGCCTATATCCGTGGAAATATGGAGTATGTACAGCAATATGTTGCGGAACATATGCCTCAGATTAAAATGCATCTGCCCGAAGCGACCTATCTGTTATGGATGGATTTCCGGGAGCTGAATATCCCACATGCACAACTATGCAACATGCTGCTTCATGAAGCAGGACTTGCTTTCAATGACGGGAGTTTCTTTGGAACAGAGGGTACAGGGTTCATGCGTATTAATGTAGCCTGTCCACGTTCCACGGTTGAAGAGGCGATGCGCAGGTTATCTGCGTTGTTAAGCAATGTGTCGGGCAAATAAGCGTCAGTTACAACTATGTATGTTTCGAACAAAACGTGTACTGTTCGTTAAATGACGAATATTTGTCAAAATAGAAAAAGGGGTGCCCCGTAGTCAAGTCCATGACTCACATTCATGGTCAATGACTGCACAAGGGGCACCCCTTTTGTATTCGATCATTTTATTTATTCAAAACATAATTAAAATTACAGTGACATCAATACCGGCATCGGTGTAATTCTGTCGCACAACCTGTTCAGCAAATCCCGATCATGGCTTATGATCAATAGCCCCAGATTACGCTGGCGAGCCACCCCCATCACGGTATGCCAGATCTGTGCCTGAGTGATCGCATCCAGCATCGTTGTCATCTCATCTGCGATCACATAACGTGTCAATGTACCAAGTGCTCGTGCCACACAGAATCGTTGCAGTTCCCCACCGGATAATTCACTCGGTCTGCGGTCAAGCCAAGCTTGCTGAATCCCCAAAGCTTCGAGCAACCGTTCATCCTGCACAGACGCCTCCTGAAGTACACGACGCATCCGCCAGCGTGGATTCACAGCTTTCTCCGGGTGCTGGAACACCAGCTGAACCGGACATACTCCTGTACGTGGGAGTGGTTCGCCCTCCAGTAACACTTGTCCTGTCACGGGTTCGGCATATCCTGCAAGGATGCGCCCAAGGCTTGTTTTCCCACAGCCACTCGGTCCCCACAAGCCAACGACTTCGCCTTGTTGCACCTGCATATTCATCTGTTGGAACACCCAAGATTTCTGATCGTAACGGTAACTTACATTCTGTGCTTCAAGTGGCATGGAGACACCTCACTTCTCCGCCCCGTACCTTACGAAGCTCTGGACGTTCGCGGGTACATGCAACGGTTGCTGCGCTACATCGGGGAGCAAATGAACATCCTGTCGTGATCTCTTGACCTGCCAACGGCTGGGAGCCTGGGAGTGGCTGAAATCCATTCTGCGGCAACGCATTCCAGAGCGCTTTCGTATATGGATGACGCAGACGTTCTCCATTCCCTTTAAAATCATCAACCTGCGCCGTCTCTACATTGGCCCCCGCGTAAAATACAGCGATGCGATCCGCTGCCGTCAGGGCTGTCGTGATATCATGAGTAATCCACAGAATTCCTACACCTTCATTCGCAAGCTCCCGAAATTGTTTCATCGTCTCGGCCAGTACTTCGGGATGAATGCCTGGTGTCGGCTCATCTGCAATGAGCAGCTTGGGCTGACCTGAGGTCGCTGTAGCCATCAACACCCGTCTTGCCATACCTCCGGACAACTCAAACGGGTATTTCCCGGCTGTTCCTTGAGGAAGATGATAACGATCCGTCAGCTCCTGCTCCGTCTTTTTCATATGGGATCGAGTCATGAAGCCGCGCTTCCGTCCCGAATTTCGGGTTACCGGCTGAACTTGCCTCCCCACCTTCATCAAAGGGTCCAAATAACTGACGGATTGTGGAATCAACATCAGCTCCTCACCACGCAGATGAAGCTGCCGCTCTGGAGTCAAAGGCTCGCCACTATAGCTTATTCTCCCCTCCAACCTGGCATTGGCAGGCAGAATGCCCATAATGGCCTGCGCCAGCACACTTTTACCTGATCCACTTGCGCCTACTACAGCCATGATCTCGCCCTCGTTTATGGAAAGATCCAGATTCTGAATGACATAAGTCTGTTCGTGCCCAAACCAGCCGCGAGCGCGCCGAAATGACACCGATACTCCCTGAATATCAAGAAGAGCCATGTTTACCTCACCTCCCTTGAACTACCTGTACCCGTCAATGTATTCAGACTGTTGCCCAATACATCAAACGCACGAACAACCAGCAATAATGCCAGTCCCGGGAAAAAGGCGAGCCACCACATGCCAGCAGATAAATATCTCATCGACTCTGACAAAATAATGCCAATTGCCGGTTGTTGCGGGGACAACCCCAGCCCCAGAAACGTAATGGCTGCCTCATGCAGAATCGCATGGGGGAAAATTAACAGTACGCCCACGAACAGTTGTGGAACCAGATGTGGCAGCATATGCTGCACCGCAATTCGCAATCGCGATTGACCCAACTTATGTGAAATCTGAATATATTCTGCGGATTTCAGTTGAATCATCTCCGCTCTTACAATCCGAGCCAGATTTGGCCAGTGAGTCAGCGCAATCGCTGCCGCCACTCCTGCCAAACCTCCACCGAATACAAAGGCCAGCATAACCAGCGATACCAGATGAGGTACACTCAGGAACAGGTCGATAATCCATGAGATTACCCGGTCAGCAGCCTTGCTTGAAGCAGCAGCCAAACCCAATAGCATTGCGATCAATCCGCCACCACATGCAGCAAGTAATCCCACTTGAATGCTGGTTGCCAAACCTTTTAATGTACGCATGAACATATCTCTTCCAAGCCAATCCGTGCCAAATGGATGCGCCCAGGTTGGAGCCAAATTCCGCTCCATTAATGAAGTCAGCGTAGAACCAGCTGGAAGCAGCCTGCCCGTCAACCACACAACGGCAATCCAGATCACCGCAAGGCTTCCCCAGATCACCGCTCTTTGGCGAGGATTTCGGAAATTTTGGTCTCCGGCACCCGCATAACCTTTTCTCGTTTGGCGTGTTGTTCCTGTTCCTTCTCCAGTCTCAGCTTGTAGTGATCCCGGATTAATGTTGTACCTGACCTCTTGATTCGCAGTTTTCACTTTCTGTACTTCAGCTGTTTCTGCCGTCTGCTCGGAGGAGCGTTCTAGCGTCTGCTTCATGACATCAGCTCCTCCTTCATCCGTGGATCAATCAAGCGATACAGAATGTCGGCCACCATATTACCTGTGAAAACAAAAATCGCACTGCACATCACAAGTCCAAGCAGCAGTGGAACATCTCCACGCAACCCCGCCTGAACCGTTGCCTGACCAAGGCCTGGGTATGAAAATACCTGTTCTGCAAGCACAGCCCCACCGAACAGGTCACTGAACGAAGCAAACTGCAGCGTGATGGCTGGCAAAACAACATGTCTGAACCCATGCCGACGGAACAGCTGAAATCCACGCTCCCCCCGCGCTCTCGCAAACAGAATATAATCCGACTCCAGCACATCCGTAAGCTTCTGCCGGGTATGCAAAGCGATGGAAGCTACTCCGGTCAGACTGAGAGTCAACGCTGGCAGTATCATATGAATAGCCCGATCGCCCCAGGTCACCTGATCAGCCGACATCCCTGCGGGTACCCCAAGACCAACTGGAAGCCATCCGAGCCACACCCCAAATACCATCAGCAGCAACAGCGCAATCCAGAATACCGGCGTGGAGGCCAACGTATAACAATACCAGCAGATCAGACGATCCAGCTTCGAATCCTTCCTCATGGCAGCAACTACACCAAGAGTGAACCCGAAGATACCAGATAGTAGCCAGGCTACAGCCATTAGCGCTACAGAATTCATGAATCGCTCCTGAATGATATCTGCTACAGGTTGTCTGTAAATCATTGATGTTCCCAGATCTCCCTGTACCAGCGCTTGTCCCCAGGTTAGCAATCGTTCTGTAGGGGATTCATTCAATCCCCATCGTTCTTCTATAAGACTGCGCTGTTCGGCGCTTACCCTGATCATGTCTCCACCAATGTAAGCTTCGATCGGGTCCACAGGAGAGAATTGCATTAATAGAAAAGACAACACACTGACTCCAACCAACAAAGATACGAGTCGCAACATTTTAAAACCAACAAATCTGGCCCATCCATTTCTGCCCGTCATCCAATCTCTCCCCAATTCAGGCTAAAGCTACTGCTAGGTTTCTTATTTCCTACTTCGTGCTGTTACCCCAGGACCATTCCTCCAGATTGGTTGTCACCGGCCAGCCGTGACCATGGGGATGGATCTGCTGCTCACCAATGTTCAGGCCATTCGTAACCAGATACAGATGATCTATGTTCACAAGCCACGCCCACGGCGCATCACCCTGATAACTGAAACCTGTTGTTCCATCCCATTCCGCTTTCTGCCAGAACGGTAATGCCTCTTCTTCACTTGTTGCATGAAGGGCTTTCTCCATCCAAGAATCCACGACAGGATTGCTATACAGCCCCACATTGTAATATCCTTCTCCTTTGTGTGTACTACTATAGAGGTTATACGTCTCTAGTGGATCATGACTGCCCCAACCAAATAATACAGCGTTGGAGTATGCCATCTTTTTCGTCTCTTCACGGCTTTTGCCTTCAACATTGATTTTAATTCCAGCCTGGGCAACCATATCCGCAGCAGCCAGTGCCAGAGATTGTCTTGTTAAATCACCTGCAAAATAAAGCAGATTGAACTCGGCCTCAACTCCGTTTTTCTCGACGATACCATCACCATCCGCATCCACCCAGCCACCAGACGCTAGAATGCGCTTCGCTTCTTCGAGATTGGCATCCGTAAATACAGCTTCTGCATTGCTCCAAGGCAGATCATCACTGACAGAATAAGCCGGACGACCATGCCCTTCCAGTACACCCTCAACCAAAGCCTCACGATCAATCACAACATTCACCGCTTGGCGAATCGCCAGATCGGATGTCACATCATTTCCTGCGGGGAGACCATCGCCCGCCTTGGCACCAGCAGGTTGCATGGGGAACATGATGCCCCGGTTATCTACGGTTTTCACGGCCTCTAATGTCATGCCATTCACCTGTTGTTTGCTAAAGGCTGCCGGGATCGCAGCGATATCCACTGTACCTGCCTGTGCAGCTGCATAAGCCGCATCTTCATCCAGATAGAGGAAGGTAAGTTTGTGGAATGCAGACTTGTTACCGTAATATTCTTCATTGGCTTCAACGATGGCCTGTTGTCCTTTGTCCCATTGAACCAGCTTGTACGGTCCTGATCCGACCGGGTGTTCTGCATAATCAGCGCCATAGGCGTGTTCAGGTACAATGCCAAGTGTCGTCAGCAGACTGATGAATGTAGACTGCGGCGACTTCAGTGTAAATACAACCGTGCTATTATCAGGTGCCTTCACATCAGCCATATTTGTCAAATCAATCACAGACCCACTCTGGGCAGCTGTATCAAACGTAAATTTTACATCTTCAGCCGTAAGCGGCTCCCCATCAGAGAATTTTACATCGTTCCGAAGTGTAACCGTCCAGGTCAGCCCATCTTCACTAACGGAGTATGCCGTAGCCAGATCGTTAACCAGTTGTAGCTTGGCATCCCTCTTCAGCAAGGTACTCTGGAAAAGTGGTGACCCATATTGCCCCCATCCGGTTGTTGGATCAAACCCACCTTCCGGCTCGGTGCCAACGGCCAGCACCAATTCGTCTTTGGTTAAGGTTGTACCTGATTGTCCATTCTCTGCTGGTGATGCTGTCGGCGCTCCCCCCTGCGCACAACCAGATAATGCAATGGAACATACAAGCAGGATGCCTAATCCTGTTCTAACTTTTCGTTTTCCCCATCTCCATGAAAATTTGCCCATTCTGGTCGTTCCCCCTCTAAATATGTGCTGCACCCCTTTTTTCGTGTTACTTTTTAGAGAAATTGTAGCACAAAACACAAATCATATGTCGACAAAGTTCACTTCATCATCCATATTTTCTCATAATTTAGAATTAATAATTAAAAAGTTATATAACTGAGCATTTGTAGCGCTCTATAAAGTCAGGTATTATAACAAACCAAAAAAACAGACGGTTGGCATCTAACCAATAGTCTGTTTTTTAGATTTGCTATATTTTCATAGAAATTACACTCGTATTTGTCTTACTCCGTAGAGCGATGATGATGATGGCTGTGACCATGCTGCCCCGCACTGTGATTATGATCCAGACTTTGAATTGGATTGCCATCCTGACCGCTACTCTGAGCATGAGCCAGTTTGTTGAGTTCATCTACATAAGTCACAGACAG
The DNA here is from genome assembly GCF_008693195.1 of Paenibacillus sp. UASWS1643. NCBI lineage: Bacteria > Bacillati > Bacillota > Bacilli > Caryophanales > Paenibacillaceae > Paenibacillus > Paenibacillus sp. UASWS1643. The sequence continues at coordinate 116,975 of NZ_VXKZ01000113.1, forward strand.
CTCCGCATACAAAACACCTTTTTGCACCTGGATCTGCTGATGCAGATGACGCAATCGTCCCAGGTTACCCCGTACGGCAATTACCTCCAGGCATTGGTCATGGTTCAGGTGCACGTGCATATTGGAAATGATGTCATGATGCGCCTCATGTTGCAGCTCCATCAAACGAATGGGAAGATCGCTGATATGGTGATCGTAGACCATCACAATGGTGCCTGCCACATCCTGGTCGGATTGTAATGTAGAAGGTTGCAGTAATGTTTTGCGAACAAGATCACGGAAAGCCTCAGATCGGTTTTTGTATCCCTGTTCCTCAATATAATGGTCAAACTGCTCAATCAGAGGTGTAGGAAACGCCACCCCGAACCGGGTCAAATCTTCTTTATCTGCCATACTTCTCCTCCTGCGCCCTCATTTGCTTCGAGTGTACCACAGACTTGTCTGCTCATCGACTATACTGTTGCATGAATCGTACTGCCGAATGTATCGCCTGTTGTCCGGCGTCACTCTCCAGATCAAATTGATAATCATGTCCCAGCTTCTCTGATGAGTTCGAGAAAAACAAGGTTTCCACCTCAACATCAAGGCGCTTCAATACTTGCGCGAGCTCAATCGATTGACTGGTCAACGGGTCATCATTGCCTGAGGTAATAAATGCAGGCGGATACTCTGCTGTGGCCTGAAGCACGGTCGACATTTCATGCAGACGTGGGTAGTCTTCGAATGTTTTGACTCCGGTGTATGACCAGAGAAATGTCCGTATGAGTGGAAAGCCTGTATTGGCTACCGTGCTTAGATTGTATGGACCACAGAATAGAAGAACCCCACGCAACTCTTCCGGCTGGGCGGCTGGAGTTATATTCATCAGCTTGGCGAGGGAAGGATTTGTCACCACGGCCGCAGTCTGACTTGCAATCTGGGCACCTGCCGAATTGCCTGCGAGAAATATGTTTTCCGGGTCACCCTGATACTCACTGACATGGTTCTTCACGTAAGTCAAAGCCTGATTCGCCTGGATCACGGGAATGGGATATTTCGTGTCCGGTGCGAGCGCATAATTCATACTGACCACAACATAACCTTGTTTGGCTAATTGTACGGCATAATCTGCGATATCTTCTTTGTCACCCAAGACCCATCCACCGCCATGAACCCATAACACAACAGGCAAAGGTTCCGATGTTACGGAAGGATAATAGATATCCAGCGTACTGTCATTACGCCCTCCGTCTGTATAGGGTACATCCACAACACGAGTTACGCCTCCCGAGATCATACTATCCTTGCCGTTCGTATCTGGATTAGCAATCTCAATAAATGACTTTAATAAAGATACCGTTATTTTGGGTGTCCATTGTGTACCAATCCCAATAAAACCTATGATCAAAATTAGTACAACGGTGGGAATCCAGTAACGTTTACGTTTAAAACCTTTTGCCCCCGTACGTTTCGTTTCCAATTTGGACTGCAATAGTTCCACCTCGTTCCATCATCATCGAAGCGTCTTTACATCTAAAGTGGTGTACGTAGCAGGGAGAACCAGGTTTCCTCTTATTTGGGTCTCTTCGCGATTTCCTGTCTGACTCTCACATACGTAGTAGATACTTTTTGCTCCAGTGTATGAATGTTTTGTTTTGTGCCTGTCCACTTCTCTGCTGCAGAAGCCAATGTGTTCAATGAGCTGAGTACACGTGACGTTTGGCCTTGCTTTGTATTCTGTTTGAACTGTTGTAGAGCATTGGAATATCGTTCTTTTGCCAGAGTTGCCTGTTTTTTAGCCGTTTGAATCTGTTTTTTCGCCGAGTCGGCCCCTGCTAGCATAGCTCGTAAACGTTTTATTTCAGCGCTCTTCCGTTTACGTGCTTCAGCAAGTTCCTTTTTCTTGATCCGGATGTCTTCTCTGGCAAGTTTCACAACGGGTTTCAACGTCTCTGCCTGAGTACGGATCGCTGCACTCCATTCCTTATTTTTGATGGCTTTGGCTGCATCCAACTGTCTATTGACTGAACTATAGAGGGCGAATAGCGGCTCATATCGGGCTTGGGTTTGCTTTACCTTTTCAGCTAGAGCTGCGACCTTCGCGTCATCGGTTTGTCTTATTTCTACACGTAATCGCTCCAATTCCGCGGTATTGGCGGCATGAAGTGTCTTTATCTTTTGTTCCCAAGTTTGCTCTTGAGCCTTCCAGTTCCCCACTTTCTCATACGCTTGCTTCAACGTTAACTTGGTTTGTGCATCGGCTTTGTTCAAAACGGAATCCCAGGCTTTCTGCGCGGTTACGCCAAGATCTATGCCCGCAGCCTCCACTGAAGAAGCAAAATAAATCGTGCCTGCGCTGAACAGAATCACAAGCCCTATAAGTAGGCGTGATCCGAAAATAAGATGAGCGAATGATGACAATTGGCGACGCCGGACGTTACTTTGTTCCATCATGTGACTATGACTAGTTGCTATTGGAGAAGGGAATAGTATGTCACTCGTCTCCATTGAAGCTATATCTTCTGTAGCTGTATCTTCGATATGCTGTCGCCCCTTCTTTTCTTCTAATAAACCGTGATGTTCTATGATGTTATGAGAGCTTGATCGTTCCAATAGGGAAGAACAACACTCCATTGCCTCCTGTTCACTTATTGTTTCCTTCCATGCTTCTGTTTGCATCCGTCTCTACACCCTTTCTTCTAAAGTATTTAGCAGAATAGCCAACGAAATCGGCGAACGACAAAAAAAGCACCCGCAAGTCAGGCATTTGCCTGCTCTTACGGGTGCTTCCCTCATAAGCCGTTCCATATGAGATTCGATTGAACGAGTCGCTCGAACCTTTCCTTTTTCTAATATATTCCATTCACTGTATCTGGTCAAGTCGTGCTAGTTTGACTGGTCTAATATCAACCCATCAATCAACGGGAGAACCCTTCCCGCTTATAGTTAACAACTGATACAGCTCAGCTTATTGATTGACCAAAATAGCTTTCATTTCCTCGGTCAGATCCTCTTCTTTTAGCATCATATAGATGTTCTCACCACGAGTTACATTCAACTTAATCTGATAAATGGTATCTTTCTCTGTTAGATAACCAGACCGTTGACGTTTGAGCAGATCGCTAATGATTTCTTTGTTTTGAGTCGCGACCTGCTTCTTGATGCTTAGACTCCCATCAATATATTCTGGCTGCGGAGTAGCCCACTGAAGCGAACCCGGACTATTAATCTCCTGCTTCGCAAACTGAGCGGAGACAATCTCATCTGCCTGGACAAGCAACTGGTCGTATAATTGGTTCTCCTTCAGCCAAGCCAATACCCGATCATAGCTGGGTTTGATCTCAAAATTCCACATCTCCCTCGGTTGAAATGGATCTTTCGAAGTAGAGTCCTGATTCATCTCCGCGTAAGCAAACGACTGCCATGGAGAGCGCTGTTCTTCATAAGTCTGGTCCAAAATGTCCTGTTTCAAGAGTTCCTTGAATTCACGGACTTGCTCTGGATTGCTAATATACACCTTTCGGTAAGAACTAGTGGCAGAGCGAATGCCAAAACTTAGTGCATCCTCTTCCAGCTTATACGTTTCAAAGGCAACTCTTTTGTAATCCTGGGACTGTTTCAGAGCCATTAATTCCTGATGGAATTCGGCTTCTGGAATGTAGTATTTGCGTTTCATCACCTTGCCGTTATCCAGCTTGTAATTAATAAATACATACTCATCATCACGCATACCTGGATTGATTGGATCATTCAATAAAGGAAGATCGGAATCCACGATTTTTTGATGAAGATCGATAACTGCCCCCATGTATTCCGGATCATTGGAATAGAGGTGCCCGTCATCCATTTTCTGATTGACACCGTTACTATAGATATAACGTTCTCCGCCAAGCTTGATGCTGTTCACCTTGTTTAGTTCAGGCACTCGGGCAGCGTATCCATTCCAGTCGGCAATAGGTACGTACAGTATCAGACCAGCGATAATACCATATAGAATCATCTTGGGTAGTAACTTGCTGCTCCAGATCAGCCATGTTTTGCGAATAATCATCTCGGCAACGATATAGCCTACAATGCCACCGAGAACATATCCGAAGATTCCCCATCCAGCTGATCCTCTTGGAGCAATAATAGTGAAGTAAGCTCCGCCAATCAGAACCAACGTAAACATTAAACCAAATCGGAATATAGGTTTCACAAGAGCAAACGTAACTGCTTGCGTAGCAGATTCAACCTGTCTTCTCGCATAGAGCACATAAGTCAGAGGAATAAACAGGATTGCGAATATCGAATAGATTATAAGTTCTCCATTAGTGACAGGAGAATAACTGATTGAAGCTACACGAAGAACAAGTGACATTTCTTCGGCATTACGTCCCAATTCATCGTACGGATATCCAAGCAAATAATGTTGGAGATGCAGCGACATAATGAACCACACAACAACAGGTAACAAAAGTAGCGCGTACACGGTAAGCCCCTGCAATACAGATTGACCAATGCACATACCGACCGCCACAGTTAGCATGAACATAAACAGCGAGTAGATACTCATGCTCAAACCCCACATCCAGATTGTATTGCCATCGAACAGAAATGCAGGTGTGTCCAGTACTGCCCATACCCAGCCTGTAATCGCAGTTGTAATCCAGATTGGAATCAGGATCATGGCATATCCGTTCAACAGATTCACCGTTAACAGATGTTTACGACGTAACGGCAAACTATGAAATAGATCAGAAGGTGCACCGGATTGAACATAGCGGAAAAGAAAGATACCCGCAGCTACCGGCAGTGTAATAGCGAACAAAATCTGCACTTCACCATTAGCCTGAAACAAACTTGTAATCTGTTGTGGCACATCCCTGTACTCGGTAGCGATATATAACGGAAGTGAGAACAACAATGTGATGAGATATAAAATGCCTATCCATCCATGTTGTCTGAAATTTTGGATCAGGATGCCCCGGTTACAGAACAATCGGTTGAATATCATATCCTGCGTCCTCCATTTCGTAAATAAAGATTTCTTCGAGCGTCAAAGGCAGTACATCCAGCAGATACGGATCATGTACACGGAATTGATCCGTTACCTGTTGTCGGTTGCCTTTGACAATGTACAGGGATACACTTCCCCGTTTTTCTTCATGCAAAATATTAATCTGTTCCTCCATGGCTTTGGCATGGTCCGGATGGCGGAAAGCAACCTGGATTTTGTGCGTATCGGCCTTCAGATCATCAAGATCCTTCTCTACAATAATTCGGCCTTTGTGCATAATCGCCACATGGTCACACAGATCTTCAATCTCACGCAAGTTGTGCGACGAGATAACAATGGTTACCTGACGCTCAGCTGCTTCCTGGAAGAGCAAGTTTTTGATCTGCTGGCGCATGACCGGGTCGAGGCCGTCAATCGGCTCATCCATCAGCAGCACTTCAGGCATGCAGCTAAGTCCCAGCCATACGGCTGCCTGACGGCGCATGCCTTTGGACATGCGATGCAGCTTGCGTTTTACGTCCAATTTGAACACGGTGGCCAGTTGCTTGAACCGATCCTCATTCCAGCGTGGATATACGGAACGATAGAATGCAGCCATCTGTGTTATTGAAGATTGCGGGAAAAAGTAGGGCGAATCTGCCATAAAGATCGTGCGGCCTTTGAGATCCATATTTTCATAAATCTCATTATCTTCGATACGAACTGTCCCGCTGTCCTGACGGTAAATACCAGCCATCATTTTGAGCAGCGATGTCTTGCCTGCCCCGTTGGAACCGAGCAAACCATAGATCGACCCCTTATGTATGTGCATCGTTACGCCATCCACTGCCTTTTCCTGTTCAAACGCTTTGACGACTTGATTCAGCTCAATCATGAGGCTCCTCCTTCTCTATACGGGCCATCGCTTCCTCAAACAAAAGCGTCATATCCGCTTTGGTCAAACCGGAATACGAAGCTTCTGCAATCAACTTCACCAGGGACTCTCTGATCTCATCTCTCATGGCTTCATTCGGATGTTCCACTGACGATGATACGAAGCTCCCTTTTCCCTGCAAAGAATAAATGTAACCTTCACGTTCAAGCTCACGATACGCTTTCTGAATCGTATTCGGATTCACAGTCAGCTGCGTGGATAACGCACGAACGGAAGGAAGCTGCTCGTCGGGCTTTAGAATACCGTATACGATCATTTCTTTGACTTTGTCCACCAGTTGCTCGTAGATCGCCTTACGGCTGCGTACATCTAATTCGAACATCCCGCACCTCCTTTCTGTAAATGTGTGAAATAACCTATGGGTGTTAAATGACTGTATCTGAGGTGTATGTGCAAATATCTGGGTGTAAAAAAGATGCTACCTAAGCTGTACAGCTGTACGTATTCAACTTTTAAGTGTGTTAACTGTACTACTATTATTAATACAGTTAAATCGAATTGTCAACCGTTGACTTTGACTTCTTGTTTTATTGGGAGTACGTTAATAAAGATAGGTTATATGGTTTATTTGACATATCAAACTATTGGAAGTAAGTTCATTTCGACTTAGGACGCGACACGATCAGGGTGGCATTCACATGAGGTGAGGCAAAACGGCTATCTGAAGCGATAGGGCTAGATGTGGCTACTCGAAGTGATACGGCTACCCGCCACCTTTGCTTGACCGCTTTTGACAGAATTACATGCAAAGGTTGTTCAGGTCTTTCCCCTTCCGTTATGATGGAGATGAAATATTGTTCAATAATCACTGTATCTTTGTTACTTTTTTGTGCGCGTTTAATCTGATTGATTGTTAGGTCTGTTATGCGTTATATATGTTGTGTTGTGTTATAGACCTATTGTCTGCATAAACGGTAGGCCGTAAAGTGGGCAGCTATATCAGAGTTAGCAAAACTGTGTATTTTGCTTTAAATTCGGGTTTACACAAATGAGCTACTATATAGGGATCAGGTGTAGACCCGGCCAGTTATTCATTTGGTTTGTGGTAAATAATCCGATGGCCCGATATATAATTAGCGTTGAACGGGTCGGGGCAGTCTTCAGCGTTTTCAATTGTTTATCTGTTCGTTTGGAGGGCCAACTCGTGCTGTCCACACTGAGCATATATATTGTAGATATGTCTTTCAAAGGGTGGACACGGACATGAGAAAGCACTTCGGAATTGATATCCTACATATAGATCATTTTTAATTTTATATCTGAAAACATCTATATATAGTGTTTCATTTTCCTGGATGGATATAGTATCTTTTAGAAAAAGTGTCCACTCTTTGAAAGACAAAATGAAGATAAATGTCCTTTTGTAGTGGACAAATATATGCCCTAATTCCATTTATATAAGCTGAACTATACATTTACACGAAAATATAGAAGTAAGTAGTAACCTTAAGAAGTGTAACTAGAAGCTTGCTGTAAGAAAGATACTATGGAGGCATATGTTACACTTCTAATACCTCATAAGGAGAATCCGATATGAATGAACATAAACAGGATGAAGAGCAGAATAAAAAACCAAACGCATCATTCGAAAATAGTGGACACCACGGTGATTCAACTGGGGAAATAAACACTTCAGATATAAGTCCGGTACAATCAAATTCATCACAACGTGTGTTAATTGTAACCGCGGTTGATGCGGAAAAAGATGCAGTCCTCCGTGGTTTGGGAGATACGGCCGCGGAACGTTTTGACGTCATCGCTGCGGGCGTTGGCCCAGCCTCGGCCGCAGCAGGAACAGCCGCTACATTGGCATATGCCGTAGCGGCTGCAAGCACAAGGGCGTTGGCGCAGGGTTCCACTGCGCCAAGCCCATCGGATGTGGCACAGGCATCTGCCACATCTTCAAGGCCGGGGCCCCTTGCCGGGGCCGGATATTCACCAGCCTACATGCTGGTGATCAGTGCCGGCATCGGCGGCGGGTTCCCCGGCCGGGCGGACGTCGGCTCCCTCGTGGTAGCCGACGCCATGGTTGCTGCCGATCTGGGCTCGCAGACGCCAGACGGCTTCCTTAGCGTGGACGAGCTCGGATTCGGCTCGTCCATTGTGGCGGCGGACGCGGAGCTTGCCGCTCGCCTGCGCCATGAGCTGCAGCGGGCCGGGCTCGCTGTCAGCGGAGGCACTGCGGTCACCGTGTCCACGGCGACCGGAACAGCGGAGACGGCCGCGGAGCTATTGCGCCGCGTGCCGGATGCCGCCGCCGAAGGCATGGAAGGCTTCGGCGTGGCAACAGCTGCCCAGCAGTTCGGCGTGCCAGCACTCGAAGTGCGGGCCATATCCAACGCGGTCGGTCCACGCGACCGCGATGCTTGGCGCATCAAGGATGCCCTCGATGCGCTTCAGGCTGCAAGTTCCATTTTACGGGAGGTTATTACATCATGAAAATTGCATTTTCCCCTTGTCCAAACGATACATTTATCTTTCACGCGTGGGTGCACGGGTTGATCCCTGGCGCACCTGAGCTGGATGTCCGTTATGCTGATATTGATATTACCAATGGTCTGGCGGCAAATCCCGATGGACCCGACACACCTGAAGTGATGAAAATATCTTATGCAGCACTGCCATACGTGTTATCTGACTATGCTCTGCTTCCTGCTGGAGGCGCACTTGGCAGAGGATGCGGTCCGCTGGTTCTGACCGCAAATGGCACGACCGATCCAGCATATCTTTCAGGACGACGGGTTGCTGTGCCAAGTGAACGCTCGACAGCATATCTGTTATTCCGTCTGTGGGCAGCGCAAAATGTTCCGGGCGGTGTAGGCGAGATTGTTGTCATGCCATTCGACCAAATCATGCCTGCTGTGCGAGACGGCAAGATCGATGCCGGACTTGTTATCCATGAAGCACGCTTCACATACCAGAACTATGATCTCAAACTGATGACGGATCTTGGTAACTGGTGGGAAAGCGATACGGGTCTTCCGATTCCACTCGGAGCCATCATTGCACGTCGCAATATGGATGCTCACGCCCTCGCCGGATGGGCACGCGCCTCCGTTGAATATGCTTGGGCACACCCGGACGAGTCGAGAGCGTACGTGATGGAACATGCCCAAGAAATGGATCCTGAAGTAGCTGCACAGCATATTGGCCTGTACGTTAATGAATTTAGCGCCAACCTGGGTGATGATGGGTATGGTGCGATTACTGCACTTCTTGGACGTGCCATGAAAGAAGGACTTGTTCCTGAGTTCGACCTTGATCTGTTGCGGATCTAACATCTATATCTGTACGCTCTATACTTAAAGAACACAGCACATCTTTTTTAGCCGGATAACGTGGGATGAGAATTCTAAAGAATCTCAGACATCGTATTCGGCTAAATCTTGTTCTAATTGCCGATAAACTCTCACACTCAAGCACAATAACGATCCTACGATTCGTTAGAAAATGGTAAGTGCCGATTTTCGGCTAATAGCGTGTACTCGATTCGTTAGGGTCCTGCATAGGGTACATTCCGAGATAAAAACTTTTTAACTAGCCAGGGTGATGGTGGTGTCCTAGGGTCTTGTTTTTATAAGGGCTTTGGGAGCATCAAGATACTTGCTGCAAACTAGTGGCCTCACTAACCATGTTGGACTATACATGACACACGACATAGAAAGAGCCGTCCCCTAACGTCAGACTCACGACGATGGGACAGCTCTTTTTTCACTATATATTTAATTTCATATTTATTCTCATACCTATCATCCTACTCAACCCAAGATAGAAGCAGAAAGAAACCCATGCAACTCCACACTCTCCACGTCATCTTGGAACTCTACTGTAACCCTTCCCAACTCACTGTTCTCCCATTCACAACTGTGGTCTACGAATAAACCATCGCCTACGCTCTGCTGCAACCGCAGCCGAACGACCGCAACCATCCCCTACGAATCAGCCAAAACCGTGCGAATCATGATCCGCAGCGCATCCAGCATCATGGGAATTGGCAGCGACGGAACGGAAGGCTGCAACACAGCCATCTCTGTGGAGGCTGGAAAGTGTACAAATCCGGCACGGATCGGAAGCTGCCTTACACGAATATATTCCAGTACCCGGTACATCGTGTTGTTGCAGATATATGTACCTGCTGTGTTGGACACGGCAGCTGGAATACCCGCTGCGGACATGTCATTCACCATGGCACGTATGGGCAAGGTGGAAAACAAACCGTCCGGGCTACCATCAGCAATTGGCTCGTCTACGGGACGTTGTCCCTGGTTATCCGCGTAGGAGCCAGGCGGAATGTCTTTGACATTAACGGCAATCCGCTCCGGTGTGATGGACGTTCTGCCCTTGGCCAGCCCACAGGCGATGACAACATCGGGCCCATAGGCTTCCATCTTCGAGATGAGCAGGTCTGCACATTCATCGAAGTGCACGGGCAACAGTACTGTTTTTAGCTCAGCCCCCTCCACCACTTCGTTCGCAAGAGCTTCCATTAACGCTCCCGTCGGATTCACCGCATCCCCGCCAAAAGGTTCAAACCCGGATATCAGAATCTTCACCATCACACGTCAGCTCCCGTCTGTTTACTCCGATTTGTATCGCAATCCCCACTGGCCCCGGATCGTGTCCATCAGCTTCATGATTTCCAGGGATTCGTCCAGTTTAATAGTATGGCTCTCCGTGCGACCTTCCAGGATGCAACGTCCCGCTTCTTCTGCCTCAAAAGCATAACCAATGCATGTTCGATCATCCGTAAACTTCTCGGGCTCGTCCTGACCATTCACATGCAGATAGGCTTCTTTACCCGCCAGGAATAAAGGCAGACGAATCTTGCCTTCCGTACCGTATATGACCGCTTCATTACTGAGGTTCAGACGAATGGCAGCACTCAGTGAGGCAGAACGCCCCTCGGAATAGGATAACAATACGGAAAATTGCTCATCCACACCCGTCTCACCGATATTGGCCGTACTCCATACATGCTGGGGCTGTTCGCCAAAGATCATCGAAGCAAAGGAGATCGGGTACACCCCTGCATCAAGCAGAGCTCCTCCACCCAAATCCGGATTAAGCAACCTTCCTTCCGGCTCCCAGCCGACACGGAATCCAAAGTCTGCCTGCAGCAAACGTACTTCACCGATTCGTCCTTCTGCAATCCATGCTCTGGCTTGAGCGATCGGCGGCAAAAAGCGTGTCCACATCCCTTCCATCAGGAAAAGGTTGCGCTCCCGTGCCTTCTCCACCAGTTGCTCCAGTTGACGCGCATTCATTGTAAACGGCTTTTCACAGAGCACCGCCTTGCCTGCCTCCAGACAAGCCATTACATTTTCCTTATGCACCGGATGAGGTGTTGCCACATAGATAATATCTACCTCAGGATCTTGCAGTATCTCATCATACGAGCCGTAAGCGCGTGCAAAACCATATTCAGCTGCAAACTTCTCCGCACTTCCCGCCGTTCGTGAACCTACAGCTGTTTTCACCGCGTTCCCGGCATGCTCCAGATCCTTTGCGAACTGGGATGCAATCCATCCCGTGCCCATAATGCCCCAACGTACTTTGTCCCGTCCCACTACTTCTGTCATATCGAAGCCTCCCTACTGCAAATTTGGTTGAAAAGGTTCATGATTCAGATCAGGCCAACATGTTATCCCCTTTATTTTACCAAAAAGAAACGCCTTCGTCAGAAAACGTTTTCCATATTGTACGTTCATTAGACTTCCACCTCATCCGCACCTCGAACATATCTGTGTACATTTCAATTCTTCAATAGATTTGCTAAGATTATCAGCAGACTAAGGCCAAGAGGATCTTGTTCCTATCCATGCAAAGCGTATCCATAGAGGTTCAATAAAGACGTTCAGGACCGCCAAAATATAGCACGTTCCCGATTCAATCATGACCTAAATAACTGTTTAAAAGAAAGGAGGTCGCTTAGCACCATGACAACCTTCCAAAGTACCGCCCACAGCGGCATGAATCCACACCTGTTGCATCAGCAGACAAGTCTCAATGCAGAAAAGGAATCCTCAACCCGAGCAGGCCTGAATGCATTCCTGAATGATACCCTGCTCGAACTTCGTCAGGCAAAACATATCATAACCCGTGGGAAATGGCGCTACTCCACTACTGAACTTGCTCATCATACCTTCATATATATGCACAAATTCACAGGCCAACTGATCATGAATGGGACCGAATCCCTCGTGGTTCGCAAATCAGCTTGTCTGTACACACCAGGAACTGCAATCGAACTGATCGGAGATGAAGACCATGATATTGAACTATATATCATTCATTTCGATCTGTATCGGGCTACGGAGAAAACAAAAGCCAGACGTATCTACGAACGTGAGCTCAGTTCACCTGTTACAGGCTGGATTCAGGGCCCATTTTACGGTATACAGCGCATTGCCGCACAGCTTACACAATTAAGCAATGAAGGTTTGGAAACAGGCTTGAAAGCACAGCTCCTCCTGACGGAACTGTTACATATGCTCTGGCCTCAAGAAGACCAGACTGACGTAGGGGCTGGGCAGGATGAACCCGAACAGTGGCTCAGGTCCACCCTGCAATACATGCGCGAAAACTATATGCACGAGATCAAGCTGGAAAAGCTGGCTGAACTGGCTGACATGCACCCGTCCTATTACTCACAGCTATTTAAGAGCCGCATGCAGAAGAATCCGATTGAATACATCACTCATCTGCGCATGAACCGGGCCAAGGAACTGCTGCTCACTTCCGATCTGCGTATCCGTGATGTGGCTCGTGAGGTGGGTTACCGTGACGAATTCTATTTCAGCAGACGTTTCCGAAACCATGCTGGCTATGCTCCCACTTCTTATGCGAAGCAGGTCCACCGGAACATCGTGTCGCTCTCCTATCCATACACGGACCATCTGATGACACTTGGCGTCACGCCATGCGCAGCTCAGATCCAAGGTCACCTGCCTCATCTGCCAAAATCGCTGGCACTGCCCTTCCACGCTTATGAACCGTGGGAACAGGGACGTCAGGCTTTCCTCGATGTGAATCCTGATTTGATTCTGACCAAGGACAATGCCACTGTAAAAGCCATGGAGCATATTGGCGATGTCGCTCCCATCATCACCATTCCCTGGAACCAGACAGACGTCTTCGGTCATCTGCATCAGATTGCCTCCATTGTGGATCGTACCCAAGCCGCGACAGATTGGCTCGATCGACATGAACGCAAGGCAGAGCGTGCACGCAAAAAAATCAAGGAATTCGTCGGGGACATCACCGTTGCCGTTGGCACGTTAACGCCAAAAGGTCCACGGATGTACAGCCATCGGAACTTTGGACATGTCTTTTATCGAACCTTGCAACTTGCCTCTCCTCAGCGTATTCAGACCGAACTGGCTGGCAAATCTCCCGGCGTTGGATTCAACTGGCTGCCCTTCACACCAGGAGAATGGGACGGACTGGAGGCAGATGTGCTGGTACTGGCGATTAATTCTATGCATGAAAAGGCAACACTGTTGAAAGAGATGGCTTCGAATCCACTGTGGAACAGTCATCCTGCGGTAAAAAACGGACGTGTACATCTCATCGACTGGAACTCATGGGTCGTATATGCTCCATATTCCATCAACATCCAGCTCGATGAAGCGCTCTCTATGTTGACGAACAAACCTTCACTTTTGTAATCTAAAAAATGTCCATCTTCAAAATCTTAATTTATGCCATGTACGGGCCTGAATTAAGATTCTATAATGATCACTAATTGATAATGATAATCAATAACAATGAAATACGTTGTTGGTACCAAAGGAGTGACCCGTATTCAACATCCGGGACTGCCACATCGTCCGTCTAATTCAAGAAAATCTGCAGTGACCGTTGGGCTGACATTTTTGTCTGCCATAGCCATATTGCTGCTAAGTATGTTTGTCGCAATCTCTTTAGGTGCCAAAGGGCTAACGCTGGAAACTGTATGGGCTGCCATATTTCAGTACAACCCAGCTTTGACACCACATCAGATTATTCATGAACTTCGGCTGCCTCGTGTCCTTGCCGCGGTTATTATCGGTGCTGCCTTTGCCGTTGCAGGAGCTTTAATGCAAGGTATTACGCGTAATCCGCTGGCAGACACGGGCATTCTGGGCATCAATGCTGGAGCAACTTTTGTCGTAGCACTGAGCTTTGCCTTTTGGCCCGGACTGCCGTACGGCTGGATTATGGTTTTATCATTCGTGGGGGCTGTTCTCGGCACTCTGCTTATCTTCCTGCTTGGAATGGCAGCACCTGGTGGTCTGAATTCCATCAGACTGACCGTTGCAGGGGCCGTTATTGCAGCCATGTTAACCTCGCTCAGCACAGGAGTTGCCATTTATTTTGACCTGAGTCAGGATCTGGCCTTCTGGTATGCAGGAGGTTTTGGCGGAATAGAATGGCGGCATCTGAAGTTGATTCTTCCCGTACTGCTCGTGACGCTGGTGCTGATTATGCCACTCGCCCGGCGTGTATCCCTTATGTCACTCGGAGAAGAAGTCGCGATTAATCTCGGGATCAACCTGCGCTGGACGAGGTTTCTCGCCCTCGCAGCAGTTGTTGTGCTGGCTGGTGTGTCCGTGTCGGCAGTAGGTTCAATTGGATTTGTCGGACTTGTCATCCCTCATATCTCCCGCAAACTGGTGGGTGTGGATTATCGACTCATCATTCCGATGTCTTCTCTGCTTGGAGCGATATTACTGGTGCTCGCCGATCTGGGCTCACGCATCGTGAATCCGCCCGAAGAGCTCGCGGTAGGCATTATGGTCGCCTTTGTAGGTGTACCATTCTTCCTCCATCTGGCCCGTAAAGAAAGGAGGGCCTTGTAGCGATGAATTCCAATACACCTTCACGAGGTAAACGTTCAATAATCGTCAGTATCACGCTGCTCTGCATCGCCATTGCCGTTATTGTGATCAGCCTGAACACGGGAACCATTCGTCTCTCCCCAGCGGTTGTGTTACAGACTTTGTTTGGTAATGGCAGTTCGGATGATCAGATTGTACTGTTTGATTACCGATTGCCTCGCATCCTGGTAACTGTACTAGCCGGAGCAGGACTTGGTATTGCCGGAGCAGCCTTGCAAGGGATCACCCGCAATCCATTGGCGGACCCGGGCATTCTCGGATTACATGCGGGGGCAGCGTTTGGACTCATGGTGTTTGTTAGTCTCTCCTTTACGATGGATGGCTCTGTAGCCTTGCTGATTCCGTTGTTTGCTTTTGCAGGCAGTGTTGCCGCCGCCCTGATCATCATGCTGTTATCTTATGATCGCCATAACGGCGTGTCACCCATTAAGCTGATTCTGGTGGGAATCGCGGTAGCGGCCGGGTTTCATGCGTTGACCCTCTACCTATCCCTGCGTCTGGATGAAGACACCTATTCCTTTGCCGCTCGCTGGCTGGCAGGAAGCGTCTGGGGCCGGGATTGGATTCATGTGCAAGCGTTGCTTCCTTGGGTGGTGTTATGTATCTCGTACATTTGGAGTCGATCCAAAACGCTCGATGCCTTTAATCTTGGAGATGCTGCCGCAACCAGCATTGGGACGCCTGTTCGATCCCAGCGTATTATTTTGTTACTCTGTGCCGTAGCCTTGTCTGCCGTCAGTGTATCGATGGCTGGAGGGATTGGCTTTATCGGTCTGGCGGCACCACATCTGGCGCGCAGACTTGTCGGTCCGATGCATCGGCATCTGATCCCTGCTGCCGGGCTCATTGGTATGGTTATTCTGGTGAGCGCTGATACGGTCGGGCGAACGATCTTTCAGCCTAACGCCATTCCGGCAGGCGTGGTGGTTGCCGCGATTGGCGCACCTTACTTTTTGTACCTGTTAGTACGAAGCAAGTGATCTTTTTTTCAAAAAACAATAAAGACATCCAAGAGATGTTCAAGGAGAATGTGACTACCTATGTTAAAGAAAAATCTTATGCTTGTCCTGAGTATCTGTCTGGTGCTTGTACTCGCTGCCTGTGGAACGGCCAAGACTTCACCATCTGCTTCTGGCGGTTCGTCCACGGATACTTCAACCAACAATCAAGACAACAGTGCAAATACGGGAGAGCAACGCATTGCCTCCATGTCGATCCACCTGACCAATGATCTGCTGTCTCTCGGCATTACGCCGGTTGGTTCTGTTATCGGTGGCGAAGCCAAAGGCTTCCTGTCTCACGTTGCTGATCGCCTTCAAAATACAACGCCACTTGGTCCGGTTAAAGACCCGGATATGGAAGCTTTGCTTGCCCTGAAACCCGATGTGATCTATCTGGACGAAGAATTCTCCGGTGGTGATATTGCCAAATTCGAAAAAATTGCTCCGGTGCATGTCTTCAATCTGGATGACGGTACATGGCGCGACCATCTGAAAGACATTGGCAAACTCGTGAATCGCGAGAAGGAAGCCGAGCAATACATTCAGGACTACGCGACCGAAACGGAAGAAGTGAAATCCCTGATTCATGACACGATTGGTGATGGTACCGTAATGGCAATCCGTGTTACTGCCAAAGAGTTACGTGTGTTCAGTACACGCCGTCCCATGGGTCCCATTTTGTATGAGGATCTCGGTCTGACTCCTGCCAAAGGCATCACAGATATCGATTCAACTAAACCGTACCAGGTCGTCTCACGTGAAATATTGCCGGACTATGATGCAGATGCGATCTTTGTGGTTGTGAATTCGGATGATGAAGCGAAAGAAATGTTCAAGGAGCTGCAAAACAATCCGATCTGGCAAGGTCTGAAAGCCGTCAAAGCCGGTCATGTCTACCCAATTGGTGCACAACCTTGGCTCGATTACTCATCGATCGGTAATAAAATGGCCATGGATGAAGCCAAAGAAATGTTCTCCAAAAAATAACCAAAAAACCTCACTTTGAAATCGGAACAGCGTTAGTATGAATCATACTTACACTCTATTCCCCTCAAAGCTGAGGTTTTTGCTTTGGATCTGCCAGCAAGCTGCAGTCCATCCTCTTCCACCAAGTGCGCTCACAGTGCACAGACAATAATCTCAACATCCGTATCGGCAAAAGCTTTCTGAATAATTGGGCTGACTTTCTCCCATTTCAGTCTGTCCAACCCGCATCCGATCCGGGGCATCGCCAGTTTCGTAATACCTTCCATCACACATACGTCCCGCATGGATTCTAACGCATTCGTCAACGATTGGTACGTCGGCTTATTGGAGAACTTTGCCTTGGTGACCAGATTGAGCGTCCGTCCTACCGGATAACATCGTCCAATCTCAAGCGGCTCTTGTTTGGCCTGTTCTTGAAGATTCTCCAAACCGAATCGCTCGCGGAACTGTACCGCAATGCCCTTGCCCATCCTTGCATCGGCTGATATGCAGTGCGCAAGCGAGTAATCATCTCCCAGATCGAATAAATCCTGCTGTCTCTCATGAAATTGCATGTCCTCTCTCTCCTTTATCCTATTTACACAGACACAATGATGACAGAACAACCCTCCAAGTCGCTGTTATCCCCAAGTCTTTTCTGTCCTCTCCGTAATCGTGCAAATGATTAGTTCAACATATCGAGATCCTTATTTTATTTATTAGACCTCTGCCAAAATACGTTGAAATGCCATTAACGTTCTCTGACCTGCTGATCGATCATATACAGCAAATACAATGCGTTCAAAGGCGTCCTTATATGCCTCTCCCACTAACACATCATGAAAATACTTCGCCACTACTGCTGGTTCATTACGAAATACGCCGCAACCGTACGCACCCAGAACAATCGTGCGGTGACCATTCGCAGCAGCCACGTCCAGAATATAACGGATGCGTTCCTTCATCACCGACTCAATCTGTAGATCATCCGCTTCTCCACGCTCTTTCACCACACCCGCATTCACCGCCGGCGCAGTAATGAATGAGGATACATAATATTTGTCCAGCAGCCTGTCTTCATCATCACGGATCACCGGAACATCCGGTGAATAGATCATATGATTCGAATAGAGACCCGATCGCTGTTTGCGATTGTAATCGTACATTTCATCCATCTGGGCGATGCACGGGTATAGTCCTGTCGCTCGGGCCAGACTCTCTTCCTGTGCCTGACTTCCGCCAAGGAAACCGCCGCCCGGATTTTTCGCCGATGCAAAGTTCAAACAGACCACATCTTCTCTTCCTTCATCTACCGTCAAACGTGAAGCCGCTCCAAGTGTAGTCTCACCAGTAACTTCAATGCGACCCAATGCAGCTTCAACTTCAGATGATGGGGCCGCGGGTTGAATTCCAACGTGAGCTTCTGTACAACGCTTCTCTCTGAGCGCGGACAATTCTGCTGGACGGTATAAGACCGAATTTCGGATCGCTTGCTGCACATCGGTACCGATCCCAACCTTGCGATCATACCCATTTACGTAATGCCCTTCATCCAAAATAGCCAACGTCTGCTGTGCGATATTAGCCCGCATGGAACGTGAATTGGAGCCAGCATTCCCAGTTGATCTACCGAGTTTATTATTGTTGTTGTTATAACGCCCACTGCTATTTTTGTTATTGCTGCTATTGTTTTTATCCTGTTGTTGGTTACTCATCTGAATCACTTCCTATATCTTCTCTTAGACGGGTCAGAATCTCACCCAGCCAGTTGGTTCCCCGCCATGTTCTTCGATTGCGAATACGCGGGTCTTCCTCCGCCAGTCCCACACCCCAGATGCGATCATCCGGACTTGCTTCCACAAGGGTCGTTCCACGAGTGGCGCGCAGCGCGGTTAGCAGTTCTTCGTTTTGTGTAAATTTGGCCAAATTGCCCTCGTAAACGATGCGCTGGCACTCAGCTTCCCATAAAGTCCGGTCGAAGCCCGTAACCTGTCTGCCCAGCTTTTTTTGTACCGAAGCAGAGCTTGCCTTCAGAATCTTGTCTGCCATGGTCTGATCGCCAAACAGCAGCGCTTTCTGGTGCATCATGTATTGCTCCGCACTCGTGTAGTGAACCCCGTTCACGGTAAAGTCCGCCGGGTGCCACTGTGAGAATGGAGATGCTGTCCTCCAGAAAAACGTAAACTT
This sequence comes from Paenibacillus sp. UASWS1643, assembly GCF_008693195.1. Lineage (NCBI taxonomy): Bacteria > Bacillati > Bacillota > Bacilli > Caryophanales > Paenibacillaceae > Paenibacillus > Paenibacillus sp. UASWS1643. Next base: position 135,920 of record NZ_VXKZ01000113.1, read on the forward strand.
TTCCATCCATATCCCCTCTTTACTTGTTCCTCATGTATGCAGTCATCCCGCGAAAATCTTGAATGACTTCATTCGATTTATTAATGCATGCCATCTTCTATATGTTTTGCCTCTCTGGGTTCAATCTGTATAAACGGGAGGGTCGATGACCGGCACTGCTGGCATAGTCTCCCGTCTCAATGACCCAATCGGCGATTTTGCGCCGGAAAGCGGCAGCCAGCAGTTTTTTGCCACTGATGATCTCATGTACTTTCTGAAGCGCAGTCAATGTGAACGTCTCTGGCATCAGATTGAATGCAATATCCGTATACTCGATCTTGGATCGCAGACGCTCAAGTGCATAATGAATGATTTTGGCATGATCAAATGCAATCCCCTGGACCTCACCCAACGTCAAATGATGGCTCCGCACTTTTCCTTCTATCGTTTCTTTTGTCTCAACAATGGCTGACAACTCTTCTGTTCCATTGGTCAAAATCAATTGCAGCCTGCGTTCTGTCACACGTCCACGCTCATGGATATGGCGCTTCTCTTCCAGAAGACGCTGCTCCACCCGAAACCAACTGGCCTCACTGGCATCATCACCGGCCTGAAGCTCCAGCTCGCTGCTATCGACGACCAGCGCCATATAGGAACAGCTGATAACCCGTGTACGTGGATCTCGATCGACATCTCCCCAGGTGTACAGTTGCTCCAGATAAATATCATCCAGCCCCGTCTCCGTCAACAATTCCCGCCGAGCAGCATCTTCCAATGATTCCTGCATGGAGACAAATCCGCCCGGTAAAGCCCACTGTCCCAGATAGGGATGGCCGCCTCGCCGAATCAGCAGCAACTGGAGTTCGGGTTCCGCGAGCTTGCGATAATTCTCCTGAGCTTCACTGCGAATCGTAAATACCAACATGTCCACGGTGACGGAAGGACGTTCATAATCGCCAGCATTATACGTTTCCAGAAACTGTTGTTCACTGATATGTACCTGATCCGGATGCTCCCTGTAATCTGGGGCTTTTCCTCCAGAGGAACTTTCGTAAGTCATAATATACAAACTCCATTCTGTTATTAACATTATGTTATTAACAATTAGATAATATCAATTTATCACATCGTTTTATCTCAGGTCAATATTTCCAGTTTAAAATAAATGATCTGTATTCACTTGACGATATGTCAAATCGAACTTAAAATTTAGTTAGTCGACTAACTAAATGTGCATGTTCAAAAAGTCTGGTTTTAAGTACCGAGAAGATGGAATGAAGATAGAAATGGAGTAGATGATATGAACCCAGTCCAAAATGATCGGTTAATGCGACAGCTATCCGAACTCGTGAAACTGAAACGCTACAAGGTTCATGAGAAACTTGTGAACCACCCCGAGTTATACCCGGGGCAGCCCCCTTTGCTGTTCCAGCTTGAACGGGAAGATGGCCAATCCCAGAAAAACCTGGCCGAACAACTTCAGCGCAGTCCCGCAACGGTAACCGTGATGCTCAAGCGCATGGAAACATCCGGTTATGTGAGACGCGAAGCAGACCCGAAGGATCTGCGCAGTCTGCGGGTATACCTGACGGATCAGGGGCGCTCCGCGCTACAAGAATTGAGAGTAGTGATTCAGGAGTTGGAACAGCAGGCTCAGAAAGATTTCACCCCGGAAGAATCCCGGATCATGTCTCTACTTGCACAGCGTATGCTCCAAAACCTGCGTGAATCCTGAGGTGATGCAAACTCTCAACATCGCTAGCAACAACAGGCTTGAAGCAGCTACAGGTATGATGAAATTGATTCACTTATGCAATTAAAACTGAGGTGATTTCCTATTGTGGACGTTAAAACGATTCTTGACACCGTATAAGTCAGCGGCGATCATCGCCCCGCTGCTCATGGTACTTGAGGTAACCATGGACCTGCTCCAGCCCAAGCTGATGTCCAGCATCGTAGATGACGGTGTACTTGCTGGGAATCTGTCCCATATCGTAACTACAGGTCTGATCATGTTACTTGTTGCGTTAATCGGCTGGGTTGGCGGCGCAGGCTGTACACTCTATTCAAGCAAAGCTGCCGTTGGATACGGCACGGATCTGCGTCAGGAACTGTTTGATCATATTCAGACCTTCTCCTTCCGTAATCTGGATACGTTTCAGGAAGGATCACTGATCACTCGTCTGACCAGTGATATTACCCAGATGCAAACTTTTGTACAGATGTTGCTGCGGATGTTCATCCGTTCGCCGATGCTGATCATCGGTAGTATCATCATGGCATTTACGATTAGTGTGAAGCTGGCTTTGATTCTTATTGCCACTGTGCCCGTACTGTTTATTATCTTATTTATTCTGATAAAAGCTTCCTATCCGCTGTTCGCCAGTGTTCAGAGCAAACTTGATCAGGTCAACGCCGTGCTCCAGGAGAATCTTGCCGGCATCCGTGTCGTCAAGGCGTTTGCACGTGCACGTCTGGAGAAAAAGCGGTTCAAGCAATCCAACGAAGACTACACTTCAACCGCCGTCAAAGCCTGGCGTATTGTAACGCTGAATGCACCTGTGCTCAGCTTGATGCTCAACGCTACCATTGTAGCGGTACTGTGGTTCGGAGGTTTTCAGGTAGTAGGAGGAGATATCGCTGCCGGAGATCTGATTGCTTTTATCAACTATGTCACGGTTGTACTCTCATCCCTCACGTCGATCGGCATGATGATGATGAGTTTCTCCCGAGCCAAGGTATCTGCCGCCCGGATCAACGAGGTGTTACATACACAGCCGGATATTCAATCAGGAAGCGATAATTCAAGGAATGTACAGTCACTTCCGTCTACCCGTGACCACCAGAGATCATCCCAACCATCTCCTGTCGTGTCGCGTACAGCTGGTCAAGTGGAGTTCAGGGACGTATCTTTCCGTTATGACGGAGACCATGCACTTACCGGCATTAACCTGATAGCTCGCCCGGGTGAGAAAGTGGCCCTGATCGGTTCCACAGGTTCAGGCAAAACATCGCTGGTGCAGCTGATTCCCCGTCTGTATGATGCTTCGCAGGGTGAAGTGCTCGTGAATGGAGTGAACGTACGCAACTGGGATCTTCAGGATCTTCGCAGCCGTGTATCCATTGTGCTCCAGGAATCCATTCTGTTCAGCGGCAGCATCCGGGATAACATTTGCTTCGGCCGGCCCGGTGCAACGGATGCTGAATTGCGTGCTGCGGCACAAGCTGCGGCAGCGGATGATTTTATTATGAAACTGAAAGACGGGTATGACACGGAACTGGGTCAGCGCGGGGTCAATCTGTCCGGTGGGCAGAAACAACGTATATCCATTGCACGTGCCCTGCTCATGCGACCGGAAGTTCTGATTCTGGATGATAGCACCAGTGCTGTGGATCTGCGTACAGAAGCAAGTATTCAGAAGGCATTGCAGTCCTTAATGAAAGACAGCACCACCTTTTTGATTGCACAGCGGATCTCCTCCGTGAAGGATGCAGACTGTATATATGTTATTGATGAAGGACAGATCGTTGCCAGGGGCACACATGATGACCTTATGGCTCATTCATCTCACTACCAATCGATCTATTATTCGCAGCAACGGAAGGAGGATGTTCAATTTGGCTAAACCTGCCTCTTCCTCCATACAACAAACGGTCGTGCCTCCCATCGGAAGACCCGGACCAGCGGGCAGAGGACCTGTTCCCAAAGTCAGAGCCAAAAATGCCCGCCACGCCTTAATCCGGGTATGGTCATACATGGGACGTCATCGCAAAGGAGTTATTGCTGCATTGGTGCTGACCGCTCTCGGAACACTGCTCAATCTGGCGGGACCTTATCTTCTCGGCCGCGCCGTTAACGAACATATCGTTCCCAAAGTAACAGCGGGTTTGCTGAAAGAATGTCTCCTCTTGCTGAGTGTTTATGTCCTTGGCTCACTCCTGATGTGGGCTCAATCCTATGTCATGATTGGTGTGTCCCAACTGACTGTTAAAGATCTGCGTCATGCATTGTTCTCCCGACTGCAAGAGCTGCCTGTTAGCTTTTTTGATAAAAATCAAAGCGGGGATCTGATGAGCCGGGCCACCAATGATATCGATAACGTATCTACAACGCTGAATCAAAGCGTAACCCAATTGATGTCCAGCGCCATCCTGCTTGTTGGCTCTTTGTCGATCATGTTCGCACTTGATGTTCGGCTTACCCTGCTCAGTCTGGTGACGGTACCCTTAATTACCATCGCCACTCGTCTGATCGCGTCAAGAACACGCAAACACTTCACCGCCCAGCAGAAATTGCTCGGTGAGTTGAATGGGTATGCTCAGGAAACCATTGCTGGACAGAAAGTCGTAGCGGCTTATAACCGTCAGGATCAGGCACATCAACATTTTGAGAACCTGAACGAGAAACTTCGCACATCCAGCACACAGGCCCAGACTGTTTCGGGTTTGGTTGGCCCTACGATGAACGTGATGAACAATATTGGTTTTGCCATACTGGCTTCTGTAGGTGGCTGGATGGCTTATCATGATCTGACGTCCATCGGACTAATCGTCAGCTTTCTCGCTTACTCCCGCCAGATTGAGCGGCCGCTGAGCGATCTGGCCAATCAGTACAATCTGATTCAGGCTGCAATCGCAGGTGCTGAACGTGTGTTTCACATCATGGATACGCCTGGCGAATACGTGGAGGAACAGAAGAAACAACTGGACCAGATTCAAGGCAAAGTGGTATTTGAAGACGTCTCCTTCGGGTATAGTGCGGAGCGAGACATTCTTAAGAAGGTCAGTTTTACTGCAAAACCTGGTGAGATGATTGCACTTGTTGGACCCACCGGCGCAGGCAAAACGACCATTATCAACCTGTTACCCCGTTTCTACGAGATTACAGGCGGACGGATCACCATCGATGGATGTGACATCTCGGAACTGGAGAAGAATCAACTCCGTCGGCAACTCGGCATTGTACTTCAGGATGCCTACCTGTTCTCGGGTACCATTCGTGACAATCTCGCCTATGGCAAGCCGGACGCAACCGATGAACAGATCAGGCAAGCAGCTATGCTTGCGAATGCACATTCATTCATCCGCAAACTGTCGCAGGGCTACGATACGCCCATCATTTCCGGGGGCAGTAATCTAAGCCAGGGACAACGACAGTTGTTGACCATTGCCCGGGCAATTCTGGCTGATCCGGCCATTCTTATTCTGGATGAAGCAACAAGCAGCATTGATACGCGTACTGAGATGAAGATCCAGGAAGCGATGCGCACTTTAATGAAAGACCGCACCAGCTTTGTCATCGCCCACAGACTGAGCACGATTCGTGAAGCCGATCAGATTCTCGTCATTGATGATGGACAGATCGCTGAACGGGGCAGCCATGATGAGTTAATGCAGCAACAAAGATTCTACTATCAGTTACATCAGGGACAGCTCAATAAGTCGAACTAAAGTGTGTCTGCATAGCTACTGCACAATAGTTTAATCGAAATGCTAAACGCCGCATGGGTTCTTCAGGACCCATGCGGCGTTTTTATGTTTTTGTCTAATGACTATTTAATTGCTATCTCTGGGTAAGTTATATGATTTACGTCTCCATTGGCAGATGAAGCGTGAAGGTGGAACCAACCCCCATTTCGCTATGGACGGTAATTTTACCATTGTGATCCTGAACGATTTTCTGGCAGAGTGCAAGTCCCAGTCCCGTCCCTTCTTCTTTGGTTGTATAAAATGGATTAAAGATTGTAGATAGCGAATTTTCCGGAATACCGCTTCCTGTATCTGTAATTGAAATGAGCACTACGTCTCCTTCCTGTAACAAATCCATATGAACCTCACCAGGGTCTGTCATTGCTTCAAAAGCGTTACGAATCAGATTGATCAATACCTGTACAATCTTATCCCGATCCATGTTGATCACAACTGGCTCATTAGTCATTTCAAGCGTAATTTGATGCCCTCGGGATGCCGCATCTGACTCGGTCAAAGACATCACTCGTTCAAGGCAGTGACCCAAATGTTCAGGTTTCATGTGATTGGCATGTGGTTTGGAAAACTGCAAAAATTCAGCCGTCAGATCGGTTACTCTCGTCACCTCACCCATAATCACTTCATACCATGGCGCGATATTAAACGCTTGTCCACGGGAAAGCTGCAGAAATCCCCGAATTGCGGTAAGCGGGTTCCGAATTTCATGAGCCATCCCCGCGGCCAGTTCACCCACGGCCCTTAATCTTTCGGAACGAAATACTTCTTCTTCATTTTTCAGCCATTTGCTGCGCTGTTGTTGAAGCAGCCTATCCTCGGCTACCGTCATAAAGTGCTGCAACGAATCCGACATTTCCGGGTACAGGGAGATGCTGTAGCTTACCTGGAGTCCTTGAAGCTGCACGGATAACAGTGACGACATTCGTTCTTCCACATCCTGTATCTCCGGCAAAACGACCGCAAATCGGTCTCCTGCATACCGGGATATGCCATAGGCCTCGGTGAAATGATTGCTGATCATCTGACCTGTACTTGTGATTACCGTACACCAAGGATCTTCTGAATCTTTTTTAAAGCCGCTAAAGTTATTAACGTTCAAAAGGACAAGCAAAAAAGACCGTTGCTGTTCTACTGTCTTATGCAGTACCTCCATGTAACCTTCGTAATTCAACAGACCGGTAAGCGGATCATGCAGGGTCAGGAACCGATTTTTTTCCCGAAGCCTGCGCTTCTCGACCTCACTGTTGATTAAGGTATGATACAAAAAAATGATAACAACCGAGGTTAACAGGTCAAATAACGAAACCAGCAATGCGTATGCATCTATAGGCACATAGGAAAGGCGAATCACCGTATATTCCAGCATAAACAGCAGTGAAATGGGCAAGGTCTGCGCTACACGCTGTTTGCCCTCGATCATAGAAAGGATGAGCATATAATACAACATGTTGCACCAGTTCAGCTCACTGAAATAATGGAATATTCCGAGAAAAATCCATTGGAACTTTCGCAGTACAGGATATCTTCTCTCCCCATAAATACTTGCTACCAATAAAGTCCCCGAAAGCAACATGATTTCCAAATGAGGGGTAAGCCTTAGAACATAAGAGGACAGAATGACAAGCAAACAGCCCAGTGGGAAAATTACCATTTTCATCGTGTAACTTAGCAAATAGCCTCGCCCCCTTTGACATAAAACTCACATCAAACAACTTATGTACATGTATTATATCGATTATGATTAGCTGATGTTGTCGATTAATGGAGGCTGGTCAAATTCACATGAATGTATAATTTTCGAAGGCAATAGGACATATGATGTAATTGTAATCAACAAAAGTGAAATAATTCCTCTTCGCATATCATTATTGTGGTACAATACATTAATGGATTAATTTAGGATAAATTCTTGGTTATGGAGGATATCACATGACAACACAACGAAAACCACTGGGCTTCGGAACGCTATCTCTGCTTGTACTGACGATGGGCCTTGCTTTTAACTTTCCATGGGGCAAAGCAAACTTTATGATCAGTCATTATCTTTTAAACTTAATAAACATACCTATTTATAGCAATGGAACTCAAGGACTTCACATTCCATTTGTAGTAGCCGCCCTCTTCTGGATTCCAGCCTTCTTGATTGCCAAAAAATATCGTGCGCATTTCGGTACGAGTGTATCTTATAACGTCGCCGGATTCATGTTGCTCTTATGCATCATTGGACCAGTTATCCCCGTTATCGATTGGATGGTCAATGGGTAAACAATTAAAGCCAGCTCTCTATATATCCCGAGGGCTGGCTTTTTTGCTACTTTTTCATATAAGATGAATGGAATTTTTACACCATAACGTAGAGGACAGAAATAACCTGAAGAAGCGGAGCTAAAAGCTTTCTGAAAGAAAGCTACTTCGGAAGCATACATCTCGCCTTTATCCCCGGATTTTCACTTTTAGAAGGGAATCAAAAAATCTGGGGATAACAGCGATCAGAAGGTTGTTCTGTCATCGGAGTGACTGGTGTAACCTCTTGAGGCTCATCTTATTTTTTCGCCATATACTTACGGATGTCAAAAGCCACCGCAGCAACAATGATTAATCCTTTGATAATCAATTGCCAGTACGGACTCACACCGATAAACGTCAGACCATAGTTAATGACCCCGAAGATCAGTACACCCGCCATAACTCCAGGTACCGTTCCAATACCACCCGCCGTTGATACGCCACCTACCACACATGCGGCAATCGCATCCAGCTCATACATATTACCGTAATTGTTTGTTGCTCCACCTGTTCGGGCTGCCTCAAGCACACCACCCAGGCCATATAATGCACCCGCAATGGCATACAGGGCAACCAGGTTGCGGGCCACATGAATCCCGGATACATGTGCTGCCTGAATGTTACCACCGATCGCGTACATATTTTTGCCGAGACGTGTTTTATTAAAGATCACCCAGCAGATTAAAGCCACCGCAATAGCGATAAGGACAATATACGGGATGGAATAACCCCCGCCCAGATCAATGTATCCAGAGCCAATGACGGTAAAATCAGGTCTTAATCCTCCGATAGGCTGTGATTGGTTGGGTTCCGTATCAAAATAGATGGAGTTCAGTCCATACACGGCAACCATTGTACCCAGCGTTGCGATAAAAGGGGGCACATGTAATTTGGCGACAATCAGTCCATTGACCAAACCCACGAATAGACCTGCGGTGATTCCAACCAGAATCGGCAACAACACCGGCAAATGGGGCAGATCGGGGAAGAAGCGGTTCGCATACTCATCAATTTGCAGCATCGATGCCGATACAACAGCCGTCAGACCAACCACTCTTCCCGCGGACAGATCGACCCCACCCGTGACGAGGATAAAGGCTGCACCGAGTGCAATAATGGCCCGTGTGGAGGATTGCTGTAAGATGTCCCGCAGTGTAGAGAAGGCCAGAAAATTAGGATCGGCAATAGCTATACCAATGATGAGCAGAATCAATACGATAAAGATGGCGCGTTGTGTTACATAATTTTTCACTTGATTGATCATCTGTGTGTTCATCTGTTTCCCTCCTGACTAAGCCATCCGCTGCTGAGCGGCCAGCCTCATAATATCCTGCTCTGTTGCCTCGGCTCCGTCCACGATTCCGGTTAGACGCCCTTCGCTCATCACCATAATGCGATCCGACATACCAAGCAGTTCAGGCATCTCCGAACTAATCATAATAATGCTTTTGCCCTGACGAGCCAGTTCCGTAATAATGGTGTAAATCTCGAACTTGGCCCCTACATCGATTCCACGTGTCGGTTCATCCAGCAACAGAATCTCCGGATCGGTCAGCAACCAGCGGGCCAGCAGAACTTTCTGTTGATTACCGCCCGACAGGTTTCGAATCAGCGTGTTAACTGAAGGCGTTTTGGTTCTGAACTTCTGCGTCTGTTCCCGTGCTTCTTCCCGTCCCTTTTTCTCATCCAGCAAGCCCAAGCGATTGCGGTAGCGCCCCAGACTGGCAATGATCGTATTCTCATACACCGACAACACGGGGAATATTCCTGTAACCCTTCGTTCTTCCGTGAGCAACGCGATATTATGACGCTTCGCTGCTGCGGGGGAGTTAATCTTCACCTTGCGCCCATGAATCGAAATCGTACCTGAAGCGAGTCCGCGTAGTCCAAACAAGGACTCCATCAGTTCTGTACGCTGTGCTCCAACCAACCCGCCAATGCCGAGCACTTCACCTTTTCGCAGCTCAAAGGATACATCCTGAAACGATTTGGACTGGTTGGATGTCAGACCCTCGGCCTTTAATATCACTTCACCGGGTACGTTGGTCCGTTCCGGGAAACGTTCATCCAGATCACGACCCACCATACGCGTAATAATCAGATCTGTCGTTAAATCCGCAGCATCCCACGTCCCGACAACGAAGCCATCACGCATGATTGTCACTTCATCCGAGATCGTCAGGATCTCCTCCATCTTGTGGGAAATGTAGATTATGGACACACCCCGACTGCGTAGTTCATTAATAATGGCGAAGAGCTGATCCACTTCCTTGCCTGTCAGGGAAGAAGTTGGCTCATCCATGACGATGACTTTGGAATTGAACGAGACCGCCTTGGCGATTTCCATCGATTGAATCTTGGAGACAGACAATGTTCCCGCTTGAGCCTTCGGATCAATATCCAGATTCAGGTCCTTGAACAGAGCCAGTGTATCGGTATACATCCGTTTCTCGTCCACAAGTATTCCCTTCATTGGAAAACGACCCAGCCAGATATTCTCCATCACCGGACGATGCGGGACCGGATTAAGCTCCTGATGAATCATGGATATGCCTTGCTGAAGTGCCGCTTTGGAATTCGGAATATCCACATCCTTTCCTCCGATGCGTATCGTTCCTTCATCCGGATGGTACATCCCGAACAGACATTTCATAAGTGTGGATTTGCCCGCTCCATTCTCTCCCATCAAGGCATGAACCGTACCGGGCTTCAGTTTCAATGTGACCTGACTTAGTGCCTGCACACCCGGAAATGCTTTCGAAACTCCATTCATCTCCAGCAGGTAAGGTGACTCCATCTTGGTTCCTCCCTTCCATATGACCGGCAAAAAAGGGACGTTACCCGAATGTCGGACGTCCCTGTCTCGTGTTGTTATTGGGCGTCGGCAATGTTGTCTTTGGTAATCTTTTTGTATGCAATCCAGACGTATTTACCATCGGTAATATCGTATTTGGTATTTTCCTTCGTTGGTGTCTCACCTTTGGCAAGTACGGAAGCCAGTGCCACCGTGGCTGCACCCTGATTCTTGGCATCATTGAGCACCGTGCCCAGCATTGTGCCATCCTGTAGAGCCTGAATGGCTGGAGCTGTTGCATCCACACCTACAACGGGCATCGATTTGCCATCCTTGAAGTATCCGGCTGCTTTCAATGCCTCAATCGCACCCAAGGCCATGTCATCATTGTTCGCAAGAACGGCTTCAATTTTGTCGCCGTGGGATGCCAGGAAAGCTTGCATTTTCTCCTGACCCTTCACGCGGTCCCACATCGCCGTGTCTTCCGCCAATGCTTCCACTTCGATACCGGCATCCTGGATCGCCTGAACCGAATATTTGGTCCGAAGCTCTGCATCCTGGTGACCCGGTTCCCCTTTCAGCATGACGTATTGCAGTTTGCCATCGCCGTTTTTGTCTGCTTCCGGATGTGCTTTCCAGTAATCTACAATCAGCTGTCCAGAGATCGTACCGGACTCCTCCGCTTTTGCTCCTACGTAGTACACTTTATCCCACTTGTTCATATCTTCAGCCACGGGCTCACGGTTAAGGAATACCACCGGAATGTTCGCTGCCTTGGCCTTGTCAATGATGACACCTGCTGCCGTCCGGTCCACCGGATTCACGGCCATGGCATTGTATTTCTTGGACACAAACAGATCGACCTTCTCGTTCTGGGTTGGCTGTGCATTCTGGCTATCCACAATATCCAGAGTCGCAACACCTTCCGCTGCTGCGGTCATTGCATTACGCACTCCCGTCATGAAAGTATCGTCAAATTTGTAGATGGCAACACCAATCTTTGGCGTTTCCGTCCCGGCTGCTGTCTGGCCTCCTGTATCTGTTCCCGTACTTCCACCTGCACTGTCTCCGCCGCTACTACACCCCGCCGCCACAACCATACATGCCGTAATCAACAGTGTCATCCATGTTTTCTTCATATCCTAATGACCTCCCCCAAGTTCATTCGGCTTCACCGATGTCTTTATTATGAAAGGGTTTACATTAAATTCGAATACAATATCTTCACCTGTTCTATCGAAATCTTCCTCAAGTTAACAAACACCGTAATTTCTTCATTCAGCATTCGTCCCGGCACTCGTTCATTGTACAAAAGGAAACAACAGCTTCTGGTTATCCATCCAGAACATATTGTCTGTACTAACCAGCTTGGTCTCAAGTAACACTCTCGCTTGCACCTGTTGATTGTTCAGCCGTGCAATGGCTTGATTCAATCCCAGATAACCTGCACTGTATCCATTCTGGACGATGAGATGATCAAAGACCCCTTCCTGCAATTGTTCCAGTTGCTGTTGTTCACTGCCAAATCCAACAATCCTTACCTTGTCCGCCGATTTGCGTCGATTCAGTTCATCCGCTGCCCCCAGAGAAGCAGGTTCCTGAAGAGTAATGAAGCCATCCACCTTCTGCTGGTCCAGCAATTGCTTCGCAGTCTGCCAACATCCATCCCGTGTATTACATATCGATTTGGTTTCCACTTGAATATCAGGATACTGTACCAAGGCTTCCATAACTCCCTGCTCTCTCTGAATCAGACCAGAATTTAGAGGATCGGGGCCCAATAAGGCAACATGCCCTTTCCCTTCCAGAAGCTCCGCCATAGCCTGGCCGGCCTGTCTTCCCGCCTCAACATTATCCATCGAGATGAAACTGGTGATGCCTTTCACAGGGAATTCATCGTTAAGCACAATGACAGGAACAATGGTTCCATCGGAATTTGTTGTCTGTGCCTCCTGAATGATGTCACTAAGTGCCTTCTCACTTAGGGGATCAACCAATAGAGCTGATGCCCCCTGCTTCAGAGCCGATGCGGCGGCCTCCACTTGAGCCCGCTCTCGCGCACTGCGAGACAACGTTTGGCTGTTGATATTTGCTCGTTTGACCTGCATCTGATTTTCAGCAGAGTCCAAAATGGTAGGCGTGTACACATCACCATCGGAAGGGTATGCTTCCACGGTAATCAGTTCGGCTCCACTCTCTTTGGCAGCCGCTTCGGCGCCAAGCCGGATGGCTTCCGCAAGTTCCCCTGTCCCAGCTGGCGTAATCAGCGCGATACGTGGCGGCGATGCCGTAGCATCGGGACTCGATAAACCACAGGCGCTGCATATGAGCAGACAGCAACTTGCAGCTGTCAGGGTTATTAAACGAATTTTCCGAATTCCAGGGAAGCTCGCAGCAACCTTTTTCCAAAACGTACGAATATTCAATTCTTTAACTCTATGGGCATCGTTCCTACTCACTTGTTTGTCTGTCATCAGGCTCGCCCTCCTTCTGCTGCGATTGAATGGGAATCCGAATCCAGACCGTGGTGCCTTCTTCCAACTCACTTGCAAATTCAAGTCCGTAACCCTCCCCATAATAGAGCCGAATTCGGTCATGGACGTTGCGTACCGCTACGCCGGAGCCTGCACCGCTTTTGACCACAGGACGACCACTTAGTAATCCCGACATCTGTTCTTCCGTCATGCCGACCCCATTATCTGTAATGCGAAACACCAGCTTGTTGTCCTCACAATAAACATCGACCTCAATACTTCCTTCGTCCATGTGGTACTCAATGCCATGAACAATGGCGTTCTCAATCAGGGGTTGAAGCACCAGCTTTAATGTAAGGCATTCCATGATCGTCTCATCTGCATTGATGGTAAAGTTGAATTTGCGCTTGAACCTCATCTGCTGAATCGTCAAATAATGCTGCGCATGCTCCAGCTCTTCCCTGATCGTGATAATCGTTTTACCTTGACTAAGACTGATGCGAAACAGGCGCGAGAGTGATGTAATCATCGTAATCACTTCTTCATTGCGACTCATGCCTACCATGCGCACCACGGAATTCAGCGTATTGTACAAAAAATGCGGATTAATCTGGGCCTGCAAAGCTTCCAGCTCCAGACGCCGCTTCTGTTCCTGTTCATGAATGATCTCATCCATCAAGGTGCGAATTTTATTGACCATCAGGTTGAAGCGACGGGATAGTCGTTCCACCTCCAGCGGGCCTTCAATAGGTAACTCCACGTTGAAATCCCCGCGCTCCACCGCCTTCATCTTACGTTCCATCCGCCGGATCGGACGAGTCAGACTGGAGGATAGGAACAGGGATACAAGGATGACCAGTACCAGTACAACGACCAGTACACGAATGAGATATCCGTTCACTTCCTGACGCGTTGTCATAATCTCATCCAGATAAGCAACACCGACGATTTTCCACCCGATGTTAGTGACTGACTTAACAGTATTCAGTCTTTTCTGTCCATCTGCTTCATCTTCGTAACTGCCGGAAGCCACCAAAGCCTGTTCGATATTCTCGCTTTTGAGTCCCATATACATCAATTGCTGCTGCGGATGGTACACGATATTGCCCGCACTCTCATCGATGATATAGACATATCCCCGTTGCCCCAGACTGACCCGACGGCTCAGTTCATCCATCTGTTTGAAATTGATATCGACCAGCAGGATAACCTGCCGATCCTGACCATTTTGCCGTATCGTTATGCCTTTGCTCATGGAAACGACCCATTTATATGGGCCTGTGTACATGTTCTGAATATGAGGTAACGAGAAACTCAGGTGATCTGGCACACGGAGTGCAGACTGAAACCACCCTTGCTGTGTCACATGGGCGCTGGTTTTTAATTCGGCTGTAGGTCGGTTCTTGAGCAGTTTCCCCGTGGAATCAAGCAGAGTAATCGAGATGATATCTTCACGACTGCTGAGCAGTGTGTCAAGCTGTTTGTCCACCAGTTCCCCTTCCCATTTCCCGTCACGCAGCATGTGTTCCTCAATGGCACGGTACAGATGAGACATACTGCGGACGTAATCCTCCAGGTTATAACTGACCTGATCCACAATCTGTCTCGTAGTGAGTTCCGCACTTCGCTCGGCAGCCTGTGTGAACTTGTCATGCAGAAGCATCGCCATGATGGTTAGCACCAAGACGATGAAGACGGAAAAGGACCACGTTATAATAAACCGGATACTGCTGACTCTGGACGAACGCAGACGAGAGCGTAATTGAACTCCCATGGACTTCACCCATCTGGACAAGAACTTCATCGGAGTGAACCCTCACTTGCAGCCTGGGAAGCCTGTTTACGATATTCTTTGGGCGAGACGCCAATATGTTTTTTGAAACAAAAACTGAAGTAATTGGGTTCAGCAAAGCCAACCTGCTCCGCAATCTGAAAGGACTTCAGCTCTGTCGAACGAAGCAGTTCACGGGCTGCCTCCATTCGGATCTGCATCAGGTACTGCAGGAAGGTAAGTTGCACTTCTTTTTTGAAAATGCCACAAAAATAACCGGAGCTGATATGCAAATGCCCGCACACCTTCTGAATGGACAGGTCAGGGTCGGCATAATGCTCTTTCGTGAAGACCAACGCCTGCTCGACAATATCCTTATATACATGCTGCCGTCCGCTGGCAATGCGATGTTGTACGAGTAGACAGACCTCCTGTACCTTCTTCTGTGCCTCAGTAAGACCCGGCAGTCGGAACAAATCCGCATACAACTGGAACCCTGCACCAAAGATGTCTTCCATCTCCTCCCCTGATGCCTGTGCTGCCTTCCATACTGTTGTTAATACTTCAATTAAATAGAGCTGAATATCACTTCGCCCGTGTTCCACTGTAATTTCCCCGAAAATGATCGCCAGTGCTTCCTCCAGCTCTGCTTGTGTACCTGCCTTCAGGCATCGTGTCAGCGTCTGCTGCTTCAATTCGTCGAACCGCAGCTTGCCCGCCGTCTGTCTCTCTACGTCCGCGATGTATATGATTGAATCCGTCCCGGGCACAAGCCGATAATCCAGTGCCAGCAGGGCATCTTCATAGGCATGATTCACATCCGCGAGTGTATCCACAATCTGACCAGATCCCACCGTAGCCGGGATACGTAAATAGTGGTTGATGCTGCGCATCACATTTTCCAATGCCTTCTGTTGCCGCTTCGCTCCATCTGTACCGCCCGAGCGATCCACATAGAGCAGGACAATCGTCTCCTGATGCATAAAGGCATGACCAGCCCCATGCTCCGCCCAAACTTCTGCCGCAATATTAAGTGCAGCAAAGCGTTTCAGCTCAGCATCCTCAGATTGACGCAAGGAACCTCCGGGAACAAATATCTCAGACTGATCCGATACCTCGGATGTTGTTTTGTTATGTCGGTTTGGAGGCTCGTTGAATCCTCCCTCAGGTTTCTCCTTTTGTATATCCCCATCCATATGCAGCGTCAATACGGACACACCATAGCGTTCTCCTGTCAGATCCAATCCGCATTGTTTGGCTTTACTATGAATATATGTGGAGGATTTCTGCCGATGGAGCAAGGTCGCCATCAGATCTGCCTGTAATAAAGGCAAGCTGGTATGATAGTGCTCACGCAGCTGCTGTACATCTTCACGCTCAGCCACTTCAGCCGCCATCTGGGCGCGTAATCTTGTGAGCAGTTCGGTGAGATGCCCTGCCGAGAACGGCTTCAACAGATATTCATCCACACTTAACGAGATGGCTTGCCTTGCATAATCAAATTCATCATATCCAGTCAAAATGACCACCCTCACAAGTGGATTTCGCTTCCTCAATCTTTGCGCGAGTTCCAGACCATTCATGAAGGGCATGCTGATATCGGTCAATACAATATCCGGCTCTACCCGCTCCGCCATCTCCAATGCTTCCCGCCCATTCTCAGCCAAACCGACAATCCGCAGATCGAGCGCTTCCCAATCAACCTCTACAACAAGTCCTTCACGCACATCTTCTTCATCATCCACCAGCAGTACCCGGTACACGTTCGGATTCCTCCTTTTTATGACAGGCCGTATGCCCTAACAACTAATATATATGTGACATTGTGAATCATTGGATTTCTTATTGCTCACCGAATTTATGCCAAATGCTAAGGGCTCATGTTGATCAGTCCCGAGGTTGCCATCATAATATACAATATTATCAGGGATATGTAATCGCTTTCTTCAATAGAGGTAAGGCAACCCTGTTGGGCAGTGCCTAAGTGAAATGTGAAGGATCGTATATAAATGCTAAAGGTAGGTTAAAGTAATAAAAACACGGAAAATTTCGAAGTACTTTTAATAAGAGGTGTTTTGATTCTGACTATAATTCAGACTTTATTCTTGTTCTTTACGATGATTCGTACTTAATGCTTTAAAATAAATCATTGTTGTATCTGGGTTGGTGTGTCCCATTATCTCGGCCAAACGGTGCAGTGGCGTATGCTCAGCCATGGCGTAGCCAAAACGATGACGCAGGTCGTGTGAACTCAGTCCTTCCAGCCCTGCTGCAATCATTACTTTTTTAATCAGATGGCGTAGTGCTCTCTCCGTTAAACGATCGTTTGTCTTTTCCGAAGGAAAAAGGTAAGCAGGATCGGTAGCGAAATCAGATAAGTACTGATTCAATATTACAATACACTGCATATTCAAAGGGACCTTACGCTCCCGGTTGCGTTTATCGGCTCTCACTGTCAGATGACCATTCCGTCTACCAAGTTCGATATCATGAGACTTGAGGTTGCATACCTCCATCGTTCGCAAGCCCGTGTGAAACATAAGGGTCAGGATGGTCTGATCACGAAGGGAATTACCATATTCCACTGCAGCGAGGAATGCCTGCTCTTCTTCGAATGTCATTCGACGTGGACTTACTTTGTCTTCCGGAATGAATTTTAGTGGTTTGGAAGGGTCCTGACTGAGCCTGGATTCCGCGACAGCCCATTTAAAAAAACGCTTCAGCGTAATCAACCTCCGGTTAATGGTGGCTGGTTTCAATAACATAACTTTGTGAGCATCTTCGCGATAGTTGACTAAAGTGGATGTATCCACGTCTTCGATTCGCAATGTCATTTCTTCGCTAAGCATGGTGCTTTCCTTGTACCATTCGATAAAGTGCTTCAGATCGCTTGCATATTCCTTCACGGTTTTGGGATGCAATTCTCCCTCAATGGCAAGCATATGTATGAATTCCTCTATCGTCGTTTCCCGCTGCACCGAAACCCCTGATGACTGATTCATTAGAAAATACCTCCAAATCTTGACTTATATTAGCGGACATGGTATTATAATATTAATCGATACATTAGCGGACATCAAGTCTGTGGTTTAAATGCACCAGGTGAGTGTCAATTTTTCAATAATACTCGTCATAATGATCGGCTAAAAACTTATTTTTTGGAGGAATCACATGCAAACAGGTACAGTGAAATGGTTCAACGCGGATAAAGGATTCGGCTTTATCGAAACTGAAGAAGGAACAGACGTATTCGTTCATTTCAGTGCAATTCAAGGTGAAGGTTACAAATCTTTGGACGAAGGTCAACGCGTTCAATTTGAAGTAACTCAAGGTAACCGTGGACCACAAGCTGAGAACGTTACTAAACTTTAATTATATGAAAGCTGCCTTATTAATAAGGCAGCTTTTTATTTACTCATATGTGTCACAGCAAAGTTTCCACATCCCAAGAATGAAAGCGAGGTATTCCCCATGGATAAAGAACAATTGATCACAGAAGTAGCCAAGGCTGGCGGTTTTTCCAAGAAGAATGCTGAAAAAGCTGTAACCGTTGTACTGGATTCAATTCTCGAAGCTCTCAAAGAAGGTAAAGAAGTTCAAGTCGTTGGATTTGGGAAATTCGAAGTACAGAAGCGTGAGGCAAGAACGGGAAGAAGCCGGAGAACAGGCAAGGAAATTCAACTACCTGCAGGTAAAGTTCCTGTATTCACAGCAGGTTTAAGCATGAAAGAAGCTTTAAATTAAACCACGTAACAAACGTAACAACCCATTGAAAAGAGGTTTTTATTCAAACACACAATGATAATATGGATTTAAATGTCGTGTTTACTACCGTTGATGATATCATTAACTTTTATTCTGGCAAACAGACAAACTCGGATCATGCAGAAGCTCATACTCATTTAAAGCCCCCATCAGTACAGTCTGATTGCAACCTACGACCACCCACCCGCTAAATTAACATTTCATCTTGGACAACAAGAGGCCCTGATCCGCTCAAAACGGTCCAGGGCCTGATTTGCTTGGGAAGCCGGCTCCGTCAGGGACCAGCTTTTTTGTCTTTTATGCACAATGGATAACCATCCTATTTGCTGTTCAGAAGTTCGCGCAAGATTTGTAGATCATATGTAGAGACAAGACGTTCCAAATGCGTATCCAGCCATTCCTCATCCTGATCCCACCACTTCAATTCCAGCAGCAGTGCAATCGTTTCTTCGTCAAAACGCTTTTTAACAGTCTTGGCTGGATTACCACCTACTATTGTATAGGGTTCAATGTCCTTAACAACGGTTGAATTGGAGGCAATGATTGCTCCGTCTCCAATCGTGATACCAGGCATGATCGTCACATGTTGTCCAAGCCATACATCGTTCCCCAGTACCGTGTCACCCTTATATGGAAGCTGCTCAAGTGTAGGTGTCACACGCTCCCATCCTCCACCGAAAATGTTAAAAGGATACGTCGTCATGCCCTCCATCCGATGATTCGCGCCATTCATAATGAATGTCACACCTTCCGCAATTGCACAGAACTTGCCAATAACCAGGCGATCACCAATAAAGTCATAATGATGTTGTATCCGGTCATAGAATTGCTCTGGCGGATTCGTGTTATCGCTATAATACGTATAATCACCGATGTCCACGTTGGAACGCGGCGGCAGGTTTTGAATGTAACATACGGTGCGGATATTCTCATTGGGGAAAAGTTTTGTTTTATCAGGAGCCATATTGCAGTCCCTCCTTTTCCCTATTGTAACAGATATTATATCTTAAACGGACGAAGTGAAGTCTGGAGTTCTGTCGACACATCAGACAAAATAGCCGCAGAAGCCTTGATCTGCTCTACCGACTTGAGCTGTTCATGAACAGATTCGGCAGCCTGCTGTGAATTGGTACTGGCCGTCTGCGCATGGCGAGCGATCTCATGTACGGAAGCCACAATCTGCTCCACGCCTGCGGACATCTCTTCACTCGTCGCAGCCATGTCCTCAATCTCTGTCGCAATACGCAAGTTCGTATCCCGGATCAGGCTGAAGTTTTGTTCCGTTTCCCGGGTCAAGCGCAGCCCTTCTTGCACTTCATCCTTCACTCTCGACATGGCCGATAGCGATTGCTGCATATCTTGTTCCATGGCTTTGACCAGTTCTTCAATACGATCTGAAGAGTCTTCCGCTTGTTCAGCCAGTTTACGAACCTCGGTAGATACCACGGCAAATCCTCTGCCATGTTCCCCGGCTCTTGCCGCTTCAATGGATGCATTGAGGGCGAGCAGATTCGTTTGATTCGCAATCTCATGAATGGTGGAAACCATCTGGCTAATCTGTGCCGACTTCCCTTCCAGCATGCGAATGACTTCATCCGTTCTGGTAACGGAGGATTCAATCGCAGACATCTGCTGAACGGTAAGTTGCACCGCTTCACCTCCGGTCTCTGCCTGGTTGCGTGAATACATAGCAGAGTCAGAGATGCTGGAGGCCTTGTCTGCCATACGTTGTACGCCTATAGCCACTTCTTCCATGGCCTGCAGATTTTCTTCCGTACTAATCGTCTGGCTCTCGGCTCCCTGTGCCACTTGTTCAACGGAGGATTCAATCTGCGCCGATTCTTTGGCTGTTTGATCCGCAATCTTCAGGAGCAGCCCGGTCGAATGCCCCGCCTTCTCCGCAGCCTGAAGTCCCCCCTGAATGATGACCTGCAGATTGCTTCTCATCTCATTGTATCCCGTGCCCAACATGCCAATCTCGTCTTGAACATGGTCCACAACCGGCTGTGTGAAATCCCCCGTACCCGCACGCTTAATCGCTACGGATACCCGTTCGATTCGTACTCTCACCCTGCGAACGTACCACAGGATCAAGATAATTGCGACCAACATCGCAACCAGGAATACGATGAGGAATGTCTTGAGGAACGAGGAGATAATCACATCGATTAATGATTGAGAAGCACCAACATAGAAAATTCCGATAATCTCTCCGGATGCGTTCTTGATGGGTTCATAGGCCGTTTGATATTTCTGACCCACAACCACGGCTTCACCGAAGTATTTTTCCCCTTGCTGCAAAACGGTCTGGGCGACCTCTTCAGATACCTTCGTGCCAACAGCACGTTCCCCGTCTATCATAACATTCGTAGCGACACGTTCATCACCTCGGAAGATGGTCACCGTGTCCCCAGATGCTTGTCCAATCTCATCCACCAGTTCGAAGTTACCTTCCAGCGCGATATCTCCCTTGAATAATTGTCCGTCTTGAATGGCCCAATCTCCTGGATACTTATATGTGATGATACTATTCGCCATTTCCAAATCTCGCTTCGCCTTCTCTGTAGCGAATGTCGTAATCCCCTGTCTCATCTCCATGATTACACTTACCGCCACAGCTGAGGAGAAGACGATAAATATACTGATAACGATCAAACTGATTTTGGTACCGATGCTCATGCTTCGCATGTGTGTGAGCCACCCTTTTCCCTATGTAATTGTGGGGATATTCAAGCCGATTACAATTCCGTTTCGAACATCACTATAGTCTTATCGGTAGGAGTGTTCACAATATTTATAAGATTTCAGTGACATTTGTCACAGTTATCAAAAATAAAAATCAAAGTTTTTCAGCTTTCTCCGTAATTATGTGAGAATGATCTGCTGGTTGGAAATTAAATATCAATCTGGAACGATAAATTGGATATGTCTTCGCTCCTTTCTAATCTACAAAAGCAGAGCAAAAAGGGATTCGATCTGACCATCGAATCCCTTCTCTCATTCTCCGTACAACAACGTTGCACCACAGAAGATATTGCTTATTTGGATGTAAGACTTACTTGTGATGCAGTTTGATCCCAGTCCACGGTAAGTCCCAGTCCTTCAGAGATGAAGCGTACAGGCACGAGTGTGCGACTGTTTTGAATGATCGCTGGTGCATCAATTTCAATTGTCTCTCCATTTACCGTTGCTGTGCTGCTTCCGATCTTGAGCACAAGGGTCTGATCATGCAGAACAGCCGTTACCGTCTTCGCCGTTTTGTCCCAAGTCACTTCTGCACCAAGTGTTTCAAGGATTGCATTCACAGGTACCATCACTCTTCCACTTTGCTCTAGCGGGTCCTGATCCGGGAATGTGATCGATTTACCATCGAGTGTTACGGTAATGGTTTTGTCAGTTGTTCCAGATGAAGTATTCGAGCCTGCCTCTTCCGAAGTCTCAGGCAGCGGCGTTACTTCACGCCCAAGTTGCTCTTGCAGATTCGCAAGGCGGTTCAGTGCAAATGTGGTTAGTGACCCGGCTGCCATGGAGCCCATACCTCCGCCTCCACCGCCAAAGTTACCGCCAGGACGTGTCTGCGTATTGCCTGTGCTATCTGTTGTTCCCGTTATGCCATCCGGAGGTGTTGCTCCATCTGGCGGTGTCATGCCTTCCATGCCCTCAGGTGGTGTCATTCCCTCAAATCCTTCAGGTGGTGTTCCGCCCATCCCCCCTGCGACATCTGCATTGGCAGAATAAGCGATGTTGGATTCAAACTGTTCTGTCGTATAGAATTTCGTTGGATCTGCTTCTA
This sequence comes from Paenibacillus sp. UASWS1643, assembly GCF_008693195.1. NCBI lineage: Bacteria > Bacillati > Bacillota > Bacilli > Caryophanales > Paenibacillaceae > Paenibacillus > Paenibacillus sp. UASWS1643. The sequence continues at coordinate 158,269 of NZ_VXKZ01000113.1, forward strand.
CATAAGGACGAATCTCATCGGCAAGGCCAGTAATACGATCCTGAATGCCTTCCATATAGTCTGTCAGTTCATTGACGTAGCTCAAATATTTTTCCTTATACTCCGGCACAGCAAGCAGGTTATTAATCATCGGTACATTTTCCATGCTAATGCCTAGTACAGGCTCATCCACAGATACGTTCGTTGCATTGGTGCTGGTCGTGGTCGATCCGGTTGTTGTACCACGTCCGCCTCCACCGGAATATCCATTGAAGGACATGTTAAAGTCCCAAGGCACAACTGTAAACTTGCCATCCTCATCGCCGTAGAGCATGTAGTTATGTCCTTTGTCGCCGCTATAGCTGTCATAGTTGCCGAAAACCATGTTGCCTGCAATATATTGAAGCGCCGAATCCACGTCCAGCACGCTCTCGATATCACCCTTTTCGCCTTCTGGCATCTCGTTCAGCGTTTGGATGAAGGTTTTTAATTTGGCTTTGTCCTTATCCGTACCCAAGTCTTTGGTGATTGTACTGTAGTCACTGCCCACTTCATATTGAAGATAACTCTTCTCATCCGTATCATAGAGCACACCTTCTTCGTAATCCTCCCCGTAGTTGCGTTCCAAGTAACTGTCATCTACGGCTTCAACCCCGGTGTAGAAACCGACCAGTTCGCCATTAACATACAGATTGACGTAGTTCGTCATTGGTACATCCATGCCAATACTTCGCAGTGCTTCATAATGAAGAACTTCACGCATGTAGGATGGATCGGCGTAGTTGTTGTTCAACACCATTTTGTCCAGTCCGAGCAGGGTTTGTGTTTTGTCGTATTTATCAAACTTCAGTCTGAAGCTGTATCGATCCGAATCCTCCATCGAGGCTACGGCTTTCAGGGTCAGGTTCCCCTTGGTGGAGAAACCGACGTTCTCCAGCTTGTTGCCGTCCACGTCCACACTCACATTCTTGTAATCCTTATCGAGCGGGCTTTCGAGCATACTATTCCAGTCTGCATCATCAATCGTTACATTGACATCAATGACGTTATCCGTCTGGAACAACGATTCATAAGCTTGTGTCACGCCTGCACTCGCGGTTGTTGCTGTACTTTCTGCAGCATATGCCGCATTCGGACTTGCAATCAGGCCAAAAGATGACGTTACCATGGTGACGGATAATGCCGTTACTGCTGCTTTTCGTAATAAATTATTCAAAATGATAAATCCTCCTTCTTGGTTTCTGTTAAGCAACTGAGGCTTATGTAACCATGGTAGAGGACGAACCTTTAGTGAAACTTAAATAACGACCATAACAAAAAGTAGCCCATCAGGCTACATAAGTTGAACTATAAATGTTACACCTTATCACTCCGATTGCAGTACCATTTTCCGATCACTCTTATCCCCAGATTTTCATCATTCCCTTTGTTTAAGGGGAAAATCCGGTGATAAAGGCGAACGCTACGCTTCTTCAAATTGGTTCTGCACTCTCCGTTTAGGTGTAAAATTGAGCTTCAACTTATATAGATACCTGCTAAGCTACTTATTCTGATCCTTTATAGCTCGGTAACGGTCACACCTTCAGCTTGGTAGTAGTCCTCATTCACGTTGTTTAGAATGTTAGCCTTTAGCAGAATGCCGACTCCGGCAAACAAGCCGATTCCGTTTGTGTTACCTTCGATTCGGTTATCCTCAATCAACACATTCTCGGGATTCCCTTCGCCAATATTGCCAGCTCCAGCATCGCCTTTGTCGCGCTCAAGCCGTACGCCCCAGTATCCACTGGCAGTATTGTTACGAATGACATTGCCGCGAATCACCGTACCCGGTCCATTCAATACTTTGATTCCAGCCGCATCTGCAATCGTGGTTGTATTCTCGATGAGATTATCCTCAATTAGAGTATCGGGGGTACCCATCGTCACCGAAATACCGATCCGGCTGTTCTTGATTGTGTTGTCATGAATGTAGTTTCCTTTGCCAGACTTGCTGTGGTTGCTGGGCGCTGAACCCCCTGTATTGCCAAGCCCAATCCCTGCACCTGTCAGCACATCCGTAATGACATTGCCGGAGATTTCATTCAAATACTCCAGTTCACCATGAAGATCAATGGCATCCAGCTTGGTTCCATTAAATGTATTGCCGCGTAACACGTTATTGTGAGCCACAAACTGAATCAGTGCTCCATGTCTGAGATAAGGACCCTCAAATGTACTGTCCTCCACCACATTCCATAACGTATCATTGTCAAAGCCGAGTCGATCGGTCTTGGCCGTTCCCTGAATCGAAATTCCGTATCCTGAACCTCCGGGGCCCAGATCTGTTGCATTGCGGAAGGTTGCATGCTTCACAACAACATCGCGGCTATGCTCAATTCGGATAGCCATTCGTTTGAACTTTTCCACAATTACGCCGTCAATTGTAATGTCATACGATGGTACCTCGCCATAATTAGCGATATGAATCAGACTATCCGGCCCCCCTGCGGAGGGATTATTGGATTGATGATCCGTCGTGTAGCTTCCGGACCAGGATGAAGTTAGGGTCATGTTGGATACGAGAATGCTATGCTGAGCCGATGCCTTCAGAACGGCACTGCCCGTCACCTGATCCAGCGATGTCTGGAGCACGGTTCCTTCACGGCTCTCTCCTCTCAGATTCACCCCGGATTTGAGCATCAGGTTGGTGGTTCCATCCGGCCCGGATAACAAATTGTACACTCCATTGGGTAGAAACACTTCATCACCCACGTCAGCCTCATCAATGGCGGCCTGTATTGCTGGTCGGTCATCACTCGTGTTGTCGGCAGGATCTGCTCCATAATCCCGTACATCAATTGTACGTCCGGTCACGGCATGTGGAACATGGACAGCATGTGGTGTACCATCTGTTTCCGTCAGACCTGGGGCGATAAAGGGCATCGTCCCTTCAGGTGGTTGTGGAACGATGTATGGGATCAGAGCCACAGGTGTCCCTCCCCCTGCAAAAGGGGCATACAGATGCACATCGGTCAGACTTGTGTAAATACTTGCATCGGAATTGCCATGGCCGGTGATCCGTACATAACGTACAGAAGTGTCTGGGATATCAAATGCCTGCATTTCGGTTGTATTCCCACTGCTTTCGCCGTTGAATACCTGGGTCCACTGCTCACCGTCAAGAGACGATTCCATCTCAAAAAAGGTCTTTCGGACATCCCCTTTGTAAAAACCAATCCCCACATAACCCACTGACTGTACCTGACCCAGATCAAATGTGATCCATTGCCCCTCCCCGGCAACAGACCAGCGTGTATAGCTGTTATTGTCGATGGTATTGGTCGCCAGGTTACCGTCGCTGCCACTTGCCGTGACAGAAGCCACAGGCAGGGACGATAACGGGAAGTCTAGGGTTGTCATCTCGGTTGATAAAGCACTGCTGATATTGCCCGCCTCGTCAATTGCTTTCACTTGAAACGTATACGATGTCCCAGCTGCAAGTTCGCTGTCATGAAATGACTGTTTATCTTGTTCAGCCAGCAAAACTCCATCCCGATAAATCCGGTAGGCAGATACAGCTGTATCATCGCTGGCCGCTGGCCATCTTAGTTCCGCAAAATCTGTCCCCCAGTTGCGAATCTCAAGCTCAGCTCCCTGCTCCCATTCGGGTGACTGCGTGTCACTGCCTTCTTCGATCAAAGCAATGACTGCTAACTGTGGACGCGGATTGCTCGTTCCGTTCGCTTCCTTGGTGTATACGTTCACGGAAACACCCGTTGATTCCGCATCCGCAAGCAAAAATGCAACCTGATCCGCATCTGGACGACTCTTCACAGCATCGGTTACATCCACTTCGTAGACGGCCGGGCTTCCATTCCGATCTGCCGTAACCTGGAATGTGCCGAGCAGCGAACCTTCGCTCAGACTTTGGACCGGAGCATTCGACCAGGTTAACGATGATTCGCTCCAGTCTGTTTCATTCAAACCGTACAGAGACAACGTGGTATCGATATTTGATGTGCCTTTTTTGGCGGCAATCCGCAATCGATACCGATCTCCTTCCGGCTCATTTCCAGTCATATCAAATTTGAAGTACACATATTTCTTGGTTGAAGAAGTGGAAGAGATGCTTAGTAATCCGGTACTGGAGCCCGTGGCCTGATTGAAATTCAGGTCAGGCTTGCTGCTGTCAATCGCCGCATCGTCGCTTGGCAGCTTACTGGCGATGACCTTTTCAATCAACGGTTTTCCTTCATCTTCTTCATCTTCAGGCGAAGTGTCTTCAGGATTGCTTTTGAGAATAATAGGCTCCGTAACGATCCGGTTCTTCACATGTTCATCCAAAAAGGCCCATGCCTCTGCATTCGCAGTCTCGGAAGCCGTCCCTGTAAATCCATGGCCCTGACCGGGTACGACTTTCATATCCACAATCGGCACACCCGCAGATTGAAGCTGTCCCGCGAAAGCAACGCTGTCGGTATAGGGAATAGTGGCGTCAGCATCACCGTGCCGAATCCAGAATGGTGGATCATCCGTTGAAGCATACGTGCCCGGCATGGCAAGTCTGGCCTGCTCCGGAACATCGAACGCACGATGCCCGCCAAGCAGAGCCGTGATCGAGCTATAGTTATTGGCAAATGTCGTCGTAAAATCGGCAGGTCCGTACCAGTCGGCGACTGCCTGCACTTTGTCGGAATACTCAGGCCATCCGCCTGAACCCTCCAGATCAGGTATATCTACTGTCACCCCTGTATCGAGCTCTACAGTGTCACCAGCGACCATGTCCCCTGTTGTACCGAGCAATGCAGCCAGATGTCCGCCCGCCGATGATCCCCAGACACCAATACGGCTTGGGTCCAGATTGTACTGCTCTGCATGAGCTCGCAGGTATCGAATAGCAAGCTTCACATCCTGAATCTGGGCAGGGAAAGGTGCCTCAGGCGTCAGTCGGTAGTCCAGAGACACACCAATGTAACCGCGTTTGAGTACATAATTGCATATGGAGTTCAATGCCTGCTTCCGGTCCCCGTGGTTCCATCCACCTCCATGGATATAGACCATGACTGGCATCGGTTCTGCTGCCGCTATCTCGGGAACGGCAATGGATGAATACATCGCCCGCCCACCAGCTGTACCTATCTCCACATCTTCGTACAAAGTCACTCCTTGTGGTGGCGTAAATTCAGTATTCCCCTCTCCTGGTGGCACTGGGGAGGGAGCAGGCGTTATTCCGGGAATAGCCTGACCGTAAATGGCAACATTGTCGATATACATGTTGGCCTGCATCGCATCTCCCGTCCGAAATCTAATTTTAACCGTGCTGATATTGTTCGCTTCCGAACCCAGCGTCCAGCTTTTTAGCGTATTGCCTTCCTTGTTCTTCAGGTCCGGGGTGCCCGGGGGAAGTTCAAATGTCTCCAGCGTCGTCCAGGATGTACCACCATCCTTCGACCATTCGATAATCACACTCCCACTTATATAGGAGGAAGCACGCGTGTAGTAGCTCAGCCGAATATTTCCGTATCCAGTCAAGTTTAGAGGCAGTGCAAGCGCATCGGTTCCGTCCATCTTGATCATATTGGGCAGCGAGGGAGCAGTGGTGGAAGATGACGTCTTGGCCTTGCTTCCACCTGCCCCTTCCTGCGACCAGGGAGCTCTCAATGCAATTCCACCTGTAGAGCCAAAATTGTCCGGGTCATCAAAGTTTTCCGCGTAAATCTCCAGCTCCGGGCCCTCCGGCTCAGGGACGTTTTCTCTTTCTTCCTGTGTAGGGTTACGAATAGAGCTAGAAATGACATCTTCCATTGCCCGAACTTCATGCACGGGAACGATGGTACCGTTAATGAGAATCATAGACATGGCAACAAGGACAACGCGCTTTTTCCACGTTTTGAACAAATTATTCAGTTGTATCCCCTCCGCACGGTAGTCCAATCTCCTGACGTTATACCTTTGCAATTGCTGATGGTAATCATTGCTTATGTCGAACAATTCTAGCGACGCGGTGCCGACACGCCTTCACCGTTCTTGAACTTCTCTGTGGCTTCCTTGATGGCCTGATCCCCGCCTTTGGATTTCCATTCCTCAACTACCTTCGGCCAATCGGATATCGGCTCCTTGCCATAAACCATCTTGATCATGTGTGTGAGCAATACCTGAGGAGGTGTATCCGAATTGGGAGCAATATCGGGATTCTGTACAAAAGCTTCCAAACGCGGATCAAAGTTAATGCCATCCCGACCTTCTTTGGCTAAAACCGTATCGTAAATATTCATCAGCTTTCTGCCTTCTTCAGTCAGGGATAGGGAGCCTTTGTTGTATGTTGTGTCCTGTACGAACCATAAGAACGATTGACGGTAACGCTCCTCGTCCACACCAGCAGAGTCGGTTGGAGCTGTATATGAAATCACACCATTATCCTCTGTGTAGGTCTCTCCTTCCGTACCGTACGTAAAGAACTTCTCCGCTTCATCAGACACCATCCAGTTGAAAAAACGGATAATGGAAGCCGGATCGGCCGCATCCTTATTAATAAAGTAGGCACGTGTCACAGGACCGTACAGATAATACCCGCCCTTTCCGTCCGGACCGACAGGGGAAGGGATAATCTCAATTTTGGCATCGGGAACCGACGCTTTAATCTGCTTCTCCCACTGGATCAGTTCGTTGGCATTCATGGACCACATGCCTGCCTTGCCGGAGAGGATCGTATTTTTGAATACGGTGGAGTTGATGGTCGCAAACTCTTTGTTAATCAGCCCTTCTTCGTACATCGTCTTATAAACCGTCAGGGCTTGCTGCATATTCTCGTTATCCATGAACTTTGGTACAATCTGGTCGCCCTGCTGCTCCATCATGGAGAGGAACTGTTGCACATCATAGGCACCAAAGAAGGTATCCGCATATTTGAAATCCTCACGCCCCATATATGGATTCTCCACGCCAAGTTTTTTAAAGGCGCGCAGCATTTCCATTGTCTCCTCCACCGTGGTAGGCACCGGCAATCCGGTTTGATCCAGCAGATCCTTACGAATCCAGGTTGCCCGGCGGGATGGATTGGATAAATATTCAGGGATGGCATAGATCTGGCCGTCATGGGTAACCTGGTCCCAGGCTTCCTTCGGCACGGCTTTCAGCAAATCTTGCCCATACTGCTGCAACAACTCATCCAGTGGCTGAAATACTCCGGCTTCGACCGAGCCGGCCATCTCCTTGCCGTTGACGCCGCCGTCACCCTGCACCACATCAGGAATATCATTGGTGGCAAACATTTGCACCATTTTCTGCTCATATTCCTTATGAGGCACCAGGACAATTTTGAGATCTGTATTGGTCAGATCCTCCAGCTTTTTCACCCATTTATCCTGGTTGATGTCGGGCGACTTCTCCACATACGTATACGCCAGCGTTCGCAGTGACATGGAGAACCTCGTCTTGCCGTCTCCCCCATTCTCACCGGAATTCGCCCCGCTTCCAGTGCTGCATCCCGCCATGACGGTTGTCGCCAGCAATAGCGCCATGCCTGTGACCATCCACTTTTTCATGCTACCCCTCTTTTCATCCTGATTTAGATTTAGGTACCACTCGTTGGTGAAGCGCTTTCATATAGATGGTAAAACATCCCCACCGCCTGCAACAATGGGGATGTTTTAGATGAGATTGCGTTTTCTTTAGGTCAGCACTTACTAGTACGTCTTGGATACCTCGATCTTCTTCGTTACACCGTTGTCGGTAAAATATAGATGAATGCCGTGATCCTGGTCATCGATGAAATAAGGGACATACTTCGGCTCCTCAATCTTATATGGCACAAGCAGCGTTACAATTCTATGGCTTGAAGCAGGCCGTGTTTCCGCGCTTAGATGATAATGTCTGTCCAGCCCTTCATACTCTGTCGGGTCCACCTCTGCGAATTGATCCGTCTGGCTGAGCGACAGTTCACCGGAGGAAGCATAGACAAATGTCCCCTCAAGCCCTGCCTTAGTACCGTTCAGACGGAAGGTCTGCCCTTTCAGCTGTAACGGGTGTAGTGCATGGAACAGCCATTGAACGCTGTCCGGCTTCTTCAGGTCAATGTGGTCCACAATGACGAAGTAGGATGATTGCAGAAAATGTATTTCCCGTACAACACGCTTCACATGCGGTACGGTGCTGGCGTAGGCATCGGTCGCTACCGCGCGCACATAACCATCGCCATCCCGCCAATAGGCATCTTCGATCTGCCCGGTTGCCGCCATGTTCAGCACTTTGTTGTTCTCGGCATACTGACCTGCTCCGCCAATCAGCAGATTGTTTTTGGAGTGTGTCTGCCTGCGCCATTCCCGGTGAAAGGAACTTCCATGCGCGATATAATAGCCCGTATCCGCCGCAAGCGGCTCACCGAACGCATGCAAAGTGAAGCTATTCTGATCCGCATGGCTATGACTGATGGAGCCGTAACGGCTTGACTTGAGCAGCAGCATCATATGCTCATCCGGATCATCCATCCGGTGATGCATAGCTACCCATCCCACATCCCGGAACCATTTGAGCGGCTCGATGTTCACAGGTGACTCTTCCTCCACCTGCGGATAATCGTGGCGATATACCAATTCGTCAAAGTTAAAATCCCACCAGCCGTAGTTATAAAAGGCTCCCTCTGTCCCCGGATCGGATTGGCGTACACGCTCAAAGTACCACTGGTACCAGCGGTTGCCTGTAACACCTGCCAGTTGGCGCACAAGATAGCCTGTTTTCAAATTTACCGGGTCACCCAGCGTAGACTGATCTCCAAAGCTGGCGCGCCGTGCATCAGGCGGGTACATGTAGAGTGGAAAATCCCCGGTACGCTGGAAGAACGGTCGACGGAAGAAGTCGATGCCCGCATAGTTTCGCAGCAGATTCATCGCTTCGGTCACGTAAGCCATACCTGTTGTCCAGTACATCGGACCTTCAGCCCAACCTCCATCACTTCCTCCCCAGGGGGAGTACAGACAGGCATAATAATCGATCGCATAATCCAGCCACTCTGCAGCCTGCTGCTCCTCATGCAACAAAGCCATACAGCACGGTACAAATACGGAAGACAATGAACGAATTGCATGGCTGTCATAGGGCACATGATGAATCTTTGAGCGGACCATCACATGCTGGGCTACCTGTTCTGTCCGCCGCAGCAAACTGCTCCTTACCACATTTTGCTCTTCACTGTTCAACTCATCATGCAGCCAGTCATAACCCCAAGCGAGCGCCGCTGCGACCCGAAAAGCCGCCTCATCGTTATAATCGCGGGAGGTCGTTCCCTCCGTATCCCAGGCCGCCACATGCAACAGCCAGGTTTTCGCCGCTTCAAGCAGCCGTTCGTCTCGAAGCACCCGCCCAGCGATACTGAGATGCCGAATCGCATATAACGTTTCCTGACAGTCAATGTACATTTGTCTCCACAACGTGGCGACGCGTTTGTTCTCCGGGTAAGGCAGCGGTTCACGAATTGGCTCACGGTCTGCCCACGGTTCCACGGAATTTGCCATAAACACATCCCAGCCGCAATACGTGGAATCGGACGCAACGCCATCGGCAAGAGCATTCAGTCCACGCTCACCAAGCCACAGCCTTGGGTGAGATGTGTCTGTGGAAACGTATCGCTGTGCCCGGGAGGGTAGAGGTGTCTCAGGTAGTCCCGCTGGAACCGTAAACCGCCGCACCTCACTCCATGATGACATTTCCTGCTGTTTCTCCTGCACGGCATCCGTTTCGGCTTCGCTTCCTTGCTGCACTGGATGATCCACAAGCAGCGCATATCGCCAATAATACTCTCCAGGTTGAAACACCCGGTCAGGTGTGAAAAAATTATACGGGAGCGGCGTATAGGTCATCGTCTCTTCTTCCTGAAAAGAAGGGCTCGCCGATACTTGCAGCAGATAGGCATTCTCATCCTCCTGCTGTGCCGCCATCCAGGTAAACCTTGGCGGATTCTCTGCCAGAACGGTATGCTCGTCAGGGGCATAGTCCACATGGAACGGCCCACTAATGGGTTGGTACAACGGTCTTTCTACAAGCTTCCGTTTCACTTCCATCGTATCGTTCCTCCTTATCGCAATGATGTAGCCTCAACGCATGTACATTCCGCCATTGATCTCAATCGTTTCTCCGGTTATAAAAGCACCCAGCTCGGAACACAGGTACAGCGCCGCACCTGCGACATCATCGGGAGTCCCTTCCCGTCCAAGGGGGATGCTGCCTACAGCAGAAGTTCGGCCTTCCGCCGAGGTGAACGTAGCATGGAACGCAGTCTGTCCGATGAAGCCCGGTGAAAGGGCATTGACCGTAATCCCGCCAGGAGCCAGTTCTTTGGCAAGTCCTTTGGTTAATGCAATGACAGCCGCCTTGGATGCTGCGTAAATAGCTGCACCCGGCCCGCCACCATTATGAGCCGCTACCGAGGTCAGATTGATAATTCGTCCGCCGCCAGCCGCCTTCATGCCAGGAATGACCGCTTTGGAGACAAAGACGGCGCTCTTCAGATTGACATCCATAATCCGGCTATACAGCTCCTCGCTCATCGTTTCAATAGGACTACGCTCCACCAGATGTCCAGCGTTATTGATCAACAGGTCAATCGGACCGCCGAAACGAAGCGTGATATCCCCAACCATCGATTCTATGGCATCCATATCGGTCACATCGGCCTGAAATGCCGCTGCTTCACCACCAGCATCCCGAATCGCTGCCACGACCTCCTCCGCCCTCTCCATATTATGCAGCCCATTCACAGCCACCTTTGCCCCACAGCGAGCTAATGCCCCGGCAATAGCAGCGCCAATCCCTCCACTGGAACCTGTTACCAATGCAATTTTGTTCTGCAAGTTAATATTCATGTTTGATCTTCCTCCCTGTTATTGGTTTCAATTACATTAAATCCGCTTGCTGTGCTGATCGGCCGGAAGCGCCATCGTAATGGTCGTTCCCAAGCCCCGCTCACTCTCAATCATCAAGCCATACGTTTCTCCAAATACCAGTTGAATCCGTCGATGGACATTCATAAGACCAATGCCTCCACGATGGTAGACATCATCGGAGTCTTCCCCTGCCAGACGATTCAATTCCAGACGGTCACGCAGCTTCTTCAGGCGTTCCTCGTTCATGCCCATGCCGTTATCCTGCACGATCACAAGGAAGCGATCTTCCAGGCGCCGAGCATCGATGCGGATATAATGACCCGGTTCCATGCCCTGTGGAAACGCATGTTGCAACACATTCTCCACCAGGGGCTGGAGGGTGAGACGAACCATTTTTTCCAGCAACAGATCCGGTGCAATGATGACCTCCACTTCAAGCTCCCGATCCATGCGATGTTTCATGATGGAAAGGTAGGCGAGTACATGCTTCAACTCATTGGCCACCGTAATTTCCTCCAGATTGGTCTGAATGGAATAACGGAGCATATGGGCCATCGATTCCACCATCTGTGCAATTTCTTCGGAGTCCTGTACAACGGCATAACATTTGATCGTCTCCAGCGTGTTGTAGAGAAAATGCGGATTGATCTGCAACTGGAGCGCCTGAAATTCCGCACGGTGTCGTTCCAACGCCTCCTGCTGTAGCTCAATTTCCGACTTCTGGCGGCGCAGCTCCGACTCGTATACACTCTCAATCATATCCGACAAACGGCTGACCATCAGATTATAGCTGCGGATCAGCACGCCGATCTCATCGCGCCTTTCCTTCATTTCCACCTTGTTCCAGATTCCCTTCTCAGTCTGTCTCATTCCGTTCATCAGCACCCGAATGGGTTCCACTTGAGATGCTCCGATCCGATACGCCACAATAAGCGCAGCGAGCAAGGTTCCTGCACCAACCCATAATGTAGCTGAGCGAATCGTTGCAATCGGCCTTTGAAGCTCCGACAGCGGCACGGAAGCAACAAAGCGCCAGCCCGAATAGGCAGACAGTTCCGATATAAACAGCCGTTTGGTGCCTTCCGTGTTCTGTTCCAGTGATCCTGCCTCCATGTGCATAAGTCTGTCCACGGTGCTGGATGACATCACGGTTTGCGCCTCCTCGACCCCAGGAAGGTAGATGACATTTCCGCTCTGATCCATCACATACTGATATCCCCCTTGACCGAGATCGAGTTCTCCCCAGATGTTGTCCAGCTCAAGCACATTCACTTCCATCGCCAGCACTCCGTTTGGTGTGTAGGAGGACATCCCCCTGATCCGGCGTGCAATCGTAATGACATTCGAACTCTGTCCACTGCGAATACTGCGGGTGAGCAACATCGATTCGCCATTCGCAGGAGTTGCAGCGAGCAGCTCCTTATACTGTTGTGCAGCATCGATATCGGGTATGCCCGCTGAATTCTGGTTGTCATCGATGACAACCCGCCCGTTCTTCCCGATAACATACAGGAACTTGATCTGTGGATATAACATAAATACAGGCGGGAACACGTTCCTTTTAATCTGACGGCTGTACTCGTAATAGGCATAACTATCCTCCGAATTCATATCGAGGAAATGCTTCACACTTCCATTGGAGAGGATGGAGTAGGTTGCGCGATCATAATTTTGCAAATACAGGTCGGTCTGGTACGCCGTATTGCGCATCGTTTGGGCGATGTTGTCCGCCAGCTGATCGTTCATCTCAGTCGAGGCATAGGTGTAGGTAAACAAGCTGATAGCAGACAGGGACAACGTAATCACGATGGCAAAATGAAAGAACAGGCGGATCGACAGGCTGCGCTTCATCATTCAATGCCCAACTTGCTACGGTATTCGGACGGGGTCAGTCCGGTAATCTTCTTGAATGTCTTGGTAAAATGGGGATGATCCGCATACCCCACTTCGTAGGATATATCCGTAATTCGGTTGCCCGGCTGTTCCAGCATGCGTTTGGCCAGTTCCATTTTGCTGCGTATCCGGTATTGAATAAAGGTCTGACCTGTCGTCTGTTTAAACAGTTGGCTGAAGTAGGACGGGTTCAGTCCCAACTTGGCAGCAATCTCGTCCAGTGACACTTCCCGGCGCAAATGCTGCTCCAGATAAGCCTTAGCTTCTTCCACCGGATGCTTGCGCTTGCCGCTGCGCTTTTCCTTAATCGTCTTCATTAACGTCTGGATTTCGTTGCCCAGAGCCTTGAAGCACTCTTTTGAGGAAGCGCTTTCATTAATCTGACTGGACGTACTCATCGTTCCGTTTCCCCGTGCATTCATTCTGGCTACAATCAATTCCAGCAATTCCTGAAAAAGCTCCGCTGTCTGCTCAGGCATCAGGGCATATGCCGGATAACGATCTGACCATGCTGCGAGCAACTCCGTCACATCGGATTGTCTAAGCTCCCATATCGCCTCTTCCAGACGCTTCGCCCAATCGTTCAGCTCCCTCACGGGTACAAGAGAAACCGTAGGTTTATCCTCTTCGGATGCCAGCAATTTGAGCAGCAGTTCATGAAGCTCCTGTCGTCCCACAGGTTTGAGCAAATATCGCTTTACCCCATAATCCATACAGGCTCTTGCATATTCAAAGTCCGAATAACCGGAGACCACAATAATGCGTATCGTACTGCCTTGCTCGGATAAACGACGGCATAGCTCAATACCGTCCATCGTTGGCATGCGGATATCCGTAAACAGGATGTGCGGCCGAAAGTCTCCCATCACCTGGAGAGCTTCTTCCCCATGTGCAGCCTGCCGAATCTCACAGTCGAACAGTCCCGCTTGTTTGATCATCTTCGCCAGACCCATTCGAATCATTGGCTCATCGTCCGTAATCAAGATTCTGAACATCGCCATTCCCCCGTTTCCGTCAGATCTGTATGTTGCTTGTACTTAAGATTTGACGGAGCCGACCATGATTCCTTTTACAAAATGCTTTTGCAGGAAAGGGTAAATGATAATGATCGGCAAGGTGGCGATAATAATGGTTGCCATTTTGATGCCTTCCGGCGATGTATGCGCAAGGGTGCTATAGACGGCAGAACCTGGATCGACGGAAATATCGTCACTTTCAAACAGCTTCTTGAGTGTTACCTGGATCGGCCACCAGGCCGGATCATTCAGATAATAGAGCGCCGTGGAATACGCATTCCAGTGGCCCACGGCATAGAAAATACCGAGTGATGCCATGGCCGGTTTGGACAATGGGATGACGATACGCCAGATGATACCGAATTCTCCACAGCCATCGATGCGGGCAGCGTCAATCAGCTCACCCGGCAACTGTGCGAAGAACGAGCGCATAACGAAGAAATTAAAGGCGTTAATCGCTCCGGGCACAATCAGCACCAGTGGATTATTGACCAGATGCAGCTCCTTCATCAGGATAAAGTTCGGAATGAGCGGCGCCGAGAATACGACGGTCACCAGGACAAACATGACAACGAGAGAGCGTCCCTTGTACTCGGGACGAGACACAGGATACGCAAGTGATGCCGTTGCAGCAAGATTGACCAGCGTCCCGAACAGCGTCACCCCAACCGATACCGCAAATGCCCGCCAGAACGCAGCATCGCCAAATACATATTCGTAATTGATCCAGGTAAAATCAACAGGCCAGAAGCTAACCTTTCCACCCATGATCGCTTCCGAGCTGCTAAGGGACTGGGCCAGCACATTAATGAAAGGCAGAATCATTGTCAACGAGAGCAGCGTAAGAAAAACGAGATTACCAATGCGAAATATACGGTAACGGACACTGGGGGTACGCATAGAACTCGCCTCCTAATACAGGCTTTCGCCGGTTGTTTTTTTGCTGAAGAAATTACCAAGTAGAACAAGCATCAAACCCACGACCGACTTGAACAATCCGATGGCCGTTGTATAACTGTATTGCTGTGAGAGAAGTCCGGCTTTGTAAATATACGTATCGAGAATTTCACCCGATTCCAGATTGAGCGGATTCAGGAATACAAACACACGCTCAAAGCCCAGATCGAGGAACTTCCCAATGTGCAGCAGCAGCAGGATCATAATCGTCGGCAGCAAGGATGGCAGGGTAATCGACCATATTTGCTTCAAACGTCCGGCTCCATCCACCTCTGCCGCCTCATACAGATCGGGATTGATGCCGGCAATGGCAGCCAGGAAAATAATCGTCCCGTACCCGGAGTCACGCCAGATCCCGGAACCAATCAGAATGGAACGAATGTACGAGTCTTCTCCAAGAAAGTAGATTGGTTGCATCCCCAGAAACCCAAGTGCCTTGTTCACCACCCCGGCATCCATCGAGAAAATGCCCATGAAGATTCCGCTAATAACGACCCAGGATAGAAAGTGAGGCATGTATACAATCGTTTGCAGCAATCGCTTAAATACAATCATCCGTACTTCATTTAGCAGAATGGCCAGTAAGATCGGTACCGGGAATGCAATCACCAGATCATATAGTCCAAGCAGAAGTGTATTATTGAGAATTCGCAAAAAGTCATAATGGCTGAACATCTTCTGGAAATGCTCCAACCCTACCCAATCACTGCCGGTGATGCCTTTGAAAATGTTGTAATTCTGAAAGGCAATCACTGAACCGAATAAAGGTACATATTTGAAGAGGAAAAAATACAGGATGCCCGGTACGGAGAGCAGATATAGGATCCGATATCGCCACAGATAACGTCCTGTATCTCCGAGCCGGGTGCCCAGACCAGACGAGTGAAGTCTGGTTGTCCCTCGGCTTGGTGGCACGATATCCGCCGGCTTCACGTCTTCTCCCCTCCCTGCTTCTGTGATTGCATGGCTCTCAAATTATCAGGAACGTTCTCGTCCCATGGGATTTCATTGAATTCAACGGAAATATAATCCGGCTCACGGTCGATAATACGCGAGAGCTCGCGTGTGAACACCTCCACTATCTCCTGCTTTTGCTCATCCGTCCTGCCTTCATACAGCCTGATCGTAATTTCTGGCATCCGAGTTAAGCTCCCTTCAATTCATAATGTAAACGCTTTAACAACTTTATCTTAGCGCTCCTGCATAAGGGCAACAATGGACTGTCTTTTCGTTCTCTTGTGTTTTCTTTAGGTCATGGCAAACAAGCCCAAAAGGTCCCCTTCATGAATGGGGAGTCCCGTTTATTTGAAATTAATCATCAATCCAACGTCTTGTTATATCATGTTTTAGTCCTCCTGACCTTGCATTAACAAACGTAATAATAAAGATCGAAAACGAAAAACACGCCCACAGAACCAGTACCTTAGAACCATTTTCGCACGAAAAGCTAATATTAACATGACTTTATAACGATATATTCTACGAAGTAACTTACCTGGGGGTCCTATAAGTGAAGTAGAACTTGTAACAATGCAAGAAGCACACTGCATCATAAGAGAATGTCACGTAACCACAGTAAAACTAGAATTATAGAAGTTGCACGATAACAATTTCCCACTAAATATTCGTTAGATTACATAGCGTATAGCGTCCCATCCAGGTACAGTGCATTTTCATATTTGTAGAAGGAGTGAACCATCTTGTTTAATAAGCTTCGCTGGAGTACCATGCCTTTCTTTATCAAAAATTTGGTAATTTCATTCGGCAGTATCACGTTGATTGGTGTGATCCTGATTACTGCCGCATATCAATTGCAGAAAAACATCCTGGTTGAACAGTTGCACGACCAGGCTACCGTTATCACCCAGAAATGGTATGACGATCTCGACACTGCCAAAGTGGCAGAAGCGGCTAAGGAAAAAAGCTACTCCGGTCCTGTACAGCAGGAAATGAAAGCTTACCTTGATTCCATCCATGTGTTCTATCCAAACATCGCACAGGCGTACATTTTCGGTTCAGAACTTGAAGAAGGAAACGGAACGTCCATCATCGCCATTCCAACGAACCTGTTGGAACCATTCGAGGAAGGTAATCTGCCCGCAGGTGCCATGTATCCGCTACCTCAAAATAACGTCGTGGTGTTGGAACAGATGAAAAAGGACGGGAAGCCTGCTTTCAGTGATTTCTACACGGACGAGTACGGAACTTGGACCACTCTGATCTACCCTATTAATAACGCAGATGGCTCCATGTACGCTGCTCTTTATTTCGATGTTGATGCAAGTGCCGTTCCAAAAGGACTTAAGGAATTGCTTACGTACGGATTGATGTTCCTTGTCGGATTCCTAATCCTGTTCATGGTGTTGCAATTCATATTGCTGAAAAGAACGTTGCTTCCAATCCGCAACCTGATGAAAGGTATCGAAGAAGTCAGCACGGGTAATTTGGACGTAACCATCGACACGGGGCGAGATGATCTGGGTATTATCAACGAGAAGTTTAATGCGATGATCCATCGATTCAATACAACGATCTATAAAGTACAGAATACTTCGCATCACCTCTCGGAATCTTCCAAACAACTACTGGGCATTTCCGAGAAAAATAATGTTAATATTCAATCCATTAGCCACAACATCCGGGAAATATCCACTGGGCTGGTGTCACAGGACAAAGCCACTGTGGAGAATGCACGCGCCATGACAGAGATGTCAACGGTAGTGCAGACCATTGCCAGCAGTTCAGCCGATGTGGCAGATGAAGCACTCAGCATGGAGCAGCGCTCCAGCACGGGTAATGTGGTGATGCAACAAGTCATTGAGCAGATGCGCCTGATTTCTGGTGCAGTGCAAAATACGTCAAACTCCATCCAATCGTTGGAAAACAATTCGAACCAGATTAGCAACATTGTTAATCTGATCACGGAGATTGCCGGACAAACCAACTTGCTGGCGCTTAACGCTTCGATCGAGGCGGCCCGCGCAGGCGAAGAAGGACGAGGTTTTGCCGTGGTTGCAGGCGAGGTGCGTAACCTGGCAGAACAATCCCAGGAATCAGCGAAGCAAATTCGGCAGTTAATTGAAGAAATTCAGAGGGATATCATGCAGTCTTCCGAGGCGATGCAGTTGGGTTCCAAGGAAGTCACCAAAGGCTTGGAAGTTACCCAAGAGACAGGTGTATTCTTCGAAAATATTCTGACTGCTACGAACAAAGTTGCAAACCAGATCCAGGATATCTCCAGTTCTACCGAAGAAATCTCGGCAAGCACACAAGAAATGTCTGCCACGGCCGATGAACTGTCTGCCAATGTCAGCAAGGCAGCAAGCAGCAGTAAACAAATTGAGCAGTCCATTGAAGAGCAGGAAGCCTCCATGGCAGCCATTGTGAGTGCCTCCGATGAGCTCTCGGTTGTATCCGAGCAACTTCAAGAACTGATCTCATTCTTTAAAGTACGCGCAGAATAGAATTAATAGGATACAGAGAACAAGAATACGACACAGTAAAAAACCAAGGCTCATGAGTGACTACACTCAAAGCCTTGGTTTTTTTGTTGTTACCAGGGTAGGCTCTATACCTTCCCGGTATCATTTAACAGACAGTGGTGTCATCAACTGATTGTTGAACCTCCAATCCACTATAATCCTGCAGCTGCTTTAATTTCTTTTCTTTGAGAAACGATTAATGATTGTATCTTTTCTGTTCCAAATGCACCTGCTGAGAAAGCATTCGCTTTCGGATAATAAACCATTCGAAAAGATGTTCCATCTTGAAGGTGCACACGTAAAAAAATCCCTGTCTCATGCTTGGATTTCTTATAAACCTCTTCAAAGCCAACATATCGCAACGGCAAAAGCTCGTTCATGAATTCGGATGCGGCTTCTTGGGGAAAGTCACCGATTGGGCTGCCATCGTTCCCGCTTTCAAGGCTGACTTTTTCCACTTTGTCTTCAATGTCCATCAGGTCTCCCATTGTCTTAGCATTGGGATTTTCTTTTGCTTCGTAAACCTTATTATTCGCTACTATTCGATAATGGGACTTATAACCTTTTAGTTCATGTATAACGGTTCCAATTGGAAGATATGCCGCATCACCATTCTCGGTCACGTGATCCGCACACGCATGCTCGTTCAGCATGTAGCTCACTTCCCCTATCCTATCCCCAATTTGCTCTGCAGGTACCTCTTTGGTCCCTTCGTTGTTTTGAAAGTATGTAACATCATTGAACATCAGAAAATCAATCCATTCAATGGTTCCCGGGCATCTCTTCGTTGATTCCTTTGAAACTTCTTTCGTATCCGTTTCCTGGGGTTTGGATGTTATTTCGCCCTTATTTGGTGTTCCACAGCCAACAATAATGACTAGAATCAAAAGTATACTCAAACGCTGGCTCCAATATTTAAATGGTTTCATTCTCAATCACCTCAACCTATTAGACGGATTCAACGAAGACATAGTTACAAGCTTTTTTTCGCTCAGCTATTCTACTCGTTAAACGCTCCGTCATTGCTTTTTCATATGAGCATCACATTCGCACCTATGGAACCTATCCCAGCACTTTTATGACAAAGATCACATCCACCTTCCCTGTTCAAGTGCTACATTTGTTAACGACCAGTTGACCAAAATAGTAAATCGGTCATTAAATACTTACCTTACCCATTATCATTTCAACCTATAAGGAGGTGTATATGTGATGAAAACGATAGATCGAAGGCAACAGGTGATGGATTCTGCCGAGAAATCCTTTGCCCTGTTTGGCTACAAAGCCACAACGATGGAGCAGGTTGCGAGACTTGCCAATGTGGGCAAGGGAACGATCTATACTTTTTTCGATAATAAAGAAGAACTGTTCAGCGAGATTCTGCGCTCGATTATTGCGGATATGAGACAGATTACAGAGCAGACGGTGAAGGAAGAGAATTCCTTTCTGGATAACGTGCATATGAGCATGGATTCTCTGCTGGAGTACCGGGAGGAACATGAGTTGTTGATCAAGCTCTTTCAGGAGGTTAACGAGTTCGGTACACCGCAAGCCAAGGAAGGTTTGCAGAAAGTGGAGACAGCCATTCTCGAATATCTGGAGCGTCAGGTCAGCCGTGCCATGGAGTTGGAACAGATTCGCAGGGACAATCCCAAGCTGGTTTCTTTTGTCCTGCTGAAGCTGTATGTCACCTTAACCTCGGATTGGAACAAAGCGCACCCTACGCTGCATAAGGATCAGATCAAGGATTTTGTGGGCCTCTTTCTCAAGAATGGCTTATCCCCCACCTAGAGAAAGGCATGCCAATAGTTTCAAAACATAATAGAGATAGAACAAACGGATTAGCGTAAGGATGGGGAGAGAACATGATGAAATCATTCCACGTATTTGGGCAGGATCTGAAGTCCGCCTTCAAGAAACCAAAAGTATTTATTCCAATTCTCGTTGTACTGTTCATTCCGGTGCTGTATAGTGGCCTGTTCCTGAACGCATTCTGGGACCCCTATGGCAAAATGAATGAGTTACCTGTGGCCGTGGTCAACAAGGATCAGGGCGCAGTCTACAATGACAAATCACTCGAGGTCGGTCAGAATCTGGTCGATGAATTGAAAAAAAGTGATGATTTCAACTGGCAATTCGTGACTCGTGAACAAGCAGAACAAGGTATGCAAAACAACACGTATTATATGACGATTGTGATTCCGGAGGACTTTTCCACCAAAGCAACAACCCTGATGGATGAGCACCCCGAGCCGGCAGACCTGATCTACGAACCCAATGAAGGATACAACTTCCTCGCAGGTCAGATTGGCGGCACGGCGGTCAAACAAATTCGCTCCAAAGTCGCCGCCAAAGTCACAGAATCGTATACGGAAACGTTATTGGATCAGGTCGAAAAAATCTCAGGCGGTTTGGCGGATGCCGGGGATGGCGCAGGTCAGATTCATGATGGTGCGACTAAGCTGGATGATGGTGCTGCTACATTAAAAGAGAATCTGTCCAAACTGGCCGCTGGCACCGACAAACTCGAAACGGGCGTAGTTTCGTTAAAAGAAGGTGCGTCCACTCTCGCCCAAGGCACAGGTGATCTTCATACTGGCGCGAGTGCCCTATCCAGTGGGCTGTTCCAACTCGCAGCAGCAGGCACGAAGCTGAGTGATGGAGCAACCCAGGCTCAAACCGGCGGCAAACAGCTACAGGCTGGTATTCAATCTGCTCAGGAAGGCGCAGCTAAGCTGAATGCAGGTCTAGCGGCTTCCGAGGAAGGCAGTGCAAAGCTGACCGCTGGGCTGCAAAGTTCTGTTGAGGGCAGTGGCAAAGTTAGCGAGGGTGCCAAAGCGGTTGCACAAGGGCTCGCCCAATTAGCTGAAGCCAGTCCGGAACTGGCCGCAAGTCCTGCTGTTCAGCAGCTCCTGGCAGCTAGTCAGGCCGTAGCCGCTGGCAGTGAACAAGTGTATCAGGGCGGACAGCAGTTGGTCGCAGGCAGCCAAAACCTGTACGCTGCACAGCAGCAACTGCATCAAGGCAGCAGCCAGTTGGTACAGGGTGAACAACAACTCGTACAAGGTGCCACGCAATTATCCGCCGGACACGAAAAGCTTGCGACGGGACTACAGCAATTCAATTCCAAATTATCCGAAGCAGCGTCTGGAGGAGCCAAACTTGCGGACGGTTCAGGTCAATTGAATGCGGGTGCAGGCAAGTTGGTTGCGGGTGTAAGCCAGCTCACAGACGGCATCTCAACCCTTGCAGATGGCTCACATAAGCTCGATGACGGTGCTGTTCAGTTAAAAGAAGGTACGCTGAAGTTAACGGACGGCTCTGGCGAACTTGCCACCAAGCTGAATGAAGCGGCTGAGCAGACGGGGAGTGTGAAAAAGACCGATGAACTGGTAACGATGTATGCAGAGCCTGTTCAGGTCGATGAGCATAAATATAATGAGGTGCCCAATTATGGTACAGGATTCTCGCCATACTTCCTGTCACTGGGGCTGTTTGTCGGGGCATTGATTGCCACTTTGGTTGTACCAACTCGCGGCAGCACGGTTAGCGAGGCAAGTGGCTGGAATCGTTTTGTGAGCAAAACGCTGGCTTTCACGCTCATGAGTGCTGTGCAATCCCTGCTTGCTTCATGGCTCGTATTGTACGGCTTGGGTCTGGAAGTTCAGAGCGTTCCGTTGTTCCTCTTGTTCAGCTTTGTGACCAGTCTAAGCTTCATGTACATCATTCAGGCACTGGTGACTTGGCTGGAGAACCCGGGACGATTCCTCGCAATTCTGATGCTGATTTTCCAGCTTACGACCAGCGCGGGCACCTTCCCGCTCGAACTGATTCCAAGTTGGTTGAAGGTGTTTAACCCATGGCTGCCTATGACGTATTCCGTAACAGGTTATAAAGCAGTTATCTCAAGTGGACAGTTCCGCGTGGCTTGGGATCAGATCGGTATTCTGTGCATCTTTGCGGTGATTGGTCTAGGAGGAACCTTAACTTACTTCCTGATGCACCGCACCATAGAGAACGAAAACGTCAACAGTGAAGTCGCAATTCACGCGTAGTACGAAAAAATAGGCAAAGGCATATCCCCCTGTCCTGACTCGCTGGATGATCGCAAGTCTGGGCTAAAAGGATATGCCTTTGTCTTTTTGTTAGTTTCGATATTCAGTTTAGCCAAGATCCTTCACAATGTGTTGGTTCAGAGAACTCAAAAAATCACCTTGCATGGAGCCAAGGGTAAGCATTTTCTTGATAATGCTAAATCGCCAATGGGTACCATTGAGCTGGAATGACCATATAGCGGAGAGTCCCATTCCAGATTTTAATTTTTGATTTTTCAGATCATTCAGAGCAAAATCGAGCGTTTCTACAACTTTGGAGGAAAATACATTGAGAAAGAGAACTCTTAATCGGTCTCTATTGATTAGTAAAATCGCTTTGCTCGTCGGTGATGAAATCGTCTGTGAAATGGCATAACAGGCCAGCATATCAGGTCCTCTGTACGGTTCAGCTAAACGGTCTATAGATTTTCTAGTGATCAATAGCATTTATATTCTTCCTATTCCTTTTCCTAGTATGTAGAGTACATATCAGAACTCGAGACAGCGAAAGTAAATAACAGCACGATCGTAATCAGTAATACATATAACGCTACACTGATGATTCCACAGACAAGGCCAGCAATGGCTAATCCTCTGCCCTGTTCCATGCGGTTCTTCATTTCTTTGAGCGATATGGAGGCAATGATGATGGCAACAATACCAATCAGTAATCCCACATATGGAATCACGATGGACAATATGCCCAAGACAAGAGCTGCAATCGATTTGCTATTGGTTTTTGGTATTACATAAGGTGGTGGTGGAAGTGTGTCGTTATAATAACGATTCACATCATTTTCGCGATCGCGATGTTCCAAGGTAGAACCCTCCCTGTTTAATAAGTATGTTCATTATAATGTTTTAGAGGGAATGAGTGTACCACATTTTGTAAATAGCGAGTTGGTATTAATTTTATTTTATCCCTCTGATGATCCAAACCAATCATTCCTCTAACATACAGATATTATTATGATAGTACTTTTCTGGATTACATTGGGGGATTAACTCAGATGAAAATCGATAAGATCATGAATATACTTATGATTTTGATGCTTGTGATCATTGCTCTTTATCGGAATAATTTGGCTGTATTATGTTTTAGCATTGTTTTGTTTGGAATCATGAGTTATACGACATTTAGAATTCGAACTCCTTGGAATGTAGCAACTTATATCTTGTTGACCCTTGTACTGATTATCTGGAATATATACCTGTGGACATAAGCTATTATTTTCAAAAAAAGAACGCAATCCCTTATTACTCATAGGATTGCGTTCTTTAGTTATTTCTTAGATTTGGAATGCCTTCTATCCTTCCACTTCCACCCGCTGCAAAAACGTCCGGGTACGTGCAAGCTTTGGATTGCCAAAGATCTGTTCTGGCGGCCCCGCCTCTGCGATCTCCCCGTTATCCATGAAGAACACACGATCCGCAACATCACGGGCGAAGCCCATCTCATGCGTGACAATCATCATCGTCATATTTTCCTGGGCAAGCTGTTTGATTACGCGAAGCACTTCCCCGGTCAGCTCCGGATCGAGTGCCGATGTCGGCTCATCGAACAGGAGAATGTCGGGCTGCATCATGAGTGCGCGGGCAATAGCTACCCGCTGTTTCTGTCCACCAGACAGATTGGCCGGATAGGCGTCGGCCTTGTCCGACAGTCCGACTTTGCCGAGTAATTCCAGACTGCGATGCCTAATGACGCTTGAGCTTTCTTTTTTCAAAGTCTTCGGTGCGAGTTCCAGATTAGCCTCTACGGTCAGATGTGGAAACAAGTTGAAATGCTGGAATACCATACCCATGCGATCCGTTATCTTGCGAATATCTGAGGCACCCGCATAACGACCATTATCAACCAA
This sequence comes from Paenibacillus sp. UASWS1643, assembly GCF_008693195.1. Taxonomy (NCBI): domain Bacteria; kingdom Bacillati; phylum Bacillota; class Bacilli; order Caryophanales; family Paenibacillaceae; genus Paenibacillus; species Paenibacillus sp. UASWS1643. The sequence continues at coordinate 182,408 of NZ_VXKZ01000113.1, forward strand.
TGTCTGATCCTGAATGCGAATTGTTCCACCCGAAATATCCTCCAGATGAATCAGGCTGCGCAGCATCGTACTTTTCCCCGAACCCGAAGGCCCAATCACGGCAATTACTTCGCCTGGTTCCACGTTGAAGGATACCTGCCTCAGTACATCAAGTGTACCGAATGATTTTCTCAACTGATTTACTTCTATTATATGTGTCATATGCAGACAGTCCTTTGATTAATCAGATTTAATTTATTCAAATGAAAACCGCTTCTCGAGTGCCTTGAACAATACTGTGAGCACTAGTGTCATGAGTAGATACATAACCGCTGCCACGAAGAAAGGGATTAACTGCAAGTCGCGATTCACCGCCGCTTGGGCGTAATATAACAGCTCAGGTACAGCTACGGCGTAGAGCAGTGCCGTATCCTTGATGAGCGTAATGGACTCATTGGCTGTTGCAGGCAACACTACACGAATCATCTGAGGAATGATGACTTTGGTCATTGTCTGCCATTTCGTTAATCCAAGTACCTTTGCTGCTTCATGTTGCCCTTTATCAATGGACAGCAGTCCGCCCCTGAAGATTTCAGCGAAATACGCCGCATAGTTCAGGATGAACGCAATCCCTGCTGCAACAAAGCGATCAAACACCAGATACTCCCCAATCACCGGAAGCAACGGTAAACCGAAGCAAAAGAATAAAATTTGAAGCAGTAGCGGTGTTCCCCGCATCACATATACATACGTATGAGCAATCCATGCCAGTGGTTTAATCTGGCTTCTCATGGCGAGCGTGACCGCAAATCCCAGCGGTACAGATAATACGATCGCGAGCAAGAACATGAAAATGGTGGTCTGCGCGCCCTCTAGCATCGGTTTTAAAATGGTCGATAGATAATCCCAACTCATTATTTTGTCTCCTCTAATCTGTTAACCCCGCATTCCTCCGAAGCATAAATCGCTCCAGCGTGGAATACGGGGTCCGTTTTGTTTCGAACTATATATCAGGTGTGTAACCTGCCTATTTCAGAACCTTGTCTTCACCCAACCATTGGGTGGAGATTTTAGCTGCTGTTCCATCTGCATTGAGCTCATCCAGTGCTTTTTGCAGCTGATTCAGAAGCTCTTCATTGCCTTTTTTGATACCTATTCCGTATTGTTCCGGTGCAAGAGATTCATCCAGCAGTTTGAATGTTCCCTCTTCCTTGGACATGTAGTATCTCGCGACCACTTCATCAATGATGACCGCATCCAGACGTTTTGTCTTCAAATCCGTCAGTGCAAGCACGTTATCCTTGAACTCGGAAGCTTTCACTTTATCCTTCAGGGGACTTGCTGCAAGTGCATCTGCCGCGGAGGACAGTGCCTGCAATCCCACATTTTTACCATCGAGTTCATCCAGCTTCGTAATTGGTGAGTCTGCCAAGGTAATGGCTACCTGACTATTTTCCAAATACGGCTTCGTGAAAAGCACTTTCTCTTTGCGCTCATCCGTAATGGTGTACCCGTTCCAGATCATGTCGATCCGGCCACTGTTCAGCTCTGACTCTTTGGAAGACCAGTCGATCGGCTGGAATGTGATTTCTTTACCCATTTTCTCCGCTGCAGCTCTTGCGTAATCAATATCGAAACCAACAATTTCATTCTGCTCGTCCCGGAAGCCCATTGGAGCAAACTTATCGTCAATTCCTACAACAATCGTGTTATCGTCTTTGCTTGCGGAACTGGAACAACCAGCCACAATCAATACACATATACTAATGAATAATAGTAGAATCGCTTTTTTTCTCATCTCTCGAACCCCTCCATGTCTATAACCAAAACCCAAACGCTTTAGTTCGTTACCACGTTATCAGAGATTTATAATAACATAGCATGGAAGAAGAGTCGAGTCTCTTACCTATTTCCTTCTATTTCATGCAGCTTAATTGTCAACAATCTGTGAAAAAGCCTCTTTCACTTGTACCGGTTCTACCAGCTTCTCGCGTACAGTCGAATTCCATAGCTCCGGGTTCTGAAGCTCCTTTAATTCCGTACCTGTCCATTGTTGGGCAGATTCACGACGTAAGGTATGGCTGGTATTCTCAAACTGGTAGACGATCTGCTCCAGATTATCGATCATAACAAAGTTCGCAACCGCATTATATACGAGTATCCGCTCAAGTTCCTCTGCATCCATCTCACGCGTATCCAAGCTATAATTCACTTGAGCCGTGAACGTCTCCGGGTACAGTTGGTAACCATTCAATCTTTCTCGTAAAGGTAAAGCCTGATTCAGATGACTAAGGTTTGAATTATCACCCATGTAGGGACTGCGATATTTGGCTAAAGCGGCAAAATCATGTGTCAGCGGATTTTGCTGCTCTGCTTCATATCGATTCTGTTTTGCCTCGTTCCTCGGATTAACGAAACCCTCAACGAACACAAGGCCAACCACACCGAGAACAACGAGTGCAATAATCCATATATTTTTCCCTCTCATGACACATCACTCACTTCATATTTGCTAATGATCCGATACGCACGATGTACTACCAAAGGAATAATAACGCTCAGTAACGGGATAGCAAAGGCAATGACGATCACAGCAAACTGATAGGGTCCATCCACCTGAATGGGTCGATTAAACCAGATGTTGCTTCCGAATCGCAACGCTGCCTGCGTTCCCCATAGTACGAGTATTAATGCCGCCCACAACCACCATATTCTGCGATTCCACTGCACTAAGGCAGGGATTCGAATAACCGTTGTTTTCACGGAAGTTGCAGGATCGTTCGACTTGTTGATCAACAGATATAATACATATGTGCCACCAACAATGAGGCTCACGATCATAAGCACATTGTTTATGGCGGAGCCTTGCATCAGCACTCTCATTGGAATGGTAATGATCCAGGCTATGAGGCTATAAATCAGAGCAGACTGCAACAACGCTGTCCAGTAAGGAACACGTTGTACCCTTCGATGGTCACTCATCACTTCATCCATACCAGCGATATACTGAATGGCGGTCTGGAACGCCTTCTCTTCACTCATCCCCTGCGAGATATAATCGTCAATCCGCGCAACGAGATTGCTGTGAATCTCTTCTTTTAATTCTCGATTGTCTAATGTATCTTGTGCGTGAGCGAACAAACGATTCACATGACGGGTGATGCGAGCATCCAATCTCATAGGTCTTCATCTCCTTTTTCTCCAGTGACAATCATGCAATCAATCAGTCCCTTGGCTGCTTGCCAAGCATGAACCTGATCTCTGTAGGCTTCGAGGCCTTGCGTTGTAATCCGGTAATATTTGCGTCGTCCTCCCTGCGTCTCTTCCCCCCAGTAGGACTCCACATATCCACTCTTCTCCAGCCTCTTCAAACTGGAATAAAGCGTAGGTTCCTTCAATTCAAACTGCTCTCCGCTCTTACGATAGATCTCCTTAATAATGCTGTAACCATAGTTATCAGAAGGTATAAGTACACTCAGAATGATGGGGTCAATATTGCCCCGAATCAGATCACTGTTAATCACTTGCACATCCATCTACGAGTTTCACCGACTTTCTTCAATCCTGTGTCTACTATAAGACACATTACTATGTCTGTAAAGGTAATATGTATCACATGGTAAATATGTATCGCAAGAGCAACACTAGCAACAATCCTCACTTGCTTTTCGTCTGGAAGATATCAGGGAGGTGGATAAAATAAAATTCTTCAATACGATAAGAACATTGACCACATTGGTATTTCTTTCAACTATGCTTATATTATCCGGCTGTAACCCTACTCCAAGTAACCCTAGAAATATTACCGCAACACCACCAGAAACTAATGTAAAGGAAGCCAAAATGGGATTACAACAGGTTCAGGAACCGGAGCCAACCTTACCTCAGAAGCTACCTACGCCAGCTATTCAGAGCGAAAGCGGCATCTCTATTCCTGCTATACAGGGCAGTTATTGCTGGGGAATGTGTGCTGACTATGCAGGGGATATGGAACTGCTGGAAGGTAAAGTACCTGTCTCCGTGTTGGTAGGTGAGAATATATCTATTCATCTGGATACGAATGTACCCCCTGACGAGTTCACTCTGGTTGAATATGTGAATGGGAAGGCACGTCCCATCTCTTTGCGAGAAGGTTCATTCCAGTTGTCACAGGAAAAAGGAACTCATTATTATGGAGCCTTTGCCCGGTGGACATCCCCTCAAAATTCGCAGGTTTCCTTGGGTGATACCTCTTTTGCCTTTGTGATCCGTGGTGTCGAAAAAAAATAAAAACAAACAGGGCCCCTCCAATTTCGGAGAGGCCCTTACGCCTTTTTATCTATTGCTGCACTTTCTCTCTATCTTTCCCTTTATCGGATTCACCCGCGTTTTTGTTGGCAGCATCGCGATCCTGTTTCATTTCTTCCACCGTTTTCACCTTAAGACGTGCTGCACCTTCATATTCCTTCGTTGGAATCAAGTCACCAGCAGCGAGTCTCGCTTCTGCGGCAGTGATAGCATCACCATACTGTGGCAACCACTTGGCCTGTGCAACCAGCATCTCGTCGACCATCTGCCAGATCTCCTTCGGATTACATACGGCACCCACGAGCGGGTCCATCATGAACGCCTGACGAAGTAATTTGTCGTCTCCGTTCACCGCGGCTTCAACCGCAAGACGTTGCACGGAAATACTCACATTACATACCGCCGCCGGGCCAAGGGGCAGATCCCCTACATGCGGCATGGAGATACCGTTGCGATCCACATATCCCGGTGCCTCAATAATCGCATCATCTGGCAGGTTCGAGATTACTCCATTATTAACGGTATTGAAATGTCCGCGATAGACACGTCCCGTCTCCAGCCCTTCAATAATGTACGAACCGTGCTCCTCACCCCGTTTTTCCGGAATGAATTGCATCGGTTCATCCTTCATCCAGTTAGGAAAATCAGTCTCGAACCAGTTGCGTCCCTCGGTACATACCCGCAGATAGCCACCTGTCTCTCCATTGATCCAGTTGCCCAGGTCGATCCATTCATTGATCTCTTCCGGACGTTTGCGGTACCACGGCACATATTCACTCAGGTGACCATTCGATTCCGTACTGTAGTATCCGAAGCGGCGCAGCATATCGATCCGTACTTTTTCGGTACGGCTGTACTCTGGATGTTTCTCAAAAGCTTCGAGCAGATCACCTGTAAGATCTTTACCTTCATGAGAAGCCTGAATATACCAAGTCTGATGGTTGATGCCGGCACAGACAATATCCACTTCACTCTTTTTCAAACCAAAAGCTTCCGCAATCTGATGATGACCATGCTGTACCCCATGACACAGTCCGATCGTCCGCACACCGCCATACTTATTGCAGGCCCATGTGAGCATCGCCATCGGATTGGAATAGTTCAAGAGCAGCACGTCAGGTGCGCTATGTGCACGAATATCTTTACAGATATCCAACATCTCAGCGATTCCGCGTTGTCCATACATAATGCCACCTGCACACAGCGTGTCGCCGACACATTGATCAACCCCATATTTCAGTGGAATATCCACATCGGTTGCAAATGCTTCCAGTCCCCCGACACGAATCGTACACAGTACATACTTCGCATCTTTCAACGCTTCTTTCCGATCCGTTGTCGGCTGAATCTGAATATTCAATCCATTCTCACGGATATCCCGCTGACACAGCTCAGTCACCATGTCCAGATTGTGTTGGTTAATATCGCAGAACGCAATTTCGATGTTGTTAAACTCCGGTACCGTCAGCAAATCCCGCAGCAATCCCCGTGTGAATCCGATACTTCCTGCCCCGATAAACGCCACTTTAAACGACATGTTTATATCCTCCCCTAATCCAAATCTTTTGCTTCGGTTAATGACTTCTTCATGAAATCATTGTACCAACGGCAAATAGGGAAGCGTTATCAAAATCATGACCTGTTCAAGATCTTGTTGTCAAAAATCCTAACTTATTCATTCGGCGGGTACTGACTGACATGTCGTTCCATAGAGGAGCGAAATTCAACTGGCGTACAGCCTGTATATTTTTTGAACAACATATGAAAATACTGACGACTGCCTACCCCGACATAATCGGATATCTCTGAAATCGGGATATTGGTCTGCTGAAGCAGCATCTTGGCCTTCTCCATGCGAAGCATCGTCAGGTAGTCGGTTGGTGTACGCTGCGTGTGCTGACGGAAAATGCGATGCAAATAACCCGGATGCAGATTGACGGCTGCGGCAATGTCCTTCATCTGAATATTGCGATCCATATTATGATGCATGAATTCAATCGTTCGTTTGACATACAACTCCGCCTGATCTGGCGCACTCCGGTTCATTTCCCCACGCAGACGTGCCACACGGACGATCAACTGGATGAACAACGTACGCACCAACATTCCCTGTTCCGGGGACGAGAGATTCCGGGCTTCGCGGTGATGTGACCTTTCCTCTGGTGGAATGATCTTCATCGGCACAGTTGATCTTCCTTGCTCCAGTAGACCACGCTGATCGAGTTCCAACACTAGACTTTTCATAATGTGGTACACCTCTTCCGGATCAGGTAATACCAGATATGGCGAAGCATTAGTCAGTAAAGCTTGGACTTCTTCCTCTTCCAGCGCAAGCTGGCGGATGGATAGCTGTCCAGGAGACGAGGTGGAGAAACCAAACTCCACATTGAGCATCCGGCAAGGCACGCCATCTTCCACCAGCAAACGGTGCGGGACACCTGCGTCGAGCATAATGAACTGTCCTTTTTTCAAAACGGCCTGCTCCGAGCCCCCATCCGGCATCTGAACATCCACCCGGCACATTCCCGAAATAATATACATGATCTCCGTGGAATCATGATTGTGATAGGACATACGGTAGTTGTCCCATTGCTTGTAATAATACGCGTAAAAACGCGGCCCGCAGTCCTCTGTTCGCAATGCCTCCTGATATAGGCTTCCTGTCCAGCGTTTTGTGATACTCACATCCACACCTCCATTCATACAACGATCAATCCTCACTTTTCTCCATTGTAACAATTCTGTCGGGTGGATATAAACTGTATGTAAAAGAAAGACGTAACACGGATGGCTGAGAAACCGCCAAGCTTTATCCGCAGATCCTTATGTGAAAAAAGCTCTGAAACCTCCATGTGCGGGACACATTGGGATTCCAGAGCTTCCAAGCTTCGATGCCAACTCTTAAAACTAACGACGCTGCGTTACGTTACAGGCTGATCATGAACACATGTTATGTTGCTATTGCTAGCTATTATTACTCCGGCCTGCTTACTTTCCGCCCTTACCTGGCGTGTAGAACTTGGGCAGCGTTACTTTGGACCAGTCTATATCCGATGCCATGTAGAAGGACGGATAGGAAGGCTGGTTGTATCCACTGTTCTGTCCGGCAATGCCCACGCGATACATCGCATCATGCATCAGCGTGTACAGCTTGCGGTCTGTCTTCTCGGTACTCAGATAGATACGGATCGCCGAGCTGTCGGTGGTTCTCACCAGCATCTCTTCCCGCCAATCTCCGAAAATATCAGCTACAAGAGAAGGTGTACCTTTGGTATGATTGTTAGTCAATGTACCTGTTGCCGTCAGCAACGTGCCACGATTCCAGTCTTTGATGGTTGGTGTAACATCAATCGCACCATCAACGATCTGTGTCGTCATATCACCAGACCAACGGATATTCATATTCGTTCCCGGTGCTTGATCACTGATTTTCTGCCCCTGTGCTGTCCACATGCCTACAGCCCAGGTCTCCAACCCACGACGAGTCGGATCAACATCACCCACCATGCCGCGTCCGGTATCTTTCCCTGTGTATCCGCCATAGATCACTTCTCCGGTCTTCGCATCACGCAGGGAATAGCCGTACGGAGCCCAAGGACCACCCTCGTGAACCATGAAAATCTCAAGTCCCGGACGATCAGGGTCAATATCTGCCACATGAAGTGCGTCCCCATGACCCAGACGGGCAATGGTTCCCGGTGCAGCACTTTCAGCAGGCATCAGATCTGTGGAGCTGTACAGCACGCTGCCGTCATGATCAATTGTAGCGGAGCCATAGATAATCTCCTGTTTGCCATCTCCATCCACATCCGCCACGCTGAAATAGTGCGCTCCCTGGGTTGTTATGGAGCCGTACTCTGGATCTGTACCATCTACGCCGTGTGGCCCGTCATTGAATGGGTTCTTCATCGGTGTCCAGCCGCTGTCCACTTTCCATTCCTTTTTCAACTTCTTGCCATCCCAGTTGTAAGCAACCATCGTCGAACGTGTGTAGTATCCGCGTGCAAAGATTGCAGATGGTTTCTTGCCATCCAGATACGCCACGCCCGCCAGGAAACGGTCCACCCGATTGCCAGGTTCAATCCGTGCCATGGCATAATCGCCCCACATCAGACCATCATCATGACGCTCGGGTTCATATGGAATGGTCTCCAGCTCTTTACCTGATTTGCCTTCAAATACCGTAACATACTCAGGCCCATCCACGATGAAACCTTCGAACTTGCGCAGCTCATTGCGGTTGCTGCGTTCTACTGCATACACATCAATGAAGTAGTCGGCCAGACTCTCGGCATCCTGTTGTGATAATGGATAGTTATATTTTTTCTCTATTCCAAAAGCCTCTTCCAACGTTGCAGGCCAATTCCCCTTCACAACTTCATCGTGTTTATGCCAATTCCTGAACATATCCACCACGTGATCGTAGTACCCATCAGCACTTAAACGATAATCATCCTCGTTCGAGTACCCTGCCTTGCGATCCTGCTTCGGAAGCGTAATGTACTTCTCGGAGGTCACTTTTCCTTTTTTATTATATTTGATAATCTTCGTGCCCGGAGCAGTCTTAAACATCATCTCGGCTTTGCCATCCCCGTCAAAATCATAAACGAGCATCTGTGTATAGTGAGCACCTGCACGGATGTTGACCCCAAGATCGATTCGGTACAGCAACTGTCCGTCCAGGGTATAAGCATCAATGTAGGTTTTACCAGTGTACCCTTTTTGCGATACGTCCTTGGCGTTGGAAGGGTCCCATTTGACGAAAAACTCATATTGGCCATCCCCGTCCACATCACCTAAGCTCATGTCATTGGCAGAATACGTATAAGCTTCTCCCGCAGGTGTCACACCATCGGCCGGTTTTTGTAATGGAATATCCACGTAACCGTTCGCCCAAGGTTTGACGGAGGCGCTGCGTTTGCTTTCCTTGCCCTTCTTGTTCACCGCTGCCACTTCATAACGGGAAGACGATTTGCCCGCGGCATCTACATAGTTGGTGCTGTCGGTGACAGTAGCGATCTTTTTGCCATCACGATAGACGTTAAAGTCCGTACCTGTCAGCCCTTTGTCGCTATACCCTGTTGCTTCGTCACCAAGCAATCTCCAACTAAGAAAAACACCTTCAGATGTCGAAGCAGCCACCAGACCCCGATCCAGATATTCCAGTTGAATCTCTTTCACGTGACTGCCCCCCTTATGTGATTGCAGGCTGGCCTCCGTCGCCCCATTACCGTTGGAAGCTTCCGCTCCCGTAACGCCAGCTGTTCCTCCAATGAGCAAAGCTACGCTAAGTGCCGAAGAGAGCACCTTGGCTGCAAGTGGCATACGAGCCTTCCTGCGACCGGATTGCCGACCTGACACCGATCCCTTATGTACCGGCGCTGTTGTTTCTAAGTTCATCCACCTTCACGCTCCTTGAGACAGAATGGGTAACGCATATACACATCGATGATAATTATACGTTGGATAATCCATACAGGCCTTCTTCAACGAAAGATCCCAATCCATAATGATTACGCTTACAAATATAAAAAAGAGAAATCAGCTTGCCCGACTACCAGAGTGCGGTCCCCCTTCCATTCTCTTTCCAATCCGAGCGAGGCGATCTCGCCCATCGGGTCTATTATAGACATCCTGCCTGCCAGACCCTAGGCAAATATCCGTCCAAAACGATCAATAATCAGTGTTTTTAGGAGTCTCATTTAGGAAATAAGTACTTGCAACTCTGAGGGTTATCCGTTCCGGTTACGAATCGTTCTTATGATCAAGAACTTCAATCTAGAATGACTCTTGTAATGAATAGCAAAAAACCGCGATCCTCTAACACACTGAGGATCACGGTTAAGACAGTTACAAATAAAGTTTAAGGCTCAATGCCCCATACCAGGTTTCCACCTTGATAGAGTGTTACCTTGTTCCAATCCTGGTAGGATGTTTTGGTTGGATCGAAAGAGTAGTCATTCGTCTCGTCAAAGTTGGACCAGTCTGTTTTGTACATGCGAAGCTGGATGTCTCCAGTCTGTCCACCAGCCTGAATGTTGCCAGCGCCAGATGTGAAGCTCAGTTCCACATACGAGTCTGTGAAGGTCCGCTGGATATTGGCTCCACCAACTTGAGCGTAATCGATGGCAGAATCCATCGCAGCCGAGCCTTCTTTGGAAAAGTAGTATCTGATCTTCAGATCACTCAGATTCACAGCAGTACTACCCAGATTTTTGATGTTGAAATACGGTTTGATCTGGCTATCTTGAGCATTGGTATCTCCAGCACGATATTGCACGACAAGATCACTCGTTGGAACAACGACACTTTGAGGTGTCGCGGAAGCTACAGCGGAATTGGCACTTTGCCCTGCTGCATTCACTGCACTTACCACATAATGATACGTTGTGCCGTTCGTCAGGGAAGTGTTGGTGTAGGACGTACCACTCACATTCGCCGCGATTGTTGTGAATGGACCTGTTGCACTCAGTGCGCGTTTCACATCATAACTTGTTGCACCTGTAGAAGCGGTCCACGTCAGGCTCACCTGCGCATTGCCTGCAGTTGCTGTGAGAGCAGTCGGTGCAGCTGGCGCCGTTACACCTGCAACCGGTGTAGCTGTTGCTGTTGCAGAGTTAACACTTTCACCTACTGCATTTGTTGCCGTTACCACATAATAATAGGTTGTACCATTGATCAGGCCGGTGTTGCTGTAAGATGTTCCACTTACATTAGCTGCAATCGTTGTGAATGGACCTGAAGCACTCAGTGCCCGCTTCACGCTATAACTTGTAGCCCCTGTAGAAGCAGTCCACGTCAAGGAGACTTGAGCGTTACCGGCAGAAGCCGTCAATGCTGCTGGTGCTGCCGGAGCTGTTGTTCCCCCCGGAGGATTGCCTCCACCGTTACTTGCAGGAAGTACAGGGAATGCGTTTTTCACCAGTGCCACGAATTGATCATGGAACCAGTGACCCGATACCGGAGCATTAGGCAACGCACCTGTTAATACACCATCCCGAGTTGTGAAGGTTGGATCACACATCCGGTCGAAACCTTTGCCTTCGTTATTCGGAATTTCGGAGCTGGAGCCATCGGATTCACCCGGAGGTTTCACCCATACATAAGCATCCAGATGCGCTGGTCCTGGTGCAGCCTTAGGTGCTTCACCAATACCTGCACCACTAGCATTACACCAGTTCCCCCGATGCTCCCGGCGATCTACACGTCCGGAATTCACATAGTCATTGATGTTGCTGCCCGTAGCAGATACTGGACGGTCTACCCCGCCCCACCCATTACGGCTAGTATCAATTAGGAAACCTGTGCTGCTTGGCCAGCCAGCTTGTACGAAATCGGCATACAGCGCAGCGGTGAAATCGGTTTCGTCAAAATAAGGATTCCACTCATAAAACTTGGCAGATTTAATCGGTTGTCCACCGATATTGAGATCAGGGTTAGACAGGTTCGGCTCCCCCAGCGGTGTAGTGTTTGCTGTATTTGTAATGAAGCCATCTGCACTGCTCAGACCTGCGGCTGTCCCTTGCACAACACTTGTATACAGCGCGACTGCTGCAGAACGGTTGTTATCCCATCCAAGCCAGCCGGAGTGGCCGATATCCAGATAGTTGTACACATTCGGAATGGCATGCAGCTTGTCCAATGCATACTTCACACCCGCCTCATAGATACCTGTTGAGCTGGCTTGACCACAAGCTGGTGTACTCAGGTTGGTCACAAGGTTAGGCAGACTGTCCGGTTCAATGACAGCAATAATGCGAATGTCCTGATACTTCGGATCTGCGAAGATATCTGCGAGCACATCAATATAATCCGTTTTATAGGTCTGCAGTGCCGCCTGTGTTAGTGGAAGTTCACCATTCGATGCGAGTGCATGACAATCCCGTCCGGGCAGATTGTAAATAACAAATGAAGCGGTGATCGGTGTACCCGGTTTCTTTTGAGCGAGAACGGCATCAAGATGCTGCTCTACACTTTTGCGACCAGCGTTGTCCGTGCCGCCATAGATTGCAGCAATCCGGTCAACCCATACTGCGGTTGGATACGATTTGACGGTCTCCATCTTGGCCTTCAACGACGCATCGTTGGTCAGTGCAATGGACGTATCCACGAGAGCTGAATAGTCCTGATTCAGATAGGCCGTTGCCCCTACAAATGGATTATCCACATGTGCTTCAGCCGCCTGAGTCAAGCCTGGAGACAATCCAGGGAAAATCCCCGCAGCGAGCAGCGTTGCTGCCAGCATTTGTTTTACACCTTTGCGCAGGATCTTCTTACCTCTCGATTTGGTTTTCAATTTAGTCTTCATAGTTCCACCTTTCCTTTAGTTAGATTGGGTTGTACTCATGTCTGATCCTCTGTGTCATTATGATGCTTAGCACGAAGAGAACGTTCGGATGAGTTGGTTGTATCACCTCCAAAAGAAATGGTTGTATCACTGGAATCTTGAGCAAACAAATGGTGTGTGAGGGCGAATCATGTGAATGAGTATAATATGGTGGGTGTGGTTGAACGTGTGTTAGACATGAAGAAGTGTGAAAAATGACTTACGGGATGTCTGAATCCTAAATTTGGTAAGCGCTTTCTTTAAACTGTTAAAAAAAGGTCTTCGCCTATCCATCTACAAACATGATGTTCGGTTTCACCTCCTTATGTTCTGATTATACGACATGTAAATATTACTGTAAATTGAATTATATAAATTTAATTATATTTTTTTCCATAATTCAGGCAGGAATCTGGACATTCCTTGCTCCAAACGACACAAAAGGTTCATCCTGGCAATCTGCCACAATGAACCTCGTGTTTTACAATGCCGAATTTACCCGCTCGTCTAGCTAGTCATTACATATAATGCCTTATTCTTAAATTCCTACATCTAAGGCAAAACGACAATGTCTCCCGGTTTCAAGCCACTAACCACTTCCGTCTTGTCCCCCGATTCCATTCCAGCCTGGATCGTCAGCGGCTCTGTCTGTCCATTGCCCTTGTCTAACAGTACGTAAGGCTCGGTCTGATCCCGCATGATCGCCAGGCTGGACACAACCGTCACTTTATCCTTCCGCATCGTCTCGATATCGCCTTCCAGACTCACGCCTCCATACATTCTGGCGTCAGACTTCAGATCAATGACCACGTCAAACTGGGATGCTTGCTTGAGGTCCGTATCCGTACTCTTGCGGGCGAATTTGGATACCTTGCTCACCTTCCCGGTGAATTGCAGGTCTTTCTGTGCTGTCATTCGCACCTTAACTGGCATTCCCACCTTGAGCCTGAACATTTCCTCCTCACCAACAATCGTCATAAATTTCAGTTTGCTGATATTGGTAATGGACCCGATCAGCTGCCCTTCCGTCACCGCACGTGTCTTGCTGTCCTCTTCATTCATCTGAAATATACCGGAAGCGGAAGCATACACAACAGACTTACTTATTACTGCCTGCTTTTTCTGTATCTCCTTCTCCTTGAGGACCAGCGCTTTTTGATTCAATTCATTCGTCAGGCGTTTACCTTCCCGATCTGCAAATGCCTTCTTGCGCTCCTCTTCCGTCACGCCAAGCGTCTCACTCATATTCGCCTGATCCAGGCTAACCTGATTCATCTTATTTTCCAGTTGGGCTTTCTCCAGATCACTCTGCAACTGTTCTACTTCCGTTTGTAACGTGGAAGTATCGAGGGTAAAAAGGATATCGCCTTTGCTCACCTGCTCACCACTTTTCACGTGCCACTGCTTGATGTTGGAAGCATACGGAGCGAAAATATCCGTCTGATCGGTGTATACGGATTTCCCCTTCACCTGTATCGTTTGCGTCATCGTTTCCTGTGTAACATCAAACGTAATTGGCGGCGGGATCTCAACAGGTGCCTCCGGTTTTGGTTTGTACTTTTCATACAGCCAGTACCCCACACCTGCCAAAAGTACAACCGTGATGATGATTTTAATCCATTTCTTCATGTGCCCAATTTCCCTTTCGCTGATAAAATTACATCGATTTGATCACAGTTAATGCATTGGTTCGGGATGCGCTGATTGCCGGATATATACCAGATACAATGCCAACCAGAACAGCAAAAACGATGCCCAGTGGCAGAGCTGACTGCTGAATAACGACGGTCATCGGACCATTCATCTGATCTGCCATCTGACTCGCCAGCAGACTATTCACCCCGCCGAGGGCAGCAAAGGCAATCCCCACACCAGCCACGCCGCCCATTAATCCAAGCATCGCTGCTTCCGTAATAAACATCTGTCGGATCTGCCACAGATTTGCGCCCAGTACCTTCATGACACCAATCTGTTTACGACGCTGATGCGTAGACATAATCATTGCTACAATAATGGATAATGAGGCCAGCAGCATGATAAAACCACCGATCCCCAATGCCGCTTTTTGGTACATCGCCAATTGGCCTGCCATCGCTTCCTCCTGGAAAAGATTACTCTGTGTGTTTAACGTCAGCTTTTTAATCTGTTCTTCCACCTGGGATACATAACGTTTGTCCTCAACCTTGACCAGAGCCGAGTTAAGATGCTTGGCTGCACTGCTGTCGGCCTGCTGTAATCCAAGCTCATCCTGCAATGCACGAGCTGTATCGAGCGGCAGATATACTTTTTTATCGTTTTGAGCGCTCATCTCATCCATGTTGGAAGGCTTCGTCAACTCTCCAGACACGCGTATAGAGCCACTCATTTTGGTTTTGCTCGCATTCGCATAATCTTCATATCGAAACTGAACCAGCTGCTGAACCAGCTGATCCTGCTTCGCTGACATTTCCGTAAACTGCTCCAAAAGCTCATTGTTATATGGATCAGCATTCAACTGCTCAAATAACTTCTGAGTTACTTTGGGGTCCACGAGTCCGAAAGCAGCCCCATAACTGGTTACCGCCATACGACCATCCTCTGCCCCACGTCCCTCAGCATACTTGTATCCAAACCCGCCCAGGGTCTCCAGCTGGGTACCAATGACCTCAACATACGTACTGCGACCATCCGGAAGCACCATTTCCAGCGAATCCAGCTTTAACATGGGAGCCACAGCAACAACATGGGGAAGTCTTTGGATAATCTGAATCTTTTCCAACGTCAAAGCTCCCCGTTCAAACTTCGATGTCTGACCATCCCCCTTGCCGTTCCCCGTACGTATGCCTTCATTGGGTGTAATCGTGATTTCATCCATCTTGTAATTGTCGTTCAATGTTTTCTCGCTATAGGTCTGTACGGACTGCCCTACGCTAAGTGCAATAATCATGGCGGCAGAGCCGATGGACAGCCCCATCATGCACAGCAGTGTGACCATTTTTCTGCGAATGATCTGTCCCCAGGCCATACGTGCTACATCCCGTATTCTCACATTTCCTCTCCTTTTGCCTCAAACTTCCCTTACAGCCTCTTCGACCAGTATTCCATGTTGCAGGGTAAGCACAACTTGCATCTGCTCCGCGACCTCTGCTTCATGTGTCACAATGACAAAGGTTGTATTCATATCCCGGTTAAGCTGCTGCAAAATCGCAATAATCTCTTCCTCCGTCTCGGTATCCAGATTCCCGGTAGGCTCATCTGCAAAGATCACCGAGGGTTCGGTAATGAGCGAACGTGCAATACTGACACGTTGTTGTTGACCGCCCGACAACTGGGACGGGAACAAGCTTGCTTTTTCACCCAGTCCAACCTGTTCCAACAGCTTCAATGCTTTTGCTTTGCGTTTCGATGGGCTTATCCCCATGAACACCAAGGGTAATTCTACATTTTCCCGGATCGTAAGATTGGACAGCAGTTCATAGGATTGAAAAATAAACCCGATATGACTGCGCCTGAACTCAGCCAGGCGATTTTCACTGAAACGTACAATATCTTGTCCCGCAATGAGAATCTTTCCCTGATCCGGTTTCATCAGCCCAGCCATCAGATTCAGCAGTGTGGATTTACCCGAACCAGAACTGCCCAGCAGGGCTACCATCTTGCCTTCTCCAATCGTCAGGTTGATATCCTGAAGCACCGGCACGGTTCCCTGGCCATTGCGAAACGAGTGGGATAATTGTTCAACTTGAAGCATTACTGCATTTCTTCCTTTCTACTTGCTAAATATGTACAGAGGTTGTTACGTAAAGATTCGCGTAGCACATTCCCTTTTATTATAGGGTGGAGATGTATCCTGGCTGGCCGGAGTTGTATCCAACTTGTAAAATATCACAACAAAAAGACCTTGTCCGCATAGGAGCTGTCGCCAGCCTCATCCAGACCAAGGTCCTATCTTCATATATCTTCCATAGCTTACCAGGCTCTGAAACTAAAGCGGTACACTTCACTTTTATCCATGGTGCTCCCTACTGCAAATAGTTCATCATCATTCCATTTGAGTTTGATGAAGCTATCAATATTACGGTAGATCACCGTATCTGACGAAAGCTTGCTGTCATTCAGATAGGCAATATGCAATTCATTCTTCTGATTCTGATTATCCATTGGCAAAAAATAAGCAATTCGCGATTGATCTGCATCCAGTTCGAAGCTCCAGATGGACCCTTTCAAGACCAGATCATATTGCTTCTGTTCTGCGCGATACCGATATAACCCCTGCACCTTATTCCTCGTTCCCTGGATGAGCATGTCACCGTTCTTCAGTAACTTGTACTGTTGAATCTCTTCCATTGCCGCATATGCCTTCACTTCATGCGCGTCCTCAAGCGACACACGATAAATGGCATAGTTTTCTTTCAGCATCACCAGTATATAAAGCTGCTTCAGATCTTCACTGACCTCAAAGACATCCATAACGATAAACGTATCACTCGAACCTTTTCCTTGTCTGGATCCTGTGAACATGCCCATCAGATCTTCATACGTGTAGATGGTCTTACTCTTTCCCTGGCTCAGATCAACTTGTTTGAATAAGAGATCATCCTGACCGATGTAGGATTCATTCCCTGCAAATACTCTGTAATACGAGTTATCGTTCGGAAGTTTACGACGTTCCCCGCTCTGAATCATATACTCATGCGTTATCTTCTGCGCTTGACCCGCCCGATACTGGGAGTATATCAACTTTTTGTGATCCGGGCTGATGACTACACCGTATTCCGTATTTGTTGCAATATTCTTCACTTCATTATCATCCAGATGCAGGAGAGATAGTCGCAGTCCTGAATAGGAAGGTTCCGGTTGATTTAATATAATTGTATTCCGGTCTACCACTTCAAAATCATAGATTGCGAAGTCATTCGGAATCTTGGTTGCCGACTCGACTTGAATCGTACTGCTGGGCGGTGGTGCCAGACTACTGTTGAATTGCTCACTTGGCAAAATCACCATTCTTGGTTTGAGATTCCCTATACTG
This sequence comes from Paenibacillus sp. UASWS1643, assembly GCF_008693195.1. Lineage (NCBI taxonomy): Bacteria > Bacillati > Bacillota > Bacilli > Caryophanales > Paenibacillaceae > Paenibacillus > Paenibacillus sp. UASWS1643. The sequence continues at coordinate 200,011 of NZ_VXKZ01000113.1, forward strand.
AACAGGCTGCCGATTCCAAAAATTCCACTGACAAATACGATTAACAGCCCCGACAGCATCAATATGTCACGGTGTTTTCGCCAAAATCCGGGATGTCTCATGCATTCATTTCCCCCGGAAGACTGATATTTACTTGTGTCCCTTGCCGCATGATGCTCTTCATCTCCACTGTTCCTCCATGACGCTCCACGATGTTTTTCACAATAGACAAGCCCAGTCCGGCGCTGCCCTTCTCGGCCCTGTTGATTCCTTTATCCTGGTAAAAGGGCTCAAATACATGCTGGAGTGCTTCAGCACCAATCCCCTCTCCCTGATCACGGATCACAATAGCGATGGTGTCACCTAACCGGAAGGAATGTACTTCAATGATTGAATTGACATCACTGTATTTGACCGAATTATCCAGAACGTTGAGGAATACCTCCTTCAGCTTGTCCCGATCTCCCTGTAGATACTGATGTTCCTCCAGCTCATAGTGAATGCCTATGTTGTACTTGCCCGCCTTAATCGACATGTCTTCACAAGCTTCACGAATAATATCCGATACATCGATACGTTCGAATCGGTACGCCTGAATGACCGCAGAGGAGACTGAGACTTCCAGAATATCCGCAACAATCGTGTTGAGACGCTGGCTTTCCTTGATAATATAATTCATGCCTTTGTCAAAAAAATCCTGATCGGTAAATCCGTTATCCCGCAAAATTTGGGCGTATCCCAGGATGGTCGTTAGTGGTGTCTTCAATTCATGTGTCACATTGTCAAAAAAGACTTTGCTTCGCGCCTGTACTTGATTCACTTCGTCCCGCTCTCGCTCGATCACATCAATCTGCTCCCGCACACGATTAATCATGATGGTGAAGCTTGAAGCCAGTTCACCAATCTCATCCTTGGTGGTTATCTGAATGTCTGCATTCAGACTCCCCTGAGCCACTTCCGCAGAACGTTTCGTGAGTACACGGATAGGTTGGGTGATTTTCCGGGAAATAAAGATGGATGCGATAAATACAAACACGAAAATCACCGCTGCGAACAGTTTGATCGTACTTTGAAAACGCAGGTTGCGTTTAAACAAATCCGTGTAATCCTTCTCCATCTGCACAATCCCAATCAATTGTTGATTCATCTGAAGCGGAAAGGACAGACTGGAGGTGACCCGACCTTTATCCACAACTGTGGTATACGCGATCTTGGATTGTAAGGCCGCCTTCACATCAGGATGGTCAGACCGCTTAGCGACATTAACTTCGCTGCCAGCAGATCCGTATGGCGAAGCATCGGGGCGATATACGGTAATCTTCCCGCCAACGGCTGAACCAATCTGCTCCGCAAGCTCGCGGCTTCCTGCTTCGAGCGAGTCTCTGCTCATGCGTTTGTTATAAATCAGGAAGTACTGATTCAGCGCGATATCCAGATTTTTCTTCGATTGCACCATGTCCTCATGCACTTCCCGGTACATATTCTCCTGTGCCACCTTATTGGACAGAATCAGCAGAACGGAGAATCCGATAAAGACGATGACCGAGAAGAGCACCACCATTTTGAACTGGATTGTCCACTTCATGTCTGCACCTGAATATTCAGCTTATACCCTACACCAAATACAGTCTCGATCATCGAAATGCCCTGCACACCACTATCCAATTTCTTGCGAATCCGTTGTATATGAATATCCACCGTTCGGGTATCTCCTGCAAAATCAAATCCCCATACCTTGTCCAGCAGTTCAGAACGTGTATGAACCTTACGATGATGGGTCACGAGAAATAACAACAGATCATATTCTTTATTCGTGAGCCCTGCCCGTTCCCCGTCTTTCCACACTTCCCGTTCATCCTTGCGGATCTCAATATGCTTGCCTAGCCTTACCACCTCATAGGACTGATTCTCCAGTGTCTCGCTGATCAGATCAATCCGGCGAAAAATCGCCCGAATGCGCGCAACCACCTCACGGATATCAAAAGGCTTCGTGATATAATCATCCGCCCCAAGCTCCATGCCAAGTACCTTGTCCAGCATGTCCGACTTTGCAGTGATCATGATGACGGGGATCTTGGAGTTTACAGATAGTTGCCTGCACACATCAAAACCGCTCATATCCGGCAGCATCAGATCCAGCAGGATCAGATCCGGCTTCGAATCCCGAAGCAGATCCAGGCCCTCTTTTCCCGTAGCTGCTTCCTTGATCTCAAATCCTTCCTTGCGTAACGAATAGGACAAAATATCGCGAATGGACTCCTCGTCCTCAATAATTAAAATCTCTTTTTGTCTCATGATACTTTCGTAATCTCCCTGCTCTATGAATTTCCTTCATCTGCCTATATTTTGTATCCCAAGCCGTATGCTTGAATAGAGGGAAGCACGAAATGTTACAACTCCGATACAACTCTGAACCTTTTGGAAACAACCTCCCGATATACTTGGATCATAAGAGACTCATACCAGACCGGACCCAAGCCTGATCTGTATCCAAGGGGGATTCACATCATATGAACACTACACAAATCAACGATGCTTATGTCAACTATAAATCAGAAATCACACGGTATCTATCCCATATCGTCAAACAGCCGCAAGACGCAGAAGATCTGGCTCAGGATTGTTTCATTCGACTGATGAATGTGACCGTAGATATCCCTGAAGATCGACTACTCTATTATCTCAAACGGATTGCTCGAAACCTTGCCATGGACAGTTTCCGCAGGCGAACCCGTACACTTAAACGTGACAGCCGTCTGGAAGCACCTACCCATCACCTCGATACACCCCAACTTGAAATTAATGAAGGCGTTCATGATCTTGTCTCCCATATCAACAACACGGAACACCGTAAAATATTAGAACTTCGCCTCATCCACGGCTACTCCATTAAGGAAACGGCAGAGCTGGTGAATCGCAGTGAAGGCATGATTAAATCCTCTGTCTTCCATGCCGTCAATCGAATTCGGGCCAAAGTCATCTCATAGAGATGGCTTTTTATTTATGCAAAGTCAACAGTGACGGCGGATGGAAGTGTTAAGACAGGATCGAAATACCTATCGATATGTCAAAAGACCCAATTTTACAAATATCGAGTTAATTTTTACAAATTGTTATGACTATGTGAGATTTTCATGTGGTAGAATATGGACGAACTCATGAATCAACTAATATTTGGGGGGGATTTGGTTGGGTAAATTAACAGGTATGCGAGGAGTATTTCTAAAATCACTCCTGGCATTGTCCATGGCTTTGCCGCTTCAGATCGGATTATGGAACGGAGATTCATCGGTTCATGCGGAAGGACCGACAGACCCGGCACCAATCATCCAAGCGAAGGTTGTGAACCAAAATGCAGGTAAGAAAGTATTATTCGACAACTCTCACGGCCAAACGGCTGGAGCTGCAGACTGGGTCATTGATGGAGGTTTCTCCGACTTCGGGAATGCACTCGCGAATGATGGTTATTATGTCAAAGAACTTCGCAAGACAACTCCATTTACCTATGATGATCTGAAAGAGTATAACGTATTCGTTATTGCAGAGCCTCAAATTCCTTTCAAAACATCCGAACAAGCAGCACTGAAACAATATGTTGAAACGGGTGGCAGCATCTTCTTTGTTGGAGATCACTATAATGCAGACCGTAACAAAAACCGCTGGGATGGCTCTGAAGTCATCAACGGCTATCGTCGGGGAGCATTCGAAGATCCGGCCAAAGGCATGAGCACAGATGAGCGTAATTCTGAAGCAATGCAAAATATAACCAGTTCGGACTGGTTGTCCGATAACTTCGGCGTACGATTCCGCTATAACGCACTTGGCGATATCAATGCCAATATCGTTGTACCGGCAGATCAAGCCTTCGGCATCACAGAAGGGGTGTCGGGTGTAGCCATGCACGCAGGTTCAACACTTGCAATCACTGATCCGGAAAAGGCAAAAGGTATTGTGTACTTGCCAAAAACCAACGCAAAATGGAATAACGCGGTAGACCAAGGTGTCTACAACGGTGGCGGGATCGAAGAAGGTCCTTATGTGGCTGTATCCAAGCTGGGCGCAGGTAAAGCTGCCTTCATCGGTGACTCCTCTCCAGTAGAAGATGCATCACCAAAATACTTGCGTGAAGAGACAGGCACACGCAAAACGACTTATGATGGTTTTAAAGAAGCCGATGATGCCGTGTTGCTCGTGAACACCGTGAACTGGCTTGCTACACAAGAGAACTACACAAATCTAACTCAAGTAAACGGACTTGAACTGGACACAGCTACAGCGCTGTTGCCATTCGAAGAGCCGGCTGCTTCCACTGAACCACAGGCTGAACCTTGGTCTGCACCAGCTGCCGGATACAAGTGGTACGATCGTTCCACCTTCAAGGCTGGTTCTTACGGCGGTCCAGCATCCAGTGCGAATGCTGCCTACAGCTTCGTGAAACAGGATACACTTCCGAATGCAGAAGACTTCCAGATTCGTGTAGTTGTGGAGAACATGCCACCAAACACAACCGTATCCGGTTATAGTGCAGGTATCTATCTGACTGGTGGAACACAAGTTGCCATGATCCAGAATGATAGTGGTACTTGGCCAACTTCGTACGGTTACAGTTCCACATTCAGTGTAACTTCGGACAGCCAAGGTCGCGGGACCAAAGATCTGAACGTCCGTATCAAACCGGGTACAACTGGCGCTGCGAGCTTGCGTCTGCGTCTGAACGGCAGTAACCTGATCACCAATGCCGTGACTGTTGGCAATGTGCCAGCAGAACAGCTTCCGGAAGAAGAAGGACCGATTCCAGCAGCTATCACAGTTGCTGAAGCACGTACCAAAGCCGTTGGTACGACCGTAACTATCGAAGGTGTTGTGACGACAGAACCGGGTGCATTTGGTGGACAAGCCTTCTATCTTCAAGATGAAACTGCCGGAATCTACGTATTCCAGCATACTAGCGGCTTCCATGCAGGTGACAAGGTGAAAGTAACGGCAGCAACAACCATCTATAACAGCGAGTTCGAGCTTACCGATATCGTTGCGATTGAGAAAACAGGTACGGCTTCCGTGCCTGCTCCAATCGAGGTTACTGCAATTACAGATGCGAACCAAGGTCAACTGGTTCAATTGAAAAATGTAACGATCGAGAATATCATCAGTGCTACACCAGTTGGATCTTTTGAATTCGACGCCGTAGCAGCAGATGGAACAAGCACACATATCCGTGTAGACACCCGTACAGGTGTGACGGAGACTTCCTTTCCTTATGCTGCTGGTGACAAAATCGATATCACAGGCGTTTCCGCTATTTTCAAAGATGTATATCAATTGAAACCTAGAAGCTTGAATGATTTTGTACCTGCTGAAGAGCAAGGTGGCGGCGAAGTGCCTTCCACTCCAGCTGCAGGAGCACCGGGTAAACCGGTGCTTTCTTCTGATAATGGATATACCACTGGCCTGTTCGAAGGATCGTACAACGTAAGCATGAACCTCTGGTGGGGCGAAAACGGTTCTGAGTACAAACTGTATGAGAACGGCGTTCTGATCGATACACAGAAGTTGACTGCAGCTTCACCATCGGCTCAGTCCTCCAAAACGGCTATTACAGGTAAAGCCAACGGCACGTATACCTACGTAGCCGAGTTGACCAATGACAAAGGCACAACACGCAGTGACGTGCTGACGGTACAAGTAACCAATGCTGCTCCAGGCAAAGCTACGTTGTCCCAAAACAACTGGGATGGTGATGGCAACTATAACGTATCCATGAACCTCTGGTGGGGTACAAACGCAACCGAATACCGTCTCTATGAGAATGATGTGTTGATTGATACACAAGCGTTGAACGCAGCAACACCAGCTTCTCAAAGTGCTACAACTGAATTGTCCGGTCGCGCTAACGGAACGTATGCGTACCGTGCTGAGCTGATCAACGCCGCAGGCGTAACAAGCACCGAGACGATTACAGTCCAAGTTACCAAAGCATTGCCTTTGGCTAGCTAAGTCTCAATAAAGAAGCCTGACGTTTAACCAAGCAACTAAAAAACCGAAACCAACATTGCCTGATTCACAGGGCAAATCGGTTTCGGTTTTTTGGTAATAGTATAAGCTCATTTCAATCGTTCCGGCTCATATCCATTTCTAACAAATAGAATGCTGTTCCATACAGCACAATAAGCGGCCACGGCGATGACACTAATGACAAGAATTAAGTTCATGTGTGTAAAAGTATAACTGCTTCCTGTGAAAATAATCAGAATTGCACTGAGCCCAATATTTTCTCTGTTATGTTTTTTAAACTTCTGAAAGATCATTCTGTACAGTAATAGGAGTACCATAAACCCAATCCATATAAAATAAAATGTTTCCATAGGTCACTTTCCTTTAAAAAACTCATTTTTTGTATGGGTATCTAAGAGGAGTATTAATTAATATCCTTAATTCCCTTTATATAGAAACCTATTAATATTACATGGATTTGGAAAACAATTCAATCATTGTAATGCATATTAATTTGAATACTCTTATTCCTCGACGGTTAGCTGAGCAACAAGAATGCACCGTTGTTTTTTTGCAGACACAAAAAAAGACTATCCCTGCCAATATTCTGGCACCGAATAGCCCTCTCTTCTTCCTCTATCAACTTATCTTAATTTATCATCTAATATATTCGTAGCTCGACATTAACCCTTACACCAGCTTCTTACGAATATACCCCGAGATCAAGTCAATAATCGTGATCATCACGATTATACCAAGCAGGATTATACCTACTCGCGGCCAGTTCCGGGTGCTGAGTGCAAAGATCAGTGGTGTACCAATCCCCCCTGCACCGATTACACCCAGTATGGTCGCGGAACGTACATTAATCTCGAACCGATACAACGTATAGTTCAAGAATCCAGGCATGACCTGCGGCAGGATCGCGAACCACAACTGCTGCATACGATTGGCTCCGGAGGCAAGCAGCGCCTCAGATGGGCCATAGTCGATATTCTCAACTTCATCCGCGTACAATTTGCCCAACATGCCGATGGAGTGTAATCCAAGGGCGAGTACGCCTGCGAACGATCCGGGACCTACTGCCTTAATGAACAACAAGGCCATGATAATCTCAGGGAACGTGCGGATAAAGCTCAGTACCATTTTACCTGCGCCCGAGATGGAACGATGTCCACTCATGTTACGGGCAGACCAGAAGGCAAATGGAATACAGAGCACAGCCGAGATTACGGTACCCAGCACGGAAATCGCCAGCGTATCCAACAATCCCCGTAGCAGGTCTTCTCCCTCAGGCAAATATACAAACTCCCAGTCCGGTGAGAAAATCCCGGCTACAATGGCCTTCATAATCTGAGCAGCGGTTTCCTTGAAACCAGTAAAAGGTACACCAGCAAGGGCCCAGACATACACAAGGATCAGCAGTAACACAATGACCCAGCGAAGCGGGTTCTTCCGTGGTTTAGGCCGGATGCGGCTTGTTTCATTTTTCATCATAGCAATTTCTCCCGCAGCTTAGTACTTACATAATCAATGATCAGGACAATAACGAGGGTAAACAGAATAATTACGCTAGTCTTGTCATACTCCAGGAATCCAAGTGTGGCCTCATAGTAGAGTCCAATTCCGCCGGCTCCGACCAGTCCCAAAATGGCAGCAGCACGTATATTAATTTCGAAGGCATACAGCACATAGGATGTGAACTGGGCAGCCAGTTGCGGCACCACGCCATATACAATGAGCTGAATCCGATTCATACCAACAGCCGTCATCGCTTCCAGTGGCCCCTGATCAATGGTTTCCAGCGTCTCATAGGTCAACTTTGCAATCAGACCTATCGAGAACACAGCCAGTGCCAAGATTCCGGGGATTGGCCCCAAACCAAACACAGCAACGAACAAAGCAGCAAGCAACAGATCTGGCACGGTCCGAATCAGGTTCAGCAGAAAACGTGCCGGATAGTAGATCCAGCGACTTGGCATCAGGTTACCGGCACAGATGATCGAGACCGGAATCGCAATAATCGCACCAATGGTTGTCCCAATCAGGGCCATTCGGATCGTTTCCAGCATGCCTTGCACGATATTATCAAAGTAACTCCACCGGGGTGGGAACATCTCCTTCAGCAGATCCAACATGTTGGGAAAACCTTCAAACAACTCCGTAAAACTGGCATCCGTCTGTTTCGCACTTGCCCACAATAAGAGCAGAATGATAACTAAGGTGAGCAGATGTTTCGTACGCCCAGGCGGTTTTGGGCGATTTACAACCTGAGCCGGGCTGGAACCAGGTTCCTTCCCCACTCCGCCTGAATTCTGAAATGGAACGTTGGACTGCCCCTTCATACCACAACTTCTCCCTGCTCATGCACAGCCTGCTTGTCCAACAATTCGTCAGCCAGAATCGGTCTGCCGTATATTTCTGCAAAGCGCTCATCCGTTGCCTCTTCCACCGGACCGTCGAATACGACCTCGCCTGCTCTCAATCCAACAATACGGGTCGCATACTCTCTCGCCAGATCAATAAAGTGAAGGTTGACGATGGTCGTGATCCCAAGGTCTTGATTGATGCGTTTCAGGTCATCCATGACCTGTTTTGTTGTAAGCGGGTCAAGTGAAGCAACCGGTTCGTCGGCCAAAATGATTTTTGCTTCCTGTGCCAGTACACGGGCAATAGCCACACGCTGTTGTTGTCCACCAGACAACTGATCTGCACGGGAGTAAGCTTTCTCGGAGATATTCACACGATCCAGCGCAGTGAAAGCCAGTTCAATATCCTCTTTTGGAAAACGACCCAGAATGGTTCGCATGGTGGAATGATATCCAACCCGCCCAGCGAGTACGTTACGTAGTACACTGGACCGTTTCACCAGATTGAAACTCTGGAAGATCATGCCGATGTCACGTCTGATCATGCGTAGCCGTTTGCCTTGCGCCTTCGTGATGGAACTTCCATTAATCAGAATCTCGCCCTCACTAATGTCGTGCAGCCGATTAATGGATCGCAGGAGAGTTGATTTACCCGCACCCGACAGACCCACTACAGCAATGAATTCCCCCTGCTCAAATTTCAGATTAATATTATCCAGGCCTTTGGTGCCGTTAGCGTAAGTTTTGGTAACGTTATGAAGCTCAATCATGGCAATAATCCTTCTTTCATTCATAATGATCAACCATACCTAAGTGCTTGCTACAATGGCACAAGCCAGCGCAGCGTAGATCACGCTGAACTGGCCTGTCCATTGCTACGATTAAGCTGTTCCCATCCAAGAAAGCTACTACAAAGTGAACAGATCCCGAACTACTTTTGGATCAGAATTATTCACCTTTCACTTTTTCGCCATACTGACGAACGATCTCAAACTTGCTATCATCGGACTCTACATAACCTTCATGCGTATAGATTTCTTTGATGATCTGGTGACCTTCCGTATCTTTACCGATATCGATGAAGGCTTGTTTGATCTTCGCAGTCCAATCTGCATTCATGTCTGTACGAACGGCAATGGTATCGTTAGGAATAGGCTCAGTGAACGCCAGTACACGTGTATCTTCAAATACAGTCGGATAGTCTTTGGCTACCGTGTTGCGGGCATCTTGGAAAATGGCTGCTGCATCAACGTCACCGTTCAATACAGCGATAACACCTTGGTCATGACCTTTCAACGTTACAGGTGTTACATCTTTTAATGGATCAATCCCTCTGTCCAGCAACAGACCTGCTGGCCATACATAACCTGCGGAAGACGTTACGTTTTGGTAAGCGACTTTTTTACCTTTAAGGTCCTCGATGGATTGAATCGGCGAATCTTTTTTCACAATGAACATGGATTTATATGAATCTGCCAGTTGCTCTGTTGGAGCTCCAGTCTCATCATTTACACCAAAACGTTGTGCTTGCAAAATAACCTGCGCAGCGCCTTTTTCTTTAGCCAGTACATAAGCTGTCGGAGGCAAGAAACCTACGTCTACTTTGTTGGAAGCCATTGCTTCAATAATTGTGTTGTAGTCGGTGGATACGCTGACTTTTACCGGAATGCCCAGTTTGTCACCAAGCAGCTTCTCCAGCGGTTTCGCTTTGGCTTCAAGCGTATCTGCATTCTGGGAAGGAACAAATTGAACCGTCAATTCAGTTGGCACATAACCTTCGACAGCTTTCTCTGTCTCTGCCGTAGACGTACCGGATGCATTCGGACTCGCATTATCCCCGTTAGCCGAACCTGTTGTACTACTGCTAGACCCACAAGCACTCAGAAACAGAACCAAAATCAACAATGGTAAAAATAAAGCAGACTTCTTCAAACGAACACCCTCCAAAGAGTTTCTATTTTTCAGTACTTGTCTACTATAATTGCCAAATATTTGCGCGATGTGAAACGAAATTTGGAGTTTTGTAAAGTTTCCTGTCAGGCTGTCAGCGGGACTTGTATCTGTTAGAATAGGCTCATTATGGTTGAAGATATAGGAAGAACATCGGAGATAACGGCATATACTTCGGTTCTTCAGCCTATTCTGTCTTCTCCGTTTTATGGTAATTCCATATATCTGAACTTATATATTAGAGGAGATTGTAAAATGACATCCATACACCATACGGCAAGCTTCGACATTCTGTTCACCAGTGATCTGCACGGGGCCATCCGTCCCATTCATTACAATACCAATGCGTACCGCCCGGCTGGGCTTGCCCTGCTGGCTTCCCTGATTCGTAAGGAACGCGAACGTTCACCTGAACTGATGCTGGTGGATAACGGGGATCTGCTGCAAGGATCACCCTTGGCCTCTTATGCAGCTTCGAAAGGAACTGCTGAGGGCCCCCATCCTTTTATTACTGTACTGAATGAACTCGGTTATGATGCTGCGGTAATGGGTAACCACGAGTTTAACTATGGTCAGAATCTCTTGCACGGAGCGGTTGGCGCTTCCAATTTCCCATGGCTGTCTGCCAATATTGTTCATGGTGAGCACGACAGAGCCAACGGATCAGAATCTCGGACAGATCTTCCACCAGGTGCAGGTCTACCTGCCTTCGGTCCTCCCTATCTAATCAAAACTTTGACTACGGGTGTCAAAATTGCCCTGTTGGGCGCAACTACGCACTACATCCCAAACTGGGAGCATCCGAAAAATATTGAGGGGTTACAGTTCCTTGATGCCTTGGAGACGATTCGTGCATGGGTTAGCTATATCCATGAGTATGAACAACCAGATGTAATGGTTGTCAGCTATCACGGCGGATTTGAGAGTGATCTGGAGACAGGCGAGCCCGCCGAACGGTTAACTGGAGAAAATCAAGGTTATGCCATCTGCCGGGAAATCGAAGGGATCGATGTGCTGCTTACCGGACACCAGCATCGTCAGCTTACCGCTAATATTCATGGTGTAACCGTCATTCAGCCGGGCTTCAGCGGAAATGGTGCGGGGCATGTATCCGTTCAGTTGGAACAATCATCGGGCGGGAAATGGCAGATTACAGATAAGAAGGCTCGATTGTTACTTCTGGAGGAACATAATGAGATTGAACCTGATGCAACCGTCATGAAACTGACAGATGATCTGGAAACTGAGGCACAAGCATGGCTTGATCAACCCATTGGCCAGGTGGCTGGGGATTTATCCATCACCAATGCTACGGCCCTGCGACTCAAGGCACATCCATTCATTGCTTTTGTACATCAAGTGCAGATGGAAGCGACTGGGGCTGAGCTATCCAATACCGCCATGCTGAGTGAAGAAGCTCGCGGTTTCGGGAGTCACATCACCGTTCGGGACGTGTTATCCAACTTCATCTATCCTAATACTCTGACGGTGCTGGAGCTGAGTGGTCAGGATATCCGGGAGGCACTGGAACAAACGGCTCGTTACTTTGAAGTGAATGCTTCTGGTGAGGTGGCAGTCAATCCGGCTTATATGGAACCCAAACCCCAACATTATAATTACGATATGTGGGCTGGCATGGAATACGAGCTGGATATCTCCCAACCTGTAGGCAGTCGAGTTATGAAGTTGGAACGTGAAGGCAAGCCAATGGACATGAATGGCACGTACTCTGTGGTGATGAACAGCTACCGCGCTGCTGGCGGCGGGGATTATGCAATGTATCCGGGCAAAAAGGTACTGCACGAAGGTGCTACGGATATGGCTGCATTAGTGGAGGATTACATCCGCAGACACCAGCCGTTAACGGTGGAGCAGGCGAAAAACTGGAAAGTTATTGGAAGTTAAATGAGAAAGAGCAGGTCCTGTGATCAGGATCTGCTCTTTTGTTTTCAACCTATTGCTTACTTGTTCTTATTGAACTATTCTGTCCCATCCCGTTATCCGATATATTGAAGAATTAACTGATATAAGGCTATGGAAAACCCTAGAATACTCGCTTTCATTTTAGATGGATGATTTCTTTCACTGCGAATCAAATATAAGAAAACCACAATAAATCCTGCAGGGATCCATAGCTCAAAGACACCTTTTGTTGTACTTTGAGAATAAATTGGAGTAATGAACGTACTAATCAAAAAGTAAAAGAAAACCGTAAAACGCCTTGTTTCTAATTGCTTGCTCCACCTTACCAGAAAGAAAAGAATAATGATTGCGATAATCGTAATGTGTAAAGGGGGAAGAAGAAGAGCAGCATTCCCAAATTTGAATTCCATTCCGCATTGCCCTCCTCTCTTTTAAGGCATCACTTCATTAGTATGAAGCATATCTTTCCCCTAAGAATCATTTTACTTTATTGCTACTTCACTACCCTGTCCACTGAACAAAAAGAAAGCCATAATATAGTCAGAAATAAGGATAACGATTAGAAAAGCAACTAACCAGACCAGAAATAAATTGGCAGTTGCCACAGCCCATTTGTATTTGCCGGAATGATAGAACGCCCAACAAATAAACGAGACTAACACACCAATTGGATACGTAGCCATGAGGCCTGATGTTATAATGTCCAACAATGGGTAATTACTCGACTGACTGTAGACATATGTGTATAGACCCATTATCAATATAAAAGGATACGGCAAAAGCGTAATAGCATAGATGATATTGAAGAAAATAAGCCTGTGCGCGACTTTTTCATTTTTCAATTCACTATTGACCTCCCTTAAAAACGAACTTATTCCATTATATCCATCTGCTTACATATCGTCATGGCTCCATTATCCATTTATGCTTCAAACCAATATGCAAAAAAGAGCAGGTAAGGAGCTTCGTGCCCCCAGCCCTGCTCTTTTTTTGTAAAATGAAACCTTCTCACATATTATCCAAAATGACTATTGCGCCTTTTTACGCAACTGACTGTAATACAACTCGCTGTAGAAACCGCCTTGTTCCAGCAGCGCATCATGCGAGCCTTGCTCCAGTAGATGCCCATCCTTCAGCACCAGAATCCGATCTGCCTGACGGATCGTGTTCAGCCTGTGAGCAATGACAAAGCTGGTGCGGCCTTGCATCAGACGTTGCAGCCCTTCCTGAATTTTGATCTCTGTGACGGTATCAATACTGCTCGTCGCTTCGTCCAGTACGAGTATGGATGGATCGGCCAGAATTGCCCGGGCAATGGCGAGTAATTGCTTTTGTCCCTGACTAATGCCGCTTCCGTCGGCATGGAGCACTTTGTCGTACCCGTCTTTCATTCGCACTATGAAAGAATGGGCATTCGCCAGCCGGGAGGCTGCTTCCACCTCTTCATCCGTCGCATCGAGACGGCCAAACCGAATATTTTCTCGAATCGTACCCTGAAACAGAAATGAATCTTGTAGTACAAATGCCATATGTGACCGTAGATTCTCACGCCGAATGGTGGTCATATCGCGACCATCTACCGTTAATGTGCCACCTGTCGGATCATAGAAACGGGATAACAGCTGAATCAATGTTGTTTTCCCCGCTCCGGTCGGACCTACAAGGGCAATCATCTCACCCGGTTTGGCTTCAAAGCTGATGTCATGCAAAATGTTACGTCCTTCATCGTATCCAAAGGATACTTTGTCGAAACGAACCGCTCCCTCTACCTTGTCCAGAGATACCGCTGCCCCTTCATCCTTCGCTTCCTCATCTTCGTCCAGCACCTCGAATACACGCTCAGCCCCCGCAATCGCGGACAATAACGTATTCCACTGGTTCGCCAGATCATTCAACGGACGGGTGAATTGACGAGCATATTCCACAAAGATAATAATCACCCCGACTGTAACCGAACCTTGAATCGCCAGAATACCACCGATGCCCGCCACAATCGCAAAGCTCAGGTTATTCAATCCATTCATCAGTTTCGGGATAAAACCGGAGATCGTCTGTGCCCAGAAACCGGAAATCCGGATGCGGGTATTTCGTTCCTCAAAACCGCGAATCACACGCTCCTCTTGGGAGAATGCCTTAATGATTCGCTGCCCGGATAAAGTCTCTTCGATATAACCGTTGAGTTCACCCAGATTACGTTGCCGTTCCTTGAAGAGCGGTCCCGTTCTGCGCGTAATCCAACGCATGCCGATGGCCATCAAAGGCACAACGATAAAGGTAAGCAGGGTCAGCAGCGGACTGAGCCAGAGCATAACCCCAAACGTTCCGAGCAGCGTTAATACACTCGAGAAAATCTGGATCGCTGAGCTGTTCAACGTACCGCTGACATTCTCGATATCATTGGTCACCCGGCTCATAATCTCCCCCTGCTGGCGTTTACCGAAGAATGGAATCGGCAGCTTGTGCAGATGGGAGAACAGATCATACCGCATGCGGAACACGGTTTCCTGTGCAATTTCGATCATCCATATATTTTGTAACCAGGATGTAAGAGAGAACAAGACATACACTGCGGTTAATCCAATCAGAAACCGAGTCCAGCTTGAGCCGGCTTCACCCGCGATGAAATCATCCACGGCCACTCCTACCATGTAGGGGCCTAGCAAAGCGAGTGCGGAACTGGCAAACACCATCAACAGTACCATGGACAGCTTAACCTTGCGACGTGCCAGATAGGTCCAGATACGACCTAGCGTACCTGACCAGTTCTTCGCCCGTGCCTTGGGTTTGCGACTACCGCCTGATCGTAACGTCTCCGGATCAATCGGCGGTGGCGGCTGACGGAAAGGCTCAATGAATGCTTTGAACATGCTGTGCACCCTCCCCGTATTGTGATTCATGGATTCGACGATACAGCTCTGACGACTCCATCAGGTCTTCATGTTTTCCTTGCCCAATGAGTTGTCCATCATCAAGCAGCAGAATCAGGTCCGCCGAAGTGGTTGAACTGATCTTCTGGGTGATGATAAATGTGGTACACGACAATTCCTCCAGCGCATCGAGCAGTCTGCCTTCTGTAGCTACATCCAGCGCACTTGTGCTGTCGTCCAGAATCAGAATTCTTGGTCTACGTACCAGTGCTCGTGCAATGGAAAGTCGCTGCTTCTGTCCACCGGAGAGATTAACTCCCCGTTGACCCAGCAATGTATCATAACCGTTTGGTAACTTCTCAATCGTTTCATGGATCTGCGCGCGCTTTGCGGCTTCCACGATCTCCTTCAAGGTAGCATCTTCCTGGCCCCAGGCAATATTCTCCCGTATGGAACCGGTAAACAGGACAACCTCCTGAGGCACATAACCAATCGCACCACGCAGCATGGACAGATCCAGCTCTGATGCATCAGCACCATCAATCCGTACCTTTCCTTGATCCTCTGTGTATAACCGCGGAATGAGCTGTACGAGCGAAGATTTGCCTGAGCCAGTTGCTCCCATAATGGCAATACGCTCCCCCGCTTTTGCCGTGAATGTGATGTTATCCAGCACTGTAATTTCACTATTCGGATAACTGAAGCCCACACTGCGGAATTCAACCGCTCCCTGCACAGCCCGCTGTTTCTTCGCTGGGTATACAGATTGCGGAAGATGCGAAGATGTCATAGATCCAGCAGATGGTGCACACGTTGATAACGACTTCGTCTGTTCAGTCTCCGATGTATCCTCCGTATTAAACACTTCATTCAGTCGTTGCGCCGAAGCGCTTGCTCTCGAGAAGGTTACCAGAATCCATGACAACGCAGACATGGCACCAATTGTGCGAAGCAGGTAGTTAATGACGGCGACCACTTCACCCACGGTTGCATTACCAGAGGCAATGTCAACTCGTCCAAACCATAACACGGCGATGATACAAACGTTCATCATCAGCAGCATGAACGGCATCGTGGTCTCCGTCAGGCGCAGCGCGGAGATTGTGCCTTTCATCAGCTTGTCGCTGAATCCGGCAAAGCGTTCAATCTCATGGCCCATCCGTACGAAAACACGGATCAGCCGGATGCCTGTCAGATTCTCCTGGATGACTCCATTGACGGCATCCAGTCTGCGCTGCACATTGCGGAACAGCAGCGCTGCCTTTTTGATCATCCACACCACAACAATGAGCAGTACAGGCACCATGACAACCAGCAGCAGACCCAACCTCGGGTTCACGATCACTGCCATAATCATGCTACCAATCACCACCAGCGGTACACGCGTCATGAAGCGCAGACTCATGAAGACGGTGTCCTGTACCTGGGTCACATCCCCCGTTAATCGCGTAATCAGAGACGACGTTGCAAAACGATTGAATACGGCATAAGAGAACGTTTGCACTTTCTCATATAACTTCTCGCGCAGATCGTATCCGAACCCCAAACTCGCATGGGATGCAAAGAACGAACTTGCAATTCCGGCAGCAAAAGCCACAACAGCACTGCCCACGAGCACGCCGCCCCACAACCAGACGACTGACAGGTCTCCCTGCTGAATCCCGTTATCAATGATCTTGGAGATCAAGTAAGGCTGAGCCAACTCAACCGTCAGCTCAATTAACATCATGACCAGGGCTGCAATTGCGGCAACTCGGTACTTCTTCAGGTGGTACAACAGCTTGATCATAAGCATTCCTCCGGCTCGGAGGGCTTGTTACCGTGACTCATTTTTTGGTGTCCACGCAGCCAGCTCCGTTAATCTCTTTTGGTTAAATTTATGTAAAACTTCACGCACCCAATACGATTATTATATCGCATTTTGCACCACCAAATCGTTAATATCTTCTACCTTCTCATTATTAACCTGAAATGGGCTACCAGGGAACATCGATCTGCAACAAACATACGGAGCCGGATGCCCAGGCTTCGAATGGCTCACATGAAAATCCGCAAAGTTGCGCGACAGTCCATACATTATTTAGATATCTCTGGTAATGATATAAACAAAATGGTTGTTTTGGAAATGGAGGCCTCAATATGTGGAAATTCATTCTGAACCACATACC
This sequence comes from Paenibacillus sp. UASWS1643, assembly GCF_008693195.1. NCBI lineage: Bacteria > Bacillati > Bacillota > Bacilli > Caryophanales > Paenibacillaceae > Paenibacillus > Paenibacillus sp. UASWS1643. Next base: position 217,258 of record NZ_VXKZ01000113.1, read on the forward strand.
CGAATGGAGTACGATCGCTGAAGCCCTTTTTCTCACTGTTACACCTTTACTCATTTTGCTTGTCATACGACGAATTAAGCTATTTGACGGGCGGTACAGTCAAAGAAGGCAAAAATTAGAGGAGATGGTAGCCGAAGAAGAACTCGGATTAAACCTGGGTCAGACCCGGCAGCAATCGGATGAAGGGGGGCTGCATTATACCAGCGACTATGAGCTGAATCTCGACAAATTCAAAAGAGTGGCTCTGGATATGGATGATATCAAAGAAAGGTCCATTTATCTCGAAAACGTGAAGGCCCGAGCCGTGCTTTTTTTTGTGGACGGCCTGACCGACAAACCTGGACTGGATCAGAATGTATTAAAGCCCCTATTGGACTGGGCGAACGAACCCTTAAAGGATGAGCATTGGAAGAATAAAAAGGTGCAGGATTACCTCGTGAAGCAGGTCTTGCTGATCTCGGAAACCGATTGGGTCGTCGATGTCCATCAAGCGTTACGCAAAGTCTTATTCGGCTCCATCATGCTGTTGATGGAGGGCATGCCAGGCGCCCTGCTGTTGGGAAGCCCTCGTGGACAAACTCGCTCTGTAGAAGAACCTGTCTCGGAAGCCGTTCTTCGCGGACCCAGGATCGGCTTTACGGAAACCTTAAGCGACAATACGGCCATGCTGCGCAGACACGGGGAAAGCCATCGGCTTGCCATGGTGTCTTACCAAGTCGGTAAACGGGTTCAGAAACAGCTGATGGTCACGTATTTTAAGGATATTGCCAATGAAGACCTTGTGGCAGAGGTGAAACGCCGCGTAAAAACGATTGAGGTAGATGAAGTACTGGAGAACGGGTATGTGGAACAGCTGATCGAGGATAATTTTTTGAGTCCATTTGCACAGATTCAAAATACTGAACGCCCTGACCGGGTTATGGGTGCCTTGCTGGAAGGCCGAGTAGCCATTTTGCTGGACGGATCTTCCTATGCGCTGTTAATGCCGGTGACCTATGCCATGATGTTACAGTCCCCAGAGGATTATTATGAACGATGGCTCCCCAGCTCCCTGATTCGTATCCTACGTTTTGTAGCCACGTTAATTTCCCTTTTTGCCCCAGCAGTGTACATTTCGTTTATATCGTTTCATCCTGGCCTAATCCCAACCAAGCTGGTTGTATCCATTATCGGGACAAGGCAAGGCGTCCCCTTCTCGACATTAATCGAGGCGTTCATCATGGAAGGCGCCATCGAAGTATTGCGTGAAGCGGGACTTCGTCTTCCTAAACCTATTGGTCCTGCCATGGGAATTGTGGGCGGACTTATCATTGGACAGGCCGCGGTGGATGCGGGTATTGTCAGCCCCATTCTGGTCATCGTCGTTTCCGTGACGGCCATTTGTTCGTTTGCGGTGCCGATGTACAGCGCAGGGCTATCCATGCGTCTGCTGCGCTTTCCGATCATGTTCAGCGCTGCCATGTTCGGATTGTACGGCGTAATCATGTCTTTTTTATTTTTGGTCGTTCATATGCTCAAGCTGAAAAGCTTCGGTATCTCTTATGTGAATCTGGCTGTACCCCAATCCTTGAGAGACTGGAAAGACTACATGATTCGTGTGCCTTTGCAATTTATGAAATATCGTCCCGGGGTGCTTAAGCCCAAGGACCCCAAGCGCAGCAATTAATGGAGAGGAGCATCTCATTATGACAGCCGGAATGCCCGAATCGAATCAGCTAACCACATTACAGACGCTGGGGCTAATTCTTTGTTTTATGATCGGTGCGGAGTTGTTTACTCTTCCAAGGGAAGTTGTTAATAAAGTCGGCACTGTTGATGCCTGGGCATCGGTCGTTCTGGGAGGAGTATTCAACTTCGGTACAGCTTGCATTATGATCCTGCTCAGCCAGCGATTCCAAAACCTCAACTTCTACGAATATGTGCAGCAGATTACAGGCACAATCATCGGAAAATGCATTGGGCTTGTTGTCGTGCTGTATTACATTCATCTGGCCAGCTATGAGATGAGGTCCATGGAAGAAGTAGCCTCCTTCTTTCTGCTGGAGGGTACGCCAGGCTGGGCCATTTTGGCTTGGTTTGTGTGGATATCCCTGTATCTGTGCATGGAAGGCATCAGCACAATCGGAAAACTGTGCCAGATTATTATCCCTATATCAGTGACTGTGCTTATTCTTATCTATTTCCTAGGATTTTCTGTTTTCGACTTGAACAACCTCCGTCCCGTTGGTGCAAAAGGATGGATGCCGATCATGAAAGGTATGCCATCCACCACACTCGCCTTCAGTGGGAGCGAATGTTTCCTGTTTATATTGTGCCGAATGCAAGCACCCAAGAAAGCTTATCAAACCATGGCATGGGGAATCGGACTTGCCATCATCTTCTATACGGCTGCAGTGATAATCTGTATTGGCGTTTTCTCTCTGGAAGGCGTGCCTACACGTACCTGGCCTTTCTTTGATCTCGCCCGCAGCGTGGAAGTCGAAGACCTCCTGCTGGAACGTTTCGAATCCCTGCTGCTCGCGATTTGGATCATACAGATTTTTTCCATTTTTACGATTGTCTTTTATTGCGCTGCGTTAGGCATATCCCACATTTTCAAAGTTCCCTATAAGAAAAGTTTGTTTCTTATTCTTCCCGTTATCTGCATCCTGTCCCAATTGCCCAAGAACATAAATGAAGTTTTCGCTCTGGGGCAATTCATTGGGAGGGCCAATATGATCCTGTTCTCGTCCATGCCTCTTCTTCTGCTCCTCATTGCCCGTTGGCGGGTGAACTCGCCATGAAGACGTGGAGCCATCGCCTGTTGTCCACTTTCATGATCGTTGGCTGCGTACTGCTTGCAGGCTGCTGGAGCAGTTCACCCATTGAAGAACGGAATCTGGAAGCCGGTATTGCATTGGATGCGGTATCGCAGCAAACGGAGACATCGGCCGAGGAAACAGACCAGCCGCCTCCGAAAAAACAGATCCGGAGAACTGTTCAGTTCATCCTTCCGGAAGCGGAAAGCAGTTTGGGCTCTTCTTCACAGGGAAACAAGTTTTATAATGAAGAAGAGCTGGGCGTTTCAATCATGGAAATGACAAGGAAATCCTATCTCAGCAATCAGTCTCCTGCGGGCTTTCACCTTAAAACCATTGTCATTAGCTCGGAATTGCTTCAGGAGGTTCCCATGCAAGAACTGCTGGATTTTTATTTAGCCGATAACGACATTCGGCTGAGCATTCTGCTCGTTATAAGTACCGGTACAGCAAGCGATGTGTTCAAGGAAATGGTATCGGGAAAAACTCCTGCCTTCATGCTGAAAGATCTTTTTGACAACCGCAGTCACAACAGCAGCATTGTTAAGCCGGTTTCTCTGGCCAAAGTGATTGGCCCGCTGAAATCGAAGTCCAGCTTCGTATTGCCTAATGTCATCACAATCAAACAAGGCATCAAACTTTCCGGTGCGGGTGTAATCAGAGGGAAGACGCAAAAATACGCGGGATACTTGAATGAAACCGATGTTGAGGGATTGCAATGGATTAAGGGAGATTTGACAGGCGGTGTTGTAAAAGGTACAGACTCCCGCTCCCATCGTGATTTCGTTTATGAGATCAAATCGGCAAAAAGCGATATCAAGGCTCGCGTTCATAACAACGAGGTTTCGTTTCACGTCACTATATCGTCGGTCGGTCGTCTTTCCGAAAGCTTCGGATTGGATAAAAAGAAAATGGACCGTCAGGTACTGGTCGGAGAAGCAGCTATTATCGAAGACAGAATAAAGGATCTGGCACAGCACACGATATCTAAAATGAAGAAAATGCAAGTAGAGGTGGCCAATTTTGGCCAGGCGTTGCGAATTCAGCATCCCGGTCTGTGGGAACAGTTGAAAGACAATTGGGATCAGGCTTTTACTTCCGTGCCTGTAACCTTTGAGGTCAAGGTACACATTGAAGATTCCGGGGCCTCTACGATGACCGTAAATTAGTGAAGACCACTGCAAGGTATACTACAAAGAAAAAGCTCTGATCTCAGGATCAGAGCTTGGATGTTCAGCATCTTCCGGTCCAAGTCCCTCCATAAACGCCAACATGACATGAAAATCTTTGTTACGGAGCAGCTCTGATACAATCAGACTGCACATTTCACGGTTTTGGATCAGTATGCCGTCAAATGGATGCAGCGTCCAATCCCCTCAGATTTCACCTTCATTTTATCAAATAAATGAAACAAAGAGACGCACTCGGCGTCCCTCGTAGAAAGATATACATCTAGCAATCTCCTGGCTTATGCAGCGAGTCTCGCCCTATTACCCTAATCCAGGAAAGATCCTAATGCACTGGAATCCGGTTTATTTTTCTCCGGAAGGGCAGCAGCTTTCGGCCCTTCCAGACCCAGTCGATCACTCATTTTGGCGTTAAGTGTTGTCATCTTGTTGGTATAGTCATTACAGCTCTCGATGATCCGGCGATTAGACTGCTCGGACAGATCCAGTGCAGACATCAGATCACCCATCGCCTGATTGACCGCTTCAAGGGACATGGCCGGTTTGGACAACAGTTCATTCGTTTTCTCAGTAGTTGTCTTCAACAATCTGGCGTTCTCCTTGAACTGATCCTCAATCGTCTTATTCGTAGCTTCCACAGCGGAAATAACCTTCTCCTGATCATTAAGAGCCATTGCAATCATGGCCGAAACGGTGATCAGATTCGCTGTTTTATCAATGGCGTTATTCACTGAATCAATCAGCTTGTCATTGTTATCATTAATGATGTCGGTAGCTGCGATCGCCTGATTGTACAGCATGATCATCTCTGTCATGGATTGGGTACGTGTTACCACTTTGCGCAACCCACGCTCCAGATGTGCTTTACGATTCTCGTTTTCCGGCTTGGCGATCTCGGTTTCAAACAATGCTTTCAATTGATTACCAAAAGAGATTTTGGTCTGCAGATTGTAGATCTCCTGAATCGAAGAACGTTTCAATTGACGCATGTTCACGATGCTTTCTTCCAGGTTGTCCTTGCCATCCCGCAACCCGTTAATGATGGCATCAATGTTCGTGCGAACGGATTGATAACGGTATACATAGTTTTTCAGCGGGCTTTTACGTAACAACTTCCCGACAAAACTCACATTTTTACTCTGCTGCAAACTCTCACATTCATCACGGAGCTTCAGGATCATGTTGGATACCTCTGCCCGATTCCCGGACATCAGTTCATTGACTGGACGATCAAGCAGCTTGAGAGTCTGTCCTGCTCTCTCTTGTGTTTTCACGCCCAACTTGCCGATATCATCCATTAAGGTATCCAGATGAGCCGGATCACTTTGGGACACTTTCTGAATAAGCTGCGTTGCTTCCTGGTTAATCCGTTGCTCATCTTCCTGCTTCAACTGAGCCCATTCCGTTGCCATGCCAATCCCTCCTATAATTCAGAGCTGTTATACCGTTGATGTATTAGTTCCGCTTTGTTCTGGAGCTCCATTAAGTCTTTATGTTCAATCGTTGATACAATATCCGATATCTTGGAATCTACGTCTCGAAGACCATTCAGAAGCATACGCCGATTATTGCGTTTGGCTTCTCCACTTAAACGTAGAAATGGATTAATAAACCCGTTCAGGTCTTTCAAAATCAGTCTGCGCACCGTATGGTTGATATCCCCGTTGTTCAGCTCCTGAAGGGAAGGAATCACACGCTGCAAACGGGCAAACAAAGCCAGTGATTTCTCCACGATCTCATTATCCAGCTCGTTCTTCTGACCTTCGGAGATGATCATGTCCTCCAGAACCTCAAGGTATTCAATCACCGGATCAAATACAGGATCTGGTTCGGTGCGGGAAGGCTTCGCTTGTTCTGAGCCCGCATGTTGAGCGGGAGTGGAGCTCGAATGGGGCTGTGCCTGAGAAGCTTCTCTTGCCCCTGTTGGCACTGCGCTTGGCGCTTGTCCACCATTCAAGCGGGATGGTTCATTTCCGATATCTGTAATGGGTACAGGGGCTGATGACGAACCCTGAACCTGTGTACGTGACGTGGATCGTGAAGGAATCAGTCCCCCGACCACAGTTGCCAGTGCCGGAATTGCCCACGTGATGACATCCGGTAGAAAGGGACTCGAGATGGCCGCGAGACCATAACCGACCAATGCGCCTATACCTATCTTCGTTTTCCGTAACATTACTTGTCCTCCTGCCCTAACAACACATAAAGTGCATATTCAAAAAGTCTTGTTTTCAGTACCGAGAAGATGGAATGAAGATAGAAATGGAGTAGCGGAGCGTAGGAAAACTACGTGAGCAACCACAATGTTTCCAAAGGAAACATACTTCGTAAGCCTCCCGCTTATTTCGGCTGAATCTCATATTCGATGCTGATGATGCCGTAAGGCATTATTCGTAATCAAAAGTGGACTTTTTGAATAACCTCTCATCCGTATTGTAAAAAAACCATCCAGAAGGTGTCAATGTTGAGGGAAATTCTCAGCTAGACGTGGTGTACTCCGCTTACCTTCTGAACGTCGATTATAAATGGCTGTTCGATATGACTTCCCAGTATGCCAAACTTCGGATGAAGTGGTCCAATATCATGGCCAAGTGCAGACTTGACCGCCAGATAAGGGAAGTTCACGCCCGACAGGCAAGACATATGCAACCCACCCGACATACGCGGATTGATCTCCAGCAGCTTCGGTGTATCCTTGCGATATTTCATCTGTATATTAAAATTATAAGGAATCCGATATACCTCTGCCACATTGCGGGCAATCGCCAGCAATTCCTCGTTTTCTTCGAGCAAACGCAAACGTCCTCTTTCTTTTCTACGCGGAATAGCCGTTAATAGTTTCCCATTGCGATCCGAAAGACAATCAATGCTGTATTCATATCCTTCCAGTACCTCCATCACCATGACATTGGGAAAGGACGGAGCAGAAGAGAACGCACGCAGGGCATCTTCATATGAAATCGAGTTAAGCGCATACCCGAACAACTCCTGCAACGGATCACGTTCATTGTTAATCACTCGGAATCCCATACCACCCTCACCATTACATGGTTTGAAGCATACATCATGTCCACGTGCACGCAGCGCCTCATAGGCTTGCTGGAATTGTGCAGCATTACTGACCGTGAAATAATCCGGAATCTCCATGATGCCTTTCTCACGCACCGATTCATAGAACCGGTCTTTCTCCATCAATTGTTCCAGCAATTCCGTGTCCGAGCATACGATAACCCGTGTACCGATCTCTTCGAACAGGGAGATATGTCTGCTGATGTCCAGCATGTTCCAGCGTGGAATAAATACATCAATCTGATGACGGCGGCAAAAGTCGAGGCAAAAATCAACATATTCCCGGCCCGTTACACGCGGTTCAACTTCTGCAACATCACAGCCCTGTAATGCCATGTGTCCCGGATCAGGATGAGTACCGTAGATCTCAAATTCCATGCCGTCCTCATTGTCCCGAATCGCATTCATATAATGATACGTTACAGAGAACCAACGGTTGAAGTAAATCTTCATTTTTTTCATTTATACGGTCTCCCTTATCTCGGCATGGTCTATCTGGGTCTGTTGATCGATATAAATACGGTGAACGTAATCGAGAATCTCATCTGCTGCAAAAGCACCGAATTGTTTCGTAAATTGATACGGTACCTGCTCAGGTACACGCTGTCTCTCCACATGTAACTCTCCGTGAGACGGAGCAATGGCATGGTGCGCAAAGTCCAGCAAACAGCGATCCAGCAAGGAATCACCCGAAGCAATCACAGGCACATCGCCAATGCGCTGCCTAATATGCTCCACTGCAGCTCGTTTGTTCACGGCCGAAGGCACCAGATAGAGCTTCCGCCCCTGAATCGAACTCTCCCATCCAAGCGTCTCTAACACCCGAATCTTGTCGGCAATGCGCTCCATAGGAAGCTTGTCACGTTCGATCAGCAATGCGTAGAACAACTCATCACATAATCGCTGATTAATCACCCATTCCGGGCTCAGTACATCGTCAAATAAATCCAGAATTTCTTCAGGAGTCGCTGCCTGCTGACGAAGCAATGAACGAATATGCAGATTCCATTCATCGTCTACCTGACCGTCAACAATAATGTTGCCACCATTGCTCGTCACCGCATATTTTGGAATACATTCCGTCTGAAAAATATGAATGCGTCGGTACTGCTCCACAGTACGTGTCGTCACGGGCATAAATACAATGTCTTGAGGCAAAGACTGCAACCGCTCCAGTGCATATGCTGACATAAAAGCAGACAACTTGCCGTTGATCCACTCTGCGGGAACAAGTCCCGGTGTATCTTCGGGAATACGGAGCGCACGACGGGAGTACACCAGCGTCTGGTCCAGATCACTTGCGTAGATCATCATTCTCCTCCACCTCCCAGGGATTGAATAATGCCGCAACAGGAATAGGTTAGTCCCGGATATACCTCAACCGGAACCTCTCTGTCCTTGGCGAGCATCATAATATGTTGTAAATCCGGATTGTCCAGTCGATCAACGAGAATTTTCCAGGGGACCCGGCGTAATAACACTCGGGTTGTTTCTCCGATTCCAGGTTTGATCAGATTAATGTTCGTAATGCCAAAGGATTGCTGGATGGACTCAATATCCTGCCAGCCTTTCCAGGTAATTTCCGAAGTACCAGTAGCATTGTCCTCCGTTTGAATTTCCGCCAGGTCCATCACCATTGGAAAATGCTGAGCGATGGTATCCACGTATTGGGTCGACACATCCGCAGAGGACCATTCACGATACCATTTGGCCCCGTGAAAATCTTCCGGCCCAATCAGATCATCGCGAAGTACTGTACGGCTCACCAGTCCAGAGACAGTGGAATTCAGACAAGCACTAGGAATGAGATAATCTTCCCTCGTCCCAAAGGTGCCTGAGCATTGCCCCGGATCGGCCAACACGGCAAGATCATCATCGAGACTTATGCCATAAGTCCGTTCCATTTGGTCACAGGACTCTTTCAGCACTTTACGAATAGCCCCTTTGCCTGTCCAACCGTCTACAAATTGAATGGCTGTTTCCAGACCATGCTGCTGTAAAATATATAAAATTGCGTTCTCGTCCATACCCTTGCCACGAATAATCGAAATGCTATAATGCGGAATCGTCACTTTGTATTTCAATTCAATATAACGCTTGATCAGTATGCCTACAGGCGTTCCGGCTCGAGCCAGAGATACCAGCACGAGATTCAGTCCCTTGCGCTCTACAATCTTCTCAGCCACAATAGCGGTATGACGTGCGATTCTTGCAGCGGATTGTTCCAGCGTCTGATGAAACAGCTCGATGTATTCTGCTGTGGGCTGATATTCCACGGGCAACATCTCCGAATAATGAACCCCGGATTGGATCGCCTGCTCCCGTTCACCCGTTCCCTTTTCCAGATCCACATGGCTGATATCCTTCAGTAGGAAAACAACATCCGATGCAGCATAACTACCCATTGGCTGGGGAGACGGAATCTCACGTTGTCTGATTAGCTCCAGTGTAGTTAAGTTCATTGCTCGTTGTCTCCTGTCTTCTCTGGCAAGCCGCAGTATACGATATGAATGTGTCCACATCCCAACTGCCCCAGTACCTTCAACATCGGTTCCATTCGTTCTTCGGACATCTGTCTCTCCAGCAGCACAAAAATCTCGTCATATTGTCCTGGAGCGATGTTATAGATAAAGTTACGAACGGATGCGTCTTCCGGTGAGGCATATCCGGCACCACTAACAACAGCATATCCTGGAGCCGGATGTGTATGGATTGGACTGCGGGTAGTGGATTGATACAACACGCCATCTCCCATCTCGGCAGCAATACGCATCGGAATGTACATGAACTCCCCTGTTCCCATCACCAAAGTCCGTTCTCCTGTACGCTGCGACCGAAGTCGTTCTGCAATCCCGCTAATCTCCTGACGTAATACGCCATTATGACGGGATTGCATACCAAACCTGCCCGTATGCTGGACGTAGCTCGCTGTGCTACGTTTACCTTCACCATCCTCCGAAGTAGCATGAAGCTGATCGAAGGCATCTGCAACGGTAGAGGTATGAAGCGTTACGGCAGGATGAGATAGCTGCTCATCTTGCTGTGTTGGTTCCAACTGTGGAGTACCCACCACTTCAATGCGGCCCTTCAACAGGCTTAACGGTGTAATGGTAATCCCCAATTCAGCTTCCAGCTCGGCAAACCGAAGTTCGTCCGCTTCCGTACGCCAGTCCAACAGCGAAGCAATCACATATTGCTTCCGGGGGTATCTGGCCTGAATATCCCGAATGATATTCAATGTTGTTTTGCCCGTCGTAATCTCGTCGTCCACCAGAACAATCGGGCCCTCTCCTGCAAAAGCTTCATGATCCAGCGCATAACAACGATGAGCCATCGCGTGGGAGTGTTCTTCTTCAAATTGAATATCTGGATGCATCGCTGGAACATATTCACGAGTGGTGTGAATGTAGGAAGCTTGATCAGCAAACATCTCGTACATGCTGTGACCCAACGCTGTAGCTGTCTCGGCAAAACCAACAAAACGAATCGTTTCCGGCAAACTCAAGCTTTCTTGCAACAGCATGTTGTACACTTGCCGGGCTTGCTGGGGATCAATCAATCCTTTGACCATTTCCCGTTTCCACTCGGTGATTTGAACTTTCGTTTCTTCCGTCTTTTCAGTCAGGTGCTCATATAACAGAACAGCCAATGCTGCGCCGCTCAGAAGCGAGGTATACGGGTTAACCGGGATGTGCTTGCCCAGCAGTCTGCTTACAAACAGAAATGAACGTTTCTTATTGATGCGCGCAGCCATGGAAAATAGAGATTCTAGTGGAAGTTGCAGCGGGTTATGTGTAACCTGAACGTTCAGACTGAATTGATCAAGAATTGGGAACGTAGTTATGTTGTTGTTCGTGCTTGGGCAAGAGCCCGACAAAATGCTGCTGTTCATGTAACACCCCATATATTTGTGATCGGATTAGAATTCGATTCGCCCAGCTCAAGTGTGGTTTAATCTCATTCATTTTGTTATAGTAATTACTTTTGAACACACCCAGGCTACCGTCATTACGGGCGATGATGTCTTGGGCATCAGAATATTCCTCATGTGTAACAACGTACATGGCTTGTACGGGCTTAATATGAGAAGGATGAATGATCGTTTTGCCTACAATTCCATTTTCCTTGTCCATCATGACTTCACGCATCAATCCATCCATTGTGTTCGTAATATATTTCATTCTCAGATGCAGCCCTGATTTGCCCAGGGTCTCTTCGAATGGAGTCTGTCGTAATTGAGGTTTGAACACACGCTCCCGCTGACTGAAATATTCCCAGACAGGACCTGAGATCACATACGGCTTGTCCATCCGTCCGAACAGATTGATAATATCCGAGATACAGTCACGGATCGTGGCGATATCGTATATGGTCAGTTCCGGGCTGCGGCGTAGTCCAAACAGGCTGGAGAAATCGGTCGCACCAATGCGTACATTGAGCACATATTCAACATTTTCATCGAGGATGTTCCGAAGGCCCAGTAAGGTCTCCCAACGTGTCTCGCGATATATAATTGAAGCCGTTTCCAATATAGGCATTCCATAGAGAACGGGATAATGATCCGGTTTCTGTTGATTATACTTGCGGATCTGGTCAAAATAGGCTCTTCCATTGCCCACACAAAACTTGGGCAATGCCACGCCTGTCAGCATGCACACCAATTCTCCCAACGTATCAATGAGACGTTCCAACTGTTGTGGTGAACGTACACGTGCAAACAGAAGAGGCATTTGATCCTGACTCAGCATGCCTGTCTCCATATAAGTCATCAGTTGAGTTAGATGCTGTACCAGACACTGCTCGGCAAACTCCACTTGGTCGTCACCCACAGCATCCTCCAGATCAATAATAATGGTCGTCAGACCTTCATGTTTACCATTCATAATGTCGTCCGCGATATGTGTGCGCGTCGCGGGCATATATAAAGCAGCCCCAACAGCATATGCCAGTAGATCTTTGGAAGTCCGGTGATTGAACGAGACGGGTGAAGAGAAAAATAAAGTATCTTCTTCTTCCAGACTCAAAAAGTTAAAATATTTCAGGATTGTCTCCTCCTCGCACCTTTGGCAAAAGCCAATCTGCAATAGTTGATTCCAGCTGTCGGGGCATAAAAACCAATCCCTCCTTAGTCTGGAGGGATTGATGGTCTATTATCGAGGATAACGTTGGTCAACAGTATCCTTGCAATGGTGCTGACCGATACAGCGTTTATATATTGAATAAATACAAATGATTACTTTCTTCCCGCAACCCACTGCATTCCCCAATCATGAGCCTCGTCCAACGCCTGATGCCCATTATAGAACTGCACAATTCGTTCAATACTGAATGTCTCATTGTTCACATTGCGTAACATCGCGATGCCACACATGCCAAGTGGGCTCCCGTATTCATTCATTCGAACAATGATATCGGGACCGTCCTTCTGCTGAATGGTTACCACACCGTCTACTTGAGACCAGTTGGCCACACCACCATAAATATAGGTAAATACCAAGATGCGCTCAATTTCCGAGATACGGGCACCATTAATCCGCAGATTCTCTCCGGTCTTAACCGATCCCGTCCGGTCATCCCCATCCAGTGCAATATAAGGGAAACGGTTGAGTGAACCAAACGTCTGTCCCAATGCCTGAATCACATCTCGTGTACCATCCTTCATCTCGAACAGGCAGCCCAAGTCCAGATCCACACTCTTGCTGCGACCAAATAACCCTTTGCTACCCTGTTGATTCCAGTTGAGGTTAATCAGGATTTCACCAAGTCCCCCCGCATTTTTCTTGAGGTTAATGGTGTCGCCCTTCTTCTTCAATTCAATTTTGCTGAAATTGATCGAATTCACAGGAGCTGGCGTCGGTTCTGGTGCGGGTGCCGGGGGTGGTAGAGTCGGTGCAGCTGTCGTGGGAACGGTTGATGTGGTTGGCGCAGCGTCTGATCCACCATCCACATCCACACCAAAGTTAGCACAGAGTGCATTCAAACCTCCTGCAAAACCCGATCCTATTGCATTGAACTTCCATTCTCCGTTATGGCGATACAATTCACCAATGACAATCGCGGTCTCCACTGTAAAACCGCTTCCCAGATCATATCTCATCACTTCCTGACCTGTAGCTGCATTGGCAAACCGTAGAAAACCATGCTGAACCTGTCCAAAATGATGGCGTCGTGCTTCACCGTCATGAATCGTCAGGCTGAAGGCGATTTTCTCAATTCGGGCAGGAATTTTGCCAAGTTCAATGGCGAACTGTTTCTTCTCACCGCTAACCTGCCCACCATCCATATACGTGATAAACGCGGTAGAGGGCTGGTTATAGAAGATAAAATCCTCATCTCCAGCCACTTTATTGTCTGAACCCAGAAGGAATGCGGATGTGTCCAGCTCCACACCCGAGGCTGCCTCCCAACCAATGCCTACCGATAGACGGGACAAGCCTGGATTGGTTTTGGTCAGATCACTCTTCTGGCCTTTCACGACAGAAATCGCCATAGCAGAATCACCTTTCTATGCCAAGTTATTGTGCATCCAGTCCGTAATTTTTGCATAAAGCAGATAGTCCACCTGTGAAGCCGCTGCCTACCGCCTGGAATTTCCAGTCCGCACCTGCACGGTAGAACTCACAGAACACCACAGCTGTTTCTGTAGAGTAGTCTTCTCCGAGATCGAACCGAAGCACTTCCCGATCACTTGCAGCATCTACAACACGAACAAAAGCATTGGAGACTTGTCCAAAATTCTGCCCTCGTCCATCTCCATCATAGATGGTTACCGTAATACCGATCCGGTGAATGTGCTCAGGGATTTTGCTGAAGTCAACGACAACTTGCTCATCATCGCCGTCACCCTCACCCGTACGATTGTCACCGGTATGTGTCACTGAACCCGCACCGCCGCTTGGATTGTTGTAAAAAACAAAGTCATCCGTACCTCTGGCTTTTCCATCTTCGTACAACAAAAAAGCCGAAGCGTCCAGGTCAAAATCGACTCCACCACTATATTTGTTCGTGTCCCAACCTAAACCAACTACCACACGGGTAAGGCCCGGATTCGTCTTAGTCAGGTCAATACGTTGTCCTTTGGCAAGACTGATCGTCATTTGTTTTTCCACCTTTCCAAGATATGTGATTAAATGAAAAGGAGAACCGCCCAGGAGACGGTTCTTCCCATCCTGTAAGTCGTTCTGTACGTCCTATTGCAAACCGTAATCGCGTGTCAATCCAACCAATCCATCCTGGTAACCACTACCGATGGCACTGAATTTCCACTCGCCGTTATGACGATACAATTCACCAACAACTACACCCGTTTCGATGGAGAAGTCTTCTCCCAGGTCGAAACGAATCAGTTCTTCGTTGTTTGCTTCGTTAACGATTCGCACATAAGCACGGGAGACTTGTCCGAAGTTCTGGCTACGTTCTGTAGCTTCGTAGATCGTAATAGAGAATGCAATCTTCTCTACATTGGCGGGTACGTTAGGCAGGTCGATATTGATCTGCTCATCATCACCATCGCCATCTCCTGTACGGTTGTCACCAGTGTGAACAACAGAACCATTTTCATTTTGTGGATTGTTGAAGAAGATGAAGTTTTTCTCGCCTTCTACTTTACCGTTTGCATTGGCACAGAATACCGATACATCCAGGTCAAAGTCTTTTCCACCATCATACTTATTGGTATCCCAGCCCAAGCCTACTGTGATTTTTGTCAAACCTGGGTTCGTTTTAGTCAGATCGATTTTTTGACCTTTAGAGAGATTAATTGCCATCGTATGATCATCCTCGCTTATTTAAGTGTATTGTAGTTATCGTGACATATGAATATCAGGATTATTGTCGATTTAGGTTAAATCTTGTACTTAGGAGTACCTGCGAGCGAGTTCATTGATATGTACCGCATGGGAACCCTCTCCAATTGCCGAGAATTTCCATTCGCCTCCATGACGATACAATTCCCCACAGATCAACGCTGTTGAACCTGTGTAGTTATCGGATAGATTGAACTTCACGAGCTCACTGGAGTTTTTACCATCCAGAATACGAATATAAGCCTTCTCTATCATGCCAAAATCTTGCTTGCGATTGACACAATCGTAGATATTAACAACGATTAATACTTTATGAACATCAGCAGGAATACGGGACAGATCCATTTTGATCTGTTCATCGTCACCGTCTCCCTGTCCTGTTAAATTGTCACCTGAGTGGATAACCGAACCACATGCACTTTGCTTGTTGTGGAAACAAACCAGGTTGGAGTCCTTAACCAACTTGCCTTCTTCATTCAACATGATCGCCGATGCATCACAATCGATATCCGCTTGTTTTTTTCTTCCAAAGAACCCTTTGGCAGTTACCGGGTCCCAACCGAGACCAGCAATCACCTGCGTAAGTCCTGCATTGCCTTTGGTTAAATCAATCTTCTGTCCTTTGACCAAATTAATGCTTGCCACTGATTTTCACCTCCCTTCACATGTAAAATATCGACTCTACTTAGAGATTGAATTCACCCGGGTTCAGTCCAAGTACATTGCAGATCTCGGCAACAACTCTTTTCTCCTGATCATCAAAGTTCCCGTCCGCTGAACCAATTGCACTGCATACGCCCACAATAACGCGTCCTACATCTGGCTTACCTTTGAATTTCCCAATGGCCTTCAGTGCTTCCTGCTTCCCGATCTCTGGAGAGAACTCAAAGTTCGCGACATAATGATTGAAGCGTGTAATCACTTCAGCCATATCGAATACTTTCAATTCCTGACTCAGGTTGATATAACCGGCCATCTTGTTCTTTTCCGCTTCGTCAATGGAACCATCTGCAAAAGCAACCAGTGCACAACCTGCAACCACAGCATCCATAAAATCTTTATTTTTAAACTTTTTGACTTGCTCCTCAAGTCCTTGTTTTGTTGAATTTAACCAGCTTTTAAATGAACTCATACTCAACCTCCAATAGTTTCATACATGGTGTTATTCACACTTTTTCATTATTTTCAGTAAATTTTCATTCCTACATCATGATTGAATATAAGTTAAATTATTCCTTAACTATACTCTGAAATACGGCAATATTCTACATTAAAAAACAATTAATACCTTATGATACGCATCGTTCTGGATATGGTTTCAAGCGAGATGTGAGAACTTTCTATTCACTTCATTTTTCAGTCAAATATTCCCCTATTTGAAGCCCAAACATAAAAAGGCTCTGATCAGGGGATCAGAGCGCTTATTTCTACCAACACCAAAATTATAAATCTAATGAATGATTTGAATCCTTGAATTCATTTCGATTTCTCAAAATCAGCCTGTTGTTGTTCATAGATTTCATAGAAGTCGTCCCAGACGAGTACATTATCCTTTTCCTTGCTCCACCAGTCTTTGTACCATGCTTCAATCTCCGGGCCCCCGCCTTGCTCCCACTTCTGCTGTGCTTCCGTTGCAGCCTGTTCGACTGTATATTTGCTTCCGCCAATGATGGAACGGGTAAAAATATCGTTGATCGCTGTTGTCACATTGGTTAACTTCACCTGAAGCTCCTTGGGTAGCTGCGGCATATGTTCTGAATGGGTAACACCCTCTCCTACCGGAAGATCCGTCATGTATACCTCACGCGCTTCCTTGAAAAGTCGAAGTCCTTCCTTCTGCGACGGGATCTCTTCGCTGAACAGCATTTCTGTGTACCCGCATTTGCCTTCCTCCAGACGGCTGTACAACATGGCGTAATCGCCTGCCCAGCTGATCTCTTGCTTGTATTTCTCCTGATCCGAGATACGCGGACAGCCTTGATCGTTCAACGTATAATGCGTGTTTTCAAATCCATTTTTGAAGGTCCTGCCTGACTCTGTTTTGGTCAGAAAATCGATATATTGCATAACCGCTTCCGGATTTTTGGCTCGCGCATTCACAGCTGCCGTCATCTGAACGGGGTTATTCCACACCATCGTGTGCTGTCCTACGGACGTGGTTGGCAGAGCGATGACCTTTAATTTGGCCTCAGGAACATTCTGCATCAGTGTATCCAGTTCCTTCGCTGCAAACCCGGTATAATCCGAAGTCATGGCCGCGTACATACCGATTTTGCCATTCAGGAAATCCTGCTTCGCCTTGGCCCCATCCTTGTCGGTAAGCAGATCCTTATCCACCACACCTGCTTCATATAATGCACGTTTGAATGCCGTGGCTTCTTTCATGTTGTTGGGACCAACCACCATCTCCCCGTCCTCCACATTCACCCAGTTGGCGTTGTACATATAGCGAAACAGACCCGCTGTATCGCCGAACTGAAATCCACCGATGCCGTATGTATCATTCGCTCCGTTTCCATCGGGATCATTCTCCGTGAAGGCCTTGGCTACCGCCAGCATCTCTTCCTCATTGGTCGGTACCTCCAGATTCAACTTTTCCAGCCAATCTTCCCGTATGAAAAAGCTCGTTAGTGGAAACACCTCGTTCATACGTCCCACTTCATAGAGCTTACCATCGCTTTTGATGCCGGCCTTCTTGAGCTGGGGATATTTCTCCATCAAGGCTTTGTATTCCACACTCGAGTTCTCGATCAACTCATCCAGCGGCATCAGCTGTTTCTGATTAAACAGTGTGTTACGGATCGGCGTACCGAATTCAAAAATGATATCCGGTGCGCTGCCAGAAGCGAATAATACGTTAAGTTTGGACTGGGATTCCCAGCGGGGAACTGCTGTATATTTTACATTAGCCGGGCCATTCTCGTTAATCCACTTGGACCACATATTATCTTCGATCGTACCCATGCCGCTTGGGACCGCGCCCCGATCATAGATCGTTGACGTGATGTTCCCCCTGTTGCCTTCGCCTTCCGCCTGTTCGCTACCGTTACCTCCTGTACATCCCGCCAGCAAACCACCGATCAAGCCCAGAACGAGACCCGACTTCATCCATGCCTTCATCGTTAACGCCATAGATAAGACCCTCTTTCTCTCCTGTAATATGAACCCATGCGGGTTAACCAAAGCCTGCTTTACCCTTTAATTGATCCAAGCATGACCCCTTTAACGAAGTACTTCTGCAAGAACGGATACACTGCCAAAATGGGTATAACCATCACAATGACAGCTGCTGCCCGAATGCCTTCCGGGGTCAGATTCGATATCATCGTTGGATCGGTAAAATCCTGTACATTCAGATTGGACATAATCATATTTTGGACGAGCACGGTCATATTGTATTTGGATGTATCATTGATATAAATCATCACACTCATGAACGAATTCCAGTAACCCACGCCGTAAAAGAGAGCAATAGTCGCCAGCAAAGGTTTGGATAATGGCAACACGATGCGGAACAAAAGCCCCAGTTCACCACAACCATCGATGCGCGCAGCCTCGTCCACTTCCCCCGGCAGATTTTCAAAATAAGATCGCATAATCAGCATGTTGTACGTGCTCACCAGACCCGGTAGCCAAAGCGCGCCGTAACTGTTCACAAGACCGAGATTTTGCACGACCAAATAAGTCGGGATGAGTCCACCGTTAAAAATCATCGTGAACACCATCGCCATCGTAAAGAAGCGCCGATGATAAAAATGTCTACGTGACAGCGGATATGCCGCCATAATCGTCACCGCCATGCTGAGCCCTGTACCGATCAATGTGATCTCCACACTATTCCAGAATGCATTCAGAATCGGCGTTCCGGTAATTAGGCTGTGATAGGAGAACCAGGTGAAATCGACGGGCCATAACCCCACTTGACCAGAAACAACCGCTCTCGCATCACTAAATGACAAGGCAACAATGTTCAGTAAGGGCAGGATACAGCTGACGGCAACCAATGACAACAATACATAATTGATTAGATAAAAGACTTTTTCTCCTTTGGTTTTTCTCATGCTGTTCTCCCTCCCTACCACAAACCTTCGTTAAATCGACGCGCGATATAATTTGCACTAAAAATGAGGATAAATGCAACCAGTGATTCGAACAATCCCATCGCTGTTGTCAGGCTGAACTGTGCTCCCTGAAGACCGGTGCGGTAGATATAGGTACTGATTACATCCGCTATCTCATTGACATTGGAATTCTGAAGCATATACACCTGGTCGAATCCGACCTCCATCACCCGCCCCATCGATAGAATCAGCAGGAGAATAATGGTGGAGCGTATACCCGGAAGGGTTACATGCCAGATCTGGCGCATTTTGCTGGCCCCATCCATCTGTGCAGCCTCGTATTGGCTCGGATCAATGGTCGTTAGTGCCGCGAGAAAAATGATGGCATTAAAGCCCATGTCCTTCCAGATCCCTGAGCCAACAAACACCGCAACCCACGAACCCTTGTTGTACATGAACGGATAAGGTGCTCCCGTCCAGGCCTCGACCCAGCGATTTACGATCCCATTTTCCAAAGAGAAAACCGTCATGATCATCATCGCAATGATGACCCAGGAAAAGAAGTGTGGCATATAGACCACCGTCTGCACCGTTCGCTTAAAGGCCATGTTTCGCACTTCATTCAGCATAATGGCCAGAATAATTGGAATGGGAAACCCGATAATGATGCTTAACAAACTGAGGAACAAGGTGTTGCGAATAATCTCCACCGTGCGCGGATCACTGAACAGCGTCTGAAAATGCTGAAAGCCCACCCATGGACTGTTCCACAGCCCATCATAGAAGTTGTAATCCTTAAAGGCCATGACCAGCCCTCCGATGGGTGCATAACGAAAGGTAAGGTAGAACATAATCACCGGAACAAACATCAAGATTAACGGTATATTCATCTTGAATCGTCGAAGCCGCTGCTGCCGAATCCGATGCTTCATTTCACTATCCGGCGGTTGTAATCCAGACGGCGGACCTGCGGTCAGTTCCCCCTTCACATCCATCACTCCTCTCTGCTGTTGATGTACTATAGTTGTATTTTAGATAAAAATGTAAGCGTAAACATTTGTTATTTAACGATCCTTTTATAATTTTCTACGCAAAAATAACCCCACATGGTGGGGTTGAACTTGGAAACGAACAGATATTAAGAGGAGGCTTCTCTTTAATTGTGACCCTACAGCAGTTCAAGAGGGATTGCTACCAGCACTTCACTTGGCTACTTGCTTGCGATATTCTCGGGGCGATACCCCCGTCATCTGTTTGAATACGGTTGTAAAATAACTGGAGTTATCGAACCCGGTCAGTTCCGCGATATCTGCCATACTCTGCCGAGTACTGTGCAGCAGCAGCTTCGCCTTATCAATTCGGCGCTTGCTGACATATTGGCTGAAGCCTTGTCCTGTCTCTTTTTTGAACAAATGGCTCAAGTAGTTGGGTGTCACATGAACATGGGCAGCCACGGCCTGCAACGTGCATGTGCTGGAATAGTTCATTTCGATATACTGTATAACTCGTGTAACGACATGATCCTGCTGTTCCTGAGTTAGCCGCATCAGCATATCCACCCACTCTTCGCTCTTGCATCTGGCCCAAGCGATGACTTCAGGTATGGTATGAATCCAGAGCAGTGGATCTGGGGCAGTTAAGTCCATACCAGCGGATTCCTGAGGCTGAAGCTGTTGAACCAGTAAGTCCGTCATGACCTTCATAAGCATATGAATCTCTGCTTTGCCTTGTGACAAGCTCATCCCGGATGCTTCTTCCAGCAACATCTCGATCCGATTCATTATCGATCCAAATTGATGGTGGAGCAGCAACGAAGTCAGTTCCTCTCGCAGTCTCTCGGTACGGTCCACCTGGCTGTATTGTTCCCTGATCCGAATGTCGGACTGTTTTCGGCGATATCGTTCATGTGCCTTTTGTAACACCTGACATGCTTCATCAAGCGAGAACGGCTTTAACAAAAATTCAATTGCTCCATACCGGATGGCACGCTGTGCATATTCGAACTCACGATAACCTGTCAAAATGATAATCATAATGTCCAGTCCACTCTCGTGTATGCGTTCGGCCAAATCTAGACCATCCATCACAGGCATGTTGATATCCGTAATGATCAGATCGGGTGTGCAGCTGTGTACAGCCTGTATCGCTTCTTCTCCATCAGCCGCTTCCCCGACGACCTCCCACCCGAGGGGGTTATTGCGAACCAGATGAATCAGACCCTGACGAAATAATGCTTCATCATCCACTACAAGCATACGTCCATTCAACAGAACCTACTCCTCTCAGTCATCTGAATTTCCCGGCATGAGTCCTCACCGATCTGATAAGGCAAACGAAGACGTACTAGCGTACCCTCTCCCACAGTCGACTCGATCTGTACACCGTAGGGTTCACCGTGAATCAACTCAATTCTTCGAAGTACACTCCGCATGCCAATGTGCTGACGTTCCTCATCCGCATGTGCCACTGGCGTCATAATGTGTTCAATGACCGATGCGTGCATGCCGCAGCCGTTATCTGAAATTTCAATGATGAGCAGATCCAGCTCTCCTTCATGCCCGTTTTGCCGCGAGCCACGAATCTCCAGATGGCGGTTGTTCCTTTTGTCCGAGAAGGCATGAACAAAAACATTCTCCACGATGGGCTGAAGCAACAGTCGGATCACCTGACAGCGAAGCAATTCAGCAGGAACGGCAATTTCAATCGACAAGGCTTCCTGATACCGGGCCTGCTGAATCTGCAGGTAGTGATCTATTTGCTTCATCTCATCCTGCACGGTCGTCAGTTGCTGCACGGGTTCCAGCGTATACTGCAGCATCTCGGACAAGGCAGTGACCAGGCGAGCCGATTTCTCATCACCAAGCATATAGAACTTCCAGAAAAACATGCTCAGCGTGTTATAGAGAAAATGGGGATTCAGCTGGGCCTGAATAGCTTTGAGTTCAGCTTCTTTTTCACTGAGTTCGCGCTCGTACACTTCATGTATAAGCGTATCAATCCGTGAAGCCATTGCATTGAATCGTTCACCGATGAAACCGAGCTCATCCCGTGTCTCGATCCGTACCCGTGTATCGAACTGTCCATCACGCACTCTTTTCATCGCGTTGACCAGACTCGCAAGTGGACGCAACAGTCTGCCGCTAATTACGGTAATGATGAACCAGGAGCATAATATGCTGGCTAACGCAGAGAACACAGCAACTTTTACAATGATTTTCCCCTTGTTCTGAATCTGAGCGAGTGAGACCTTGCTGACCAGGGTGAAGCCCGCTTTGTCTGACGTTTGTTTCGTATACAATTGGGTTGTTCCCTGCTCGTCCCTAATCTCAGTCGCCCCTAGGCTTAGCTCGGTAAGTGGTGGTGGATCCGCATCCTGATTATGAAAGGCATAAAGAAGCTCACCATCTGCGTCAAACAAGTAGACAGCCACTTCCTCGTTCAGTCGCAGATCTTTGAGATACGATTCGAACAACGAGGTGTTAAACAGAATTAGCATTACGCCATAGGTCTCCAGATCAACAGACCGCATTAATCGTCCCGCCAGAATCCAATTGGATTGTTCCTCCTGCAAGAAAGCATCCGGCCCCAAACGATTCCAACCATATTCGCCGCCCGTTCCTTCCAGTCTATGAACCATCTCTGCCAGATAGGAAGGATCCATCTGTTGAAATGAGCCGGCAAAGGCACCGAGATTAAATATGTTTTCCTTCAGGTCATATATGCGGAGCCCCATGATCTCCGGTGCATCCAGCCTTACCTGATACAACTGATCATCCAGTTCATCTTCCAGCTTCATCTGATCATAGGAAGAGATGCCAGAGGTCTGTGCTTTGATGGCATTTTTTACGGAGGGATTCAGTGTGATATAATCGGTGACTTTATACATGTCGTGTACCCTGGAATCCAGACGTGCAAGAATCTGCTCTGCGGTAAGACTATACTGGCGACTGACCTCTTCATTGAACAGGTCGATATGGATGCGATAGGTGATCAACCCTGTGATTCCGGAGATTAAGACCGTGGCGGTAGATAAAAACAAGATTAGCTTCGTTTTAAATTTAAAGCGTTTACAAAAGTTCATCCACCACATCTTTCACACACCTCACCTATATTCCGGACATGTCTTACTCCTAAAAACATATCATACACCTATTGGGAAAAACCAGAAAAACCCTGACCCCGCTTCAATCGGTAGTCAGAGTTTGAAGGCATGTGATCCAGACATGTTACCGGGATGATCCAGATTAACTCTGGATCACGGCATTTTTATTCCCCGTAAATCTCTTTGATCCGTTCATCCTCATTGGTAGACAATAGAACATTAAGCAACCCCATGGCATTATTGGCATCGGTTCTCGTCGTCTTGTACATCTCGGCAAACGCCGCTTCATCCTGCTCCGGGTCCATCGCAGCAAGCTTGCCCCATGACGTGCGGGCTTTATCGTATAACGTACTCAACGTAATGTCACGCGGATGCTGTGCAACAGGTGCCATGGATTCAAATTTCGCTGTGACCCTGAAGAAATCCTTGGAATCCTGGAACGATGTACTGCTATAATCCTTATTTTTCATCGCATCTTCGGTAATCAGCAGACCTTCACGGGCGATAAACAGCGTTTTCACCATGGCACGCTCCAGATTGGTTGCTTCTTCCCAAGTTATATAAGATTCGTCAGGTGCTTGTACGGTTGTAAAAAAAGGAAAGGCATCATCAATCAACCGCTGCGAATCGGAGTGAATTGGCACCCCTGCATTCATGTCCACAACGGCATCGCTGTAGTTGGCTACATTAATATTTTTGGAACCTTCCTCACTGACCCGACGCACCGGATGATCCGTAAGCGGGATACGGATATAACCGAGTTTATCGGCATACTGCTGCTTCAATTCTTCCAGTGTGGAGTCCTTTCCAATCTTGCCGTCGTCGGCTGAAGAAGATTCTTTTGCGGCTGAACCTGTCTCCTCACTCCCATTCGAACCGGTTGCTGCGGTTTCTGTTACGGCAGCATTCGAGCTGCTTGTTTCTGATGAAGCAACTTCTGTACCGGAAGCAGACTCCGGCGATGACGTCTCCTTCGCTCCGCCACCACAAGCTGTCAGAATCGCTGCCAAACCAAGCATAACTGTGAACGTCTTTATCGTATAATTCCATTTCATCGTATAATCTTCCCCTATCCTATGTATATTCCTGAGAACCATTAACCTCTGCTCCAAGACTTGAACACTCACTTACAAAAATATCCTTTCATATAACATGCGCGATACACAATTAGACATGGTTTACATTTTATCATAAGTTAAAAATCGGTTGTATACGACGATATACCTGTGTCTAAAGCCTTTTACTACTCGCACATTAACTACCACCGCAACACAAAAACACTGCCGCCCGTATGGACAACAGTGTTCGTGAAGCGTAATTATTTGATCCCTTTAGCCTTCTCCATATGCTCTGACCGAATCTGAGGATCGGTGGAATTGACCGATGATAACAGAGCGTAGATCGCCTGGATATCCTTCTCTTGAAATACGGTTTCGGGAACCTCTGTCTCAAGTCGTTCTGTCTTGCGCTGAATCGTTTCCACCAATTCATGATCGTAGATGATCAGTTCATCCGAATTCACATACCTCACAGCAGGATCAACACTAATGCGGCAACGGTTGGTGAAGGTCACCATGGAGACAAGACGTACTCTTTTGTAGTCTCCGAGGTGTGCATGGATGGCTTCCACATGTGCACGATGCTGCATGAGTGGATTGTACATTTTGACCCGGCTGCTGCTCACTGACCAATTGGCCTCTCTTCTTCCGCCGCGAATCTCACCTGTCGTCAGATTTCGGGTTTCGATCACGAAGATTGCCCGCGGACCGATCACGACATGATCAATCTGCGAATAACCGGAGCGTGACTTCGGATTGGTAACGAGCAGGTCGTTCAGCACTTTATATTGACTTGGAAGACCGATCAGCTGATCTGCTGTACTAGGTTCCTCCGGCTGGCGTGTCCAATCCCCTTCCGCCTTTTTCTTGCGCTTACTACGGACCATACGCGGGGGAATGGTTGTCGTCGATGGTAACGCTGAAGCGGAGGCTGTAATCTGGTTCGCAAGCTCTGGTTGTGTCTTGAACAGAGACAGGATTTTCTTGAACATGGGCAAGCTCCGTTCTATTATAGTGTGGGTTACGGGTGACCATTACAGGAGGAATAACATCCTTTGACACATTCATTATGTAAACTTCTATTACTTATGTCGGATAAAGCGGGGTAAAAATAAAGGGAAAACGATCAAAATCTCTCCAATACGCAAAGTACATATGAACATTTAACCAATTCCGTGACTTTAGACGCATAAACAAACCGCAAATTTGAAAAAAACAGCGCAACCCTTTCCTGAATAGAAAAAGAATACGCTGCTGTTCTCTTGGATGTTAAGCCTGAAGATAATAGGTGTAGAGCACCTGAGTACCCTTCTCTTCCAGACCATTATTCGCTATTTCCTGATACAGGGATTCGGCCAGAGCCAAACCAGGCGTTTTCATGCCCATCGCTTTTGCAGACTCCAGTGCAATTCCCATGTCTTTGATAAAATGTTTCACATAGAATCCAGGCTCATAATCGCCTGCGATCATGCGCGGACCGAGATTGCTGAGCGACCAGCTTCCGGCTGCACCGGTAGCAATACTCTTCAGCACGGTCTCCGCGTCCAGACCAGACGTCTTGGCATAGGCAAGTGCTTCGCATACGCCCATCATGCCAGAGGCAATGGCAATCTGGTTGCACATTTTGGTATGCTGCCCGGCTCCCGCCTTGCCTTGCAGCACAATGTTGCTACCCATCTGCTCAAACAGCGGACGCACGGCTTCAAAGGCCTCCGAACTGCCACCAACCATAATGGACAGCTTGGCATTCTGCGCTCCGATATCGCCGCCCGACACAGGCGCATCCAGTGCATGCAATCCTTTGACTTCCGCAGCTTCAAAGATTCGTGCAGCCAGTAGCGGACTGGATGTTGTCATATCAATCAGATATGAACCCGGTTTGGCATTGGCCACGAGACCATCCTCACCGAGATAAATCTCCTCGACATCCTTCGGATACCCCACCATTGTAATGATGACATCACACGCGGCAGCCAGTTTGCCTGGTGTATCATGCCATACGGCACCTTCCTTCACCAACGCTTCTGCTTTGGCAGCAGTTCGCGTGTACACATGCAGCGGATATCCCGCTTGCTGAATGTGCCCAGCCATGCTTTTCCCCATCACGCCTGTACCAATAAAGCCAACTTTTGTCTCTCCAGGTGCCTTAGTCGTTATTGTCATCGTAGGTTTCCTCCCTATTTTCCCTATTTCTCTAGGCTTCGCTCAGTGCTTGTCTTCGACATTGCTATATCTGTATGTTAAAGCTTTCTGCTTAGTCCGTCCATATCGCTTGCAGCTTTCTGTGAAAAAATCTGAAAAAGGAATCAACTTCCTGTATGCTGTACAACCTAACGGAAACTTCCTTCATTGGAAAGGAGGATTTCCATGAGTCGTGAAAAAGGTCAAATTACCATTTGGTTGTCCTTTTCCATCCTTTTATTAAGTGCAGGGCTCGTTTGCCATGTCTTGTCTGTTCCAGCGATACTCGAAGCTGGCGGCAGAGACGGCTGGTTGTCTGTCGTAGCCGCCGCTCCACTGTTCATGTTGTTTCTGTGTATGATGTATATCATCATTCGACGTGTACGTGGACAGCGGCTAACAGATTGGATTACGCGAGAATTCGGTGCTGTTCCTTCCTGGATCTTCCGGATCTCTGCTTCCATTCTGCTGTTCACACTTGGCACACATACGTTGTACGAGACAACTAACTGGACCGTATCCACATATCTTCAATTCACGCCACCCTATGTTCTGGCTGGTGGCGGAGCACTGGTTGCTGCGTGGGCAGCGGCTAAAGGTATACGCTCCATTGCCATGACTTCCAGCCTGCTGCTACCCTTTGTAATTTTGCTTGGTTATTTTGTAATGTCCGCCAATATGAAATATAAGGACTACAGCCTATTGTTCCCGATCATGGAGAACGGCATGGGCCCCGTGTGGCGGGGCATGATCTACTCCCTTGCCGGGCTTATGGAAATCTGGATTCTCATGCTGTTCCAACATGAAGTCAAAGGCAAAATTCGGTGGTGGTATGTTCTGATCCTCGGCTTGTTCATGCTTAGTATGGCGATTGGACCAACCATCGGAGCCATCGTGGAATTCGGCCCAGAAGAAGCAGCAAAACAACGGAACAGTCCCTATGAGCAATGGAAACTTGTAAATATCGGCAAGTTGCTGCAACACGTTGATTTTCTGTCCATCTATCAGTGGCTTAGTGGTTCTTTCGCAAGAGTGGCCATATCTTTGTATCTCATCGTCGATCTGCTGAATTTCCGCAGGCCGAAGAAACGATATATCGCCATTCTTACCATCACCGTCATCATGAGCTTCATGGCGATGCAATGGTGGCGCATTGATTACGTGGATTATTATGTCGACCATATTCAGTTCCCGGTCATGCTCGCCTATGTCTCTGTCGTTACCGTGATATTAACAATAGCCGCATTAATCCACAAAAAGGACAAGGAGGCTCCCGAACATGCCGATCTCAACCCAGCCCAAGAATAACCGCGAAGTTGAACCGTTCCGAATGAACGAGCACAACCTGAATACCTTTTTTGCCGGATCTGATGATGTCATCATCAATAGTCATATGTTCGGAGAACCTCCGATGCAACTCCTTATGACCTATTGCAGCGGTATGGTAGATAGTGAAGCCATCTACGATATTATTCTCCCGGAACTCAAACGAACATATGAAAATACACACTTTATCCGTACATCAGACATTGAAAAGTGCATCAGCCTGGATTGGACCCGAATGGATCTGCAAGATCCGGCATTTGGAACTGAACTGATATCTCTCCGTGTATTTGAAGGCCATATGTTGATCTGTATCCCTTCCCTTCAAGCCATGTGGAGTATTGATATTTCCAACATCCCCACTCGAACGCCGGAGGAATCGACCACCGAGGTTTCGATTCGCGGAGCGAGAGACGGATTCATTGAACCCCTTGCCGTCAATGTTGCTCTGATACGTACACGTCTGCGTACGAACCAGCTGGCCTGTAATATCGAAATGATCGGTTCACGTTCTGCAACCAAGGTAGCCCTGATGTATATCAAGAATATCGCGAACCCGGAGCTAATCGAAGACGTCCAGGATCGGTTGCGTAAGATTGAGACCGAACGCATCTTAACCGCCAATGAACTGGAAGAATTGCTGTCACCTTCGAAAATCACTTTGTTTCCCGTCACCCATTATACGGGCAGGCCTGACTTTGCTGCAGAATGTCTCCTGAATGGACGCTTTATCCTCATTGTAGACGGCAATCCCAGCGCCATTATTGGGCCAGTCAATCTGTTTCTTTTGCTCAAATCACCGGAAGATGCCAGCTTTCCCTTCTTAGCTGTCAACGTAGGGCGGATGCTGCGCTTTCTTGGCCTGATGGTCACCGTGTTCCTGCCTGGCTTTTATATTGCGCTGACCTCATTTCATATGGATCAGATTCCTTTCCCACTGGTTGCCACGATATCGGTAGGCCGTATGGGACTGCCGATGGAATCGGGAGTGGAGATGTTTCTCATTATGCTGCTTATGGAGCTGTTCCGTGAGGCGGGGGTACGTTTACCGAGTGCCATCGGCCAGACATTAACTGTCGTTGGCGGTTTGATCATCGGAGATTCCGCCATTCGTGCCGGGATGGTCTCTCCCCTCATGATTGTCATCATCGCAGTCACTGTTGTAGCGGGAGCAACCATTGTGAACCAGGTTATGACCAGTTCTGTGCTGATCCTGCGCTTCCTTTGTTTTGTCCTGGGAGCTTCCCTCGGCATCTTTGGGTTCATCCTGTCGTTGATTCTGTTCCTCATCTACCTGACCGATCTCAAATCATTTGGCATTCCGTATCTCACGCCGTTAACACCGCTTCATTTCAAACAAGCGATAGCTTCATTATTCAAACTGCCAAAAGGCCTGGGTAAACGCAGACCCGTCTATCTCGAAACCCAAGAACCCCGCAAGAAAGGAAACGGAAGATGAAACGTTTGTTGCGGAGATGTACGTTGGGTCTGTTAAGCCTATCGATGTGTGTGATGACAAGTGGATGCTGGAGTGCCTTTGAGATTCAACAGGTGGACTACGCCAAAGCCTTTGGGATTGATTACAAAGACGGGATGTATCACCTTTATGTACAAACGCTGGATTTTGCCAGTGTCGCCAAAAGTGAAAGTTCAACCAAAAGTGCAGATATCCCACCAGTATGGGTCGGCCATGCCGAAGGGAAAACGATGAGTCTGGCGCTGAACGAACTGTTCCGCACAGCTCAATTGCACATGGCTTGGGGGCATGTGACAGCCATCGTCATGGCAGAAGGGGTGCTTACCAGCAAACATATCAAAGAAGTGTTCGATATGCTGGGACGGTTCCCAGAATCCCGTTATACGACCTGGGTCTACGGAACCCGGGAACCACTGGAGAAAATTCTCAGTGCAACGTCCATCTATAATATGTCGCCGCTGGATAGCATTCTTCATAATCCGCTCCCGACTTATCTGGAAGAATCATTGTATCCGCCCGTGCTTAGCTTCAAGCTCATTGCAACGCATAATGATCCGGCTACCACGACGTATCTGCCCAGTATTGCATTGAACAATTCCCAATGGGCCGAGAACGAGAAGAAAAAGGATTTATTTCTAATCGAGGGGGCCTTTTTCGAAAAGACAGGCGTTGACTTTGAATACCTTCCACGCAGTCAGCTTCCCGGTTATCACTGGCTGATCAAGGACATGCGGCGTGCTCCCTTGCTTGTGCAGAAGGATGGAACGATCTATGGGGCACTCAGTGTAGGTTTACCGAAGATCAAAATCAAGCCTGTCATTCAGGGTGAAGAGGTCAAGTTTAATATTGACGCCCAATACCTAACTGCCCTGTATGAATATCTGGTGCCCACCTCTTATGAGGAGATGATCCAGATTAGTGAAGTGAAGTTGCGGGAGCAGATTATGCAGACCTATCGTCACGGCCTTGAGCGTGGTGTAGATATTTACGGCCTTCAGGAGAAGCTGTATCGCAAAAATCCGAAGCTCTGGCGTAAGTTATCCAATAATGGCAGCAAGATGATGCTTACCGAAGACTCGATCCAGGATCTGAAAATCCATCTCACCATCCCGTATACAGGGAAATATAAAAGGAAAGTCTAGCAAGAACGTGAACACCCCTTTGCCCGTATGAAACGACGGATAAGGGGTATTTGTCTTGATGAAGGATATATTTCGTTTGCAGTTCGGATTAGGCGGACCTAGGACTGCGAAGTTTCCATTCCATCAGCCAGCCTGTCAATATGGAGAAAGACAGGCCGAACAGCAGGATCGGCACGTTATAAAACAAGGTGTTCGTGTACTGGTTCAGCCAACCAAAACGATACACGGCCGAATCCGGATCATTCGTAAATCCGTTGAGCTGGAGGCGTAGTTCATTGATGGTGTGTAGCTCCCAAGCGACAGACAACACACACAGCAAGAGAGCCGCGAAGGGTATACAGGCATGTATCTTCCCTCCCCAGTGCTGACGCTGATCATATAACCACCATTTGGAAAGTGTTGTCGTCCAGATACAGAGAATGAGAAAGGTCAGAAGAGACGGAGCTAACACCAGAAGTCCCAGGTTACCGTTACCAGACACCCCTCTACCCGGCTCATGCTGGAAGGTTAATCCACGTACAGCACCGATCATGAGTACGTTCCAGATGAGGAAGATGAAGTATGGCTTGTTGATTCTTTTTAAGCGACTCATATTTGTTTCCCCCTAATATAATCCATTACCCGCAACCGAGTAGTCAGGATTAAGGTCTGAGGAATAAGCACGAAGACAATGTACATAAGTACAATTAACCATAGATGCGCGGCAAAATTCTCCGCACCGAATGATGGTTCCGGGCGCTCAATCCAATACCACCAGCACGGGATGGCAATAAACCATGTTAGTCCTGTCGAAACGAACATGTCTTTTACATCGCTCCACAGAAAGCAGAACACCGCGACGAACAAAATAGGACCTGTCCAAGAATCCAATATTGGTCCCCAGCTCTGAAAGACAAAGATGATGGCAGGATAAAGAAGGTTGATGGTCCAGCGCCATGTGTTATTAGTATAAAGATTCATAAAGCTTCTCACCTCGTTACATTCCGTTGCAATTGTACTAGCAGAAAAATTAGAATAAAAGTGTCGTTAGAGTTTATCACCAAAAAGGAGAATGAAAGCTTGATCAAAACAAAACTTATGGCTCTATACTTACTTGTTTTTACACTTGCAATCGGAGGATGTTCTAGCCTGTCCACATCAGATAAGCAAAACATTCTTGAAAAAGCTACACCCGTCAGCATCCAATACATTAAGGAGTATTATGACGCAGACTTTGTCATCACGAGTCATGATATTGACGCCCCTTCAGTCCATTCCCGCTTGTACCTATATGGTCATGTAACAGGTCACGAAGATGAGCATATTACCGTTTCATATAACTATGACACACGTGAAGTCATCAGTGTGACAGGACCGGGTTGGTTCATCGATAGCCGCAATCCCAAAAAATAAGATCCGGCTACACTGCAATGATACATACAGTTAGCTCGTTCTTTGCCTTTGTTAATTATGGGAAAGAAATGAACAGATGAAGCATGATTTTGGATAATATAGCTCATACTACCTTCAGGAAATTATTGAAGGAGTGACAGCATGAGGTTAAAAAGTATCATCGCCGTTGGAGCCGTGTTAACCTGCTCATCTCTGTTATGGGGCTGTGGCAATGGCACTGCGAATAATACTTCCCAGCAACAGAATGACACCGTTCGCTCGGAGAGTTGGAGCGATCCCAAACGACTGGAAGCTTCCCATCTTGAGGCGCTTGAGCGTATGGAGAAAGATCATATCCACCGGATGGTTTCGCTTAGTGCAAGTACAGACGGGGACAAAGTGATGACCACACTTGAACGATCGAGCCAAAAGTTGGAGGAGATGAGACCCCTCGCTGAGATGCTCCAGTACGAAGGCCATCCTGCATTATTACAGCGAATTCAGGAGATGTCTGGTGATATCCAAGGTTCCAAATCGGTCATTGCTGAGATGAAAAAATTGCCTCAGGACGGTAAAATTAAGATCCAGTCTGAAAATTCCGATTCTTTACATCACATCAGCAGCTTTCACGATTACCACCAGTATATCCAAGAGAAAATTCAAACTTTGAACAAGAATAATACTGATTTACACTAATTAGTAATAGCTGCTTGCGCAAGTGACTTCAATCGATACAATTGTATGAACGAAGCAACAATAGTTAGGTGGGAAGATTACTTCCTATCTGACTATTTACGTGTGAGCAGATATAGACAATCACTGTATCCTGCTGCGATTTCTTTGATCCTCTCTGTCCGCTTCCTCCATCTTGCGAATGTATTGCTTCAATTCCTCCTTATGAGTTTCAAGTTCAGTCAGTTTCACAGATGCTCCCTCTACAAAAGACTGCATCTTATAAGTTAACTCCTCTGCCGATCTTCCTACCCAGTCCTGCCGCAACCTCCCATGAATCGAACGCATCTTCTGTTCCTGTTGTACAAGTCGTTGCTGCAATTGTTCGCATTGTTGAACGGCTCTTCGTAAATCCGACAGGGATACGGATATTCTGCCCATGTCCACTTTCCTCCTGTTAATCTATCTATATAAATTCCATTATTATTTTTGCTGATCGGCGATTACGAAATCTTCTCTCTTTCGTTCAATATAATCTGCAATCTCACTTATGGATTCTTGGTACCAACGGTTAATTTGTTGCAAAGTAGCTGTTGCATTATAAGCAATAGGTGTAAAAGACTGACTTTCGCTCGTTGCTATATGGGTCTGGAACATCTGAATAGAAGCTTGTGCATCGTTGGAAAACCCGCTCAAACTCAGTCTCATTTCTCGAGCAGACTGCGCTAATTCTTCCGGTGTTAATTGAATCTTACCGCCACCAGAACTACCTACTCCAGATATAAACGAAGCTACTGCACCAGACATCACATTAGAGAACACAGCCATTGCTTTCTGATGTGCAGTCCATCTTGGAGAAATATCAAGCGTCTCTCCCGTACTCCGATCGATTAACGGGCCAATTAAGTTGCCCTCCTTATCAAACTCATATTGCTTCATGGAGTGGTACCCCTTGCCTTCGTCCTTGGAGAAGGAATCCAATAATCTAACGATATTTCCAATGTACAGCTTATCTAAATCTACATCTATTCCAACGTCATGAACCAACATCGGGGAGCCTGCACCGAGAGGTTGAAAAGGGACCTTTAACTGTAATTGAAACTTCCAGTTCTGATACATTGCATTAGCGGTATCAAAATCCTGTCCCTTGTACACCGTAAGTCCAACGTGTCTGTCATATTCACTTACTCCGCCAGCTCCTACAGAATCACTCGGATGAACCACATTAACCATTTTGTTGTCAAAGTGACCTTCATTCACCTTAGCCAAACTTATATCATCCAGCAGATTCATTACACTTGGAGCACTATACGTCATACCAGATACATCATGACGAGCAGCTACATATTGAGCTAAACCACCGCCAAGAGAATGGCCTGTTAGCGAAATATCTGAATCAGGATAAGCCTTCTGTACAGCCTCATACAATTCTTCAGCTTGATGAAACTGATTGTTTTCCCAACTTGAATTATCCATCATGAGTTTGAATGGACTATTTTTGAAGATATTATGACGCTCTGGGTCGGTTATGGAATCTTCAAGCTTTCTCGTTCTTCCTCCTACCACATCAAAAGCATCTGTCTCCCAATCCGCGAATATATCTGTCAACTTCCCTTCTGGTTCAGTTCCTCGATAACCGATAATCACTTGGTTGGTTTTGGGATTCTCAAGTACTACTGCATCAAATCCAGAATATTTTCTGTGCAGTTTTGCTCCGTCAGGTTCAACTGTTCTCCAATCTTTATACTCTTCCTTGTCCAGAATATTACTTCTCCCTACGGGAACATCAGTATAAGCAAGTTCAGAAATTTTCATATATAATTCATCTGTTTTGTAGGCGTTCATAGGGACACCCTTTCTTCTATTTAGCAAAAGTTGTATAATGCACAATATCTAAACGACAACATTAGGAATATGAGGTGATAAATTGAAAAAACCAGCTATACTTTTTATACTAATGATCTGCGCGATCACACTCACTTTAGGAGGTTGTATGTCGAACGAGCAAAAAGAAATTGTACAAAAAGCCGAGATCGCAAGCCTAACTTATTTTAAAGAAACCTATGGAATTGATGTTGAGTTTACAGGCCACAAGTTCATTCCGTCTGACTTGTCTCATACGGTGTCACTGACAGGGTATGTAAAAGGAAATAAGACCCAAGAAATATTCTCAATGGTGGATTATGATACTTATGAAGTCAAAACAGGCTCAGTGCCCGAAGACATCAAACCTCTTAAGTAGTTTATAAGAAATATTAACTTTTAAAACTATAGGGCCTTGTACAGATACATGGCTCTTTCATATGTAATAATAGGAATTTCATAGCCTAATCTCATCCTCTTTTTTCCAAAGAAGTAGAATCATTATAGTCCATCTTCTGTTAATCGTGTATACGACATATAAGAAATGAGCACAAAGTCTTTATAAATTTCAGGCATTAAATCTTACACATTATTAGTTATAGGACGTTGTTACCAGAATAATTTCAGCAATTTGCATAAATATGTGAAAGTAATGGTTTATAACTTTGTCAGGCAGCGACGCTTCATATACATCTTTACACTCGGCACCGCCTCTACACTCCTAATGCTAGCTCCTCACTCGAACCAGATACGTGAAATACGAAGCCCTCCTGTTTCATCGATTGGATTACGAGTAGCAGACACAGTAATTCACTGTACACCACCGCAGTCAGCGATCTTTCCTTCACACTTTTCCCTCTTCTCTACAGCTTCATTCCACCCACAACGACACCCAGATGAACATGCTAAATAACAAAACCGGCGCAAGTGCTCCTGTAGCTAATATGATCCAAAGTGTCGCGGGCTTTATTCTTTGACAGTATGCATCGATCTTACGCATTCGATCTTTGCGCCAATTGGCGAACCTGAGCTGTTTGATCATCCGATTGAGAATGATTTGCCGCTGCTCTCCCTCTTCGAATTCTTCGATCGCACGCCGTAACTCCTCGTATAATTGAGCTTCTTCACGCCCAGTCACTGTAGGTGTAGCCATCTGATCCTTCCTCCCATGAGAACATTATTGAGATACAACCACTACTTAAATAACACATTACGCCCCTTCAAAGTTTGAAGTTTTTTCAAAAATGGAATAACCCAAAAAGCCCGGGCTTCGCCCGGACTTCCTTGAATTATAACTATAACTATTTATCTGAGTACTGTTTAGCCAGCATTAGGCGATCAATGCATTCAGACATACCGCACCCTGTGCACGCACATTAACGACGATAATCGGCGTTTCCAGCATGTCGTGCATCCAGGACATATACTCTTCCACTTTTTCGTTTGGAAGGATTGTCAGAATAACCCCTGCGAATCCACCGCCATGAATACGACAAGCGCCGTCACCCAGGTTTTGCAGATAATTCTCGGTCAGTGCCAGCGCGATGCCAATCTCTTGCTCTTTCACAGCACCACTCTGATATACATTCTGCAGCCACTTCCATGACGAGTTACCGGACGCCGTAATCAGTTTCAGGAAATCAGCAAAGCGTCCATCACGCAACGCCTGAACCTCACCATCGACACGATTGTTTTCTTCCAGGAAATGAAGCGCACGCAGCACGGCACGATCCCCAGCCGCTTCACGAACCTTCTTGAGATTGGCGTAGATTGCGTCTGCCGTAATTTCCCGAACATACTCACTGCCCAGCGCCTGAGCAACCGCTCTCATCTCATTGGGCACAGCCGCGTAATCTTCCGTCAGATCGGCGTGGTTGCCACCTGTATTCACAATGACCAATGAGTACCCATTCTGCTGGAAATCCCACTGAACTGGCTCGATAACTGGCTGTGCAGGATTTTCAAAATCAATGGCAATGAGTCCGCCGTACGCACAAGCCATCTGATCCAGCAGACCGGAAGGTTTGTTCCAATATTGGTTCTCCGCATACTGACCGATTTTGGCCAAGGTCACAACATCCATTGTTCCATCATTATAGAAGTGATTCAAAATCGTACAGATCAACATCTCGAATGACGCCGAGGAACTCACCCCAGATGCCGAGAACACGTTACTGGAGAGGTACGCCTGGAAACCGCCTACCTTATGTCCGAATTCTCCAAATCCCGCAGCCATACCGCGAATCAATGCTGTTGTGCCATCGTCTTCCGTATTTGGCTTGAGGTCCGTGAGATCGATTACATATTTCTTGTCATAGCCCTCTGAGTAAAAGGTAATAACCGACTCCGCAGTTGGTGCTGCCACTGCAATCGTATCCAGCGTAATGCTGCCCGCCAGCACTTTACCATGGTTATGATCGGTGTGATTGCCGCCAATCTCACTGCGTCCTGACGCGCTGAACAGCTTGCTTCCTTCTTGTGCGCCAAAGTACTCTTCGAACGTGGCGTTCAACTTCGTGTAACGTGCAGTCTGTTCCGCTACTTGTGATTGTCCATACATCTGGGCTAGCAACGCTTGGCCCTCCGTGGATTGGATCAGATTCAATGGTTGTGTGGTCATTAATAATCCTCCTATGGATGTGCAGCTTTTATTTTTGGGCTGTTGGTGAACATCGTTGTCGCATCTGTTTCATGCCTTATTCCTCTCCCATTATCTCAGCTTCACAGCGGAAAAGGTAGGGTAGAATTGAAAGTTTGTAAGCGTTTTGTGAAGTTATTTATTGTAAAAATAGGATTGAAAACCATTTTGCAATAACTTACATTGTTATTAAGTGAAAACACATTATTTCCCAATCTTATTATAGCTATGCTTTACATCTTATTGGTGGAGGGAACGATGAAAATTAAGTCGAACTATAACAAGCTATTCGGTGCATTTTCGCTTACATTTTTGGGTGATGGACTTACGCTAGCTGCGGTTCCTTGGCTCATATCCACACTTACAAGCGATACGCTGTATGCCTCTGTCACCATGACGGCACTTCGTTTACCATGGCTTCTCTTCAGTCTGCCCGTGGGTGTTCTCATCGACCGGTACTCACGCAAACATATGCTGATTGGGGCTGGTTTCACACGAATGATTCTTCTGCTTGCTCTGACGTTATGTATCTGGGGAGGATGGGTGAGCATTCCGATTCTGGCTCTGTTCATGTTCGGGATTGGGCTTAGCCGGGTCGTATTCGACAGTACGGTGCAGACGGTCATCCCTCAACTGGTAGATGAGAGTAAGTTGGAGAAAGCGAATGGGCAGTTCACCGCCGGACAGTTAATCACAAGTGATATTCTGGGCGTTGCGCTGGGAGGGTTCATCATCACCCTGCATATTGTTTTTCCTTTTGCCATAGACGCGGTAACGGCTGTTATTGCTCTGCTCTTTTTAATCAGTATGAAGGGGAACTTCTACCCAGGGGATACCGAAACAACCAAGAAGCAAGTTCGCCCTATGAAGAATTGGAAACGCGAGATGTGGTCCGGTATTCAATATGTCTATCATGATCGTTTTCTCCGCGGATTAGCCATTCTGTCAGTCACCATTACGCTGATGTATTCCGTCATCCTGGCTACTCAGATCTTCTTTGTACGAGATGTGCTTCAGTTGGATGCTTTTGCATTCGGTATGCTCATCTCCATCGCAACGATCGGCAGCATTGTGGGGAGCCAAGCTGTTGCATATATGCGCAAGAAATGGAGTACAAAACAATTGATTATTTCCTCCATTCTGTGCATGGGAATCATATACGGTGTCGTGGGTCTAACCACAAATGCATATATGGTAGGTGGCCTGTATTTCTGTGCTGCATTTTTCATTATTGTCTACAATGTTACCCGCTCCTCCATCCTGCAACGTTCCGTTCCTAATGAGATGCTTGGACGGGTTGGAAGCGTGTTTCGCTTTCTGTCCTTTGGCATTAGTGCCGTTGGTACACTTCTCGGCGGATTATTGGTGCGGGTTAGTGAAACGACGTTCGATCGCGTATTCTCGCTGCAACTCCCTTATCTCTTGCTAAGCTTGATCTATATCCTGTCTGGTCTGGTATTTACCATGAAGATGAAGAATCATGCAGAGAGCCAGCAGCCTAACATCAACGCTTGACTGTTACGTTAGGTCATACTTGATAATGATCTCAAGCGAATAAGAAGGAGAGATCAAGAATGAAGATTACCGCGTTACGTTCAGATCTAATCTATGAAGAGATCATCCAGGCTGCACCCGATAAGAAATTGGAGTTATACCGCGAGCGTATGATGGGTCCCTTTATGAACAAATGGAACATACAACAGATTCCGTTTCGATCTCAGGAGCCTAACGGCTTCGATGTGATCATGATGAATAACTTTATGAATATCGCTCCCGCAGATATTACGATTGAGATTACCGAATCGTTAGCAGCGATTTCGTCTGAAACATTTTGGCAACAGTGTCATGAAGCTGTTCGTATGAGTCTATCGACCTTTACAGATCATGGGATTGAGCTATCCGTTTCCGAATATCTGTACACCATTTTGTTAGGGGATAAGAACAGTCCGACGTTACAGATGAGTGAAGGCATATGTGGAGATGGCGGCATTCCTGGTTATATTATTGCGAACCTAAGCCCGGATGCTTATACTCTACCTCGTATGCAATCCGTGTTAGCCCATGAATGCAATCATAACGTGAGATATCAATATATTCAGTGGAACCCACAGATTACGCTTGGCGAGATGGTTGTTAGCGAGGGGTTGGCTGAGAGCTTTGCGACATCCCTGTATGGAGAAGAGTTGCTAGGCCCCTGGGTAGCCAAAACGGATATGGAGACTTTGAACAACGTAATCAAGCCGCAAATGAAAGATCAGTTGCATGTCACTGGTTTTGACCAGATTAATCCGTATCTATACGGCGATGAACTTGCCATCATGCAAAACTTTACGCCTGTAGGTATGCCCTATGCGGCTGGCTATGCCTGCGGTTATCACTTAATTCAATACTACTTGAACAAAACAGGTACACCGATCACCGAAGCAACTATTACTCCGGCAAGTGTTATCCTTGCTGAAACAAAGGACTTTTGGAATGAAGACACCCTATTTCACCGTTAAAGATATTATTCAGATCACAGGCATCACCAAACGCGCATTACATTATTACGATA
The DNA here is from genome assembly GCF_008693195.1 of Paenibacillus sp. UASWS1643. Classification (NCBI taxonomy): domain Bacteria; kingdom Bacillati; phylum Bacillota; class Bacilli; order Caryophanales; family Paenibacillaceae; genus Paenibacillus; species Paenibacillus sp. UASWS1643. The sequence continues at coordinate 256,559 of NZ_VXKZ01000113.1, forward strand.
AAACGGATCTCTTGAAACCGAGCAAAGTCGAGGACAATGGCTATCGGTATTACGATCAAGAGGCACTCGGGAATCTGCAAATGATTCTGTTGTTCAAAGAAATGAATTTCTCCTTGAAAGACATTGCAGCCATGATGCAACTTTCGAAAGGTGAACAAAAAGATATCCTGAGAGAGCACCGGAGTACACTCGTTCAACGAAAACAAAAACTCGAAACCATCATCGGCCAGTTGGACGAATATGTAGATGGGACGGACATCTCTCATCTTCATCTGTTTGAAGACTCTTCCATCCTGTCCATTCAAGAGCAATATGAATCCGAGGCAAAGTTCATCTACGGAGATACCGAGAAATATCGGGAATTCGAAGCTAATGTGAACCAACTGTCTGCGGAAGAGCAAGAACAAGCCTACCAGCAGTTCTCGGTCAATATGGAGCAGGTATTTCATGCGTTGGCGAGACATCAGGATCTGTCCCCTGCTTCTGGAGAGGTGCAATCGTTAGTGCGTGAATGGAAGAGTTGTCTGGAACAGTTTATGGTCTGTGATGCTGAGATTTTGAGGTGTATTGCGGAGGCCTATACGACGGATCGTCGCTATGCGGGTTATTTTAATCAGTTTGGCAATGAGGATTTTTTGAGATTTTTGTATCAAGGTATTATGGTTTATGTGAGGGGTAAGGTAATATCAGGGTATGAAAGATGTTAGATGACCTCCGAGAGAACCCACAGAAAAAAAATGAACAATGGTACTATCAATTAAACGCTCCATTATGTAAATGTTCTATCTAATAAACCCATGGCTAGAGGACCTTAGCCATGGGTTTGTGATGGATAATTTAATTTTTAGAAATGTTTTTATCTGAACTCACCAGCTAAATCAACTCCGTCAAATGTAGCCTTTGGATAATAATAAACAAACATCGGTAGGCCTGTGAATGAATCAGACTTATTTAAGGTAAGGGAATCCACTTTTCCAGACGATGTCTGGCTTACTGTATTATTATAGATTTTACCTATTGCTCCAGTTTCAAAATTTACAATACCCACACAATCAATTTTAACTTCTGCTCGGATGTTTCTTTTTATGCCAGCTGTGTCCCATGCATCCATATAGAAATTCCAACTATTTTTACCGAATCCGTTATCATATTCTACATAACCAGTTAAGGCTAATGTTTTATTGTTACCTGTGAAAAATTTCTTTGAGACCGAAAAGGCTGATACGTCCCCTTTATTTTGAATATATGTTATATTATTGTTTAAAGATGAGTTTTCTTTTAAATATTGTGTATCTTCGTCAGAAAACGGTTCGTTCACTTCATACTTATCTAGTATATTTTGTATTTTTAAGGCTGTATCTTCCTCACCTGTACTTGCGTGGGCTGAATTAGTAAAAAGAACGGAAATAGATATTGAAACCAAGAATAATGTCAATAACATACTGATCTTCTTCACTTTAAATACCTCCTAAAAATTATTATGAAAGGGGTTTCGACAATGCACATTGTGTGGAATAATATACTTATTCTCGTTGTTAGCCTTCTTATCTTAGCTGGACTAGTTTCTGGCACAATATACTTTTTAATAAAAAATAGGTCTAAATAGTTCACCTCCTTATGACGATACCACTTCCATATATTATATATTATTCAATAAATTATAATAAAACCCTCTTCTAAAAATTAATAATATCTAATTTTTTTTTAAGTTGATATATTTGTTGTTCGATCTCTCTGCAATTATTAGACAGTTCCCCTATTCGAATAATAAGTGAACTTCAAAAAGTTAATTTCAAGTAAGCAAAAAGCGTACCGCTATTTCACTGGTACGCTTTTTGCTTTTTTCTTCTTGGTAAATTTTTGTTTACCAAGTAAAATTTCAGATTGACTGACTGTATAAGAACTTGTCCTCTACTTCCCTCTCCCCCGCTCAAAATACACATGCAACCGATACAGACAAATCTCCTTCGTCCAGCGATACAGCAGCGCCCGTTCCTCCGCATCCTGCACCTGCACATTCAGCGAAAACAGGCCCTCCCCAAAACGCGTCATACTACCCTTCGCCCCGCTCCACATCGACATTGGCATATCAATAATCAGTTTCTCAATCCGTGTTGCCGTCTTCTCGTTCCATTCCCAGAGCGCTAGCTTGTCCTTGTCCGAAAAGTCTTTCCGTTTCCGGTACTCCTTCTCCGTCAGGTACATATGGAAAAATATCCCCATCTCCCCTGGTGTGATCGGGTCCATCCAGTGGGCTCCGCCTCGCTCCAGCATGTATAGCAGCACGATCATCTTGTAGCTTTTGTTCATAACCGTCTTCTCTACATCGCGCAGCCATGCCTCATGCCGGACGTACATCTCCCCCTCATATGGGGTCAGCAGTTCTGCCCAATACAGAAACCCAACATAGGAACGGAATTCGCTCCGATACCCGATACTCTTCGAACGCCCCATCAGGTGCAGCTCCAGATACGTCGGGATACGTCCCAGCTCTCGCTTCACACTCAGAAAATCCTGATGCAGCTTCTCGCGGTGCGGCAACCGTTTGCGGCTCAGCTCCTGAAGCAGGTCCACTACCCGGGTCTCCAGATGAATCCCACAGTTAGCCGGAACCTCAGGCACAGCCGAATCCATCGTTTTTCCGCTTCGTTCCTCGTCTCCGCGCACATCCAGAAGGCTCAGCTTCACATCCGCATTCCGGTAGTTTCCGATCAGGTCGATGATGACACAATGCGATTTGCCCTCCGCCAGTCGTAGACCACGCCCCACCTGTTGGGTGAACACGGTGAGTGACTCCGTTGGACGCACGAACAGTAGCGTATCCACACGCGGGATATCTGTTCCCTCATTGAACAGATCCACCGTCACCACAACCTCCAGCACACCCGCATCAAGCTGTCGAATGGCTGTCTCCCGCGACATCTCCGATGTGCGCGAATGCAAACTAAGTACCTTAACGCCCTGACTTCGGAAATACGCAGCTAAATAATCCGCCTGCCGGATCGACGAGCAAAAGCCAATCGTTCTCGTCTGTTTGTGCCGGGCCCAGGCTGCATAGATCGTCTCTACATGCTCCTCTTGCAATTGAACGGCCATGAGCTGTTCTTCATCATACTTTGTCCCGATCCAGCGAATCTGCGAATAGTCTGTATCGTCGAATATCCCGTAATATTGAAATGGCGCCAACCAACCTCGCCGGATCGCTTCAATAAAATGCATCTGGTACGCCACATTCCCATCACAGAGCGCATACACATCTTTGCCATCAAGTCGATCCGGAGTTGCCGTAATGCCCAACAGAAACTTGGGTTGAAAATGCTCAATCACCGACATGTACGTCTTCGCCGCCGCATGATGGAACTCATCCACCACGATCAGATCAAATGCATCGACGGAAAACATATCCCGGTGCTTCTGCATACTCAGCGTAAAGATCGAAGCATACACACAATCCGCCGTCCCATCTTTATACTGCCCGTTATAGATCCCATGACTGCGCTCCGGCATGATCCGTTGAAATGACTTCTTCGCCTGGAACAGAATCTCTTCACGATGCGCCACAAACAACACCCGCTGGAACCGCTGGGCGAAGAAACCCGCCAGATACGTTTTGCCAAGCCCGGTCGCCATAACGACCATCGCCTTGTCGTACTGCTCCTCCATCGTGCCATGAAGTGCTTCGAGGGCGTCCAACTGCGCAAAGCGCGGTTGAATCGGCACCAGCGACAGCTCGGCGGTTTCTTCCTCTTTGTCCTCTGGTAGACCTGTGCCAAATTCCGCTTCTTCCATCTCCGTGATGCGCTGGATCATCTCCGGGTTCTTCTGGTGATATTTGCGGTACTCTTCCTCATACAGTTCAATCGAATCCGGGTTCACCGGCAGGGTTGTCTCGTGGTAGAAGCTCTGCATGAACTTGTCCAAAGCCATCTGGAACGTATATGGCTCCGCCTCCGCATTCATCGCCAGATTCCATTCATACCCCGTCTTCAGTGCTGTGAAGGAAAAGTTCGAAGAGCCGACGATTAGTAGTCCTTCGCCGTTGTCATGATCGAACAAATACGCTTTCGGGTGAAAAGAAGTCCCCATACTTCGCCACAGCCGTGCTTCAATTCGTGGATGGACCTCACAGAGCGCCCGAAGTCCTTCCGGCTGCGTGATATACAGATAGTCTCCCGCGAGCATTCGTACTTCTGCCCCACGCTCCGCCGCCCGCTTTAAATGCGGCGCAAGCAGCTTCACACCAGACTGCATGATAAAGGACGTCATAATATAAATCCCGGACGCATGCTGCATCCGGGAAATGAGTTCGTCTGCCAAGTTATCTGTAATGAGTTTAACGTTAAGCTTCGTCGACATCGATCAGATACACTCTCTCCTGGAATCCACCGCGTGCCTCAGCCTTGTCCGCCCGTAGCTTATCCAGCTGCGCCGCATTCGCACCATGCACCTCCGCCAGCGCCCGGATCACTTCGAGCATGTCGGCCAGTTCTTCCAGCGCTTCCTGATCGCTTCCTGCACTCATGTATTCTTCCGATTCTTCGCTAAGCTTCGTTCTTAATTCTTGTTTATACTCCTCCGGGTCCAGAATGCTTGTGCGACATTCCTTACCGCTGGATGTAATAATATGCGGAATCTTGTCCCGCACCAATTTGTTGTATGTAGGCATGTGGTATAACATCCTTTCTGCTGTGAGAGCCTTCAAGCCTCGTGCCAGAATCTCCCTTTTTGCCATTATACCATTTGCTAGGAAGAGGGATAGGTTGATTCTGTAAAGTGGTGGGTGGGAGCGATTGAAAGTAAAAAAAGTATATAGCTACTTGGTCATAGTCCATTAGCCCAACCCAGTTCCCGATATTTGTCAATACATTCTAGTGAAATATTACGTATCAGAATAATGGATCAAATACAGTCTTTAAACGTCTATGGACTACTGGAGCAAAAGAATGGAATGATTCCACAGTAGTTAACCTTTCGTCTGGAACCAATTCTAATTTTACAGCAGGAAATAAGACGGTTGCTAATGCTACATGGGATGGAATTATGGAACCTGTCTATAATGCTAACAAGACTTTTAAATCTGTTAAAGTTTGGGTGAATGATTTCTATACTTCACAGTTCGAGTACATCAGTACAGATAATGCAATTCAAAGTATTGCAACGCATGAATTAGGTCATGCTTTAGGTTTGGCACATGCACCAGAAAGAACATTATCCGTAATGGTTCCAGCAACTTTTTTATCAGATGGGACGTTTGCTCGTCTTCAATATTTCCCTGGAATTGGAGATGAAAACTCCGTAAACAGTATTTACAACAACAATAGTTTAACGTCAGAACAATCCATTTTGAACGAAAATGACTTTGTAGAAGGCAAAGAACTAGTTAATCTTGATGTATCGTGGAGCAAGTGGTATCTCAATCTAAAAGATCTTACAAGGGATGCTGATCTGGTTGTTAAGGCAAAAGTAACAGCCCAAAACGGTACAGTTGTAACGGGTGAGAATTTTTATGATTATAAGCAAAAGTCCGAAATAAACATCCAAAAAGTTCTAAAGGGTGATTCTGCTTTACTCAACCAAAAAGTCACACTCTATCAAATGGGTGGTGAAGATAAAAATGTTGTAGTCAAATATCATGGAACAACTCCTCTTGTTGAAAATGATAGTGTAATTCTCTATTTAAAGAAAATTGGCGACAATGAGTATATTCCAATCAATGAGGATGTGAGCATCTATAAAGTGGGAACTAATGAGCAACTTACAAATTTACAAAGTCTTAAGATCATCTCTGAATCGTCACTAGTAGAAGAATCTACACATTAAAATGATGGAATGAATACAGCGGCCTTAATTGGCCGCTGTATTCATTCCATCCATCTTTACTGCTTTATAGTAGGTCTCATTATCTTTTACTGCGATATAATCATCTGTCTCTACATTTTTTACTTTAAATAATTTTGTCCCTTTTTTATACTTATTGGAGAACAGGTTCGGTAATTTGTCACTTTCATTTGTAGAGTATTTTTTAATTGTTCCAATTTGGGTTTCCACATCGGTTGTAGTAACAGTTTCATTTGTCATCTTATAAACCCCATTCTCCCAGGTTACAACATCAAATGCCCAACTTTGAAGTTCATTATGACCTGAGTTTGAGCATGCCACAAGTAACAACATTGAAGTCAGAATGAATACAAAAGTCCTTCTCATAAAAAAAAACCTCCCACTACAGAATGTTGTTATCTCATAATCCGGAAAATTCGAACAGCAAGAATTTAAAGCGCTAATATATACATAATATTACCAATAATGTTTTTTATTGTCCATACTAAGCTGTGTAATTCATCATGAAATTCTGTAAATTATCATTTATGTCAGAAGTATGGTCGTAGGTAAGTTAAAAAAACTTGGAAGAAGCGCCTGCGAAGCGGCGGTAGCCCGTAACCAGATGACATACACTTTACCTAAATCCATCTAAAAAACGTTCTGTCTTTGATTACGATAAGCTCTACATGTAAAAAGTATTTGCTGAATTCATCAGAATACTTTGATTATGCTGAAATGCGATAGAATAAATAAAGATCTGCAACTTCAGGAACAAAATTATAAATTTCACGGCTTGGATACTTTCAACTGAGGGGATGGGTTGATTTTGTACAGTAGTCGATTGGATTGAGGGGATCGGAAAAATAACCCATGACTACTCCGTATAGGAGTTGAAATAGGCTTATTTTTTTATTATTCCTCAATGGATTGAATCGCATATTCTATATCCTGCTCCATATCCAGATCAGGATACTTCTTTTGTAATTGAAGAAGACAATCTATAAATGCTCGACTTTGAAATTCAGAAGATAGATCTTCAAATATCTCACTCAGCCAATATATATCTTTTTCTCCACATTGATTTAGAAATGATATGGCACTTTGCTCATTTTCTTTTAGAATATCTACCATCTCATTCCATATTGTTTGAATAGCAGGATCGTCGGGGTGTAAATCTTTTCTCTTCTTTATTAATGAGATAACTTTTTCACTGTAGTCTACCATGTTTTACTCTCCTCACGGTTGTCTTGAATTATCTGGAGTAATCGTTCCGATCTGTCCATCGTTTTTGATTACGCCTACTCTAACGTTATTATAGTTTCCAAACATCCATTCACCGTCACCCTTAACTCTATTCTCAGGCAGATTTGCTACATGCTCACCTGACTTTTTGATATCTTCCGATGTCCACTCCTTAGGGAACCATGCTTGGCCCTCTCCACTTCGCTTTGCTTTATTTTTGTGATTAGGTATATTACCAACTCGTACACCGTTTTCATATTCTTTAGTAATGTTAAATGGGATCTTATTTTTAAGTAGGTAATTAATATTATCTTGACCGTGACCACCATTGATCAATCTATTTTTAGAATTAAAATCTCCAAGTGAAGCATGGTGAATTCTTTCATTACTTACTGTAATTCTTCCACCGATCATACCTTTCGGGAATCCTAATCCTTCTTTTGGAACCTTATAACCCCTATTATACGTTCCTGTAAAAGCCAACACGAGCTTAGCAGTCTGTAAACCTCCAATAGAAACTGCTGCTTGCCATGCAGGTATGGATTCTCCAGTTACGGGATGATGACCTTCCTTAAATGCGCTGATCTGTTCATCATATACATCCCCACCACTAGACACCGGTTGCTTCGGCCCAGCTCTCATTTCCTCATAGGTGCCACCATTTTCCCAATACTTAACAAACTCTTTTTGCCCTGGCATCCCATCCTCTGCTTCACTGGCAGGCATGTTAACTCCAAACAAAGGATTATATACCATTCGTCGTTGCTCTTCTGGGTTACCTGTATTATGGTTGATCATTGTATGGGCAGCAATCTGTCCAGCAACGGCTCCCAAGCTCACCTGTTCCTGATCTGCTTGTTCGAATCTCTCGGCAATCGCGAACAGATCTTGGGATGACTTAACCATACTTTCCAGTGCTCGATCAAGTACTGAACGTGACTGCTGAAAATCATAGAAAAACCGTTCCTGCGTTGCTCCCGCCCACTGAGACTGGATGAATCCGATCCGTGCGGTCAGGTCATTACGTATACCCTCCAACTGTTGCCTATCCTGCTCGATCTGTCTGGATACATGCAGCAGCTGCTCTGGTGTTACTTTAATTGTACTCATATCATTCTCCGCCGTTAAAATTAGGATTTTACCATGTTAGCGGAAGCTTGGTGTATATACATCCTTCTAACATCCTGATTTTACCTTTCTCACCCTAACAATATCTCCAACAACGTACTTCATAGGTCCTAATTTAAAGGAACTCTTCTTAATCTCTTGATTTAATAGAAAACAATCCATAAACACACCAACGGGCACGCCGTCAACAATGCCGCTGTAAAACTGATCTGTGCCGCGACTCGTCCTCCGGTAAACTCTTGCCGTGAAAAGAACATCCAGATCGAGAGGTACGTAGCACCTAGTGGAAATGAAATTATCCCTTTAAACGTACTCGGTTCCATATACCCATGCATCATGCTTTTGCCGATTAGGATTAAAGTAACCAATTCCAATATAGATAATATAAAAAACGCGATAGCAATCACTCTTTTCAAAATGTACACCTACTTTCCAGACGCAAAGCAAAGAGCATCCTCTATATTCTCTGCATCATATATCCTTAGGAAAAAGCACCTCTACTTTTGGTTTGGTAGAAGTGCTTTTCTATGAATACGATTTTGCGAAATATTAACCTAATGATCTACAGATTATTAAATATCAATCGGATCTTTCTCAACAAATTTTTCATACCAATTGTTTAATGGAAAATGTGAGACTTGTATAATTTCTAGAGAGAGTGGTTTGATGGTAAAAGAGCCCCCCCCGTTCAAAAAGTATAATTAACGGTTCATATATGTCTAGATACTGGCTGATACTCGGAGTATTTTCTGCGTACTTCGCCAACTGTAGATAATATTCAAATATTCTTTTCACATATGAGTTTTGATACAAATACGCAACAGCCTCCGAACTGCAATAAGCTGAAATATCTAATTCCTCTTCTTGATCTCCTAGCAGTTTCGCCACATTTGTAAATGCAGGTGGCATAGGCTTCAGCTGCTCCGCTTTATAAAATTGAGCCATTCTTCTGAGAAATTCATATCCGAGTTTAGTATCCTCCTCAGAGATAACAGTACCTACTAAGGCCCAATTTATATTATTTAGTTTGGCTACTGCATTTTCCAATAACATTCTATTCCACCTCAACATTTAGTAATCAATCTTATCATCGTAGCTAGTATCCTTATTTCATAAAAATGCACTTCTACTTTTGGTCCGGTAGAAGTGCATTTAACATTATTTATCTGTAATTCAGTTGTGAGGTTTCATAAAAACCGAATACTCGATATTCTCAAGGAGTTCTCCATAATGCGTCTGGAGCAGTTCAAGGTATGTTCCGTTGAACGTATACTTTCCGTTTTTAAAGAGAAATATCTCCTCTCCAGAAGTGTGATAGAATACGCCCTCTACTCTAAGTGATTTTAATATAGCGAAAGAAATTTCATACATTGTTTTATACCATAATTCATATTGCTGGTTATTCTCCAATTCATAAGAAATCGTTTGTTGATAAATAAAATCCTCTTCTTGGAACATCGTTTCATAAGATGCTGCTGGATGATCAGCCGGAAAATTATTATCATAAACAGTAATTTTTAAACCACCGCTTAGATCAAACTCATGAATGAACAATGCATTGTGTTGTCGGTTCATATAATTCACTTCAAAATTCTTACTTTCAATTAATCCTTTCCACCATAAAGGATCTTGTTTTCCATTCAACTTCAGTGAATATTCCATAAACTTGTCTCCTCTACTTTAAGGGAATACCGATATGATCTTACCGTCCTTTTTGACTGCGATAACTTCTTCTAAACCTTGGATTTCCCATTCTTTAAATTGCTTAAGCAACGCAGAATCATCTCCAGACCACTTTGTTAAATTAATCACCACATTCTTGGTTTGTTGTTTAATAACAACCTTTTCTTGAACCTCACTCCAAATACCTCTAATACCTTTATTTTCAGTTGGTGCATAACAGTCAAATATACGTCCTTCAATTCTAAAATCAGGATCTCTTTTGGAATCAATTCCATCACTATCTAAAACTTTAGGGTTCTGTTCAATCCGATATCCACTTCTCGCCAATTGATCAGCAGCATCATTTTCTAGTTCTAAAGACTGTTTAGTCGCCTTATCCGCATTATTCGGAATTTTTGTTCTCGCTCCACTTGGTAAGGCTTCTGGATTAGGTGATCCACTTGGCTTTATTAGATCTCTGGGACTGTCCATTCCCTTTTGAGGCTCCTTCTTACCTCCGCCCGATCCACCCAGATCGGTATGCTTATCATCCATCGTACGAAATGCTTTGCCAAACAAAACATACGCCAGGGCCTGTCCTGTCATCGCCCCACCGTAATATCCTGCTCCACTCTCATCAATCTGCTTCTTCTGCTCTTCTACAAATTGCTCTATGTCAGACCTCGCCGTTCCCGTACCCCAGGCCGCATCCCATGCAAATCCAATGCCACGCCCAACGTCCACAATTTTGCCCACTGTCATCGCATATGCCACACTGCCTATTGTACTGAATGGGTTAGCGAAGAATGCTTCTGCCGTCTGGCCCATTCCCGTTATTGTGTCTCCTATGGATTTATCAAGCAGCCCTACCGCGAAATTCCGCTGTAGTTCTTCTGGAATGTACAGCGCAACCTCGCCTGAGCCGTCTGTTGTTCTGAAATTCCTCGCGATAAACGTAAACTCATTCTGGATTTTATCCAACAGCCCGATTGTGTTCGGGAACACTTCTTTCACCTGCATAAAATCCCAGAAGAAACGTTCTCCTGTCACACCCGACCAATCGGATTGCAACATATAGATGGATTTCTCCAGTTCCCGGACCATTCGCTCCAGTTCCAATTTCTTCTGCTGGACCAATCGAGCTTTCTCGTCCAACACATCGGGGTGTACCTGAATACGTTGCATGCTATCCTCACCGCCAACCTGACTGTAGTAGTTATACCTAAATTTTAACAAGTGAAGAGTTTGATTGGAATCAAACGGAGGATTCATTTTCTCGTTAAAGACGCAGTAGGCGGGAAACATTCATTAGCCAGATTTTTTGCGTGTTCGTGCATTTATTTTATTGAAATTTTTACTTTTGTTTAAAATACTGAACGATCTCTTCCGGTTCCTGCGTCTCCAATGTGATCTGGCCTTTCTCGAACAGGATCATGTACGGATATGATTTTAGACCAAAAATCTTCTCATAATTAAACTTGTTTTCCTCCTGCACATTATAAAAGGTTACGTTAGTAATTGGGCCTTCTGCCCTCAAATTCTCGTTATTCACTTCATTTAATTTCTCCTGTAAATCCACAATAAATGGCCGCTCAGCAGTACGGTCAGTAAATACAATCAAAGAAGCATCGTTCCTCTGAAACTGAGTTAATTGTTCAATGGCCTTTTCTCTATTATTTTGACCGCAGCCTGCCAATACGAATATCAATATACATAACAACCAGAACCTCTTCAATGTGCTCCTCCTCCAAAACATAATAATTGTTACTACTTATTATTAGTTGCGTAACACGATATCGTCATTCCATTTGAGTTGGAACTACAAAGAGTTCATTCATGAGCACCATGAATAAACTCTTCTGTGTTAATCCCCACCGCCACCTGAGTCACCTCCACCAGAATCCCCAGAATCTCCATGATCCGATCCATGATGGTGTCCACCAGAACTGTCGTGATGGTGATGATGATGTGAATGCCCGCTGTCATGCCCTGTTGAGCTACCGCTGTATCCCGTGCTGCTACCGGATGACCCCGTTTCCAACGTTCCAGTCACATAATTCAAACGCTCATAAGGATACTCCGCAGCTAACATGGGACGAAATACTCCACGTAGATGCAATGCTAGCGCTAATAATGGAGCGTGTGTAAGCGTGGAAGAAACAGGCACACTGTCGACTTGTTCCGCTTTTAGCTGCACCAAACGTCTGATTTCCGGATCGACATGATTCTGGAGCGGACTCCAATCGGTCTTACGTGCACAACGTGATCCAATCCCGAGCACCAGTGCCGTCTGTAAAATGCGTTCCATGCTCTCCGCGGATTCATGCAGACGATCTACTGGAATTCCTTTCTTATAGCGTCTACGCCAGCGGCGCATAGAGATAGCCCAGTCCCGTGCAGAGGAACCCACTACGCGAATAGGCAAGATTAGACGCAGTAACAGCGACAAAATAATTACGCCAATGAACATACTGTTCTCGGCTGATTCCCCCGTAGCGGACAGTGTTATTGTGACCAGCAATCCTACACTAGCCAGCTGATAAGGCCAGCGCACTCGAATTCGTTTTACAGCCACCAACCAGAGCACCAACGTAATAGCAAGAGCGATACCCTCCTGAATCCCAGCCCCATTGGTGAAGCACAATGCGCAGGTCAGGATAAACAAAACAGGAAATACGAGCATAACAAGCAGTCGGAGCAGAAGCGGCGTTCGGATCAGCCTGTTCCAATCCTGCCGTGTCTCGAGAACGCTAATCTTCCATGCCTCCAATCCCTGCCCTATTACTTTTTCCTTACGACGATAATGCTGCATCTCTTCGGACTGTGAACTTTGCTGCGAGCTTGGTCCTGCCAGCGCATCCAGCCTGAATCGCTGTTGACCGAAGCTATACTCTTTCAGCATCCATTGCAACAGTAGGCGTTCGTCTGCATTTATCGCAGCATCAGGCTGCTCACTTCGATACTCCAGTGTGGTATTTGGCCCATATTTGTCGTCCCGATATCTCTTTTTGGCTTGCACGATGCGCAGGGATAACACCCGAGAACGGGTTAACTGAAACAGCAACGCCTGTGTATCCCTTAACTTCAATCGTCCCTTACTACGTAAATAAGCCAGAAACAGAGGGTCCGCCTGCTCCACTTCTTCGTCCGAATATGTACCTTTGCTTAAGTAATTCCGAATCCAGATTAGACATTGCAGAATGAACATGGCGAGCAGCACCCACATCAATGACTCACTAATGCGAAGAATCCAACCATCCTGCAATACCACTGCTTGTCCCTGTGCGAGGGCTGGAACTTGATTGTTTGTTGAAGCGATAGATGTTGATAACACGTAATTCACCTCATTGATCTCCTTCCATAATATGACAATTCAATCTACTTTCTATAAACCTATTTATATGAGGAAAGAATCGAAGATTACTTCGGAATAGAGAAGATATTTTCCTTTTCACATTCGGTTAACACATGGAACGTACGCCCCTGTTCACTTTTGATCGTACCGATGCCTTTACACGTATTCGTGGTTTCACCCTGCCCTGAGCCATACATATCTCTTGAATCATCATATGTGGTTTGAATCACCTTGCCGTCATATACCAGTTCGTGGATCACAGGCCCACCTTCAATCGTGTACTTGGTTACCCGGACTTGACCCGGTTGCTCTTTGCTCACGTGCTTCATGAATGTCCTCCACTTGTCGCCGTTTCGCATGCCGTTCATGAGTACAACCACATCTCCACTCTGCTCTGCCTGTTCAGGGTAATGCGGTTCGATAATGTCAGGAAAAGAAGTCATGACTTCTTCAGAATCGATGGTCTGCTGATGAACTGGATTACAACCTGTTAACAGCCCAATCAATATACATAGAGTGAGTATGCACTTTCTCATTTGATCACCTCATATGTACAACGTTAATAGCATTGTATTGGTTATGTTCTCTCTTTATGTTCTGTCTGTTCTGTCTCTAAAATAGCATGAGTGCCCTGCCTTCTTCATTCTGGCTCGTAATGACTATAAAAAAAAAAACCCATGCAAGTAGCTCAATGTTCTGACTGAACATCGGTTACTTGCATGGGATTGATCGGTTACTCTACTTCTCGAAACGGAACCAGTTGAAGTCAAACTGACTTCCCGGCAAGAAGATAAAGATTACCTTCTGCACACCTGTCACCCGTTCAAGCTCAAATACACGTTCTTCATATCCTTCGGATTGTGTGAACTCAACCAGCTGGTTACTCTGTCCATCCTCACCTGCGAAGCGGATATGAATCGTATTCTTATCAATCGGTGAATGGCCATGAATGACGAGCTTCGACGTGCCTTCTGCCGTAAAGTCCATGTTTTCAAACTCCAACGACACATTGTTCCCGATGCCTTCAACACGGTCACCCTCAATTTTGAACGTATCTCCATAGAGTTGGTCACAGGATGCCGCCGCATTTTGTTCAAAGGCCCGACTCTGACGCTCGAAGGAGAACCCTTTAATATGAATCTTCTGCTTCAATACAAAGCAGATCGACGTAATCCCACTCAGGCGTTTGGACAGATGATACGTCTCTTCCTGGTACACATTCCATTTGGATTCCTTGTCATATACCACATCCGCAATCATCGTGCTGCCCTCTTCATCAGGCATGCCTTCCCAGATCTGAATAAAGTACTCTTCGCTCGACAATGCAAAGATCGGAATGGTGATCGTATCGGAACCATAGGGTCCAAAGTCGATATTGCGGAAGCCCACATGGGTCTCCCCGTCCCGACTTGTTGCTACGCCGCGCTCGTTGCCGTTACCAACCTCACCTTTGGTGTAATCATACAATCCGCCTGTGATGAAGCCGTATGGATCTTTGTAAGCTGTTCCGAGACCGTCCGCCTTGAATTCCAGCTGTGAGATGAGTTTCGTTTTATTCGTACCATTCGTACTGGTAGCGCGAAGTCGGAACGCCCCGTCACCAATCGCGGATACTTTCACCATATGTTGATTCTCTCCATTGCCATTCGTTCCCGCAGGAATGACTTCCACCTTGGCAATGTTGGATTCGATGCCCCCATCATTTACAGCAGCCCACTCGATGTCCTGATAGGACGTGTTCTCCGGATACAGCTTCACGGTTACGACCAGCTCCGGGTTGGACGGATCGAGAAGCTGTCCTGATTCGCTGATGATCTCGATTTTCCGCAAAGGAATCTCCTGAGCGTTACCTGTCAGCACTGGACGTTCTTCATTGACCATGAAGACTGGTTGCACATGTTTCTGACCATCCACATCCGTCGCACCCACAACCTGCACTTCATACTCAGCTGCGGCACCTTCCAATCCTTCCGAAGATACTTCGATCCGTACCGTTCCAGCCTCATCCGTTGCTCCGATAATGGCCATCAGTTTACCGCTAAACAACCTTCTGCTGACTCCTTTATATGGATCATAGTCCGTGCTGTCTCCGTTATCCAGACCCAGTAATCGCCCGGCACCGGACACCTGAACCAGCACGCGGTTGTTTGCATTGTGCACCGGATTACCCGATTCGTCTTCCACCGTAATTTCCACGAAAATGAGATCAGTACCGCTCGCCTGTAGCTGCTCCCGATCCGCCTGCAGACGAATCTTCTTCGCATCCGTAAAGGAGCGTTGTACATCGGTTGCAATCACAACACCGTTCTCATCATAAGCGATCGCCTTCAGCTCACCCTCTTCATAAGGGACTTTCCACCAGCCGGATAGCTGTGTTCCATGGACGTGATCGATGTCGTAGGTGCCGATCGTCAACCCGTTGAGTTGCAGCTCAATCTTCGGCGCGTTGCTGCACACACGTACATCAATGATCTGACCCGGGTTGAAATCCCAATAAGGGAACAGGTGAACCATCGGATTTTTCTTATAATCCGTCCATGCCGCCTGGTAGATATAATAAGCGTCTTTCGGGAACGTTGCCGTGTCCAGCTGTCCAAAATACGAATTCTTCGTATGATACGGTGTCGGTTCGCCAATATAGTCGAATCCGGTCCACAGGAACTGCCCCAATGAATACGGACGATCCCGCTCAGCCAGAATGCAATATTCAGCCGACTTTGCGCCCCAGCTTGTCGTACTGTTCCCGAGTGCCGAGCACTGCTCATCATCATCAGCCAGAATAGGCTGTTCGAACGGGAAGTGATAGATGCCACGACTTTGCACCACTGATGAGGTCTCACTGCCATAGATAATCCAGTCCGGATGTTCTGCATGATGCTGATCATAGTATTTTTCCGCGTAGTTGTAACCTGCCAGCTTCACGATATCCGCACATTTCTGTGCATTTTCCCACGGCATGTAGTTCGAACCGATGGTCACGCCCGCATTGCCTTTTGGATCAAATTCCAGTACATAATCCATCAGCATCCGGGTTACTTCCTGTCCACGCTCATCCGCATGGGTATCATAGATTTCGTTCCCGATACTCCACATGATCAGACTGACATGGTTACGGTCACGCTTCACCCAGCTCTTCACGTCCGTATGCGCCCACTCCGGGAAGAACCTCGCATAGTCATATGGTGTTTTCGCTCGCTCCCACATGTCGAACGCTTCAGATACCACGAGCATCCCCATCTCGTCCGCAAGTTCCATGAACTCTTTGGCTGGCATATTATGTGCAGTTCGAATGGCGTTGACACCCATCTCTTTCAGCAAAACGAATCTTCTACGCAGTGCCGTCAGGTTAAAAGCAGCTCCCAACGCCCCGAGATCATGGTGTTCACACACACCGTTCATCTTCGTATGGACCCCATTGAGATAGAAACCTTCACTCGGATCCAGCTTAACGTCCTTGAATCCAATACGTTGGGATACTGTCTCAATGATCTCTTCGCTCTGATCTTCCGAGATCAGTTTCAGTTCGGTGACCAGCTCATACAGATGTGGTGCATCTGGGCTCCACAGGTTTGGATTCTCCACAATGATCTGTTGGCTATCTGTCGATACAACCGCGTTCTCACCCACCGAAGCCGTAACATTCGCTTGGCTGGATGCCACCACCTGACCTTCATACCGGATCGTATGCACCAACTCTGCCTGCTGATTCTGTTCCAGGTTCAGTTCCGTATCCACTTCCACCTGCCAGCCATCTGGCTGTTGCTTGATAGATACATACGTTCCATCCGTAACAATATGGTTGCGGTCTCTTGTCTTCAGCCACACGTTGCGATAGATTCCAGCCCCGGAATACCATCTGCTGTTCGGACTCTGATGTACCACTTTGACCACAATCTCATTCTCGCCTTCCACCAGTGCATTTGTGATCTCATGTTCAAAAGCAGAATATCCATACTTCCACTCCCCAACCAGCAACCCGTTCACATACACCGAAGAATCCATATATACGCCATCAAAACAAAGCAAAATCTGCTGCTCATCCTTCGTGTAACGGAACGTCTTGCGATACCATCCAATGCTATCCTCGTACAGTTCCAACGTGTTGTAGATCAGCCAATCGTGGGGGAGTTCAACCGGTTCGAACAACAGACCCGCAGATTCCGTGACATCCAGCTTACTTTTCGCAAATTGCCATCCATCATTAAAAAGCCTCTTCTGATTCATGGTAGATTCTCACTTTCTTGAAGTAAATTATGATTACGGTTACAACAATAAATATCGATTTTTACGAAAACCTTTTCGGTAATACACAACTATGACTATAACACATAACCCGATTATACCATCAGTCTCTTTCCTGTACCCCCATTTCATAAGTTTTTTTAGCCAGATTGTTGAACGTTTTCCCCCTCCAAGCATTTCAACTCCCAATGACAATAAGCCAAAAAGGCAACCCGTCAAACGGGTCACCCTCTCTGTTCCAGATCTATCCCTTGTAAAAAGGGTTCCACCCTATGCCTTTGCCCGATGGCATCGCGCCAGGCACACCGTCCGCTTCAAGCAGCGGACGGACAACTAACTTCACGGGCCACGCCTTGCTCTCGAATATCGCATGAGCAAGTGCGGCCCGGTCGAATTCAGGAAGGTGCACCTGTGCCAGCGCTTCCTTCCAGGCCTGCTCCGTGATCTCCCATAACTTCGTTTCCGGGATGTGATACACCTCGCTCAGTGCCTCCATGATCGCAGCCAGATTCACCTGCGTCCCGAGCGACTGAACATAAAAGATCAGCTTCTGGATCGTCTCGTTATACAGACTGTTCGAGTAGCCAGGTCGAATATGATAGGCAGGGTCTGCAATACCATGCTGATCCAGATAAGGCTGATGCAGACGCACGGAATCATGATCGCGGAACAATAGACCTTTTACCTGATTCTCCCGTAACACCAGACAGCAGTTCTGACCATGAATCTCAGGTACAACACCCACCTTGAACAGACGCATCACGATATCATAGAACGTCGTAGCTATACTCGTATAGAATTCCACCACGTCCGTACTGCTAAGGTCATCTCCCAGAATCTCCGTTAATATATGATGTCCATCCAGATTCACACCGAGTGCTGCCATGGGGATGACTTTGTAGGATTCATCCAACAATTCAGGAGGATACACACGAATCTGTGCAGCCAGATGCCGGGGATGATCATCGAACAGTCCCATGGATTTTGGCATGAAGCCCCACCAGTTCTGCTCTTCGCACATATACACCTTGTCCTTCAACGTCTCGTCACAGGCAACGGCCTGTCTTAACATCCGTTCTCCCACAAGACCATTTAGCAATTTGACTACTGGAAGATAGCGAGTAGCCCCCAGGGACAGCACACTAACGGGTAGCTTGAGCATCAAATTAGATTCGGTTGACGGAGCCATCGAGCGTAGAGAGGATGTGGCCTGTACTTCGCCCACTTCTATATCCAATACAACAATGCTGCCCTCTTTAATCTCTCTAGTGAAACGAGGCAGGATCACATGCTCCAATTGCCACGGATGAACAGGCAGTGGCAGATATTCGTAGAGCGTGATCCCTTTTCGGGCAAACTCGGCCTCCACCATTCCACGCTGAACATGGTCTAACACGTCCAAAATGGACACCCCACCTTCGCAACCTTGCTGCACGAGATCCATACGGATAGCGACCCAGCACAGCGCAATCGCCTTCCCGAATTCCGCTGCATACTGTGTTACATCCTCTGTATTGAATCCCACCTTGGCTTTGGACGATGGGTGGAATGGACGATCCCACAATGCAGCAACACGTTCACCTTTGATAAACCACTCATAGGCAGATGCCGGAACGTTGGCGGACAGATACTGGACTTGTTCCCAGCCCAGAGCCAACTGCTCGATAGCAATATCCAGACTAGACCGGAATTCTGCCACTCCGGGCTGTGCATAGGCTTCATCCGACAAAGCCTTCTGTAACACGGCACGTGCAACCTCTGCCGGAGAATCAAGAAGAACCCAGCTTCCATCTGGTTTCTCCTCATAAATTGCTGATCCCTGAACCCACTGAATCGCTTGTCTCACTCCTGTTTCAATCAGGCACAGTACACCTTGCGTATGCAATCTGATGTCAGAAGCACCATTCTGTCTATGCTCTTCGCCGTCATATTCCTTATACAATCGTCTGAACGGTGCAGGTGCTGCGGCAAAATCAATGAATGGGTGATCCTCCAGTGGGAGTAATTGCTCCGCCAAAAATGAATTCATCAGATCCGCCATAATCCGGCGTTCAGCGGCTTGCAGACTGGAACGCTTCATCAGTGTTGACATGATTATTGTCCTCCGTTAGATAATGGAATGCCGGGTGCGGATGCCCCAGAAAATCATGATGCGAGATGGTCCAGCAATAAGCTCCAGACTTTTCAAACAAAACAATGTCTCCCACGCGCAATAGTGCTATCGCCGCATCGGAATGCATGCGATCCTTGGGTGTGCATAACTCCCCTACGATATGGACTCGATGATCCCTTACCTCTGGCCTCGCAAATGAATGCTTCCAACGCTCCGTCGCCATAATCTGAAACGGGTGGTTATGACCCCATGAAGCAGGTAAACGATTGTGGTGCGTACCTCCTCTTAACACGGCAAAATGCTGATCATGAGAAGTTTTGAGATCCGTAACCTCTGCGGCATAATACCCGTGGTCTGCCACAAGCAGTCGGCCCGATTCAAAATACAACTCACCTCCACTTGTGGCAAGGCGTTGTCTGGCTTCACTTTGTTCAAGGAGGGAAGTAAACAGCGACCAATCGAATCCGGGACTTCCATCATACGTCACCCCGAATCCTCCTCCTGCATTCACCACTTCCACAGGAAGATCATACTGGTGCTGCCACTGCTCTACCTTTTGCAAATACAGCTCAATCATCTCGGCGTGCAGTCTGGCGTCCATATTGTTGGACAAAGAGTGAAAATGGAACCCGCTCAACCGAACCACACCCGCGCCTTCCACACGAATAAGTTCGATCGCTTCTTCCACTGCCTCTTCGTCGATTCCAAAAGGACTTGGTCCGCCGCCCATGACAATCTTCGTCCGGGGTAACGTGCTGTTTCGCAGATTAATTCGGAGCAGAATGCGAACCTCCTGAGCTTGACCGTCGTAATGCTCATGGTTATGCTCATGCTTGTCCTCCCGTACCTGCTTCTGCCCTCGCATGTGCTTGCCTTCGTACACCTGCTCCCATTCTTGCTTCTGCCTGCTCCCCTGCACATGCGCTTGCTCTTGATCCATCGCTCGCTCCTTCGCAATTGCAATGATGCGCCGCAGCTCCAGCAGACTCTCCACATGGATATAACTCACGCCTTGCTCAATTGCCAGTTTCAGCTCGCTCTCCTTTTTCCCCGGACCGCCGAACAGAATCGGAACCTCCCGACTTACAGCCCTTACCTTGAGCAACTCTCCAATGGAAGCCACTTCAAAGCCCTTCACGAAAGGAAGCAACGCCTCAATGATTCGCGGATCAGGATTCGCCTTGATCGCATAGAACAACTGTGTGTTTCCAGGCATGCTGCCCAACATCTGACGTACCTGTTCCTGCATGCCAGCCAGATCATAGACATACGCACATACCGGTTCTTCCATTCCGCGTTGCAGTTCATTTAACGCATGCCATACACTCGGTTTCATATCTGCCCACCCGCATTCCTGTAGTCATTCCGTTTTTGGGCATACGCCCGAAACGCCGTATTCCGATCATCACCCAGCACGTAAATATGTACTCCCCGCTCAGCCCAGAGCGTCATGTCTTCTACACCTCTAGCGACCGTTGCATAAGGTACTTCGCACTGCTTCGTAGTATTGTACAATTCATCCAGCGCCTGTCTCACATCCGGGTGCTCCGTCTGCCATGGCACGCCGAGGGATTGCGACAGATCCGCCGCCCCTTCCAATACAAAACTCACCCGAGGGTGAGACAGAATCTGTGCACTTTGCCGAACGCCCTCCACACTTTCGATCATGGGTACGACCATCACCTGTTGGTTGGCTTCCTCAATGTATCCAGTGAGCGGATATTTCCCGAATACACCAGGACGGCCGCTGTTCAAGCTCCGCATACCGACCGGATGATAGTAGGCATGACGAACTGCTTCCTCCACCTGCTCCAGTCGCTCCACATGTGGAATGACGATGCCTTGTGCCCCACAATCCAGCACTTTCAGAATCTCCGCTCGCTCCACTTTCGAAATCCGAACCAGCGGGGTTAACCCTGCCAGTTCCGCCGCCCGGATCAACTCTTCTACCGACTCCAGCGATGTTGCGGCATGTTCCAGATCAATGATGACAAAGTCATATTCAGCATGCCCGATCATCTCGATGATCACCGGGTGTGGTATGGATACAAAAAGACCATACACAGGTTGTTTGCGTGCAATCTTTTCCTTCAGCGTGTTAACTCTCATTCGACGATTCCCTTTAATACAGGCGTTCCCAGTGATTCCAGTGCATCCTTCGATACCTTGAGCGGATTGCTTGCCTTACGGAAATACAACTCCCCATCCCCATACAGACGGCGCTTGGTCATCTCTTCGATCAATGCATCCTCGGCAAAAAGGTCAAATGCAACAAACCGCTCTGCGTATTCCGGGTGCTGCTTCTGATAATTCACAATTACACCTGCGCACAGCTGCCAGAATGACTGCTCTGACAATCCAAACTTCTCAAATGCCAATGCAATATCCGTCATGCAGATAAAAAAGAATGCGTCATACGTATAGTCACGGACTTCCGACACATCTCCCGCATAGATGAAAGAATACCGATTGAACTTGCGATGAGTTTCCGGCTCGGGGTTCAGCTTCGGTGCCCTTTCCGGATGTAACAGTTGATCCGGTACGTAGCGAACACCATCATGCAGATCCTTGATAATAATCCGTTTCGGTAGATCGTCTTCCAGTACCAAAATGATATTCTGAGCATGGGATTCCAGTGCAATCCCGTGTGCATAGAGCAGATGAATAATCGGCAGTGTAACCGTGCGAACGAGAGCCTCGCTCCACTTTTCCACACCATGTCGTTCTACAGCATTCTGGATAAATGGAACACCATCCGGTTGTACCAACATCAGCGCATTCAGCGGCCACGCCGTTTCACCTTGCTTTAGGTGAGCCGATACATTCTCCCGCCAGATGGCTCCGAGTGTACCGTAGGCCCGCCCATACTGCGTTGCAGGCAACTGCTCATAACGGAACGACAGTCCCATGATTTCTTTTAAAATGCCAAACTGCGCCCGCTGCAACAGCTCATCTTCACGAACGAGATTATCCAGCCAATCGCTGATCAACGGTGCGTTCTGGGTTGTATGCTGTGCCAGAATACGTGTGCTCGACGTGTTGGTAATGCTGAGAGCCAGCTTAATGTAAGGGGCTTCCGAGTTCACCCGGTTCGATAGTGAACGGATTGACTGCTGTGCACGATAGGGCGAAGACGATGGACCGAGATACACGATGTCTCCATCCATCAGTTGACGGGCATATACCGATTCCAACTGATGCTCCCACTGCCATGGATGAACCGGAATGAACACATATCGATCACCCGCGTCAGAACCTCCTATTTCCCCATCAACTTTGCTGCCTTCTCTGCCAACGTTAGAGCCTGTTATGCTATCTTGAGCAATAGTTATATCACTAACCTCGGCACTGCTCCCAAGCTGACCTTCACTCACCGCATATGTGTGTACCGCTTCGACCGTATCCGTTAGATCTTCTTGTTGCAGAATCTGTTGAAATCGCTCTACGTCCTCCGCAGTCAGATGCTGCCCCACCAGTTCTTCCGAGCTATAGCCCGCGGATATAGCGGTCTGAGCAAATTCTTTTTTCACAGCAACCCAGACTAATGCAACCTCAGAGTTAAATTCAGGGCCATAGGCCAGATTGTCTTTCAAAGAAAACCCCAACCTCGACTTATAACTCGGGTGATACAGATGACCGTCGGTCATGTGACTTTCAAGCGCATCATAATGACGATCTTCACGCGGAATGTTCAAGGGCAATATCGCCCGGCACTGGCTGTCTTTTGCCATCGTTTCGAGCAGTTCCTGAATAAAAGCCGTCACATTGGCACCTTTCAATGAGTTCAGCACGATTTCCTCCAAAAACAGATCCAGATCGGTGCAAGGTACGCCTTCCCTTTGAATCGAACCCTTCTTCACCTTCACCCGGCCAAATGAAAACTTCCGCTCCGCTTCACACGTGTACGTCACAGAATCGCCGTAAGATGTAAGGCCGCTGGTTCGCCATTCGCTTCCACTCACATCACTGTCCAGTATGCCTTCGAACCACATCGCCTCCAACGTCTGCCGCATGATCCGTTCCTGTACATCCACGTAGACTGCTTCTGTCCCACCGCCTGCTTCAGCCCTGTATCCCACAACTCCCACGCACTTCACTCCCTATTCGTTTCATTGGATTGCTCACCGGCACATAAACCGGAGTCTGGCTGATACCCCTTAGACAACTCACCAAATTTTGCTTGGCCAGGAATGCTTCCGTTGTCAGCAGATGCCGTACATACGCATTGTCCGTTCGTTCCAGTTCATCCTCAAGTACCTTACGTACCTGCTTCCAATAATGCTCCTCCGGAACGTTCACATCTCGCGCCAGGACATGAATCAGAGAACCCAGATGATTGACGATAAAGTAGTACGATGTCCGCGACCAGGCATTCTCTCGCGAATAAAATAATAAATCGGACGCAGCACGATCCTGCTCACGGATAAGTTCCTCATCCACACTGACCCCTTCCAGATCGCGGACGATAAAATCCACAGGCAACCCATCCTCCAATGTCACAAGGGTATTCTGCAAATGGGCTTCAAAGTGAATGCCTTTCTCTCCCGCCGCCCGTACAACCGGCAGCAGAGAACATTGTAGATAGCGATCAAGCCAACGCTCAGCTATATCACGTCCACCACCCAGCATCGTCATCAGTCGCGACCGCATCCCGGGAATCGGTGCTTCAACCAGACTGGATAAGACATACGTATTCTCGACGTCAAACTCAACGGGCCGATAAGCTATCGTAAACAGACTGGTTAACTCTTCATCATCAAAGTTACATGTCGCTACGCCTGTCTCATACGCAATATGGGTGTGCGGTTCAGCACCGAAACAGTCATGCTGGCTGACGTATTTGGAGGCATCCAATGTTCTGCGCATCTGCTCAGCACTATTGGTGCGAATCATGTTGGTGATCTGCATGTTCAGTGACAGCTTGATATTGCAGTTCCATTCGGGAACATATACCGTACGGACCGAAGAAGTCGGATAGACGATTGGCCCCGCACTGCCAAGCAGAATTAATTTTTCATCTCGAATATAGTGCTGTACCTCTGACAACCGTGATATGTATGCGTATTGCCATGGATGGACGGGAAGCAGCCCATACATTTCACTCTTTCCTTTTAAAATAGGCTCCATATGACTTCGCAGGAGGTCATGCAAATCCATTGCCGCCTCGTCATCGACCCATTCCTGCATATAGACATCCTGCCTCACGGCGATATAACAGAGTTGAAATGATGTCCGTAACTCCGGGCTGTACTTCTGAACATCCTGCTCACTGAAGCCTTTGGAGTTCTTCGGGAACGGGTGAAACGGATGACCAACCAACAAAGACTGTTCCGATGTGCGATAGTCGTGGATGTCGAGACCCGCTGCTTGTTCGATATACAAGGTAAGGTTACGCACACTGTTATCTACCTTTTGTGCAAAATCTCTGGCATACGTCCCCTCGACACGGTTCGTATTTTCACCCAATGGATGTATATTCTCCAGCCCAAGTGAACTCTTCATTTCCACCGCACTCTTCAACATTCCACGTTGATCCAAACTCGCTCCCTGTTCCCCATTCCCGCTTAGCTCAGATGTGATCCAACGAACCAGGTCGCCATAATGCACCGCTTCCCCGCCAGATTCCATGCTGAGGTATTCATGCTCCCCTATGGCAGAGTAGTAAGACAAGCGTCCTGTCACCTTCACCCTACTAGCTTGAAAAGTAACAGTGTACGACAGCGTATTTGGATTGATCCGAATATCGCTTTCTTTCTCTAGCGCAAGCTCACGTATGTAACAGTTCAGCAACAGCTTGCACGAATGTTCATGGGCCTGCTGCTCAGCCTCAGACCGGAGCTTGTTTTCCATCTCGAACAATGATGCCAACCTTCTTTCGGGTTATAAGTAAGACCAGGGGAAGTGTAAGCAGTATGGCGCAGCCAAGTCCGATACAGATCTCTTTGAGCGCTCCCCATTTTGCCATCTCCATAGACGTTCCTGCCCCTGCTAGCCATTGCCAGCGCATATCGTAGTACAGGGTCATACCCATCACTGCAAACGAAGAAGCCAGCCGCTCAATCGTGGTCGATAACACCGACCCTTCGTGCATGTCTTCGTCTGGTAATGCTTGCAGACCAATAGCCGAGATACTCATGCCTGACAGGCCAACGCCAATTCCACGGCACGCCATGAGCATACCGATAATCCAGATCGATGCTCCCATGGGCAGAACGGCAAACGACAAGATCGATATCGACACCAGCAACGTGCCCCATGCGATAAAATGCATGGATCGACCGCGATCCAGCAGACTGCCTCCGATCCACATGAACAGACTTGTACAGATCGACAAGGGTATGAACAGCGCACCGGACAAGGCCGGCGACAGGTGGAAGACATCCTGGAACAATAATGGCAATGCAAAGATCACGCCAAACATGACACAATCCTGAATGGTCGAGATCAGCACGGTCAGTGGAAAGACGGCATTACGCCGCAGCAACTGGTAACGTATCAGTGGTTCCTTGCGACCGTTCTCGGTCTGGACAAAACGAATAAGTAACACCACACCGAGCGCAATCAGCAGCCAAGGTACCCATACCTCTGCGACAGGACTCGCATACAACTGTACGCCCAGACTAAGGGCACCTACCGAACAGATCAGCAGCATGATACTGGTTGGATGCCATCGTTTCCTACGGGCGGGAATATAAGTCTGAATGACTCGACCGCACCCGATGAACGAGAATACAGCCAACGGCACATTCAGCCAGAACAGCATTTCAAGCCGTCCATACTGAATGATGAAGCCGCCCAGCGTTGGTCCAGCCGCAGGAGCCAGCATAAGCAGCAACCCCCACGCTCCTGTAATTCGTCCCCTTACCTCCGGTCCATATACATCAAACAGCAACACAAGCGATAACGGAATCATCAGCCCCGCGGCAACGCCATGCATGAAACGAACCAGCAACAGTGCTTCGATGGAGTGATAAAACAACGCACCTGCCACCGAGAACAGTCCATAGATACTGATGCCCAACATATACGTCTGCTTACGCCCCAGTCGGTCCACAATTAGGGAAGCCAGCGGCATTGTTAATGTCATGGCGAGCATGTAGAGGGCGATGATCCATCCTCCTGCTGTCGTAGAGATCTGATAATATTGCACAAAATAAGGCAGCAGCAGGTTAAATGCACTGTTGGTCAGCACCAGCGAAAACGCACCAAGCAGAATCGCGAGTAATACGGCATGCCTCTTCATCAGGGACAGCTTCAGCATGCAGCCGTTGCTATGGCAATCGCTTCAGCTACCGATTTCTCAAAGATCGCAAGGATCGCGCCCGATTCCTGTTCCGTAATATTCAGCGGCGGCAGGAAACGAACAACCGCTGAATGACGCCCGCCCAGTTCCACAATTAATCCATTCTTGAAACATTCACGCTGAATAGACTCAGCCAGCGCACCATTAGGCTGATAATGTCCCAGACGATCCTTCCGTCCCATTGGATCAACCACCTCAACGCCAATCATCAATCCTCTGCCTCGCACATCACCAATCTCTGCATACCGCTCTTTCAAAGCATTCAGTTGATTCATGAACTGCTCACTGCGCAGATGCACGTTGTGTAAAACATCCTGTTCCCGAATATAACGAAGTGTCGCAAGTCCCGCTGCCATGGCTAGTTGATTGCCACGGAACGTACCTGTGTGTGCACCAGGTTGCCATTGGTCCAGTTCTTCCCGGTAGATGACAACAGACATGGGCAGACTTCCTCCAACTGCTTTGGAGCAGATGATTACATCGGGAATGATTCCGGCATGATCGAATGAAAACATGCGTCCTGTCCGTCCAATGCCGGTCTGCACTTCGTCAATAATTAGTGGAATGCTTCGCTCTGCCGTGATTCTGCGTAGCTCCTTTAGCCATTCGAGATCCGCCGGAATTGCCCCGCCTTCGCCCTGCACTGTCTCCACAATGACTCCGCATGGTGCGGCAATACCGCTCTCGCAATCATCGAGCAAGTTCTCGATATACTGTGCGCTTAACCGGGCCGTCATGCCCTCACCAACACCAAATGGGCAACGGTATTCATAAGGAAACGGCAGGAAATGAACATCCGGCAGCAGGCTTTGCAAATGTTGTTTCTTGCTCAGGTTGCCACTCATCGACATCGTCGCTTGGGTCGAACCGTGATAACCTCCCTGAAAGGCAAGAATAGACTTGCCGCCTGTAGCATGTTTGACCAGCTTAATGGCTGCTTCTACTGCATCCGCTCCGGTTGGACCACAGAACTGGATTTTGGCTTTGTCTCGCATCTCTGCCGGAAGAATGGAAAACAGTTCTTGCATATATGAAAGCTTCAGCGGCGTTGCTAAATCCAGTGTATGAAGCGGAATCTGCTGATCCAGAACATCGCGAATGGCGTTGACCACCGTGTCATGGTTGTGCCCCAGCGCCAATGTCCCTGCACCAGCTAGGCAATCGTAGAATACGCGGCCTTCCGTATCCGTAATCTTCACCCCATGGGCCTTGCTAATGACAAGCGGGAAATGTCTGGGGTACGATCTTGCATTGGACTCCTTCTCATTTTGCATCTTCAGATATTCCGTCTGCACCTCTACTGACATAGCCCTAACGCTCCTTATAATCGATTCAGGCCGAAACTGCTGCCTGTGATTCTTGTTTTGCATTTTGCATATGACATAGTATTGGTTCAAAATCATGGTAAGGTCCGAATTATACATGATGGTATTCGTCATCTGTTATCCGTTATATCTTGTCATCTGTACGTTGTTATATGCTATATATCCTATATTCAAATTGCTCCTGACACAGGTATTCCAGGTATAACCTAACCACATCACGAGTTGTTCCACCATGGGGAAAGACGTGGTGTGTCAGATCTGGCAAGGCGTTCACTTCCAGGATGCCTCCCTGATCTCTGGAGATCGGGATGCGGATATCACAACAACGAACATCGACCCCTGCTACATCGATCTGAAGAGTCTTTGCCGCCTGAATGATCATTTGGGCATTTTCGGGATGAATGATTTCGGTACAATCCTTGTAGAATTCACTGATTTTTCCGGCGGCAGAATTGCGGAGATCGTATAGCTCGATTTCTTTTCCGGCGGCAGGAACTTCATCCAGAGTTGTCCCTTGTGCATGTAATACCTTCAGCACTCGTTCCGTTTCTGCATCAACCTGAGGATAAGCCTCATACTCGCCAATGTTCGTCATCTCGATTCGATCCTGATTCAACTGCTCAATTAACGCCCGAACGGTTGAAGTTCCGTCTCCTTCGACATAGACAGGTCGATACTGGTTCACAGCCACCACTTCACCGTTGATAATCAGCACTCTGTAATCGATCCCGGTCACATATTGCTGTAACATAATGCTGCTGCCGTGGACACTCGCAAGACGAATGGCTGCCTCCAGTTCATCTGCGGTACGCACATCCAACGTCACGCCCATGCTGCTGCTCGCATCCAGTGGTTTCACTACAATGGAGCCGTATTTATTCAGAAAAGCTACTGCTTCGCTCCCCATCTCCGGGATCACGATAAATGATGGTACAGGCATCCCCTGTTCATGCAGCAACATATTACATGCCTGCTTGTTCTTCGCGAGCAGTCCAGCGATTAACGGTAGACGATGAGATCTGGTCTTGTTAATGATGATCTCTTTGTCCCCTACAGACAGCTTCAAGAAATCTTCGCATCCCTCAAGAAGTGGCTCACAGGTGATGCCCATTTCTCTCGCTTTGCTTATAATGAGTCGGTTTTGCAGATTATGAATCCCTTTCGGAAACACTGAAAATCCTCCTCGATCGAATGAAGGTACTCGCTCCTATATAAGTTGAATTAAAGATTATTTTCACCGACACTACAATGACAGAACAACCTTCCAATCGCTGTCATCCCTAGATTTTTTGATTCTCTTTTCTCAAGGGAAAAATCCGGGGATAAAGGCGAAGCTTATGCTTAAGAAGCAGCTTTCTTTCAGAAAACTTTAGGCGAAGTGTATGCTTTCGAAGCAGTGTTCTTGCAGAAAGCTTGTAGCTACGCTTCCCCAGATCTGTTCTGTCCTCTCCGTTACATGTAGATGATTAATTCAACTTTTAATGCTCATACGTTCATCCATATTTATTGTCATTAATATTGATAATGATTATCAATATCATATAAAATCTATTTTATGGCAATTCGTTCTTTGTTGTCAATAATAAACTTTTAAAGGAAAATAAGATTGATTTTAACATGAGTTTATGTCGGCGTGGTTTTGTTACATCGAATAATAGGTACAACAAACGCGGCAAGCTCTGGATCGAATGAAAGCAAGAGCATGACTGTTCCTGTTATCTGCATTGAACGCAGAAGCGTTGACGAGGAGGGTTAAAAAAATTGATCGAATCATTATTGAAGTAACCATGGAACACGTAGTGAAAGACTTAATGGTTTGAATTGAGAAGGTCGGACAGTAATTCTCGGGATCTTCGTCAGTGCTGTGAACAGCCACAATGTGATGTAACCCGTCTCCGTTTTTCCTATAAATGATATTGAATCTCATTATCAACTGAATTGTAATGGAGATGAAATCATTATACAAGCATTTTATTTGGAAAAAATTATCACTCTATCTCGACCCCTATCACTTCAGAAAACAACAATAAATAGAGAAAAATTAGTTATATATATAATATATATCGATACATTCCAATTTCCGCATAAACCATATATGTAATTTCTTTCTTACCTGCTAAATATACAAATCTCTCTTCTTACTTTTACTTCATCTAATATATGTTCTAATATATGTTCTTTTTGCTGGTGAATCATTATTCATTCATATGCGTTTGACTGATGAATTTACTGTAAAACAATTCCTGTAATTTCTTGTCGCACTATGTTAGATTATCCATTGGAATAAAATCACATCTATAGATAGGGGATATTAACACGTGAAGAAATCATGGGTACTATCAATCATTATGAGTTTTGTCTTGCTTGGCGGGGTATTCGCACCTGCGGGGTCCTACGCCTCAGCTGCGGATGACTCAACCACTACATATTCGGAAGACGAATACTATCAAGAAGTTGACACGTCCGAACAAGAACCGATCCCTACAGTCGAAGAAGAAGATTTCCTCAACTACCTGGATCAGTTGGATACCGCGTCGGTATATGAGGAGAAAGCCTTTAATGCTTTGGGAGGTGGATTTTACATTACATCATCCAATCGCAAGTCCGTTTACCTGAAACTGACCAACACAGCAGTTCCTAACTACACCAAATATGTATCCAAGCTGAAACTGATTAAACCGCAAAATGCGGAATTGCAAAAAATCCATGCCAACCTGATCAAAGGTAGCTATACACAGCTGGAAGGATTCCAGCTCGCTAAAAAAGCGGTCTCCAAAAAAACGGTAAACAGTGCTCTCCTGAAACAATCCAATGCCAAAATTGCTGCTGGCAAGAAAAATATCGAGAAGTTTCACAAAGAATTCTCTGCATACGCCAATAAACTTGGATTTGATTTATAAAAAACAGTAATTGCAGATATGCATCCTACATTTCGAATAAAACAATTTGAAATTTAAGGAAGAAAAGTGTTTTCTTTTGCTGAGTTAATTCGTATAATAACACTATAATCAAAAGGCTATGCTGCCGAAAGGTACAACCTCGTGAACAATTGAGGTTGTGCCTTTTTTTGCGTTCATGGCCGCATTGATCTGAAATTCATCATCTAACTAGGAGTGATTCACATGATTCTTGAAGCCATTTATCATCGCCCCAAACTCAATTGGTCCTACGCTTATGATCGCTCGACCATGCATTTGCGACTTCGTTCCAAACGTGATGATCTGGATGCGGTGATTGCCATTACCGGGGACAAATATGCCTGGGATCGAACGATTACACACATCCCCATGCGCATCTTTGCCCGGGATGAAATGTTCGATTATTGGGAAGCCGAGACTTCACCTCCCTATCGCAGATTACGGTATGGCTTCCAATTGATTCAGGGAGAGGAATCGGTCTGGATGACGGAGCGCGGATTCGAGCAGGCGCTGCCTGATCATCCACTGGAGTTTTTTGATTTTCCATTTATGAATCCGGTCGACATTTTTGAACCGCCTGCCTGGGTTAAAGACGCCGTATTTTATCAGATCTTCCCTGAACGTTATGCCAATGGTGATCCATCAATCAGTCCCAACAATGCTGAACCCTGGGGAGGGGAACCCACACCGGTGAATTTCTTCGGCGGGGACCTGCAAGGTGTGCTTGATCATCTGGATCATATAAGTCAGCTCGGCATCAATGCCATCTATTTCTGTCCGCTGTTCGAGGCCACCACGAATCATAAATATAATACAGGCGATTATATGAAGGTTGATCCTCATTTTGGAACCAATGAACAGTTCAAGACCTTTGTGGGTGCATGTCATGAACGCGGCATACGTGTTGTTCTGGATGCGGTATTCAATCATTCCGGCAGAGAGTTCCCTCCTTTTATTGATGTCATGAAGAATGGAGCTGCTTCCCCCTATGCAGACTGGTTCTATATCAAAGACTGGCCGCCGCGTGTGGAAGATGGCATTCCAACTTATGATACCTTTGCCTTTGAACCGCTTATGCCAAAGCTGAATACGGAACACCCTGAAGTGAAGGCATACCTGCTGGAGGTAGGACGTTTCTGGATCGAGGAGATGGACATTGACGGATGGAGGCTCGATGTAGCCAACGAAGTGGATCATCAGTTCTGGCGCGAATTCCGTCAGACGGTAAAAGCCATCAAACCTGATGCTTATCTGCTCGGTGAGATCTGGCATGATTCGCTCATGTGGCTTCAGGGAGACCAATTCGATGCCGTGATGAATTATCCGTTTACCAATTCGGTATTGGACTACACCGTGAACGGAAAGCTCGATGGACTCGGATTTGCCAATGAGATCGGCAAACTGCTTGCAGCCTATTCACAAACGGTTACTGAAGCTGCCTTCAATCTGCTCGGAAGTCATGATACACCCAGACTGCTGACCTTATGTGATGGAGACGAGCGCAAGATGAAACTTGCCGTTACGTTGCTGCTTACGTATCCAGGTGTGCCATGTATTTATTATGGAGACGAAGTGGGGCTTGACGGGGGATATGATCCAGGTTGCCGCAAGTGTATGGAATGGGATGAGGCCAAGCAGAACCGTGAACTTCTGGAATTCTTCACCCATACGATCGCCCTTCGCAAACAGCACCCTGCACTGCGCAGCACGGAACTGAAGATTGTATATGCAAAAGCCGGAGACCCTTGTCTTGCCATTGAACGATCGGATTCGCATACAGGTGAGCGCATGCTTCTTGTGCTGAATGCGGGAGATGAGCCGTGTACTCTTGAACTCCCTTTGGCAGATCGTAACGTTTGGCGGAATCTGTACACATCAAATGCCGTGGAATCCCGGCAAAATAAACTGACCCTCGATCTGGAAGCATACGGCTTCTCCTTACTGCAAATGGAGGTCAAACAACCTGCGGAAGCCTGATATAAATACAGCTAACAAGGGAATATAACTCCAAAAAGGCTGTCTCCTAGGTCATATTGTCGACCAGAGACAGCCTCTCCTACATTTTATACGTCGTATTCTAACGATCCCACCACACGTTATTCGCTTCGTTATAAGCGGACTCAATGGCTAACGAATCAGAGAATCGTTATTTCGTTTAGGATATCGACATCATCGGTTTACGGATTTTTTTCATTCTCGAACTTACGAGTTCTCCCTGTGTAATTACGATTTTCTGCGGAATCTTGTATGAAGGCAGCTTGTCCCGACAATATTCCCAGATGGACCGCCGCAGATCGGTAAGAGTACATTCTGTAGCCAGCCGGATAGTCACTTTCACTCTCTGACCCGTGATACCACTGGGTTCTCCCGAAACTACCGCCGCTTCAATACATTCCATCTCTTCCAGAACACCCTCAACCTCAGCAGGATATACCTTCCGTCCCCCTATGTTAATAATCTCCGAACGGCGGCCCAAAATTCGAATGTACCCCTGCTCCAATACGGCTTCATCTCCGGTACGCAGCCATCCATCCTCCGTAAAGGGTGATGGTGCATTCAGATATCCGATCATCGCTGTTGCTGTACGAATCTGCAATTCTCCTTCCACCACCCGGTACTTGACCTCTTCATCTTGAATAGAGAACAGCAGAGAACCTGGTTCTTTGGAGCGGGTTGGCAGAATACCAAGTTCAGACATGCCATAGGCCTGTATCGTTCTGATCTGTGGAAATCTCCGGTTCCAGGCTGCCAGTACGGACTCAGGCATCACTTCCGATCCGTATGATACAACCTCGAGACTGGACAAGTCATACCCTTCATCGTTTCTGCCCAACAGCAACAGATTCATGAATGTTGGGGAGACGGGCAGCGCCTGCACACGAAACTTCTCAATCGTCCGGCACACTTCTTCGGGAGATCGATCCGCAATGATACACAGACATCCCCCACTGGACAGGGATTGCAGCATTGTATTCACACCACCGATATGATCAAACATCATGAATGGAATCGTTCGCAAGGGCCGAACCTGCCGCCGAAAACGATGTAACAGCCGATCTGCACGATGCACAGTCGCTTTACTCACCCCGGTTGAACCGGATGAAAAGAGTACCAGTCCTCCTACACCCTCCTGTGCCAGCGTAGATAACAACACAGGAACCTCTCCAGAAGTTTCACACGTTTGCCGAATGCACAACTTGCCTTCTTCAATGCCCAACCGCCATTTCACCTGTGCCAGTTCGATGTATTCCTGTCGTTTGGCTTCAACAAGGTACCGATCCATGGGGAGCACGATACACCCTTGTCCGAGCAAAGCAACCAATGCCGCCGCTGCATATGGGGAATAGTCATTCTCCAGTGTTACAAGTTGCCCAGTCAGCCCTTCTGCTATAATCCACTCACACATGATGCCAACCTGTTCCAGCAGCCACTGATAGCTGTACTCCTGATCCTTCCAGATCAGTGCAGGATACTGTCCCTGTTCCGCGAATCGTTCAAGCAAGAATTGGTTCAACATTTTGCTTCCTCCTCACCAGCAGGCGAATATTGTTGTGCGAGATAATCAACAAGTGAGCCTACCGTCTGATAGGGACTTTCCGGCATGGAAGCAGCAGCTATCTCCGCCAGAGCAGCTCCCATTCCCGTACCCCATCGATCTTCGATTCCCTGCTCCACCACAGCAAGCAACGACACGAGCTCCAGCGAATCCAGTTGTCCATTTCGTCCGTATAGCGGAGCGTTACCACCCTCACCAAGCGGAATCGATGTATTATGGTATGCATTTAACTCCCGGCAACTGTCCAGCACGATACGAAGCAAAGCCTCCCTGTGTTCTTGTTCAATCATTGGCACGGTCTGACGTTGAAAGCCATCTGCCTGAGGCATGGACTGTCGAAGCGACTCATACCAGTGCCATTCATCCGTGACCAACATTTTAATAACACCTGTCAGCTGTACTTTCCAGTGCTCGCGGTTCTTCATCCGGCTGACCTGCAGCATATTGTATGCCTTCTCCCACCGTACAATGATGTCGCTGAATTTTCTTGCATATTGATCAAGTGGTGAACCTAGCCATAAGGCAGACTCCTGAAGAAGATCTCGAAGAAAATACCGGCTCCATCGCATATCGAAGAGCAGACCCGAAATTAACATTTCATTGGCTTGATCCCCTTCTTTCGTCCCATGCAACGTATCCAGGAGCTGCAGAGACACCGCATGCCCAAAATAATAATTCCGCTCTCCTTGTGTAATCGTCCGGCCTGTCAGAAATTCATCAATCTGCGTTATTAAAGCCTGGGTCAACATGTCTCGGTACCCGGCAGAGTCAAGCTTCACAGTTGCCCGAATGTCCATGGTGCCAAACGTTCGGAGTTCTTCTTTGCGCTTCGCCTGAGCAAGCTCGGGTATGCATTGGTTCCCTTTCCAGAAATCATGAAAGGCTCTTTGAGCAACCTTCCCCTTGTACTTGGAGGGTACGGGATCATAGACGTGCACATGCTCATCTTCCAGACCATACACGGCAATCCAATGATCTACCAGATGCAGTCGGGAGCCTTGTTTCACGTGTTTGCGAATGTATTCGGGATTCTGATAATCCTCACAATAAGGCAGATGATAACTGGTTCCTGTAGCCAAAAAAAGTCCACCATCGTTGATATGCTGCCTGATCTGCGCCTTGCCTTCCTCGAAGCTGTCCAGCTCCCGCTGACCATACATCTCCCAGATCGGCTCTACATAATCCAGTTTGTGAAAATAAGGCTTCACCAGTCCGTTATCCCCGCACGATGGAAGGCTGTACAACCGGCTTGCCGCCAGCAGTGCAAGACTTGTGATGGACCCTTGTCGATGGAGCACTTCATGAATCAGAGGGAAATTGCAGGGATAATAATAGGGAATGTCCAGCACTGGAGCGAATGAAGGAATGATCACTTTTGGCCTCCTGTTCCCGTTTTGGCGGACGTACTGCCCCAGGATTGGATTAGATAATGCACAGACATATCATCTGTCGCTCGAAATACCCGATTGGAAACAGGTTTGCCATCCACATCGGTCTCGAAACGACGGAAACCGCGAGTAAACCGGAAGGAGAATCCACTATCACGCGGAACTCGGTAACAACCTTCATATCGACCTATACCGGAACGGACAAGTTTCATGCCCATCCCACCATATATCGTTTCCTCCGGCCCTTCCTCTGAGGCTACCTCTGCATGAATGCAGACCTCCACATGAGTGGACAATTCAGGAACCACAGTATAGATGCATGTAGCAGACAGTTCCCCCATAGTCAGCGTAATGGATGCACTTCCAATACCAACAGGCACCAGTTCTCCACTCGAACGAACCTGGATTACATCCGGGTCACTTGAAGAATAATTCCCATGCAGCAGACTCTGAACCCATCCACTCTCATAGTGCATTTGTGCATTGATACACACGCTCATTCCACCCTGTAGTCCGATGACATCCCTGCCAAGCAGTTTGAGCGAGGTGGGTTTACCAACGTGGCCGAACATGTATAGTAACGGGAGATGAACGCGTGCTCCCCAGTCACCTTCCTGATGACAAGCACCCTGCTGTTCCAGAAATGCCAAGTCCTCATCCGATCTGACTCCGCGTTCAAGTAATTGATGAGCTACCCTTCTGACCTGGGAAGGCAGAAACAGACCTTCCGTGTCTCCAATATCCATCCAGATCCGAACGTCGGGTACCTCTTCTGGCAAGCGATACATGTTTTCTTCCAACAGCCCGCTTTCCGATGTTTCGTCCAGCTGCACATCCACATAGAATGGCGACATCATGATCAGTTTTCCGAAAACATCCGGATTTCGCATCCCCATGTGCAATGTACAAAGTGCCGCTGCAGATGAACCCAATAACCCGGTATTCTTCTTGTCCGGCAACGTCCGGTACCGATGGTCAATGATCGGCTTGAGTTCATGAATGATAAAATGCTCATAGGCGATGCCTGAGCACCCCACACTCACGGCCTCTCTCTCCGGAGCGATGAAGTGATAGAATTCGTTGTGCGTGACTGGACGGACATGCGTAATGCCGACAATAATCAGTGATTCAATCTGCCCGGAAGAAATAAGACCGTCTGCTGCCTGATCCATATTCCATGTTTCATTGCCTGGCCCAGATGGACCAAAAGCCCGCTGCCCTGCATGAACATACAGAACCGGATAATGCCGAGCTGTCTGCTCATGGTAACCGGGCGGGAGATACACATAAATGTTGCGGATATTGCCCAGCCGTGACGCCTGAATGCCTTCCAAACATTCGATGACAGAATGGGTACTCAACGATCATCAACCGCCTCTCTTCTCCCGATTCGACTGCATAATACAAATAACCCCGCCTCAGAAGAGACGGGGTTGTCCCAAAACACACGTACGTGTCCCGGGATACATAGCCCTTATATTGTGAATCTGCGAATAGTTTAATGCGCAGACGTACTTTTGTAAACATAAAAATAGAAAATAAATGCTTCCAAAAAAGTTATTGACATAAGATCCAATATTTCTTACGATAACGTTGTGATCATAACTCGAGGGCCATGCTTTTAAACCAGAGCGGTTTAGGACAACCCCGGTAACTCCCGAAGGAGATGCCGGGGTTGTTGGCGTGTCAAAAGGAGGGAAGTCTTCAATCCACTGCGTATCATTCCGTTGTATTGAAAGCGCTATTATTCAAGAGCCAGGTTAGTTGTTTATTTAAACTACTACATTCACGAGAAGGGTGGATTACTATGTTTCAAATGGCCAAACGCGTACTCCTCAGCACAACACTGACACTCAGTTTACTTGCAGGAGGCGCACTTCCCTATCTACCTGCTTCCGCGATCTATGCCGATGCGGATACCGCAGTTACCAACAAGCAGAACTTTAGTACAGACGTCATCTATCAGATCTTTACGGACCGCTTCCTGGACGGCAATCCTTCCAACAACCCCACCGGAGCTGCCTACGATGCTACATGTAGCAACCTGAAGTTGTATTGCGGAGGCGACTGGCAGGGTCTGATCAACAAAATCAACGATAACTATTTCAGCGATCTGGGCGTTACGGCATTGTGGATATCCCAGCCGGTTGAGAATATCTTCGCCACGATCAACTATGGCGGCGTAATCAACACAGCTTATCATGGCTACTGGGCACGTGATTTCAAAAAGACCAATCCGTATTTCGGAACGATGGCTGACTTTCAAAATCTGATTACAACCGCTCATGCCAAAGGCATCAAGATCGTAATTGACTTTGCACCGAACCATACGTCTCCTGCCATGGAAACCGATACGTCCTTTGCTGAGAATGGCAAGTTGTACGATAATGGTAATCTTGTTGGCGGATACACAAATGATACAAATGGATATTTCCATCACAACGGCGGCTCCGATTTTTCCTCCCTGGAGAATGGTATCTACAAAAACCTCTATGACCTGGCTGATCTGAATCACAATAACAGCACCATCGACCAATATTTCAAAGATGCAATCAAGCTCTGGCTTGATATGGGCGTGGACGGTATTCGTGTTGATGCGGTGAAACATATGCCTCTCGGCTGGCAAAAGAGCTGGATGTCCTCCATCTATGCACATAAACCTGTATTCACCTTCGGTGAATGGTTCTTGGGATCTGCTGCATCCGATGCGGATAACACGGAATTTGCCAATGAATCCGGGATGAGCCTGCTTGATTTCCGCTTTAACTCTGCCGTACGTAACGTCTTCCGGGATAACACATCCAATATGTATGCCCTCGATTCGATGATTACAGGCACAGCGGCAGATTACAATCAAGTGAATGATCAAGTTACGTTCATTGATAACCATGATATGGATCGCTTCAAAACAAGTGCCGTGAATAACCGTCGTCTGGAACAGGCGCTGGCCTTCACGCTGACTTCACGCGGCGTACCTGCCATCTATTATGGTACCGAACAGTATCTGACAGGTAACGGGGACCCTGACAATCGGGCCAAAATGCCTTCTTTCTCCAAAACAACAACGGCCTTCAACGTAATCAGCAAGCTGGCCCCTCTTCGCAAATCCAATCCGGCCATTGCCTACGGCTCCACGCAGCAACGCTGGATCAATAATGATGTGTACATCTATGAGCGCAAATTCGGTAAAAGTGTAGCTGTTGTTGCGGTGAACCGTAATCTCTCCACACCAGCGAGCATTGCGAATCTAAGCACTTCACTGCCAACAGGCAACTACACCGATGTACTGGGCGGCGCACTGAACGGTAATAACATCACTTCCACCAATGGTACCATCTCTTCATTCACTCTGGCAGCCGGAGCAACCGCGGTCTGGCAGTATACAACAAGTGAAACAACACCAACGATCGGACATGTAGGTCCGGTGATGGGTAAACCGGGTAATGTTGTTACCATTAGCGGACGTGGATTTGGCTCCACCAAAGGGACCGTATACTTCGGTACAACAGCCGTTACTGGTGCAGCCATTACATCCTGGGAAGATACACAGATCAAAGTGACGATCCCAGCTGTTGCCGCAGGCAATTATGCTGTGAAAGTAGCTGCGAATGGCGTCAACAGCAATGCGTATAACAACTTCACCATCCTTACGGGTGATCAGGTCACTGTACGATTCGTCATTAACAATGCTTCCACCACACTGGGTCAGAACATCTATCTGACAGGTAATGTGGCAGAACTCGGCAACTGGAGTACGGGCACCACCGCTATTGGACCTGCTTTCAATCAAGTTATCCATGCCTACCCAACTTGGTACTATGATGTGAGCGTGCCCGCTGGAAAACAACTGGAGTTCAAATTCTTCAAGAAAAATGGAGCAACCATTACGTGGGAAGGTGGTTCCAACCACACGTTCACCACACCAACCAGCGGAACAGCGACTGTAAATGTAAACTGGCAATAGAATATTCTGTCCACAAGCTAACCCGGAGTAGTTACGCTAACGCAGCGTGTGCTCCGGGTTTTGTTCTGTTTTGTTTTGCTTAGCCAGAATGCTTAGGTTCTTCATAAGCTGCTAAGATTACCTCTATCTCACTCTCTGCTGATGTGTACATGTGGTTCAATCCATATCATTGATAATCCTAATACGTTTTATTGATAGGTTCGGATCGACTTCAAGGTTGTAGCGGCCAGAATACCTGTCGCCAGCAGCAGTATGCCCACGCCTTGCAGCACAGAAGCTGCCCCCCACTGATCTGCCAATACGGAGACAACAGTCAATCCCAGAATAGGCGCTGTACTGGTGATTGTTCCAACGACACCATAGACCCTTCCTTGCAGCTCGTCTGGAACGGCTGTCCTCAGCATAATCTGGGTGAGCATCGTACAGCAGGCGAACATCGCACCTCCGCCCACGATTAACGGCAACGCCATGATTGG
Source organism: Paenibacillus sp. UASWS1643 (assembly GCF_008693195.1). Classification (NCBI taxonomy): domain Bacteria; kingdom Bacillati; phylum Bacillota; class Bacilli; order Caryophanales; family Paenibacillaceae; genus Paenibacillus; species Paenibacillus sp. UASWS1643. The sequence goes on from NZ_VXKZ01000113.1 coordinate 297,051, forward strand.
TGAGGATACATTCGCCAAAAAAATATAGAGTGGGCCTAGTACAATCAGACCGATAAATACCCATCTCCCTCTTCGTTTCAATCGTTTTCCCGAAGCAATCAGCAGTGCAGAGCCCATCATATATCCAAGTGGAATACAGGTTTCAATTAACCCAAATTGTACCGGATTCGCCTCCCACACCTTGACTGCCATCACTTGAACCAGCATCATGGCTGACATGAAAAACAAGATTAGCACCGGATTGAGTAATACGATGGATCGAATTAGACGATTCCGATAGATATAGCCAAACGAACTGCGCCATTCCTGAACAAACGTGGTCTGCTGACTAACGGATCGCTGTACCTCAGGAAAGCGGCCCGCCATCAGCACACAGACTGCGGACAACAGAAAGGTTGCCCCTGTAATTAATATGGCGACGAATCCTCCAAATGCAGACACAGCAATTCCCGCCGCGGCCAGACCGCTGATTCGGGCAAGATTATCCACCATATGAATGGTTCCGGTTGCTTGTTGAATATGCTCCCTGCCTACCATACTTGCTACAGAGGCGTGGAATGCAGGTGCCTGAAACAGACTTGAAAACATGGAGAGTGAGAGCAACAGAAGTACCACTGGGAACGGCGCATGCCAACCAAATAAGCTAATCGCAATCAGCACAGCCATTAAGCCGCGGAATACATCCGAGGCCAGCATCAACTTCCTCCGATCCAATCGGTCTGCAACCGTACCCGCTACCGATCCAAATAAAAAACTGACGGCCATATTGCAGATCTGTACGGCCGCCATGCTCTTCGCACTCCCTGTGGTCTGTAACACCCACAGACTGATCGCAATCCCATTGAAGCAATCTCCAAAGACCGAGATGCCGTAGCCGTACAATATCCTGCGGAAGGTGACATTATGCCGTAGTGTTTGCGGAGTTTTGATATTATTCAATGCAGCTTGTCCATCCTGGTACCCCACAATCTCCGGCTCGCTGGACGAGTTCATACCCATGAATCACGTTCCTCCCTAATCATCATTCGAGCTCATACGGAACCAGGCACTTCCGCAGTACTGTCAGTCAACAAAGACATGACATTACGGAAGTGCCTGGTTGGGATGTGCCGCAGCTATCGCGGCTAACTATGTTGTTATGGCACAGGGACTAACCTTTGGAAGCTCCTGCCGTCAGCCCTTGAACAAGGAATCGCTGGAGGAACACAAACAGCAGGGTAATTGGAATGGCAATCAGAACCGCACCCGCAGCAAACATCGTAAAGTTACTGTCCTGATACCGGTTGACCAGATCCCACATACCCACCGCCAGCGTCCAGTTTTCCTTCGTCCGCAGCACCAGCCGGGCGAAGATAAAGTCCATCCACGCACCAGTAAAACTGGTTAGTGCCACATAGGTCAGCATTGGCTTGGATAAGGGCAGGATGATGCTGGTAAATACACGCAGATGACTTGCACCATCCATGCGGGCAGCTTCGTCCAGACTGCGGGGAATCGTATCAAAGAAACCTTTGACGATAAATCCACCCAGTACTGCTCCGGATGAATAGACCAGAATGAGCGCAGCGTGGGTGTCGAGCAATTTAACTTGCAGCAAAATAATATAGATCGCAATCATGCTCATAAAGCTTGGGAACATGCCAAGGATCAGCATGGTGGAGAGAATCGTTTTACGTCCACGGAAGCGGAAGCGGGACAGTGCGTACATCCCGAGTGTCACCATCAACGTGGAGAAGATCATTGTGAAAAAGGCAATTTTCAGTGTATTCATATACCATCTTCCGTACATAAAGGACGGATTATTAAATAACTCGCCGTAATGAGTCAGCGTGAATGCTTCGGGCCACAACCGTTCACTGAACAATGCCGCACCCGGTCTCAGGGAAGAGAGAAAGATCCAGAGTACCGGGTAGATGGAGACAATAGCGATAATCACCAATAACACATAACTCAGGGCCAGACGCAGCGGATTATTACGTGTCTTCATTGAATCATGTCCTCCTCCTTGAATGATTTGGAGCGGCGGAAGTTCCAGATGGAGAATGAAGCGATGATGAGGAAGATAATAATCCCTACCGCTGAAGCCATATTGAACTTGTTATTATCGAGAGTGAGCTTGTAGAGCCAGGTTACCAACAGGTCCGTCGCCCCCGCGTACTGATAATCTCCGCGTAGCGGATTTCCGTTCGTCAGCAGGAAGATGACATTGAAGTTGTTGAAGTTTCCAGCGAACTGCATGATGAGTACCGGAGTTGTAGCAAAAAGAATGAACGGCATCGTAATAATTCGGAATTTCTGAAATGCGGATGCTCCATCCACTTCCGCAGCCTCGTAGAGATCACGAGGGATGGCTGTCAATACACCCAGAATCAGTACCATACTGACGGGAATACCAATCCACATGTTGACAACAATGACGGTGACTTTGGCCCAGAACGGATCTGTCAGCCAGGGCAACCCCTCCAGCCCAAACGCACGCATGTACGTATTGATTGGTCCAAACTGGCCATTAAACAGATTACGCATGAGCAGCAAAGAAATGATCTGCGGGATCGCATAAGGCAGGATAAAAATCGTACGCCATAGCTTCTTGAAGCGTATGCCCCGCTGTTCAATCAACAGTGCCACAAGCACACCGCCAAAATAGGTGGTGACTGTTGCCAGAATCGCCCAGATAACCGTCCAGGTCAGCACACCGTAGAATGTCTGACTCCAGGATTTCAACTGAATCAGATCACTGAATGTCTTGAAGCCCACCCAGTCCACGAGTTTGGCTGGCGGAATGTGGTCCGGCGCTGAGTAGTTGGTAAATGCAATGGTGATCGTAAACAGAATCGGCATAACGGTGAAGAAAAGAATGCCCAGTGCCGGGATGGACAGAAACAGGTAGGGAAAGTTTTTGTCCATCATGTTCCGAAGCGAAGCCGCTGCGCCCAGAGTCTTCTTCCCTTCCTCCCTTGCGAGTCCCGTGACATACGCATCCCGGATATTCAAGATGTAGATCAGGATAAACACAAAAAACACAAGCAATACGATAATGCCATCCAACAGTAAAAAGATGGAATGGTCTCCCCTTTGAAGTACGGTGGACCCATTCACTTTGACAAAACGCTGTGTATTCTCCCCCAGTGTCCATATGCCCCATACGGCCTGTGACAGGCGAGGAAGCAGGTACGCAAGCCCTGCCCCCTCCAGTAACAGTAGACAAATTCCCTTAATCCATTGTCGATTGTACAGCTGTCCAAGACCTTGCAGTATGATGGAACATATAGCCGCTGTCATCCGGTGTTGCCTTTCCCTGTTCGGTCCAACGGGCACCGGGACATGCTGCTGTTGCATTTGCTCTCTCCTCCCCGCCTCTTGCTAACCTGTATACATTGAACAAAAGTGTACTTACACTGACCACTCCGATGACAGAACAAGCTTCCGATCGCTGTTATCCCCAGATTTTTTTCGATCCCTTTTCCAAAGGGGAAAATCCGGTGATAAAGGCGAGCGTATGCTTCCGAAGTAGCTTTCTTTCAGAAAGCTTGTAGTTTCACTTCTTCAGCTTCCTTCTGCCCTCTCCGTTTTTGTGTAAATATTAAGTTCAATCTATACAATTCTTATGCATATCTTCGCATTCGTCGTTCGTCCCTATTGGACGGTAGCAAGGCTTTCCTGAATCTGTTTCACGGCATTGTCCAGCGATGCCTTCACGTCCTTATCGGTATCCCATATATCCGTAATGGCAGACGTGATCGGTCCCCATACGCTGTCCATGGCAGGAAGGGAAGGCATTGGTGTAGAGTTGTTGAACTGTTCCAAGAACGCCTTATTGATTGGGTCCTCCTGCACCTTCGAATCAGCAGCCACGTTTTTGTTCGCAGGGAGTGTACCGTTTAGATCAAAGTTCTCCATCTGAGCCTCTTCATTGGAAAGGAACGCTGCCAAAAGCTTCGACGCATTTGGGTATTGTGTAAATGCATTTACATAATAGGCTTTAACACCTGAGAAGGAGGTCATCGGTTTGCCATCAATTGCCGGAAGCGGAGCAACGCCAAAATCAATACCGGCATTGCGATAATCGGCAATGGTCCACGGACCGTTAATATCCATAGCCAGCTTGCCGCTGGAGAATAATCCTTTTTTGATATCATAGTTCACGTCACCCATCTTGAGCGGCAGTACTTCCGACTTCAGCTTCTGCAAGAACTGTCCACCCTTCTGGGCTCCTTCGTTATTCAGACCGAGATCCGCGCTATCCATCCCGTTGTCCCCAAAAATATAACCGCCCTGTGAAGCCAGGAATGCATAGTTATAGTAAAATTGCTGCAACTCCCACATCAGCGCATATTGATTGGATTTCACGTTATTGAACGTCTTGGCGAAGCTGATAATCTCCTCGAAATTTTTCGGAGCTTCTGGATACAATGCTTTGTTGTAAAAGAGAGCATAGGTCTCCACGCTGTACGGATAGCCGTACAGAATATCCTTGAACGTTACCGCCTTCAGTGCGTTGTCGCTGGTGTTCTCTACGGTCTCTGCTTCGAATATGTCATTGGGCAGAATAAGTCCCGCCTCTGAAGCGCTACCAATCTTATCATGTGGGAAAACGACGACATCTGCCGCGAGACCCGCCGGGCCATCCGTCGTTAGTTTGGTTACCTGATCGGTTGGAGGTAATTCCTCCATTTTGACCGTTACCCCATATTTCTCTTCGAATTTCTTGGCTCTTTGCTCAATAAAACTGCTTTGATTTTTGTCCTCCCAGATCACCAGGGTAGCCCCTTCTTCCGGTTGAAGGTTCTCGGCTGTCAGCTCTACCACTTCCTCCGGGTTCTCACCTGCCGTAGTTGGAGATGGACTTCCGCCTCCAGCCCCGCACGCAGCCAGTGTAAAAGCCATCATGACGGACAATGTTGCCCCTTGCCATTTTCTCATGTAAAATGTCCCCTTCCCTCTGCTTGGTCCAACAATGTTCGCGCTTTTCACCCTTTTGTCTGCGTATGTTGTCAGGTTTTGTATTCCATGTTCACCTTTGTACAAACGTTTGCTCAAATGGAAAACAAGATGACTCCTCCGTTCAATATGTAGGGGGAAACTAGTCAAGAAGTATATAAATCCACAGATGTAAGCGCTACAATAACAATCACATCATACAATACTGCACTTTCTTTGCACAAACGTTTGCACAAGCCATATTTGCTCAATTTCAACCAATTTACCTCTTCTACCTACAGTAATTTCCTGTTTCCTTGTTCAGACTCTTTCTTCCTTTATTTTACTTCCTGTGCATCTCATACTTGGCAGTTAGCAATTGATTTATCGTATCCTTTGGATTACCATAGGAGAATATTTATACGATTGTTCAGAAGGGATTTTTTACATGATTACGATCAAGGATATTGCCAAATTGGCGGGTGTTTCCCCTTCTACAGTGTCACGGGTGATTTCCAACCATCCCAGAATCAGCACCAAGACGTCTCTCAAAGTGAAGCAAATCATGAAAGAATTAAACTACCATCCCAACATCATGGCGAAGAGCCTGGTTTCCAAAACGACACATACCCTTGGCATTATGCTTCCACGTCCTGCTGAAGAGTTGTTTCAAAATTACTTTTTCGGGGAACTGCTGCGGGGTATTATCACACATGCCACCCGTATGAATTATGAATTGCTGCTAACCACTGAAACTTCATCAGACAATGAACTGCACGCGATCTCCCGTCTTGTTCATGGTCGCAGAGTGGATGGCATTCTGTTGCTTGGGTCCAAACGAGACGATCCCATTATTTCATTTTTGGAAGCGGAAAAGTTTCCTTTTGTGTTAATCGGTCGTAGTGAAGCTCATCCCAATGCCCCCATGGTGGATAACGATAATGTACAGACTGCTTATGATGCAACACATCATCTGATCGCTCAAGGGCATACGCGAATCGGATTTGTCAGCGGCCCACCGGACATTACGTTATCGCATGATCGCATGTTAGGATACCAAAAGGCGCTTGCCAAATCCGGGCTGGATGCCGATAGTGACTGGATTGTGGAAGGCGAATTTCTACAGGAAAGTGGCTTCAGGGCGATGTCGCTGTTCATGTCCTTGCCGAACAGACCCACCGCAATCGTTGTCATTGATGACAATGTGGCCTTTGGGGTACTGAGAGCTCTTGCCGAGCTTCATTATCTGGTGCCTGAGGATATCAGCGTGGTCAGTTTTAACAATATTGCTCTATCGGAGCTGGCTTCACCACCATTAAGTTCTATAGACATTGGAACCTATCAGCTGGGCTATACAGCCGTTCAGGTCTTGTTGAAAATTCTAAGCGGGGAACCACAGCCTCATAATCCGGTCATTATTCCCCATCGTCTAATCGTGCGCGAATCCTCACTCTTTTCCAAACCAAAGCCACCCTCAAATTGATCCATTTCGAGCATCCGTGTAGTAGTGCAAACGTTTGTCCTAATACGGGATATGACACTGTGGTCCACCGTTTTCGGAGTAGCACAAAAAAGAAGCCGCATATGGTTATGCGGCTTCCTGACTGTTCGCACTATTTCAGTGCTCCATGCTCGACTGCGCTTGAACGGATTAATAAGAGCTCCAGCCTGCATCAGCTGTAACAACGGTTCCGTTCACGAAGCTGGACTCGTCCGACCCAAGGAACAAGGCCACCTTAGCGATCTCTTCGCTCGTCCCAATGCGTGGGTTGATTGCCATGCCCAGCTGTTGCCGCCCTGCACCGTATGGGCTAATACCAGCCATGGATGCGCTGATGTTGGTTGCCACGGCACCTGGAGCGATCGCATTACAACGAATGCCTTGCTCAGCATACATATACCCTGTATTTTTGGTGAAGCCCACGACCGCATGTTTGGAAGCCGTGTAGGCTGCTCCTGCACGTCCGCCGTGCAATCCACCTGCCGAAGCAATGTTCACGATGACGCCTTTTTGTTTTTCCAGGAAGATCGGCAATACTTTCCGTGTTGTCCGCATCACACTGGTTGTGTTCACAGCGAACAATCTCTCCCACTTCTCATCCGTTATATCCGCTGCAGGCTCCATACCATCCATAATGCCCGCATTGTTAATCAGAATATCTACTGTACCGTATGTGCTCACCGTTGTATCAATCAGATTCTGCACATCTTCTTCTTTGGCTACATTGGCCAGAACCACAATCGCTTCGCCGCCCTGTGCTTTAATATCATGAACTACCGCCTGTGCGGATTCCTCGTTAATATCCGATACAACTACTTTTGCACCCTCTTGGGCGTACAACGTAGCGATCGCTTTCCCCATACCTGAACCAGCACCTGTAACAACTGCCACTTTATCTTGAAGTTTCATTACATGTATCCTCCTTTGTGTATTCGTTTACAATAAGTTAACAAACAAATGTTCATTAACTCTTATCCTTAGTATAATAAGTCATAGCGTTTCACTTCAATCAGTAAAAGCTTGTCCAGTTGTACGTTAAACAACACTACTAAGCCCAAATGTTCTTTAACTATTAAAGTGAACTAGTGAGGAGGAAAACAGATGTCTGAAACTCCGAATTCGATGGACCGAAGAATCAAGAAATCAAAAGCTGCGCTGAAGGATGCTCTCATCCATTTGATGCAAATACATCCCTTTAAGGAAATATCGATTACGGATATTGTCCAGCGCGCCGACCTGAATCGAGGTACTTTCTACCGACATTATCAGTACAAGGAAGACCTGTTCAACGAGATTATCGATGATGTGATTCAGGATCTGGTGACTTCTTTTCGCAAACCCTATCAAGGGTTGAAAGAGTTCGAGGTTGGTCTGATGCCCTCTTCGGCCATCACCATATTTGAACATGTGCACCAGCATGCACAATTCTACACACTGGTTGTGAAATCGGAGGCCTCCTCCAATTTTCAGCGTATGATCTGCGATGTTCTTCGGGATCTTTCCTTACAGGATCTGAACCACATCTTCCCGCAGCACATTAACCCTGAACTGCTGGCAAGTTACCAGTCTCATGCGATATTTGGCATGATCATGGAGTGGATCAGACAGGATTTCAAGCATAGCCCCGCCTACATGGCTGAGGAATTGTTCAAGATCATTCATTACAGGCCTGACAATGTCGTATTGAAAGGCTGAATGGTTCCATCGGATATGGGTAAACATAGTAGATAACCTATTAAACTATTTACACATGTATATCCATCTCGTAGTAGGAGGAATGATCATGACATCTTTCAAATATCGACTTGAGCAAAAAGAACCCCGTATAGGTCCCGGCGGCATAACACGCGGTGCTTCTGTTCGGGATTTCCCCGCTTCCATTGGCATTGCGGGTGTATCCATGCGCCTCGAACCAGGCGGTATGCGTGAATTACACTGGCATGCCAATGCAGCAGAGTGGGCTTATGTTATTAGCGGTTCCTGTCGCACAACGGTCATCCATCCAGATGGACATGCCTACACCGATACATTCGAACCGGGTGATGTTTGGTATTTCCCACGCGGGTACGGTCACTCCATTCAGGGCTTAGGCCCGGAGGAATGTCATTTCATTCTGATTTTTGATAATGGTGATTTCTCGGAAGATCACACGTTCAGCATCACGGATTTCCTGACGCAGACACCGAATAACATCGTTGCCCAGAACCTAGGCATAACCGAAGAACAGGCAGCGAAGCTGAACCAGGGCGAAGCCTATTTTGCCAAAGGGCCTGCACCGAATGACACTTCCTCTTCAGGAACATATCGCCGCAATTCCGAGCTGACTACGACACATCGTTATCCTTTGGCTGCCAAGCAACCCCGACGTGCTCCCGGAGGCGGAACACAGCGGACGGTGACGGTAGAAGATTTCCCGATCTCCACCACAATGGCCGGATCAGTGATTGAGCTGCAACCCGGTGCATTGCGGGAAATGCATTGGCATCCCAATGCTGACGAATGGCAATATTATATTAGCGGTCGTGCCGAGATGACTGTATTTCTTGCGGAGGGACATGCGGTAACTGAACATTTCGAGGCAGGCGATGTGGGATATGCTCCTATGGGTGCGGGTCATTATATCAAGAATACGGGAGATAAAGTCTGCAAAGTGTTAATCGGGTTCAACAGCGGGCATTACGAGGCGATTGATCTGAGTGAATGGATCGCGGGTAATCCGGCTGATCTATTGTCCACGAATCTGGGCATGACAAAAGAGGAAGCTGAACATCTTCCCGATGATACTCTATTTATTGCCCCGGATACCGATCTACGTTAGGTCTGGGAATTGAATGCCATACATCTTCTGATTCCTATGCAGATGCTGATATATCAAAGAACGGTTGAACCTGTACACGCTTAGGATCAACCGTTCTTTGGTATTTAATTTATCTATGACGTAATCGTTAATGAGTTGGTATAAGATCGATATATTATGACACGATTTTCAAATTACAGCCCCAGCTTCTGCCCTTTCTCCAACCGCTGAATCTGCTGCTCCCCGGTATCCGCAAGTTCACGGAACTGGTTAATCGTCTCGCGCATTCTAGGGAGGGCTTCCTGCTTATAAAGACTGATTGAATCGAGTGCTGACAACACATCGGTGAACGCCTGTTTCATCGTATCCACAGAAATGCTGGCTTCATACGCCTGCTTCTGAATGGCAATCCCCTGATCCTTGAGCATTTTGGATGTACCCGCGATCAGATCGTTGGTCGTCTGGTTCAGCAACTCAATTTTCTGCAATACAATCTTCTGATTATACAAAGCACTTGCCACAGTAACGGCAATTTTCAATGCCGAGATCGTTACATTCTTCGCACGGTCTACGCCTCGGATCAGTTCCTTGTTGTTGCGAATTACCACTTCAATCGCCATGATGCCCTGCTGGTTCACGACCAACATCTGCTGCAGATCCATCACCCGCTGACGAAGCGGGAATAATACTTCTTCCGTAATAAACCGGACTTTCTCGGGGTCCTCATTGCGGACCTTGGCGGCTTCAATCTGCGCGTCGATGGACTCATCCATGAGCACGCCAAGCTGAATCTCCTTTTGTAGTCGTTTGGTGAGTTCCCGCAGGTTCTGCTGTTCAATCTCCAGCGTTGTATTATCGTTACGCAGGGTGGATCTGCCTTTATCCAAAGAGGTTACGATGTCAGCAATGACTGCGTCAGCCTTCTGGTATTTCAGGAAATAGGCTCGCAGCGGATTGAACAATTTCCCGAGGAAGCCGGTCTTGGCAAAGTCGACCACGCTCGGGTCGAGATCCTTCAGTTGCATATGCAGCTCGGTCAAACCTTTGGCGACCTGACCGCCCTCGTCTCCCGTCTTGGACAGATGTCCAACGGAGACTTGAAGCAAGGCGTTTTTCTCGGAAGAGGATCTCATCGTGTTCATGCCAAAGCCGTCAATGGATTGCAGAATCTCTTTACGTTTCTCCAGGGATTCCAGATCCAGTGTCATGATCATCTCTACGTTGGCATTGGCCACTTGTTGAAGCTCCGCGACCTCGGCGGGCACGGGTTTCACCTCTTCTTCAATCACCTTTTGAATTTCCTTCTGGCTCGGTATTTCCATTGAAAATGACATCTACAGTTCCCCCTTTAGATTACATCTGTACGTTAAACAGGTTACCAATCTTGTACACGACATCGTCGGTATCGGCATTGATGCTTGCCGCTTCGTTAATGCTGGAAATGCTCTCCAAAGCCTTGATATCTGCGTTGTACCCAATCGTATAGATAGGCACTTTGTACGTCTCAACCAAATCCCGAATATCCTTAAGGGTATGACCTTCATTGGTCTCGCCATCACTCAGGACAAAGATCAATGGCTTCACGTTTGGATTAGCAGCCATGTAATCTTCGAGCATCTTCATCGCTACCACGATTCCGTCAAAGGTCGCCGTCCCTCCGCCAGCTTGCAGACTATCCACTGTTCCGACAAACATGGACTGCTGGTTCGTATCATACTTGGCAATGGGCAGATTCACGGTAACCCCGCTGGAGTAAGAAACCAAGCCAATACTGTTGTCTGTACCCAGGTACTTCTGACCTTTGCGCAGGGACTCCTTCAGTCGGTTAAGCGGTTCGCCATCCATGCTTCCGGATACATCCGTCACGAACACAGCGGCAATCGGTTTGCTGCCGTTTTTCTTTTCTTTCCATACTTTCTGTGCAGACAACAACGTGCCGCCATCCACGGTGGCCAGTTCGGATTTGTAATCCTGCAACCCGTTGAAACCAAACTCTTCCGCTGATTGTTGGTACTTCGCCTGAGTTACGAATTCCGCAAACTTCTGGATAATCTCCTGTTTGTTCTGCGGCAATTGTCCCAATGCATACAGCGGACTGTCATGTCTCACGCCAAAAGGTGTAAAAACGTAACCACTCTTCAGATCGGCGGTATTCACATACGTCTGATATTCGAGTACAAAGGCATCCAGTCTGCCTGACTTGGCAGCTTCCCGCATCTGAATGGTTGTCGAGGCCGTAAACGGAACATTCGTCTGGAATTTCTCAAATCCCTCAATCGCCTTCTCTCCCAGCGGATTGGCGCTATCATACGTATTCAGTGCAGTCACCAGAAAGTTCAGTCCGGTGGAGCTGGCAAATGGATCGGTATATCCCATCGCGAGTTCATTGTTGGCAATCGCTTCGGTTACGGTTTTTACATTAACGGAGCCATAGGTATCAACCAGTGCATCATACTTGGCTTTAGAAATGACAATACCGGGAACATTCCCAACCAATCGCTTGGAGACCATCTCTGTCTCCACCCCACTGGCCTCAACCATCTCGCCCCACAGTTCATTGGAAGGTGTGAATGCATCCGGTATATACTTGCCCGACTTGATATAATCGGTAGCTGTTCCGGAGGCAATGTTGCGGATTTTGACCGATACCGGTTTTCCACCAACGGTGATATTCGCTTTGTTGAATTCCTCGCCCACCTCGGTTAACCAGCCGTCTACCCCGCTGCCCGACTTCTCCGTGGAAGAGAAAATTTCGACGTAATCATTCGTTGTATTCTCTACGGCAATTGCGAATTTGGAGATATCCGGCAGCGATTCCGCTACGTCGACCGGATCGAGATCAATCTGTCCTTTGACCGGTTCCGCCGTTGCTGGTGCAATGTCCGCGTACAGCTTGCCCAGTTCCTTACCTGCATTCTCTGTGCTCACCTGTGTGGTCGACTTGCCAAAGTTCGATGTTAGTGTAATTCCTGCATAGACCAGACCAAATACAAGTACCAGCATTACAATGGATATGAAAAAAAACTTTCCCTTCTTGGCCATACGAGCAACCCCTCACTGTCTGTATAATTTGGTGTGCTTGATTAACTGATCAATCTCCTGCATACAAGGCATCTGTTCAATATCTCCGGCTTCAAAGCTGTCGAGGCGCGAAATCTCAAGTAACAACTGATCCAGCTTGAGCAAAATTTCCTCATTGGTGTGTAATGCATTCTTCACATAAGACAGATAATCGTTGTATACCTTGGTTTTTTCCTGAAAAAGTTTCTGGGGAAGGTTTGAGGATTTGGATTTCATCATGTTGGCATAGTCGGCTTCATCGAATACATTCAACCGGTTCAGCACACTGCGGATATTCAGGTACAACAGCTTCTCCACTTCCAGCGTGACCGAAGCGAATTTTTTGTAGCTCAGTTCCCCCGGATCAAACCGCTGATGAAGCACATTCAGGAGTGTTTCTTTCTTCTTTTTCATCCGGCTAAGTTGGGACAGCCCCAGCGTAATATCTTCTTCGAGGACTTTGATGCGTCTATAAAAAGATAAAGCGTCCACATAATCGTCATGCGTTTCGATATGCCTCACGGGCAGGACTATCGGCTGTCTCAACAACAAGGTATAACTGCCATATAAAAGTGCCATTGCACTACCGAACAACAGGGTAACGGATAGCGCAGTTGTGAATGCACCCTCCCCGAAATTCAGCCCGATAAAGCCGGGTGAGAATGCCAGAACATTCACAGCCACAATACCGAAGATTAACCCCATCAATTTTATGTACTTGATCATGTTCAATCATCCGACCTCCTTTCATGTTATATATTGGTGCTTCATGTCGTTATTTCCCTGTTAAGCTTATTCTTATTGTACATGATGTTAACGCTCTCAGGTGGATATCATTGGATATTTGGATACTCATAATATACGTGGGTTGGGCTTATCCCATTTCATATTTTCAGGGACAACGTGGAACTTGGCATGAAATTTGGTGGTCAATCCGTAAAAAGTGAGTTTTACGAGACAGCAGATTGTGGAGAAGAAATGTTATCAGGTAATACGTGGAAAATAGCTATGCGTGTCATTTTTTATATAAGACTTGTCTGAAAAATAGTAATGCAAAAAGGACGAATCGGAGATCATCCGGTTTCGTCCCTTATGCGTTGGTTCACTTTTTTTATTTCCTCTACCTGAGCTTGAACAACGAATCCAGCGGAATGTGCAAGTCAGGATATACGACGGAAATAATCGTTTCCTGCTCTGTATATAGATGACGAGTCTGGTAACTGCCATCCTCCAGCGTGTACACATGGACGGTTTGATTGCCGGGATCAACAATCCAGTATTCGTTCACACCATATTTCTGATACAAGTTAAATTTTTCGTTAAAATCCTTTAACGCAGTCGAAGGCGATAACACCTCGATAATTAAAGAAGGTGCGCCGTGGCAGCCACTTTTGGATATCTGGTCTTTGGAGCACACCACTGATAAATCAGGCTGTACAACTTGATCTGGCAGGTCATATTGTTCATTTTCGCTAAAATACACATCAATAGGGGCAACAAACACGAAACATTTCCGATTCTGAAAAAAAGTCCGCAAAGAGAAGTGCAGCTCACCCACAATAAACTGGTGCAATGAAGTAGGTACTGGAGACATATTAAAAGCTTTGCCGTTAATTAATTCCCATGCCCCCTCCCAAGTTAACCAATCCTGAAAGTTATAAGTACCTTTATTATCGGGTTTTGCCACACTTCCAACCTCCTCTTTCACCTAACCGTAATTTATTTTCATTATAACATTGTGTTTGCGCCTTTTCACACTATGCCTCTTATTACGAAAAGATGGATTCCGGTTTGCTTCGTGTAGTACGTACCTCTACGACTTTCCCGGCACAGCCATTGTCGCCCTTCGCCTGGAACATTACCGTAACGCTGTCTTTTCCTGATGTAACCGCCTCAGGAATATCATATGTCATATAGAACACTTCGCCGATTTTGTTCATATGAATTCGCTGCTCGCCAATGATTGCCCCATCCACGGTAATGGTGAATTGTCTCTCATATAACGTACCTTCCCGCTCAAACGGGGAATGATCTCCACCCCAATAGGCCACACATAAATAATTGGTTGCGGCGTGGTCCACTGCCAGTTGATAACTGAAATAAGCTCCACTGATGCCAAAAGCCTCTCGCCACATATGCAACTTCTTACGGCCATCTGTGGTTGAACCGTTGTGATGCTCCCCACGGCAGTTGCTATCCAGTTGATGTCCAATCTCATCCTGCTGACCGTCAGCCTGAACCCTGTCGATGGTGATATCGTTCAACTCTTTCTCCAGCGCATCACCTTCATCGTTAAACGGCCAATATACGGTATAAAATTCATGATGCACATCATAGAACGGAATGAGTTTCACGGCTTCGCCTGTGGAAGTGACATCCTTGCTAAGTTCGAATGTTAACGTGTCTGCATCTACAACCTTGATCCACTCTTGTACATCCTCCTGCTCCGTCCAGATCACAGGTACGGGTGCAGTCTTGGGATTCAGTGCTGTTTCATCCACAATCGTGTCCTCTGGAAGACCCTCGCTTCCCAGTGCACCAGCGAGTACAATCGGGCCGTACAAGAATGCCACTTTGTGGGCATCATCCCGGGAGGTATACTGGCGGAGTGACATCGGCAGGGTGATTGTGATGACATCGCCCGCAGACCATGTGCGGTCGATGGACAGATAGCCGGGTTCCATTCGTGTATACGGATGTTCCGTATCCCCGTTAACCGTTGCCGTCATTGGCTCTTGCAGCCATGAGGGTACGCGTAGTCTTAGATGGGCCGAGGCGCTGCCTTCGGTGATCGTCAGGGTCACCTTTTCCGAATAAGGAAAGTCGGTTTCAAGCTTCAGGGATATTCCCTGAGCGGTCCAGTCCAGCTGGGAAGCGATATACAGGTTGACGTACAGGTCTTGCTCATCCTCAAAATAGATGGCCTCGGCATATTTGCCCGGGTTCTCCATGCCTGATCCTGTGCAGCACCACCAGGCGGTATCGTGAGTACCATAGATTTTGTAGTGGCCTTGCAGTGTTGATGCAAAATATGTTTTGTTTCCCGTATCGGGGTCCTGCGTGCCGAGGATATGATTATAGATGGCGTTTTCATAATAGTCCATGTAGGCACTATCGTGATTCCAGGCGAAGAGTTGCTTCGTTAGATGCAACATGTTGTGAGTACAACAGCTCTCTCCTGTTTTGATCCCGAGACTCTCCATGCTCTTTGCTTCGTAATGCTCCGAAATGCTCGTCGCGCCAAATACGTAAGAACGATGATGCACCGTAGTGTTCCAGAAAAACTCTGCCGCTGTCTTATAACTCTCATGGGTATGGTCCTGATTGTAGATTTCGGCAGCACCGATCACTTTGGGAATCTGAGTATTGGCGTGTCTGCCTTGAAGATCGTCCTGCTTGTGTTCCAAGGGTCTCAGGATCAATTGATGGGTAAACTTATTGGCGATCTCAAGGTATAAGGCTTTGCCCGTGATCCCATACAAGTGTGCAAACACTTCATTCATGCCCCCGTGTTCACTTTGAAGCATCGTCTGCATCTGTTCTTCTGTCATCGGGAGCAAACCTTCTACCGCCCAGTCTGCAAATCGAGTAACTACATCAAGTGCCTGTCCGTTACCAGTGAGTTTGTACGCATCAATCAGGCCGCGATAGATTTTGTGCACACTGTACCAGGGAACCCAGTATTCACCGATGTTGAACCCACCGATATTCTCTGCTCGAAAAGCCATGTGGAAAGGTTCTTCGGACAAACCACCGATATACCCGCTCCCCGTGGTCTGTTGGATTCTCGCCAGTTCGGTGACAGCATAATCCAGTCTTTCTTTTAACGTGATATTCCCGGTTGCCTGATACGTCACAGCCAGGGCAGACAGATAATGTCCGAGGGAATGTCCGCTGATGGTACGTGCCTCCCAACCCGCGTATCGTTCTTTTCGGGCAGGTAAACCATGAGCTTCGAAGCAAGGAGCCAGGAATCGATCAATATCCAGCGATAACAGGTAACGCTCCCCCACCTCTTGTGATGTTTGAAACACTCCATTTAACAGATCTACATGTTCCGGTCCCAGAAATCCTTTTTTCGTATCAATCATGACACTCACTCCTTCTCGGGATGTAATAGATATCCATTCATTCTTAAGGGGTAAAATCCGTGTTATGTTCCACATGTCCAATACTCAATAATCCACTTCAGAGCTTGAATATCCCCATATTATCAAATAAAATATAATTACATCAGACTCATAATCCAAGAAAAGGTGGATAAATCCGTCCTATGCAAAAGCCACTGAAACATTACCTGTGCGGCAAGTTCATATCCGACGGCAACTGGAGCCACATGAGACGCAGCATGCCTGTTCACGAGATCATTTTGATGCTGGAAGGTGAGATGTACATTGCGGAAGAAGAGGAACAATATGTAGTTCGTGCCAACGATCTGTTGTTTCTGCGCGCGGGTCGCACCCACTATGGCTACCAAATCAGCGACGCCCCCGTCAGCTTCTACTGGGTTCACTATGATGCCATGCAGCCAGAATTCAACCAGTTTAGGACACATGCCACCATTCAGGTACCTTCCATGGCCAATCAGTTATTCAAGCAGCTGCTGCATGTGTCATCCTTCTCACCGGAGGAAGCCGACGCTGCTTTGTTATTGCTGTTCAGAGAACTGGAGCGGAATATAGAGGCCGATTATCGCCCGCACAATGCAATTGTGGACCATATCTGCAAGTGGGTCGATATTCATCTGCATACAAACATCACGGTGAGTCAGATTGCGGAAAATTTTAATTTTAACAAAGACTATATTTCCAAAATGGTGAAGCGCGAGAAAGGTACTGGACTCAAAACCTATATCCTCACAGAACGAATTCGCCGGGCGAAACAATTGCTGCTGAACACCAATGCCAGTGTAAAAGAAATTGCCGGACAGTGCGGCTTCTCCGACTACAAGCTGTTCCTGCGCATGTTCAAGCAATACGAAGGCAATACGCCAACCGAATATCGCAATCATCTGTATTCCACACAGCTCAATCGCTGATGCACTATGATCTATAGAAATGACTGAGTTACCTATAGAAAATTTGAATCAATCGGATTGAATCCGCTATGGTAAAATGCAAGAAAACGATATTCCATACTTAACCCATAAGAGAAGGGGAGCTATAAGATGACAACGGCTGCCGTTACGATTCATCCTGCCACAGAAGCAGACCATCCAGAGATTGTAGATATCCTTATTGCAAGTTATGCCGAGTATCGGGAGACTTTTGAGCAAAATGAACGATGGGAAGCCTACCTGAAAGACATTAGAGAGTCTGTGGTTAATCCGTACCTGACACAATTATGGATCGCGAAGATTGATGATCAGATTGTCGGTACAGTCCAATTATTCGAAACAGCACGCAAGGCTTATCCAGACTTTGAATTACCAATCGATTATCCGTTTATTCGGTTGCTGGGTGTTGATCCAAAATGGAGAGGTCACGGGATTGCCAGAGTATTGCTCCAGCAATGCGTAGATTCTGCCAAAGGAATGGGCAAAAATACGGTGTATTTATATACAGGTGGTCAGATGGTCAATGCCATCCGTTTATATGAGCGTTTCGGATTCTATGAGGATGAGGAATTCAGCTCCGAGAGTAGCGGGGGTAAGGCGATCTGCTACCGATATGACTCCTAGTGGACGGTAAAAGTAATCTGCGAGCCGCGAGCCGCGATCAGCGGAATATGATTGATGAAGAGTAGCTAGTGAAAGATGCGTGTTCTACTTGATAACGCGAAAAAGACCATTCATACGGATGAACGGTCTTTTTCGCGATCTAAAACTTATACTTCAATTACGTTGATATGAAAATCTATCTTCGTTAGCGAACGGTTTTTAGCCGCCAATCTCCACCAAAATCTTCGCATGGCTCTTGTCGCTCATCAACAGCTCAAGTCCTTCCTGCACGATGTCGTCCAGTTTGATTTTCTTGGTGATGACCTGTTTCACATCGAGCGATCCTTCCGCAATCAATGAAATCACTTCAGGGAAAATGTGGCGATATGCCAGCGTTGCCGTTAGATTCGCTTCCTTGACAAGAAGATCGAAGAAATTCACTTGAAGCGGATTCGGAATTGCTGCGATGACAACAACTTCTCCACCTTTTTTGACAACCGCAATGGCACTATCCATCGTGGGTTGCACACCCGCTGCTTCATAGGCTACATCAATGCCGCCCGATTGCTGCAAAATCACTTCGGTTGCATTGACTTTGGCACTGTTTACCGGAATGGCTCCCAGCTTGGTTGCCAAGTCCAAACGTTCCTCAAATACATCGACTGCATAGATTTCAGAGGCTCCTGCTGCTTTGGCAGACAGAATCGTCAATAATCCAATTGGACCGGCTCCGTATACGGCTACCTTATTCCCCACTTTCAGCTTGCTATGACGAACCGCGTGAAAGGCTACTGCCGTAGGCTCAACGAGCGCGCCTTCTTCAAAAGTTACGTTATCCGGTATGGGATGAACCATGTAGGATTCAACAACAACATATTCCGCAAAACCACCATCACCATTCAGTCCAACGAATCCAAATTGAGTACACTGGTTATAACGCCCCTGGATACAATACTCACATGTTCCACAATGGTACAACGGCTCTACCACGACTCGATCCCCTACATTGATACCGCTTACATCACTCCCCAATTCACTCACGGTTCCTGCAAATTCATGACCCAATGTCAGCGGTGCTTTCTGTCCTGAGAGCGGATGATTCTCGCCTTCTTGAATGCCCACACCATGGTGATAAGCATGCAAGTCACTGCCGCAGATCCCCGCATATTCCACTTTGATTTTGACTTGTCCTGCTTGAGCAACCGGAACCTCGCGATCTTCAACACGCACGTCTTTATGGGCATACCATACTGCTGCTTTCATGAAGTTCATCCCCTTTATATGATTGTCTATATAAGTTGAACTAGAAATGTTACACCTAATTACGCTGATTGCAGTACCATCTTTCGATCGCTCTTATCCCCAGATTTTCTTCATTCCCTTGATCCAAGGGAAAAATCCGGTGATAAAGGCGCACGCTCTGCTTCTTCAGATTGGTTCTGCACTCTGCGTTTCTGGTGTAAAAGTAAGGTTCTACTTATATAGTAAAGAACTATAAAGCTTGTCTATATATTATATCGCTGTTCATGTATTATTCATATTTATAGATACTAATGTTAACATTAGTTGTATTAATGCTAAACGGAGATGAACTCATGAATCTGGAACAGCTCGAATATGTCGTTGAAATTGCAAAAACGCAATCATTCTCCGCCGCCTCGGAGCAACTGCATGTCACACAATCGGCGATCAGCCAATCGGTTCATCGTCTGGAGAAAGAATTGGGTATCATCCTGTTCGAACGCTCGCGGCAGGGAACTCACCCCACTCCCGAAGGCAAACAATTCATTGCCAAGGCACTGGACATTTTGCAGCGGATTGATGAATTGAAATCCCTGAACGCAGAAACCTCCTCTCTTAGCGGTGAGCTTCATGTCGCTACTTTTCCAAGTGTCATGCCCTATCTTGTCCAGTCCGCTGCAGATATGAAGCGTGAGCACCCGCAACTTAACATCTCCATTGAAGAGAAAGGCTCCATGGAAATTATAGAGGATATTCGCAATAACAAAACCCATCTGGGCTTTATCGCGATCTATGCCAAACAATTGCGGGAATTCGATGGACTTCACTTCAGTCCCATGTACTCGGGCAAGCTGGTAGTTGGTACACATCACCTGTCTGAACTTGCCAAGCACAGCCGTGTTTCACCTGATCAATTAAAAGAACACAAGCTGGCACTCTATCGAGATGGTTTCATCGAAGACTTCATCAAGGAATTCACCTATGATCATGGTTCTCTGTCCATTCTGTTTAAAACAAATAATTCAGAAGCCATCAACATGGTGTTACGAAACGATATTGCCGCCACGATTGGTCACGACTTTTCCTTTTACCAAAATCCATTATGGAAGGAAGGTCTGGTGAAGATGGTAGAGATCGCTGGAATTGATCAACCGAAAATGCAAATTGGCTTCGTGCAGACGGAATCCAAGGAGGCCGCCGTAGCCGCAGAACGATTCGCCCGACGCTTCAGACAGGCGATAGAGCTGGATCATCTATAAAAGTGATATGAAAAGCAAAAAGTGCTCCACACCTCTGAAGGAAGTTTGAGATACACACCAACTTCTCCAGGAACGGAGCACTTTTTTTACTTTTCACAGTCACATAATAATCTATATTTTACACTCGTGTCTAACTACCTCTTGCGTTACTATTACTACATCTTACTCAAACTATACTTTCACTTTTCGCACAGCTTCGCTCATCTCGTTGGTCTGCTGCTCCAGCATGGTGGAAGTCTGCGCCACCCTGTTGAACATAGCCGACTGTTCACGCATCAAACGATAGATTTCATCCGAATGATCCGACACTCCGGCTGAGATCTGCGAGATCGTATTGACGGAGGCTGCCGCCTCTTCCGATCCTGCCGAGATTTCCTCTGCCGCAGCGGAGACTTCTTGAATGCGACGAGTCACCAGTTGGAACGCATCAACCACATGGGCGAAAGCTTGCTCCGCTTCTACGGTAATCGTAACACCTTGTCCAATCTCCTGTGCGGTAACCCCCATCTGTGATCCAATCTGCTGTGATTCTTGTTGAATGCGAAGCAGCAAGTCGGAGATCCGTTCCATAGATGTGCTGGAGGCCTCAGCAAGCTTGCGAACTTCATCCGCCACAACCGCAAAGCCTTTGCCATGTTCTCCTGCATGAGCTGCCTCAATGGATGCATTAAGCGCAAGCAGCTTCGTCTGACTCGCAAAATCACGAACCGTGTGCAGGGCACCACCAATCTCCTGGGAATAGTTGTTCAGCACCTGAACCATCGCTACAACTTCACCTGAGACATGTGAGATGCTCTCCATCTGTGTTTTCATCATTGTCATGCTCTGTTTACCAGACTCTGCTGTAGCAAGCGCACTTGTTGCCGCATCCGATACAATCATGGAGGATTCGGAAATGTCCGTTATGCCTTTTGCAATCTCCTCCATCGCATTCGCACTATCGCTCGCACCCTGCTTCTGCGTATGCGCCCCTTGTCTAATCTGTTCGACTGACTGATCAACCGTCTTGCTCATCTCAAGCATCTCTTCGGTACTGCGATTAAATTGTTTGGTTGAGTCTGATAAAATATTGGTGGTTACTGCCACGCCTTCAACCATGTTACTGACGATCTTATTCAAGTTGCCGGACATATGTATCATCGCTTGATATGTGGTTCCAATCTCATCTTTGCTTTTCAAACGATACGACGTCAAAATTTGGTTGGCTTCTGCAAGCTCACCCTGCGCCATTTTTTCCACACTCGCCTTCAGCGGTTGAAGTGGTCGCAGTCCCCTTACGATAAACCACATGACAACGGCAATACCTATAAGGGTAATTAGTAGCAATAAGGCATAAAAGGGAATACTCGATTTCATAATATCCGATTCAATGCTTCCGATAACCGATACCGCCGTATCGATACCAATTACACCTGTTACAGCGCCATTATTATCGAGCATCGGAGCGTAAGAGGAAATATAGTTGCCATACTCCTCATTGTTAATGATTGAAGAACTGGCTGGTTGCCCCAGCAATAGCTTCTGCACAGCCTTCTGAGGGATATCCGTTACTTCATTAATCGGTGAGGCTTTATCCGCATCCTTCATACCGTCCACCATAATAAGCGGGGTACCTTTGTCATCTATTTTGACGAAGTACACATACATTGCACCGATACTTACGCGAAAATCATCCAGTTCATCACGAATCTTCAAGAACGCGTCATTCTCTTTGGGATCCTTGGCAAACTCGGTATAAGATGCTGTATCCAGCTGATTCACATAACTCTGAGCAATTTGGATATTGTAACTCGAAATGGCCTCCTGCGCAGCCAGTTTCATATTGGCCACCTGTAACAGCATGCTGCCAACAGCTATAATCGTCATGGCCAGTGTAACGACTGCAACGATGCGTACAACCAAACGTTTTCTAAAAAAACCGATCATCCGCTCTCTTCCTCTCCCGTGAACCCAAGCCTTTTTGACTAGGCGCTACCCAAAAAACGCATGCTTGAAGCACTAAGTATGGGAAAATAGTAAACGAATATGTCGAATTAGGCAAGAAAATATTGGATTAATATAAAAACGCTATCATGGCTGTGATAGATTGGTTAGCAGAAACTACATCTAGGCATAATTTTAGTTTTTTTCCCAACAGAACCTGCAATATATACATTTGTCTTGTAACCACTTCTAGTTAAAATCCTTTCAGCAAATGAATGGACAACTTACTATTGCCATAAGGAATTAATTCAGATATATTATTAATTAATTGATCAGTTAATTAATTAATTGTAATGATGAGAGGAGAATTCATTTGGCCAGACCGGTTAATGAGGAAAAGAGACTCGAGCGGCGTAAACGAATCCTAAAAGAAGCCGTGATCCTGTTTGCCGAAAGCGGATATTCCAATACCACAACGGCTATTATTGCAAAAACTGCAGGAGTAACTTCCGGAACCATCTTTCAATACTTCCCAAGCAAAGAAGCTCTGTTCCATGCCGCAGTACTTGAACCGCTTGATGATATTCAGAAGAAATCACTTGCTTCTCTACAACAAAAAGGAACACCAGGTACGCTGATTAAAAACATGGTAGAAGAACAATTCAGTCATATTTACTTCTACACGAATGAGTTGCGACTCGTTCAATCTGTGTTGGGGCAACGAACCAGATTCCCCGAACTTACACAGAAGGTCCTTGAAAGCATAAAAATAATGACCGATACGATTGAAGCTGTCTATACAAAGGGGCAATCCATGGGGGAGTTCAACAAAAGTTTCTCTCCAGCAATGATCTCTCGGAGCTATATCTCTTTTTTGAATGGAGTAGCCTTGACTCTCGGGGAAGACATTCTGCATCATCCTGAGTGGGAGAATCTGAAGGGACATGCCTTTTATCTGTTTGCACCAATACAACATGATGAAACACTGGAGGAATCTGAATGAGTCAACCATCTTTACCACCCGTTCTGACATTTAAAGGTCGCATGAAGAAACGCAAGAAACTGTTATGGGGCCTCGGGATTGCACTTGCGCTTCTTGTGGCTCTTGTATTCTTTGTATCCTACAAAGTAGTAGACACGTTATTACACCATCCACGAGATACCAATGTCAGCTACGAGTTGAATATGGAGAAAACACCTTACGAAGAAGTCGAATTCAAGAGTATGAAAAATGATAATACGATTCGAGGAACTTTCTTCCCAGCGAGTATATCTTCAGGCACAGCAAGTAACAAAACAATTATTGTTGTGCATGGGTATACGAGTAATCGTTTAGTCAAAGGTCGTACTCCCAAGTTGGTAGAGCATTTCGTTCCAAAGGGGTATAACGTACTGGCCTTTGATCTCAGCTCACAGGGTAAGTCCGATGGGGATTTGATTACGCTGGGTCTACATGAGAAATACGATTTACTTGGGGCTGTAGACTATCTAAAATCCAGAGATCATGCGGGAGACCATATTGGAGTTATCGGCTTCTCTATGGGGGCTGCTACTTCTCTACTGGCCACAAGTGAAAGTGATGATATCCAGGCTGTAATTGCAGATAGTCCATTTCGTAATGCCGGTTTATTTCTGAGAGAGGGCCTGCCATTCTTCTCAGGTTTACCTGCATTCCCTTTCAGTTATACATCGACATGGATGGCGGATTGGGTCTTTAACGTTGATCTCGATTCCGTATCACCTATGGACGCGGTTAAAAAGATGCAAGACAAGCCCGTTATGCTCATTCACGGTACTGGGGATCAGCAAATAAGTTATAAAAATACAGAAAAGATCTATGAGTCCTTGAAAAATAATCCCAATGCAGAAGTATGGTATCCTCAAAATACGGAGCACATTGATGCGATTAATCATTATCCGACTGATTATTTCCAAAGAGTAGATCACTTTATGGATAAGTATGTAGGACAATAAATTGAATACCAAAAGACTATTAACACAAAGAACATCCCGGCTCGAATACCACCGCCGGGATGTTCTTTGTTTCGTATTATCGCACATTTATATATTACAAATACTAAACTGTCCGTCCATTCATCTTTCTGAATCGAATCAGGGACCAGATGATCAGCACCGCAAGTACGGCAAGACAGATGCTAATGCTGAACCGATTACCTTCATCAAACACAAACATCACCGCAATCACACTGAGACATAGTACCACGACTCCGGTTATATAAGGGAATCCCCAAACTTTGAAGGTCGGTTGAACCGGATATTTCTTCCTCAGTTTCAACTGGGATGAGGCAATACAGATCCACACAAGGATCACGACAAACCCCGGAACTGCGAGCAATACACGGAACAGTTGATCCTGCGCGAACAGACCAAGCAAGGAACCTCCGAGCAAAACTACTGAGCACACCAGAAGTGTGTTAACAGGGCTACCGTTGCGATTCGTCTTTGACAATGCCTTCGGAGCTTCCCCGCCCACTGCCATGGAGTGCATCATCCGGGATGCACCATAGATCCCTGAATTTGCAGCAGACAGAACTGCCGTCACCAAAATGAAGTTCATTATGTGTGCTGCTCCCGGCAGTCCCGTGGAGGCGAGCACCTGTACAAACGGACTGCTCTCCGGCCCAATCTCATTCCATGGGATCAGACCACAGATGATGAGAATTGGCAAGGTGAAGAACAGAATAATTCTGAGCATGAAATTGCCCACGATTTTGGGCATCACTTTTTCTGCATTTTCCGTCTCGGTCAGGGTCAGACCAATCAGCTCCGATCCCCCATAAGAGAACATGACCACAAGCAGTGCCGAGAAGATCGATGACCATCCGTTCGGGAAGAACCCGCCTGCTTGCGTATAATTTTGCAGATATGGAGTGTTATCACTTGGGATAATGCCAAATATCAAACCTGCACCCAGGAAGATAAAAATAATGATCATGGCAATTTTGATTCCGGCCAGCCAAAACTCAAATTCCCCGAACACACCTACACTTAACAGATTAACGAGTATAATGAACGCCGCACAAGCCAGACTCAGTATCCACAGCGGTACTTCACTGAACCAATACTGCAAAAAGCTCCCGGCAGCAATCACCTCAATGACACATACCGATAACCACAGAAAACAGTACATCCATCCCATAACAAAGGAGACTCGGCTACCAAATGCCTCCTGCACGAAGTCTTTCATATTTTTGTTCTTGTACACCGTAGCCATCTCCGCCATCGCGGCCATAACAACCAGCAGCAATAATCCAGCAAAAATGTACGTGACAATAACGCCCGGACCTGCGAGTCCGATCGTCTCTGCGCTGCCTTTGAAAATCCCTGTACCAATGACACCACCCATAGCCATAAAACTGATGTGTCTTGGTTTAAGCTTCTTCTGTAGTGTTCCTTCTGTCTGAGCCAATTCAAAGTCCTCCTGATGTAAAAAACGTCTGTAATGCTGTCTTGTTTCATAGACATAATGTCCAGTATACCCTATTGTCCATCAATCAGCCCAGAAGTTCCTTATGGCCAATTCATCCCAAACATATGTGGACATAACCTATGTTTTATACCCCACAATGGCACGGAGCAATCTGTGTACAATCCAGCTGAGCACTACAGCAATGATGGGACATAACACCAAGACAGCAAACAGCGGATTCATATGATCAAACCACCAGTAAATCATGTACAACTCCCTCCTTATTCTTCGTCACAAGGCCAAGTTGCTTTAATACTGTATTATTGAGTTTATTCTACTCTTTTTCCAAATTTTAAGATGTACGATATGTTGCAAAGTAAATAAAAAAAACAGCACCCTGTAAAAAACAGAATGCTGGTTTCTCATGCGAATCCCATTTAGATTGTTTTCGTCATAAATGCGCTGTTCGGGTCCAATGTATAATCCGCGAATGGTTCGCAATATTCGAATCCGAAGTCTTCGTACAACTTCCGTGCCGGGATAAATGAATCCATTGAACCCGTCTCCAGACTGACTCGCTTATAACCCCGTTCTACAGCAACATCCATAATGTGGGCCAAAATTTTTCTTGCTACGCCTTTTCTCAAGTGGGCCGAAGCCGTACGCATCGATTTCAATTCGGCATGTTCCGGATTAAGTTCTTTGATAGCCCCGCAGCCGAGCAAGTCTTCCCCTTCCCACGCACACCAGAATGTAATTTCAGGTTTCTTAAGCCCATCCAGATTCAACGCATGAATACTCTCCGGAGGCGAATCCGCTGCCATCCCTTGCAAGTGCTCCGCGATCAATGCCTTAACTTGTACTCCACTCAAATCATCCACTTTGATCTCCAAAACGTACCACTCCCGCCGACATTATTATTGGTTCTATCACTAAATGTATATCGATGATTTCATCTTACTACCGTGTTAGGTTTCATGACAAGATCATACTTACATGCACTGAAATGTTCTATTGTGATCCACCTATAATTTCCAGTATGATGAGGCTATCAGATGCCAAAAGGAGAACCCTATGACACTCACTACGGACAACCTGTTTTATAGCAAACGATTAAAGATGACACCCCCACGTCCTGAAGACGTGGAGACCATGCTGCAATGGAATGAAGACCCGGAGTACCTTCGAAATGTGGATACTGATCTGGCCATTCCCTATTCAGAGAAACAGTTGGAAGATGAGGGCGAAACAAAGAACAAGGAAGTGTACTTCAGATTGCGCACGCATGAAGAGGATATGCTGATTGGTTTTGTCGTTATCCACAGCATTGAATGGAATAACCGCTGCGGACAGCTTGCCATTGGCATCGGACTTGCCAAACATCGCAACAAGGGATATGGCACGGAAGCGTTGAATCTTATTTTACGATATGCGTTCCACGAGATGAATCTGGACCGGGTTGGTCTCGATGTCATCGCCTACAACGCCAAAGCGATTCGTTCCTATGAGAAGGCTGGTTTTCAGTTGGAAGGACGGGCACGTTCAGCTGTATATCGTGATGGTAAACGTTACGACCGCTTAATGATGGGAATCCTAAGACCAGAGTGGGAAATACACAATCAGATCCATACGGAGGGTGAACATGCATGACCAAGAATGTAGAAGTTACTGCGTTTATTGAACAGATTCAGATCCCCTGGCAAGTACAGGTTGCTGAACAATTGCGCCAGTTAGTGCATGACACCATCCCTGACGTGCAGGAACGTGTGCAATACAAGAAACCTCATTTTTTGAAAAATGGAAAGTACGCTGCGGTCATCTCTCCATCCAAACAAGCCGTTTCCTTCACCATCTTTCATGCAACCGGACTTGATCTACCCGATGGGATATTTGAAGGCCCGGAAGAACGCAAAACGATCAAACTCAAGGAAAAAGATACACCGGATTATGAGTGGCTGGCTGGACTGCTGAAGCAGGCATCTGCGGAATTGTAGGAAAATCTGACGTACATTAAAAAGGCATCCCCTGAAGTTCAAGAACTTACGGGATGCCTCTTTATGTCATAGTCTGTATGCTACTGTCTGTCATTACAACCTAAACAGCCCTGTAATATTATAGATAAGTTAATGGCTTATAATTGCTTCCACCATCAAGATTGCTGGTACGATACGGCGGTCATCTGACACGGCTCACATATGAACATGTAATACATACCCTCACCGTATTCCTCAACCTCGCCCCAATCCAGTTGTGCGACAGCCTTCATTCTCGCGGAACAGCTTGGACATGTTGGATACTCTGCATCCTGAACCCATCCTGGATGGCCGCCGACCTGAGATAACGATGGCTCCATCGCCCACTCACTGGCATGGAATGCATGACGCGATGCATTCGCAATCCGAAACTGCTGACCAACATCCGGTGCAAGTTTACCATAGTCGTTCAGGTCAATCTCGTCCATTCCCGCAGGCATGACATTATGTGAACTCCATAACGGTTCCCCTGATGCGTCGAGCTCCATGTAAACTACACCATAACTGCTGCATATCACGCAAGTCTGGATCTGAAGTCGCTCGGCATGCCAAGACACGTCCCGCAGTGCCGGATGCTTAACATCCAGATTAATTAAGGTCGTTAACGTACCACCACACCATGGGCAGCAATTGATGCTCGGAGTTAGCATCGAGAGCGAATCGCTGGTTATTGCCACGTTAGTTGCTTCACTCTCTTTTACTTTATAGAGTGAATAACTTGGGGTGATGAATAATTCCCTGCGCTGCCCGACTTTTGTAAGCTCCCAACCAGCTTCAGTGGTATAATGCTCTGGCGCCACGTACAATTCACTCGCCCAAGATGGCGGAGACTGTCTCCATTGCCGGAACTGCTGCACGACAACATCGTCCCCGATATGGGCCAGCATGAGCAATATGTGGTTCCGATTCTCATCATCGGTGTTCACCTGCTGCAAGAGTCGATCTCGCACTTCTACCGGAGCACTCTTATACAAAATCGCAGGATAATAGATCTCCTGTTCGAGCAGCTCAGGGATTTCGGCGCTCAACGATATATCATGGTAGCAAACGAGGTATATCAGGATGTCTTTGCCGATATCTTCTTCACCTGCATGAATCCGTTGCATCGCATAATCCTTCATCTGATCTTGTTGCTCTACAGACAGGGAAAGATATACCTGTTCCTCGGATTGCTCATAGGGTACATAACGAATTAGAGGATCGCGTACCTGAGGTTCATGCATGATTTTCAAAACTTCGACCGGGTCTGTGATATCTGCATACAAGTTCACATCACGTCGATTCGCTTCAATGTACCTCTGGCGCTCCTCGCGCTCCATCTCTTGCTTGCAAGGCATGCAATATCCACTTGTTCTGGCAGCCGTTGCTGGCAAAATGGTATTTGGACACCCTTCACGTATACACGGCATTCGTTCTGTCATGTTCCAACCTCCTTAACTATTGGCAATGGAAAACACGCCACAATGTGACGTGCTTGTCCCCTACTTATATTTCAATACCTGCATGTCTCATAAAGGAAAATGCGAATCAGTGATGTCCCAGCTGATCCTTGGTGAATTCGTAAAAGGCTAGCGCGTCTTCACTGCTGGCAAAGCCTGCCTGAGCCATTTTTTCACTGCCTCCACCTTTACCCTGGTAGGCTCCAAGATTACCTTTGAAGAAAGGTCCACAAGCCCATTCAGGCGGCTGTCCGTTCTGTGCCAGAACAACTTTGGCCTCTAAGATACTGGCAAAGAGTACAAGGCCTTCATGGTCTGCCGTCAGCTTGGTGGCCAGGCTCTGCATATCCTTGAGCGATTTGTCTTCAAAGACCTGCGCAATCACCAGCCCTTCGCGAGCAGCCAGAAGTTCCTCCGCATAATAGGCATCATTGGTTGTTTTCACTGCATTCAGCTCGGTTTGCAGCTGCTTTTGCTCCAGTTCCATTTTCTCAATACGCTCCAGTAATTCGTCCTTGCTGGTCTTTAATTTAACCGTAATGTTATTGAGCACATGTTGTGTGGATGTGAATTCATTCAGCGCCCTTGTTCCACATTTGAAATAAATGCGAGTGCCGCCTTTCACTTTTTCGGTTTTCAACAGTTTGATGATGCCGATCTCACCTGTCGCCGACACATGCGTTCCGCCGCAGGCGTTATACTCCACACCCTCGATCTCGACGATGCGAATGTCCTCCGTCACCGTAGGCTGCTTCACCAACGGCAATTGTGCAGCCTCTTCTGCTGTAACCCAGGACGTGTTGATGCGAGCGTTACGATAGATCTGGCGATTCACTTCTTGTTCAATGGCGGTCAATTGATTCGCTCCCAGTTCAGGCACAGCCACATCAATCGTGTCATACTCCGTACCGAGATGGAAACTGAGCGTCATCGCTTCTGTCAGCTTTAGCATGATTGCCGATAACAAATGCTGACCGGTATGCTGCTGCATATGATCGAATCTTCTCTCCCAGTCAATCTCACAATGTACTTCAGTTTGTTCAGGGGCGCGCTCCAGCTTATGCCACACCTTGCCATCTTCAATGTTCACATCCAGAACAGCGATGCCGCCAATTTGTCCCAGATCACAAGGTTGTCCGCCCCCATGCGGGTAAAAAGCAGTCTCCGCCAGTGTGACATATATACCATCTTCCTTGTCCACTCTGCCTGTAACCGTTGTATGCCACTCTCTTGTATAAGCAGAGTCATAATAGATTTTTTGCGTCATTGAATCATCCCGATCCCTTCTCGTTCAAATGGGTATTCATAATCTCCAGATTACACTATCTGGAACCGTCAAGCCAATTTATGGCATACAAAATCGCTTTCCATACCCATAAAATCGCTGTGTGAGCGAAAATACCCTTTTGATCAAGAAAGAAACGTTTGCAGGTGAGATGCTCGGCATTAATCAAAAAAAGTAGAGTGATTAAACACTCTACTTTCTGAAAACCGTTTAATAACCAAGTTTTTATTCAATCTTGTAGCTAATAGATCGCTATCGGTCCATATGGGCCATCAATAATTTCAATTTTCGTTTCAAAAATATCTGTTAAAATTTCGGGGTCCATCACTTTTTTTACGGTTCCAAAAGCGGCGATTTGACCGTCTTTCATCGCACATATTCGATCCGAGTATTTGGCTGCAAAATTGATATCATGCATAACCGTCAGAATGGTTCTTCCGAATTCATTAGCAGCATATCTCAAATGTTCCATCATCCGCACAGAACGGGCAACATCCAGATTATTCAGAGGCTCGTCCAAAAGTACATATTCCGTCTCCTGACACAAAACCATTGCGACATAAGCTCTTTGCCTTTGACCACCAGAAAGCTCATCCAAATATCTATTTTCCAGATCAGTTAAGTCTAAAAAATCAATATATTTAGAAATAATAGCTTCATCCTTATCCGTTAATCTTCCCTTGGAATATGGAAACCTTCCGAACCCGGCAAGTTGTCTAACGGTAAGCCTTGTAACAAAATGATTCTCTTGTCGTAAAACCGTTACAATCTTGGCCAGGTCCTTTGATTTAGATGTGGAAACATCCATATTGGCAACCTTAATCTGACCTTCGTCCAAATCCAAAAGTCTTCCGATCATCAGCAGTGTCGTCGACTTCCCGGCACCGTTTGGTCCGATTAAAGAAGTAAGACCGGCTTTGGGTATATGAATATTCAAAGGGCCGATCTCTACCTCGGCTGCATAGGACTTTTTGACATTATTGATCTGTATCATAAAGAACCCTTCCTTAAAATCACAATTAAAAATGTTAGTCCGCCAACCAATTCTATAATGATGGAGACAACACCTTGAGCATTGAACACATGATTCATAATAAAGTATGCACCGGTTAAGATCACAAAACCTATCGCAAGAGCCATTGGGAAAACATATCTGTGATCATAGGTTTGCGCAGCCTGATAACTCAAAATCGCTACTAAAAATCCATAGAATGTAAGTGGTCCAACCAAAGCCGTCGAAATGGCCATCAAAATGGAAACCAGAACCAGCGTATAAATCACACCACTTTGGTGTTTAGTTCCCAAGGAAGTCGCGACATCCTTACCCAGCGACAATACATTTAACCTCTTGGCATTCGCAAGCAGCAGGATCGCTGCAATGATGACGATAGGAATCGCAATCGGGAAATAGGCAGAATCCGCATTATTCACGGAAGCAAACATTCTTGCCTGCAAAATATCAAACTCGGACGGTGCAAGAAGTCTTCTCATAAATGAAGATACGGATCTCAGCCCGGTCCCAATGATAATACCGACCAGAAGCAAAAGTTGTAAATTGCCGTATTTTCCGGAAAGCAGCCATCCATATAGGATTAGACACATGATGACCATTGCAGCAACCTGATATAAAAAGGAATCAACACCGCTAAAATTCACAAATACAGTCGCACCAAGGAAAAATATAGTACTTGTATGGATGGTTGAATAAATTGCATCAAACCCTAAAAGGGACGGAGTTATAATTCTGTTATTCGTAATCGATTGAAAAGCAACCGTGGATAAACTTTGGCAAATTGCAGCGATTAGCATGGAAACCACAGCAACTACCCTTCTTGTAACAACTGGTATAAAAGAAGGTGAGGACACCGGGACGGGATTGTTATAAACCAGTAGTCCAACCGATGCAAAAACGCCCAGAACAATCAATGTTATCAGCAAAATCCAATAACGCTTTTCTTCTTTCTTGGTACGGAAGGCTCTAGCTGATCTTTTTTTAGGACGACGGCTAGAATCGATTTCGATATTTAGTGGATTTCTACTTGCTAAGTCGCTCATCTTATCCTCCTTGTTGACCGCCTTTGTCTTAACAAAATGACAATGAATACGACGGCTCCCACTGTTCCAAGGATCATCGAGACAGGTATTTCAAACGGCATGATAATGACACGAGACAGGATATCACACACAATGATGCTGCCCATCCCTAATAAGCACACCCAAGGCAGATTACTCCTGAGATCGTCACCCCTAAACATGGAAACAATATTCGGGACAATTAACCCTAGAAAAGGCAAGTTCCCTATGACAGCTGCAACGATTCCAACGGCTAGTGAAATAAGCGCAGTACCCAAAAGAATGATCCTGTCATAATTTACGCCAAGACTGGTAGCGACATCCTCCCCTAGTCCGGCTAATGTTAGCCGATCAGCAAAAACAAAAATAAGAATAGTCACCAATACAATAAGCCATAAATATTCATACCTGCCAATTTGCACAGATGAAAAGGAGCCCGCAAACCAGCTTTCAATATTTTGAGTCATTTGGAACACAAGCCCCACAAAAGTTGAAAATGCAGAAATGACTGCTCCGAGCATCATTCCAATAATGGGGACAACCAGAGAGGAACGGAGTTTAACTTTCTTCAGAAACATAAAAAAAATCATCGTTCCTATAAAAGAAAAAATGATTGCGCCAGTCATTCTTAGCGTTAAACTCGGGGCAGGAAAGACCAAATAAATAAACATGATCCCCAGACCTGACCATTCCATTGTTCCCGTTGTCGTAGGTTCTACCAAGCGATTCTGTGTAATAAGCTGCATGACCAGTCCTGCCATTGCCATGGCGGCACCGGTAAGCATTAATGCAACAGTTCTTGGGACACGAGTAATGAAGAACATCTCCATTCCATCTGCTTGTCCTCGTATGTCATAGACTCCAATAAGCAGTGATGTAATGCCTAAAATTATAGTGGCTATAATCGCAATGATAAAAGGTATGGTGCATAGCTTTTTGGGATTATGACGCTGGGGTTGAGAATTCTCAACCCCAGCTATTTTTGGTATTAAATTTTTCTGCACTGCAGCATACTCCTTTTTACTGTTTAGCTAAAGCTTTCGTAAGGTTGTTAATCAACTCCAGGAAAGTTTCGATGGATTCATTGGTGTACGTATCGTTTGGAGCATAAACGATTTGCTTTTGAGTAATAGCAGTGGTGTTTTTCAGAGCAGGTGAGTTATCAATAACGTCCTGAGCTGGAACGGCACCTTCTTCAGCAGATACAGCTGCATCCCGATCCAGTACGAAAATCCAATCCGGATTGCTTTGGGCGATCGCTTCAACAGAAATATCATCACCTTGATGATCAGAAGAAGATTTGTCCACTTCTAGAGCCGGAACCCAGCCGAAAATATCATACAATGGTCCCCATACACGTCCAGTAAGAGGAGCCGAGAAACCAATGTTTCCACCAGAAACGACAACACTCATAATCTTATCTTCTCCGTTATAAGCGGCCTTGGCTTCTTCAATAGCTTTATCAAAATCAGCAATCAGTTGGCTAGCTTCTTCTTGCTTCTCGAAAATTTTCCCCAAATTGGTTGTTGCATCTTTAAGGCCATTAACAAAGTTCTCTCCAGGCGATGCCGTTTCTTCAAGCTCAATATTAAGATCAATCACTGCTGCATTAGGCACCAATTTTTTGATGTCTTCATAGTAGCCAGCAAATCGTTGACCAACAATGACAAGGTCAGGCTGAATAGATGCCAACAGTTCAAGATTTGGTTCGCGATGATTCCCAATATTTTGTACCGATTCATCCGCCACATATGGTGAATCCGCAGGCATTACATCCTTCGGCGCCGCTTCCAGTTTGACGCCCCAAGTGGACAGCGTCTCAAATGTTCTGTTATCCAGAGCAACGACCTTCGTTGGATTTACAGGCACAGTTACCGTTCCATGGGCATCTGTAATTTCAACTGTTGTTGCTGTAGCTGTAGTAGCAGCATCGGAAGTTGCAGCCTCTGTATTCGCAGTATCCGTCGTAGCAGGTTCATTACTTGAACAAGCTGCCAACACCACAGTTAAAGCTGCAACCATGATAAACATTAATTTTGAAGAAATAGACTTTCTCATTTAATTGATATCCCCCTAGTTTTAGAAAATTTGGATTCCCACACAATCTATTGTGTTGAATAAACTCAGTATCATTTACCTCCTCAAGCGTAATTTAGAGAATCATTTTAACCCCTTTTCACTGTAGTGATGAGTGACAAAAACAATAAATGATAGTGATTATCAATATCAATAGGTTATATTATAGCAAGTTAGCAGGCATTTTCAACAACCTATTTGTTTTAATTCATGGCGAAATGATGAACCAAATATTCTATTGTATGTATTTATATGCATAAAACGATGTTTAATAATGATGTACATGGAACAATACGCATCCATTTGAAATCCATTTATTAAGTGACGGCTTGATACCTGGTAATTTGGTATTTTGGGTTTCCGTATTTGGTGCAGTTCTTTCACAATCTTATAATTCTTCTAACTCAGGAAGCTTTGCCATTGCTGCATTTGGAGTGATGAGTGGTATTTTAATTCATGATTTAGGTCTGCTGTCCATTGTTTCAGTAACAAGAAAAGTAATGAGTCGCCAAATGATTCTTTGGGTTTCGGTCATTGCTGGTATCATGTTGCTTGGATTCTCTCTATATTTTGTGTATGAATTCGTAGTTGGCCCTCAAATAATAGCGTTAGATCAATAATTACTCATTTTCAAAGAGATTAGTTACTTCATAAAATAATATTTACATTCTTTCTTATGAATAAGATTAATCCAGCTTTCGTTTATGAAGCATGTAAAGAAATAACGTAGCACTAATTACACCATATAGTAATGATGCTCCAATTACAGTTAGTTTGCTATAAAGCGTTGCAGCATCATAATCCACCAGCACGTATACAGTGCTATTTAACGGAGGCAACAAAATCATCGTGTTTTCTAAGCCTTCAGGCAAAATATTTTCAATTCCTTGTACGGAAAGAGTAACGACAACGACAACACTTAACAATAAGAAAGACATGACTCGGGATCGGATAAATTTTGAACTAAACGAACAAGCTAGTGCGACACCTAACCAGATGAAGAGACATGATAAATCAGGGACATGCATAGCTCTTCAAAGCTAGGATTTCTATCATTTTTTTGAAATAATGCAGGAAACAACACCGCATATAACGCCAATGGGACAGAAAATAGCCAGCTATATACCAATTTATAAATATACAGTTTAAGTAAACTTCCACTGTGCAACATAGTTACAGATTCCTGATTCGAAGTTTCAATATCTATGAACGTATAACAAATAACCGCAGAAATAATAAATAAAAATGTAGTTGAGAACGCATAGCTTGCCATCACTGGATTTGGAACTACACTCTACACAAATATGATTCCCAGAAAAAAGACAAATGTAGGCGGGCCATACCGATAAGAACGCATGTAGCACGTATGTAAGAAGGACACCAGTGAAGTCATTCATTCAGTTCCTTTCTTGACATGCTGTTAATCTCTCCTTCGTTATGTATAAATTCAATTAAAAAGTCACGATAATCTTTCTTCATGAAGGTGAACAGGAGATATCCATTATCGTATGTTTTCAAGTAACATCAGAAAATAAACCTGAAAGACGATCTAAAGTCTCCTGTCCACTGAACCTTCCAATTAAAAAAAGGCAATCGGATGTTCTGAAGAATTATCTACATTATCCATCAATATTCGCCCTGTCTAATCCAGTATGTTCTACTCTCCAATTGACCTGCTAGTAATGGATCATGAACAGCAGCAACTATTGAAGTTCCTTGCGATTTTATTCTCTTCAATGAGCTAAGTAAGTGCCTTGTAGAATTCTTTATCTAATCCTGAAAAAGGCTCATCCAGTACAAAGACATCTGGCGTTTTGCAACATTCCTTTAGAAAAATGAGTCATTTTCAACGTATTATTCTGTTCAAGAATAAAAAAAATGTGCAATTTTCTAATGCGATTTTTTAGATCTTTTTTGGAAATATCAGATATTCTCCCATGTGTGTCAGGTACTCGGTAGACGTCATCCTTAGTTTTGAGAGTCGGTCAGGTGTGTAGCCAATAACTAAATCAGAATGCTTCAGTAACCTTTCACCCGAACTTATTGGAATTAGCCCACTTACAATTCGGA
This sequence comes from Paenibacillus sp. UASWS1643, assembly GCF_008693195.1. Classification (NCBI taxonomy): domain Bacteria; kingdom Bacillati; phylum Bacillota; class Bacilli; order Caryophanales; family Paenibacillaceae; genus Paenibacillus; species Paenibacillus sp. UASWS1643. The sequence continues at coordinate 333,818 of NZ_VXKZ01000113.1, forward strand.
GGATCGTACTTTTTCCTTAACCATTGTTTCCCTTAAAATTAAACAATCTCCTTTGTTAATCGTAAGAGAGACATCTGTTAACACATCTCTATTTCCATATTTTTTTGAAACTTCTTTAAGTGTTACTAGTGCCTCCGTTGTCATTTGCCCACCACCTTAAACTATCACTACCGTTATATGTTTGAATTGATAAAACCTAAACTCAGGCATCTCGTTTACGGTACAATACAATAGCTACTGTAATAAGAATCAGTGTCCATATCATTATAATCCCTGTCCCTTGCATTGATGTAAGGACATTTATTTCATCAGAGGAAGGCGGAATATACATATAATATCCTGCCATATCGGGAGAAAAATTTTTAATACCAGGTAAAAAATCTCTTAACAATGGACTGACAATGAAATAATAGCCAAGCAGTACGACTAAAGCAGGAGTGGTTCGTCTTAATAGAGCACCTATAGCTGCACTCAGAAGAGTGGTTAACGTTAGATAGCCTGTTGCACCTGCTAATGCTTGTTTCATTGTGTCTATATCAATCGCTACTGCTGTGTCTCTCATCATCATAAAAGTATATAGTACACCGGATGAAGCAATAATAAAGGCCGCGGGAACGGTTATGATTGCCAATGCCAAATGCTTCATGGATAATTGAATCCCACGCCAAGGTATCGTAGCTAACGTAGTTCGAATCTGTCCACCGGTATACTCTGAACAAAAAGCTATGATCCCAAGAATAATGAATCCTGCTTGAAGATAATCCATTGAAGCAAACACTATATTCAGTATTCTTTGCGTCCCTAATGCCCCTTGTAGAGCAATAGAAGTAAAAGCTGCGGCTAATCCTAAATTAAGAATGAATGTACCCACAAGAGTGAGCCATATCAATGGTAATGTAGCTAATTTATCCAGTTCAGCACGAAGGATTTGTGTTATCTTTCTAATAGAAGGGACACTCATGCTGCGACGTCCCTCCTATGGATTACAATAGCTGCAGCAATGAAAAGAACGGCTACCCAGGCAGACATGACTAAGCCACCTGTGAACGGGGTGAGAAATCTGTCGCTCATAAACATAAACATTTCAAGGCCAGCCCTATCCGGTAAGTATAACGCTAACTTTGTAATTTTAGAAAGCAGGAAACTAAATGAAACAACGGATGTATTTATGATGAGCACAGCAAGCGAAATAGTGCCATTCTTAGTTAGAACAGTAATCCCAAATGCTAATAGAGCAGTGAATGTCCAGTAACAAACTACACCGAGCAATTTCGAGTATTCTAATGCGGGCGCGTACTCACCAAGAACAAGGTACGTGGATGACACAGTTGTCATTATAGCAACAATACAAAGCAGTATACTAATGACTGTCACAGCGCCTGCTTTTGCTAGCAAAAAATGAAGTCTTGACGAAACAACCGTTAAACTTGTTGTCAGCTGTTGTCCTCCGCCAGATTCACTGCTCTCTGTCAAATACTCGCTACTGACAGCTAGCACACCAAGGATGATGACACCTTGTACACCAAGAGCTAACCCAATATAGCCAACTTCCAATAGCCGTGTGCTAACTCCAGCTATAATCTCCTCTTTTTGTGCTTTACTGTCTAAGGCAGCTATGACCGCAGGAGAAAATGCTCCAACAAGAAAGGCAAGCCAAATGCCTGGCAGGGAGAACAATTTAGATAATTCCGCGTTGAATGCTCTCATACAATACCACCTGCATGTTCAGATGTCCGGGCAAAATAGGCTTTCTCCAGCGTGGAATGGTTACCTATTACTTCATCCAATGTTCCATCTGCAACGATTGTTCCTTGCTTAATAATGACCACATCATCAACAGTCTCTGCAAGTTCTCCTATTAGATGACTGGATAGTAACACCGTGTTACCAGACTCAGCCCGTTTACGTAAAAATGTCCGGATCCAACGAATTCCTTCCGGGTCGAGCCCATTTACGGGTTCATCTAGAACCAATATTGGGGGATCACCCAGTAGTGCAGCGGCCATTCCAAGTCTTCTCCCCATACCAAGTGAATAATTTCCAACTCTTTTGTCAGCTGCATTAGTAAGACCTACGATTTCCAGAACTTCCTCGACTCGTGAATTAGGCAATCCTGCGGCACGAGCAATCCAGCGCAAGTGCGCTCGTCCTGTTCGCATACGATGGGCCCCAGATCCATCAAGTGCTGCACCTACTGTTGCTAAAGGATTATGTAATTCTGCGAATGGCTTTCCATTAATGAGTGCACTCCCTGATGTGGCACGATCTAATCCAAGCAGGATGCGAAGTGTAGAACTTTTACCTGCCCCATTTGGACCTAGAAAACCAGTCACTCTGCCAGATCTCGCTTTAAAACTGATACCTGTTAAAATTTCTTGAGTTCCACGATGTTTGACTAAGTTATTAATGGTAAGCAACCATAACACTCCCTTTCTGTTATGGCTTTCATTATAAAGAAGCAAAGTTACATCACGGTGATCATGGTGTTTACTTCTGGGTTACCTTTAGGTTACGCTCTACCAATAACTACACTTGTGCCATTTTCATTTGATGTAAAGTCGGCTTTCAGCTTCATTTTTTTCAACATATAACTTGAAGTCGATAAACCAATCCCTGCTCCATGCTCATAGGAAGAGTTATCCAAACCCGGGCCTCTGTCCGCAATAATGATCTGTTCTTTTTCTACATTAACCACAATGTTTGCATATTTCCCTTCTGCTGCATGGCGAAGAATATTTTGAAATAAATTATCCAAAACCCGTGTCATCCAATTTGGATCTGCTTCCCAATAAAAAGTCTCCTCTCCCGGTAAATCAACATCGAGCCGAATTTCTTTTTCTTCAAATACAGGATACCACGCAGCAACAGATGCTCTTACTAGACGTCCAATATCTGTTGAAACGGGCACAAAAGGATGTTTTCCGGAGGTAAGCAATGTATAGGACAGTAAATCATCCATTAGATCTCCGACTCTTGTAATCGTATGGTTGATCTCGGTTATCGAGTTTTGTCCTTCTTGACTCATGGGCTCTTTATTTAAACGAGTGACATGTCCTCTCAAAATGGTAAGCGGTGTTCGTAAGTCGTGTGATAAATTCGCAATCAGTCGATGTCGTAATAACTCCTCTTCATATTCTCGCTTGCGACTGTCTTCAAGCTGCTGAATCATCCAATTAAAAGAACTGCCTAACTGGTCTATCTCATCCTTACGATCCGATTGAACAGATATAGTTTTAGGAAATGAGTTGTTTTTAGCAGAAAATGACATGACTTCTTGTAAGCGGGCGAGACGTTTTTGAAGTACCAAGAAGTACCGCCAAGATAAGATCACAAATGCGACAATAATAAAACCAAACACTAGTAAGGTAACGTAAAATACATTTAACGTATTTACATTTTTATCATGGATTTCTGAAACTCCAAAAAACGCACTGATGAAAATAATCATAATCGGTGGAAAAAAGATAAATAGAAAATGTACTTTTAAAAAACGACGAAATAGTGATCTCTTTTGCTTCATAATTTCACCCGATAGCCTATTCCCTTCAACGTTTCAATAATCTCCCGGGAATCCGGATGACGTTCCAGCTTTTGACGCAGTCGGTGAATATGCACCATTAGTGTTTTATCGCCTGTTATATAGGCTTCTTCCCAAATAGCTTCATAAATTTGTTCTTTTGTTAAAACTTGATTAGGGTTGCGTATGAAGTACATTAGGATTTGATGCTGTTTTCCTGTTAATATAATTTCTTCTCCTGTGTGTTTGTCAAATATCATTTGACCTTTTGGATCTACTTCAATCTGATTTCCTAATGAAATGCGACCGGATTTTATTCCACCACTACGACGGATTAATACTTCTATTCTTGCAACTAATTCATCAGCATGGAATGGTTTCGTTAAGTAGTCATCAGCAAATTGCAAACCATCTACTTTATCATCTATCGATGTTCGAGCGGTTAACAGCAAAATAGGCACAGCAGGAGCTGTCTTCTTTAATCGTCTTCCCACAGTAAATCCGTCTAAACCGGGTAACATGATATCCAAAATAACGATTTCATGCTGATTGACTTCTCTTTCGGCTCCTTCACCAGTTAGCAGCCACTGAACTAAAAACCCTCGCTGTTCCAACTCTTCCTTTACCCAACTGCCTATTTTCTCATTATCTTCAATATATAATACACTTCTTTTCAAGTAACATCCCTCTCTCTAAATGGAGTCCACTACAGATTAACACAATATAAAGGAATAGTTCCCAGTTAATACAATTTTATTGTTCGTTAATAGAGTTTTATAATGTTCTTATTCCCCGACAGAAGCTCTAGCTTCTTTTGATGCCGCTTCAGCTGAAGGCGAATATGAGCAGGCAACTTAGGATTACAAGAGCTCACTGGTCAAAGTTCGATGTGCATCAACAGTTTTTAGCAGCACACTAGAATGGCTAAGGACATTACCTTTCATAAAAAAGACGAGGGCAGAAACTGCTCTCGTCTTTTTTACAATCATATCTTCACTTGGCTTTGATTTGTAATTCGTTTGCATTCGTATTAGTCTTTGCTTCCAAGTTTAGCAGTTGATCAAGATCTTCCAATCCCAAAGAATATGAACTTGTTTCCCTTCTATCGCAATTACCTAAGTAACCTCTTGTCTTGACCCTTTTGGAAAACAATGAGGTACCCTTAGCTTCATTGATTTTAAGTGGAATGTAGCAAGTATCCCTTTTTTTGATAATGGCCTTTTGAGCTTGATTCCAACTGACGTCAAATTGTCACTAGGTACTACATAACACTTAAATCCTTGAATTTAAATACGTATTTTTCCTTTATAGGAGGATTAATATTACCAGAAAGACTTTCGACATTGATGAAAACATGGCATTAGTTTCATATATTTCGCATTATAAATCCCAAAATAAAAAACGACATTATACCACAAAGTGCAGCATTACTAAGTAACGCTGCACTTTGTGGAGAAAACACTTTATAATTTTATATTTTTCATTGAATAATTAGAGTTTTTACGAGTTTGCCGACACCATTAATAAAACTAACGACAATATAATATAAAGTTAACACAACCATTCATCTAGAACGATAAGATTCCTTACTTCATAGACTCGGACAGCTCTGTGAAAATAACACCCAGCGCATACGCGCCTGCATCCGGGTAGCCCAGACTACGATCGCCGACGGCACCTGCACGTCCCATACGTGCCACGATGTCTTCGGTTTTCTTCGCACCTTCAACGGCTGCTGCCGCACCTTTGGCAAATGCTGTTTTGAAGTCATCGCCTGCCTCCGCACTTTGTGTCCAGGAATCGGCACACGGAACAAGTGCATCGATCAAGGTTTTATCACCTACAACGGCGCCGCGTCCGAAGGAACGCTCTCCAGTAGACTGAATTCCTTGCACGGCTGCATGAATCATCTCAGCGAATTCAGCAACGTTTAATTGCTGTTTATCCCCTACCGCTTTGCCAGCCGCACGGAATGCCGAACCCCAGATCGGGCCGGATGCGCCGCCGCAATATTCCATGATGACCAGGGAACATGCATCCAGGAACGACCCGATGTCTTTTTTATCTTCGTTAATGATGTGGTTCCATTCGCGTTTTAACTGGCGGAAGCCTTTTGCCACACTCATACCGAAATCGCCATCACCGGCATGGGAATCCAGTTCACAGAATGGCACCTCGTTCTTGATGATGATCTCACCCATTTTATCAATCAGATAGACGACATTATCCAGGGAAAATTGATTGTTGCTGATCACCGCAGCTGATGCATCCGTCTCCACTTCGTAAGATACCGGAGCGTCTTCACCCACAACGGCTTCCAGAGCCTCGGAATACGCCACTTGTGCTACTGGAGGACCGGATACTTTAAACGCAGGAGTATCACTTTCCTTGAACAACAGCGTTTTCAGTTCATCATCCAGTTTCAGAATCGTAACCGATGCCCCTGCCATATCGATACTTGTCATGTAGTTGCCTACAAACGTAGTAGCGACCTTCAGACCTGCATGTCCAGCAAGCTCACGCTGAACAGAATTGTTGAGCAGGTACAGTTCTTGCAGTGGCGTTGCACCAAAACCATTCACGAGCACCGCAATCTCAGCGGATGTATCCTTATCCAGCTTCATATCTGCGAGCAATGCTTCGACCATACGTCCTGCCAATTCATCAGCCGATACGATTTTCTCCCGGCGAATCCCTGGCTCACCATGAATCCCTACGCCGAATTCCATCTCGTCTTCAGCAATTTCGAATGTAGGCGTGCCTTTGGCTGGCACGGTACAGGATGTGAATCCAAAACCAATACTGCGCACGTTCTGAGCTGCTTTCTCGGCAACGGATTTCACATCTGCCAGACTGCGGCCTTCTTCCGCTGCTGCTCCGGCAATCTTGTGAACCAGTACAGTGCCGGCAACGCCACGACGTCCAACGGTATACAAGCTGTCTTGTACAGCGATGTCATCCTCAACACGCACATATTGTACGTCGATGCCATCTTCTTCAGCCAGGTGCGCTGCATTCTTGAAGTTCATCATGTCGCCGCTGTAGTTCTTGATGATCAGAAGTGTTCCCTTATTGCTGGCTGTTGCCTTGATCGCTTGGTATACCTGGATTTGGGAAGGAGATGCGAACACATCTCCACATACGGCTGCATCCAGCATCCCTTTACCCACATAACCTGCGTGAGCCGGTTCATGTCCACTGCCGCCGCCACTGATCAGGCTGACTTTATCAGCCTGGATCTCTCTGCGTTTGATGACTTTATATTTTTTCAGAAATTCAAGCTCCGGGTGTGCAAGCGCAATCCCGTTGCACATTTCCATAACAACATGTTCGGCCTGGTTAATAATTTTCTTCATTATTTTACCTCCCGGCGAGCTGCTTTGTACTCACGACCCATGCGGTCAGCCGCTGCTATGGCAGCAGCCACTTCAGGAACAGTGATTGGGAACGGCATGGCGTGAATGGATTCTTCCGGAATACAAGCGATCTCGGCTACTTTCAACAACTCTTCCTGACTAATCGTGTCTACACCGATATCCGCCAAGCTGATCGGCAGTCCCACTTCGAGACAGAAGTCCATGACTTCATGCAGCTCTTCGGTTGGTGCATTTTCGAGTACAAGTTGTGCAATCGTACCGAAGGATACTTTTTCACCGTGGAAGAAATGATGTGTGCCTTCCAGAACAGTCAAACCGTTGTGGATCGCATGTGCTGCGGCCAGACCGCCACTTTCGAATCCAAGACCAGACAACAGAATGTTGGTCTCAACGATGTTTTCCAGCGCTTGTGTCACAACGTTGCTGTCGCTCGCTACTTTTGCTTTTGCACCGTCAGTCAGCAGCATTTCATAACACAGTTTTGCCAGTGCAAGTGCAGCATTGGTACCTACTGCAGATGGTGTGTATCCTTCGCGGGAACCCATTGGCAGACTTGCGTTTACACGGGAATAGGATTTCGCTGTTGCTCTTGCTTCGAAGTATGTAGAGAGCGCATCTCCCATACCGGATACGAGGAAACGTGTTGGTGCATTAGCAATTACCGTTGTGTCAACGAGTACCACACTTGGGCTTTGTTTGAAGTAAGCATAGTCATCGAACGAACCATCCGGTGTGTACAATACAGCGGAGTGACTTGTCGGTGCGTCTGTTGCCGCAATCGTTGGGCAGATGATCAGTGCTTCGCCTTCAGCTACACATTTCGCAGCATCGATCGCTTTACCGCCACCAAGACCGATGGTAGAGTCACATCCTTTTTCCTTCGCGATCGCTTGCAGACGAGCAACTTCCTCACGGGAACATTCCCCTTTAAAACCGCTTTCAACAAAAGTAATATTGAATTTCTCTGCTGTTGCATCAAGCTTTGCTTTGACACGCTGTACATCATCCGGATGTGCAATCAGCAAAGCAGATTCTCCGAAGGATTTAACAAAGTACCCCAGGTTCAACAACTCGTCTTCGCCTTGTACATATTTGGTTGGGCTGATAAATGCTTTTCTCATAATAATATATGCCTCCTAAGGATATGAAATAGTGTAGTGATTACATTAAATTTTAATTTCTTACAATTGACCTTAATATAACGCATGAGCAGCAGGTTTACAGTGGACTTTGATAACAAATTATTATAATTTACAATCGTAATTTTTTGCTTTTTAGTGCAATCATGGTATCTTATTGTCATGAGATGGTTGAATTTTGATCTCCAATTATACATTACCCGTCATCATTACATCTTAATATGTACAACTTGCTAACTTTTAACGGCCTAAATTATGAATCAGGTTAGCCTATGGAGGTTGCACCAATGATCAAAGAATATCTGCATATCAATAAAATTCTCGACCTTAATAAATGGAAACGTCTACAAGATTCACTCGCAACAGTAACCAAACTGGCGATTCTCACCGTTGATTATAAAGGCATTCCCGTAACCAGTCACAGCAGCTGTCAGGCTTTCTGCCAGAACGTACGCAAAGACCCCGAGCTGCTTCCCTACTGCCAAAAATGTGATTCACGCGGTGGTCTGGAAGCCGTTCGATTGAACGAGCCTTATGTGTATTTATGCCATTTCAATATTATAGATATCGCGATTCCAATCACGATTGATGGCAAATATATCGGCGCTGTCATGGCAGGACAAGTGAAACTTGCCGACCCCGAAAAGGGTAGCGACTTGGAGCAAATTGTCACGTCCAAAAACGTACCCATGCATGCAGCCAAGCTGGAGGAATTAAAGGACGATTATGCCCAGCTACCTGTGATGACCTATGAAGAGATTGTGAAAATCTCCAACATGTTATCCCTGCTCTGCAACTATATTGTAGAAGAAGCGCTCAACAAAAATTTATTAGTTGAAATGTTCGAGAAAGCTTCAGGCAATCAGGAGTCTCTGAACCTCTCCACCATCCTGCCCGGGTACTCCATTCGTAATATCGAATCGATCAAAAAAGAGATGACCAATGCGATTGCGGATGCCTATCTCAAGAACAGCCCAAGTGATGCAGAAAGCTCCAGCCCGGTGCTTCAGCCTGCTTTTGAATACATTCATAGTCACAAAAGCGAACAGGTTTCGCTCAAACAAATGGCTGATCTATGCCACCTGAGTCCAAGTTATTTCAGCAGACTGTTTGCCAAGGAAACGGGTGAGAACTTCACCACCTACCTGGCAAAACTCAAGATAAAGTGGGCCAAGCAATTATTGGAGGTCACCGACATGCCTGTCTCACAGATCAGTGATGAACTGGGATTTAATGAATCGGGATATTTTATCAAAATATTTAAAAAGTTCGAGGAAATTACGCCTGCTCTCTATCGCAAATACCTCCAGGAAAAAATGTAGGTTCACTGATACTTTTTTCGTATCAAAGATGAGGTTAAAAGATATTTCACCTATTAATCTGCCATTGTTACAATGGAGTCCAGATGACTTAGGGAGGCGACATGAATGGAATATCGTAAATTAGGAAACAGTGGATTAACTGTCAGTGAGATTTCACTCGGCAACTGGATTACGCATGGAGCGCAAGTCGAGGATGGAATAGCAGAAGCTTGTGTGCGAACCGCATTGGAGGAAGGTATTACCACATTTGATACCGCAGACGTGTACTCCAATACCAAGGCAGAAACCGTACTGGGACAGGCTCTTAAGGATGTAAGAAGAGAAAGTATTGAACTGTGCACCAAAGTCTGTCACCCAACCGGCACAGGTCATAATGACCGCGGACTTTCACGTAAACACATCATGGAAGCCTGCAATGGTTCATTACGGCGGCTACAGACTGATTATATCGATGTCTATTACGCACACCGTTATGACTACAACACTCCACTGGAAGAGACGTTTCTGGCATTCTCCGATCTGGTGCGTCAGGGCAAAGTCCATTACATTGGCGTAAGCGAATGGAACGCGGATCAGATAACAAGAGGAGCGGCTTTGGCGCGGGAACTTCATGTCCCCTTCATTGCAAGTCAGCCGCAATATTCAATGTTATGGCGTGTGATTGAGCAAGAAGTGGTGCCTGCAAGCGACCAAGCAGGACTTGGACAGATTACATGGTCTCCTCTGGCTCAGGGTATACTATCAGGCAAATATGCGCCTAACGCAGCATTACCCACCGGATCACGTGCAGCTGGGGAGGCAGGCGCACCCTTTTTCAATAAACTGGCTGGTCAGTGGTTACGCGAAGATGTTCTTACCGCTGTGCAACAGCTTATTCCGCTCGCTAAAGAGATTGGTCTAACTCTTCCTCAACTCGCTGTGGCGTGGGTTCTTCAGCATTCGTATGTCGGTTCCGTCATTATCGGTGCATCCCGACCGGAGCAGGTATTGGAAAATGTAAAAGCCTCCGGTGTGAAACTGAACTCTGCGATCATGACTCGTATTGATGAAATACTGAATCCTTGGATTGAGCGTGATCCAGCCAAGACGGGTTAAACACATTCATCAACAAAGTTCATAAAACGGGATACCACTTCCTGATTCATATCCGTCCGGCATGCCGTATACAACGGTACGGAGGGCGGATTTTCTTGTAATGGCAGAAAGACCACACCCTTTCGCTGGAACACATCCACCGAGGAGGGAACAATGGAAATACCCATGCCCGCTGCAACGAGATTCACAATCGTATACATTTGGATCGCTTCCTGCGTAATTCGAGGGTCTACACCATGCTCCCTGCAATAATCCAGAACGAGACGATGGAACGGAGAACCCAGATGCCTTGGGAATAAAATAAAATCTTCATCCGTCAGTTCTCGAATTGAAACTTGAGTCTGAGAAGCCATCGGGTGATGATCTGGCAATACGGCAATCAACGTTTCCATCTGACAGGGACGGAACGAGACATGACGATTATCTTCCTGATATCTCAAAAATCCAACATGGATCTGTCCGTCTTCCAATGCCTGTAATTGTTGGGACGAAGTCATCTCACGTAATGTCAATTCAATCTGAGGATACGCAGCGCGAAATTTCCTGAGCACATCCACCATAATGCTCCCCGAAGCCGAATCCACAAAAGCTACAGTTAAATGCCCGATGATGCCCTGATCTGCCTTTTGCGTAAGCTGAATGGATCGTTCGAGTTGGGCCATGATGAGTCTGGCCTGTTCCAGAAAGACGGCACCCGCTGGTGTCAAACGAACCATTTTTCTCGTGCGCTCCAATAACTTTACGCCAAGCTCTTCCTCCAGATTTTGAATCTGCTGGCTCAGGGGTGGCTGCGTCATGTTTAATTTTTCCGCTGCACGGTGAAAATGAAGTTCCTCCGCCACGGTGATAAAATATCTTAACTTACGAATATCCATAGGTCTGTTGCGCTTCCTTCCGTCTCCCTGTTAATTCATCTGTTCCTGTACCCAGATCGCGGACTCCGTCAGCTGCGTCATTAAATCAATAAAGTCTACTGCAATCTCTCGAATTGGCGTATCTCCTGCATCATGGATCAACATCAGGATCTTGCCCGAAGTCTGATCCAACATAGCCATACTTCCTTCGCCAAATCCACCAATCGGGAACAGATTGAGATCATCCGACAGCTGGTACTCTTTCTTAACTTCACGGTAGACTTCCAGAAACTCGGGATATGCCCAATCCAGTTCTTTTGCTGAATACAAGGCAGGATCGCCGAAATTACATGCCCCGAATTCAAGCAAAAGTGCACGGTACGCTGCGGGTAGTTGCACGTTATACTTTTGCTCAAAATCTTCAATGCTCTGTTGCGTTTCGGGCGTGCAGCCTTCTCCCATAGTCGTATCGTAAGCTTTCACCAAAAGATCACGAATTGGTTCTAATTCCATCGACTTCACTTGAACTCCCCCTTTACATTAGAATCCGCTTGTTATCTCACCTGTGTACGCAATTCTTGATCCAGCCATTCCAGTGCTGCACGCACCTGATCCTGGGGAAGTTTCTCATAACGATCACCCGTAGACAATTCAAAGGCACAGCTGTTCCCACTCGTCTTGTTCAGATATGCAGTCATGCCTATGCCATGCTGCTGAGCCATTTGCACAAGAATCGGTTCAACTTCGTCAGCAGGGAGCGCAAAGTGCACATGGAACATATTCGATACGGGCACCTCTGGCAACGTATGTATCCCATGACAGGCATTCAAGAGGGAGGCGAGTTCTTGAGCCTGTTCGTAATAACGCTCCATTTTGCCAATCCGCTCATTAAAATAATACTGGGAACTCAGAATATACGGATACAGGCCGATCAGATCGCCCCCATGCCGACGTTTCCATACTTTCGATTCCTGCATCACATCCGCATCACCCGCCAATATAGCCCCCGCAATGCCTCCAATTCCTTTGTAAAAGGAAACATACACGCTATCAAAAAGACTACAGATCTCCGCAGGTGTCTTCTTATAATAGGGAGTAATCTCGAACAGGCGTGCCCCGTCCAGATGCAGCTTAATCCCGCGCTCACGGCAATAGACCGAGATCGCTTCCAGTTCTTCATATGCTGGCAATTGCCCGCCAATCTCGCGTTGTGGCAGTTCCAACAGCAGGCAGGCAATGTCCTGATCAAGCGTTTGTACATCTTCCAAACGAATCAACCGATCCTTGTCCGCCAGCAAAATTGATTCAATCTGGTGTAACTCTTTCAATCCGTCTTCCTCATGGATTTCCAGATGACACAGAGGGTGGTAAGCTACTCGCTTTACTCCTATGCGGTCACACCAGATCCGTAATGCAATCTGCTGCGCCATCGTTCCGCTTGGGAAAAACACTGCCGATTCCTTGCCGAGAACGTCCGCCATCTGTTGCTGAAATTCTTCGATGATGGGGCCGTTGCCGTAGTGGTCACTGAAGGTCTCCCCATCGATCTGCTCCAGTACGTTCTGAAGCACCTTGACTTTGCGACTGCCATGACCACCAATAATAAAGTCTGCCTGATTAAATGCATCGGCCAATGTTAACGTAGTATCCTCCAAGATCAATCACTCCTTTATAGTACATGTTCTAAAGTCAACTTTTGAACAACCTCTTATAGTTCCGGTTCTTTCATGACCTCCACCAAAGCGCTTAGCGCATTAGATATATGTTCACCACGGGCATACACAAATCCTACTTCCAACCGGCAATAGGGATCTGGCAAAGACATCACCGCGATCTCACCTCTTAATTCTGCTTTGGTAACTGAAGAGCGCGGCAGCAATGATACACCGAGCCCGGCAGATACTCCATTCAGAATCGTGTCCAGTGTTCCATATTCCATAATGCGCAGTGAGCGGATACCCTGATCTTTCAAAAAGGATTCCGCCTGAGTGCGATGTGTGCATCCGATCTCAAAAAACAACATCGGCCTGGACAATAACTCGTGTATCTCATGCACTCCAGGTTCGGCGATCAACACCAATTCCTCGTCATACATCTTCATATAGTTCAGATCAGGATGATCGATTGGGCCATATATTAACGCCCCATGCAATTCATGTTGAATTACCTTCTGATTCAGCTCATGGGTCCCACCCGTGACAAGCGAGTGTTGTACCTCCGGGTAACATGAACTGTATTCAGCCAGGAGCGGCGTGAGGAAAGTGGAAGCTGCTGTCTCAATGGCACCAAGACGAAGCATGCCGGAAGGCGGATTCCCCACTTGCGTGGCCTGCTCTGCTTCATACAATAATTGCAAAATTCTATCCGCATACACAAGCAGATTCTCGCCCGCTGGTGTAAGAGACATCCCCCGATTGGAACGATGAAACAGCGGTACTTGTAGCTGTGTCTCCAACTGTTTGATTCGCGTGGTTACATTGGATTGTACATAATTGAGTGCGAGTGCAGCTTTACTGATACTACCTTCGCGGGCAACCGCCTGAAATATTTTCAAATCACCTGCATCCATACACTGATCACCTGCTCGTCGTTATATCGGCATTCTGCATCATCTAATTCGTGCAAAGTGCTTATCTATTATTTTCAATGATACTGACAATCATTTTTGTTCATTTTACGTGAATCTGCTCCGTCTGTACAATGAGGCTCAGTAGTGAAATCTGGCTACACAGACAGGAGGAATATTGAACATGAGAGCTATTGTCCATTCGGGCCAGAGCGGCCTTGCAGGTCTTCAATATACAGAGTCAACATCTCGGGTACCCGAAGCCGGGGAAGTGCAGATCCAATTGAAATCCGCTGGAATCAACCATCGGGATCTTTTCATTATGGCAGGACGTGGAAGCGAGGACACCCCGCTTATTCCCGGTTCCGATGGGGCAGGTATCATTGTTGCGATTGGCGAAGGTGTTAGAGGGTTCGCGATAGGTGATGAAGTCATTATCCATCCTACGCTCGGTTGGGAGTTTGCAAGTAACGTACCCATCGTGCCCGATATTGTTGGTGGTCCTACGGATGGGACACTCGCGCAATATATAACATTGCCTGCTGAAAATGCCCTGCCTAAGCCAGCCCACCTATCCTGGGAGGAAGCAGGTGTGCTGCCCCTTTCAGCGCTGACGGCCTATCGCGCCTTATTCACTCGCGGTGAACTGAAACAAGGTGAACATATCCTCATTCCCGGTATTGGTGGTGGTGTAGCGACCTATGCCCTGCTCATGGCGGTTGCGGCTGGTGCCAAAGTGACTGTCACCTCCAGAAGTGAAGGCAAAAGAAATGAGGCACTGCGCTTGGGTGCTACCCATGCATTGGATAGTCATGCCGATTGGTGTATGCAGAACGATATGGAACCTGTAGACATCATCTTGGATAGCATCGGACAAGCCATGTTCCCAAAATATTTTGATATAATCAGACCAGGTGGACGTATCGTGATGTATGGCGCGAGCTCAGGGGATGATCTAACTGTTCCTATTCGCTCTATTTTCTTCCCGCAGGTCAGTCTGATCGGTACCTCTATGGGCAGCCGTGAGGAGTTCGTCCAGATGCTACAATGGGTGGAGCAACATGATATACATCCTGTAATTGATGGCGTATATCCATTGCAAGACGTAGCAAAAGCATTCGAACGTATGGAAAAAGGCGAGCAATTTGGTAATCTGGCTATCCTTATGGAGTGACATCCATTTTGAGATGGGCCTTCATGAATTGTTGAAAATTGATTTACAATAATGGGGTGAATCCATCTGACCCGTCTCGCTAAACGTATACTAATTGTTCTTATTGCTATTATCATCGTGGCCCAAATTCCTATGTTAAAAGAAACCTTAGCCCGAGGAGTTACTACGTTATATGTGAAGATAAAGTATCCCGAACATTCCTTTCAATTCCAAAACTTCAACTACGAGTCTCATTTCGGGAACTATATCATTTCATATACTGATCAAGACGAACAACTCATTAGTCTGATGCTTGAGCCCAAATTTTTTCCGGTGCTCATTATATATGATCCTTTGAATTAGCCCATGAAAGAATAGTTGGTTCACGATATTAATTATTCAGGAGGTGTAAATACATATGAACAATCGTTCGCATCTGATAGAATTGGTTCGCAAACTAATGGACGCCGAAGGAAGCGAAGCCGAGTTGGATGACATGTTGACGGAGCTACAACAACAGGTGCCTCACGCTGAGATCAGTAACCTGATTTACTGGGATGATCGAGACCTGACGCCAGAACAGATTGTAGAGGAGGCGTTGGCGGCTCGTCCGATCATTCTTCCGCCCCCATCTTCATATTCTTCAGGAGGTGAATGATGCAGATGTCTGATATGAATCATTTCAATCATAACAACAATGAACACCCTGATTTTAACGAAATCAGTGGTGAAGAGAAAATCCAGGCACTTCGTGATCTGATCGAACTAACCGATAGCCAACTTACACATCAAGTTCTATCTATCGGTATGGATACACATGAAGAGGATCTCATCCGTATCGAAGCATGGCGAGCTTTGGGCATGGCAGAGTCTTCCTCACTTTTGGATGAAATTCGTCATGCTGCCGCACAACTTGTTCGTGACACTGAAGAAGATGAGGATGTACAGATCTATGCGTTACAGACTCTAGCCTTGTTACCTGCTACGGAAGCTGAGATTACGTTGGCCCAGGATGTATTGTCGGGGAATGCCTACATTTTACTTCAAGGTGCAGCTTTTGCTATTCTTACTGCTCACAAACATGTTGCGGGCACAGTCCTTGCGTTAAAATCTCTTCAATCTCATCCGCATTTCGGCGCTTCCGCAAAGCGAGAACTGCATTCCATATCAGGAAGTGATGATCTATGAATCAGGACCATGAACCATTTACACCGGGAACATCAGAAGCATCAGAAGAAGCAGAAGCATCAGGAGAGCATGCTACGAAGGCTGTTTACCTCACCCAAGGTGAAATCAACGCCCTACAGAAAGCTATTCTGTTCCTCAAGTTTGAATCTGAAGAGACGGCCTCCTTGCTCTATGCAGGCAGTCCGCTACTGAACAGTGTGTTGGAAAAGGTACGGGATGTCAGCTCATTTGGTGAGTACGCCAAAGAACTCCACTCTCGTCCAAACGAATATGCGGAGCGTTTTATGCGCGCCAAGGTGGAGCGTTCCTATGCAGAAGAATTGGCACCGCGTGAACGAACAGAGGAACAAAAGATTGAGATCCTAAGATCCTGTATGTATCCGTATCCAGTTAAATAATCAGTAATCCAAGTTTCCCCTCCCCAATTTCCATAATTTCGTTATAATGGTAAGCAAGACACCATGCTATTGGAGGAGAATTATGGAAACGGAAGCTTTACGCAACGTGGAACAACTAGCTCTGAAGAAACACAAGATTTACAAACAAAGTTTAATCAGGTACCTCGCACGCTCCATGCTGGCCAGTATGTTTATCGGATTCGGCGTCATCGTGGCGTTTAAGACAGGTAACTTCTTTTATATGGAGCAGTCCCCGTTTACCTATCCGATGGCGGCAATTACGTTTGGCGCGGCCATCATTCTGATCGCCTATGGCGGGGGTGACCTGTTCACGGGCAATACGTTTTATTACACGTATGCGGCGCTGCGCAAAAAACTGCGCTGGTTCGAAGTTATCAAGCTGTGGATTGCGAGTTATAGCGGTAACCTGATGGGCGCAGCCGTGTTTGCCTTGTTAATCTACCTGACCGGATTGTTCGACTCATCTCAGGTGAACGGTTTTCTGTTAAGCGTGGTGGAGCACAAAATGGAAGTTCCGACCATGCAGCTCTTTTTCCGGGGAATTTTGTGTAACTGGCTTGTGTGTATGGCGTTCTTTGTCCCGATGTTCATGAAGGAGAATGGAGCCAAAATGTTTGCCATGATGCTCTTTGTATTCTGCTTCTTCATCTCTGGATACGAGCACAGCATCGCCAATATGTGTACGTTCGCGATTGCACTTGTGCTGAACCACCCGGGGACGATCTCATTTGAAGGTGTGCTTCACAACCTGGTTCCCGTGACCTTGGGTAATCTGGTGGGTGGTGTGTTGCTGATGGGCTTCATGTATTATGCGGTGAACAAACCCTTTCTGGATGAAGAGACGCATTAATCTCTGGCAAAAAAAGATCTCCTTACAGCCCGGTCCGTTGACCGTGGCTAATCGGTAAGGAGAATCCAAAACACCCCGGCAACCTTCCCATCTCAGGAGAAGGTTGCCGGGGTGTTTCTCTATGGGTAGGCTCACGGATAAGCCGCCTGCCCCTTGCTTTTAGCCATGTGTCACATGAACACACATGGCCCCCATCTCGCGGGTCGGCAAGCTGGCCGCAATCAGGTAGCCCTGCGTTGCCCGCCTGCGAATTCCATCCGTGGCTTAGAAGTAATCCCGCCACGGAGTATATTCAATATCGTTGTCGCCACGCGTGACCACGATCATATTTTCCATTTTGCCCGTTTCCTTATTGGTACGGTAGATCATCGTACGTGTCTCGCCTTCCTCCGGCACGGAGAACAGGAATTTGTCCGCGACGAAGGATGAACCTAGTCCTGTCGCATGTTCCGTGAAGGCAGAGCCCGTCTTGCTTGTGAGCAGCAGACCAATGCCGTAGGCTGTAGCCGTTTGTGCCACTTTGCCAAAGAGATGCTCGCCTTGACTGGTCGTGTGCGTTTGCTCCGAATACTTATACTTTTCCGTATCTTTGCTATAGTCCACCACATTACCCTGTTTATCCAGACTGATGGTGGTCGTTTCGCCCTTGTCGCTTTTCACCTGATACGTACCTACGATGGAATCCTCGGTAATTTTCACCGTCTTGCCCGTATTGGGGTCAGTCTGATAGATTACATCTTCATACTGAAGCCGAATGATGTTCATGCTGGCCTGAATCTGCTGCGCCAGTTCTTCGTCACCCATCTCTTTGGCTTTCTTCAGCATTTCCTCATAGTTCTGGTATTTCTCGGCATCCTTCTCATCCCATTCATCCATGTTCTTTGGTGGACCTGGCGTTTTGTCCAGATCATCGCCTTTATTTTTGCCCATGGTTGATAGCGCCCGCGCTGCGGTCAGCGCCGTCATAATTGCCTGGCTCACCGCCTCCTCATCTGTCGTGCGGAAACGCTCGGCAATTTTCTTAAGCTCCGACTGAATGGACAGAACCAGTTCCAGAACAGATTTCATCGTGCCTTGAGCCGTTGAATAATCGTTATAAAAACGCTCACGCTCCATGCCATCCCAGTTGCTGCGCATGACACTCATCTTGCCGTCCAATGTGGACATGAAGCCCGATAATTGCTGATGTGCCTGAGCGAACTGCCCACTGACCGTCTCCAGTTGTTCCGGTGTCACCTTGATCTGTGTCATCCTGCACACTCCTCATCCTGGTCATTTATAACACATGGTCTATCCATTACGGCAATCTCTCGGCCTCTTCCTGTTTGATCTCCAGATGCAAGAGTGGAAACGGATTACCGGAACTATCCAATTCAGACCGCCCCATCTGTACAAATCCCATCTTTTCATAGAATCGGGCTGCCCCAGTATTCTGCTCATTAACATCCACCTTGAGGTGACGGCCTTTGATTTTAAAGGCATGGTCTATTAGAAGACGTCCTAGACCCTGTCCGTGTTGGCTCGGATCTACAAATAACATCTCGATAAAGTTATCATTCACACCAATAAAACCCACGGGTTGTTGCTTCGTATTGAGCACTTCCCAAATCTCAACTTGTTTTTGTTGCAACACATCACTCACCACTTTTTTGTAGAACTGAATGTGATGCTCTTCCAAAAACGTATGGGTTGCCCGCACAGCACTCTCCCAGATTCCAACCAACTTGTCATGATCCTGTTCCCGAAATGCAACGACTAACATGTCCAACGTATTCTCCTTTTCTATTAAAAGTAAAAGGTTATGTAAAAGCCCGATCCTGGGACCGGACTTGTTTAATACATCATATTTGGAATAACTCTACGTTTATTTTACCATGTCCATCATTCAATCTGTACCGATAATTTCCAATCTTGAGTCAACGTTCTACCCCCGTTTTTGGCTTCCAACGGAAGGTTGCTGCCGACTGGGAAGGCAGTATATATCGAAACGAATCTCCATCCATAACTACATCAAAGGAAACTTCTGCCTCACCCGTGTTAGCCGCAACCAGCACCATCGTTCCATCCGGATTGCGGAAGGTTACGTTCTCGATCTGACCCTGTTCTTGCGTGGAATCCACTCTTACAGCTCCCGGGCGCACATAACGGCTGATGTGGCCTAACGCATAATACTCGACATTTCTGTTGATTTCATTATTCTCCGGGTCAATCGTCACAACCCCACGGCAGTTCTCGCAGCCGCCGTTCGTGGGTCCACCTTGCGGATCGAGTGCGATGTTCCAGAGCAGCACATTCTTCGCCCAGTTGCGAGGTGCACCAATGATGAGATTGGACATCTGCCAGCTCAGATTCTCGCCAAAATCAGGACTCCACTCCCCACCACTACATTCGGTGAAATAGATATTTTTGTCCGGGAAGCGCTCATGCACTTCCGACATGGCAGATGGATCACCTGCATAACAGTGGAAAGCAGATGCATCGATATAGGCAGCAGCCTGCTCATCACCGAGCACCTTGCTGGTATATTCGACCGCCTGATCCCAGTTATGGTCATACGCGATGATTCGCGTATCCAGTCCCGCATCCTGTAGCGCCGGACCGAGATAATCCCGTATGAACATCGCTTGTTCTTCGGGGCCCATACTCATACTCGGATATTTATCCGAGGTGAACTCCGGTTCATTTTGCAACGTGATCCCGTAGATGGGAATGCCCTTTGCCTGATAAGCTATGATATATTTCACAAAATATCTCGCGTACGCTTCATACACCTGGGGATCGTTGTAATCCAGATACCAACCGTTGGTGGTCTTCTCCCCATACTTCATCCAGGCCGGGGCCGTCCACGGTGTGCCCAGCACTTTAAGATCCGGTTTCAAATCAGCTACACGTTTCAGCATATTCACAACTTCCTGATCCTTTTCGATCGAAAAGTGTTCCATCTCATAGTCCGTGCCGGACTCGATATCATCATAGGTATAGCTTGAAGCCTTGCCTAATTCATCCACTGAATAATCGGAGGCACCAATCGTATGACGCACCATATCCAAGTTCAGCCCTTCCGTTGTAAACAGTTCCTTCAGCATTTGCTCTTGCTTCTCATCTTGAAGCTGATTAATCAGATGTGCCGACGAACCTGTCATCGCTGCGCCAAATCCATCCATAGTCTGATACGTCTTGTCCGGGTCGATCCTTATGGTGAACGCTGACGAAGAAATGGCTGACTCCTGCGTTGTAGAATCTGAAGAGCTTGTGTCTGCATCATGGTGATCGGTAATTGGAATGGGCTTCTGTGGTGTAAGCAGATTTTGCTGATCTCCCGTGGTTATCCAGACTTCGGCCGTTCTCTGTTTGTCCACAACCGGTGGCGGAGCAGGTTGTTCACTTCGGTTGAAGATAAGCCAGATTCCTATACCGACAAAACAAACAGCAGCGATTAACAGAATCATCCATCGTTTGGGATGCTCTCGCCAGCCTATGTTCATCACGCTTCACTCTCCTTCCATTGTGGAAAAAGCCGCGGCCACTAGGCCACGACTCATTTTCCTAATCTATATGAATTAGAACAAACTGCATTTGACACAAATAACTAACTTCACTGGGAGAACACCTTCCAATCTCCCTAATTGAACTTTATTTACCGGACTTGCTTCCGATATTCACACTGCCTGTTAGACGGATATCATCCGATGCACTGCCAACATACACTTGGACTTTACCCTTAGGCATTACCCATTCATGGGATGTTTCATCCCAGTAGGACAATGCGCTGCGATCCAGTTGAATGTTGACCCGCTGCTGCTTGCCTGCCTTCAGATCTACCTTCGCCCAACCAGCAAGCTGCTTCTCTGGCGTTTCAACTTTAGTTGGCAGATTGCCAACATAGACCTGTACAACTTCTGCACCGGAAACTTTACCTGTATTGCGCAGGTTCAGAGATACTTCTACGGTTGCTTTGTCGCCTTTGCCTGTGTTCTTCACATGCAGATTGCGATAATTAAAATCGGTATAAGACAGCCCGTGTCCAAAAGCAAACGCCGGTGTCATGCCTTCTTTGTCATATCCTTTGTACCCTACAAAGATACCCTCGGAATAGTTGCCCACCCCGTTAACACCCGGGAATTGTTCCGCAGTGGATACCGGGGTCTGGGAATCATCTGATGGGAACGTCACCGGCAACTTACCGGATGGATTCACATCACCAAACAGCACACGTGCCACTGCATTACCTTGTTCCTGACCTGCATACCAAGCCTGAACGATGGATGGCACTTCTTTTTGCCAGGAATCCATTTCAACAGCGCGACCACTCATTTGCACCACAATCGTTTTTGGATTGGCTGCAGCTACCTTGCGGATCAACTGCTCCTGGTTATTCGGCAGTTCCAGGTCGGAACGGTCTACATAACCTTCACTGTCATACGTGCGAGTTACCACGACAGCTACATCGGATTTTTTCGCCAGCTCAACTGCTTTTTGCATTTTGATATCCACAGCGTCTTCTGGAGCTTCCCAGCCAAAACGAACCTGTGCACCCATATCATGATTGGTCTGTACAGGGAAATCCGTACGATACTCAATTCGAATATTGTGGGACTCGCCTTCTTTAAACGTGATTTCTTTCTTCGTTGTACTCAATGTTTCACCTTGATTGTCTACGAGTAACTCGTCATCCACATACAGTTTCGCAGAACCTAGACTCGTCAGGGACAGTTTATATTCACCCGATTGAGGCGCTGTGATTGCCCCTGTCCAACGAGCAGACATTTTGGCATTGAACTTCGTTGGTGTCACCGGAAGCTTGGAAGATTGTGCGTTAAAACCTTCATAGTTGTAGAATCCAAGATTCATATTAACCTGATTATCTGTACGAACCAAAGAAGGATTACCCTCCATATCTTTATTCGTCCAGTATTCAGCACGCAGGCCGTATTCCGCGCGATCTGTACCATAGTCTCTTTCACTTTCCTGAGCATCCGCTGGTGATAAAAGAGTAGAAGGTACGGCGGATGGTCCATTAAATGCATCTCCTGCCGAGATAGGATCCGTTCCGGCAGCATATTTTACATCCACACCGTTACCGGCACGGTTACGAATTCCTTGAAGCGGACTTACAGTATACGTCGGATTAACCAGACTGCTACCTCCACCAGCAGCAGATGCGTTATCTGCATCCGGACCGATGACAGCGATGGATTTCACGTTTTTCTTGGACAGCGGCAGCACATTATCGTTGTTTTGCAAAAGAACCATGCTCTCTTCTGCAATTTCACGTGCCTGTTTGCCGTCTTTCTTGGCATTGATTTGTGTATTCGTTACAGGGTTATCGAACAGCCCTTTATCGAACATTTGAAGCAAAATACGTCTAACCTTCTCATCAATGGTTTGCTCGCTGACTTCACCTTTGTTCACGGCTTCCAGTAATTTGTCTCCCCATTTGCCATACGGCTCTCCAGGTGTCTCCAGATCCAGACCCGCATTGGCGGATTTGGCTGTGCTGAAGTTTGCACCGTAGTCACTCATGACAAACCCTTCGAAGCCAAACTGATCCCGAAGGACACTGGTCAGCATCTCCTTGTTCTCACAAGCGTATGTACCGTTCACTTGGTTAAATGAACACATTGCCGAACCGAGATCCGCTTTTTCAACCATCGCCTGGAACGGACGTGCATAGACTTCCTGAATCGCACGTTCGCTGGCTGTTGCATTGGTCGTGAAACGTTCCGTCTCCTGGTTGTTCAGGATGTAGTGCTTCGCTGTAGCGATAACCGGATTACTTTGAATCCCGTTCACATACGCTGCACCCATGCCGGAAGCCAGTAGAGGATCTTCCCCGAGAGATTCGAAGTTCCGGGAACCCCATGGTGTACGTGCAATATCCAGC
Source organism: Paenibacillus sp. UASWS1643 (assembly GCF_008693195.1). Taxonomy (NCBI): domain Bacteria; kingdom Bacillati; phylum Bacillota; class Bacilli; order Caryophanales; family Paenibacillaceae; genus Paenibacillus; species Paenibacillus sp. UASWS1643. The sequence continues at coordinate 357,182 of NZ_VXKZ01000113.1, forward strand.
CCAGGGCCGAGCACTACATTATGTGTTGTATCATGTGCTTCCTGACCGATCAGATCGCCATATTTCTTGGCCAGATTGGTATCCCAGGAAGCGGCAAGCGCGATGGGTGCAGGCAATGCCGTGGACTTTTTGTCCTGTACATCCGGGTTTGCCACACGTACTCCTGCGGGTCCATCTGCCATCTGTAATGCCGGAATGCCGAGGCGCTCCAGTCCATCATTATAGAAACCATAATAGTTATTTACTTTACCGGTTACGAATCCAACTTTCTCCTCCAGCGTCATCTCCTTGAGCAGCAGCTCGGTACGTTCCTCCGCTGATAGAGATGTGTTCATCCAAGGCCGATTGGCCCCAGAATCCGCCTCCGCGGCAAAGGCGTGCAGCGGCATAGCCGCAACCGCCACGATGATTAATAACATAAACCATCGTTTGAGGAAAATCAGATTGAGTCTTCTGTTCATGTTGTAAGTTCTCCTTCTCTCTTGATCATTTTTCTTGTGCACATATTGAATACATGTATACAAGGGAATGCAAACTGGCTTGATCCCAGTCCTCAAGCATTCAGGTCGTCCTGCACATGGCTTCTGAAACTGCAGCCTGCAAGCAAGTCAGCAGATTTCGCTTCCTAACGATAGCCGACATGAACATGAATTACATCCCCTTAAATTTGGTAAATGACCGATTAGAACAAGCCTAGTTCTTTGGAATCACCATATTAATAATTCAGATAACAAAAAAAGAAAACGAATTATTTACATTTCCGTAACTACTTTCGAACAAATTCTTTACTTTTAAAAACAGTCAGTTCGACCCACTCCCATTCAACCAATTAATTCAATTAATTATCAGATTAAGGAATATGCCGACACACTCTGGGTCCAAAGTCTATTTGAAAACGGAACCAACCCGGTCCATTGAAAAATCCAAAAATATAAAAGCAACTGAGGTCCCTTTTAACAGGTTCTTCAGCTGCCTTTATGTTGGAATTGCTCCATATTGTCCACTTTCCATCCATGATTCTTGTTCTACACTCGTTATATTGAGTTTCGAAGTTACATTGAAAATCGGAGTAACCAATAAAAAAACCGCCCCACGGGGCGGTTCAATTCTAGTTCGTTCACTTCTAATTCTTTAACTGCGCAAGAATCTGCGGGTCCTTGATCTTTTTATCTTCGGCGAGCAACATCACCTTGGACAGAATCTCAGCTGTTCTCGGATCTTCATCGAGGAATGGCAGGAAGATTCGACCCCGATGCTGACTGTGCACCGGTACGATATGAAGTGCACCTGTGGCTTGTTTGAACACATTACCACTCCCCAGATGAACAGCATACTCACCCAATTCACCATCAATTCTTGCGTAATTCCCGTCCAAACGTACATTGTCGATCTTCAGCAGACGCAAAGACTCGTTCACAATGACGTGACGCATCTCGATTGTTGTCAGGCTGGCTTCCGGATCTACGCCTCCCACATGTGCAACGCTGACCACCAGATCGATATCACGCATAACTTCCGAGAAGAACGTCAGCGGTACATCTTGCAGCGCTACAGGTTTGTAGCTCTTACGATCGTAGAACTGCACCGTCTCCAAGGTAGGTGCCTCGGTATCTGCTGGTGAGAACCAATCTGCCATGGCATAGAGATTCGCAATCAGATTGTGCTCGTAACTTACCTTCTGCAGACCTTCCTCATAACTGACAGTCCATTGGCGTCCTTTAAGCAGAGCCACTGCTTTTTTCGGTTGAATCTGATACCCGGCGTATCGACGAGACACCGTACCATTAGCCAATTCGTCCTCGTTAGGAAGATACAGCTCACGGAATACCTGCTTGAAGGGCTGACGCTCCTGACGGGTGAACAGATCCCGCTGGAATTCACTCCAGCTTCCGCTCTGATACAGATGAAGCGGATGAGCAATCAACAGTTGATCCTGTTCCGCTAGTGTATGGTTCGTACCCTCCGGCCCTGGAGCAACCAAACCATTGGATGCTACATCGAATCGTCCCGTCTTGTCACCTGACTGGAATACAAGTGTTCTTACCAGCGGATGTATAACCGGATTTTGCATCAGACTGGCAATTTCCTCACGTGTAAAGGACGTTCCAGCAGTCATCGAACGTTCCAGCTCCTGCCGTGCCCGGCGATACTGATCCACCAGATCCGATTTGAGCTCTTTCAGTTCAGCGATATATCCATCTTTTTTGAACCGAGCTGGTACAGATTTGAGTGTCTTGCCTTTGCTAACAATAACCATCTCGGGTTGGCCTTCCTCATCGATGACCAATTGCGCTGTCGTGTCAGCATCCAATGCATGAGGTTCAAAGAAGGACTTCATCTCATCCAACTTACGTGCTTCCATGTCCCACATCAGCCGCGTAACATCGGCATAACCTGCATTACGAGCAAGATTGCCCAGTGCAATCTGTGATGCCACACCTTCACTGGCACGGCGCTGTGCACCGAATTGTTTGCTCTGCATGAGGAACTTCTGAATGAAGTCGTATCGCTCACGCAGATCCTGTTCGCGATTTACAGCGAATGGAATCAAACTGTAGGTTAACAAATGATCTTTGTTTCGCTTGTCTGACACGGACTCACGCATATCGTCCAGTCGAAGCTTACCCAGTGCAGCATCTGCGAACAATTGGGATCTGCGGTGATTAGCTCCCCCGGAAATGTACTTGGCACAATCGTATAACAGATTGAACCGTTCCTCCCCGACAGCAGCATAGGCTTCTTCAAACCAAGCGATATCAAACGCACCTTCATTGAAGTCCTGTGGTGAGATTGGAGAATAGTGGGCCACGATGGTTTCTTTCTCCGCAGTAAAGCGTTCATTGATATGAGCATGGAAGTACCAAGCTGCACTGCGAAGACCTTCCCATCCCAGATGTTTCGCAACAATCTCCATCCACTGTGGGGCGTACATGGCTGCTTCCAGCAATTTTTTCTCATTCACCGGATACTTCTGGAGCAATTCTCCAAGACGCTTCTCATCTTCTCCATCCCGTGGATGACAATTCTGGATTAGATAGCTAAACGTCTCTTTACGTGTTGTGTTGTCTCCATAGCTATAGATATATCCACGGACAAATGTATCCTGATCCATCGCAGAAACCAGATGTACCCAGTGTTCCATGCCTTCAATTCGATCCAGTTTCATGGCAAGTGTGCTTACTTCTGTAGAGAGTTCTCCCCGGGTCAGCTCAATCTCCAGAATGCGATCGACCACCGCATCTCGCAATTGAACAAGCTTCGGATCACTCGCGATCATTTCTGTACGAGTGGATGTTAAGTCCCGAATAAACAACAGACGATTCCCACCGATCAGCACCTGTCGATATATCTCTTGATCATCAATCAGGTTCAACTGGTACGCACGCAGGAAATCTTCAAGTGACAGTAAAGACAGCGGTTGACTACTCTCTACAAGACTGGTGAACTGGTAAGCTGTCTGGAAGAAACGTTTGAAGCTGTTGTCGTCATGGATTTTGCCACGAACTACATAATTCCAAGGTCCAGTCAGAATATGAAGCATGCCTGACTCTTTCTCGAGTCGATCAGCAGGCATACTCGCGATGATGGAGGCCCAGGTTTTCTCAGCTATCTCAAACGTGTCGATCGGATCGCTATCCAGAAATGCCGCCGATATCAGTGCCACTACCTGATCCTTATACGTTAACGAATCCAGCATCTGCTGCAGCTTTTCGATGTCATCCAGAGGGTAGGCCTGATCAGCAAACGTCTTGCGCCAGCCTTCCAGTAACGGAATCTTTTGCAGTTCTTCATAGTCATACTGATCATGGAAGTAACTGTAATGGTCGCTCAATTTGCCATTGAAATCCCGGAGCTGTATACCCATATACAACTGCATTAGTTCCACACTGTTAAATCCGGCATGTTGAATATAGTTCTCCCATACGTCATGAAGCGGAAACTGTTCCATTTGCTTCATTTCATTCCGCTCTCCATATGGAACCTTGGAGCGAAGACTCGCTCCGACTAACAATGTGTCTTTGTAGCCAGCGTAGTATTCCACCTGGTACTCATAATCTCTGTGTTCATGCACTAATTCACTAAGTCCCTCCAGAAATGGTCTGGTCTTATCCAGAGAGAGTGTAAAGATGTCCTTCGGATTATGTCCCTTGAGATCACGCTTCTCATCCAGCAATGGCTCACGTCGCTTCGGATCAAATAAACCAAATCCATTAGAGGCTGTGTAACGACTCCCCTGATCGGTCAGCTTATCCAGCAGTTTCTGTTCCTTGGCAGTGGGTGTCTCAATCAGCTGCGCCAATGGCTGCAATTGCTCCTGCTGATCTATCCGCTCTGGATCTGCCGCAATCTCGGTCAATAATTCGAGCGCACCCAAGCGCTGCAGTTCACTCTTGGCCTGCAAAAGTCGCTTCAGCGAGACCGCCAATTGGTCCACGGGTTGCAGTAACAATACATGGATGACCTTCTGACGAAGTGAGCCTGTTTTGAGCTTCATCAACGCCTCCATCTGTTTCATCTCATCAACCGTCAACGTGAGCAGCTTCGCCTTGGCGAGGGCACTCTCCCGGTTACTGATGCTTTTATCAGACAAACTCTCAAACACAAACTGTCTTTGTACCTCATTATCAGGATGCTGAACAAACTGGGACAGCAGTTCTCCGCGCAGTTCCGGGCTCAATCGGTCCTTGATTGCGATGACCTCCCCGATCCATTCCGGGTCCATATCATATGCAGCCAAATATAACATTTTCTTGACTACATCATCCGTATCGATCTGGTAGTGAACATACTCAAGTACACCCGATGGTCCACCTGTCCCGCCTTTTGGAATCGCAGCCAGCATCTGTTTGAACCGATCAAAGTCCTTACGCCGCAAGGCCTTATCTCCCAGAGCAGGTAATGGCCACACGTAGACGCTACGCTGATTCTCTCCATTCTCGAAACTCCAGTTGTACATATACATCGCATCATAGTTGGTCACAATCCAGTGCATCAACTCGGTATCCTGCGCCTCCAGATAACGACGTGCAATGTCCAAACGAAGCTCCCTATTCTGGCTGTTAGCCAGTACGTATTGGGCAACAATCTTCTGATATAACTGACCTTGATCCATAATCTCGATTATCTTGCTCTTCAATTCATTCTCTTCAATGACCGCTGTCGCCCACAGACTGATAAAGAGTTTGTTAGCATTTGCTTCCTGCTGCCAGGCCTCACGTACTTCTGGTTGCACAAGCGCCTGATAGGCCTGTTCAATCAACTGTGCGGCAACACGCTGGTTGGCTGCTTCTATGCCGATCCCCGTCCATACGGCGAGCGCTCTTACCACGGAACTGAAACGAATCAGGTTGTTGTCGATAATGATTTTTAATATGTAAATATAGGCTTCCAGTGTCCCTTCATCCATCCGCTCCACAATGCTTTGGCGCAGTCCTTCCTGCAACCTTGCTGCAACGAGCAGCTCACCCACCATCTGATAGGCATCCGCCTGATCGCTCATGAATATGCCTTTGATCATTTCATGGGTTAACAACGCCGTCTGATTGTCACCATAGATAATATCATGCAGCGCCTGCTTCATATCTCCGCCCTGATGATCCAGTTCATAAGCGATACAATCCGCCAGAACCCAGCGGATCTCATGCAGATAATCCAGCTTGTACTCACGAAGTGACACATATTCTTCCAGGGAGAAATTCTTCATTTCCATACGGAACAATCCCATCAGTTTGCGAATGACCTGTGCTACATGCTGTTCAGGATCGGATGTGCGAAAAGGCCGGCGTTCATAGTTGTTACTGTATGGGAAACGAGTCGCACGCTCTGCGATATAATGGAATCGTGCAACCAATGACTCGCCCGCCAGATGCTGGAGCACATCCAATAGTGGCTCGAATAATGGTTTCTGCGTTTCTGCAGCCAACCTTCCAAGCAACTTATCAGTATTCAAAAACATCTTTTCGTCTCCACGCAAATACGTAGACCCGGCGATCTCCACAACATAGCCTGCCAGCTCAAGCTGTACCCCTGTTAACGACTTGGCTTTTTCCTGCAATCCATCGATATACACCTGTACTTGCTCTTCCTGATTCATCCTGTTCTCCTCCTTCTCGCTCTCTACCACAGACGTCCGGCAAGCATTGTAAAACGAATAAACACCACGTTATCTCCGTCTTTTACAACAAGTGACTCATCCAGTTCCTGCAATTCTTCATCGTTGAGAAATACTTTATACAATCCATCCTCATAGGCGGTTATAGCTGTCTCCATCGCAACATTCAGATCAGGAACACCCTCATTGTATACTGCGCCAAACCCGACTTTTCCCGCCGCTCCCTGCGCCTCAATATCATTCGGCATCAGGTAAGCGAGCAATTCAGCCTGTTGTTTCTTGTCCTGAAGCGCTTTTACTTGCAGAGCCACCATGTTCTCAATGAGCTGCCTTACCGTATGAGTTGTTTCCGGAAGTTCGGCAGCTTGCTTGACAAGTACCGGCTTGCGCTTGCCCAGACTTTTTACCGTTATCCATACGTTCACCGCATTCCCTCCCTTGTCCTGCTCTATTTGAAGAAGCTTCCATAAGCCCCGATATCTATACCACGATGCGGAATAACCTTAACTCGAAATGACGATCTGTCTCAAAACAAAATCAAAAACACGTACATATGTACCCCTAATGAACATCATAACTAAAATTCAATCTATATTCATGAGCCAATCCTCATGTTTACGTGGAACCACGGAACTACGACCTACTTGCGTACATATACGCAAAAAAAACCGCACAGTCTCATATAAATATGACTGCGCAGCCGCTAAGCTACTATTAGAACAGCTTATGACACCTGAGAACCTTTAAAAACTGAAACCTGCATGAATCATCTGACCAATCGCAAAGGTCGAATGGTTACAGCTGCTGTCTTGAACCCAGGCATCCGGCAGAACGGATCTAGCTCTGGTCTGGTGGCCCGATTCACATTCTGAATGCCCCCCCAATGCATCGGCACGAACAAGGTATCCTGCCGAATCGAATCTTTGATGCGCGAACGAACCGTGAAGCTTCCGTACGTCGATTGAATCTCTACCCACTCTCCATCGTGAATACGATAACGGGCAGCGGTAGCCGGGTGAAGTTCAACAAAGTTCTCCAATTCACGAGCTGCCAGTGCCGGACTTCGATGTGTCTGCACCCCTGTAAGATAATGAGGTAACACACGCCCATTGGTGAGAATTAAGGGGAACTCCGAAGATATATCATTCCAGCCCGGGCTGGATTCAAATGTGAACGCCGCTTTGCCGTCCGGGTGAGCGAATCGTACACCGAACAGCAGTCCTTCTCCCTGATCCTCCAGGGCAGAACACGGCCAGTATACCCCTTTCTCGTTACGCAAACGCTCATAGGTAATGCCATAGTAATCAGCCACCCCGCCACGACTCGCCACCCGAAGCTCATTAAAGATATCCTCAGCAGTGTCATATTCAAAATAAGAAGCTTTACCCAATTGCGCGGCAATCCGGCATAATATATCCCAATCATCGAGCGTTTCTCCCGGCGCAGGCCGCCCCTGTTCACGGAGCAGAACACGCCCCTCCAGATTGGTCAGTGTACCTTCATTCTCCATATAAGATGTAACCGGGAGAACCAGATCAGCCATGCGTGCTGTCTCCGACAGGAACATATCTGCCACGATCAGAAAGTCCAGCTTGCGCAGACCTTCTTCCACCAAACGCACATTGGGGTTGGACACAACTGGGTTGGAGCCCATTACAAGCAACGCCCGAATCTCCTGATCATGGACCTTCTCCATCATCTCGTAGGCCGAGACCCCTTTACCAGGCAGACTTGCAGGGTCCACACCCCAGACGGATGCCACATAGGCACGATCGGCTTCATTTTCAATCGATCGATAGCCCGGCAGCTGGTCAGCCTTCTGCCCATGCTCCCGTCCGCCCTGCCCATTTCCTTGACCTGTGATGGCACCATATCCGCATCCTTCTCGGCCAATTTTGCCAGTCGCGAGCACCAAGTTCAGAAAGTGCCTGACAGCCATATGCCCATCCGTCTGCTGCTCCACACCACGTGCTGTCATGATCATGCCTGTCTCTGCCTCACCGTATGCCATTGCCGCCTGACGAATCAACGCCAGATCAACCCCGCATGCTTGTGCCGCCTGTTCGGGTTGCAGATCAGCCAACCCTTGTATCAATTGCTCGTAGCCATACGTTCGTTCGCCTATAAAATGAGGGTCCACCAATCCGGCATCCATAATCACCTTCAACATACTATCTGCCAGCAGAGCATCCATGCCAGGCTTCACCTGCAAATGAAGGTCGGCAATGGCAGCGGTTGCCGTCTTGCGGGGATCAATAACGATGAGAAAGGCCCCATTCTCCTTCGCCTGATTAAAGTATGGCAAGAGTGTAGGTTGGCATTCTGCGATATTGGTTCCGGCAAGTATAATACAGCCCGCTTTCGGTATATCGGACAGGCGGAACGTCAGTCCTCGGTCCATCCCAAATACTTTACTTCCGGCCGAAGCGGCAGCTGACATACAGAATCGTCCATTATAGTCGATATATTTCGTCCCCAAAGCAACCCTGGCGAACTTGCCAAGCAGGTAGGCTGTCTCATTCGTTAAAGATCCGCCTCCGTATACTCCGACCGTATCTGCTCCGTATGATTCTTTCAAGTTCTGAAACCGCTCTGCGATGGTCTGAACAGCCTCCTCCCAGGAACAGGGTTCAAGCTCACCATTGCGACGAATCAGCGGATGCATTAATCGTTGACCACTGAGCGCATGCTGATGAGCATTCATACCCTTCACACACAGCCTGCCCTGAGAAGCTTCATTCGGAACGCCTTGGACCGTATATTCCGCTCGGCTCTGGCCAGCAACAGGTGCAACCAACTCTTCAACTGTCATCTTGCATTGCACACTGCAATATGGACACTGTGTTTCTTTTACATACAGCTTGGATACCGCCATTTCCGAAGTTATCGATAATTCCATTTTCCCATCCCTGCCTTTCAGCTGTAATACTGATTCGTTTCAGACGGTGCCCTGCACCGCGGGAGATTCAAGAAATTGCTTCATCGGGGATGCTGAAGCCACATCCCGCTCATGATGATGAATCGCAACAAGTTCCTTCTGTAGTTGGTCATCCAGCAGCGTTTCCCGAATCGACATGAATCCCAATCGTTCCGTCCATGCCCATAAAGGCTCATCATACCAAGCGGTTTGGCGATACCATTGAAGGCAGGCTGATGCGAGTGTGGCCGCTTGCACCTCTGTTTCAGCCACCCCGAGCAAGCCACCTTGTTTGACCGGATGCTCTGCATGACCGCCTGCATAGATCTCCCACCCAGCTGGTGAAGCCAGCAATCCGATATCTTGCACTAGTGCGCTCACCAACGAACCTTGCCCTGGTGCGACGCCCATATTCACCGGCGACGGCATCGCAGCGCCGATCCAACTCGCACGAAGCTGTGCAGCCAACCCCCTACCATCTCTTGCATAGGATGAAACCGGGATCTGATCATCCCAGCGTACCTGGACCTCTGAGTGCCCTTCGATCTCTCGTGCAACTATCGTTCCACCGGATAACTGCAAGTAATAGTGGATCACTGGACGACATACCGCGCAGCCATGCTCCGACCTCCATCCCAGTTGTTTCAAGATAGAGGTTAGGTCTGTCTCCTGATCAACAAAGTCAGCCAGCATTCCCTTCAGTTCTGCATGCCCAAGCGCCGTACAACTGCACACAGACATTGGAGCAGGTTTATCTGGTGTGGCTTCCACTTCAGTACCCCCGTTATTTTTCAGGTTATGCGTATGTTTCAACAGTGCAGCCACCATCGGGCGACAGCCACCACATGAACCAGAAGCCTTCGTCTGTTCCTTCACCTGATCTGCCGTCTCGAGGCCCTGTTCCTGAATCGCCTTCATAATGGCAGCCTTGGTCACATTGTTACAGGCACATACGGTCTCCTGAACTGGTAATGCCGCAGCAGCCATCTCAGCCGGGTCTGGGGCCCCTTCACGCGGAGCCAATTCCGCTACATCCGCACCTCGTTGCACCAGTCCAAGCAAAGCCGTTCCTTCCGCTGTATCTCCAAATAAAATGGCGCCACGCACTTTGCCAGCCTGCATCAGCACTTTTTTATATGTGCCTTGAATGCCATCCAGATGTTGAATTGCAGTCTGCATGCCTTCCCCACTGATCTCGCCGGCCGAGAAAACATCAACCCCTGATACCTTCAACTGTGAGTAGGGAATAGATCCTTTGTATTCAGGCGTTTCCTGTCCACAGAGCGTACGTGCGAGCACCTTCCCCTGTTCGTATAAAGGAGCCACCAGACCATAACTGATTCCCCGATGTTCGGCACATTCCCCAACTGCATATATATCCGGTACACTGGTGCGCATATAGTCATCTACCATGATTGCCCGATTCGTAGCGATTCCACTTCGTCTGGCGAGATCCACATTTGGCCGAATTCCTACAGCGACAATGACAACCTGAGCTTCAAGCTTGGAACCATCTGTGAACAGCAGTCCCTGCGCCTGCGATCGTCCGGTAATTTTCTGCGTATTTTTGGACAAAAGAAAGGACATGCCCTGGTCTTCAAGCTCCTGTTGAAGCATCGCGGCAGCCTTCTCATCCAACTGTCGGTTCATAATGTAATGTGCGTTATGGACCACCACAGCTTCCATGCCCAGATGCAGCAACCCGCGCGCAGCCTCCAGCCCAAGCAATCCGCCACCAATGACTGCGGCCTTGCGATATGTTTTGGAATAATCAGACATGCGGTTACAATCATCAATCGTTCGGAAGGACATGACCCTCTCTTTATCAATCCCCGGAATCGGTGGGATAAAAGGTGAAGACCCTGTCGCCAGAATCAGGAAATCATAGGTTTCTTTTAATCCGGATTCAGTCTCTATATATTTTCCACGGGTATCAATGCGGTGCACCGTTTCACCTGCGCATAGCCGGATTTGATGCTCGGCATACCAGCTCCAATCATTGATAATGATATCCTGTAACGAATGCTCACCCTGCAATACTTTCGATAACATGATCCGATTGTAGTTGGGACGGGGTTCATTACCGTAGATTACAATCTCATACGTATCAGGCTCCAGTGCGATAATCTCTTCGACACACTTCATTCCAGCCATGCCATTCCCGATAATCACCAGTTTGCTTCTACTCATGGGCTGCCCCCTATCTATCTCACCTGAAAATAAACAGAAAAATCCCTTCTCCATGATTCGGAAAAGGGCACCGTTGCCTCCGGAATCTACACGCCTTTGTGTAGATTCATATTAGATTCAGATTAAGGGAATCCGAATCTAATGTCAACTAAATTAACATTAAAAATGCGAATAACGATTAAAAATTGAATTATTTAAAATCACATGTGATTTTTGTTGACATACTTATTTTCTCTTGATTATAATTTGAATCAAAATCACAGTGCTGTGATCAACTCAGATGCGGAACACAATGACGTGTACCGCCTGTCGGCAACGGGGCCGCAAATCGTTCAGATCTGGACGAATTGCGGCCTTTTTCTGCCTCAACACGCACATAGACAAATCACGAAGATCTCAATTGGATGAGGAGCGATGATGAATGATGGAGAGCAAAAGTTTTTGGAAAAGCGGGCATAAGCCCACCCTTTTCGGGGCGTTTATGTATTTTGACATCAGTTTTATGATATGGGGGATGCTGGGTCCACTCGCAGTTGTCATTGCATTGGATTATCCGATGACTCCGCTGGAAAAGGCCAATCTGGTCGCATTGCCTATTCTCGGCGGCTCCATCCTGCGCCTAGTGCTTGGCTTCATGTCTGATTATATAGGTCCGAAACTAACCGCACAGATCGGGATGCTTGTCACCTTAGTTCCTTTATTACTCGGCTGGTTATGGGTCGACTCTTTAAGCCAACTGTACGTGGTGGCACTCTTGCTCGGTGTCGCAGGCGCCTCCTTTGCTGCTGCGCTACCTTTGGCAGGCCAATGGTATGGCAAGGAGCATCAGGGTCTGGCGATGGGTATCGCCGGGGCGGGTAACAGCGGAACCGTACTCGCAACGTTGTTTGCCAATCGCTTGGCTACGCATTTTGGCAGCTGGGAAGTTGTGTTCGGACTTGCTATTATACCGATCGCTATTGTATTCATCCTCTTTTCTCTCTTTGCCAAGAATAGCCCTAACCGGCCTGAACCCAAGAAATTGTCCCAATACGGAAGTCTGCTTAAACAAAAAGATGCCTGGGTATTCTGTGCCTTCTATTGTGTAACCTTTGGCGGTTTCGTTGGATTATGTAACTACCTCACCATCTTCTTCAACACCCAGTATGGACTTTCACCTGTTCGAGCCGCAGACATTACCACCTTCTGTGTAATCGCAGGCAGTTTCTTCCGGCCTGTTGGGGGTTACCTGGCGGACAAAATTGGTGGAACCCGCATGCTAACATTCCTGTACACAGGGGCTTGTGTCATGTTAATCGGAGTATCCTTCATGCCACCGCTTCCTGTTGTAGTAGTCATGTTGTTCCTCGGTATGATGTGTCTGGGAGCCGGAAATGGCTCCGTGTTCCAACTGGTTCCCCAACGTTTCGGCAATGAGATTGGCCTGATGACAGGTATTGTAGGTGCCGCTGGCGGATTGGGCGGGTATGCACTGCCGCTGATTCTCGGTCAACTGTATAGCAGCTATCAATCCTATACACCAGGCTTTGTCATTCTTAGCCTGATTGCAGCAGCTTCCCTGTTCCTTGTTCTCTTCATGCAATCCCGCTGGCGTGTAAGCTGGCTGAGCCGAGGTAACAAAGGCATGGCCGATTCGACATCCCTCTCTTCCTAAGGCGTACAACCACTCGGCCGTTAACCAAGGTACAGTGTTTACGAGTGATCCATAAGTAACCAAAGAAACAGCGTTGCCCCATCAGGCAGCGCTGTTCCTTTGATTACGGCTGTCTTTCTACTTAAGATGAATATTTTTGAAGAACAATAACCGCATTATGACCGCCAAAACCAAAGGAATTAGACATCCCAATCCGCAACTCCGCTTTTCTTGCTTCGTTTGGTACATAATCCAGGTCACATTCAGGGTCCCTCTGCTCCTGATTAATGGTTGGAGGAATGATGCCATGCCTCAGACTTTGAATAAGTGAGATCGCCTCCGCACCGCCTGCTGCACCAAGCATATGTCCCGTCATGGACTTATTCGCTGTGACCGGAATATCATAGGCACCTGACCCGAAAAGTTGCTTAATTGCTCTTGTCTCAGACAGATCACCTGCCTCCGTACTGGTGGCATGAGCGTTAATCACATCAATGTCCTCAGGTCCAATCTGAGCCTCTTTCAGTGATGCTTTCATCGCCAGATATGCACCCCGTCCTTCCGGGTGGGTAGCTACCATATGATACGCATCTGAACTGGCACCATATCCAATCACTTCGGCAAGAATATTTGCCCCTCTCCCCAGTGCATGAGACAGTGATTCCACAACCAGAATTCCAGCACCCTCCGCCATGACAAAACCGTCTCTCCCTGCGTCAAATGGACGACTTGCTGTTTGAAAGGTTTCATTTCTTGTTGATAATGCTGTCGCATTACCAAAGCTTGCCAGCGACACCTCGGTTACAGCCGCTTCTGTTCCGCCAGCAATAATGACATCGGCTCCGCCATGACGAATTAACCGGAAAGCCTCTCCAATGGCTGTATTTCCAATGGAACAAGCTGTTACTGGTGATAATGTCGGTCCCCAGCAACCAAACCTCATACTGACCATAGCTGCCGCCATATTGGATATCATCATAGGTACCAGTGTTGGGCTGACTCGCGCAGGTCCCCGATCTGACAGGACCTTGCCTTGTTCCATTAATGTCTGGATTCCGCCTATGCCTGAACCAATATATACACCTACCCGTTCACGGTCCAGTTCATCCATCACAAGCCCCGATTGCGATACAGCCTGATCCGCAGCAGCAACAGCAAATTGAACGAATCGATCCATACGCCTTGCTTCCTTGCGTCCAAAACGCTCTTCACCATCAAAATCACGGACCACACCAGCGATTCTGGTTTTGTACGAAGCTGTATCAAAATGTTCTATAGGTGATACACCTGATCTCCCCTCAATTAATCCATTCCAGAATGTATGTACATCATTTCCCAAAGGAGAGATGACTCCCATACCTGTAATCACGACTCGTTCCATGTCCATCCTCCTTCAGCGCTGTTGTCTACCTTACTCTTATGTTCTGCCACTAATAGTGCACTTTTGAATATCCTATTACAAGTTGTCAATTATAATAGTATAATGACTACCATGATAACGAGGATTGAAGGTGATGGATTGAACTACGATGTCAGGTTACAGGCATTGTCCACTTTTCTGAAAACACAGCGTTCCAAAATTTCTCCCGAATCGGTCGGTTTACCCACTGGAAGTCGGAGAAGAACACCTGGGCTGAGGAGAGAAGAGGTTTCCCAACTGGCAGGAGTGAGTACAACATGGTATACCTGGCTTGAACAAGGTCGGGATATTCAGGTATCCCATTCCGTGTTGGATAACATTGCTTCAGCACTAAGGCTTACTGCAGATGAACGAAAGTATCTGTTTTCGCTCGCCATGGAGCATCACTCAGAGCTGCCCATGCTGGAAGAAGAACCGGTTCAACTTCACCCTTCCTTGCAGAAAATTCTGCAAGAACTTCATCACTGTCCTACCGTGATCTCGGATCGGCGTTGTTACATTGTCGGCTGGAATGATGCAGCCCGGCATGTTTTTATGGATTTTGAACAGATTGCCCCCGAACAGCGGAATATGATCAGTCTGTTATTTGATCGAAAGGAGTTTCGCAGGCTCGCGGTGAACTGGGAGGATTTTGTTAGCGGATTTCTGGCGATTTTTCGTGCTTACTATGGCCAGTACGTTGATGATGAATGGTATAATTTATTTCTGGATGACATGATGAACAGACATCCCGATTTTCATACCCTTTGGAAACAAAGCAGCGTCAGCAGTGCCCCGGACGTTTTAATCGAATTCAGGCATTCCAAAGCAGGCAAAATGTTGTTTGATCTGACTTCGTTGCAGGTTCAGGGTAGTTCCGATCTGCGTTGCAGTGTCTACACCCCTGCGCCAGAGAGCGCTACCGAGCGCAAACTGATGCGCCTGATCGAGCGTGAAGCTGATCCACATCTTGGCAAGCATTGAATCGGAGTCGCTCACCTTCTTGGAGTCTTGTTAGAGTCTTGACATCCTCATGTTGCATGTTTTAAATATCAGGTATATGAAGTAATTCATGGATCTTAGTCCTTCTACAAGAAGGGGGTTCAGAAAGGAATATCATGACGAAAGTGCTTATCATAGAGGACGACAACATGTTAGGCGATACGTTATCCTTGTATTTGCAAGGTGAAGGGTATGATGTTATCCGTGTTGATAACGCAAGAGATGGTCTCCTACAGCTTCAAGCGCGGCCTGATATCCTGCTTCTTGACTTGATGCTCCCTGATTCGGGTAATAAGAATCCTTGTTCTCTCATGCGCCAGCATACAGCAATCCCCATCATTGTCATCTCTTCGTTAACCGAGGTTTCTGAGCGGATTCGATCATTAACAGATGGGGCTGATGACTATGTATGTAAGCCTTTCAGCATGCAGGAGCTGAAGGCACGTATTGAGGCCGTATTGCGCCGCTACTCCATATTGAACAGCTCTGTTGTCACTGAACAGGAATCCGGAATCTCTCTCGATCTGGCCCGAAGAACTGTTCTGTTGAATAACCAGCGCGTGGAGATGACATTTTCCGAATTTGAGATCATGAAGCTGTTTATCCTCAATCCTGGCAAGGTCTACAGTCGGTATGCCCTGATTGAAGCCATTCGTGGTATTGATGCCTACATTAATGATCGCACCATCGATGTGCACATTACCAAGCTTCGCAAAAAAATTGAGGACAATCCAAAAAACCCCCAATACATTCAAACCATCTGGGGGGTAGGATATAAGTTCACACCTTAAATCAACACAGCTTCATTCCGATCACCATGGCAGGGACTCGGTAATTTTATCAATTTCCTGTTGTACCTTCTCCAATACCGAACGCAGTTCCTCATCTTTGAATAACGGACCGGACAGGAGCGATTCCAATTGGAGAACCGCACACATCAGGTCCACCGCATGCAGATTCGCAGCTACGCCTCGAAGAGAATGAACACTACGAATGACATCAGCAATCTGCTGTTGTTGAAGTTGAATCGCCAGTTTTTGCTGAAACGAGCCATACTCCATTCTGAATTTCGTGAGCGCATATTGCAGAATATGTGGCTTGCCGTCCATCTGTCTGATCGCCTTATCTGCATCAATTCCATTGATCTCCCTTATGCCTTTTAGATCAATCCATAACTCCAAAATGTCAGCGAGCTGTTGTTCATGTATGGGCTTAGTCAGTATGGCATTCATGCCTGCTTCAAGATATAATTCACGGTCGCTTTTTAAACTATTCGCTGTAAGCGCAATAATGGGTGTACGATCATATTTCCTCACCTTGCGAATGTGTCGCGCTGCATCAATTCCATTCATATCTGGCATATAGAGATCCATCAAAATCAGTTCCCATGTTTGTTCATCCAGTTTCTTCAAAACCTCTGTGCCACTATCTGCCAGCGTCACCTTGAATCCGGTATGTTCCAGCATGGCCCGAATGACCAGTTGATTGATTTCATGATCTTCAGCGATCAGAATGTGCCCTTTGGATTTAAGCAAGTAGGATTCATCGTATTCTATCAACCGCTTTTTCTCCAATGGCCCTTCACCCTGAAGTGCAAGTAAGACTTCGAACAATCCCAGACGTGTAATCGGTTTGATCATCATGAGATTCGGGCGAAAGGATCTCTCCTCACTCCACAGGGCATTTTCACTAAAAGCATGGGTATAACCCACCATTTGAAATTTGGTTCGATTCATTCGCTTCATGAAACTGTCCCATGACGATCCGTTGACGGTCTCCTCTACATCCATATCCAACATGATCAACATCGAACTTGCCCCTTCGGCTTCAGGAGTATACCAATCACTCTCCATCATATGGTTCAAAGAAGTATACAGCGTCGGATTCATCCCGAATGAATAGAGCAGCTGCTTCAGATTTGCGCCCATCCGTTCATCATCTTCAATGATAACCACATCATTCGCACCATATAGGAGAGGGTGTGTCTGCAGGGAAAAACTCTCTTCTTCTTCCGAATCTGCAAGTTCAAATATCAAGTCGAATGAAAACAGACTGTACTCTCCCAGCACACTATCCACCCGCAAGCTTCCTCCCAAAGAGGTGACCAGAAGGTAACAGATGACCAGCCCAAGACCAGAGCCACCATATGTTCGATACGTCGAGGGTTCCGCTTGAGTAAACGGGACAAAGAGTCGTTCCAATTGTTCGGGTGACATTCCGATTCCCGTGTCCTCTACCTCAAAACGGACATGAACTCGCTCCGCCTCCAATGAAAGAACCTCTGCCTGCAGCGTTACATATCCATGCTCCGTAAATTTAATCGCATTACTGAGCAGATTCAATAACACCTGTTCAAGTCGGAACGGATCACCAATTACCGTTAATGGCAGATCGGGATCGGTTGTAAAGATCACTTCGATATCTTTGTGCCCAATAGCCACACCAATCTGATCTGCCACACGTTTGATCACTTCCTCTGGTGAAAAAGAGACCTTCTCCAACATCAGCTTGCCTGCCTCAATTTTCGAAAAATCAAGAATATCATTCACGAGGGCAAGCAAAGTTTGAGAGGATGCGTTGATTTTACTCAAATAATCCTTTTGTTGTGGAGATAGATCTGTTCGTTGAAGCAATAACGAAAAGTTGATAATGCCGCTCAGTGGGGTACGAATCTCGTGGCTCATGAATGCGAGAAACTCACTCTTCGCCTGGCTTGCTTTGTCAGCCTTAACACGTCTATAGTGATCCGAAATGTCATGAATTACTGCCTTAATTTTCTCACTCGAGTTTAATACTTTAACAGGGTATAGGTGAACCCGAACATGCTGCTCATGACCTTCTCCAATAATGAAACTCAGTTCCGTATCCTGTGCTATATTATGATGTAAGGCTTTTTGGAAAACGAATAACCAGTTCTCCAGCTGCTCAATGAACAACAATTCTTCAAGCTGACGCCCAATCACCTCCTGCCTGCCGAGACCGAGCACATCCAGAAATTTCTGATTAACCGACACAATACATCTGTTGTTATCCAAACCGACAAACCAGTCTGCCGACACTCGCTCAAGTGTTCGATATCGCTCTTCACTTTCTTGAATCCTTCGCTTAACTGCTCTGTGTTCCGTGATATCGAGTCCATATCCCACGACATATTTCACCACACCCTCTTCTCGAAGAGGGCGAACTTTCACCAGCGAATAGTAACCTTCATGCTCAATCTCATAAAAAAAAGATTCCCCTTCCCATGCCCGGTTAAACTGCTTTCGCAGAAACTCTACCTTCTCCTGAGGTAAAATATCCAATGTGCCCAGTTTATAATCTTGCTTCAGACTACTCATATCCAAGCCCAGTTGGGAGAGCATCTCTCCCTCAAGCACAAGATACTCGAATTTTCCGTTCTGTTTTCGGATTTTAAAAGTAAAACCCGGCTGCATACGAAGCATCTCCAGCATTTCCTGATCCCTCTGAATGACCAATCTCCTATATCGATGATTTTGGTTCAGATAATACAGGAATAATATAACGGACAGCAAGCAGATACATTGAAAAAAGAGAATCTGCCCCATCATTAGCAGAGAAGGAGAATAGGTCTTTAGTACAGAAAGTTCATACACAGTAATCAGCAGCAACGCTCCGGACAACCACTTCTGCATAAATCCCCTGATATACTTAAAGATCAGACATATGGCTACAACAAATAACAACTCTGTCAACGCATACTGCCAGTTCTCCAACAAGGGATTACGCCCCATATTAATCCGAAAAATCCACATGAATGCAAAAGTAACGAAAGCAGATCCACTCCCACCAAAATAAGCAGCAAGCAGATAAACACTGGCCCGGAAATTCAACAATGTACCATCCTCAAGCACAATAGAGAAATAATAGAGCGCCGTGCCCAACATGCTCAGCGTAATACCAATAATGATCCGAGTCGTGATGGATGTTGAACGGGTAGCATTTGTATGGTTCAGATAGTGATGAATTAGGAAAACAAAGATCAAAATTAGCGTGAAATTTAATACAAGATCGCGTAGCAAATGGTCACCGTCCACATTACGACTTCAGGATTTCATGCATTCAATGAATGTTTTCAGATTCATGGTCGCAGTTCCCCAGTACACAAATCATAGTATGCCGGACTCCCTTATTCAATTGACGATATTGACCATTTTTTTGAAAATAATTACTACTTTCAGCTAACATAACCTTATCACCAAACAACGATTTTTTTTCATGAAAATTCATCATTAAATATGCTGATATAAAAAAGAGAATCATCCAAATGAACCGATGTAATCGTAACTTGGGCTTCCCACACTTCCTGATCGGCCTTCATCAGTTTGGCTACGCCGGACCAGGTCTGATTTCCTCTCCAGTGGGTATCCATTAGCAATCGGGCAGGCTGACCTATGGTGCTCTCCCGTGAGAATCCTGTTTTGGTTACATAAACGGAATTCACATCCAGAATCACACCCTCCTCATCTGTAATCATGACCGCATCCGTTAGCAGTAAGAAGGCTTTGAGTTCCAGTTGCATGGTTGTCCACTCCCTCTAATGAAACATGATGTGATGCTGTCCCTGTGTGTTACTCTCTTCTACGATCCCGTTTAATACTTAAACTGTCTAATCAGGCGCTGCAGCTCTTCAGCCAGGGTAGACAAGCCACGAGCCGATGAAGAAATCTGCTCCATCGCTGCCAGTTGCTCCTCTGAGGAAGCGGCCACTTCTTCGGAAGTTGCGGCGTTGCCTGACGCAATGCCTGCCAACTCATTGGATACAGCAGATACTTCCTGTACACCTGCTGTGATCTCTTGCGACGTGGCAGCAATCTCTTCAATCTGAGGTGTCGTTTCCCGCATGCTATCCAGAATACGTTCAAACTTCCGAATCGCTTCTGTAGAGATGTCCATGCCCTCTCCAACCTCTGAAGTCACCTTCTCCATCATGCGAACGGAAGCAGCCATATCTTCCTGTACCGCCGTAGTCAGCACGGTGATTTCATTGACGGACTGCCCGGATTGCTCTGCCAACTTGCGAACCTCTGCTGCTACAACAGCGAATCCATTGCCATGTGTACCTGCACGAGCAGCTTCAATGGATGCGTTCAGCGCGAGCAGGTTTGTCTGTTTGGCTATATTTCCGATTAACTCCGTGATCGCTGAAATTTGGTGTGATCGTTCATATAACGCCTGAATCAATTGGTTTGTCTGTTCTACCGTCTCTTGAATCGATTGCATCTGACTCACCGTCTGTTTGACGGTGTTGCCGCCTTCTTCTGCTTGTACGGTTGTATGTTTCGCCAAATCAGCGACGTGTATGGAACGTTCGGCGATTCTTGTAATACCAATCGTAATTTCATTCATGGCCTGATGGTTATGTTCAATACCCTGGGTCTGTTTCTCCGCACCACTCGCAATTTCCTGAATGGCTCGCGCTACCTGCTCACTGGCTGCACTGGTTGATTCCGCACTCTGAGTCATTTCATCCGATGAGATGACTACCTGACTGGCGCTGTTCTCCACATTTTGTATCAACACACGCAGATTGCTCTGCATTTTGCCAAAAGCCTCACTCAGTTCACCTATTTCATCATTACTTGTGCTTGTAATGTTCTGGGTTAGATCCCCTTCGCTCACCTGAATCGCCTGAACCTTCAACTGACGAATCGGTTTAACAATTGATCGCATCACCAGCCAGATGATCAAAATCCCGATGACAAGAAAAGAAACGATGACCATAATCGTTCGATTCAGAATAGGCGCAGCGGCATCCTCTACTTCAGAAGAAAACATGGTGCCTGCGACCTTCCATCCCGTGGATGCATTCGTGGCGTAATACATGACCTTATCAACCTGATCAAAGGTATAGTTGAAGTTACCGGATTCATTCGTATACACTTGTGTCCAAAAATCTTCTTTTGCATCTGTTCCAGGTTGCATCGTCGGATGATAGATATACTTTTCGCTGGCATCCAGCAGAATCAGATGCCCCTTTTCTCCTACTTTAATTCCGCTAACCAATTGACTAATGTCCGCCAGATTGAGATCCAATTGGACCACACCCGATTGGTCTTCCAATGCCTTGGCAATCGTAATGGTTATCTCTTTTGTCTCGGCAGAAATATAAGGGTCTGTAACAATGACCTGCTCTGGATTTCCCATTGCTTCGGTATACCATGGTCTTACTCGGGGATCGTAATCCTTGGGCATCTCTGCATCAGAGGACATCAGATACACACCGGCTTCTGTGCCCACACCTATGGTGATGATGTCTTTGTTCTGTGCAGCGTACCCCTTCAATTCGTTCACAACCCGAACCTCTGCATCATCTTGACGTAATTGCTCTGCAAGTGTATTCGCATAATATTCAATGTGATTCCGCTTGGCATTGACTGAAAGATCTATCGTTGCACTGGCAAGGTTCACATTTTCCATCGCACTATGTAAAATTTGCTTCTCCACTTCATCTTTTGCACTGTTATACGATAAAACTCCAATACTTAACGAAGGAATGGCCAGGAAAGCAATAAAGGACACCACCAGCTTGGTCTTAAAGTTCTTATGCATCTTGTTGAACCAGGTCGATTTGCTATTTTTTCGGGACAAATTTCTCTACCTCTTCCAGATAAATTTTAGTTTTACTTGATCTACTTATAAGTTGAACTAGTGATTATTTACACTTGCCACTCCGGTGACAGAACAACCTGCCAATCGCTGAATGATTCATACAACTTATATAGCTCTTGTAAAGCTCTCACAGATTGTAAACCATCTTTTCAAAAAACTAGGTCTCACTTCTTGTGAAAAACACTCATTACACCAAAAAACTCGAACAAATCTCTTCATTTATAATCCTAAAGAACTATTTTCAAACAAATTATACGAAAAAACTATTAAATAAAGTGTTCCGGGGATATGACCAAATTGTTAACTTTCTAAATACTTATTAATAAGCATGCAGATGACAAAAAAAAAGATCCAAGCGTTATCGCTCAGATCTAAAGGTTATTTACATTGGACCAACGTATTCTCTATTCAAATGCCGGGATCGCAATATCTGCATATTTCTCTTCGAAGAAGGCTTTGACCTCTGGACCCGCCATACGTTTAGCCAGCTTCTGGATCGCTTCGGAGTCCTTATTATCCTCACGGGCAACCATGGTGATGGCAAAATGGGAATCATCCTTCTCGGTTAACAATGCATCTTTCTTCGGTGTAAGACCGAGAGGACTGGCATATGCCGGTGTCATGGCTACCAAATCAGCATCATCCATCATGCGAGCCAGCATCAACAAATCCACTTCCTCAAACTTGAAATTCTTTGTATTCTCGGTAATGTCTGCCTGTGTGGCGTTAAAACCTGCGCCCTCTTTCAGCTTAATCAAACCGTTCTGCTCCAGCATCACAAGAGAGCGACCAATGTTGGAAGGATCGTTTGCAATTGCAATCGTTGCACCTTCTGGCAATTCCTCAATCGTTTTATACTTCTTGGAGTAGCCGCCATAGATGGCATTATAGATAGGCTGTACAGCCACCAGATTGGCATTGTTCGCTTCATTATACTGGGTCATGTAAGGTACGTGTTGGAAGAAATTCGCATCCACTTCCTTATTCGCGAGTGCTGTATTTGGTTGAACGTTATCTGATAAAACAACAACTTCCAAGTTGACGCCATCTTCCTTCAAAAGCGGTTTAACAATATCCAGAACATCTGTCATCGGTGGAATCAACGTAGCTACTTTCAACGTAACTTCTTGTGCAGCTTGTGTGTCTTCCTTTGTTCCTTCAGCCGCAGGTGTTTCTTCTTTTTTGCCACAAGCAGCTACAACCAGCATTACTGCAAGCAACATGAGCATCATTTTTACTTTCATTTCATGTCTACCCCTCATCGTATAATCTGTATTGGTTATTCGTAATAATGCACGGTCCAACCGTTCAGGATCTGCGATCCAGCCAGCGGGACAGTCTGCTACCTGTGAATTGGATCATCTGTACCAGGATAATCATAATGATGATCGTAAATACCATAATCTCCGTTTCGAAGCGCTGATAACCGTAGCGAATGGCAAAATCACCAACCCCGCCGCCACCTACAATACCCATCACCGTCGAGTAAGAGATGAAGCTAATCGTAGCTGTCGTGAGTCCCAGTACAAGACCAGATCGTGCCTCCACGTACAAGAATTTCACCACGAGTTGCATCGTCGATGCCCCCATGGAAGCAGCAGCTTCAACCACTCCCCTCGGTACATCCAGCAACGCTTGTTCCACCAGTCTGGCGTAGTAGGCAATCGCAATGACCGAGAGTGGCACGGTTGCCGCCAGCGTACCGATGGACGTTCCCACAACAATCCGTGTGAATGGAATCATGAATACAACCAGCAGTAAGAATGGAAACGAACGAATGATGTTGACGACACTACCGAGTACAAAGGACAGCGTTTGATTCTGATATCGTTGTCCTCTCCGGAATAAGTATAGCAAAGTACCCAGAGGTAACCCGATCAGAACAGCTGCCGCAATGGAGATGCCCACCATGACAAAAGTCTCTCCGATCGCCTGCCATATCTCATGCTGATACTTCAGCACAGACTCAGGTAACCTCATGACTTGTCCTCCTGTTCTGCCTGACGGAACAGAGACGAACCTGTCATCCCGTATTCGTCACCCGCAAGCAAGGAGGTCAGCAGATCAGGCTGCGGAGCAGGGATACTGCTCACTTCCGCTTTAGACAACGTACGAACAAGTTGCCCATCCTTCATGACGGATATCCTGTGACATAGTCTGCGAGCCACTTCCATCTCATGCGTTACTACAACAATGGTCACGCCCAGCGTTTCATTGATATGTCGCAGCACATCCAGGATACCGTTCGTGGTCTGTGGATCGAGCGAAGAGGTCGGTTCATCACAGAGCAGCACATCCGGACGACTAGCCAGCGCTCGCGCAATCGCCACACGCTGCTTCTGTCCTCCGCTAAGCTGAGCAGGATATTGACCCGCTTTGTCTTCCAGTCCAACAAACCGCAGCACCTCAAGTCCACGTTCAACTCGCTGTGCACGGGGCATACCCGCAAGCTCCAATGGCATGCAGACATTGCCACTCACCGTTCGGTTACTGACAAGATTGAAGTGTTGAAAGATCATGCCAATGGATCTTCGTGCCTGACGCAGACTCTGTTCATTCATCTGGGTCAAGTGCTGCCCATTCACAACAACCTCACCATCATCCGGCTTTTCCAATCCGTTGAGCATCCGCAGAAGTGTGGATTTGCCTGCACCACTCGATCCGATGATGCCATGTATTTCTCCTTGTCCCACTTCGAGGGAAACCGAGCTTAATGCTTCGAATCCCTGATCTGCACGGGAACCGCGCTCGATATAACGTTTGCTTACACCATATAATGAGATCATGGAGAGTCCTCCCGTGAATGATCATGCATGGTTCTTCAAGAACACATGAAGAAAGCCCGCACAGCCGATAACCGGAGCGCGAGCAAGCCTGTTCATTTATAATAAATCAACATCCCTTACGAGACAAGCTTTTAAGGTGAGATTGCCTCCTGCAGGCGGCTGGCTTCATATACACGAAAACGTCCGTTGGACGAACCCACATACACTTCATTACCGATCCGGTTAATCATTCCATTCTTCGCATCCCGGTCCCGGTGCTCCGGGCTTCCCATCACAACGTCATGTACACGACCTAACAATGCTCCATTATTTTTATTCATTACGAGAAGATTTTCGTCCATGGGCAACAGCAACTGATCATCAATGACCAGATAACTTCCCTGATTCGTCGGATGCCTTAGTGTTGCAATCGTATCTTTGGCATTCCAACGTGTCTCCCCCGTTTTATAATCCACAGCCGCCGGATAGCCATTCTTAATCACATACAACTGATCCTCTTCCACCAGTCCTCGTTCAATCTTGCCGTTGAGCGTCCAGCGTGTTTTGCCTGTCTTGGCATCATACAGGGTGGTTGTAAAATCTTCATATTCTCCGTAATGATCGCCGTTTTTGTTCTCACGGATCAACAACATGCCATCATTCAGCTCCTCAAATCTCTGTCCTGCCCGAACAGGAAATTGGGCAAGCTTTTTCCCCGTGTTCAGATCAAGCAGAAGCCACTGATTATCTAGTGATAGCCATCTTTCAGCATTCGTGGTTGCAAAGGGATCCCGACGTTCGATTCCATCAAAATATGGATCATTCACAAATTGTTCTATGGTGGATCGTTTGGCCTTCAAGCTCCATACAATTCGGCCCGATTGCGGATCGGCTGCAACCAGCTTATTCTTTTCCCAATACAACACATAGGGGTCATCTGCACTCTTGTTCAACAATTCATAACCCGTAGCCAGTTTTCGCGTCCACAATGTTTTTCCGTTTGCACTGTCCAGAACCGTTAACCAACTGTTGCTTGAACTCTCAACAACCGGGTTATCTACAACCACAACGTTCTTAGCAGCGGTGATGCCATTTAGTCTAAAATTTTGCTTAGGAGTGTACGTCCACGTGACCTTTCCGTTCTTCAAGTTCAGATGACGAATACGATCCACGTATTTTTTCTTATCAGGGTCATAATCGGTGTAGATTGTAACGTATTTGCGCTCTGCATCCACCTCTGCCTGCTGTCTTCCAAAACCCCCGTTGATCTCCCATAATTGCTGGCCGGAATGTCGGTCAAGAGCATATATGGAGCCTTCGTAGTAATCCCCGCTAAATCCACCGTCATCCCCTTTCATCAGGAGCACATCATCCGTGGCTGCTTGTAAAAAAGTGTAGTTAATATCCCCCTGGTTGGTCCATACCGGTTTCCAAGGGATTGTCGTTGGCAGTGTTGTGCCATAGATTTTTGTTGTAAACCCATATTCATCCGCCCGACTGATGTTCCAATCGGAAACGACAGCATTTTGATTATCCTGTGCTAAATTCCAGCGTGTTCTGACCAGTCTGCCATTCTTGTTGAATGTGACCAGAAATTGCGCATCTTCCCGCTCATATCTCCAGGTCTGTCCAATACTCATTGGATAACCCGTGAAATTTAGATTGCTTGAACGCTCTTTCCAATCCGGCTCGCCTAACCACCCAGCCACTTGTTTGGAGGTGGTTGCCTTGTTCAGCTTAATATCTGTCAGATGGCGTATAACCGAAGTTGGCAGCGATGTATCCTGTTGGAACCAACCATCCTCCACATTCATCCGCTGTTCTATAGCCTGTGCCTTGATCCAGAAGAGTCCTGGCCGATACGTGAAGGATTCTTTATTCCAGACTCGTGGGGCAATGGAGGCCCCATACCAGCCTTTCCACTTTGCAACAATAACAGCCTTATCTGTTAGCGCTTTCTCAAAAGACCAGGTTGTAGAACTATCCGGAGCCAGATACAGCTTACTGCCTGATCGGAGCGTGAAGTTTTGGGGAGCTGTTTCCGTCATGCTTCTGCTCTCCTTCAGGGCATACCAACTTGGCAGCCAAAAGTCTCCATGATCGGTTGACTTAAGCTGCACCCACTCGCCTCGAACCGAGGCTAACGTATACTTTTCGTTTTTTGTTGTATAGTATTCAATTCCCAGCTGGTCAGCAGCCATACTGCCGTCCCTTCTGTTTTTGAACAAAGGTATGTCATTCATGAGCGTAACGGGTTCTCCTTGTTTGTAGGCCAACTGTGTTGATAAGACTTGAGAACTTGCACCCAAGGCTTGTGGTGTTGTAGCCAAAGCTTGTCCTCCAAACACAACCATCTTGGAATCCAGCAGCATCCAGCCCGTCAACAGCACAGCTGATAATCCAGTCATGGTAATCCATTTGTACCCCGTTCTCTGCCAGCCAGGACCCGTCTTCACTCTCGTTCATCCCCATCCATTAGAAGTTTTTTCCAATAGAGACGCAGTGAAAAGGAAAAAGTTACCCTTTACCTCAATATATTTCTATCTATCTCCCAATATTACCTTACATCCACCATCGTAGCATGATAAGGAAAGGTAATCCCGATGTAATAAGCAGCTGTTAAGGTGAGCATATAATAAAATACAAACCACAGATCAGCTCGCGAATAGCCAATCTGAATGTAATACGTTCGGCTCGCGCCATCCGTAAATCCTTTCGCTTCCATCGCTACCGCCATTCGCTGTGCACGGCGAATGCTCTGTGCCAGCAGCGGAATAGCGTAACGCTTGAGTGTACCATACACGTTCCAGCGAGAGCCACGTTGCTGTGTTCCACGAATACGAATAGCGTAACGGAGCGTCTGGAATTCATCCAGCAAAATCGGGATCATGCGCATCGCGGCCAGAAAGCTATAGGCATATTTTGCGGGAAGCTGCCACTGCTGCATCAGGGAATAAAACAGTCTCACAGGCTTGGTCGTAAGACCAAAGAGTAACCCAGCCGCGGCCATAGTCAGCGAGCGAAAACCCAAGTGTAGACCGCGATAGAAACTCTCTTCAGTTATGTGGATCAATCCCCACTTATACCATGTGGTCTCGCCCTTACCAAACATCATCATGCCTGTAGAAGTGGAGATAAAAACCAGAATAAATGGTGATGCATACAGTATCAATCTGTACCACGGATGACCTGTCCAGCACAGTAATAGCATCATCGCCACCGCAACGTTGGCCATTACATTCAGATTGTGAATGAGTATAACGATGACAAACATCATGGTCAGAATGATCATCTTTAATCCCGGATTGACGTTATGAAGCCAAGTTTCACGGTGAGGAAATGACAGTTGCATCAGATAACCTCCCCTCATCCACCGTCCAGATTCGGGTGCAATATCTTTTTACAATTTCACGATCATGGGTAACCATAACAATGGCTGTTCCCTCTCTCCGCAATTGCTCCAGCTGTGCTAACATGGCAAACGTATTTCGGGCATCCTGTCCAAAAGTAGGTTCATCCAACAGCAGTATTCGCTGCTCTCTCACCAGTGCAGAGGCAACGCTTAAGCGTCGTTTCTGCCCCATCGATAATTGGTAGGGATGGCGCTCGGACAGGTCGATTAGTCCAAATTGATTCAACATATGATCAGTCCTGACATGTCTCTCCTCCGTTGTAAGCCTGCCCCCCAGCAATGAGAATTCCACTTCTTCCGCGACCGTGTTGGTCACAAATTGAAACTCCGGGTTCTGAAATACAAACGCAATTCGATCTGCAAGCTGCTCCGTTTTGCCAGAAGGCTGACCTTCCACCTCATAATGACCTGTTGTTTTCAGGATATTCATCAGAGATAACAACAATGAACTCTTGCCTGCTCCATTAACTCCGACAATACCAATCCAGTCTCCATGCCATACCTTGGCCCGCTCCACCTGAATGAAAGGTGTTTTCCCACGCCATCCGGTGAACTGCTGCAAATCCAGTGCAGGCTGATAGGCGGGTGATACAGGTAATATGGATGAGACGTGAGATATGGGGGATATACCCGGTGTATCGGATAAACCAGACGACTGCTGTGCTTCCAAACTTGAGATGCCGTGGTCCACACACAATTGAAGCTCTCCAGAAGCACTTCCCTCTTCTTCCTTAATTGCCTGCTCGTGCTCATCCCACACACCCGGATACCAGACTCCATAAGCCTTCAGCTTGCCCCGTTCATGCGTAAATACCTGCTGTGCTGGCCCATCCGCCACGATCTTTCCTTCAGGTGATAACACAATAATTCGGTCGACCATATCCACAATCTCGTTAATTTTGTGTTCAACGATGATGATCGTTTTGTCACTGGCGATCCGTCTGACGGTATCCCACACCTGGGAAGTCCCCTCATCATCCAACAGTGCAGTGGGTTCATCCAAAAACAATACCTCCGGGTCCATGGCAAGCATCGAAGCAATCGCAAGACGCTGCTTCATCCCCTGAGACATGGACTGGATCAATACACGATTCTGTTCAAAGGATAATCCCACTTGTTTCAGATAATATTTAATCAGAGCAGGCATCTCTTCACGCGGAATATTGCGGTTTTCTAGCACAAATGCGATCTCTTCATCCGTAAAGGACATACAGAACTGGGTATCCGGATCTTGAAAGACCACTCCTGCTTTGGCGGGAACCTGAATATCATCACATTTCATCGGAATCTCAACCGAACGTGGTATCAGACCGCTCAAAATTTGCAATAACGTCGATTTACCGGAGCCACTCGGGCCAAGCAACAGCACTTTCTCTCCTTGACGCACAGAAAGAGACAAGCCTTGAAATACCAAGGCTTTCTCTCCCGGGAACTTGCATCTTAGATTTGTCACACTTACCGCTTGCGAATTCCCCTCTACGCTCATCTAATCCAGCGCCTCATAATCTTGTTTGGATACTGGTCTGAGTGAGCGTGTTACACCGGTCAGTTCCAATGCTTTGGCGAGATAATAAGCAAACACTCCTGCAATCAAGATGCTTCCGATGAAGCGGAATCCGATAAATAACGTATAATTCCAGGCCGAGAGTGAATCAATATACCCGTACTGATAATCCAGCAAAAGCGAAGCCGCTGCGGCTCCTATGGCTGCAAGACAGGTGACAAACAGATTGGTTTTGCGATACAGGAATGCTGCGAAGAATATCTCGGCTCCCAATCCTTGCAACAGACCGTATACAAGTGTGGACATGCCCCATTCACTGCCCAGAAAAGCACTTACCGTTGAAGCCGCAACTTCGGCAAGAATAGCCACGCCTGGTTTACGAATGATAACAAAAGCAAACGTGCCCGCCATAAACCACATGCCGTAGATCATCTGCTCCGCATGAACACCAAATGGTTTCATCAAGTCATATGTAGGTCCCCATATCTTGTAAATTACCCCAAACACTACTGCGATCACGATGGTTACCAGAATATCCGTTAGTTTCAATCGCTTGTTGCCTGCTGTTGTTGCCATGTTCTCTACGTCCTTCCTTTGTTCCCTGTGGGAGTTGTAAAAGTGTGTGTTCAAAAAGACTGGTTTTCAGTACCAAGAAGATGGGATGAAGCTAGAAATGGAGTAGCGGAGCGTAGCGAAAACTACGTGAGCAACGGACATTTCGGCTGAATTCCATATTCGATGCTGATGATGCCGTCAGGCATCCTTCGTAATCAAAAGCAGACTTTTTGAACAACCTCTAAAAATAAACGAAAAAGCCTCCCCGGTTCCGGGCAGGCCTTACGTACAGTGTACAATCCTCACAATGATGTAATGGATGGATGTCAAATACGGAATATCAACCAGCTCCCCTCCCCCCTGGCAGATACACCACCAAAGTTCAAAGAGGTCTGTTGTTCATCCACGTTCATTCCCACAATTCACCCTTACATATTGTAATTCCATGTTCTCTACGCTGGCATTACCCAGATCAGATGTACGGTCAGCGGCACAAGGCCACTCTCTCAGCCCAACTTCATTGAGCTCCCGGTTCACTTATTTCATTGCTTCTAATGTACATCAGTTGGGTATTTGTGGCAATGGTCTCTACAAAAATCAAAATTTGGCATAGGAAAAGGCATCCCCCTGGATGCCTTTTGGACATACTTCACGATGTGAAATAGCTACCTTATCCGTACACGCCTTCAATCCGTATTCCAAGGTATCCCAGTTCTTAATATTGCGTGTTCCCTGACTGGCTCGTTTTCCCTGAAGCAAACCCCTTGAACAACGTTGGTACTTTGGAATAACGGGTATTCGTAATTTTCCCTTGTGATGTACTGCTGTCTGTACGCATAATCGAATCTTTCACATTGGAAATGTTGGAGTTATCCAGCGTCATGTTAACTGCAAAGGAAGTTCCACCATTTTGGCGAACCAGTTTGCCAATATCATCTGCACGGAAATTTTTGATGTTAATTGTTCCAGCTGCATTCATCTGGAACACTTTATCATAAGCCTTATACGCTGCCCCACCGGTAATGTTAACCGTTCCAGCCGACTTCAATGTCAGTGCATCCTCGCCCACGTCCTGCCAGACTACATTCGATATATTACAGTTGCCATAACAGTGAACACCATCAGCAGCTGGTGATCCAATGTTTACGTTTTTGAGCGTGGCCCCTGCCTCCAGACGGAAGACTGGCTTCTGATTTTCTGCTTGAGATCCGTCGCCCAGTGTGGAAGGATTGGCTACAAATGTTTTACCTTGGCCGTCATAGGTCGTGCCCTTTGGAACCACAATGGTTGAATTTACAACGGTAGGTGCAGCCGCAGCCGGAACGGCACCAAATATAGAAGCAACCAAACCAGCGGACAGCAACAACGTCAACATTTTTTTCATTACTTTATTCCTCCCTTATTCTCTCGTTATTTGGTATTGTACAAGCCTGAGCTTGTCCTGGAAGATCGTCAGAGGTGCACCTCTGTCCGACCCACAACCTAATCCTACCAAATAAGGAAGGTGACTAGAATAATCATTAGATCAGATATATTATGACATCGCACAATGCCTGTTATATCCGCATTTTTTGCATGCCAGGTCTATCAAGCAATATGCTCATATCAACCTCTGGTATGCTCATTTGTAACGTATGTACCCCTCACTTGAATACCCGATAACAAAGAAAGACCACTACATTTGTCTCCAAATGTGTGATCTGAATGGCTCCTAGCTTGCTTATATAAGATGTCAGGCTCCAAATCTCTGACGATAACCGCACTTTCGACACAACTCTTCCACAGCTTCCCGCCTGGAGAAGCCATATACCAGATTGTTCGCTCGCTCACCCTCAATAATCTCCGAGAATGACTTCTCGTGCACATTACCCAGGTTAATTACACCCTCGCCATCGAGACAGCATGGAACCACCGTTCCATCCACAAGCACAGCTGCCTGACCACGCAATGCATGGCAGAAGCCTTTGCCGTCATCTTCAGGTGCATCCAGACTTGGCCACTGGAACTCATGGTCCTGATTCAGGTATACATTCGGGGCAATTTTGACCCCGCTGCCTGGAACTACTTTTTCCTCAATGCGGAAGTCCAGATTGAACTCACGTTCCAATACTTCAAGGGTCTCCCGATTTCGATTCATCTGAGCATTTGTGAAGTTATCTTGCGTCAGATTCCACAGTCGGAATGAGATGATGACATTGTGCTTAACGGCCTCGTGTACAAAGGACAAAATGTTGCTCAGGTATCCGTCACGGTCGGTTGAACCTTCATGCCCATCGAAGCTGTGCAGGGAGAAATTCATCTGCCGCAGTGCCGGTTTGCCAAGCAATTTATGCTGAGTCTTGGGCAATAGTGTACCATTCGTTGTAATGTTCACCTTGAGTCCCTTCTCATGTGCGGAATCGAGCAACAGATCTATTTTGGGATGCAACAAGGGTTCACCTTTGACATGTAGATAAATATGATTGGTGTGTGGTTTAACTTGTTCCAGTATATTGTTGAAGACTTCAGGGTCAATGAATCCTTTGGCACGCTGCGTCTGTGGACAGAAGCTGCAAGCCAGATTGCAGATACTCGTGATCTCAATATATACTTTTTTGAACGTTTTCAACTTGGGTCCCCATTCTGCCTAGGAGGGAGAACAATCCCACCTGCATTTTGTGATCCGGCCTATACGGGCCATCCCTATTATATCGGGTTCATGAGCCGAGGTAAATCAGAGAACTGGTTTATCTGGTTGTGTCAAAATGATTTGGCTAGTGCCAAATTTACAGATTCAATCGCATGAATACGTGTTGTATCAAATAATGGAACTTCTGAATCCTCTACTTTTACTAATAATCCAATTTCGGTGCAACCTAATATGATCCCCTCAGCTCCATCATCAACTAGCCTTTGGATCACCTTTTTATAATAATCCCTTGATAAGGGCTCAATTTTCCCTAAACATAATTCCTCATATATTATTTTATTGATAACTTTTCTATCCTCTTCATTCGGTATCAAAACCTTAATACCATTAAATTCAATTCGTTTTTTATAAAAGTCTTGTTCCATCGTATATTTTGTGCCGAGTAAACCAACCATACTTATTTTGGACTTATGAATTTGATTTGCTGTTGAATCAGCAATATGTACAATGGGTAAACGCACTTTTTCTTCAATATGTTTAATCACTTTATGCATCGTATTTGTACAAATTACAATCATTTCTGCTCCTGCCTTTTCCAAAGACTGAGCAGCATTCCCTAATAATTCACCAGCACTTTCCCAATCACCTTCAGCTTGATAACGCTCGATTTCTTCAAAATCCACGCTATATAAAATGCATTTGGCTGAATGAAGTCCTCCCAATTTATTTTTCACTTCTTCATTAATAATTCGATAATATTCTAACGATGACTCCCAGCTCATTCCACCAATAAGACCAATCGTTTTCATATACACTCCCCCTTCCATTTAATACATTCCGAAAGCAGCATATAGAAATTTAATAGATATTGTACCGTATCTATCTGATTAAATAAACCTGCCCCAGTAAGAGGAATAGAGGGACCTGGAGCAATTCCGGCAACGGCTTATTGCTTCTACCCGAATGATCTGGCTGTACAATCCGAATAATCTGACCGGACCATTTTCACGACTGCTTGGTTTACTCAATCATATTCCCTCCCATGTCGTAATTGTCTTGGACGAAGCGTATTATGAATCCGCAGAAAGCCAAGATCAGTACTCACATTCTTTCCGAGCGCCCCCTTTACATTCCACTTGCATGTGATATATGCTGAACACACAACTGCATATCTTGAACATTGCACTAGGGGAGCCTTACGGCTGAGACGAATCGAATGATTCGGACCCTTTGAACCTGATCTGGATCATACCAGCGGAGGGAAGTGGAGCGGCCTTTCAGTAAGCGGATTTTTTCATGTTGATAATGAAATTTAATGTGAATTGAACTTACAGACCCACTCATTTCTCCGGAAATGGGTGGGTCTTTTTCGCGTTCTGCGGGCAGATCAGAAGGTGTAATTAAAGATCCCGCAGTTTGAAGTTGAATTTGGAATAACAAGGGGGGACAAAACGAGATGGATAATAACATAACCATTCACAACATGAGCTACGCTTTCCCGGGAAAAAGGGATTCCCCCGTGCTCTCCAATGTGTCGATGCGTGTAGCCAACGGCGAATTCGTCTCGCTTATCGGCTCCAGCGGCTCCGGTAAAAGCACCCTTTTCAAGCTGCTGGCAGGCCTGCTTGAGCCAACCCATGGAACCATTGAAATTCCTTGGGTCCCTGAAGGAAAGCGACTGGGGCAGGTGGCCTACATGCCACAAAAGGACCTCCTGTTATCCTGGCGAACCGTCATGGAGAATTGCATGCTCCCCGCTGAACTTGCTCCAGAACGGCAGGATAAGGGAAGAATTCGCGCGGACATTCTGGCTGGGCTCGACAGATTTGGCCTATCCGGCTACGCGAATGCTTACCCAGACGAGCTGTCGGGTGGCATGCGCCAGCGTGTCGCGCTGCTTCGTACTTTGCTGACAGGTGGCCAACTCATGCTGCTGGATGAACCATTCGGCGCACTCGATGCCTTAACCAAACGGGAGATGCATCGCTGGTTGTTGGAACTGTGGGAAGGCCTGGGCAAGACCGTGTTGTTCATTACGCATGACATTGAAGAGGCGCTGCTGCTCAGTGATCGGATTATCCTGTTAACCCCGGGGCGCCAGGGCCAACAGCTACAGGATTTGACGGTACCTTTGCCACGTCCAAGACATTCGGACATGATCTACGAACCGGCGCTCGTTCAGATGAGACGACGACTGGAGGAACAATTGCATGCGAGAAGGTAACTTGGGAGACTGCATGAAGGATAGCGTAAGGCGTTGGCTTGCCCGTTATGGTCTGTTTCTTTGGCTCCTGCTCTTGCTGCTTGCCTTCTGGGAATGGATTGTGCGTATGGGATGGGTGCCCTCCTTCATCATTCCAGCCCCAACGGCGATTGCCAGCTCCCTGTATGAGCATCGCTACCTCCTGCTGGCTACACATCTGCCTGCTACCTTGATGGAGGTTGTCGTTGGTTTTGGCTTGTCCATAGTGACTGGAATTACGCTAGCGACAGGCATGCATATGAACCGATCGATTGAAAAGGCCTTGTATCCCTTCATCGTAATCAGTCAGACGATCCCGCTGATTGCCCTGTCCCCCGTCTTCATCCTATGGTTTGGCTACACGCTGTGGAGCAAAGTCGCCGTGGTGTTCCTGATCGCCTTCTTCCCCATTGTGGTCAGTACCTACGATGGACTTCGCCAAGGCGATCCAGAGCAGCGTGAACTGCTGCTCACCATGGGTGCCAGCAAGTGGGATATTTTTTGCAAACTCCAGATTCCACTTGCACTTCCCTCTTTTTTCTCGGGGCTAAAGATGTCTGTGGTGTACTGCGTGGTTGGGGCAACGATTGGCGAATGGCTCGGTGGCAGCAAAGGTCTCGGATACTTCAGCCGCCGCATGTCCAGCAACATGAACACGGATGCGATGTTTGCAGCTATTGTGCTGTTATCCCTGCTCGGGATCGTTTTGTTTGTACTGATTGCCTGGCTGGAGAAACGGTTTAGCATCCAGCGTCATCGTCAATGGAGGCAAAAGAAAAGTTGAATGATCTTCGAGAGAAACTTGATTTAAGTATAGGAATTACGGTTTCCAAAACATACTTATGTACAATTTCAGCAGCAAACTTCAATCAGTACATTGTCACATTGTCGTTAACATGCTGTTGCCCATTTTCTACAAATCAAAACGATGAAATGAGGAACTTCATTTATGAATAACAAAGGTATATACTCCCTGCTTCCCATCATGCTCATTAGCCTTTTGCTGATAGTCAGTGGGTGCAGCACCACGAATACCAGCAATAACACGCCAACAACAGACTCTGCAACCAATGCACAACAAACAGACAAGTCTGCAACCGAACCAGCATCAGACGCCAAAGATAAACTGTCCATCATGCTCGACTGGTACCCGAATGCAGTACACTCCTTCATCTATGTGGCTCAGGAAAAAGGGTACTTCGCAGACCAAGGTCTGGATGTCGAAATTCAGATGCCTGCGGATACCAATGATTCACTCAAACTTGTTGCTGCCGGTAAAATTGATCTGGCTCTAAGTTACCAGCCCCAAATCTTGCTCGCACGTGGCGAGAACATTCCTGTACGATCTATTGCTGCTGTTGTTCGGCATCCACTTATGCATCTGTTGACCGAAGCAAATGGTAACGTGAGCTCACCCAAAGATCTTGACGGAAAAACTGTCGGTTATTCGTCGATTCCGCTGTATGAAGCGATGCTTCGTACGATGATTAGCAAGGATGGTGGCAATCCCGACAACATGAATCTGGTTGACGTTGGGTTCGATCTAATTCCTTCGCTGGCTTCTGGACAGGCGGATGCGATTATGGGTGGTTTTATTAACCATGAACAATTGATTTTGGAGAAAGAAGGACATGCCATGAAATCGATTGACCCTGTCGACTATGGTGTGCCTGATTATTATGAATTGGTTCTGACCGCGAGTGAAGCTGGTATTGAAGCAAAAAAAGACCAACTTACCCGGTTCGTCAAAGCGATTCAGGAAGGACAAAAATATGTGACTGAGCATCCAGAAGAAGCCTTGAATATTCTGCTCGCTCATGAGAATCAAACGTCTCCGCTTGACCCGGAGATCGAAACCAAAAGCCTGGCTATTCTACTGCCACTCATGAATGAAGAAGGCCAACCGTTTGGCCGGCAGGAAATGGCGTCCTGGGAGAATGTACGTGCATGGCTCGTTGAACAGGATTTGATTCCTGAATCGGTGAAAGCCGAGGATGCTTTTATTAATCTGCAAGGAGAGTAAATAAAGGAGAGCAACGTGAATAAAGGAAAAGTGACTGAACGCAAGGGAATGAAAGCAATGTGATCAAAAGCAAAGTTAGCAAGAAACGTAAGGATCGGATGCAAGAAGTTTTGCGAAATGGAATTGGCCTGAAGCAAGCATCTGAGGATCAGAATTTATAACAAGCCTAAGTGGCTTGATGTGCATCAGAGCAGCTTGATATGCGTTTTGGTGGCTTGATATGCGTTTGGGGGGCTTATTGGTATGAATTTGGTATGAACATTAGCGCATATCTTCAAACCTGCTGGGAGCTGAATTGCGCGCCCTAATATGTTCAGAGTAGAACATGGAGAGAGTGCTAACGAATCTGAGGCGTCCTATTCAGGAATTTGGAGCGGTTGCAGAAATCTAAGAAATCTGAGACACGCTATATCAGAATAAACAGCTATTTAAAGCGTTTTTGTTAGGAATTCTGGGAAATAACGTGTCTGATGTTCCTTACATTTCAAAAGGAGGATCTGACAGCCACATAAGACGTCCTGTGTTCTTTAGAAAGTGGTACCCCATTAATTCGCAAGCAATTCGTCAGATGAGCTGCCAGAATGATCATGGTCTTAGCATTGGTATTGGCTTCAAGACACTCGTTGGACGCTAACGTCCGTCACCATATCGCTTGCCTGAGTTTGGAAATACCCTGGGTTCACTTTCTGTATTTTGTATTGTTGCGTTTTTGTACTGCGGCGGTTCTGTCAATTTACTTTTTATATGAATCCAACCTTTAGCTGTTCCAATCAAGGCTGGATATAAATCAAAATGATTCAATTCATCTATATTCAGGTACAAAAATCCATTTTTAGTGAGTTATGAAATTGATTTATATCTTACGTTTCTGCTTTTATGCTTAATGCCTCTCGTTGTCATTACACTCTGCGCCCCTACTCAACAAGAAGACTCATATCCTATTATTCTGCTGAGTGACCCTTCATATCGGTCTTCTACCGATGGGGTTACTTCATAACAAGGAGGAAATTATATGTCTTATCTGGAACGTGTTCGTACGCAAAATCCGCTGGTACACAATATCACCAACCTTGTCGTGGCTCCCTTCACAGCCAATGGTCTGCTTGCACTAGGTGCGTCCCCTTTTATGGCCTATGCTCATGAAGAGGTCGCTGATGTCGCCAAGATGTCAGGAGCCGTGGTACTCAACATCGGTACACTCGATGACAAAGTCGTTCAGGCGATCCGTCTGGCAGGCCAATCGGCTAATGCGTATCACGTGCCTGTGGTGCTTGATCCGGTTGGAGCTGGTGCGACCACCTATCGTACAGAAACCGTGCAGATGCTCGTTCGTGAGCTTCGCCTCACGGTGCTGCGCGGCAATGTGGCGGAAGTCGCCAATGTCATCGGTGAGAGCTGGAGTATTAAAGGTGTGGACGCAGGATCAGGTGAAGGTGACCGGATTGGAATTGCGGAGCGGGCAGCTCATAAACTTGGCTGTGTTGTGGTCATTACCGGAAAAGAAGATATCATTACTGATGGACAATCCACATTCCTCACGAGTAATGGTCATGCCCTGCTCACTCAGGTCACAGGTGCTGGCTGTCTGCTCAGTTCGGTGATTGGTGCTTTTGCAGCCATAGCGGAATCAGGAGCCGATCTTCTAGGCAGTGTTGTTGAAGCGCTCGCGTTTTATGGTGTAGCAGCTGAACTGGCGGCAGAGCGGACAGCTCATCAGGGGCCGGGCAGCTTCCAGATTGAATTGTTGAATCAACTGGCACAAGTAACACCAGACCTCTTGGCAGAACGCGCACAAATCCGTCAGATCCGTGGAGGTGCAATATGAGCATTGCTCAAGCGCTAACCATTGCAGGCTCCGATAATGGGGGCGGCGCAGGAATTCAGGCTGATTTGAAAACATTCCAGGAGCTTGGCGTATACGGCATGACCGTTATCACCGCTATTGCTGCCCAAAATACCACAGGTGTGCAGGGCGTTTTCCCCATCCCTTACGATGGCATTGCCCAGCAATTGGACTCGACCGGCGAAGACTTTCAACCAATCGCAACGAAGACCGGCATGTTATATAGTGCTGAGATTATTCAGCTAGTTGCTGAGAAATGGCAGCATTACCGTTGGTCTAATCTGGTCATCGACCCCGTGATGGTCGCCAAAGGCGGTGCCCCTCTGCTCCAGCAGGAAGCTGTACAAGCGCTGGTTACGGAGCTGTTGCCCCATGCCCTGATCACAACACCTAATATTCCGGAAGCGGAATTGCTTACCGAGATGTCTATCACGAATCTGAGTCAGCGGGAAGAAGCCGCAAGACGGATTGTACAGATGGGCTCAACGTATGCTATGGTCAAAGGTGGTCATGATGAAGGAAGTGGCATGATCGTGGATGTGCTCTACGATGGGCAGTCTTTTCATTACCTGGAGAATGTTCGTGTGGTAACACGTCATACACACGGAACAGGATGCACGTACTCTGCGGCCATTACCGCAGAGTTAGCCAAGGGTTCACCTGTTCTGGCTGCCGTTACGACCGCGCGAGCATTCATTCAGGCAGCTATCGAAGATGAGCTGGGGATTGGGGCCGGGCACGGGCCGACAAATCATTTTGCGTATCAGCGCAGACAGCGGGGTGAGCAGTGATGCGCCCTTGGGATGTAGAAGCGGTACGCCGCGCGATGCAGGTGTATTTGGTGATGGGCAGCGTCAATACAACGCAAGACCCTGTAGAAGTGCTACGCCAGGCCATTGCTGGCGGCATCACGCTGTTCCAGTTCCGCGAAAAGGGAACTGGCGCCCTGGTTGGCGAAGCTAGCATCACGCTTGCGATGCACCTTCGCGAGGTGTGCAGCCAGCACGGGGTCCCGTTCATCGTGAACGATGATGTGGAGCTGGCTGTAGCGGTGGAGGCCGACGGCGTGCATGTCGGCCAGGAAGATGCGGACGCGGCGCTAGTACGCGCCCGCATTGGAGATGGGCGGATGCTTGGCGTATCCGCCCACTCTGTGGATGAGGCGCGCCGTGCCGTGCAGGCGGGCGCCGACTACCTTGGCGTCGGGCCCATGTACCCGACGCGCTCCAAAGCGGATGCCCACGCTGTGCTGGGCCCCGCAGGGATGGCGGAACTGCGCGCCGCAGGCATCGCTGTTCCGATTGTGGGTATCGGCGGCATTACGCCCGATACCACGGCCGCCGTGATGGCGGCTGGAGCCGACGGCGTAGCCGTCATCTCCGCCATCGCGGGCGCGGCCGATGTGCGCGCAGCGGCTGCGCAGTTCGCTGCGGCAGTGCGCAGGATGCAGGCGTAGCCCTGCTCTCCCTGCACTGCCAGCCCCGGGAGCTGCATCGAATACATGGTGCAGCACACAACTGCTCACGCTCCTCTCCATAACAGAGGAGCCTCCCCCTGCGGCGCGGCAGCAACCCATGTCTTCGACATCAAAACGCAGCCGCCATTCTACAGTGACTGAATAATACAATTATTTCGTCCACCTATTCACATCTAGTCATATCTATTCACATTCCAATCGGCTCCAGTCACATCCAGTCATATCTAGCCACATACCAATCAGCCCTAGTCACATCCAGTAACCAATCCATGATCAAGATGCAGCTTCCATGCTCGCATCTTGTTTTTTCATTTTCAACGGTTGACTCTCACGTAACGTGACACTGTAGAATCGATGTTGTAAGGAGGTTTCACACATGGCCATGAAGGTAAAAGAAGTTGCCGAACTTGCCTCGATCAGTGTGCGCACACTGCATCATTATGATGAGATCGGACTATTAACCCCGGACGAAGTGACTTCTGCCGGATATCGATTATATTCAGATGCCAACCTGGAACGGTTGCAGCAGATACTGTTTTTCAAGGAACTCGACTTCTCTCTGAAGGAGATCAAAAACATTATAACCAACCCCTCCTTCAATCCGGAAGAAGCACTTAAAATGCATCGACTTATACTGCTGGAGAAGCGCCAACGCTTGGACCAGATGATTGCTACCATTGATAGAACGGTTTTACACGTGAGAGGAGAAATTAAAATGACAGCCAAAGAACAATTCGAAGGATTTGATTTTAGCCAGAATCCGTATGAACAAGAAGCGCGAGAACGTTGGGGAGACCATGCCGTCGATCACGCCAATCAGACGCTGCACAGTAAATCAACCACAGATCAAAAGGCTCTATCCAATCAAATGAACGAAATTTACAAACATCTGGCTTCACTTCGTCACACAGAACCAGCATCTGCGGAGGCACAGTCCGGCATCAAAGAGTGGTACACTTGGCTAAACCAAATGGGAAGCTACTCGCCTGAAGCCTTCAGAGGACTTGGTCAGATGTACGTGGACGATGAACGCTTCACGCGTAATATTGATCAGTTTGGCGATGGTTTGGCAGTATTTATGAGAGATGCTATGGCTGTATTTGCTGACCAAAACAAATAATATAGCCCTGTCTTCGACCACATTCACTATTATTCAATTCTCATTGCTGTCAGATGTGCACTGTAAACGATAGTCTGGAAGTTACCCCCCTGTCCTGAAAAGGTAAAATATTCTCGTCATCAGCTTTATTCGCAGTAAATGACCCTTGGGATATTTGAACCTCCCTCCTGGGGTGACCACATCTTTCTTGTAATTAACCTTATGAACATGTTGGATATATACTAGGGTTATGTGGTAAGTAATTTAAATCGATCCGAGTTGTTGCAAAAGTTATGAGCCGTATCCCACTTACTACCCAGTGGATATACAAAAGGGACATACGCCCTAAGGCGTATCGTCCCTTTGTATATGCAAGTAACTCAGCCGCAATGTGAACAAGCCTAACTGCTGCTCACTCTGAGTACTTTATGAATATCTTTTAAAGTAGATTGCTCTTTACTACATTTTTCTTTTTCTGCTCCCAGTCCTTCGATATAACCGTTTCATCAGATGCTTGGGAAGATGATATTAAGTTTCTTCTGTCAAACGTTCTTCATTTTGCTACCAGCGTCCACCGTCTATTTGATTAAGCTCTTGGTGCGTGATCCGATGAAGATGCATCCGTAGCTAGACTGGTTCTCGCCATCCGGCCAGGAATCTGCCATGCAGATACAATCGCAAGGACGATGAATAACAAATCAATCGGTTGACTGAAATAGTCCTGGAAGGTTTCCACAAACGCACTAATCATCTCGCTATCAAACACAAGTTCCATCACGCTTACATCACCAAACAGTTCGGAAGTAAAATAAACCACCGTCAGATATTTCCCCAACAAAATGCCTACGAGCGCAAACAGCACGGCAATAATCTTATGTACTGTCGCAATTCGTTTATTGGAGAACAACACAACCGCGTAGCCTGTGAGTGCTCCAATCAAAATCGCAATTAATCCTACCTCATACTCGGTCATTGCAGCAATAGCTGCCCATACGATGCCTCCCAGAATGGCTGCAATTAAACCACCAATGATCGGCATACCGATTTTAACTCCTTGTTTCTCTTCCATGTTGTCTTTCCCTCCTGAGTCATGCATATGCTTCTCTTCCAGAATTCACCTTTCCTATGAAACCACAAAAAGACCTATTATTCAACATTTTTCTACTTTTAGTGACCATGTATTTATATAATAGAAAAGATATATTAAGCATCCATTTCCTTATTCACTC
The DNA here is from genome assembly GCF_008693195.1 of Paenibacillus sp. UASWS1643. NCBI lineage: Bacteria > Bacillati > Bacillota > Bacilli > Caryophanales > Paenibacillaceae > Paenibacillus > Paenibacillus sp. UASWS1643. The sequence continues at coordinate 399,843 of NZ_VXKZ01000113.1, forward strand.
GAATATATCATTTTAGTTTTATCCACAAACACCTCATAATCATTCCCATGGCACATAAAAAAACATCCCTCCAACAGCATAATTGCCGTAGAAGGGATGTTGTCCATATCTGTATCATAGATATAACCAATGTAACCGAGAAAACTACATTGAAAAGCTCTATCTATCTTACCTTTGTACTTCCTTGGAAGGCTGAATGACAGCTGCAATCTGTGCCAAAATGGCATCCACCGATGCCGGATCATGCACATCATACTCATCAATGTTCAGACGTAGCACAGGGCAAGCCGTAAACTGATCAATCCACACGGAATAGCGCTCGTGCATGTGCTCCCAGTACGAACGATCCGTCTGAATCTCCATCTCGCGTCCGCGTTCCGTGATTCGGTTTAAAATCGAAGGCAGACTGCCTTCCAGATAGATCAGCACGTCTGGATGTGGGAAATACGGTGTCATTACCATCGCTTCAAACAAACTGCTGTATGTCTCGAAATCCGTAGCAGACATGGTTCCTTGATCTGCATGCATTTGTGCAAAAATGCCCGTATCTTCATAGATGGAACGATCCTGAACGAATCCCCCACCTAGTTCAAAAATCTTCCTCTGTTCCTTGAAGCGCTCTGCCAGGAAATAAATCTGCAGATGGAAGCTCCAGCGCTCAAAGTCATGGTAGAACTTCTCCAAGTATGGATTATGATCCACTTGCTCCAGAGAAGTCTTGAAATTCAAACGCTGTGCAAGCGCAGCCGTTAACGTGGATTTACCCACTCCAACCGTACCTGCTACAGTAATTAATGCATTCGTTGGAATGCCATAGTTATTCATATGATATACTCCTTTACCTGATTAACAATTTGCCTGAAGTGTTCAGGATGTTCCACAAAGTCGAGTTGCTCTGCATTGACCTTAATGATTACTGGTGGATTTGAGCTATTCGCCAGATAGTCCATGCCTGTTTTGTAATCGGCGATCAGTTGTTCCATATATGCCGGGTCCATGTCCTGCTCAAATGAGCGTCCACGCTTGTTAATGCGGTACATCAACGTATCGAGTTCAGCTTCAATATAGAGCACCAGATTGGGCTTTGGCAGATCATCTGTTAACAGATGATAGATTTGACGATACTTATCCCGTTTCGTTCCCTTTAAGGTACGATCCGCAAAAATCATATTTTTATAGATATGATAGTCTGAAATGACTGGGGTATTCTGCTCTACATAATGAGCGCCCGTGTCTTCCAGTTGTTTAAACCGATTACACAGAAAAAACATTTCCAATTGGAAACTCCACTCGTCGATATCCTGATAAAAGGAAGCCAGAAATGGATTCTCTTCTACGATTTCTTTAACTAACGGAAGATTCAATTCATGGGAAAGCATCGTTGCCAGCGTTGTTTTCCCCGCTCCGATCGGACCTTCCACGGCAATAAACGGGGCTGATTTCATCGTGTTCACTTTTCCTCCTCGTACTTATGCGTGTTTCCGTTTTCTATATAGACCTCACCTATTGTATCACAGCTTTAAGGATTGGAACGCCAGTATTTTATGTATATAACAAGTCAAAGCGGAAATTATGAATTACATTAAAACACAAAAAAAGACACACTCGAAATCATTCAAGTGTGTCTTCCTATTGCTTGGCGGCGTCCTACTCTCCCAGGACCCTGCGGTCCAAGTACCATCGGCGCTAGAGGGCTTAACGGTCGTGTTCGGGATGGGTACGTGTGGAACCCCTCCGCCATCGCCACCAAACGCGTAGCTTACATTTCAGAGATCGTTCTCTGAAAACTAGATTCGAAACGAAACACGCGAATTACAACTTGCAATTGGATAAGCCCTCGACCGATTAGTACTGGTCAGCTCCATGCATTGCTGCACTTCCACCCCCAGCCTATCTACCTC